>NZ_JBRFIO010000003.1:0-466110 GCF_052931795.1 Alcaligenes sp. RM2
AACCGAATTACCTGGAGCCAGGGTGCCGTAGTTATCGACTTGAGCGACTGTACCGGCCCCCCCCAAGGTGCCTTCGCGTTCCACTGTGACCGCAGACGCCAGCGTGCCATTAACGGCCAGGCGACCGCCGCTGATGGTGGTGTCACCGGTATAGCTGTTATTGCCCGTCAGCTCCAGGGAGCCGGAACCGCGCTTATGCAGGCCGCCGGTGCCACTGATGTCATTGGCGAAGGTGGAGTTGTAGCCTAGCGTGTCTACATCGAACAGGCGGGTGAATTGCCCGGGTCCTTGTACGGCCTTGCCTACATTCATCAGGCCCCAGCCAAAAACGCTGGGGTCGCCCAGGTCAGTGGCGGTGGTCAGCAAGGTCTGCTGCAGGTGATATGCCGTGAAGTAGGGGAAGGCTTCCTTCACTAGCGCAGCACCGCCCGCGACGTGGGGGGAGGCCATGGAGGTGCCGCTAAAGGCGACATAGCCGCCAGAGGATTGGACCGAATTAATCCCTGGATTGTCGTCACCACCGGGGGCGGCCAGACACCACTCGGCTGCTACGCCGCACTTGTTCGCATAGGAGGCTAAAGATCCATCCTCGCCCAGGGCTGTCACGGCCAGCCAGTTATCTTTTAGTTCAGGAAACCAGTAGGGGGAGCCTGCCAGCAGGTCAGGGTGGTCCTGTGATTCATTGCCGGTGGCAAAGACCATCAGGGAGCCTGCGTCTACGCTGTTATGGAAAGCCTCGATCGCCAGTGGCTGCCAATCCAGTACGCCTTCAGGCGAGCCATAGTCCAAGACATTGCAAGGTGGTGGGGAACTGGCATCGTTGCAACCATTGACGCCCAGGCTGCTGTTGATGATGGGCAGTTTGAACTGTGCCAGATAGTTCCAGCCTCGGGAGGCAACGCGGTCAAATGCGGCGGCTTGTTCGCGTGGGTCCGGTTCATAAGGATCGTTGCCAAGCATGTCATCATCATCGTCTTCTCTCGCATCGTAGGCGACCGCAAAGAGCTGACTGTTGAAGGCGACACCGTGCATGCCTTTGCCGTCGCGACGTGCGCCAATAATGCCCGCAACGTGGCTGCCATGACCTGCTGGAGGATCGGCGTCTATGCCTTGGCCGTTGGCATAGGGGGTATCCGTGTTGAAGTCAAAGCCGCCCGCAATGGCACCCGCAAACTCCGGGTGTTTGGCTTCAATTCCCGAGTCCAGATAGCCGACCGTCACGCCTTTGCCTGTAAAGCCCAGTGAGTAGGCTTTGGCCGCATTGATCATGTCCAGGCCAGGCTGGCGTTTGTATTCTTTAGTACGCCATTGCTCCAATGAGCTGTCTGCTTGCGCATGGGTAAGGCCAGGCAAAGTCAGGCTCAGCAAGGCCATCTGCACCAGCACATAGGTGCTGCGTTTCTTGTTCGACATCTCTCCCTCTCCTGGGTGTTTTTCTCTGTGTGGCGGCAACGTGTTGCGAGGTCGTGTTGTCGAGTCCTTGCGTGCCATTTAACGTCGTAGCTGTTGAATCTTATAGCGGCCAAATTTACGTTTTGTCATGCTTGGCGTTTGAAACACACGAAAACGGACGAGTGCACCGGAAGGGCAAGGAGAAGGAGTGGCGATTTCTCTGGTCAGAAAGGCGTTTAATGAGTGATCTGTTTTCTTTGTCTGGAAATCAGTTGGTGACGCCTTTGTTGCAGAGTCTGCAACATTTTGGGTGCAGGCCGGGGCTTGTAAGGGGCGAAGGCTTACCTGTTTGTCGTGGTATTAAGGTGCTTTGACGTGGTGAAGGCTGGAGCACAGATCCAGCGCTTCCAAGGCTTGCTGCGATTGCGAACTCGGGGACTTCAACCGGCCACAGGCTCTGCCAGCAAGGCACGCACTAGCTCAGGTTTCAAGGTTCGTGCCGCCGCAAACCCGGCAATATGGCGCACCCTGACCAGATCCAGAGCGAAGAAATGAAAGTCCGTAAAGCTGCTTAGAAATTCCATATCGGGAAAACGGGCGGTATAGGCTCGTTTGGCCTGTTCCCAGTCGGGCTGCTCGCGCTCCAGTTTGCGGGCCTTCATTTGGAAGGTGACGCGGGGCAAGTCATGGACAGCATCCTGGCCATGCTCGCTTTGGCTGACCATCAGGCTGGCATCGGGACGTTGCAGCAAATAACGGGTGTGAGCCGCCATTTCGCTGATGTGGATGATGATGCTGGCTTGTTCGGGGCAGATCGCAAAAGGGACGCGAGAGACCACCGGCAAGCCCTGATTGCTGAGTGTGCCCAAAGACGCAGTGCGTTCGCTGCGGAGCAGGGCCTGCAGGCTGTTTAGCAATGGATCATCAACAGACATAAAGACACCTATTCTGAAAAAGCTTCCATACTGCGGTTGGGACTTCATTCGTCCCTAAGGGAGTTTCCTTGGGCTGCTCCGCAGAAAAATCTCCGCGCAGCCCCTTTGCTTTATTGCTATCCGAGTGGCGCTTCTGGGGGAGGGCCTGGCGATGAATAGCGATCACGCTGAGCTTTCTCCCCACCAAGGGGCATTTTTATCCTGGAGCAGTCCAGCGGTAAAAGATACTTGCTCACCCCTTACAAAACAGGCCGACATAAAGCCGGCCTGTTCAGGGGGAGTGATGCGTTTGGTTTACACCAGAACGCGCTCAATACCACCGTCGTTGGCACGGCGTACGTAGTCCGCCATCCAGTTCTCGCCCAGCATGTGCTTGGCCATTTCCACCACGATGTAATCCGCATCCATCTTGGTTTCGTCCTCGTAGCGGGACAAACCTTGCAGGCAGGACGGACAGGAGGTCAGCACTTTGACTTCGCCCTGGAAACCATCGGCACGGACGGTGTCCTGGTTCTTTTGCAGTTCTTCGTGCTTGCGGAAACGGATTTGCGTGGAAATATCCGGACGCGACACCGCCAGCGTGCCCGACTCGCCACAGCAGCGGTCTGCCTTGATGGTGCTGTCGCCCACCAGGGATTTGACCGTTTTCATGGGGTCTTGCAGCTTCATGGGGCTGTGGCAAGGGTCGTGGTACATGTAGCGCACGCCTTGCACGTCTTCCAGCTTCAAGCCTTTTTCCAGCAGGTATTCGTGGATGTCGATCAGGCGGCAGCCAGGGAAGATCTTGTCGAATTCATAGCCTGCCAACTGGTCGTAACAGGTACCACAGCTGACCACCACGGTTTTGATATCCAGGTAGTTCAAGGTGGTGGCCATGCGGTGGAACAGCACGCGGTTGTCGGTGATGATTTTCTCGGCCTTGTCGCTTTGACCGCTGCCGCGCTGTGGGTAGCCACAGCACAGGTAGCCAGGAGGCAGAACCGTCTGCACGCCGACATGCCAGAGCATGGCTTGAGTAGCCAGACCCACTTGCGAGAACAGACGCTCCGAACCACAGCCGGGGAAGTAGAACACGGCTTCCGAATCCACGGAGGTGGCTTCAGGGTTACGGATGATAGGTACGTAATCCGAGTTCTCGATATCCAGCAATTTACGGGCAGTCTGCTTGGGCAGGCCGCCGGGCATCTTGCGGTTGATGAAGTGGATGACCTGTTCGCGGATTGGTGCCTTGCCGATGGTGGCAGGGGGAGCGCTGACCTGTTTGCGAGCAGGGGCAGCCAGCAGATTGTGCACCGCACGCTGGGCCTTATAGCCCACTTCAATCATGGCGGTACGAGTGGCCTTGATGACGCGCGGGTCCTTGGCGTTCAGGAAGAACATGGCCGCAGCCGAGCCCGGATTGAAGGACTTCTTGCCCATGCGGTTCAGTAAGGAGCGCATTTCCATGGACACATCGCCAAAGTCGATGTCCACCGGACAGGGGTTGTAGCACTTGTGGCACAGGGTGCAGTGGTCGCCTACGTCTTCAAACTCTTCCCAATGCTTCAGGCTGATCCCGCGACGTGTTTGCTCTTCGTACAGGAAGGCTTCGATCAGCAGGGAAGTAGCCAGAATCTTGTTGCGGGGCGAGTACAGCAGGTTGGCGCGTGGCACGTGGGTGGCACAGACCGGTTTGCACTTGCCGCAACGCAAGCAATCCTTGATGGCATGGGAGATGGAGCCGATTTCGCTGCGTTGCATGATCAGCGATTCGTGACCCAGCAGGTTGAAGCTGGGGGTCCAGGCGCGGCTCAAGTCCGCACCGGGCATCAGCTTGCCAGCATTGAAGTGGTTGTTCGGGTCCACTTCGCGCTTGTAGTTCTGGAAAGGCTCCAGCTCTTCTTGAGTCAGGAACTCGTACTTGGTCAAACCAATTCCGTGCTCACCGGAAATCACGCCGTCCAGACCGCGCGCAATTTGCATGATGCGGGCCACGGTGACATTGGCTTGCTGCAGCATGCCGTAGTCGTCCGAGTTCACGGGGATGTTGGTGTGTACGTTACCGTCACCGGCGTGCATGTGCAGCGCCACAAACACACGGCTTTTCAGCACGCGGTCGTGAATGGCTTGCAGTTCGGTCAGTACGGCCGCGCAGTCGGCGCCGGGGAAGATGTTTTCCAGGTTTTCACGAATCTCGCTCTTCCAGGAGGTGCGGATCGTGTGATCTTGCAGCAGCTGGAAAATCGAGGTGTTCGGGTCTTCTTGCAGACGGGCCTCGATCGCGGCGCTGTCCAGCGGCACACCAATCTCGGCCAGCTCAGCCTGCGAGTCTTTCAGCGGCTTGTCCAGATTGTCCTGCAGCCACTGCCAGCGCTGGCGCACATCGCGCACGATTTGCAGGGCGTCGTGACGGCGCTCGTCCAGAATCTCCTCGCGCGTGTGCTCGGCGTCGTTGTGATCTTCGATCTTGCCCACGGGCAGATCGCCTTGCAGGAAGTCTTCCAGTTCACGGGTCAAGCGCAGCTTGTTGTCCGTAGACAGCTCAATATTGATGCGTTCGATTTCTTCGGTGTACTCACCCATGCGGCGCAGGGGGATCACAACGTCTTCGTTGATCTTGAAGGCGTTGGTATGGCGGGCAATGGCAGCGGTACGGGCACGGTCGGCCCAGAACTTCTTGCGAGCTTCGGCGCTGACGGCCACAAACCCTTCACCGGAGCGGCCATTGGCCAGACGCACTACTTCCGAAGCGGCGGTTGCCACGGCATCGGGATCGTCGCCCACGATGTCGCCAATCAGGACCATCTTGGGCAGGCCGTCGCGCTTGCTCTTGGTGGCATAGCCCACCGCACGCAGATAGCGTTCGTCCAGGTGTTCCAGGCCGGCCAGAATGGCGCCGATGCGCTTGCCTTCGCCGTTCAGGTAGTCAATGACTTCCACAATGGAGGGCACGGCCTGCTTGGCCTGGCCGAAAAACTCCATACAGACGGTGCGCGTATGCGCAGGCATGCGGTGCAGCACCCAGCGGGCCTGCGTGATCAGGCCGTCACAGCCTTCTTTCTGAATACCGGGCAAACCTGCCAGGAATTTGTCGGTAACGTCTTTACCCAGGCCTTCCTTGCGAAAGCGCCGACCCTCAATATGCAGGGTTTCGCTGCGCAGCAATTGCGCGCCGGGAGCGTAACGGCCATCAAACCATTTGACTTCAAAGTGGGCCATTTCCACGTCGTGGATCTTGCCCATATTGTGTTCAAGACGGGTCACTTCCAGCCAGTTTCCCTGGGCATCGACCATGCGCCACCAGGCGAGGTTATCCAGCGCAGTACCCCACAGCACGGCTTTCTTGCCGCCCGCGTTCATGGCGATATTGCCGCCCACACAGGAGGCATCGGCCGAGGTCGGGTCTACCGCAAACACGGCACCGGCGGCTTCGGCAGCGTCAGCCACACGACGGGTCACCACGCCAGCACCGGTCAGAATGGTGGTGACGGGCTCGGACATGCCGGGCAACGTGGTTTGTTCAGGCTTGCCAATGGCATCCAGCTTTTCGGTGTTGATGACAACCGAGCGCCAGCTAAGTGGAATGGCACCGCCGGTGTAACCGGTACCACCCCCACGCGGGATGATGGTCAGCTTCAGTTCGATACAGGCGCGCACCAGGGCGGCCATCTCGTTTTCGTGATCGGGGGTGAGCACGACAAAGGGATATTCCACACGCCAGTCGGTGGCGTCAGTGACGTGCGAGACGCGCGACAGGCCATCAAACTTGATGTTGTCCTTGGCGGTCAGGCGCGACAGGGAGCGCACAATTTTCTGGCGCAGCTCGCGGGTATCGGTAAATTCTTGTTCAAACGCGGCTACTGCACCCCGAGCAGCGTGCAACAGGCGCAGAACCTTGGCATCGCGATCGGGCACGGCGCTGTCGCGGCGCTGGTCAATCTCGTTCAAGCGATGGTTCAGGGCCTCGATCAGTTGATGCTGGCGCTTGGGATTGTCCAGCAGATCGTCCTGCAGATAGGGGTTGCGCTTGACGACCCAGATATCACCCAGCACTTCAAACAACATGCGTGCGGAGCGGCCGGTGCGGCGTTCGGAGCGGAGCTCGGACAGCTTTTCCCAGGCCTCTTCACCCAGCAGTCGCAGGATAATTTCCCGGTCTGAGTACGAAGTGTAGTTGTAGGGGATTTCACGCAGGCGCGGCGTGTCGTTGTTGCGTGCCTGGGCAGCCAGGTGCTTGCTTGCAATGGGGGCGTTCATGGCGATAGTTGGCAAGGCCCGTCAAGGGCGGCTCAGCGAGGAGCAGATAGGCAAAAGACAAGTGTATACGAATCGTAGCCGGGCTGCCCCCTTACTACAGGGCCAAGTCGGGGTTAAGGGTGCGTTTGCGGCCAGTTTGCTGCAAATTACCAACCCAATTTGGGGAAAATCCACAGCAGACCAGCGGTCATGGTGGTATAGCGCGCCAGTTTTCCCACCGCCATGTAAAACACGCTGGGCCAAAATGGCAGGCGTAGCCAACCGGCTACGGCACACAGGGGGTCGCCTACCACGGGTAGCCAGGACAAGAGCAGGGCGGGCGGTCCCATGCGGGTCAGCCAGCGCCGCCCCAGCTCGTGCCAGCGGCCTGCGGCCTTGTTCTTGGGAGTTGCGCCGTCTTCTGTGTGTTGCGGGTGCTTCTCGCGCCAGGCTTCGTAGGCTTTCTCGGCGCCCAGACCCATGGCATAGCTGATGGCCCCACCTGCCGTATTACCCACAGTGGCAACCAGCACGGCGGGCCAGAACATATGTGGAGCCAGATTGATATAGGCGAATACGGCGGGTTCCGAACCCAGGGGGAGCAGGGTAGCCGAGACCAGGCTGATGATGAAAATGGCGCTCAAGCCCACTTCGGGCAGAGATAGGGCGGCCAAGAGCCACGAAATAAGATCAGAGATCCAGGCTTGCATAAGTAATGTGGACGGGTTTTGTAGGGAGTAATGGACGCCAGTTAGGGCATCCGCCTATGGTATTCTGTTTTTCTTTTCCGGTGAGCGGTCTCAGGCAGGGGCCTGCGGCTGGCCTTGGTGGCAAAACCGGTTGTTACTAAAAGCTGAGTCATGTCGAACGATTACCTAAAGCGCATTCTGACCTCGAAAGTGTACGATGTTGCCATCGAAACACCACTTGAACCCGCTCCCCAGGTATCGGCACGAATTAGTAACACGGTCCTGCTCAAGCGCGAAGACTATCAGCCTGTTTTTAGCTTCAAGCTGCGCGGTGCCTATAACAAGATGGCCAATCTGTCGGCCGCAGAATTAAAACGGGGTGTATTGGCCGCTTCGGCGGGTAACCACGCGCAAGGCGTGGCCATGGCAGCGCGCAAGCTGGGTTGCCGTGCCGTTATCGTCATGCCAACCACCACCCCGCAAGTAAAAATTGATGGTGTACGTAATCTGGGCGGCGAAGTGGTCCTGGTGGGCGAGAGCTATTCGGATTCCTACCAGCACGCTCTGGAACTGCAAAAGAACGAAGGCCTGACCTTTGTGCACCCTTTTGACGATCCTGATGTGATCGCCGGGCAGGGCACGGTGGCCATGGAAATTTTGCAACAGCACCCCGGCCCGATTGAAGCGGTCTTTGTCGCGATTGGCGGCGGCGGTCTGGCGGCGGGCGTCGCCACATACATCAAGTCCTTGCGTCCTGAAATCAAAGTAATCGGCGTGCAGACCGAAGACTCCTGTGCCATGGTGCGCAGTATCAAGGCCGGTCGTCGTGTGAATTTGTCGGACGTGGGCCTGTTCTCTGACGGTACTGCCGTCAAGCAGGTGGGTTCCGAAACTTTCCGTCTGGTGCGTCAGTATGTGGATGATTTTGTCATCGTGGATACGGATGCGATTTGTGCGGCTATCAAAGATGTGTTTCAGGACTCGCGTAGCGTGCTGGAACCGGCTGGTGCCTTGGCTTTGGCGGGTGCCAAGCGCTACGCTGCTCAAAACAAGCTCAAGAACAAGACCCTGATTGCGGTCACGTCCGGCGCGAACATGAACTTTGACCGTATGCGCATGGTGGCGGACCGTGCAGATGTGGGTCAGGCTCGTGAAGCTTTGTTTGCCTTGACGATCCCCGAGGCAAAAGGCAGCTTCCGCCGCCTGTGCGATGCCCTGGGCACCCGCTCGGTGACGGAGTTCAACTACCGCATGTCCAATCCTGAAAAGGCGCACGTCTTTGTGGGTATGTCGATTTCCTCCGAAGCGGAGATCGAAAAGCTGGAAGAGCGTTTCGTCAAGAAAGGCTTTGGCACTTTGAATCTGACGGGTAACGAGCTGGCCAAGACCCATGTGCGTCATATGGTGGGTGGGGTGTCCAGTCAGGCTACGGACGAAGTCCTGCTGCGGTTCGAGTTTCCAGAGCGTCCTGGTGCTTTGCGTAAATTCCTGTCCAGCATGAACCAGGATTGGAATATCAGCTTGTTCCATTACCGTAATCAGGGTGATGACTACGGTCGCATTCTGATCGGTATCCAGGTCCCGTCTTCCGATAAAAAGGAATTCAAGGCTTTCCTGGGCAATCTGGGCTACCCGCACTGGGACGAAACGGATAACCCGGCTTACAAGCTGTTTTTGTAAGTCTATGGAGGGCGCACGGCATTCGCTGTCTTGCCTCAGACCAAATGAAAACACCTCGCTTGGAAAAGCGAGGTGTTTTTTTATTGGGGCTTGAATGTGGTGGCTGTCGTTGGAGCCGTATTGAGCCTGGGAGCCAGGAGCAGTGGGTGTCTGCTCCTGAGTTCGTCATGGGGGATTGGTTCAAGCCGCCTTACTGCCTTTGCGGCCTGATGGGCCGTTTGGCCATACGAATGTGCGATAAGGCCAGATGCCCGTTAGTACGGTGGCGACTTAACAAGCTCTATGTCACACACTGTTTTAGAGCCTGCCGCAACGGCTCCAGGCTGTCATTCAGACGTGCGAAAGCCTGTTCCTGACGGGCAGCCAGTGCATGGGCCTGTTCTACCGTCACCACTTCAAAGCCCAGATTCTGACCGGGCAAACGCTGGGCAACTTGAGCCAGATCCACGCTGATGACTTGTCCGATGCGTGGATAGCCGCCTGTAGTTTGCCGGTCTGCCATCAACACAATGGGCTGGCCATCGTTGGGGACTTGAATCGTGCCAAAGCAGGTGGGGGCGGACAGCAGTTCTTTTGGCGACTTGCGCTGCAAGGGCTGGCCTTCCAGGCGATAGCCCATGCGCTCTGAGGCCGGGCTGATGCGGTAGCTTTGGCCTTGGAACAATTCCAGCGATTCGTCGGTAAACAAATCGGCCTGATCCAGCATGACGCGCAGGCGTTCCCGTGGAGCCAGGGCCAGGGCGGCGGGCATGTAAATGCGCAGCTCATCCAGCTCGGCTTGCAGACTGTTCAAGGTCGTTTCGTCATTGGGTAGTGGTCGAGCCAATGCGATCTGGTCGCCTTTCTTCAAGGCGCGGCCTTCAAAACCACCCAGGCCAACGCGCATGTGGGTGCTTTGACTGCCCAGCAGGGATTCGACCTGAAAACCGCCGTAAACAGACAGGTAGCTACGGGCACCTTGGCCGGGTTTGGCGGACTGCATCGTCAGGGCTTGTCCGGCACGTGCCAGAGTAGGGCGCAGGACTGCTACGGGTTGGCCGTCCAGGCTGGCATTCATATCTGCGCCGGTCAGGACAAACAGGGCAGCTTCGTCAAAGCGCAAGCTTGGGCCTTGTACGGTAATTTCCAGACTGGCCAGATCCTGGTCGGTGGTATTGCCTGCTAGCAAATGGGCCAGTCTGTGGGCGCGTTCATCCATGGCACCGCTGGGCGAAACCCCCAGGTGCTGGTGTCCATAACGGCCTCGGTCTTGCAGGCTGCTCATCATGCCTGGTTTGAGGATATGCACCGTCATGCGGGTGTCCAGTGATCAAACTGCTCGTGAGGCAGAGGCACAAAGCGCACTTGGTCGCCGGGGGCGAGCAGGGCGGCGGGCGAGCGCCGGGCATCAAACAAATTAACTGGCGAGCGGCCAATAAGATGCCAACCGCCGGGGGATTCGTTGGGGTAAATAATGGTTTGCTGGTTCGCAATGGCGACCGAGCCTTTGGGCAGCACAGTGCGTGGTGTGGCGCGGCGCGGCACATTCAGTTGCTCGGGCAAGATGCCCATATAGGGAGCGCCGGGGGCAAAGCCCACCATGAATACCAGTTGCACCTGGCTGCTGTGCAGTTCGATGACTTGTTCCTGGCTTAGCCCCAATTGTTCGGCAATGGCAGGCAGGTCCGGACCGAAGAGGCCGCCGTAGCACACGGGAACATCTACCAGTGCGCCGGGAGCGGCCTGGTCCTGGCTGGCATCTAGCTCGACCAGGGCTTGGTGAACATAGTCGTGCAAACGAGCAAGCTGGTCGCTGCTGCCATCCGGGTAAAAGTGGATGGCGACTGCGGTAAAGCTGGGGACTAGATCACGGACACAGGCGGGCGCCTGATCGCGCAGCAAGCGGGCGGCGCGGGTACAGCGCAAGCCGGTGTCCAGAGAAAGCGGGCCGCTGAACTGTACTAGCAAACAGCGGTCGCCTTGCTCGTTAAGTTGCCAGGATTTGTGCATCTTTATTTGGCGAAAAGCGAATCCAGGCTGTTGAAGGCCTTGAACTCCAGGGCGTTGCCCGAAGGGTCCATGAAGAACATGGTGGCCTGTTCGCCGGGCTCGCCCTTGAAACGGATATAAGGTTCGATAACGAATTTGGTGCCAGCGGCAACCAGCTTGTCAGCCAGGGTCTGCCAGGTGGGCATGTCCAGCACGACGCCAAAGTGGCGCACGGGCACATTATGGGCATCCACCGCGCTGGTGGCGTTGCTGCCACACTCTGAAGGGGCCAGATGAGCCACGATCTGGTGGCCGTAGAAGTTGAAGTCAATCCACTGGTCCGAGGATCGGCCTTCGGGACAGCCCAGTGTTTGTCCGTAGAACTGGCGTGCAACAGCCAGATCATGGACCGGAAAAGCCAGGTGGAAAGGGCGCAGCTCGTTGGTATGGGACATGCTTGGCTCCTGTGCGGCATAAGGCCGCCAACGTGGTCTTCAGAGCCGTTTATTGTAGGGCCAATATGGCCCCACATGTTCTAGCTGTCCTGGAGTCGAACCCGGCTCTTGGGGAAACGCAACATAAATACGCTGCCCACACCCAGACGGCTCTGGATTTGCAGGTCGGCGTTATGTCGCACGATGATGTGTTTGGTGATGGCCAGGCCCAGACCCGTACCGCCGGTGGAGCGGGAACGGCCCTTGTCTACGCGGTAAAAGCGTTCGGTCAGGCGGGGAATATCCTGGGCGGCAATACCGATGCCCGTGTCTTGCACCGAATAACAGGCCTCGCCATTGTCATTCAGATACCAGCGCACGGTGATGGTGCCATCCTTGGGGGTATAGCGCACCGCGTTGGTAATCAGGTTGGAGACAGCCGAGCTCAGTTCGGTTTCCATGCCCTGAATGGCAATGCGAGGGTCCAGATCTGTGACAAAGCTGTGCTGGCCGCCAGAAATAGCCTCGCCTTGTTTCAGCGCGCTTTCAATCAACTGGCTGACCTGTACTGTCTCCCCTTCCACTGTGGGTGAGGATTCCAGCGTGGATAAGGTCAGCAAGTCGGACACAATCGACTGCATGTGGCGAGTCTGCTCCAGCATCATCTGCTCGTAGCGTTGACGCTGTTCCAAAGGCAGGCTTTCGGGCGGCATGTCCTGCAGGGTTTCCAGAAAACCCAGCAAGACGGTAAGTGGTGTGCGCAGTTCATGGGAGACATTGGCCACAAAGTCCTTGCGGGTGGTCTCCAGCATTTCCACCTGGGTGACATCACGCGTCACGATCAGGAACTGGCCCAGGCCATAAGGGGTTAATTGCAGCAGCAAGGAGCGCTCACGTCCGTCTTTGCTCAGATGCAGCAGCAAAGGGCCATCCCATTGAGGCTGACGGGCGTAACGAGAAAACTCGGGTTCGCGCAGGATATTGAAGATGCTGTGATGGCGGTCCGTGGCCAGATTCAGGCCTATGTGCTCACAGGCGGTCTGGTTGCACCATTGCAGTTCCATCTCCCCATTCAGAGTAATGGCACCGTCGGGCAGGGCCTCGGCGGCCATCATGATGCCGTCTACGTAACGATTCAGATCCTGAATTTCCTGGCGATCACGGCGCAGTTGGCGGTAGATGGGAGCCAGAATGGCGTCCCAGGGGCCAACTGCGGGGGGCGGAGGATCATTCAGGTTGCGGGTCCAGCGTTCAACGCGGGAAAGCTGCAGGGTGCTGATGACAACCAGCAATAACAGGCCACCACAAAACAAGGCCAGACCGGTGAATGGCCCTAGCCACCAGCCGATCAAGCTGCCCAACAGGGCCCAGATAACAATAGACGTAAATATGCTGAACATGGGATCAGGCGGTCGGCGCCTTTTCCAGTGGGGAAAGGGCAAAACGATAGCCCGAGCCACGAATCGTTTCAATATGTTTGTCGTGTCCGCTAGGCTCCAGCGCCTTGCGCAAGCGACGAATGTGCACGTCTACCGTACGTTCTTCTACAAATACATGGTCGCCCCACACCTGGTCCAGCAACTGGGAGCGGGTGAATACGCGCTCGGTGTGTGTCATGAAAAAATGCAGCAGACGGAACTCGGTAGGCCCGATGGTCAGCGCCATGCCCTGGCTGGACAGACGGTGCGTGCTGGGGTCCAGCTGCAGGGTGCCGATGGAGATCACATCGTCAGTTAGCTGGGGAGCGCGGCGGCGCAATACGGCCTTGATGCGGGCAATCAGTTCTTTGGGCGAGAAAGGCTTGGTGATGTAATCGTCCGCACCGGCTTCCAGGCCATCGACCTTGTCCTGTTCCGAGCCTTTGGCGGTCAGCATGATGACCGGAATATGACGGGTACGTTCGTCCGAGCGCAGTTTGCGGGCCAGATTGATGCCCGAGGAGCCGGGCAGCATCCAGTCCACCAGAATCAAATCAGGCAGTTCCGCGCGAATGAGGATCTGGGCTTGTTCGGCATCGAAGGCGCGCAGCACTTTATGGCCGGCAAAAGACAGATTGACAGAGATCAGTTCCTGGATCGCAGGCTCATCTTCCACGACTAATATGCTTGTACTCATTGTTAGCTTCAGACTGGTCCGATAAAAAATAATAGAGGGTCAGGCTGGCTGTCTGTATTGTGCTTGGGCGCGGGGCCTGCTGTTGTCATCAGGCGGCTCAAGGGCAATACGGCAGGCGCTTCAAATCCCTGACTGCACGTAATAGCGCCATCATATGGCGTTAATGTTTCAGGTTTGTGAATGTGTAAAAAAGGGGAGCGCTCAGCGAGCCGGATTTTCGTTTCTGTACCGGGAAATCTGCGTTACGATTATGCACTATGGAAAAACAGCGTCCTCAAACCTCCTCCGCCCAGAACGCCGATACGCACTTCGGTTTTCAAACCGTGGCCGAAAACGAAAAAGCGGGCAAAGTAGCCCAGGTTTTTCATTCGGTGGCTAACAACTACGACATTATGAACGATCTGATGTCGGGCGGCCTGCACCGTATCTGGAAAGCCTTCACGATTGGTCGCGCAGCAGTGCGTCCCGGCATGAAAGTGCTGGATATTGCCGCGGGTACGGGTGATTTGACCAAGACTTTTGCGCGTCAGGCCGGTGCGGACGGCGAGGTCTGGCATACCGATATCAATAGCTCCATGCTGCGCGTGGGTCGTGATCGTTTGCAGGACAAGGGCATCATCACGCCCGTTACGGTCTGTGATGCCGAGCACCTGCCTTTTCCTGACGGCTATTTTGATCGCGTCTCGGTGGCCTTTGGCTTGCGCAATATGACGCACAAGGATCGCGCACTGGCTGAAATGAAGCGGGTGTTGCGTCCGGGCGGCAAATTGCTGGTGCTGGAGTTTTCCCGCGTGGCCAAGCCTTTGCAGGCCCCGTATGACTGGTATTCCTTCAATATCCTGCCCCGTATTGGCAAGTTTGTTGCCAAGGACGAGGAAAGCTACCGCTATCTGGCTGAATCCATTCGCATGCACCCCGATCAGGAAACTCTGGCCGACATGATGCGCGAAGTGGGCCTGGAGCGCGTGCAGTATTTCAATCTGACAGCCGGCGTAGCCGCGCTGCACGAAGGCATCCGCCTGGATTGATGCCAGGCGTTCTCTCTCTATATACAGCGGCACCTTCTGGTGCCGTTCGTTTTTTGTCTGTAATGAACGGTAAAAAAAACATGGTGCATGAGAACTTGTCATGTTAATGTTCAGCTTATCGTAAGTTTTCTTGAATAATCGACTGGGATGGCATGGCCGGGGGCGTCAAAACCCTGTGTGTTAAGCGCTTGTTCTGGTCAGGAGTTTGTGACTATGTCTGGACGGCTTTCTCGTTATTTCATGGCCGCTGTATTGGCTTTTAGCACCGGCGCCTTGCTGACCGTTTCTTATGATGCGGAAGCACGACGCATGGGTGGTGGCTCCAGTTTTGGCCGCCAATCCTCCAACATTACCAGCAACCGCTCGGCAGCGACGCCTCCTGCTGCAGCGAATAACGCGACTCGCTCGGCTACGCCTGCTGCGGGTGCCGCTGCTGCCGGTACGGCTGCGGCTGGTACCGCTGCCAAGTCGGGCATGTCCCGCTTCCTGGGCCCGATCGCCGGTATCGCCGCTGGTCTGGGTATTGCCGCCTTGCTGTCCAGCATGGGTCTGGGCGGTGCTTTCCTGGAAATGATGTCCAGCCTCTTGTTGATCGGTCTGGTGGTCTTCGCCGTTCTGTTCATCGTGCGTCGTCTGCGTGGCTCGGCTGCTCGTCCTGCCATGCAACAAGCCGGTGGTCAGTCCATGATGCGCAATGCTGATCCTGCTACTAGCCCATGGAAGCAGCCCCAAGCTGCGCCAGCACCTATGCCTGCTGCCGCTCCAGCTGCTCAGCCCGCTGCTGCCGCCGCTGTTCCAGCGCCGCCAGTAGACGAGAGCTGGTTCATCCCCGGTGATTTCGACACGCCTACGTTCCTTGCCAATGCCAAGACCCAGTTCGTGGAAATCCAGAAGCTGTGGGACAAGGGCGACGTGGAACAACTGCGTACCTTCCTGACCGACGACCTGCTCAAGGAAGCCGCTCCTCAAATCGCTCAGCGCCAAGGCGAGAACGTAACTCAAGTGGTACTGCTCAATGCAGAGCTGCTGGGTATCGAAAAAGTAGCCGACGGCCACCTGGCCAGCGTGCGCTACTCCGGTATGCTGCGTGAAGAAGTGGGTGCAGAGGCTTTCCGCTTTGAGGAAGTCTGGAATCTGTTCAAGGCCGACGGCGCAGGCTGGCTGCTGGCTGGTATTCAGCAGATCCCGGTTGACCCCAACGCTTGATCTCTATCTATACAGACAGCCGCCTTCTTACCCAGGCGGCTGTTCTGTTATGAGCGCTCCCGTTTCGCTGTGATCCCATCTGCCCGTGTTCCTGCCGCCCTGTACATCCGGCCGTGTCTGTGTCGGGTTAAACTGGCTGTTTTAATTGGACTGGTTTACTTGCCCCGGCAGTAGACTTGCATGGACATGCTTGGTATCCCTTCATTCCTAGAACCTGGCGCCGTGGGCGTGCGTTTGCTCAATGCCTTGCTTGATCGCGAGGATTGGGCGCGTGAGCGTTTGCGCAGCCATGCAGGTAAAACCGTGTCGCTGATTGTGGGCCGTTTGCAACTGGTCTACACCATCAGCTCTCAAGGAAAGCTGGAGCAGGGCCATCCTGCCGTCGTGCCGGATGTCACGTTGACACTGCCTCAGGACAAGCTACCTGAACTGCCACAAATTCTTCAAGACGGTGATTTCAGCCGTGTCGCCCAGTTAATGCATGTGCAAGGCGAGGCTGGGCTGGCCAATCTGGTGTCGGACCTGGCGGCCAATCTGCGCTGGGATGCCGAGCATGATCTGGCCAAAATTGTGGGTGATGTCATGGCGGTGCGTCTGTTCAGCGGGGCGCGCCGGGCCGTTTCCGGTTTGCGGGATCTGGGCCAGCGTTTGGCAGGCAATGCCAGCGAATACTTGACTGAAGAAAGTGCTTTACTGGTTACCCGCCCCGAACTGGAACGGATGCGCGAGCAATCGGCTGGTTTGGTCCAACGTCTGGACGAACTGGACCAGCGTTTGAAGCGTCTTGACGCGCGTCGGCGGGAGTCCTGAGCATGTTCTCCTTGTGTCGTCTGCTGACCATTTTGCTGGTTGTATTCCGTTATCGCCTGGACGAGCTGGTGCTATCGAGCATCCGCCACCCTTGGGCATCACGTATGTTGCGCATTGTGCGCCTGGGTCGCAAACCCAAGCTGCCACGTGGCGTACGTTTACGGCTGGCCCTGGAAAGTCTGGGGCCCATCTTCGTTAAATTCGGCCAGGTGCTCTCCACTCGCCGGGATTTGATCCCGCTGGATATTGCCGAGCAACTGGCTTTGCTGCAGGACCGGGTGCCGCCATTCCCTTCGGAGGTGGCGGAAGCCACAATTCAGAAGGCCCTGGGTGCTTCGCCTTACGAACTGTTCCAGAAGTTTGATCGCGAACCCATCGCTTCGGCGTCGATTGCGCAGGTTCACTTTGCCGAGCTGCATAATGGCCGCGAAGTGGCGGTGAAGGTATTGCGTCCCGGTATGCGTGAAGTCATCCATAAAGACTTGCGTCTGATGCGCGTGCTGGCTGCGTTCATGGAACGGCTGGGCCCGGATGCCCGTCGTCTGAAACCGCGCGAAGTGGTGGCCGAGTTCGACAAGTACCTGAACGACGAGCTGGACCTGATACGCGAAGCCTCCAACTGCAGTCAGCTACGCCGCAACTTCACCAAAGATGTAGAGCGTACCCAGCTTTTGATCGTGCCTGAAGTGCATTGGGACTATTGCGCCTCGACCGTGTTCACCATGGACCGCATGAAGGGCATCCCGGTCAACCAGATTGATCGCCTGCGCGCCGCCAATGTGGATTTGAAGGATCTGGCCCGCAAAGGGGTAGAAATTTTCTTCACCCAGGTGTTTACCGACGGTTTTTTCCATGCCGACATGCACCCCGGCAATATTTATGTCTCGGATGCACCGGAGAGCTTGGGCCGTTATATTGCCCTGGACTTTGGCATTGTGGGTTCGCTGTCCGAGTTCGACAAAAACTATCTGGCGCAAAACTTCCTGGCTTTTTTCCGGCGCGATTACCGCCGGGTGGCTCAATTGCACATCGAGTCCGGCTGGGTGCCACCTGAAACCCGTGAAGAGGAGCTGGAAGGCTCGGTACGCGCGGTATGTGAACCGTATTTTGATCGGCCCTTGTCCGAGATCTCCCTGGGGCAAGTGCTGTTGCGCCTGTTCCAGACCTCGCGCCGGTTCAATGTAGAAATTCAGCCGCAGCTGGTGCTGCTGCAGAAAACCCTTCTGAATGTGGAAGGGATGGGGCGGGACCTGGATCCGGAGCTGGATCTGTGGGATACCGCCAAACCTTATCTGGAAAAGTGGATGTACCAGCGTATTGGTCCATCGGGCTTTTATTCGCGTTTGAAACAGGAAGCAGGGCAGTGGGCCCAGATCATGCCGCAGCTTCCGCGTCTGGTGTATTCCGCTTTGAATAGGCCAGAGACAGGGCAGGCGTTGAACCAGGAACTCAAGCTGCTGCGCCAGTCGCAGCAGCAGACCAACCGATTATTGACTGCCTTATGTGCTGTATTGGCGGTTGCGGTCGGGGTGGCCATCTGGGCTTTGGTGGGGCGATAAGTGTGACGACCCCGCAACGCGTCAGTTTTTTTGTGGCTGACATATTTCTGATAACTGCAGGTTCTACGATAGACGCAGGTCCGCCAGCTGATTGCTAAGCTGGCGCTTTCCGGCGCCTTCCGGACGGTGAATGGCCGCCCTCAAGGAACCGCTTGATTCTTTTTAGGAATCGTTATGCTTTACCATGACTTATTTAAATCCATGGAAGCGGTGCGCTGGAATTTTGCGCATGACATACCGTGGGATGACTTTGATGGCAGCAAGCTCACAGACGAGCAAGCCTACACCATCAAAATGAACGCCATTACCGAGTGGGCAGCCTTGCCTGCTACCGAAATGTTCCTGCGTGACAATAAAGATGACAGCGATTTTTGCGCCTTTATGTCCGTGTGGTTCTTTGAAGAACAAAAGCACTCGCTGGTTCTGATCGAATACCTGCGCCGTTTCCGCCCCGAGCTGATGCCTACTGAGGAAGAACTGCACAAAGTGCGTTTTGACTTCGATCCGGCCCCGGCCATGGAAACGTTGATGCTGCACTTTTGCGGTGAAGTGCGCCTGAACCACTGGTACCGCCGTGCTGCCGACTGGCATACCGAGCCGGTGATCAAGGCCATCTACAAGATCGTGGCTCAGGACGAGGCTCGTCACGCCGGTGCTTACTTGCGCTACATGAAGCGTGCCTTGGTGCACAAGGGCCAGGAATTTGGCCTGCAAGCCCGTCTGGCTTTCTCCAAGATTGGCGTTCTGATGGCTTCGGCCCATCGCACCGCTCAGGCGCTGCATCCCACCAACTTGCACGTGAACAAAGCCATGTTCCCCGAAGATACCGTGCAGTCCAAGCTGCCATCGCCCGGTTGGCTGGAAAACTGGCTGGATACGCAGATTCGTTTCGACAAGGAATGGGAGCACAAGGTCAGCTCGCGCATCTTGCACAATATGTCGCTGCTGATGGGGAGCTCGTTCGAGACCGTGCAGGAACTGAACCGCTACCGCAAGGATCTGGCACGTCAGGTCGGCTCTGATTCGACGCTGGTGCAGGCTTGATATGAGCGCACGTTTCGAGGCCAAGGTGATGGGTCTGGACGCCTTGCGTGAAGCGGTGGAGCAGGGGCGCCTGGCGCGCCCGCTGGTCTTTACCAACGGTGTGTTTGATATTTTGCACCGTGGGCATGTCAGCTACCTGGACGAGGCTGCCCAATTGGGTGCCTCGCTGATTGTCGGTGTGAATACCGATGCCTCGGTGCGCCGTCTGAACAAGGGGCCGGAGCGCCCCATCAATCCCGAGCAGGATCGCGCTGCCTTGCTGGCTGCGCTGGCCTGCGTGGATGCGGTGGTCTTGTTTGACGAGGACACGCCCGAAGCCCTGATCGCGGCGCTGCGTCCGGACTTGATCGTGAAGGGCGGCGACTACGATATGGAAGCCTTGCCTGAAACGGCGTTAGTGCGTAGCTGGGGTGGCGATGCAGTTGCGATTCCCTTCGAGTTTCAGCGTTCCACGACAGCACTGGTCAAGAAGCTGCGCGACTAAAAGCGCAGTACAAATTGATGTGTTGAATCCCGGCTTGGTCCGGGATTTTTTTGCTTCTAAGTCGTGAACTCGAGGTTCTGCTTTTAAAGGCCAGATTGCGGTGCCCAGTCTGTATTTTTTGCCAGCGCAGGCTTCAGGATGCCGGTTCAAGCAGATCGTTGACAGCACGCAGATCGTTTTCGTTCAAGGTGCCGCTGGCTGCTTTCAGGCGCAGGCTGTTCATCAGAACTTCGTAACGCGCTTGGGCCAAGCTACGTTGCGCTTCGTACAACTGCTGCTGGGCATTGAGTACATCGATGTTTACACGTACACCGACCTCGTAAGCCAGTTTGTTGGCCTCCAGGGCATCCTGACTGGATTTGGTGGCTGCTTCCAGTGCCTGCACACGGACCAGGCCTGTGGTGACGCCAGAGAAGTACTGGCGCGTCTGCTGGATGGATTGCTGAATAGCGAACTGATGATCGTAGCGGGCCTGTTGCAGGCGCGAGCTTTGTTCGCGTACTTGCGAGCTGGTTTCACCACCACGGAAAATCGGGATGCTTAACTCCAGACCTAAAGCGCTGTTCAGCGAACGTGGGCCACCGCCCGCTTGGCCAAACAGAGTCTGGTCGCTACCGCTGCCGGTTTGGGCTTTCAGGGCCAGGGTGGGTTCGTGCAGGGCCTGGGTGCTTTTCAACTGCTCTTCGGCAGCACGGGCCTTGATATCAGCCAGTGCCACGGTCAAGCCGGATTGGCTGGACTGATCCAGCCAGTCTTGCAAATTCGCAGGCTGCGGGGCGGGAAGACGCAAAGGCTCGCGCAGGCGCGCCAGCGTGTCATAACGCTCCAGCGTCAGCGCAGCTAGCTTGTCCTGAGCCACTTGCAGGGCATTTTCAGCCTGCAAGACGCCAGCCCGGGTCAGGTCCAGGCGCGATTTGGCTTCGTAGGTATCGGTAATCGTGGTGCCACCCAGCTGAAAGTTCTGATCAGCAGCACGCAATTGCTCGTCAATGGCGGCTTGCTGGGCTTTCAGGGTAGACAGCGTATCTTGCGCAGCCAGCACATCAAAATAGCTTTGGCTGACGCGCAGCATCAAATCTTGCCGATCCAGCGTCAGTTGAATATCCGCGCCCTGCGCCAGTAATTGGGCGCGTTCGTAACGGGCCCAGGCATTACGGTTGTACACGGGTTGGCTCAGCGTCAAGGTCCAGGCAGCTCGGTCACTGGAATGCTGATTGGACAGCTTGCTGGTTTGACGACGCTCCTGCAGTTCGGCTGTGCCGATGGCGCTGATCTGTGGCAACAGTTGTGCCCGGCTTTGGGGTACTTGTTCCTGATCGGCTTGATGCGCAGCTTGCGCAGCGCCAAACTGCGGTTCATGTGCCAGGGCCTGGTTCCAGGCCTGCAGCAGATCTTGCGACTGGGCGGTGCTACTTAAGGCAAGCAGCGAAAGCAATGCCAGGCGCAAGGGAGTCATGAACCGCATATGTGCTTAAAAGCGGAACTGCGAAACGGCGGTGCCGCGCAAAGGTTTGATCCAGGTATCGAACAGGGGGGTCGTCTCGAAGCTGGCCGCGCTGGTGCGAGTAATACGTACAGCCGTCATGACCGGGTTTTGACCGACCACTACAACCAGACGGCCGCCGATACAGAGCTGGTACTTCAGAGCATCAGGAATGGTGGGCACGGAGCCGGTGACCAGAATGGCGTCGTACTCGGTGGTGCCCCAGCCTGCGTGTGCGTCACCCACTTCAACCTTGACGTTGCGCACATTGTTGCGCTGCAGGTTTTCCTGGGCGAAAGCGGCCAGTTTGCTGTCAATTTCGATGGAGGTAACTTGTTGGGACAGGTGAGCCAGCAAAGCAGCCTGGTAGCCCGAGCCGGTACCAATTTCGAGCACACCGTCGCTAGGCTGCAGCAGCAGCTCTTGAGCCAGACGGGCTTCGACTTTGGGCGAGAGCATGGTCTCGTGCGTGTCCACGGCATTGATGATCAGTGGCAGCTCGGTGTCCGAAAAGGCCGAAGGGCGCAAGGACGAGGGAACAAAGCGTTCGCGCTGGACCTCGACCAATGCTTGCAGCACTTTTTCGTCGGATACGTTCCAGGGACGGATTTGTTGTTCCACCATGTAGTAACGGGCACGTTCGAGTTCAGACAGCGCAAAATGGTTCATAGCTTCCAGAAAACTAAAGGCTTGGCAAAGAGCCGATTATAAGCCAGCACATCGATAAAGATGCGCAGTTGGGCTTAGCAGGACGGCACCATTGCATGGAGCAAGGTGCTGGCGTTGTTGACGGCAATGGGCAAGAAGGTATCAAAATCCATGTGCGCTTCACTGTTGGCATTGTCTGAAATACTGCGTATGCAGACAAAAGGTACCTTGTTCAGATAGCACACCTGGGCAATGGCGCCACTTTCCATTTCGCAGGCTAAAGCGTTGAAGGTGGCGCTTAACCACTGTATTTTATCGTTACATGCGATAAATTGGTCGCCGGTAACAATTCGGCCCGTATGGACCTGGTGGCCTTCGATCTGCTGGGCGGCGGTTTGAGCCACGGTCAGCAGGGCGGGATCGGCGGGGAAATCGAAGGTATCCAGACGGAAAACCTGTCCCGGCGCCAGACCCAGGGCTTTCAGTTCCACATCGTGCTGGACCAGGGTATCGGCAATGACGATATCGCCCGGCCGGATGCTGGGCTCAACCGCACCCGCAATGCCGATATTGATAATGCTGCCCACGGCAAATTCCGAGATCAGCATCTGGGTGCAGGCGGCGGCGTTGACCTTGCCCACGCCGCAAACCACGGCCACAACGGGCTTGCCCAGATAGCTGCCGCGATGAAAATCCATGCCGGCGCGCTGGATGGTCTGGGGCTCTTGCAAGCGCTCCAGCACAATCTCCAGCTCTTCGCGCATGGCGACAATAATTCCAAGTGTAGACATAAGACAGGGGCCTTCAAGCGGCCCGATCAAACGGCACGTATCAGGACGATGGCCACAGTTTATGGAAGTGATGCACCGGACCGTGTCCGCTGCCCACTGTCAGTTCACCCGAACGGGCAATGGCTTCGTACAAGTACTTTTTGGCAGCCAGAGCAGCGTCAGGCACATTGCTGTATTGGGGTAGCAGGGCGGCCAGCGCAGCCGACAAGGTGCAGCCGGTGCCGTGCGTATTGGCAGTATCAATACGTTTGGCGGGCATTTCGATCATCTTGTCGCCATCGTGCAGCAGGTCTATGCAGTCCGAACCGGGCAGGTGACCGCCTTTCAGGAAGACCCAGCGTTGATCGCTGTGACTCATCAGGCGACGCAGACGCTCGGCAGCCTGACGCATTTCCTTGACGGTTTCTACCGGGCGGGCGTCCAGCAGGACACCGGCTTCGGGCAGATTGGGCGTGATCATGGTGCACTGGGGCACTAACTGTTCCCGCAGGGCATGGACGGCCGACTTTTCCAGCAGATGATCGCCGCTTTTGGCGATCATTACCGGGTCCAGCACCAGATGCCTAGGTTTGAAGTGAGCCATGCGCTCGGCCACCACGGTGGTGACGGCCTCCTGGCCCAACATGCCGATCTTGACACCATCAATGCGCACATCGGCAAACAGCGTATCAATCTGCTGGCGCACAAAGTCGGCAGGAACCGGGCTGATACCGGTTACCCCTTGAGTATTTTGTGCCGTCAAAGCGGCAATCACAGCGGTGGCATAAGCACCCAGGGCGCTCATGGCTTTGACATCAGCCAGAATACCGGCGCCGCCGGAGGGGTCAACCCCGGCAATGGTCAGCGTGTTGGGAATCATGTCTCAATCAGGTACGGGAGTGAATCAGCCCTTCGGTGGGGGAGCTGGGGTCGGCATCGTAGTATTTGCGGGGCACACGGCCAGCCAGATAAGCCTGACGACCGGCTTGTACAGCCAGGTTCATGGCGCTGGCCATCATCACAGGCTGGCGGGCACCGGCAATCGCGGTGTTCATCAGGACACCATCACAGCCCAGTTCCATGGCAATAGCCGCATCCGAGGCTGTACCGACACCGGCATCGACCAGCACAGGCACCTTGCTCTGATCGATGATCAGGCGCAGGTTCCAGGGGTTGATGATGCCCATGCCCGAACCGATCAGGGAGGCCAAGGGCATGATGGCTACACAGCCAATGTCTTCCAGCATACGAGCCTGGATAGGGTCGTCGGCGCAATACACCATCACATCAAAGCCTTCATCCACCAGGGTTTTGGCGGCTTTCAAGGTTTCGGGCATATTGGGGAACAGATTGCCGGAGTCGCCCAGCACTTCCAGTTTGACCAGTTTGTGGCCGTCCAGCAGTTCGCGGGCCAGACGCAAGGTACGCACGGCGTCCTCGGCGGTATAGCAACCCGCGGTGTTGGGCAGCAGGGTGTATTTGGAGGGGGGCAGGTAATCGAGCAGATTGGGCTCGTTGGCGTTCTGGCCGATATTGGTGCGGCGAATGGCCACCGTCACAATTTCAGCGCCGCTGGCTTCAATAGCCTGACGAGTTTCATCAAAATCTTTGTATTTACCGGTGCCTACCAATAGCCGGGATTGGTAGCTGGTTCCGGCCAGGATAAAGGGATCGTTGTTCACTGTTTGGGTCATGGTGGTGCTTTGTTGCGCATCCGTCTTTGTTGACGGATAAAGAATTGGTTTTTTGCAGGGCAAACACTGCAAGAATAATCCATTTGGCCGGTGCCCGCAGGAAAACCCGTATGCCGGCTTGCTGGTGTGCGATAGGGATTTGGCTCGGGCAGGGGGCTGGCCACGGATGCGAGCGCGATTGGCCTGTGGCTGTGGCAAATATATACCTTGGCATATTCGCCTTATGTTTAAGGCCATGCGCAAGGCCCCAATGCAGGCTGGCCCTGCCAGGGTTGCGATGCGAAAATTCTGTTGTTCCTCAAGAACGGGATTTTTCTTGAGGGATCCGTAGATTTCATCCGTTCTTTCTGTTTTATCGCTCGGACACAAGCCTCAGGTGCTGATGTACCTGGGGCTTGAGTTCGATTGGCATTGTTTGATTGTTAAAGGAGCACGTTCTTGGGCCCTGACCCTGAATCTGAAAGACGCACATTTGCGTTGCGCCCCGCGTTTCATGTCCGCATGAAACCCCATTGCGAATTGAGCACCGGCTCCAGGTTCTTCACGGTCTAAGACGTGTGGGGCGCTTCTGTGGCCGTGTGCCCAGGAGAATCTCATGCTGTTTTCCCGCCCTCACGATAGCTTGCAGCGCGCTTTGCGTATGGCTGTCGCCACTTACCGCCCTGTCGCCGTGTGCGACTTGCTGGCCTCGCACGGCACCCTGGCTTTTGCCCAGGCCTTGCCCGAGCTTTCGGCTCGTGTCCGCGCCGATGTTCTGGCCATGCTTCCCGAGTTTGATCGCAGTCAGGTCTACAACGCCATGCATACCGGCGTGCGAGTAGGGCATTTGGGTCGCCGCCGCACTCATGGCCCGTCGCCCAGCCTGTTCACCCTGTTCCCGCACCGCTACGGCACGCAGGACTGGCTGCGTGAGTATCGCCAGCCCCAGCGCTCTTGAGCACTGGACCCTACCCATTTTCTGTTCAACCTGTCACAGCAGACCAGCCCATGCGGGGTTCGCACCGTCATGGACGGCTGCTGTGGCTTTCATCAACCCAAAAGAGTGCTATGCCGCAAACCATTCCCTCTTCCTTGAGCAGCAAACCGTATCAGGACAACTCGCTGGCCGCCCAGGTCTGGACCCGCTCGGCGCGTCGCCCCAGTGTTGCACCGCTCAAGGGTCGCAAGCGTTGGTCGCGCTACGAGCGTCTGTCCTTTTCCATGCTGCTGTCTTCGTGGGGCATTTTGATTGTGGTGGTGAGCTGGCTGTTTTTCAGCAACTCGCACCTGGAAACCCGGACCAGTTCTACCTCCGGCTCGCATTCCAGCTTTTACATGGGTACCACGACGCCGTCGCCCGATGCGTCCAGCACCCAAGAGACCCGTTCTGATGGAGATCAACAATGACGGACCAAGGTAAAACGCCGCCGCTCTTTGGCAACGACGGCCAGCCCAATAACTGGATGCGCATCAGCATCCATGCCACCGAGCAGATCAGTGGCCTTCGTAAAAAGCTGGGCGTGGAAATTCCACAGACCTTGCAGAACAGTCCCACACAGGAAGGCCCCTTCAGCTTTGTGCCTGTGACGTTTCTGAACGTGGACAAGGGTCAGAAGAAAGCCAGCCGTGTGGTGTTCATCCTGAGCCGCGAAGCCTTGGTGTCCATTGAACCTGATCCCAGCCCCAAGCCACTGGCCCAGGCCCTGCAGCGCTTGCAGCGTGATGGTCGCGAGAACGACGCCTTTGAAAGCTTTGCGGTGATTTTGCAATCCATTAACGATGCCACCGATGAACTGCTGGACTCCCTGAGCCACGATCTGGGCAAGGTGCTGACTCAGACCAACGCCGTGCTCAACAGCCTGGAAACCAAGGACCGGGACTTTGGCGTCAGTGATGTGGTCTCCACCCAGATGGATTTGAGCGAAGTAGAAGAACTCTTGTCCGACTGCCTGGAAAGCCAATTGCAGCTGGCCATGGCTGCTCGTCATGCCCTGGCGCGTTTACCCGCAGATCAGGAAAAACTGAAGCCTGTTTTTCATACCCTGATCGACGACATCGAGGCCGTGGAAAAGCAGGTGAACTTTGTGCACGACCGCGTCCGCCTTTTGCAGACCACCAACAATATGGCGCTGAACGTGAAGCAGAACCAGATTGTGAAAGTGTTCTCGGTGGTGACCGCCGTGTTCCTGCCCGCCATGCTGATTTCAACCTACTACAGCATGAACTTTGCCTATATGCCGATTCTGCAATGGGAGCACGCCGAGATAGTGGGGATTATTTCCACCGCCTTGTTCTCCATGTTGCCGCTGATCTATGTGAAACACCGGGGCTGGCTGCGCTAGAGCGCGCTGCCTTTGATACTTAAATGAATGGGAAGAATTTCGTATGTTGAACACACTGAAAAGCAGTACCGAGGTGGCAACGGCAGGCTCGGATAAATTACGCGGACTGGTCTGGAATGAAGACTTGAGCCTGCAGTCGGACTCCAACGCGGCCGTCCAGCAGCGCCGTCAGGCCATTGACCGGGCGCGTGCCAACCGCCCACGCACCGCGCATATCGAGCGCGAAATCATGATTGCGGTGGTGGTGCTGTACATCCTGATTCTGGGCAGTTTTGCCGGTCTGCATTTGTATGGCCACTACATGGTTTCCCCGGAAGCGGAACAGGTACAAAGCGAGGACTAAGCCATGACTGAAAAAAAACAGGGGGGCGCGGTGGTGTCCAGCCTGAGCGACAAGCGCGGGCAAAAAACGGCATGGTTGCAGCTGTCGGCCAGCCGGCACGATGAACTGGCCGAGGCGCAAGCCAAACTGGGCCTGGACCTGAGCGTCAAACGGGGCCGTGCTGCCGCGGAAGAAGCGGGCTTTATTCTGATTCCCGTGGAGATGGTGATACGTCAGGGCCAGCAGTACCGCGAAACCAGCCTGCTGTTCGTCTTGAGCAAGGACCGCCTGATCAGCGTGGAGCAGGACGTGCGGGTTGATACCTTGGAGCGTGTCAGCCAGCAGTTGAACGCCAGGGTAGAGGCCGGGCACGCCGTGCCCAGTCCCGCTTCAATTCTGTTCATGATCCTGCAGGCTCTGAACGACCAGGCTCGTGCCACGATTTCCGATATTGCCGGGCGTCTGGACGAACGCAGCGATACGGTGGCGGCAGCCAGTGGCGGCTTTGATACCTCCGGCCGTCAGGCCGGGGTGGCGGATATTGCCAGTACCGCCATCGGTCTGGGAGAGGCCGAGGAGTTGGTCGCCAAAACCGTGGAAGGGCAATTGATGCTGGCTCGCGCAGGCCGTTGGCTGCGTCGTACGCCCGGTGGCGAAAGCGCAGAGAACCTGTCCATGTTGCTCTCCGACATTCAAAGCTTGCGTCGCTATGCCCGCTTTCAGCACGACAAGATCCGCAACTTGCAGCAGTCCTTGATGACCACGCTGGATTTGAAGCAGAACCAGGTGATCAAGGTCTTTACAGTGGTTACTGCAGTGTTCTTGCCGCCTACGCTGATCGCGGCGTTTTACGGCCAGAACTTTGCCAATATGCCCGAGCTGGAAATTATCGGTGGCGAGTGGCTGGTTATGGGCATGACCGCCGTATTTGCCTTGGCTCCCTTGGCCTATGTAAAGCGTAAAGGGTGGATGCGATGACGGCCCGTTTCAAGGATATGGCTTCCTGGCGGCGCTTGCAGGCCCCTGACCGTCAGGCACTGGAAGATCTGGGCAAGTTGTATCGCGTGGATTTGTTGCCACAAGCCCAGGCCAGCCTGGGGATGGCCACACGCATACGCTGTGTGCGAGTGAGTGACGAACAGATGCAGGTGTCTGACCTGATCTGGTGTTTGGGGCAGGATGATCAGCCTTTGTATACCGTGGAAACTGGCCATCGTCTGCTGCGTCCCGGCCAGGCTCTGGAGCGCTTGAGTGCCCAGGAAATGTCCTTGGCCAGCTCCCATGCCCTGGCTTTGACTTTGCTGTATCAATTGCTGGCTCAGACCTCGCAAGTGCTGGACCGTATTGATCAGGGCCTGAGTGTCTCGACCCTGTCCTTGCGCGGCTTTCTGTCCAATGTCGGCACGGACTATTCGCGCGGTGCCGAGGACATGATTGATCTGGACAGCCATATGGCAACCCTGCACAAACCGCTGTCTCATGTGATGCATTCCATTGACGATCTGGAGCAGGCCGCACAACGCTTGCGCCGCTGGGTGTATCAGGAAAAAAGCCTGGAGTTGAGCCGAGTGGACGAGCTGATTGCCGCCATTGAAGGCATGCAGCGCCGTGCGCATTTCGCCATTGAACGCCAGCGTTTTCATTGGCGTGCCGCCGGAGAGTCCGTGGCCATGAGCGACCTGAACGTGACCAAGGTCTTTACGGTGCTGTGGGCCTTGCTGGTGCCCGGTACAGCCTTGATCAACTGGTACGGTCAGAACTTCCATGTCATGCCCGAGTTATCTTGGGAGGGCACCATGTGGGTGCAGTTGGTGACCGTGTTGGTGTTGACGGCGGTACCGATCTGGACAATCAAGAAATCGGGCGCGTTGCGTTAAGGGGGAGTGCTGTGTGCTGGCCCGGTTAGGCGCTAACTCCTACCCGAATCAATTCGCGATTTTTGTCTTTCCACTGCGACGGTAAACACATCCTTAGCTTTTCAGAGCGGGGTGGCCGTCCCTGCACCAATGTGTAGAGGTATCCATGAATGCAAGCCGGTTTTTCCATCCCGATCACAGCGCCGTCGTACACCAGAGCCCGGTGCGTCTGGTACGCCGCGCCCACTGTGCGCTGAGCTACTACGCCACCCGCAGCGTGCCACAAGTGTTGCAAGCCTTGAATACCCAGCGCCATGGCCTGGCCTTTGATGAAGTGTTGCGCCGTCTGATACAGAGCGGCCCCAATCAAGTACGGGTACTGCGTTCCAGCCCTGCTGATCTGACCCAAGTGGTCCAGACCATGAAAAAACAAACCTGTCAGGTTCGCCGCGATTTGACCATGTACGATCTGGCACGGGATCACCAGTCCCGCGTGCCGGCTCGTATGCTCGTGACTGGCGATATCGTGCTGTTGTCTGCCGGTGATTACGTGCCGGCGGATCTGCGCTTGATCCATCAGGATCACCTGATTCTGAACCGCGCCATTTTGCAGGCCGCACCCGATACTTGCGCCATGGGCGACCGGGTTGTGGCCGGGACCGCACAAGGTGTGGTGGTGGCGACGGGTAATCAAACCTTGTTAGGAGTTCTGATGCGTGAACCTGTTCCTGTGGCCTGCGGCTGGCGTCGTGTGCTGGAGTGCAGTCCTTTTCAATTGGGCAAAGCCGCTTCTTTGGCAGCTGGCGTGGCCCTGTTTGGTCTTGCAGGAGCGCTGATGATGCCCAGCCACAGCCATGCTGAAACCTCGGTGCAGCTCTATGGCACTTTGGATGCCGGTTTGGGTTGGACTCGCGTGAGCGGCGAAGGCTCGCAGCGCGACGTGTTAAGCGGTGGGCAGACGGACTCGCTGTGGGGGATTCGCGGCCATGAGGATCTGGGCGATGGGCTGCGCGCCACCTTCAATCTGGAAAGCGGTATTGATCTGGCCACAGGCCGGGCCGAGGATTCCGGGCGTCTGTTCAACTATCAGGCCTGGCTGGGTCTGGGCAGTGATAACTGGGGCGAGCTGCGTTTTGGACGCCAGTACACCGTGGGCCAGGAATTTGTCTCTGCCATTGAAGTAGGTTCCTGGAAAGACTTTGGTATGGGCGCTTTGATGCGTGCTTCGGACAACTACCAGATCTCCAATCAGTTCAGCTGGCGCAGCCCGGAATGGGCGGGTATGCAGTTAGGCGCCAGCTATAGCGCGGATGTGGGCGAGCAGGGCCTGGGAGGGTCCCGCAGCAAACTCTATAGCCTCGCTTTGCGCTACGAGGACGGCCCCTGGCTGTTGGGGGCCAGTTACGAGAGCTTGAGTCGTGTCGAGTCCCATCGTCCTACGGCCTGGCAATTGGGTGCGAGCTATGACTTTGAGGTAGCCCGTCTTGCAGCTGGCTGGAGCCGTCAGAGCAATGGCTTTGTGGGCCTGAATGGTGATGATGGTCCTGCCCATCTGCAAGACAAGGGCTTGGAAGGCTTGGGCCCGGCGGAGTTCATCAACGGTGGCCGACTGGACACCTGGTATGTGGGCACGGCGATTCCTGTAGGCAAGGGCGAGTTCCAGCTGCAATGGTCTTTGGGCCGTCCGAACTGGACCTGGGAGGATACCGATGAGCGCGCACGTCGCATTCAGGTGATGTCTGTGGGCTACGTGCATGCCTTGTCGCCCCGCACCAGCGTCTATGCCTTTGCGGCTCAAGGACGTCGCTTTGATATGGAAACGGCAGCCAGTGCCAGCGAACCGCGTAGCAGCCGTGTGGCTTTGGGTGTGACGCATCACTTCTAATGAAATGGCCGGTTTCCTGCACCTGAGTCCGTGTTCTTACTGGCCCTGGCGCAGGAAGGTCGGGCAGGGCTGAGTGCTTGTGGGGACGGCTCAGGAGACATATCCCTAAGTATAAATTTGATGTCTGCAAGGCGATGGAAAGTGTGCCAATGCCTGGCAGACAAGCCCACACTCAGATGCGAAAATACTGTTGGTGCAAAAACCGTTGCACCTTCTTTTTTAACTACTCACGTTTAAAAGTAAATGGACCCTGATCCTTCTTTATGGCTTTGTTCCTGTAAAGGACAAGCCTCCTTAATGACCAGTCAATTGGACACTGGACCACAAAGCGGCTCCCTCTGATGAGGTGAGCACTCTTTCTGGACCCCTGTGTCCGAAGGAGAATGCTATGTTCCGCCTCAACCTGTTTCGTTCCGCCCCACACAACAACGCTCTGCAAGACGCTCTGCGCCTGGCCGCATCCCGCCAGCGTCAAGGCTACCTGCTGGAGCTGCTGCAAACCCACGGCGCTTGCGAGTTTGCTTACGCACTTAATGACCTGTCCGGTCGCACCATCGAAAATGCACTGTCCACACTGCCTACCGTGGAGCGCAGCCAAGTCCTCAAGCATCTGTCCCGTCGTGCCAAAGCCCGTCTGAACGATGTAGAAGGCTTTCGCTACCAACCCACTCATGCCGTGCTGACACTGCCTTCTTTTGTGATGTAAGAGCTTGGCAGATGCCCCTGACATTCGGGGCGTAACCCGGCGCCGCGGCAATGATCTGTGCAGAGATCTTTGGGCGGGCATGGCTTTATAGCTATGCCCGCCTTTTTGATTGCAGCCTGAACGCACTTCTTTTTTTTACGGCCCTGCAGGGCGAACAGTTGTTTTCATCGATGATCTGTCGTGAGCAGACGACGCTTGCGACGCTCGCAATCAGAATCCCCGTCTTTTCATGTCATAATTTTGGAATGAGAATGATTATTGATTAGTTTGATCGGGGTCTATGGACTATCCGTCAGCGCCCATAGGGATGGGAGATTTCTATCAAGATCACCGTAGCTGGTTGTTGCGGTGGTTGCGCGCGCGTCTGCATTGCAGCTTTACGGCGGAAGATCTGGTTCAGGACACCTTTGTGCGTCTGCTGTTGGCCCCCTCTACCGTTCATCATTTACGTCATCCTCGTGCGTTTTTGGCTGCCACGGCCAGAAGGCTGTTAATTGATCGCAGCCGACGCATGGCGGTTGAGCAAGCCTATCTGGAAGCCTTGGAGGCGACCTTGGCCGAAGGGGCGCAAGCACCCTCGGCAGAGCAGTGCGCCCAAACCCTGGAGGCGCTGGCCTTGTTGGCTCAGGCTTTGGACGAGTTGCCCGCGCGGGCTCGCATGGTGTTCCTGAGCTGCTATCTGGATGGGGAAACGCAATCAAGCGTGGCCAAGAGCTTGGGGGTTAGCGAACGCACTGTGCGTAATGATCTGGTGCAGGCTTTGCTCCATGTTCAGACCTTGATTCCAGCTTGAGCCCCATGTCCAACGAGGAGATAGAGCGACAGGCCGCCCAATGGGTTGTGCTCTTGTCTGATCCCGAACAATTCACCGAACAGGCCCAAGCCGAATTCATGGCCTGGCGTGCGCAGGACCCGCGTCACGAAGCGGCGGCCGCAGGTATGGAAGCGGTCTTGGGCAGAGTCAGAAAACTGGCGGTACATGCCAATACCACCCCTGGCCGTAGTGCGCTGGATGCAGGGTTGTCGGCTCGACCCAAGCTGTTGCGTGATTGGCGTCAGGGCATGATGCTGCTGCTCTGGGCTGTGGTGTTTATCTTGCCGATTCTGGCCTTTGTATTGCCCTGGTCCAATCAGTCCGTACAGACCGCTGCCGGAGAATGGCGCAGTGTGGTGCTGGAGGATGGCACTCGTTTGGAGTTGGCCGGAGCATCACAGGTCAAGGTTTTGTATAGCAAGCAGTACCGGGATATTGAGCTGCTGGAAGGGCAGGTCCGGGTGGTGGTAGCCAAGCAGCCGGATCGACCCTTGCGGGTCTTGAGCAGTCAGGCGGTATCGCAAGCCTTGGGAACTGAATTTATTGTGCAGGAACAGCCGCAAGGCACGCTGTTGACGGTGCTGTCTTCTCGGGTGCTGGCTTATCCGCGCCCCCAGGGCCCGCAAGCCGCTCGCGAGTTGGGGCCCGGCGATCAGGTGCAGATCAATGCGCAAGGCCTGGGGGCGAACCGCCAGACCGATGTAAGCCGTGTCATGCGCACTTGGGACCAGCGGCAGTTGCTTCTGGAGCATGTGCCTTTGACGCAGGCTCTGGAGCAGATCACCCGCCAGTACTCCGGCAAAACACAGATCAATCCGCAAGGTATGGAAGGTTTGACGGTCAGCGCTGTCTTGCCTGCCGACAAGCCCTTGTCGGCTCTGGCTTTGCTAAAGGACTTGTATCCCCGATTGCAGGTGCAGAACCTGTCAGACCAAGGATTGATGATTAATTTCAGGCCTTGATTGCCGCTTTTTTGAGCTCGTGCGTCTTTAACAGATAGACCTTGCCAAAGAAGGAGAGATTTCATGGTCCCGAAGAATGCGCCGCCTTTGGCGCTTGTGAAGACGCCGTTCATGCCCAATACCTGCCGCCGCCTGCTGGGCTTGGCCTTTGTAGGGGCCTTGATGCTGAGCGTGGCGCCGGCCTCGGCCCAGACGACCCAAGCCTACGCGCTGGAGGCCGGGGATCTGGCCAGCCGCTTGAGCCAGTTCGCTCAACAGGCCGGGGTAGCGCTGGTGATGGATTCCTCCCGATTGCAAGGTTTGCGCGCTCCGCGCTTGCAGGGACAGTATTCCGTGCAGGAAGGCTTTGCCGCCTTGCTGGCTGGGCAGCCGTTTCAGGTGCAAAGCCGGGATCAGGGCTATGTCTTGATTGCCTTGCCTGATAGCGACACCTTGGCGGATGACGCCGGTGTGCAGTCTTTGGCCAGTATTGAAGTGCGCCGCAATGCGCTGGGCGACATTACCGAAGGTTCAGGCACGTATGCAGCGGGCACGATTGCCACGGCAACCCGCTTGCGTCTGACTCCGCGTCAGACGCCGCAGGCCATCAGCGTGACTACACGCAAGAAGATGGACGACTTCAACCTGACCAGTATTGATGACGTGGTGCGCCATACGCCGGGCGTCAGCATCATTACTTATGACAGCGAGCGTACCGTTTACGAAGCACGCGGTTTTGGTGTCCAGAACTTCCAATATGATGGCATCCCTACCTTGCGCGATTCACCATACACGGCAGGCCATTCGCTCACGGACACAGCGATTTACGATCGTGTCGAGGTATTGAAAGGCGCCTCCGGTTTGCTCACTGGCAGTGGGACCCCAGGCGCGACTATTAATATGATTCGTAAAAAGCCGACGCACGAGTTTCAGGGATATGCCACTGCGGGCTTGGGCTCCTGGAACAATTACCGCAGTGAAGCGGATTTCTCCGGCCCTTTGAACGAGTCAGGTTCGCTACGTGGCCGTCTGGTTGGTGCCTATCAGGACAAAAAGAGCCATTTGGACCACTACCAGCGTCAGACTTTGGTGTTATACGGCATCGTTGAAGCAGACCTGACACCGGATACCCGCTTGACCCTGGGTGCAGATTTGCAGGACAACGATCCCAAAGGATCAACCTGGGGGGGCATCCCGATTTATGACGCGCAGGGCCACTTCAACGAGATGGACCGTTCCTTTAATAACGGTACGCGCTGGAGTCGCTGGAACCAGTACACCCGTTCGGCCTTTGCCACTTTGGAGCATGAGTTCGACAGTGGCTGGATGGCCAAGGTGCAGCTCAATCGCTTGGTCAATGGTTATGACTCTGAGCTGGCGGCTGCGGCCGCTGGTAACCCTGATCCTTTGACCGGAAAAGGTGTGTCGCTATGGTCCGGGCGCTACGTGGGCAAGACGGTCTCGAACACGGCTGACTTCTATGCGACCGGCCCCTTTGAACTGTTCGGACGCGAGCACGAGTTGGTGGTTGGGGGCGGCGTATCGCGCCGTCGCTGGACCAATGCGTCTTACGGTGAAAACAGTAATACCGATGTCTCGAATTACTACGAATGGGACGGTCGCTGGCCGCGCATGAACTGGAAGCATCTGGGCGATGATCGTGAAGTGACACGAGAAAATGGTTTGTACGTCAGCACGCGCCTGAACCTGCGCGATGACTTGAAGCTGCTGCTGGGTACACGCTATGCCAACTACAACAAGCTGGATATGCGTGAAACGGGTGTATGGGTGCCTTACTTTGGCGCTGTGTATGACCTGAACGACAACTTCTCGGTGTATGCCAGCTACACCAATATCTTTCAGCCCCAAGATTTGCAAGACGAGGGCGGTCGTACTCTGGACCCCTTGCGTGGTGATAACTACGAGGTCGGTGTCAAAGGCGAATTCATGGGCGGCCGTTTGACGTCCAGCCTGGCTTACTTCCAGCTGCGTCAGGATAACTTTGGCAAGGAAACGGGGGGGCGCACACCGTCGGGGGGTATCGCTTATGAGGCCACTCAAGGTGTGCGTACTCATGGCGTAGAACTGGAAGTGGCCGGTCAGTTAACGTCGCAATGGCAGATGCATGCAGGCTATGCCTACAAGCTGTCGCGCCGCGATGGTGAAAAGGTGTCGACCTTATCGCCTGAACACCAGTTCAACATCTATACCACCTACGATTTTGAGGGTGGCTTGAATGGCCTGACCTTGGGCGGCGGTGCACGTTGGCAAAGCAAGACCTGGGGGGATGTCAGTCGACCTGGATCGCCGGGTAAGGTGCGGCATACGGTCTCGGGGTACTGGCTGGTAGATGCGATGGCGCGCTATCGCTTCAACAAAAATTTGTCGGCCACTTTTACCGTCAATAACTTGTTCGACAAGCGCTATTACTCCATGTTCTCCTGGTACAGCACCTATACCTGGGGCGAACCGCGCAACATGATGCTGGCGGTGAAGTATCAGTTCTAAGCCGAAGTAGGAAACCGCTCAGGATACCTGGGCTCGATAGCGATCCAGTTGCTCGCATAGTTCGCGAGTAGCCTCTATCAGCCTGGGGCCGGGGCGGTACAGCGCATCCGGGTTCAGGTTCAGCAAGGCGTGGGGACTTAGCCCCAGATGCTTTTCCCAGAACAGGTGGCGGGCGCGCAGTTGGGCCGGATCACGGTAGGCCATGATGACCACTTGCGGGCGCTTGTGCAGCACGTCTTCCAGACTGATGGTGGGGGCGACGGCAGCATGGCGAGCGTAGATGTTTTGCGCTTTGCAGGTGGTCAGCACATCTTGAATCAATGGATCGCGCGCCAAGGTGTACAACGGCTCGGAGCCGATTTCCAGAAACACGCTGACCGTCTCGCCCAAGCGGCTGTTCTGGCGCAGGGCGGCAATCTGATTGTCCAGCAAAGCAGCCATCGGCACGGCCACCTCCGCCGTATCCAGGCTGTCTCCTGCCAGACGGACAAAGGCGGGAATATCGTCCAGTTTTTCAGGGGCGGCAAAGATCAGGCTGATATGGGTTTGTTGTAGCTGGCGCTGTAATTCAGGGCCGATCTGGTTGGCTTGCCAGGCCCAGACCTGATCAGGCTTTAGCTCCAGCAGCCGTTCCGGGTTTACGCGCAAGGCGTCCCCAATGCGGGGCAAATCCTTGGCGGCAGGCGGGTAGTCACTGGAACTGTCTACGGCGATCAAGTGCTCTTGGGCACCGGCGGCAAACAGAATTTCAGTGATGTGAGGGGCCAGACTAATCGCGCGGGCTGGAGCGACAGTTTGTGGGGGTTGGACTGCTTGCTCTGTCGCGGCTTTTTGTATTGTTTTATCTTGCTGCTTGCTCTGTACTTCTTGAGTGCTTTGCTCTGTGCTTGTCTGTGTCTGTGTCTGTGTCTGTGTCTGTGTCTGTGTCTGTGTCTGTGCCTGTGTCTCGGGCTGTGCTTGAGTCTGCGCCTGTGACAGCAGCGGGTCTTGCTCCTGCGCTTGCGTCAAGATGGGCAATCCCAAAAGCAGGGCGAACAGGCAAAGCAAACCCCATAGCCCCAATCCGCTCCAGACAGAGCGCTTTGAGTGCTGAAGACGATAAGTCGCAGGCAAAGAGGGCATCGTGCGCCTTTAAGTAAATGGCGCGGCTCTTGTGCAGATCCGCGCCAGAATCAAGCAAAGTTGATTTTACTGCTTACATGCGCCAAGCGAAGTTCAGGAACACGCTGGAGCCGGCGTTGTTATAGCCACGAGCCAAGGTGTAATCCTTGTCGAGCACATTGTTCCAACGCAGTTGGGCCTCCAGACTGGAGGTCAGCGGGTAGCTGGCGGTCAGGTTCAACAGGCCGTAGCTGCCCAGACGCTGTTCGTTCTTCGCATCTTCATAGCGATGGGATGCGAACAAGTATTCTGCGCCGGTTTTCAGGTCACCAAACTTGTGCTCCACAGCAACTTTGTAGTTCTGCTTGGCACGACGCACCAATTGCTTGTCGGTGTTTCGATCTTTGGGGTCGGTGAAGTCGGCACTGGCAGTCAGCGTCGTGTCGCCCAACTGTTTCATGGCAGTCAAGGTCACGCCAGTGATACGTGCTTTTTCGGTATTGCTGGTCGTGCATTCGAAGTTGGCGTCACACACATAAGGGTTGATCATGTCGCGGATGCGGTTCTGGTAGACCACCAAGCCCAGCTCAGTCGTATCGTCCGTGTAGCGGATATGGCCTTCGACGTTGCGGGATTTTTCCGGTTTCAGATCCGGGTTGCCTTGGAAGCCCCAGTTGTATGGCGAGTACAAGTCCGCGAACGTAGGTGCACGAAAGCCCGTGTTGGCGGCTACACCGACTGTCCAGTTGCTGGTGACGTCCAGGTCATAGCCCAGGCCACCCGTTACCTTGTTGCCATAGCCACTGATATTGTCGTTACGCACGCTGGCTTGCAGGTGGTGTTGATTGATATCGCCACGGTAAATCAGGGCAAAGGCATTGGTGTTGCGCTTGTCGTCCTTGTGTACGGTGGTGTGGGTCATGCGCTCTTCCAGACGCTCGGCCAGCAAGGAGACGGTATGGCCCTTCGCCACAGTCAGGTCGTTTTGCCAGCTGTATTGGCGTTGCAGTGTGGAATAGCGAGAGCCAAAGGCGCGGTTTTCCACTGTTTCTTTGCTTAGCGAGGCATTCAGGCGGCTGGTCCACAACTCAGACAGCTTGTTGGTGCTGGTCAGGCCGTAGGCTTGCTGACGTGTTTGCGTGCTGGGGGTGCGGCGTTCGGACAGGCCGTTGTCGAATTGACCATCCATAAAGCTGTTGATGGCAGTCAGGCCCAGGTGTTGGCCTTGTGCCCATTCATATCCCAGAGAACCGTTCAGTCCGTGCTGGGTGTAGCCATTTTTGTCCGGGTTGTAGCTGAAGGACAGCGGGTTGGTTGCGTTGAAACCATCGCTGGTGCCGTAGCTGGAAGCCAGGCTGTAGTCCCAGCCTTGGGCCGCACCTGAAAAACCGGCGCTGGCTTTGAAGGTGTCTTGCGAACCCAGGCCTACATTCCCCCATGCGCTCAAGGCACGGTCGCCGCCGCCTTTTTTGGTGATGATGTTCACCACACCACCAATGGCATCCGAGCCATAGAGGCTGCTGCCTGCGCCACGCACAATTTCAATGCGTTCGATCAGGGCGGGGTCAATCGCTTGCCAGTTCACCGAACCACTGGTGGAGCTGTTGATGCGCATCCCGTCGATCATGACGCGGGTATGTTGTGGATTGGTACCGCGCAGGTAAATGCCCGTTGTAGTCTGCGGGCCCCCACTGCTGTAAATCTCCACCCCAGGCTGACGCTGCAAAATTTCAGCCACACTGCTTTGACCTGCTTTCTGCAAGGTTTCCTGATCAATCACCGTCACGTCACCCACCACGTTTTTCAGTGGCTGAGCCATGCGGCTAGGGGTAACAACAATTTGATCCAGTTTGGTGACAGGGGCAGTTTGGGCCGTGGCGATCAAAGGCAGGGCGCCCGCCAGGGCGACCATCAAAGGTCTGATGGACAGTAGTGTCATGGAGATTCCTGTGAGATGTGCGTCCCCGCACATCAGTAAGCGAAGCCGCCCACCGTGGGACGGCCATGAATTCAGGGTCGAGAAGCAGGCTGGTGTCGGGCTTTGCGCGTAGCAGGTACCGTTGCGGGGGCAGCACGTTTGGCAGTTCCAGGGCGGAACCGCTCACGTTTCCCATTTGACTTTCCCAGGCCCAGGGCTGCATGGGCCGGAAAGCACCTCTTTCCGAGCGGAAAATGTTACATGCCGCTGGGGCAAAGGTTAAGTGTTTAGGGTGGATTCGCTGTACAAAGCGCTACAATTGTGGCGCCAATCCACCATTCTCGCGGCTCTTGCTGTCAGATGCCGTCAACGTCCCGTTTCGTGTTACGGAGCTTTTAGTGTCCTATCCTGCTTTGCCTTATCCGATCTCTGCCTATACGCGTGGTACCGAGTTTGCGCGCCGTTTGGGGCAGCAAATTCTGATTCTGGATGGTGCAATGGGCACCATGATTCAGCGTTACAAATTGGGCGAGGCCGATTTCCGGGGCGAGCGCTTCGCGAATCACCATAAGGACGTCAAAGGCAATAACGAATTGCTGTCGCTGGTACGCCCGGACATCATTCGTGAAATTCACGAGAAATATCTGTCTGCCGGTGCCGACGTCATCAGCACCAACACGTTTGGTGCAACGGATATTGCCCAGGGTGACTACGATTTGCAGGGCATCAGCTATGACCTGAACCTGGCTTCTGCCCAACTGGCCTGTCAGGCGCGCGATGCCTTCAGTACACCCGAGTGGCCGCGTTTTGTAGCCGGTGCCTTGGGCCCGCAGCCCAAGACGGCTTCTATTTCCCCGGATGTGAATGACCCGGCCGCCCGTAACGTCACCTTTGAGCAGCTGCGTGTAGCGTATACGGAGCAGGTTCGAGCCTTGCTGGATGGTGGCGTCGATATTCTGCTGATCGAAACCGTCTTTGACACGTTGAATGCCAAGGCGGCTGTTTTTGCTCTGGAAACGGTCTTTGATGAACGCGGCGAGCGCGTTCCGGTGATGGTGTCGGGCACGGTCACGGACGCCTCTGGCCGCATCTTGTCTGGCCAGACTGTGGAGGCCTTCTGGAACTCCATGCGTCATGCCCGCCCGATTACGATTGGCCTGAACTGCGCCCTGGGTGCCGCCTTGATGCGTCCCTACGTGGCCGAGCTGTCCAAGATTTGTGACACCTATGTGTGTGTCTACCCTAACGCTGGTTTGCCCAACCCCATGGCGGAAACCGGCTTTGACGAGACGCCTGCCGATACCTCCAGCCTGCTGCAAGAATTCACGCAAGCCGGTTTGGTGAATATGGTGGGTGGCTGCTGTGGCACGACGCCAGAGCACATTGCCGCCATTGCCGAGCTGTGCCGCAAGCTGCCTCCCCGCATTGTTCCTGAAGTTCCTGTCAAAACCCGTTTGTCGGGTCTGGAACCACTGAATATTGACGAAGAAACCCTGTTTGTGAACGTGGGTGAACGTACCAACGTCACGGGCAGCAAGGCTTTCTTGCGCCTGATTCAGCAAGAAAACTACGAAGAAGCCTTGTCGGTGGCCCGTCAGCAGGTGGAAAACGGTGCACAGATTATCGACATCAATATGGACGAAGGCATGCTGGACTCGGCAGCCTGTATGCATCGTTTCCTGAACATGATTGCCTCCGAGCCGGATATTGCCCGCGTGCCCATCATGATCGACAGCTCCAAGTGGGATGTGATCGAAACGGGTTTGCGTTGCGTTCAAGGCAAGGCCATCGTGAACTCCATTTCCATGAAAGAGGGCATTGAGCCTTTCCTGGAACATGCCCGTCTGTGTCGTAAATACGGTGCCGCCATTGTTGTGATGGCGTTTGACGAGCAAGGTCAGGCCGATAGTTACGAGCGTCGGGTAGAAATTTGCGAACGCGCCTACCGCTTGCTGGTTGATGAGGTTGGCTTCCCGCCAGAGGATATTATTTTCGACCCCAACGTCTTTGCTGTTGCAACCGGCATGGACGAACATGCGACTTACGGTCTGGACTTTATCCGCGGGGTAGGCTGGATTCACAAGAATCTGCCGCATGCACGTTTGTCCGGTGGTATTTCCAACGTCAGTTTCTCCTTCCGTGGCAACGAAGCCATGCGCGAGGCCATCCACACCGTCTTCCTGTACTACGCTATTCAGGAAGGTCTGACCATGGGTATTGTGAATGCCGGTCAGTTGGGTGTGTACGCCGATATTGAACCGCATCTGCGCGACTTGATCGAAGACGTGATCCTGAATCGGGCCGAGCCCAAAGGGAAAACCGATCCGGCGGACGAACGCACCCCCACTGAACGCCTGGTGGAAATGGCCGAGAGCGTCAAAGGCTCCGGCGCCAAGAAAGAGGAAGACCTGAGCTGGCGCGAAACTACGGTTGAGCAGCGTCTGATCCACTCTTTGGTGCATGGCATTACCAGCTTCATCGTGGAAGATACGGAAGAAGTTCGTCAGAAGATTGATGCCCAGGGTGGTCGCCCCATCAGCGTGATTGAAGGTCCTTTGATGGACGGCATGAACGTGGTGGGCGACCTGTTCGGTCAGGGCAAGATGTTCCTGCCGCAGGTGGTGAAATCCGCGCGTGTAATGAAACAGGCCGTGGCCCACCTGATTCCCTTTATCGAAGAAGAAAAGCGCCAGATCGAGGCCGCAGGTGGTGATGTGCGCTCCAAAGGCCGCATGGTGATTGCCACGGTGAAGGGCGACGTCCATGACATTGGCAAGAACATTGTGTCCGTGGTGATGCAGTGCAATAACTTTGAAGTGGTCAATATGGGCGTGATGGTGCCTTGTGCCGAGATCCTCGCCAAGGCCAAAGAAGTGGAGGCCGATATTGTGGGTTTGTCCGGCCTGATCACTCCCAGCCTGGAGGAAATGGCCTATGTCGCTTCCGAGATGCAGCGCGACCCGTACTTCCGTGAGCGCAATATTCCTCTGATGATTGGCGGCGCAACCACCAGCCGCGTGCATACGGCGGTGAAGATCGCCCCGCATTACGACGGCCCGGTTATCTATACTCCGGACGCCAGCCGCTGCGTGGGTGTGGCTACCCAACTGGTGTCGGACAATGTGGAAGAGTTTTTGGCTGAAGTGCGCGAGGAATACGAGCAAGTGCGCCAGCGCCATGCCAATCGCAAAGCCACGCCTTTGATCTCGCTGGAAAAAGCGCGCGAAGACAAGCCTGCCATCGACTGGTCCACCTACGTGCCGCCACGCCCTAAATTCATTGGCCGCCGCACCTTCAAAAACTACGACTTGGCCGATATTGCCCAGTTCATCGATTGGACGCCGTTTTTCCAGACTTGGAGCTTGTTCGGCAAGTATCCGGCCATTCTGGAAGACAAGGTGGTGGGCGAGCAGGCCAAGACGCTGTTTGCCGAAGGGCAGGCCATGTTGAAGAAAGTCATTGAAGGACGCTGGTTGACGGCAAACGGTGTAATTGCGTTCTACCCCGCCAACACCGTCAATGGCGAAGATATCGAGGTCTACTCGGACGAATCGCGCAGCGAAGTCTTGTTCACCTGGCGCAACCTGCGCCAACAAGGCGTCAAGCGTGAAGGCGTGGATAGCAAGTGTCTGGCTGACTACATTGCTCCGAAAGAAAGCGGCGTGGCCGATTACATCGGCATGTTTGCGGTTACTGGCGGGATTGGCGTAGACAAACTGTCCGAGCGCTTCCAGGCTGCCGGCGACGATTACTCGGACTTGATGATCAAGGCACTGGGCGACCGTTTTGCCGAGGGCTTTGCCGAATGTCTGCATGCTCGCGTACGTACCGACTTGTGGGGCTATGTCACCGACGAGCGCCTGTCCAACGAAGAGCTGATCGACGAGAAATACCAGGGCATTCGTCCTGCACCCGGCTATCCGGCCTGCCCGGAACACGTGGTCAAGCACGATATGTTCCGTGTCCTGCAGTGTGAAGACATCGAGATGTTCATCACCGACAGCTACGCCATGATTCCGGCTTCCAGTGTGTCGGGCTTCTACTTCAGCCATCCGCAGTCCAAGTACTTCAACGTGGGCAATATTGGTGAAGACCAGTTGCAAGACTATATCCAGCGCAGTGGTCGTACGGAAGAAGACGTACGCCGCAGCTTGTCGGGCGTATTAGGCTGATATGGGAACGACGGGGCCAACAGGGGCTAATCCGGGCGGCGCCGAGGGCGCCTCTCAAACCCGGCGTCAGGCTTTGGGACGATTTTTGCGTAATGCACGCGAGCGTATCCAGCCTGTAGACCTGGGGCTGGCCCCCGGTGTGCGCCGTCGCACTCCTGGTTTGCGTCGCGAAGAAGTGGCGCAGCTGTGCGATATCAGCACCACCTGGTACACCTGGATCGAGCAGGGTCGCGACGTTACCGTGTCCCCCACGGTCTGCGCCCGCCTGGCAACGGTCCTGAAACTGGCCCGGGCCGAGCGCCACTATCTGTTTGAACTGGCTGACTGCGCCGATCCCGAGCATTGGCAGGGTGATATTCAACCCTTGCCGCAAGGCTTGAGCGCATGTGTCGATAGCATCTCCGCCCCGGCCTACATTCTGGACCGCAGCTGGAACGTACTGGCTCGCAACGAAGCCTTGTTGGGTTTGTTCGATGGCTGGCCCGACCGTAGCGAGCAGCCCAATCTGCTGCGTTATATCTTCCTGGACCCGGCAGCGCGTGAGCTGGTGGTGGACTGGGAGCAGCGCGCCAGCCGCGTCGTGGCCGAGTTCCGCGCTGACGTAGGCGCCCATGCGGACGAGGCCGATATACAGGCTTTGATCCAGGAGTTGGCGCAGCAAAGCCAGGTATTCGCTTTCTGGTGGGGACGCCAGACCGTCGTGGAGCGGGAGGGCGGCTTGCGGGATTTCCGGCACCCCAGCCAGGGAGTGCGCCGCTTTCAGCAATTTACCTTTCGCCTGGCGATACGGCCGGATTGCAAGCTGGTGATGTTGCTGGAGGATGAGGATAAGCCGGCGTAAGCGCAGCTTGAGCAAGACAGCAGCTTGAGCCGCTGCGTGCCTTGCTCCTTCAGTCTTGCTGGCCTACTTCTTCTGCAAAGACTCACCATCGCTGGCTGACAGTCGGGCAAAAGACAGGCTGGAGATGGCCGTAATAGCACCCAGAATCAGAAAGGCCCAGATCGTATCCTGGGTCTCCACGCTGCTTGCTCCGCGCAATGCCATGCTGATATTCAGCGTTACCGCCGCACATGCTACGCCCAGACTGATAGCCAGTTGCTGCGCCATGGCAGCAAAACTGCTGGCCTGGCTCATGGCCTCAGAATCCAGGTCGGCGTAGGTCAGGGTGTTGACTGCGGTGAACTGCAGGGAGCGGAAAAAACCGCCTGCGGTCAGGACGGCAATCATGAGCCACATGGGCGTGGTGGCCTGGAACATGGCGCATAGGGCAATGAACAGGCCCGTCAGCCAGGCGTTGACGATCAGGACTTTGCGAAAACCGTAACGCCGGATGATGGGTGGGGCCACCAGTTTCATGCCCAGAGCACCAATCGCGCCGGTGAAGGTAATCAGGCCTGCTGATAATGCGCTCATGCCAAAGTTGGTTTGCAGCATGATGGCCAAAAGAAATGGCGCAGCGCCTAGCGAGAAACGACACAGATTGCCGCCCAGCACGGAAATGGCAAAGGTTTTGGTGCGCAGCAGTGACAAATCAATGATTGGGTAGGCAACTTGTCGGGAGTGCCAGACGTACCATGTGCCAGCGACCAGACCGGCCAGTGTCAGCCAGCCCAAGGTATCCCAGCCCAGGGTGCCATGACCTACGTTCTCGAAGCTGGTCACCAGAGTGGCTAGACAGATGGCGCTCAAGATAAAGCCCAGCCAGTCCAGGGGCGGGCGCTCTGTGGGGTAGTCCTCGCGGATATAGCGCAGCACCAGGGCAATGCCCAGTATGCCAACGGGGATATTGATCAGGAAAATCCAGTGCCAGCTGGCGTACGTGACTAAAAAACCACCCACGGGCGGGCCGATGATGGGGCCCAGCAAGGCAGGCAAGGTCAGCACCGCCATGGCGCTTAAAAGCTCATCTTTAGGGACGCGCCGCAGTAAGATAATGCGTCCCACCGGCACCATCATGGCCCCGGCCATGCCTTGTATCACGCGGGAAATAATCAGTTGTGACAGGGTCTGGGACAGGGCACATGCAACAGAACTGGCGGTAAAGAGTAGAATGGCGGCCAGGAACACCTTGCGAGCACCAAAGCGGTCTGCAGCCCATCCACTGATTGGAACGAATACGGCCACGGCCAGCAGGTAGCTGGTAATGATGGTATTCATGCGGATGACGCTGGTATCCAGCGACAAGGCCATCGTGGGCAGGGCAGTGGCTACAACCGTAGAGTCCAGCATTTGCATGAACAATGCACATCCCACAATGTAGGGAATAATGCGTATGGCTCGACGCTCTTGAGGGGACATGGTCGCCGGTTTGGCGGCTTCGGTCTGTTCAGATGCCATGCGGCGAACTCTCTGGTGTGCGGTGCAGTAAACTCAAACTTTTCTGTTATCCAATTTATTTAGGCGTACAGGTATTATGGCAAAGAATTTCGAATCCGAAATTACCCAGTTTCTTAAACAGTATAAAGAGCAGAACGCGGATACCGAAGCACGGCAGCGTGAAGGCCGTTATCGTCTGTGGGACAAGCAGATTGACCAGGAACTGCAAGACGGTTACAAGGCTGCTCGCACGCCTCAGAAACCTTACGTGTACTACGAAAACAACTAAATCTGTACACCTGCGCCTGTGACTGAGATCGCACAGCAGACTGTTGTGGATACGCCAGATCCTCAGCCCGAGGATGTGCTGGCGCGTCTTTATGGTGAGCCGCTGTTTGCGATCCCTCAGGATCTGTATATTCCGCCTGATGCGCTGGAAGTATTTCTGGACGCCTTTGAAGGGCCGCTGGATCTGTTGCTGTATCTGATCCGCAAGCAGAACTTCAATGTGCTGGATATTCCGATGGCCCAGGTCACCGGGCAGTATCTGGCCTATGTGGAGCAGATCCGCGCCACCAATCTGGAGCTGGCGGGGGAGTATCTCTTGATGGCCGCGCTGCTGATCGAGATTAAATCCCGCATGTTGCTGCCAGTGCGGCGCGCTGACACGGGAGAAGAGGTGGATGATCCGCGTGCCGAGCTGGTACGCCGGCTGCTGGAATACGAGCGCATGAAGGAAGGCGCGCGTCGTCTGGACGAGCTACCCTTGATGGGGCGCGATTATCTGCTGGCCAATGCCCAGGCCGAACTGGTTATTGAGGCCATTCCGCCGGAAGTGAATGCGGATGATTTGCGCGAGGCCTGGCTGGGCATCTTGAAGCGTGCCAAGCTCAATGCCAGTCACAAGATTACGCGTGAGCAGTTGTCGGTGCGTGATCACATGAGCCAGATTCTGCGACGTTTGCAGCATGTGCGCTTCATGGAGTTTACAGAGCTGTTTAATGAACGCCTGGATCAGGGTGATCCGGCGGCGGTGCTTGTCGTGCATTTTCTGGCGATGCTGGAATTGGCACGAGAGTCACTGCTTGAAATCACGCAGGCCGAGCCCTACGCTCCTATTTATTTGCGCCTGACTTATATTCGAGCGCAGGCCGATGGGCCTGATCTTATTCCGTAGCGGAGAATTTTTTGAAAGTCGTCCATAACATCCAAGAACTGCGCGATCAGCTCCAGGGCCAGACACGCGTGGCATTTGTTCCAACCATGGGGAATCTGCATCGAGCTCACCTGGACTTGATGAAGTTGGCTCGTCAGCATGGCGATCCGGTGGTGGCCAGTATTTTTGTGAACCGCCTGCAGTTTGGCCCTAACGAGGATTTTGATCGTTACCCGCGCACTTTGCAGGAAGATGCGGCCAAGATGGAGCAGGAGCGCGATGTGTATGTCTTGTTTGCTCCTTCGGAGCGCGAGATGTACCCCGAGCCACAGAGTTTTCGCGTCAGCCCGCCTGATCATTTGGGCCGTATCCTGGAAGGTCATTTCCGTCCTGACTTCTTTGAAGGCGTGTGTACGGTTGTGTTGAAGCTGTTTTCCTGTGTGCAGCCGCGTGTGGCTGTGTTTGGGAAGAAGGATTATCAGCAGTTGATGGTGGTGCGCCAGATGGTGCGTCAGTTCCAGTTGCCGGTAGAGATTCTGGCTCACGAGACGGTGCGGGAAGAGGATGGTTTGGCCATGTCTTCGCGTAATCGCTATTTGAGTCCCGAGGAACGCGCTCAGGCTCCGCAGATTTATTACGCACTGCAGGAAATGAATGAGCGTTTGCAGCAAGGTCAAAGCCGCGAGGAGATTGAGGCTTATGCGACCAAGAAGATGACGGATCTGGGCTGGAAGGTGGACTATATGGCCTTGCGTCGTCAGTCGGATTTGCTGGAACCGACGCCAGAGCAAATTGCAGCTGGCGAACCGTTGGTGGCATTGGCCGCTGCCAAATTGGGCGCGACGCGTTTGATCGACAACCTGGAAATGGTTAAAGCCTGATTTCTTGTGTTGTTTGGTGAGAAAAGCACAGTTTTTACTGTGCTTTTTTTATATCTGCGTGGTTTATTTTTGCAGTCTTTGTCTTTGTCTTTGTCTTTGTCTTTGTCTTTGTCTTTGCCTTTGTCTGGTGCTTTGGTTGGGGTGGTGGCAGTTCAGGCCCCCTCATGCCAGGGTGGGACTCAGTAAGACGCCACTCTGACGCGCAGCTCTGGGGGGCGGCTGACTACTTGCCGGTGCTGCGCACCGGTGCCCTTGTCGAGAGATAGCTACGGGCGCACCCTGAACTCACCCGGTACTTGGTCCCCCGGACCAAGTACAAGCGTCGGGTTCAAACAGCAGGGTGCTTGCATCCCTGCGCTATCTCCCGCCGGCGGCAAGCAGTCTGAATCGCCGCCCCCCAGAGCTGCGCGTCAGAGTGGCTCATGGCCGTGAATGCTCATCTCTGCTGGCAGTTTATGGGGCCGGGTTTGTTGTGTTGCGTTGTGTTGTGCTGTGGTGAGGTGGGGTGTTTGACCGATCCGGGGGGGGACCCAGGTGATTGTTGTGTTTCTTGGGGGGATGAGGCTGTAGCTTTGTCTGCGTTTATCCCCAATTTGAGGCGTAAAAAGATGGTTTTCCGACGCATTGAAAACCGTGTATCTATATTAGTCCTGTGACAAAAACATCCCGTACAAGTTAACAGTCGCGTAGTCCCTGCCTAAAATGACAAACTCTGTCTATGGTTGATTTTTCACATCGCAGGCGGCCTGTTCGCCTGGTACAGATATACGAGACTGACATGGTATTGAATAGTCATTTGCCCGCCTCTGTGCTGTTTGAAAGTCTGACTCCACGCGAGCGCGACGTGCTGTCTTATATTGCCATCGGCAAGGCGAACAAGGTGATTGCGGCTGAATTGGCGATTTCCCAGCGTACGGTGGAGGCGCATCGGGCACGCGTTTTTCAGAAGTTACGCGTGCGCAATGCGGTTGAATTGACCCGCTTTGTATTTAGCGAGCCGGGCTTGCGCGATGTGCTGCCGCCCAGCCTGGTGGGCAGCCTGTCTATTCCTTAGATTAGCGGCAGGCGGGAGTGGCCTGGCCGTCCAGCTCGCTGATCGGGTCGATGTCGGCTTGGCGAGTCAGGTGGCTCTCCAGCGTAGGGCGTTGCTGGTTAAAGGTGTGAATGCGCAGTACGTTGTTGTTCACAAAGCTCAGATCGGCCAAGGTCGAGTCGTTGTTGGCTAGCAAAGCGATGCGGGTAGGCTGTGTGCCGATAGGTACCCAGCAGCCGCTCATGCGGTGTTCTTCGCCAGCACCCAGCGGGGTGGCACGCAAGCGCCATTGGCCAGCAGGAGCCAGGGTTACGCTGATTTTGTAGGGCTCACATGCGCCGCCTTGTGGTGGGCAGGACAGGGTGCCCAGAAAGGTTTTGGGCTCGGCCAGCTCTGGAACGCTACGGTCGACCATGGCGGCAGGCTGCTGGGCGCGGGCCGGTGTGATGGCGTGCAGGCCTTCCTGGTTACCGAAGCCTAAATTGATTTGCGAGGGGGCGCGGGCGGTGCCGCTACCTTGCGCTTGGCGCAGGGCGTCTTTCTGGGTGGAGTCGCGACCCTCGTTGGGGGTAGGCTGAACGGGTGCCTGGGCACATGCTGCCAGCAAAACGACCGAAAGCAAGGTAAGGGAACGCAGGGGGGAAATCTTGGTGAAAGACATGGCGGGCTTCCGTGGACTGGTTGATAGCTGAATTCTACGCTAGACCTGGGGCGGCGGGACAGTATCAGGTCTATTCAGGGTAGGAGGATTGGCGCGGGTACGTTACAGTTTTGTTTTTTATCCGTGGATTGCGCATGCTGACAATTGGGCTGACTGGTGGAATTGGATCGGGCAAAAGCCAGGTGGCCAATTTTTTTGCCTCTTGGGGGGCGGCTGTCGTGGATACGGATGTCATCGCGCATGAGTTGACCGCGCCCGGTGGTCTGGCCATTGAGCCGATTCGCGCTGCCTTTGGGGCACAGGCCTTGGCCGCGGATGGTTCCATGGATCGGGATTGGATGCGGGCCTGTGTATTTGCCGATCCTGATGCCCGTCATCGACTTGAGGCGATCATTCATCCCCTGATTTGGAACGTAACAAAAGCACAGACCTTGAAAGCGCAAGGATGTTATCTTGTTGTGGTTGTACCCTTGCTGGTGGAATCAGGACGATGGCGAGACCGTGTGGACCGGATTTGCGTTGTGGATTGTGATGAAGCGACCCAGATCGAGCGTGTTCAAAAGCGCAACGGGCTGGCAGTGGCCACAATTGAACGTATCATGGCAGCACAGGCGCAACGTCAGCAGCGCCTGGATGTGGCCGACGACGTGGTTCTGAATGATGGGCAGACGACTTTGCCCCTGTTGGAAGAGCGGGCGCGAGCAGTACACCAACGCTGGTGTGCCTTGACTGCCTGACAACACGACGTGTCTGACCCTCCAGTCGACAAAAAAAGGTTTTTAAACGCGTGACTCTATACGAATACCCCTGCAATGAGCGTGTCCGGGCTTTACTGAGAGTCGAATACTTGTTCGATAGGCTGTTTCATTTTTCGGCCAACCAGGATGCGTACTCGCATCAGATCGCTGTAGCGACTTTGTTTGATTTACTGGACATCTCGGATCGAACCGATTTGCGTTCTGCTGTTCTTCAAGACCTTGAGCGTCAGCGCGTGGCGCTGGCTGCGCTGCGTGAACACCCCGGTGTTCAGCTGCAGGCGCTGGACAAGATGATTGAACAAATTGTGCGCGCTTCTGCTGACCTCTCGGCCCAGGGGCGGGTGGGGCAGGGCCTGCGTGAAAATGAATGGTTGGCCAGTTTGCGGGGCCGGGTTGCTGTGCCCGGTGGCACGTCCCAGGTGGACATGCCTTCTTATTACTCCTGGCAACAGCGCCCCGATGCCGATCGTGTCCAGGATTTGCGCCGTTGGTCCGAGTCTTTCCTGCCACTGTATCAAGGTCTGGCCTTGATTTTGCGCTTGCTGCGTCAGTCGGGTGACTCGGCAGACCAACTGGCCCGTGACGGTTCCTATCAAGAAATGCTGGCAGGCAAGACCTTCCAGTTGCTGCGGGTGTGGGTGGACGCCGGTGCGTGCATCTATCCGGAAATGAGCGCTAACCGCTACGTCATCTGGATACGCTTTGTGCAGCAAGATAATCAATTGAAACCGCAGGCCGTGACGGGGGATATCCCCTTCAGGCTGGCCCGTTGCAACTTCGGCTGAAAACGCTGTTCATATAAGGTTCAGACTGCCGCTTTTATACTTGCTGTGCCAGCGTGGTCTAGCAGGGATGCGGTTTTGTCAGCGCTTGTATCTCTTTATCGTTTGAAACTAATTGCTATCGTGTTTTGGCTGCATAATGCGTGTCGCCGTCACGATCGGTAGTGCTTAAACGCTTATTTAGACCGTGCATAGAGACAATCAAGTTTTAGCCGGGGAGTATTCATGTCGGAGTTGAACACAGGCAGAGGTCGGCGGTCCCGATCCTTCTATGTCTGGGTGGTGGTGGGGCTGCTGGTGACAGCAGGCCTCGTTTATTACGCCCTGTCTTCCCCTTCCAGTACGTCCACTCCCATGCGCGGGCCTCGCGGCATGATGGGGGCGACTAAAGTCCCGGTGCAGGTGGCCACGGTCAAGGAAGGCCTGATCGACCAAACGGTCAATGCGATTGCCACGGTTAAACCTTTGCAAACAGTCGCCGTGCGCGGCGAAGTTGATGGTGTGCTCGAACGCATCCACTTCAAGGACGGCCAACGTGTAAAGGCCGGCGATTTGCTGGCCGAGATTGATCCGCGTACCTATCAGGTGCAACTGGATCAGGCGCGTGGCCAATTGGCGCAGAATCAGGCTCAGCTCAAAGGGGCGCAGCAGGAACTGGCCCGCCACCGCGTCCTGTTTCAACAGAATTCTATTGCTCGCCAGGCCTTGGAAACCAAGGAAACGGCCGTTCAGCAACTGCAGGCACAGATCAAATCCAATCAAGCAGAGGTGGCCCGTGCGCAGGTCCAGCTGGATCGCACTCGTATTACGGCGCCTTTGGATGGCCGCCTGGGTTTGCGCAAGCTGGATCAGGGCAATCTGGTGTCTGCCGGTAGTACCGATGGGATTGTCGTCATTACCCAGACGGATCCCATAGGCGTGGAGTTCTCCTTGCCGCAGAATCAATTGAGCAGCCTGCTGGAGGCCATGAAACAAAGCGAATCGCCTTTGCGGGTGTCCCTGATCGACAGCAAGGGTCAGCTCTTGTCGGACAAGGGCCGTTTGCAGGCACTGGATAACCAGATCGACATCAATACCGGCACGCTGAAAGTGAAGGCCGAATTTGATAATGCCGATGAAACCTTGTTTGCTAATCAGTTTGTCAATTCCCGTGTCTTTTTGGGCCAGGAACAAGGCTTGCTGATCCCATCGCACGCTGTGCAACGGGGTTCGGTGGGCACGTATGTGTACACCCTGGATGCCGAGGACAAGGTCCATATCCAGGTGGTGGAATTGGGTACGGCCACGCTGGAATTGACCTTGATTAAAACCGGCCTGAAAGAGGGCGATCGTGTGGTGGTTGAAGGGACTGACCGTTTGCGTGAAGGCTCGGAGGTCGAGGTGATGCAGCAAGATGGTCAGGTCAAGGAAAAGCCTGCGCCCGATGATGCCGCCGACAAGCCAGAGCAAGGCAAACGTCCGGGTGAGGGTCGCCGTCCACGTCCTGCAAGCGAGTAAGCCGTGAGCATGTCGCGTATCTTTATCCTGCGCCCGGTGGCTACCACCTTGGCGATGGTGGCCTTGCTGGTGTCCGGCTTGCTGGCCTATCGCATGTTGCCCGTAGCCGCTTTGCCGCAGGTGGATTACCCCACTATTCAGGTGGTCACGCTCTATCCGGGCGCTAGCCCGGATGTAGTGGCGGCCTTGATCACTTCACCGCTGGAGCGGCGCTTCGGCAGCATGTCGGGCCTGTCGCAGATGATTTCGTCCAGCTCGGGCGGGGCATCGCGCATTACCTTGCAGTTTGATTTGGGCTTGCCCCTGGATGTGGCCGAGCAAGAGGTGCAGGCGGCGATTAATGCCGCCTCCAATATGCTGCCCAATGATTTGCCTGCACCGCCTATCTATAACAAGGTCAATCCGGCTGATACCCCGGTTATTTCTTTGGCGGTGACTTCCCCCAATATGCCCCTGCACGAGGTGCGCGACCTGATTGATGTGCGGGTTGCACAAAAACTCTCGCAGGTGACGGGTGTCGGACTGGTCAGCATTGCGGGTGGTCAGGAACCAGCCATGCGCATTCAGGCTGATCCCAACGCCTTGGCCGTCCGCAATCTGACCTTAAGTCACCTGCGGCAGGCGGTGGTCGCGGCCAACGTGAACCAACCCAAAGGCAATCTGGATGGGCCTCAGCGTTCCACCAGCATCGGTGCCAATGAACAACTGAAAACGGTACAGGATTATGAAAATCTGATCGTCAGCTACAAGGACGGTGCTGCTGTGCGTCTGGGCGAACTGGCCAAGGTGGTGCGGGATGCACAGGATGTGCGTCAGGCCGCCTGGATGGGGACTGTGCCTGCGATCTTGCTGAATATTCAGCGTCAGCCTGGCGCCAACGTCATTGATGTAGTGGACCAGATTCAAAGCCTGCTGCCCGAGATACGCCGTTCCTTGCCGGTCGGTGTGGATGTGGAAGTCGCCACGGACCGCACCCAGACCATTCGGGATTCGGTTGACCATGTGCAAAAGGAAATGATGCTGGCCATTGTGCTGGTGGTGTTGGTGACCTTTGTGTTCCTGCGCACCTGGACGGCTACGCTGATTCCCAGCGTTGTCGTGCCTATCTCCCTGATCGCAACGTTTGCCATCATGCTGATGTGGGGATTCAGTATTAATAACCTGACCCTGATGGCCTTGACGGTTGCCACCGGCTTTGTGGTTGATGATGCGATCGTGATGATCGAGAACATCGCCCGCTATATCGAAAAGGGCGAAACCGCCTTGCAGGCCGCTTTGAAGGGCGCGGCGCAAATTGGCTTTACCCTGCTGTCCCTGACCATCTCCCTGATCGCAGTGCTGATTCCGTTGCTGTTCATGAGTGATGTCATCGGCCGTTTGTTCCGTGAGTTTGCCATTACCCTGGCCGTCGCCATCCTGCTGTCCCTGTTCATTTCGCTGACGCTCACGCCCATGATGTGTGCGCGTATGCTCAAGCCCGAGGACGAGCGCCAGTATGGCCGTTTCACGACCTGGTTGGGCGATCAGATGGACCGCATCATTGCGGCTTACGACCGTGGCCTGATTGTGGTGCTGCGCCACCAGACGCTGACCTTGTGGGTAGCTCTGGGCACAGTGGTGTTGACGGGCCTGCTGTACGTGATCGTCCCCAAAGGCTTTTTCCCGCAACAGGATACCGGCCTGATTCAGGCGATTACCCAAGGACCGCAAACCGCGTCGTTCCGCGCAATGGGGAATTTGCAGCAGCAAGCCGTTGCGATTGTGCTGGAAGATCCGGATGTGGAAGCCGTCACGTCCTTTATCGGGGTAGATGGCACGAACGCCACCTTGAACAATGGCCGTCTGCAAATTGCTTTGAAGCCCATTGGTTCAGGCCGGGCCAGCGCCAATGAAATCATGGCCAGGCTCGATGAGCGTCTGAAAGATATTCCCGGTTTGTCGGTTTACCAACAGTCCATTCAGGAGCTGACGGTAGACGATCAGATCAGCCGTAATGTGTACCAGATGGCCTTGTCGGACCCGGAAACAGAGATGCTGACGACCTGGATGCCGCGTTGGCTGGATGCCGTCAATGCCTTGCCGCAGATTAAAGATGCATCCATGAGCCTGCAAAACGATGGCCTGCAAGTGCTGCTGGATATAGACCGGGATGCGGCAGCCCGTGTGGGCGTGACCAAGGCAAATATCGACGATGCACTGTACGACGCGTTCGGACAGCGTTTGATCTCCACGATCTACACGCAGTCTGCCCAGTACCGCGTCGTGCTGGAGGTAAAGGATCAATATCGCCAAGGCCCGCAGGATCTGGAAAATATTCATGTAATGACAGCGGCAGGTACACCTGTGCCGATTACTTCCCTGGCGCGCATTCAGCTGGTTCCCACAACGTTATCGGTAGAGCGCTTGGGACAGTTCCCGTCCGTGAATGTGTCCTTTGACCTGGCTGATGGCTATTCCTTGTCCGACGCCATTGAAGCCATTGAAACCGTGCCCGACCAGATCGGTATGCCATCCTCGGTGGATACCCGCTACCTGGGTGCCGCCAAGGCCTTCCATGCCTCTTTGTCCAGCACGCTGTGGCTGATGTTGGCCGCCGTGCTGACCATGTACATCGTGCTGGGTGTTTTGTACGAAAGCTATATCCACCCCATCACTATTTTGTCGACGCTGCCTTCGGCTGCCATCGGCGCGCTGCTTGCCTTGCTGTTAGCCGGGCGGGATCTGGACATGGTGGGGGTGATCGGGATCATTCTGCTGATTGGTATCGTGAAAAAGAACGCCATCATGATGATCGACTTCGCCCTGGAGGCGCAGCGCGAGCAGGGCATGAAACCGCAAGAGGCCATTCATCAAGCCGCCTTGCTGCGTTTCCGCCCCATTTTGATGACGACTCTGGCGGCCTTGTTCAGTGCCATCCCTTTGATGCTGGCCACCGGCTCTGGCGCAGAGCTGCGTCAACCCTTGGGACTGGTCATGGTGGGCGGTCTCTTGGCTAGCCAAGTGCTGACCCTGTTCACGACTCCCGTGATCTATCTGTTTTTTGACCGCTTTACCCGTAATGGCGCCAAGTCGGTACGCGAGTCGACATGAAACGCTTGTTAGGGCTATTTATCTTCCGGCCAGTGGGCTCCAGCCTGCTGGCACTGGCGATGGTCTTGGTGGGCGCATTGGCCTTGCGGCTCTTGCCCGTGGCGTCTTTGCCGGAAATGGATTTTCCGGTGATTGCGATTTCGGCCAATTTGCCCGGTGCCAGCCCTGAAACCATGGCTTCCAGTGTGGCCACGCCACTGGAGCAGGCTTTAGGTTCTATTGCTGGGGTGTCGGAAATGAGCTCTCGCAGCAGCGAGGGTTCCACCCAGATCATGCTGGTATTTGAGTTGGACCGGGATATTGAAGGGGCTGCACGCGATGTGCAGGCCGCTATCAACCAGGCCCGGCCCATGTTGCCTTCGGGCATGTCCAGCGTGCCCACCTACGAGAAGGTCAACCCTTCGTCCATGCCTATCATGGTGCTGGCCTTGACCTCGCAGACGGCCAACAAGGCCCAGCTGTTTGATATGGCCAGCGGCATTGTGCAGCAGAAGCTCGCTCAGATTCCGGGCGTAGGTTCGGTAGACGTGGGCGGTGGCTCCTTGCCAGCAGTGCGGGTGGGATTGAATCCCAAGGCATTGGCCTCGGCTGGCATTGCGCTGGACGATGTGCGTTCGGTGATCAATAACGCCAACAGTCTGCGTCCTAATGGCTATCTGGAAAGCGAGCAGGGCCAGTGGCAGATCAACTCGGGTAAGCAGTACAACCAGGCACGGTTTTTTGACCCCTTGATTCTGAAGAATCAGGATGGGCAGGTTATCCGTTTGGGGGATGTCGCCAAGGTCGAGGACTCTGTCGAAAACATTCACAGTATGGGTTATTGGAATAACCAGGAAGCGGTGCTGTTGATTGTGCGTCGTCAGGCGGGCGCCAATATTATCGAGACGGTCAATACCATTCGTGAACGCCTGGCTGGTATCGAGGAAATGCTGCCCACCCAGGCGCAATTGACAGTGGCTCAGGATCGTACGCCCAGTATTCGCGCTACGCTGGAAGAGGCCCAACTGACACTGATTATTGCGGTGGCCCTGGTGGTGCTGGTGGTCTTGCTGTTCCTGCGAAACTGGCGCGCTGCTTTAATTCCGGCTATTGCCGTCCCGGCGTCCTTGATCAGTACCTTTGCCTTCATGCATTTGTTCGGCTTTACGTTGAACACCATTTCCCTGATGGCCCTGATTGTCGCTACCGGATTTGTGGTGGATGACGCCATCGTGGTGCTGGAAAGCATTATGCGTTACCTGGAAAAAGGCTTGTCCCCCATGCGGGCAGCCTTGCGCGGGACGCGGGAGGTGGGCTTTACCGTCACGGCCATGAGCTTGTCGCTGGTGGCCGTGTTCATTCCATTGTGGCTGATCGGGGGGCTGGCGGGGCGCTTGTTCATGGAGTTTGCCGTCACCTTGTGTACCGCCGTGCTGGTGTCCCTGGTGATCTCCTTGATGCTGACTCCCATGATGTCATCGCGCCTGCTGCGTCCTGGGCCGCAAGAGCATGAGTCCACCAACCCTGTCAGTCGTTTTTTGGGCTGGATAGGCAGTGTCAGCTGGCGTGGCTACCGTCGTTCATTGGGGTGGGCGCTCAAGCACCATCGACTGATGCTGTTCTCCTTGTTCGTCACAATTGGCCTGAATGTGTACCTCTACGCCGTAGTGCCCAAGGGGCTGTTCCCGCAGCAGGATACTGGCCAGTTGATGGGGTTTTTCCGAGTCGATCGGGGGACTTCCTTTCAGTCCATGGTGCCCAAGCTGGAATACTTCCGTTCCATCCTGAATCAGGACCCGGACATTCGTTCGGTGGCCGTGTTTGCCGGAGGCCGCAGTGGCAGCACTTCGTCCTTTATTCTGGTTGAACTCAAGCCTATGGACGAGCGCAAGGCCAGCACGACGGATGTTGTGAATCGTCTGCGCGAGCCTTTATCCACCACGCCGGGGGCGCGCATGTTCATGGTGCCGCAGCAGGATATTCCGGTCGGTAGCGGGGGCGGCGGGCGCAGTGGCTCTTACGACTATTCCTTGCTGGGCAGTGACCTGGAGCTGTTGAAAACCTGGTTGCCCAAGGTTCAGCAAGCCATGGCCGAATTGCCAGAGCTGGTGGACGTGGACACTGGCACGGACGATAAGGCCGGTCTGGTCCAACTGGAAATTGACCGCGATATGGCCACGCGCCTGGGCATTGATATGTCCATGGTGGCAGGGACTTTGAACAACTCCTTTTCCCAGCGTCAGGTTTCCACGATTTTTGGCCGCTTGAACCAGTATTACGTAGTCATGGAAGTGGAGCCGCGTTTTGCGCAGGATCTGGAGTCCCTGAAGGAAATCGAGGTTGTTGCCAAAGACGGCACTCGCGTTCCTTTGTCTGCCTTTACGCGCTTTACGACCGGCACCGCGCCGCGCAGCATTAACCATATGGGCTTGCTGGTGGCCGAGTCCGTGTCCTTCGGTTTGGCCGAAGGCGTCACCCTCAGTCAGGCAACGGCGGCCATTGAACAGGCTATGGCTCGCATTCAGCTTCCTACACGCGAGATCCAGGCCGGGTTTGAAGGTAATACGGCGCAGATGCTCGATGCCCTGGCCAAGCAACCCATGATGTTTCTGGCTGCTTTGGTGGCTTTGTATATCGTGCTGGGGATGCTGTACGAGAGCTATATGCACCCGCTCACCATTCTGTCCACTTTGCCTTCGGCCGGGATTGGGGCATTGCTGGCTCTGATGATGACCAGTGGCGAGTTCAACCTGATTGCCATGATCGGGGTGTTCTTGCTGATTGGTATCGTCAAGAAGAACGCCATCATGATGGTGGACTACGCCTTGCAAATGGAGCGTGAGCGCGGCATGGGGTCGCGTGAGGCTATTTACGAAGCCTGCCTGGTGCGATTCCGCCCCATCATGATGACGACCTTGTCCGCCATTTTTGGTGCTATTCCTTTGATTCTGGCCTCCGGGCCCGGCGTGGAAATGCGCCAGCCCTTGGGAGTCACCATTGTGGGTGGTTTGGTGCTCAGTCAAATCCTGACTTTGTACACCACGCCGGTGGTTTATCTTTATCTGGATCGTTTGCGCCATCGCTTCATGCGCCGCAAGAACCAGACAACTTTGAATATATAAGCTGATATGCCTACTTCTAACGCCATGATTCTTCCGCGCTTCGCACTGGCTGGGATGGTGCTGCTCCTGTCCGCATGTGCTGTTGGCCCTGATTATCAGCGGCCCGAAGCGCCGGTGGGCGAGCACTTCCGGGAAGAGGTACGGTCCACGGCCTGGAAGCAGGCCGAACCGGCTGATTTGAAAGACCGCGGCCCCTGGTGGGAAAGCTTCAACGATGGCGTGCTCAACACCCTGATGCAAAGCCTTAATGAGCAGAACTTTACCTTGCAGCAGGCACAGGCACGCGTTCGTCAGGCGCAGGCCACTCTGTCCAACACGCGTTCGACCCAGTTCCCGCAAGTAGGCAGTTCGGTCGGCACGACAAGGCGTGGCAGTGGGTCCGGTGATACCAGGCAAAGCAGCAGCGCCTATGACGCCAGCATTACGGTGAATTGGGAAGTGGACTTGTGGGGGCGGATTCGCCGTCAGGTAGAAGCAGGTGATGCTGGCCTGCAAGCCAGTGCTGCGGATATGGCTGCCACACGCTTGAGCCTGCAGTCTCAATTGGCGCAGACCTATTTGCAGTACCGCAGTGTGGAGTCCAGCGAGCGAGTGCTGGATGAAACCGTGGCCGCGTACGAGCGTTCTTTGCAAATCAATCAGAATCGCCTGGACGCCGGGTTTTCGGCACCGGGAGATGTGGCCGCAGCCTTAAGCCAGCTAGAGGGGGCTCGCACCCAGCGCTTGGCCTTGAATCGCGAGAAGGCCTCCTACCTGCATGCGATGGCTGTGTTGGTAGGCCGCGCACCTTCCCAGTTTGAGGTGGTGCCTCATGCGCCCTGGCCTGTTGCTCCGGATATTCCGGTGGGTCTGCCATCCAGTTTGCTGGAACGTCGCCCCGATGTGGCCCGTGCCGAGCGTCGCATGGCGCAGGCCAATGCCCAGATTGGTGTGGCCAAGGCTGCCTGGTTTCCCAGTTTGAGCCTGAAGGCCAGTGGGGGGTTCAGCAGCAGTGATCTTGGCGAATGGCTGACGGCACCCGCGCGTGTCTGGTCCCTGGGTCCTGCCTTTGCCCTGACCTTGCTGGATTTTGGGGCACGCCGTGCGCAAGTCGAGCAGGCCGAGGCCAGCTATGACGAACAATTGGCTGCCTACCGTCAGACGGTGCTGGATGCGTTGAAGGAAGTGGAAGATGCCTTGTCTGAACGCAATGGCCTGGAGCTGGAGCAAGCCAGCCAGGCGCGTTCTCTGGCCGCGGCACGCGAGTCCTTGCGGCTGACACGCAATCAGTTTGATGCTGGTCTGGTGGATTTTCTGAGTCTGGCCCAAACCCAGGCCACGGCGCTGTCGGCCGAGCGGCAGGCTTTGGACCTGGAGTCTCAACGCCTGCGGGCTGCGGTCAAGCTGATGGTTGCCTTGGGCGGCGGTTGGGATGTAGCGACAGGTCTGAACCCCGAAGAGCCGAACGCGGTGGAAGCTGATCCAGCCGCTAAAGCAGAATAGGTTCGGCCTGACCTACACTAATCTGACCTGACCTGACATGACCTGACCCGATCCAATCTGGTCTTAATCAAGTTTGGTTTAGTTTGGTTTGAGGTGGTTCGGCGTTGGCTGAACTTCTTGGCGCTTGGTTTGGTTTAGTTTGGCCGTTTCATTGTGCTCTCCGGCCTGGCTGGGCCGGAGCTTCAACGCCCGGTTTGCCCCGTATGGACCAAGCAAAGATTGGACTACCTCCCAAGCTTGGGGCTGCAGTTTGCTTGCTTAGCGTTCAACAGCGGCTCATTCCTTGCTTGATATGGCGTGGAAACCGCCTCAGTCCTGGTCCATCCAGGCATACAGCCCGTCAACCCATTCCTCGCCGTCGGCCAAGCCCAAGGTGGCGTGGATCTCTTCGGCCCGCTGGTACAAGTCATCAAAGTCAATTTGTGGCGGGTCAGCAAAAGCCAGGGCGACCAGATTGCCATCGTGCGTTTCAGGTAACCAGACTACGGCCGGGAAGCTTTCTTGAAGCGCATGCAGATTGCGCGCATGGACCAGTTCCGAGCCCAGCAAATTCACCGTTAACAGTCCTTGTGGCCCCAGAGCCTTGCGGCAGGCCTGATAGAAAGCTGCGCTTTCCAGGGCAGGGTGTTCGGCCTGGTCGGAGTACACATCAATTTGCAGCACATCCAGCTCGCCGTAGACGGCATCCAGATAGTCCAGCGCGTCTACCGTGTGCACGTTCAGGCGTTCGTCGTCGGGCGGCAGGTTAAACAGCAGGCGACTGGCCTGCACCACTTCCGGGTTGATTTCCACGGCGTCGATGCGCGCCTGGGGGAAGTGCTGGTAGCAAAAGCGTGTCAGGCTGCCTGCGCCCAGGCCAAGCTGGGCAATACGACGTGGATCGGTCTGGAACAAGGTCCAGATCATCATTTGGCGAATGTAGTGCAGCTCTAGCTGATCGGGAGCATCCAGGCGCATGGCACCTTGCACCCAGGCAGAGCCCAGGTGCAGGTAGCGTACGCCTTCATGTTCTGAAATAGTGACGTGTGGCGTCATGCCGGGTCGTTGTCCAGCATGTGGCGTATACCGGCAATACCGTGTGCACCGTGGTTGCGGGCGTCAGCCAAGGTCCTGGCCGATTGCCCGCCTATGGCAAACACTGGCAGGCCAGCTTGTTCCGCCAGGCTGGCGAAACGGGCCCAGCCCATGCCGGGATCGCCGGGATGGGAGGAGGTTTCCAGGACATGGCCCAGAACCAGAAAGTCCGCCTGGATTTTGCGGGCTATTTCAATATCACTTTCATTGTGCGTGGACATGCCGATCAGGCCTTTGCTGATCGCGGGAAATGTCGTCAGGGTGTCGTGGCATTTCGCGGAAAGGGATTGGGCGTCGCTGGCGCGCAAATGCACACCATCGGCATGGTCCCACCAGCTCTCGGGGTGCAGGCTATTGACCAGGCAGCGCGCTTGGTAGCGCTGGCACAGGTTCACAACTTGCAGGAACGCCTGGTGCAAATGGAATTCGGCATCGGGCCGGGTAGCCCAGGCTGGCTCACGAAACTGGACCAGGGCCGGGCCTTGTTGCAGGGCTTGTTCCAGTTGTTCCAGATAGGCGGGTAAGCGGGCCGGCTCGTCGATGTTGGTAATCAGATAGCGTTCGGGCAGTTGCAGCCATTTAAGTGGCGGTTCGGTAGCAGGCAGTACAGGGCCGACTTCCAAAGGACCTTCAGGGTTGACCCAGGCAAGCTCTTGGCCTTCCAGGCACTGGGGTTCGCCTTCCCATTCCCGCACCAGGCAGAAAGAGAGTTTGACGAAATTCTTGGGGTATTCGTGTGTATAGGTAACCCAGGGGTGTGCGTGGGTGGTTTCAATGCCGAGTTCTTCGCGCAGTTCCCGTACCAGCGCCTGTATGACGCTCTCGCCCGCCTCAATCTTGCCGCCTGGCAGTTCCCACCAGCCCGGCCAGGGTTTATCGGCTGGGCGTTTTCCCAGTAGCACTTGGCCGTGTTGGTTCAGTAAAACGCCAACGGCCACTTCCAACGTGGGTTTAGACATGTCTAGCGGTCCAATCTCTAGCAAATTGACGTGCTACCCGGCCGGAGCGAGAGCCACGTTCCAGAGCCCATTGCAAGGCTTCCATACGCGAGCTTTCAATGTGTTCTGCAGGGCAACCCAAAGCGCCAAGCCAGTAATACACAATGTCCAGGTAGTCGTCTTGTTTAAAGGGGTAAAACGACAACCATAGTCCAAAGCGCTCGGACAGGGATACCTTTTCTTCAACGGCTTCACCGGGGTGGATCTCGCCGTCTGCAGACGTGGAGGCACTCAGGTTCTCTTTCATGTACTCGGGCATCAGGTGACGTCGGTTGGACGTGGCGTAGATCAGTACATTGTCGCCAGGGGAGGCCAGCGAGCCGTCCAGCACGGATTTAAGCGCCTTGTAACCGGCTTCACCTTCTTCAAAGGACAGGTCGTCGCTGAAGATGATGAAGTGTTCGGGGCGGGTGCTGATCAGGTCAATGATGTAGCCCAGGTCGCCCAGATCGGATTTGTCCACTTCGATCAGACGCAGGCCCTGATCGGCAAATTTGGCCAGCATGGCCTTGACCAGCGAGCTTTTGCCCGTACCGCGAGCACCTGTCATCAAGACGTTATTGGCCGGTTTGCCTGCCAGGAAATGGCGGGTGTTGCGCTCAATAATGCCCTTTTGGCGTTCGATATGATGCAGGTCTTCGGTCTGGATGGTGGCTACGTGCTGGACACCTTCAAGCCAGCCGCGCGAACCATTGGTACGCCAGCGAAAAGCAATGGAATCCCAGTTGATAGGGGGTGGAGCAGGGGGCAGCCAGGCTTCCAGTTGAGCGAGAACCCGCTCGGCCCGGCTGATCAGGGTACTAAGGTCTTGCGAACTCAAGACAGTCTCCGTTTCAGGTTGAAATGCTTATTATCGCTAATTTGGCCCCTTTTTCTGTGATCACTGTTGTGCTTGACGCGTAACAATAGGCCCAAAGCGATTCAAAATCGTATAATCATCAAGTTACGGTTGGCCGATAGCGGCCCCCTCCCTTACTCGTCCGGAATTCTGTTTTGAACCTGTCCACCCTGATTGAACCTATTGCCGACGACATGAAGGCTCTTGATGTCGTCATTCGTGAGCGCTTGAATTCGGATGTGGTGCTGATACGCACAATCGGCGAATACATCGTTAGTGCTGGCGGCAAGCGCATGCGTCCTGCGCTGCTGTTGCTGGTAGCCCGCGCGCTGGCTTATCAGGGGAGCACGCACCATCTGTTGGCAGGTGTGGTGGAGTTCATCCACACCGCCACCTTGCTGCACGACGATGTGGTCGATGAATCCGATATGCGACGCGGTCGCCACACGGCCAATGCGGTCTACGGTAATGCCGCCAGCGTGCTGGTTGGCGACTACTTGTACTCGCGCTCCTTCGAGATGATGGTGCAGTCGAACTCCATGCCGGCCATGGCCGTGCTGTCGGCAGCCACCACGGTGATCGCCGAAGGCGAGGTCTTGCAGCTGCTGAACGTACACGACCCGGACGTTTCCCTGGAACGTTACCTGCAAGTCGTACGCTATAAGACAGCCAAGCTGTTTGAAGCGGCGGCGCAAGTGGGGGCGATTGTGGCCGGTGCTTCGCCTGAAATGGAAGAAGCCATGGCCGCCTATGGCCGCCACCTGGGTACCGCCTTCCAATTGGTTGACGACGTGCTCGATTACACCGGTGATGCCCAGGCCTTGGGCAAGAACGTGGGTGACGATCTGCGCGAAGGCAAACCCACCATGCCACTGATCCGTGTCATGGAAGTTGGCACACCCGAGCAGGTTCAACTGATCAAGTCGGCCATTGAAACCGGTGATGCGGATTTTGCCGCTGTTGCACAGGCTATCGAGCAAACCGATGCTTTGGCCTATACCCGTGAAGCGGCCAAGGCAGAAGCCCAGCTGGCTGTTCAGGCCTTGGCTGATGTTCCCGAGAGCGAATTCAAGCAGGTATTACTGAGCTTGTGCGCGTTTTCCATCGAGCGCGACCGCTAAGTCTCCAGCTTTTCCCAACCCGCCACATGGCGGGTTTTTTTGTAATAAAGCGGGCCGATTCAGGGAAATTGGCGTCATTAGGCGCCTGTTCATGTTATTTTTCTCGGTTTTACTACGCTGTTGGTGGTCATGCCTTTGTCCCACAAGGACGAAGTAGCGACGATAGACATGCCTATTTGAACAAATTGGTTTGAAGCCTCTGTCAGACACAAAGGTGCAGGCCCCTTATTCCAAAGATGTAAGGAACGGATAGATGAACATTCAGCTCGATATCGCGCAAACGGTAGGTTTGGCGGCTGTTTTTCTCGTGCTGGGAGAATATATAAAGAATCGCGTTGCTGTATTGGCCCGCTATTTTATTCCCAGCCCCATTATCGGCGGATTGATTTTTGCCTTGATTGCCTTGGTTGGACATCAGACCGGCTCGTTCAACTTTACGTTTAACGACGATATACGCAATTTCTTGCTGATGGCCTTTTTCACGACCATCGGTTTTTCAGCCAGCTTCGAGTTGCTGAAAAAGGGTGGTCTGGCCGTTGCTTTGTTCCTGGGCTGCGCGGTTGTCCTGATTATTTTGCAGAACGTGATGGGCGTGACCTTGGCGACCCTCATGGACGCCAATCCCTTGCTGGGTCTGGCCGCCGGTTCGATCTCCATGACGGGGGGCCACGGTACTTCTGCTGCCTTTGGTCCAATGCTGGAAAATGCTGGTGCTGTTGGGGCTTTGCCTGCTGCCATTGCCGCTTCGACATGGGGGCTGGTAATGGGTTGTGTCATCGGCGGCCCCTTGGGCAAGCGCCTGATGAAAAAATACAATATCGACGGTCCTGCTCCACACCGTCGTCATCGTCGTCAGCACGAAGGTACAGATGCGCCTCATGCGATGGAGACTACGGTCAAGCAAACCGTTCAGGCTGATGATGGCGGCTTTGAAATGCCGGTATACGCCGTAGTGCTGCTGTCTATAGCGATTGGTGTGGGCAGTGTCATCATTGAATGGCTGGGCGATCGTGGCATTGTCTTGCCTGCTTACCTGGGCTCCATGCTGGTGGCGGCCATCATCCGTAACGTGATCGACTGGCGTCGTTACCGCTTGCCGGAAAAAGAGTTTGAGATCATCGGCAATGTGTCGTTGGCTTTCTTCCTGGTCATGGCGCTGATGGTGATGAAACTGTGGGAGCTGGCTCAAGTGGCAGGTCCGCTCTTGGTGATCCTGATTGCCCAGACTGTCATGATGTTCTTCTTTGCCAGCTACGTGACTTTCAAGGTCATGGGCAAGGACTACGATGCTGTGGTGATGTCGGCTGGCCATTGTGGTTTTGGCATGGGTGCAACGCCTAACGCCATGGCGAATATGCAGGCCTTCACGGAAGATAATGGTCCATCACGCAAAGCCTTCTTTGTGATTCCTCTGGTGGGCTCCTTGTTCATCGACTTCTTCAATGCCGTGATCATTACCGGCTTTGTGAACTTTTTGACGTAAGCGCGCAAGGTTCAGGCCGCGCCGTTCGGCGCGGCAGTGTCTCGTAGCAGGGCCCTTGGGCGTCACGGACAGGGGGTGTGTGGATTTTGCTCGGGACGGCTTGGGCAAAGGCGATGCCCGAACCTTAGCGTACGCCGTTTTTTGATGGGCAAGATGGCAAGACCACCTCTGTAAACGATCCGTTCAGGCTTTGTTAAGCACATCCCTTAAGGCCTCGGACAGTTCAGGGTGACGCCAACTGAAACCTGCTTGCTGGGCGCGTTGCGGAATCAGTCGTTGTCCGCCCAGCAGCAGAACAGACATCTCTCCCAATGCCAGCCGTAGCACCCAGGCCGGGGCATGAAACAGGGCTGGCTTGCCCAGCTCTTGCGCCAGGATGCGGGTGAACTCCGCATTGCGCACAGGCTGCGGCGCACACGCGTTATAGGGGCCTTCACAGCTTTGACTGTGCAAAAGGTAGTCGATGAGAGCGACCTGGTCTTCAATGTGTATCCATGGCATCCACTGCTGACCATCACCTAGTCTGGCACCCAATCCTAGCTTGAACGAGGGGAGCAGCCGAGCTAGCATCCCGGCGTTTCTGGCCAAGACGGGCGCGGTGCGCAGCAAGACCACGCGCGCCCCCCACTGGCGAGCCTGTTCAGCCTCTTGCTCCCAGGCCACGCAAAGTTGGCTCCCAAAGTCCTTGTTGCCGGGTGCGCTGGCCTCAGTCAGTTGCTGTTCGCCGCCATCCCCGTACCAGCCTACCGCGGAGCCCGAGATCAAGACGGGGGGCACCGACGCTTGTCGCCCCATCCAGTCCACCAGACGGCGTGTCAGATCGACCCGACTTTGCCATAGAAGCTGGCGCCGTGCCTCAGTCCAGCGTTGATTGGCAATGGGCGCTCCGGCCAGGTTGATGACCGCGTCAAACGGCGCGCTGCCATTGAGCTCGTCCAGCACCGCGATACCCGTTGCGCCTGGGCACAATTGGGGGACTTGCTGGGGGTTTCGGCTCCACACCCAGAGTTCGTGGCCGTATTGTTGCCAGTGTTGGCAAAGGGCCTGTCCAATGAGGCCCGTGCCTCCTGTCAGAAGGATGCGCATGGAATTCTCCGTGTGTGAAGGTGAGCAAAGAACTTACCAAGGCAGTCCGTGACCATTGTAGGCCCAGAAACCACCACTGTCCTTTGGGCTGAGTGTGTCTAGCGTGGCCAGCAGGGCTTGCGCCGCATCGGCAGGCGGGCGGCCGATTTGAGCGCCCCGAAAGGGCGCCGACAAGGCTGAGGTAACAGTGCCTGGGTGCAGCGCTCGTGTCTGGGGAGCAACGGTGCAAAATGGGCCAGTACCAGGGCCGGGCCTATCGCGTTGGTGCTAAAGTTGGCCATCAGGTGGGCGGCATTCAGATCGGCCAAGCGCTTTTCAGGACCCCCGGTAGGGCTACTGAGCATGCCGGTGGCAAGCACGATGAGATGCCAGGGTCCTTGTGTGCTCAAGGTTTGGGCCGCTGTGGCAATCGTCTCGGGCTGATCGAAGTCCAGGGCGGGTGTGCTGCGCCGATGCAGGCTAACCAGCTCGCCGCAGCGAGGATCGGCGGCCAGCTGGGCGGTCATGGCGCCGGAGCTGCCCAGGATAAGGGCACGGTAAGCGGTGGGCAGGGATTGCATGTCATGCCTCGGTCAGTGTGGGTGGCTTACAGAGTATCCAGGTTCTTGCGCAGTTGCCCTGCGTGGGTGCGTAGGGCAACTTGTTGCTCGGGGGCCATTTTCTGCCATTGGCGATACATCAATGCCATCCGTCCCGCGCCTCCCAGTTCTTGGGCATTGCAGGCAAGGAAATCCCAGTACAAGGCATTGAAGGGGCAGGCGTGTGGCCCTGTTTTCTCCTTGGGCTTGTAGGCACAACCCTGACAGTAGTCGCTCATGCGTTGTAAATAGGCGGCGCTGCTGATGTAAGGCTTGGTGGCGATCAGGCCAGCGTCGGCATACTGACTCATACCCAGTGTATTGGGCAGTTCCACCCATTCAAAAGCGTCAATATAGATGCCCAGATACCAGCGGTGGACAGCAGCCGGGTCGAGTCCGGCCAGCAGAGCAAAGTTGCCAATCACCATCAGGCGCTGGATATGGTGAGCATGAGCGCTGTGCAAGGACTGCTGAATGCACTGTTTCAGGCATCGCATGCGGGTGTTCCCAGTCCAGAACCAGTGCGGCAGTGGCAAATCATGCCCGAATGCATTGAGGCTTTCGTAGCCCGGCATGTGAGCCCAGTAGATGCCGCGTACGTATTCGCGCCAACCCAGGATCTGGCGTGTAAAGCCTTCCACGGCAGCCAAGGGGGCCTGTTCCTCTCGCCAGGCCCGTTCGGCCCGTTCCAGCACCTCAAGCGGGTGGAGCATTTTGACGTTCAGGGCGAACGAGAGCAGCGAGTGAAACAGCCGAGGAGCTCGGCTGGACATGGCATCTTCGTAGTCGCCAAAATGCGGCAGAGCATGGGTGATGAAGGCCTTCAGACAGTGCAGTGCTTCCTGGCGGTTCAGCGGCCAGCGAAAGGCGTTGGCCTGGGGATCGCCAAAGCTGGGCACATCACAACGCTGCAGCTTTTCCCAAAGCACACTGTGGTCGTGGCAGGGCCGCCAGTCGGTGGGTTCAGCCGGAGTGCCGGGCCAGGGTTTGCGATTCTCATGGTCAAAGTTCCACTTGCCACCGACCGGCTGCTCATGGTCGTCCAGCAGCAACCGGTACCGGCGACGCATACGGCGATAGAAATGCTCCATCAGCCATTGGCGTCGACCGCGCATCTGGGTCGCCAGCTCATCGCGGCGGCTCAGAAAGTGTTCACTATCCACCCCTGAGCAACTCAGGGACTGCGTGTCTGCCCACTGTTGCAATTGAGTATCCAGTCGCCATTCGTCGGCTTGTTGCCATTGCACCTGGTGGACACCGTAATGCGCCGCGAGCGCCGTCAGGTTGTCGGTGATGGAGTGACGGTTGCTGGGGTCTTCAAAGGTCACATAACGCACACGATGGCCAGCGGCTCGCAACTGCTGCGCAAAGTCACGCATTGCAGCGAAAATGGCCAGAATTTTCTGTGCATGATGCAAGACATAGTCGGTTTCCTGACGCACCTCCATCAGTACATAGACCACCTGACTGTCCACCTGTTGGAACCAGCTGTGCTGTGGGTTGAGCTGGTCGCCCAGTATCAGGCGCAGAGTGTGGGCGCGGTAGTGCGCGGGGTGTGCTGTCTCCATGTGCGGCTGCGTTTACATTCCAGTGACACGACGTACCGCCGAAAAGTACCAGCTATCGGGCAGGCATCGCATGAGCTTTACCAAGCGGGTAAAACGACGGGGGAAGTTCATTTCAAACTGTCCCTGTTTCCAGCCATGCAGGATATGACGGGCTGCTTCTTCTGGGGTGATGAGCGCGGGCATCTTGAAGCTGTTCTGGACGGTCAGCGGGGTGTCTACAAAACCGGGGTTGATAATGGAAATGCCCAGTCCCAACGGGTGCAGATCCAAATAGAGGTTCTCCGCCAGATTATTCAGTGCGGCTTTGGTGGGCCCATAGGCCAGGGACATTGGCAGCCCGCGGTAGCCCGCCACGCTACCCACCAGGGCCAGGTGGCCGCGTCCGGCCTCAAGCAGCATCGGGATGACCGCATCGAGCAGATGCAGCGCGCCCACATAATTGACTGCCAGATGTTTCTGCATCTCCAGAAGATTGAACTCGGTCGCCCGTTGGGGCAGGTACCTGCCTGCGCAATACAGCACCAGATCGGGCGCCATATCGACGCAGGCTTGTACTTTCAGCTTGGCCGCAGCCAGCGTTTCAGGTTCGGTGACATCCAGCGGGACGACGACAAACCTCTCCCGGCCTTGGGCCAGCTCGTGCAGCGCATCGGTGTCTCTGGCCGAGACGATGACCTGCGCGCCTTGCGCATGAAGCGCCTCCGCGGTGGCTCTGCCTATGCCTGATGAGGCACCGACAATCCAGGCGTATTTTCCTTGCCAGTGACTGAGCGGCGGATTGAGTTTTGCGTGTAGCAGTGTCATCACACTTACTCCTTCATGAAGGACAGTGTCACATCCCCCAGATGAACGCCGAATTTGCTCATGGCAGCGCGGTTGAGCATGGTGCGGCCATCCATCAAGTACATCCAGTCATCCATGTTCACGTTCCAGACCTTGCCGTCCACCGGCAGTGCCAGCACGTAATTCCAATGAAAGGCGTTGCCAGCGGTCTGGCCCTGGGCCTGGCCGACCACATCGTCAGCGCGTCCGCTGTAGCGGCCATCACCCAGATGCTTCAAATGCCAGATCCGTTGCTGAGTGGTGCCATCGCTGTAGACAAAGTGCTCGTCTAGCACGCCTTCATCGCCCTTCCAGGTGCCCGTCATGCGCACGGTAAAGCGCTTGACCACTTTGCCGGAACGGTCTGTGAACAGGCCGTGGGCGGTTAAGGGGCCATTGAAATATTGACGCAGGTCCAGTTCAGGGCGTTCCTGGGCATAGTCCTGGACCGTGGGTCCCACGCATCCGGCCAGTGTGCCCATGAGTGTCAGTCCCAGGGCAACGCGCCGCCAGGGCAGGGTTGAGACAAGGCTGTTTGTCAGTTTCATATCAGTCTCCAGGATGAGTGCAGATGCTCGGCGCGCCACAGGCCAGCCCACGCCAATAGTTTGAACAGGCAGGGAAGGCCCCCATAAGCCCAGGCCAACGCCTGCAGGCCAGACGGGTCGCTTGTGCCGCTCTGGTAACCCAGGGCGGAAAGAAGGGGCAGGCACAGACCGGCTGCCAAGGCTAGGTTGAGCTTGGCAGCACAAGTCCACCAGCCCAGATACCGTCCTTCGCCCGAGCCGCCCTGACCGGATTCATGGATGACACCGGTCAGCAGGGCGCCTGGCAAGGCCAGATCCGCGCCCAGAGCCAGCCCGCTTGCCAGGCAGATAACGAGGAAGGCGTCACCGTCGCTGGCATCAAGCCAGGGTGTCAGGGAAAAGGCGACAACGCTTGTCAGCATGCCGGCCCGCCAACTGGGTGCCAGTCCCCAGCGCGAGACAGCCCGTACCCATAAAGGCAGCCCTGCCGCGGCGGCGCCGAAATAGCACAGAAGAAAGAGCGGCTGCATCTCCGGGGCCTGCAGGCGGTCTGCCACGAAAAAGGGCAACAAGGTAGCGGGTATGGCGGCGGCTACGCCGTTGAGCATGAAGACGAATAACAGCCTGCGGAAACTGGCATCAGCCCAGGGTGAGGTGCTTGATGCAGAACTGCTGTGCCCAAGTGCATAATCCATGGGGTGGGCGGTAGCGAGCGGCAGGCGATGTAGCCCGAACAGGCCTATGGCCAAGGCTAGAAAAAGCACGACACTGGTCGCATCAAAGCCTAACCAGGTGGGCAATACGCTGGCCAGCAAGACACCAAGAAGCGTGGCGCCTTCACGCCATGCGGTGACACGCGCACGCCAATTGGGATCACCACCCCAGCGAGTCCCCCAGGCCTGATGCAAGATGCTTACGGCGCTATAGGCCAAGGTGCATACCAGCAGGCTGAGTGCCAGCCAGATCAACATCTCTTGTGGGCCACCCTCGGGAGGATGCCACAGTGCTGCAAAACCCAAGCCCATAATCATGCTGCCCAACAAAGCGGCCAGCCAGGCCTGGCCCAGGCCTCGATGCAAAAGACGATCGGCCAGCCTTCCCAGCGCAGGGTCTAGCACCGCGTCAACGGCTCGGGTAGCCAGCAGCACGGCGCCCAGGCCCGCCAGCGGCACCCCGGCCACCGCCGCGTAGTAATGCGGCAGGTTCACATATAAAGGGAGCGACACGAACGACAGCGGCAGGCCAAGACTTCCATAGGAGAGTCCCGTACGCCAATGCAGCGGCTTTAAGGGGCGGGAGCCTGGGGGGAGCATGGTTGCGCCTTTATCAGCGTTTGCCTAAGAGGGCTGTTCGCAAGCCTGGTGCAGAAGTCTGCTCAGACAGCCAAATTCCGAAAAACAGGCGCGCATACTCTGCGTCCTGAATACGGGCGGTTTCACGTCCATTATGGAAAAAGCGGACATCGCCGGTTCCGTCTGTCACGCCCAGCAGGCGATCTTGTGCCAGGACATCCGGAAAAGCCTTTTTCATCAGGAGCAGCCATTGGCGAGCCTGCTGCTCGGAGAAACTGCCCACACGTCGCATTTCGGCAACTGAGCGCTCGGCAATGGCTTCGCCTTCCAGTTTGCGGTCATAGATCAGCTCCAGGGCGAAGGGCTGGCGTGCATACTCTTTGGGCTCGAAGTCCGGCATTGCCCACAGGCGCGCCTCGTAAACCCGCAGTCCAAAAAAGCGCATGGGACCACTGCCAACAAGATGGGCAGAGGGCAGGGTGGAGCGCAGCTCCTGGGGGACAGCCGCTGCGGCCGCCGAGAGATTAGGGGTCATGGCAATAAGGGGAGGGGCGAGAAGGCTGATGCCCACGATCAGGGCCTGGCGTCGTCGAATATCAGTCATGGTCAGGCCTTCTCAGGGTGAACTGGACTACATCGGTGTTGCCCATATCAAAGGCAGCCTCGCAATAGGCCAGATAAAATCGCCAGATGCGAACAAAGCGCTCGTCAAAGCCCTGGCTGCGGACTGCATCGAGCTTTTGCTCAAAAGCCTGACGCCAGCGTCGGAGTGTTTCGGCGTAATCCTTGCCAAAGCTCATTGCTCTGACCACGGTCAGGCCAGCTCGCTGGGCCTCGCGCTCGAAGGCCGTGACACTGGGCAGCAGCCCTCCGGGAAAAATGAATTGCTGGATAAAGTCGGAGGAGTGCAAATAACGGGCAAAAAGGTCTTCGCGCAGGGTGATGGATTGCACGCAGGCATAGCCGCCCGGTTTGAGGCAATCATGCAAAGTCTTGAAGTAGGTGCGCCAGTATTCATGCCCGACAGCTTCGAACATTTCAATGGAGACAATGGCGTCAAAGGGCTGCGCCGCGTGTTCTTTCGCCAGATCCCGGTAGTCCTGATAACGCAGATCAACCTGTTCCTGCAGGCCGGCTTTGCTTATGCGCTGCATGCCCCAGTCAAGCTGTTCGCGTGACAAGGTGACCCCTGTCACCTGCGCGCCGAACTCCGTGGCCGCTGTCTGGGCAAGCGCTCCCCAGCCACAGCCAATTTCCAGCAGTCGTTGCCCCGGCTGCAGTCCCGTCTCACGCAGCGCCCGTCTGGTTTTTGCGCCTTGAGCCTGCTCCAGATCAGCCTCGTGCAAGGCCGAGCCGTCAAGACCTTCGAACCAGGCAGCGCTGTAGCTCATGCTTGGGTCCAGCCAGAGTCGATAAAAGTCGTTGCCCAGATCGTAGTGAGCATGAATGTTTTTAGCGCTGCCCGCCCGCGTGTTGCGGTGAAGCATATGGCGCAGTCTGAAGCCCAGTCGAGCCCACCAGTGACCGTACACCAGTTGTTCCAGGTGATTGCGGTTGCGGATGCACAGACGCAGCAAGCCGCTTAGGTCATCGGTGTCCCATTGACCTTCTATATAGCCTTCCGCAAAGCCAATGTCGCCCGAGCTCAAGATGCGGTCCAGCGCCTCCCACTGCCCGATTGCGCAGCAGGCGTCGGGTTCCACTGCATTTTGCTTGGGAAAATGCCGCACTTGCCCATCGGGCAACTGAAGCTCCAACTGGCCATGAGGCAAATGCGTCAAGAGCTTCAGGACGCGGTTCGCGTGAGGTGACAAGTCGCTGCTTGCTGTTGCGGACTTGCTCAAGAGAGTGGCGGTGCTTGTATTCATCGTGTGACAGAGCGCTTGGGCGCTGGTGGTTTGCGATGGAAGGGAAGCCGCTTTGCCCACAGGCGTAGTGCTTGCCAATGGATGCGAACAATGACCCCCAGGGTCATCAGCGGTGTGCCAAAAAATGCCCTGCGTACGGTAGCCGCATTCAGGGGGTGTAGCGTTCCTTGAACACCTGTGCGTAACAGGGGGCCTGCGTCGTCGTACAGATCGACGAGCGCCAGGTTGGTAGTTTCATTGCGCGAGAATCGAAAGCGATACTCGCCGTGGGTTTCGCAAAACGGGGAGACATGAAATTGCTTGCTGGCAACTTGTTCGCAATCCCAGCCCAGATGCGGCCCTGCCAGGAGATAGGCATGACGCTCACCGAAGGTGTTGTTGACTTCGGCCAGAATCGCCGCCAGCGAACCGTCGGCCCGATGGGCGTACCAGAAGCTCACGGGCTTGAAGACATAACCCAGGACGCGCGGAAAGGTATGCAGCCAGATCTCGCCATCCGCATCCTCAATACCTTCCTGCTCTAACAGAGATTCAAACCAGGCCAGAGCGTCATTACCGCCATTGCCATGATCGCTGTCATGAAAGCTGATCCAGCCGCGTTGGTTGCGGCGCAGGACGGGGACTGGGTGTTCTCGCAGGCTACGCATGGGAAGCAGCAGGAAATAACCAGGGTAATGAAAGGCGTGCTCGACTGGCCGCAGCCGCCGATGCCAGATATGACCAAAGCCAATGAGAGCGGAGGCATTCATACGGTTTCCTCCTGCCTGAGATCAGTGTTGGCCGCCTGCTCTGCACGGTTCAGGGACAGCAGAACCTGGTCAGCGGCGCTCAGACCCGAACGCAAACCGTCCTCGTGAAATCCGTAGCCGCACCAGGCACCGCAGAACCAGGTCCGGCGTTGGCCCTGCAACTTTTCAAGCTGTTGTTGTGCCAGGATGGCGGCATGGTCAAAGACTGGGTGGCTGTACGTAATGCGCGCATGTACCTTGTCCGCGGCTATGGGACGGGCCGGATTGAGCGAGACCACGACGGCTTGCTGCCAGGGCAGTGGCTGAAGGCGGTTGATGAGGTAATGCAGGCAAACTCCGGTTTCCTCTGAAGCCGCCGAGCTGGCGCGTTCATAGTTCCAGGCCGCCCAGGCGGCTTGGCGCTGTGGCAAGACGGCAGTGTCGGTATGCAATACGGCTTCATTGGCTTGATAACGAATGCTGCCCAGCACGGCACGCTCTGTCTGGGTTGCGTCCTGGCCCAGCAGGCGCAATGCCTGATCACTATGGCAGGCCAGCACGACAGCATCGAACTGCTCGGTACCGTGAGGCATTTCTACCATGACGCTTTGGGCTTCACGTTTAAGGCTGAACACAGGGGCGTTCAATCGGATTTCGTGGCGGCCGTCCTCTTGCAGTCGCTCAATGATGCGGCGTACGTAGCGTTGAGAGCCGCCTCGAACGGTGTGCCACTGGGGACGGTTGGTGATCTGGATTAGTCCGTGATTGTGACAAAAGCGAATCAGGGTAGCGACGGGGAAGCGGAGCATTTGATCGGTCGGACAAGACCAGATGCTGCCAATCATGGGCAACAGGTAGTTGTTGCGAAATGTGCTGCCAAAGCCATGCAGATCCAGAAAGGTTTCTATGGGCGTATTGAGTTGTGACTCAAGCTGGCGCTGGGCGATATCCGTCGTCAGACGATTGAAGCGCAAAATTTCCAGCAACATGCCAATAAAGCGTGGGCTTATCAAGTTCCTGCGCTGTGCAAACACGCTGCCTAGAGAGCTACCGCTCCATTCCAGCCCCGGTCTGCCATCAGGGTGGGGAATCTGCACGGAGAAGGACATCTCCGAGGGGGCGGTCTCTACCTCCAGCTCCTTGAATAGCTTTGTGAGCAGGGGATAGGTGCGGTGGTTGAACACCAAAAAACCGGTATCCACCCCGTGACTAATACCATCCAGGCTGAGCTCGACAGTATTGGCATGTCCGCCGAAATAAGAGTTGGCTTCAATCAGACAGACGCGATGCGTGTCTTGGGAGTGAGCAAGACGATAGGCAGCGGCCAAGCCGGATATGCCCGAACCGATTACAGCGATACGACGCATGGCAGCTCCTTAGGGTGTTGCGTAGGAGGTTATGAACCGGAAAGATCAAACAGTGAACTCATTAGTTCAAACTATAAACCTTAAATAATATTTTTGCACTATTTGGTATGCAAGATGATCTCATTCGTCCTAAAATAGAACCCATGAACGCTCGATCCTCAATCAAAGAACAAATCCAGCGCGTACGCGTAGAAGCCATCGTGACCGCTGTTAACCGTCTTTTGGCGACCAAAGGCTACGATGCCATGACGGTCGACCAAGTCGCCGCCGAGGCAGGCATGGCCAAGGCCAGCCTATATAAGCTGTTTACGTCCAAGGAAGAATTGGCCGCTGCGGCGATGGTGGGCGTGCTCGATCGCGCCCTGGCTTTTGTGGATGAGCTGCGCAAACAGGCTCAGGATGCTGCAGAAGCAGGCCAACCCATTACGGCGATTGATCAGCTCAAATCTGTGGTGCGCTGGACGATGGATACCCAGTTGCAAGGGGAAATGCCGTCGCTGCCCGCGCAGAACTCAAGCCTTAGCGCCTCGCTCCAGTCAAATGATGAGTACATGGATCGCCTGATTGCCTTGAGTAATCGTCTGAGCACCTGGATTATCGAGGCGCAGACGGCAGGCAGCCTGCAATCGGGTCTGCCAGTCGAGCTGGTGCTCTACACCTTGTTTGCGCGTGCATGTGACCCTGTGGTGAGCCTTCTCAAAGAGTCGGGGCAGTACACCCACGAGCAGATCATTGAATGGGTGAGCAGCACCACCTTTGATGGTCTGGCAGGTTCGGGCCGTACGTCCTTGGCACAGTAAGACAGTCTCCGGAATCCGTCCGGCACCCCCTGCCGGTGTTGGGGACGGAGTGTGAGGGGGGGCTACTTTTCCGATGTGGACATCGTACGTCGCAGCCAGCGCATCAATAAACCCAGCATGGGTAGCTTTTCGTAAAGCTCCTCTGCCGCATCCCAATAATCTCGATGATGGGTCACCCGACCTTGTCCATCAAAGGACAGCGCTGACGCTCCCCGGATGCAGTGTTCAAGATCCGGCTTCCAGCGTTTGATGCAGAAGCGGAACTCCCATTCCAGAAAGGCTCGTTGGTCCTGGACGATCTGCTGCGTAATGACAAAGCGTGGCGAGTGCAACGCTGTAAACATGTGCTCGAAGATGCCGCGGATGGCTGCAACGCCCTCTACCTCATTGAAGGGGTCCTTGAAATGGGCGTCAGGCGCATAGCAGACCTCCAGCTCGGATAGCCGGTCTGGCGTCAGCCCTTGATAAAGATGGACAATGCGGCGCACTGCCGCCGCCATATCTTCGGAACCTGTCGTCAAGTCAGCATTCATTTTTTTGGCCCGAGGGTTCAAGGAGCGATGGGAGACCAGCAGTATAAGGCTCAAGGAAGGGGCAGGAACGTGTGAGCGGAGAATTTTGATGCCTTAAGGACGCTGTTTGCCTTGGCGCAAGGACATGAACCACTGGCTACGTTTCAATGGTGGCTGTCTCTTGGGAGTTCACAATGCAAAGTCGTGTAGCGGGAACCGTGCTGTTAGCGGCCATCTTGGCCGGATGTTCGGCTGGGGAGTCCAGCAATCCGTCCGCTTTGCCCGAACTGGTGGAAGTGGCTGGCCCGGCCCGTGAGCTCATGCAGGCTGGCGAGTACTTGCTCGATGGCCGCCTGGTCGCGTCCGATACGGTGATGTATGCCCCGGCCCCGACCCTGAAAGCGATGAAATATCAAGTCAGCCAGTACGAGTACGATCAGTGCGTTCGTGCAGAACGTTGCAAGGCTGCAGATGCAGTGGGTCAAGGGCAGGCCAAGAATATGCCGGTTGTCGGGGTGAGCTGGCAGGACGGACAGGATTACGCTGCCTGGTTAAGCGAGCGTACAGGCAAGACATTCCGTTTGCCGCAGTATCTGGAATGGAGCTATTTCGCCGATCAGAAAGTACCTGAATCGGCGCAGGGTGGGCTGGATGAGAATGAGCAGGCCGCTTTGTGGCTGCAGGAATATCAGGAAAGCTACAAGCGCAAACAGGAGCAAGAGGTGCCCTTGGCGCCTTTGGGGCAGGGCGTTGCCAATGCTTATGGGGTGTTTGATGCGGGTGGGCAGGTGGCTGAATGGACCAATACCTGCCATGTCCGGGTACACCGCATCAGCATGCCGCGCGCAGAGTCTCGCCTGGAAAACTGCGGTGTCCGTACCTTGGGGGGCGAGCACATTGCTGTGATGCCTGACTTTATTCGCGACCCAAAAACCGGGGCGTGTTCGGTTGGTGTGCCGCCGCGTTACTTGGGTCTGCGTCTGGTCACTGAAGACTAAACCCGCGCTTAGCCGCGTTCCAGAACCGCTTGTGCAAACTTGTCCAGGTCCGCAATCGTAATTTGCTTGCGGCCTGCCAGAATCAAACCTTGATGATCCCAGCTGCTGACGACGCGGCTGGCCGTGTACAAGGTGGTCCCAGCCAGGTCGGCCAGATCTTGCCGGGTTACCGGAATACTCAAGGACGTCCCTTGTGCGCCGCTTTGGCCCACCTGGCGAATCAAGCGCAGCAGGCTGTGAGCCAGCCGCTGCTCCACTTCCAGACTATGAATCTCCAGCAGGCGATCATCGGCATCGCTTAGTCGTTGTGCGACCGTGTCTTGTGCAGAACTGAGCAGGCAAGGAAAGCGTTGCGTCAGGCTGTCCCAGGACTTTTCAGGCCAGGCCAATGCGGCGCTGGTGGTCACGCTAATGGCGGTTGCCGGATAGTTGCGACGGCGCAGGGCAGGGGCAATGCCAATTACGTCGCCGGGCAAGGCAAAACGTACCAGGAGTTGTGAGCCATTGGGCATGGTGCGTACGACTTTGATCAGGCCTTGCAGCAGAACAAAAAAGTGGTCGCTGCTTTGTTCCTGACGAAAGACCTGGCTGTCCTTGTCGTAGTGGATCAGGCGCCCCTCCTGCCACAGTTCGTTAATGCTGGCTGCGTCCAGCTGGGAGAAAACGGGCAGGCTGGCTAACAAGGAGGGGTAGGATATGTCAGTCATCACTTAAGCTTTCTGAGCGGGTTTTAAGCCCTAGTTTGCTGGCCAGCTTGTGCAGATTGCTGGGGTCTATGCCTAGCTGCCGGGCAGCCTGGCTCCAGTTACCGTCGGTCTCATCCAGAGCTTGCCGGATCAGCTGGCTTTGCAGTTGCTCAACGGACTGACGCAAGGATTGGCGAGGTGCACCAATAGCCGTACTGGTCGTTGCGACAGGCTGGTGGGTAGAAGGTAACAAATTGAGATTATCGGCGCTAAGCGTAAATATTTGGTTACGATCTGGCGTATCGACCAGCAGGCGGATGGTTGCCCGACTGATCAAATGTTCTAGTTCGCGAACATTACCCGGCCAATGATAAGCCAGTAAAGCGGTTTCTGCGTCGGGGGATAAGCGAATTCCGCGCAATCCCAAACGAGAACGGTTGGTTTCCAGAAAGTGGCCTGCCAGCAGCAGAATGTCTTGATGACGCTCGCGCAGCGCGGGGATCGTGAGGGGAAAAACCGACAGACGGTGAAACAAGTCCGCCCGGAACCCACCTTGGGCGATCTGCTGGCTCAGATCACGATTGGTGGCAGCAACCAGACGTACATTCAATTTGATGGGGTGGTCCGCCCCCAGGCGCTGAATCTCGCCGTTCTGCAAAGTACGCAGCAGTTTGGCCTGTATCGTTAAAGACAACTCACCGATTTCATCCAGAAACAGGGTGCCGCCCTGGGCCGCTTCAAAGCGCCCGGCCCGATTTTCATGGGCACCCGAGAATGCGCCCTTTACGTGCCCGAATAACTCGCTTTCTGCCAGAGACTCGGGCAGGGCAGCGCAGTTCACGTAGATCAAGGGTTTGTTGTGGCGTGGTGAGCGTTGGTGCAGGCGTTGTGCAAATAACTCCTTTCCCACGCCGGTTTCACCCAGCAAGAGCACAGGCAGCTCGGAGGTGGCCACCGTGTCCAGCAATTGAATGACCTCCAGCAGGGATTTGCTGTTGCCAATGATGGCGGCCGAGTTATTGCGCGACAGGTAATCGGGCGGCAAGGTGGAGAGCAGGCGCAAGCTGCGGTTTTCTTCTTCCAGCTCGCTGATGCGAATTGCGCTTTCCAACACCAGACACCAGTGCTTGAGTTCCACCAGCGTGGAGGCTGAAAACGTCCCTGGTCGCAAGGCATCCAGCGTCAGAATGCCCCAGGGCGTGCCCTGGACTTGCACGGTAATTCCCACGCAATCATGCACCGGTAGGGGCTGGCCCAGCTTGTCATCAAGCAGGCCGTCATAAGGGTCCGGCAGGGCACAGTTGGGTTCAAAGCGGGTCAGGCTGGGGGAGTGCAAAATCCGCGCCAGTCGGGGGTGATCTGCAATGACAAAGTGTCGCCCCAAGGTGTCATGGCCCAGGCCACTGGCCGCCACAATACGCAGCACCGTGTCGTCCAGCTTCAGCAAACCCGCCGCATCACAGCCAAAGTGCCGTGCCAGCAAATGCACCATGCGTTGCAGGCGTAAAGGCCCCGGAATCTCGGTGGCAAGGTCGGCAATCAAGAGATCTAGCATGGGTGAAAAATACCCTTATGGTGAAAAATACCCAGTTTTGTCGAGGTAGTTTATACCCAGGCTGATTGCAATCCTTTGATCTATGTCGTCCAGAACTTGGCACGGTCTTTGCTTTAGATGTTTTGTCATACATTTTTAAGGACTATGACATGACCCCCGACTTAGCAGAACATCGCTACAAGGCGTGTGCTTCGGTCCGTCCCCCGTTCCGGGGCCGTACCCAAACAGGTTTTGACCAGGTAACTGGGTCCTGCCAGGACTTGTTTGGATTGGGTCGTTTGATTCATCAGCGAGACGGAGAAGAAAATGCGTAGCTATAAAAAACTATGGTGGTCCCTGGTGGCAGTCACCATGGTGACCTTTGCCATCCTGGGATGGACAGGTGTGGAGGTGTATCGCCAGGCACCCCCCATGCCCGTCAAGGTAGTCACACCGGATGGCCGTGAATTTACCTCACAGGAACAGATACATCGTGGCCAGTCCGCCTGGCAAAGTACCGGCGGCATGCAGCTGGGCTCGATCTGGGGGCATGGGGCCTACCAGGCCCCGGACTGGAGCGCCGACTGGTTGCACCGCGAGGCTCTGGCCTGGCTGGATCTGGCTGCCCAGCAAACCTACTCGCTGAACTACGATCAGCTGACATCCAGTCAGCAGGCCACTTTGCGGCAGGAACTGCAGGACGAATACCGTCCCAACCGCATTGATGAAGCGACGGGCGTATTGCAGATCAGCGAACGTCGCGCCAAGGCCATCGATACCACCGCCCAGTATTACATCGACCTGTTTGGCGACGCGCCTGAGCTGAAGTCCAGCCGCGAAAGCTTCGCCATGAAGGACAACACCTTGCCAGAGTTGCAGCGTCGTCAGGACATGACCCGCTTTTTCTTCTGGCTGTCCTGGGCCACGGTAACGGAGCGTCCTGGTACTACCGTCAGCTATACCAACAACTGGCCACATGAGCCTTTGGTGGATAACCATCCTTCCACGGCCAATATTGTCTGGTCCATCGTCAGTATCGTGCTCTTGCTGGCCGGTATTGGCCTGCTGGTCTGGATCTGGGCCTTTACGCACAAAGAAGAGGAAGCGCCTGTTGCACCGGCAACCGACCCGGTTCTGGCTTTCCGCCTGACACCTTCGCAACGTGCCCTGAAAAAATATGCCTTCCTGACGGTTGCCCTGTTTGTCATCCAGGTCTTCCTGGGCGGCTTTACGGCGCACTACACGGTCGAAGGCCAGATGTTCTATGGCATAGACGTGTCGCAGTGGTTCCCTTACTCCTTGACCCGTACCTGGCATATTCAGGCAGCCCTTTTGTGGATTGCCAGTGGCTTCCTGACCGCTGGTCTGTTCCTGGTGCCATTGATTAACGGGGGCGAGGATCCGAAGTTCCAGCGTCTGGGTGTGGACGTTCTGTTCGGCGCTCTGGTTGTGCTCTTTATTGGTTCTTTTGCCGGCAACTTCCTGGCCATCAAAAACATCCTGCCCCCCGAGCTGAACTTCTGGTTCGGTCACCAGGGTTATGAGTATCTGGATCTGGGCCGTTTCTGGCAGATCATCAAGTTCATTGGCCTGGCTTTCTGGCTCCTGCTGATGTTGCGTGGCATGTGGCCTGCCTTGCGTCGTGACAAGGGCGACAACCATTTATTGGTTCTGTTGACCATCTCTACCGTGGCCATTGGTCTGTTCTACGGTACTGGCTTGTTCTATGGCGAGCACACCAATATCACCATCATGGAGTACTGGCGCTGGTGGGTGGTTCACCTGTGGGTTGAGGGCTTCTTCGAGGTCTTTGCAACGGTTGCCATGGGCTTTATCTTCCTGACCTTGGGTCTGGTTTCCAAGCGTAGTGCCACGATTGCGGGTTTGGCAGCGGCCTCGCTGTTCCTGGTCGGTGGTGTGCCTGGTACTTTGCACCACCTGTACTTTTCGGGTACGACCACGCCGATCATGGCCATTGGTGCTTCCTTCAGCGCGTTGGAAGTGGTGCCTTTGATCATGCTGGGCTACGAAGCTTTCCATAACTGGAAGATGCAGAAGCAAGCCAGCTGGATGAGTGATTTGCGTTGGCCTGTCATGTTCTTTGTGGCCGTGGCCTTCTGGAACATGCTGGGTGCTGGTGTGTTTGGCTTCCTGATCAACCCACCTATCTCGCTGTACTACATCCAGGGTTTGAACACCACGCCATTGCATGCTCACGCAGCCTTGTTCGGTGTGTATGGCTTCCTGTCTCTGGGCTTTGTCTTGCTGGTGGTGCGTTATATCTCGCCCGAGGTTCGTTACAACGATCGCCTGATGAGCTGGGGCTTCTGGACGCTGAACCTGGGTCTGGTGCTGATGATGTTCGTCAGCTTGCTGCCGGCCGGGATTATTCAGGCTTGGGCCAGCATCTCGGAAGGCATGTGGTATGCCCGCAGCGAAGAGTTCATGCAGCAGCCTATCCTGCAATCCCTGCGCTGGTGGCGTACCTTGGGTGACGTTGTGTTCATTGCCGGTGCCTTGATTGTGTTCCAGCAGGTTTGGGTACGTATTTCCGCACGGCGTCGGACAATCTCGGCCAATTCTGCGGGTGCTATCAAAACATCCTGATCTTGTTCCCTCACGCTTTCTTATCTTAAGAGAGAGTATCTGCAAGAAAACCGCCTTCGGGCGGTTTTTTTCATATTGGACGCAGATTGGTCAAGCAGGGAGCGCACCGCTTGATCAGGTCAGACTAGTGACCTTATGCAAGGTTGTATTTGTAGTCACCTAGGGTTAACGCTGTATTGTGATGATCAATAATGGTTATATATCATAATAATTATCGAGTTGAATCAATTGATCAAACACTCAGTTTCAAAAGAGCAAGGAAGGCTGATGAATATTGAACGCACAGAAGAGCAAACCGTGTTGTGTACGGTAGAGGGCCGTATCGCTTGGGTGAAATTTAATCGTCCCGAGAAACGCAACGCCATGAGTCCGCAACTTAATCGTCAGATGATGCGTGTGCTCGATGAACTGGAGTTCCGTGAGGACGTTGGTGTGGTGGTGCTCAGTGGCGAGGGCTCGGCTTGGACTGCTGGTATGGATTTGAAAGAATATTTCAGGGAAACAGAAGCCACTGGCCTGAAAGGGACGCGTAAGGCGCAACGCGAAAGCTACGGTTGGTGGCGCCGACTGCGTTGGTTTCAGAAACCGACGATTGCGATGGTTAATGGCTGGTGCTTTGGTGGAGGCTATGGTCCCTTGTTTGCCTGCGACTTGGCGTTTGCCGCCGATGAGGCCACGTTCGGCTTGTCTGAAATCAATTGGGGTATTTTGCCCGGTGGAGGGGCCTCAAAAGTTGCTGTGGAGTTGTTGTCATTCCGTAATGCGATGTATCACGCCATGATGGGTGAGAGTATTGACGGTCGGACGGCAGCCCAGTGGGGGCTGGTCAATGAGTCCTTGCCCTTGGAGAGCTTGCAAGAGCGCGTGACACAGGTCGCCCGAGTCTTGCTGCAAAAAAACCCGATTGCATTGAAGGCCACCAAGGATGCCATCCGTCGTGTGCAGGAAATGACCTACGACAATGCGGAAGATTATCTGGTGCGTGTTCAGGAGGCGGCCAACAGTTTTGATAACGAAGGTCGCAAAGAAGGTATGCGGCAGTTTTTGGACGACAAAACATACAAACCTGGCTTGGGAACCTACGACCTTTCCAAACAAGAAGCCCGATAAGGGGCACAGCAGGGGGACAGCCTCTTTGGTCTGAAAGAGAGCTGCCACCACTCAATGGGAGACAGCAGTGATAAGGACACAGAGGGTGGCCGCTCAGCGGCCGGATATCGGGCGGCTGTTAAGGCCGGGCTCCATAGCTATTGTGGGCGCATCGGCCACACCCGGAGCACTGGGTGCATCGGTACTGGGTAATCTGGAGCGAAACGGTTTTGCCGGCGAGATTTACTTGATCAATCCCAGGCGAGTCCAGATAGCAGGCCGTCCTTGCTTGACATCCGTTGAGCAGTTGCCTGACGGCGTGGATGTGGCTGTATTGGCGATTCCACAAACGGCCGTTCTGGATACCGTTCGTTCACTGGCCAAGCGGCGTGTCGGTGCGGCGATCATCTTTACGGCAGGTTTTGCCGAGGCCGGTATACAGGGGCAAGCCGAGCAAAATGAGATTGCCCGAATCGCGGCTGAGGCTGGCATGGTGATCGAAGGGCCCAACTGTTTGGGGAGTATCAATTATCAGCAAGGTGTGCCATTGACGTTTGTGCAAGTTGACATTCGGCACAAGACGCAGGAACAACAGCCGTGCATTGGGGTGGTGTCGCAAAGCGGTGCGATGATGACGGTGTTGTGCACCACCTTGTCCAGTCGCAACTTGCCCTTGTCCTACGCGGTTTCGACGGGCAATGAGGCGGCCAGTGCTGCGGAGGACTATGTGGAGTTCCTGCTGGAGCAAAGCCATACCCGCGTTATTGCGATGATTGTGGAGCAGTTTCGTCATCCAGAGCGCATGCTGGCAGCGGTTACTCAGGCACGTAGTCAGGGCAAGACGCTTGTACTGCTTCATCCGGGCAAAAGTAGTGCGGCTCGCGCGTCCGCGGCCACACATACCGGTGTTCTGGCAGGCGACTATTCATTGATGCGCACCAAGATGGAGCGTGCGGGTGCTGTTTTTGCTGAAACGCTGGAAGAGCTGGGTGATATCGCCGAGATTGCCATTCGTTGTCCTGCCTTGCCGGCTGCGGGCGTAGCGGTTCTGGGTGAGTCGGGGGCCTTCAAGGCCTTGACCCTGGATTGGGCCGAGGCTCTGCAACTGGACCTGCCGGAGATCAGTGATCAGGACTCACCGCAGCTAAGGTCGGTGTTGCCCGGCTTTGTGGGTGTGAGCAATCCCTTGGACTTGACGGCGCAAGGTTTGGTTGATCCGGACCTTTACTACCGTACTTTGACGGCTTTGCTGAGGGACGAACGCTTCTCCACTCTTGTTGTTGGCCTGATTCAGGGCGATACGGTGACCTGCGGCATCAAAATGCCACCGGTGCTGCGAGCCATACACGACTTGCGTCCCCGAAAAGCCGTGGTGCTTGCCGGATTGGACGAGGGAGCGGCTGTTCCTCCCGAGTTCATTGAGCAAATGCGTAGCCTGGGCGTTCCATATTTCCCCAGTACCGAGCGGGCCTTGCGTGCCGTACAACGTTTGACAGCGTTTCAAGCACGTAGCTTTGACAGTAGTCACAGCGAACCCAAAGCTTTAGTGTTGCCGACAGATCGTACCGTCATTCCTGAATATCAGGCCAAGCAGATCCTGGCCCAAGCGGGCATACCATTTGCCCGTGGAGAACTGGCTACGTGCCTGGAACAGGCGGTAGAGGCTGCCCAGACGCTGGGTTGGCCTGTTGCGCTCAAGGCCCAGTCTGCGCAGTTAAGCCATAAGAGCGATGCAGGCGGTGTCATTCTCAACGTTGGCGACAGGCCATCTTTAGAGCAGGCCTGGAACCGTCTGCATGAGAATGTGGCTAACTACGACGTGAGTATTGTTCTTGATGGTGTGCTGGTAGAGGTCATGGGACGGCGCGGCCTGGAGATGATTGTAGGGGCGCGTCAGGATCCGCAGTGGGGACCCGTGATTTTAGTAGGCATGGGGGGGGTTACGGCAGAGATCATGCGCGATGTTCGCTTGTTGGATGCTGATCTCTCCATGACAGAGGTATTGCATGAGCTCGATCAGTTGCAGGCAGCGGCCTTGTTGCATGGCTATCGAGGCTCCCCCAGACTTGATCGCGAAGCGTTGGCCGAGTTGATCATCCGTCTTGGGCAGGTGTTGCGTGGGACGCCTGCTATTAGCGAGATAGACCTCAATCCGGTCATTGTGCTGCCTGAAGGTCAGGGTGTAGTTGCATTAGATGCCTTGATGCTGCTTCAGGGCCAAAGCGGCTGAGGCCCACCAGGGCTGGCTGTTCATGCCAGTCCATTTAATTTCCTTCCCCATCCTTCACAGGAGTTTGCCTTGAGCCTGCCTTACTTGCCGGGCCGTGTACGCATGCCCGCTTCCAACCAGCTTTCAACCTTGGGCTATGCGTATTACGTCACGATTGTCTTGTTGCTGGCCTACACGCTGTCTTTTGTGGATCGCCAGATTTTGGGCCTGTTAGTGCAGCCCATCAAGAAGGATTTGCATCTGTCAGATTGGGTGTTCAGTATTGTTCACGGCTTTGCATTTGCCATTTTCTATACGTTTGTTGGAATTTTTCTGGGCCGCTTGGCGGATAGTTGGAATCGTCGGAACCTGATTGTGATCGGAATGGTGGTGTGGGTGTTGGCCACTGCCGCAGGAGGCTATGTGACTGGCTTTGCATCGCTTTTTGTCGCCCGTATGTTTGTGGGCATTGGCGAGGCCGCCCTGTCTCCGGCCGCCTATTCTATGTTGGCCGATTACTTCGCGCCCGAGCGTCGGGCCCGCGCCATGAGTATCTATACATCAGGGGTTTATATAGGATCGGCGACTGCATTTATTGTGGGTGGGCTGGTTATTGAAGCGACCAGCCAATCAGGCACGCTGATGTTTCCGCTGCTGGGCAGCTTCACACCCTGGCAGGCGGCCTTCATCTTTGTGGCTTTGCCCGGTATTCCTCTTATTCTGCTAATGCTGACCGTGCGCGAGCCGGTGCGGCGGGGCATGAAAGGGACTGACTCGACTCCACATGCCGGTTCGGCTCCCGCTCCTGATTGGCGCTATGTGCTGCGCCATAAACGGGCTTACTTTCCACTGCTGCTGGCTCCCGGCTTGACTGCCATGATCACGTTCGGCGTCACGGCCTGGCTGCCCGCCACCTTTATCCGCCAGTGGGGGTGGACTCCTGGTGAAATTGGCCCAGCCTATGGGGTCATTATTCTGAGCTTTGGCATTGGTGGCATGCTGGTCAGTGGCTTTCTGGCTGACCATCTGACAGCACGGGGCAAGCTGGTAGGCTCGATCCTGATTTCCTTGGCCGCCACCAGCGTTTTGATCGTGACTGGAGTGGCGCTGGCCTTCGCCCCTTCTGCCGAGCTTGCTTTGGTGGCTGTGGCAGCAACGACCTTCTTTCTGGGGATGCCCGTTGCCTTGGCCCCCCCTATCTTGCAGGCCATTACCCCCAATCAATTGCGGGGACAAGTCACGTCGATTTACCTGCTTCTGATTAATTTGATTGGCTTGGGTATGGGGCCCTTTCTGGTCGCTTTTTTCACGGATTTTATTTTCCATGACGAACAGAAAGTAGGGCTGTCATTGGGTTTGGTCTCTGCCTTGGCAGCCTTGTTGTCAGCAGTGTGCCTGGCCCGGGCGATTGGCCCGTATCGTCAACTGGTCGCCATTTTGGCGCAGCAAGAGAGGACTTAAGTATGCAAGCATCGCATTATCAGCCCCCATTAGAGGACTTTCGTTTTGTACAGCAATATTGCTTGCAGGCGGAGGAGGATTGGTGCCGTTTGTCGGCTTACGAAGGGCTGGATCAGGAAACGGCAGATAGGGTAGTTGAGGCTGCCGGTCGCTTCTGTGCCGACGTCTTGGCTCCGCTTAATGGGCCAGCTGATTTGCAAGGATGTCGTCTAGAGAATGGCCGGGTCTTGACACCAGACGGGTTTGCCAAGGCCTATACAGATTTTGTGGCGGCTGGATGGCCTGCGTTGGCCTGCGATCCCGGCGTGGGTGGCCAGGGCCTGCCTCAGTTGCTCGATACGGCCTTGCATGAAATGTTGGCATCAGCCAATCATGGCTGGGCCATGTATCCAGGAATTCTGCATGGTGCCTATGCCTGCCTGAATGCTCATGGTGATGAATACATTCGCCGCACCTATCTGCCGCATATCGTTAGCGGACGCTGGTTAGCCACAATGTGCCTGACTGAACCACAAGCCGGTTCCGATTTGGGTTTGCTGCGTACCCAGGCGCTGCCCGAACAAGAAGGTTCTTACCGCCTGCATGGCAACAAGATCTTCATCTCCGGTGGCGATCAGGATATGAGCGAGAACATCGTTCATCTGGTGCTGGCACGTCTGCCTGATGCCCCTGCCGGGACACGGGGGCTGTCCTTGTTCCTGGCCCCGCGCCTGATTCCCAAGGAGGGGGGGCTTGTGCCCAATACGATTTACTGTGATGGCCTTGAGAAGAAAATGGGCATCAAAGGCAGTGCTACTTGCTCGATGCGTTTCGAGGCAGCCCATGCGTGGCTGATAGGCAAACCGCATCAAGGCCTGGCCGCCATGTTTGTGATGATGAATTCGGCTCGTTTGCATGTTGGGTTGCAAGGCTTAGGTCATGCAGAAGCGGCGTGGCAATTGGCCCGCTCTTATGCTCACGAACGTTATCAGATGCGGGTGCAACCCCGCCCGGCACAGGCCAATGGAGTAGCGGATCCTATTGCCCATCATCCCGCTATGCAACGCATTCTCGCCGACTTGCGTGTCTGGACGGAAGGTATGCGGGTGATGGCGGCATGGACAGCGCATCAGCTTGATTTGGCGCAGAGCTTGCCAGAGGGTGAAGAGCAGACTCGGGCGCAGGATCTGGCCTCTTTACTGACACCAGTCGTCAAGTCGTTATTTACAGAGCGGGGCTTTTCCTTGGCCAGCGACGCACTGCAAGTTTTTGGCGGCTATGGGTACGTACATGAGTATCGTATTGAGCAAACGCTTCGAGATGCGCGTATTGCCATGATTTATGAAGGAACCAACCAGATCCAGGCGTTGGATCTGCTACAGCGCAAGATTGCCGCCGTGGGGCCCGAGGCCTTGCAACCTTTGCTCCAGGCCTGGCGCTGGGAAGCGGATGCCTGTCTGGAGGCGTTGGCAGAATGTCCATGGGGGAAAGCATTAAGACAGTGGAGTGACCAACTGTACATAGTGACGACCCATTTATGCACCTGCGCTCAACACGATACGCAAGTACTGGCCCGGTGTGCGGAGGACTATCTGCGCTTGGTCGGCATCGTGTGTATGGCATTTGCCTGGGCACGGGCAGGGCGGGTCAGTCGCTTGCATGCCGATACCAGCTTGTGCGAGCGCAAGGTGGCTAGTGCCGATTATTTCTTTGATCATGGCTTGCTGGATGCCCGCTATTACTTGAGCAGGATCGAGGCGGCAGTGACAAGCGCGGTGCCTGTGCACAAGCTCGTCTGAGACGGTTGGTGGGTCTATGCTCTATGATTGATGTCTGCACCGATCAACGGTGTGCCACTCAGGATGGTGTCGATGTTGTGTCGACACTGTCTTGCAGGCATTTTTCTTTTTTAGTCAGACACCAACTCATGGACAGTGCTCTCGAATCCGCGGTTGACCAGTCACGCCTTCTCCGCTTTCTGGGCTATCGCCTCACGCGTACGGAAATTCATATTCATAAGTTGTTTGCGCATCGTGTTGCCGAGCATGATCTCAAGCCCAGTGAGTTTTCTATTTTGATCTTGCTCGATGCTAATCCGGGAATCTATTTGCGCCAATTGGGTGAAACGCTGGATATCTCGCCATCCAATCTGGTGCCGGTGGTCGAGCGTCTGGTCAAGCGTGGCTTGATCGAACGTCATTCAGATCCGCGGGATCGACGCTTACAGCAATTACATCTGACTGCCCAAGGCCAGACTTTGCTCTTGCCTGCTGAAGAGCAGGTCGGAAAACTGGAGGAGGAATTGGAACAGATACTCACCGCCGCTGAGCGGCGCCATTTGTTCTCGGCCCTGGACAAACTGATGGCAGTCCAAGAGAGTCGCGAAAGCTGATCAGTTGCAGAACGGCTAAGCAGATGATCCTTGCGGATTGGGTGGCTGCGTATCGTTAACAGGTATTTTCTGGAACCGCCTTTAAGGCGGTTTTTTTTGTGTTCATCGCCAATGCTTGCGCTGCAACAAAGATGGCTTGGGCCAAGTACGTTCAAATACATCCTGTAACTGTTAGAGCAATCAACTATTTAATCAGCAGGCATCACGCCTGGATCAAACCGGAGGTAGTATGGAACGTCGTCATTTCTTGAAAAGTGCTGGCCTAGGTGTCGCCGCAGGAACGACTTTGCTGGCGGCTCAAGTACAAGCCCGCGAGACGGCTGCACCAAAAAAGAACGCGCCCTGGCTGGCCGCGCGTACAGAAGCCCAGATCGCCAAGCTGGAGCGGGTCAAGGTGGATCTGGTTGCGCCTCCTATGGTCCACAAGCACGAGCAGAAAGTAGGTCCCGAGCCTCGCGTGGTGGAGTTCCGCATGAGCATCGTGGAAAAAGAGATCGTGGTCGATCGCGATGGCACCACCATGCACGCCATGATGTTTGATGGCTCCATGCCCGGCCCCACCATGGTTGTGCATGAAGGCGACTACCTGGAGCTGACCCTGGTCAACCCAGCCAGCAACACCATGCCGCACAACATCGACTTTCACGCCTCGACTGGCGCGCTGGGCGGTGCCAAGTTGACCAACGTGAACCCCGGCGAACAAGCCACCTTGCGCTTCAAGGCCGACCGTACCGGTACGTTTGTGTACCACTGCGCACCCGAAGGCTCGGTAGCCTGGCACGTGGTCCAGGGCATGCACGGTACCGTCATGGTGCTGCCACGCGACGGCCTGAAGGATTCGGCGGGCAACTCGCTGCATTACGACCGTGTCTACACCATTGGCGAGTTTGACCTCTACATCCCTCGTGATGAAAAGGGCAACTTCAAAAAGTATGGTTCCTCGGCTGAAAGCTACGGCGATACCCTGGAAGCCATGCGTGGTCTGATCCCCAGCCACGTGGTGTTCAACGGCAAGGTCGGTGCCTTGATGGGCGACGGTGCCATGAAGGCCAACGTGGGTGAAACCGTGCTGTTCATTCACTCGCAGGCCAACCGCGACACCCGTCCTCACCTGATCGGTGGGCACGGTGACTGGGTTTGGGAACTGGGCAAGTTTGATGATCCACCTGCCAAGAACCTGGAAACCTGGTTCATTCGCGGCGGTTCGGCCGGTGTGGCGCTCTACACCTTCAAGCAGCCTGGTGTGTACGCCTATGTGAACCACAACCTGATCGAAGCCATGGAACTGGGCGCAGCAGGTCACGTTCTGGTCGAAGGCGAATGGAACGACGACTTGATGAAGCAAGTCAGCCCTCCCGGCCCGATCAAGGGCTAAGCAGGGTTGGCACCCGGTATGCGGAATTGAGAACCAGAAACACCCATCATTTCCGTCCGGGCTTCAAGGCAGTTATTGGATAGTGATTAGCTAGTGAAAACGCAAGAGGTTCGAACCATGAAAAACGGGCCTCTTGTACAGAAAACGAAGTATCAGCCAGGCATGCGTTCATGCCGACTGTTTAAAGGGTAAACCCATGAGAACCTATCGCCCCGCCACCATGATGTACTCCGCAATGGCCGCTTTGTTTTTGCTGGCCGCCGCACCTGCAGCACATGCCAACTCGGACGAAGCTCTCAAGCTGTACAAGTCTTCGTGTATGGTCTGTCATGCATCGGGTATGGCCAATGCCCCTCGTTTGGGTGACAAGGCTCGTTGGGAGCCCCTGATCGCCCAAGGCGAAGATGCCATGATGCAAGTTGTGCTGAACGGCAAGGGCGCCATGCCCCCACGCGGTGCAGCTCCCAAAGCAACCGATGAACAATTGCGCAGCGTTGTGCGCTACATGATTGAAAAAGCCAGCTAAGGCGCTGGCTTTTTCAGGCTGGATTTACAGGCTCCAGTCGTAATCAACCGTCAGTGGCGCGTGGTCGCTGAAACGCTCTTCCTTATAGATCGTTGCACCGCGCGCCTTGGCAGCAATACCTGGGGTGGCAATTTGATAATCAATGCGCCACCCCACATTTTTGGCCCAAGCCTGGCCGCGGTTGCTCCACCAGGTGTAGCACTCGTCCGTGGTATCGGGATGCAGGCTGCGGTACACGTCCACCCAAGCCAGTTCGCCCAGCACTTTGCTCATCCAGGCGCGTTCTTCTGGCAGAAAACCACTGTTTTTCAGGTTGCCTTTCCAGTTCTTCAAATCGGCTTCGTGGTGCGCAATATTCCAGTCACCACAAATAATGAACTCGCGGCCGGTATCACGGTGTTCCTGCATCAAGCCATTAATCCACTGCTCAAAATGATCCAGAAAGCGGTACTTGGCGGTTTGACGCTCGTCGCCCGAGGAACCCGAGGGCAGGTAGGCGCTGATCACACTAAGGTCGTTCCAGTCGGCGCGGATAATGCGGCCTTCAGCATCGAACTCTTCGCAGGCCATGCCTTCGGCCACGCTTTCTGCCTTGTGGTTCAGGTACAGGCCTACACCGCTATAGCCTTTTTTCTGAGCATGGTGGAAATGCCCGTGGTATTGACCGGGGTTGGTCAAATCGGGGGTCAGATCAGGCTCGCTGATCTTGATTTCCTGCATGCAGACAATATGAGGTTTCTGGGCTTCCAGCCAGGCGGGCAGGCCTTTACGAAAGGCGGCCCGAATACCGTTGACGTTTAACGAGGTGACGCGTAACACGTGGCAATTCTCCTTATAGCGTCAGCACTTTAACCCGTAACCTGCCTGGATGTCAGTGGCCGTCAGAGCTTGTTACGACGCTGAGCCGAAGCGGTAGCTGGACACGGTCAAGCCACCAAAGGCCTGGGTTTCGTGGTGGAAGCGATGCGCTGCGTCGCCACGCGCAGCACCAGCGGCCACCATGAGGGGAACCAGGTGATCTTCGCGGGGATGGGCAACACGTGCGGCCGGGGCCTGTTCCCAGTCCATCAAGGCCTGACGACGGGCGGCAGGGTCCTCCAGGCTCAGGCTTTGATGCAGCCAGGCATCAAACTGGGCAGAGGGCTGCACACCGCCAGGTCCCATATTGCGCAGGTTGTGATAGCTCAGACCGCTGCCAATAATCAGCACCTCTTCGTCTCGCAAAGGCGCAAGCGCCTCGCCCATGGCGTAGTGCAGGGCCGGGTCGTAGTTCGCGTGAATGGACAGTTGCACCATAGGCACTTTGGCTTGCGGATAGATCACATAAGCCGGTACGAATGCACCGTGGTCAAAGCCACGCTGCGAATCCAGATGAGTGGGCAGGCCAGCGCCTTCCAGCAAATTACAGACCTGTTGGGCCAGAGCAGGATCGCCTGGTGCAGGGTAGTGAATCTCGTACGTGTGGGGCGGAAAGCCGTAATAGTCGTACACCATGCTCGGTTGTGCTGCGGCGGCAACCAGCAGATTGGCTTGTTGAGCTTCCCAGTGGGCGGAGACCATCAAGATCGCTTTGGGTGTGCGCCCCAATTGGCGTGGAATATCCTGCAAGGCAGCACGCAGCGGGGCGTACATGGTTTGCGCTTCAGACATCCAGGGCCAGGGTCCGCCACCATGCGAGATGAAGTAGGTGGGCATTGTCATGATGATCTCCTGCCCCTGCCCTGATAGGGGCAGGGGATAAGGGGTTGAACAAGGCGTCAGGCTTTGCCGCGGCCTGCGTCAATACTCCATGGGCCTGGGCCGGCAAAGGCCAGGTACAGGAAGGCAAAGCAGAACAGAACTGCCGCCTCACCGCCATTGAGGATAGGGGTTGCGAAGGTGCTGCCGCTGGCGTGGCCAATAAAGTAAGCGAAAGCGCACAGGCCCGAAGCAATAAAGGCTGCAAAACGAGAGAACAGACCAATCACCAGCAAGACACCCAGAACCAGTTCCAGAATGCCCGCAATGCCGTAAATGGAGCTGATTTGCAGGTTGGCAAACATGTCTACTTTGGGGAAACCCAGGATCTTGGCAGTACCGTGTGTCAGCAGGAGATAGCCTGTAACGATGCGCAGCAGGCTAAGGATGCGAGGAGTCCAGCTAGAGGTAAGGGCGCTCATGTATGTTCCTTTGGAAAGTTGACAGTAGCGGTAAACGAAGCACTGGCCCGGCGTAGTGACAAAAGCTCTGTGTCAGGCATGACGTGATGACATCCTAGTGCTGGTCCCGCCCATTCAAGGCCCAGACAGGCACCGGGTTAGCGCTCGTTCAAGATTAATCAATTACTATCAGGAAATAAACAGGCCTATTTTCATTAGTTACTTTCTTATTAGGAAAGCATGGATACGATTCAGAGTTTGCGGGTGTTCCGGGAAATCGTCGCAGCGGGCAGCTTTGCAGCGGCGGCGCAACGCTTGGATATGTCTGCGCCCATGGTCAGCAAGCACTTGGCCAATCTGGAAAAACAGCTGGGCGCCCGCTTGCTCCATCGCAGCAGCCGTCGTTTGAGCCTGACGGAGTTGGGGCAAACCTACTTTGATTATTGCTTGCAGGCACTCGATACTCTGGAGCGCGGACAGCAGGCATTATCGGGTTCTGAGCATCAGCCCCAAGGTGTGTTGAGAGTGACGGCCCCCGTATGGTTTGCCAACCGCAAAGTGGCGCAGCTGTTGCAGGATTACCAAACACGCTATCCGGAAGTGACTCTGGACATGAGCCTGAGCAATCACAAAGTGGATTTGGTGGCGGAAGGTTTTGATCTGGCCTTGCGGGTGATGCGCGAGCCTGCGCCGCATCAGATTGCACGTCTTATTTGCCCCACGCCCTTTCATCTGGTGGCCAGCCCGGAGTTTGTGGCCCAGCACGGCATGCCGCGTAACTGTGCGGAGGTGATGCGTCTGCCGGCTATCAGCCCCAGTTATTTACAGCAGCCCAGTTTTGAATTTTTGGGGCCGGACGGGCCGGAGTCCTTGCGCCTGAATCCTTTCATGCGTTCGGATAACACCAATCTGACTTATTACAGTGCGTTGGGTGGAGCAGGGCTGGCCTATTTGCCGGAGTGGCTGGTGATGGATGATCTGGAAAGTGGTCGGCTGGTTCGCCTGTTGCCCGATTACACCGAAGAGCTGCAGCAGCTGCATGCCGTCTATGCCAGCCGTCGCTATTTGACACCTAAAGTGCGCAGTTTTATCGACTTCTTGCTGGAAGAACTGGCCGAACCTGCCAAGTGATGGCTCACATCACGCTAAAATGCCTTTCGTCTCTATCTTTTTCATACTCTGTCATGTCGGCTAATAACGATAATCGTCGCAATTTTGTGCGCTTCTCCTTGGAACAGGGAGTGCTGCGTTTTGGGGAATTCAAGGTCAAGTCTGGCCGTTTGAGCCCTTACTTCTTCAATGCCGGCCTGTTCAATACGGGACGTAGTGTGGGTCAGCTGGCCCGTTTCTATGCTCAGGCTTTGCTGGATTCGGGCGTGTCTTTTGACATGCTGTTTGGTCCCGCCTACAAGGGGATTCCTCTGGCTGCCGCAACCTCAATTGCCCTGGCCGAGCATCCACAAATCGGTGATCGTGATGTGCCTTTTGCTTTCAACCGCAAGGAAGCCAAAGACCACGGTGAAGGCGGCACCCTGGTGGGCGCTCCCTTGCAAGGCAAGGTCGTGATTATTGATGACGTGATCACAGCGGGTACGTCCGTGCGTGAATCCATGCAGATCATCAAGGCCGCAGGTGCAGAACCTGCCGCGGTGCTGATTGCTCTGGATCGCATGGAGCGCGCCGGTAACGATCAGGAACTGTCCGCGCATTCTGCAGTGCAGGAAGTGGAACAGACTTACGGTATTCCTGTGATCAGCATTGCCTCTTTGGCTGACATCATGGCGGTGCTGGCGGATGACACCACCTTGGCTGCTCATGCTCCTCAAGTGAAAGCCTACCGCGATCGCTACGGTGTCTGATCATCTGCGTTTGGCAAGCAAAGTTCAGCAGTAAAAAAACACCAGGCCAAGGCCTGGTGTTTTTGTATCCGTTAAGCGCAGAGTCCGGACTTAGGCGTCCAGCTTTTGCTTGAGCATTTCGTTGATCTGCTGCGGATTGGCCTTGCCCTTGGCCACCTTCATCACCTGGCCGACCAGAGCGTTGAAGGCTTTTGGCTTGCCGGCACGGTGCTGCTCGACGATGCTGGGGTTGGCGGCCAGTACTTCGTCCACCATGGCCTCAATGGCACCTACGTCATTGATCTGCTTCAAGCCACGGGCGTCGATAATGGCATCCACATCGCCATTGAGCTCGCCATCCCACTGTGCCGCAAACACGTCACGGGCAATCTTGTTGGAGATGGTGCCGTCCGCAATACGGGCAATCAGCTGAGCCAATTGTGCTGGGCTGACTTTGGACTGCTCAATGCTCAGCTCTTCACGGTTCAAGGCAGCCGACAGTTCGCCCAGAATCCAGTTGGCGGCCAGTTTCGCGTTCGCCTTGGAGCCCGCCTGCAAGATGGCTTCGAAGAAGTCAGCCGTTGCACGATCTACCGTCAGTTGCGAGGCATCGTAACGGCTCAGTTCAAACTCTTGCTCGAAGCGAGCCAGTTTCTGGGCGGGCAGTTCAGGCATGTCCTGACGAACCTGTTCGATCCACTCTTCACTGATAAACAGAGGTGGCAGGTCAGGATCGGGGAAGTAGCGGTAATCGTGTGCGTCTTCCTTGCTGCGCATGCTGCGGGTCTCGTCACGGTCCGAGTCGTACAGGCGCGTTTCCTGGATGACTTTGCCACCGTCTTCGATCAGCTCGATCTGGCGGCGTGCTTCGTATTGAATGGCACGTTCCAGGAAGCGGAAGGAGTTGATGTTCTTCAGTTCGCAGCGAGTGCCAAATTCTTTCTGGCCTTTGGGGCGTACCGACACGTTGGCGTCCACGCGGAAAGAGCCTTCCTGCATATTGCCGTCGCAAATGCCCAACCAGACTACCAGGCTGTGCAGGGCGCGTGCATAACCCACGGCTTCAGCCGCCGAGCGCATTTCAGGTTCGGACACGATTTCCAGCAGCGGCGTGCCTGCGCGGTTCAAGTCGATCCCGGTGCTGGACTCGCCGTAGGGACCACGGAAGTTTTCGTGCAGGGATTTACCGGCATCCTCTTCCAGGTGCGCGCGTGTCAGATTGATGGTTTTTTCTTCACCGTCCAGCATGAAGCTGACCGTACCGCCGCTGACGACGGGAATTTCCATCTGGCTGATCTGGTAGTTCTTGGGCAGATCCGGGTAGAAGTAGTTTTTGCGCTCGAACACGGAGCGCGGCGCAATGTGGCCGCCTACGGCCAGACCCAGGCGAATGGCCCGTTCGGCAGCGCCACGGTTAAAGACAGGCAGAGCGCCGGGCAAGGCCATATCGACTTCGTTGGCTTGCGTGTTGGGCAAGGCGCCAAAGCGAGTGCTGCTGCTGGAGAAGATTTTGGATTCGGTCGAGAGCTGGGTATGAGTTTCCAGCCCGATCACAATTTCCCATTCCATTATTGTTGTCCTGGTTGACGTTGATGCCAGTCGGTGACTTGCTGGAAGCGGTCGGCAAAGGCCAGCAATTGGCCTTCACGGAAGTAGTTGCCAATGATTTGCAGGCCGATGGGCAGGGGGCGCTCATCCTTGCTGAAGCCGCAAGGAATGGACATGGCGGGCAGGCCGGCCAGGCTCACGCCCAGTGTGTAGACGTCGCCCAGCCAATCGGTGGTGGGATCCTCGATGGTGGCACCCAGCTTGCGGCCCAGAGCCGGTGTGACGGGGCCCAGGATCAGGTCGCACTGTTCAAAGACTTTCTGGAAGTCGTCCACAATCATGCGGCGCACGCGTTGGGCTTGCAGATAGTAGGCGTCGTAGTAGCCATGCGAGAGCACATAAGTGCCGACCAGGATGCGGCGTACCACTTCAGGGCCAAAGCCTTCCGAGCGCGAACGCGAAATCATGCTGTTCAGATCGGTGTACTGGCTGGCGCGGTGGCCAAAGCGTACGCCGTCAAAGCGCGACAGGTTGGTGGAGGCCTCAGCGGGGCTGATGACGTAATAAGTAGGGACAGACAGCTCTGTCAGGGGCAGTTGCACGGTGACGCGCTCTGCACCCAGGCTTTCGTAGGTTTTCAGGGCGGCTTCAATGGCGTCGGCAACGACCGGGTCCAGGCCGGGGCCAAAGAACTGGGCGGGCACACCAATACGCAGGCCTTTCAGTGGCTGGCTGCCTTGGGCTTCTTGTTGAGCCTGTTGCTGTTCAAATTGCTGACGAATGCGCGCGCCGTTATTGGGCTGGTCGTCGCAAAATTCCAGGCTGGTGGCGTCTTGCGGGTCGAAACCACACATGTTCTCCAGCAGGTCCAGCAAGTCGCTTGCATTGCGGGCGATAGGGCCGGCCTGATCCAGGCTGGAGCCGTAGGCAATAATGCCGAAGCGGGAAATCGTGCCGTAGGTGGGCTTGATGCCGCTGACACCACACAGGGCGGCAGGCTGGCGAATCGAACCACCGGTATCGGTTGCAGTCGCACCCGCTACCAGGCCAGCAGCGACAGCGGCGGCAGAACCACCCGAGGAGCCACCGGGCACCATGGAGTGATCCCAAGGGTTGCGCACGGGGCCAAACACCGAGCTTTCGTTGCGCGAGCCCATGGCGAACTCGTCACAGTTCAACTTGCCCAGCGAGACAGCACCGGCTGCCTGCAGCTTGGTCACGACCGTGGCGTCAAAGGGGCTGACGTAGCCTTCCAGCATTTTGCTGCAGGCGGTGGTCTGCCAATCCTTGGTGACAAACAAATCTTTGTGGGCGATAGGGATGCCGGTCAGTGGACCGGCCTTGCCTTGAGCAATCAGGGCGTCAGCGGCATCGGCCTGGGCCAGGGTCAGGGCAGCGTCCTGCTGCACGAAGGCATTGAGCTCTTTTTGACGGGCGCTGTTGTCCAGGGCTTGCTGGGCCAGCTCGCGGGCACTGACGGTTTTGTTTTGCAGAGCCTGGCGCAGCGCTGCAATAGTCGCGAATTCAGGGGTAAAAGACATGGTTTTGCTTTATTCGATGACCGTGGGCACCAGAAACAGGCCATCCTGCTCGGCGGGGGCGTTGCGCATCATGGCCTGACGGCTTTCTACCGTTCCGGAAGGCAGGGCCTTGTCCTCGCGCAGACGCAGACTGATCTGCTGGCGGGCGGACAAAGGGTGGGCCATGGGCTCAACGCCTTGAGTATCAACGGTTTGCAAGGTCTGGATCAGGCCCAGGATGCGCGTCAAATCGTGCTCGACCTGGGAGGCTTGTTCAGCAGAAAGATCAAGGCGCGCCAGTTGCGCTATACGGGCAACATCCTGTTCAGTGATAGACATGTGGGTGGGTACTGGAAAATGAGTAATAAAAAAAAGCGGAAATCCGTCAGTTAGGGACAGTTTGGCACTTTTACAGCAAATGCGGGGGTTACAGAACTTAACTGACCATTAAAACAGTCCTAATGTAGAGCAATTATAAGTTATCATTGACCGTTTCCTTCCCAGGTATTTTTGAATTCGTTGCCTGGTTCTTGTGCCTGTCGTTTTACGCTTGAGTTCCGCGCCGAATTTACCTGCCTTTTCCCCAAACACTTTACACTTTGCGCGCCCATGTTCGGATTCCTACGCAGTTACTTTTCCAGCGATATGGCAATCGACCTCGGTACGGCCAATACCCTTATCTATGTACGCGGCAAGGGTATCGTACTGGATGAACCGTCCGTTGTAGCCATCCGCCATGAAGGTGGACCTAATGGTAAAAAAATCATTCAGGCCGTTGGGCAGGAGGCCAAGCAAATGCTGGGTCGGGTGCCTGGCAATATTGAAGCCATCCGGCCCATGAAGGATGGTGTGATCGCGGACTTTACGGTTACCGAGCAAATGCTCAAGCAGTTCATCCGCATGGTTCACCCACGCAGCATGTTTGCTCCCAGCCCACGCATTATCGTGTGTGTGCCTTGCGGCTCCACCCAGGTGGAACGCCGTGCCATCAAAGAATCTGCTCTGGGCGCTGGCGCCAGCAAGGTCTACCTGATTGAAGAGCCCATGGCGGCCGCGATCGGTGCAGGCCTGGCCGTGTCCGATGCCAGCGGCTCCATGGTGGTGGATATCGGTGGTGGTACAACCGAAGTGGCAGTGATCTCTTTAGGCGGTATGGTCTATAAAGGATCGGTTCGCGTCGGTGGCGACAAGTTTGACGAAGCCATTATTAATTACATCCGTCGCAATTACGGAATGCTAATTGGTGAACCTACGGCTGAATTGATCAAGAAAGAGATCGGTTCCGCATTCCCTGGCACTGAAATTCGCGAGATTGAAGTCAAGGGTCGTAATTTGTCCGAAGGGGTGCCACGCAGTTTCACGGTGTCGTCCAACGAGATTCTGGAATCGCTTACCGATCCCTTGAATCAAATCGTTTCCGCGGTTAAAACCGCTCTGGAACAAACTCCTCCAGAACTGGGTGCGGACATCACTGACAAGGGCATCGTCCTGACAGGTGGTGGTGCTCTGGTTCATGACCTGGACCGTCTGCTGCAAGAAGAGACCGGCTTGCCCGTCGTGGTGGCTGAAGATCCTCTGACCTGCGTGGTACGGGGTTGCGGTGAGGCTCTGGAACATCTGGAGCGTCTGGAGTCCGTATTCATTTACGATTGATCTTTGCTTGGCCTTCACGGCAGTGTCTGCCTGTGGGGGCAAGCGATCGAGTGCTTGAGTAATGCGAGAACAAGGCTCCATCCGGCTATTTAGGCGCGGCTCATCAGCTGAGCTGCGTCTGGCCGCTCTTTTGGTGCTGGCTGTGGGCTTGTTGATTACTGACGCTCGTTATGCTGTGCTCGAACCCGTGCGGCAGGCCGTGGCCACTGTGCTGTATCCCTTTCAGCGTGTCATGCTGGCCCCTCGTGATCTGGTTACTTATTTCAGCAGCTGGACCGACGCGGCCTCCACCGCCCGTTCCGAAAAAGAAGCCTTGCAACGCCAGCGTATCGAGCTGGCTCAGTTGTCTACCCATGCCGCCCAGCTGTCTGCTGAGAACGAGCAGCTGCGCCGTTTGCTGCAAGTGGCCGATACGGTTACCCAACCGTCTGTCGCGGTAGAGGTTCTGTACGAACCGCCTAATGGGTACGCCCGTCACCTGATCTTCAATAAAGGCTCGGCCAGCGGCATTCGACCCGGTATGCCGGTTATTGACGAAGGCGGCGTGGTTGGCCAGGTGGTGCGTGTCACGCGCTTTACCTCGGAAGCTGCGCTGATCACGGACGATAAAGTCTCGGTGCCGGTACAGGTGTTGCGCAATGGTCTGCGTTTGATTGCCTTCGGTGGCAACCCCGGTGGCAAAGTGGAAGTGCGTTTTCTGACGGCTGATGTGGATCTGGAGCCGAACGATACCTTGATCACCAGCGGTATCGGGGGCTTGTTCCCTGCCGGTCTGCCGGTGGGAATGGTCAGCAGTATCGAGCGCGATGATGCGTCCGGTTTTGCGCTGGCCTTGGTGACGCCTTTGTCGCACCCCGAGCGTTATCGCCATTTTCTGATTTTGCTAGTGCCCGAGAGCGAGCGCCCTCTTGAACAGGACGATGCCAATGATGCGACGCGCTGAGTCCTCGGACACCTCTGGCCGTAAAACCCGGTCCTCATCCTTGAGTAGTTTGCAGCCTATTGATAGCAGCCCGTTTTCGCGCGCTTCCAGTCCCTGGTTGGTGTGGGGCTCGATTCTGCTGATGTGGCTGGTTTCCATGCTGCCCTGGCGCCTGCTGCCCTTTGCGCCTGATCTGTTGATGCTGGTACTGGCTTTCTGGGCTGTACACGAGCCGCGCCGTGTTCCCATGTCACTGGCATTTATTGTGGGCATTCTGGTGGATGTGCACGATGGCAGTCTGCTGGGCGAACATGCCCTGACCTATATTCTGGTCGTGTACGGCGCATTGCTGCTACGCAAGCGCATCCTGAACTTTGGCATGTGGACTCACTTCTTGCACATGGCAGTTGTCATGCTGCTGGCCCAGTTGATCGTGCGGGTTCTGCACGCCTGGCTGGTAGGGGAGTGGTCTGGCTGGGAGTGGGCCGGAGGCGCCTTGTTGACCGCCGCCCTGTGGCCGCTGGCCGATAGCGTGCTGTTCTTGCCGCAGCGGCGTCTGGACGAGTCCGACTCCGGTTCGTCCTGACGGGTAGGGCGGCCATGTTTGAATTCAAAAAAACTTCGCATCAGTTGCGCCAGCGCATTCTGTTTCGCGCCTTGGTAGCGGCCGTTCTGGCCTGCGTACTGTTAGGGGTGCTGGGCGTGCGCTTGTGGTATTTGCAAGTGGTGCGCTACGAAGGCTTTGCCGCCCGAGCCGATCAAAACCGTATTGCCGTCATCCCGATTACCCCTCGTCGAGGCGAGATTCTGGACCGCAATGGCGAGGTACTGGCCCGTAATTACCGGGACTACACCTTGTCGGCCGTACCCGCCAGTTTGGGCGAGCCGGTAGACGATATGCTGGATCGTGTCGGCGAACTGGTGGAGCTAAGTCCACGTGATCGTCGTCGATTCAAGCAGAGCGTCGCGCAAAACAGTCGATATTCTGAAATTCTGTTGCGCAATAACCTGAGCGATGATGAAGCCGCCTGGTTTGCTGCCCATGCCTTCAAGTTCCCTGGTGTGACCTTGCAGGCTCGCTGGGTGCGCGAATATCCGCAGGGCGAGGCGGCAGCGCACGTGCTGGGTTATGTGGGCCGTATTTCCGAGGGCGATCAGCAGCGCCTGGAAGAAACCGGGCAAACCGGTAACTACCGTGGCACGCAAGTCATTGGCAAAAAAGGGATCGAGAAAACCTGGGAAAAGACCCTGCACGGTCGCACAGGGATAGAGGAAGTGGAAGTGGCCGCGTCGGGCCGTCCAGTACGTACCTTGAGCCGGGTCGACCCCGTACCGGGTGCCAGCTTGCGTTTGTCGCTGGACATTGGCCTGCAGAAAATGGCTGAAGCCCTGTTTGAAGGACGACGCGGCGCGCTGGTGGCCATCGAGCCCAGCACTGGCGAAGTGCTGGCTTTCGTGTCGGCCCCGTCTTTTGATCCGAACCTGTTTATTGACGGTATTGACGTAGAGAACTGGCGCAAGCTGAATGACTCGCCCGACCACCCGCTGATTAACCGCCCACTGTACGGCACCTATCCTATCGGCTCGACTTACAAGCCCTTTGTGGCCTTGGCTGCTTTGGAAACCGGCAAGCGCAAGGCGACGGACCGTATTTCTGACCCTGGCTACTTTGAGTTTGGTGGTCAGCGTTTCCGTAACGCGGGTGGCGCTGTATATGGCTCTACCGACATGCACCGCGCCCTGGTGGTATCCTCCGATACCTATTTCTACTCATTGGGCCCGGAAATTGGCGTTGATAATCTGCACGATTTCATGAAGCAGTTTGGCTTTGGTCAGCAAACCGGCATTGATCTGGATGGCGAGCGCCAAGGCATTCTGCCTTCTACTGAATGGAAACGTCAGGCCTACAAAAAACCGGCCCAACAGCGCTGGTATGCCGGGGAAAGTATCTCGGTGGCCGTGGGCCAGGGCTATAACTCGTTTACTGTGCTGCAACTGGCCCATGCGACCGCCGTGCTGGCCAGCAATGGCATTGTGCGGCCTCCACATCTGGTCACCCAGACGCTCAGCCCCCATGATCCGGAAATTGAACAGCCCGTGCGTATTGATGCCAAGCTGATCCCCCTGAAGCAGGCTAATGTGGATGTGGTCAAACGTGCTCTGGTGGATGTGGTGCGTTTGGGTACCGCCCGCCGGGCTTTTGCGGGTGCGGCGTATCAGGCTGCTGGCAAAACGGGTACGGCACAGGTTTTTAGCTTGCGCGGTGCCAAGTACAACGCCAACGCCATTGATGAGCGTTTGCGTGACCACGCCTTGTTCATGTCCTACGCCCCGGCAGAGAACCCCAAAATTGCTGTTGCCCTGATCGTGGAAAACGCAGGTTGGGGTGGGTCGGTTGCGGCACCGATTGTGCGCAAGGTCTTTGATTACTGGTTGGTGGAACGAGGGCAGATGCAATGAAGCGACTTTTGCAACTGGGCCTGAGAGCCGTCACCGCCTTTGATTGGCCTTTGCTGCTTTTGCTGGTGCTGATGGCTGCGCTGGGCATGACCGTCATGCATTCCGCTGTGGGCGGTACAGACTGGCGCTTTGCCGATCAGGTGCGTAATTTCCTGTTGGCCTTTAGTGTGATGTGGCTGGCCGCCCTGATTCCGCCTGCCTTGTGGATGAAGCTGGCTCCGGTGGTGTATTCGATCGGGGTCGTGTTGCTTTTGGGGGTGGAGTTCTTTGGCGAAACCAGCAAGGGCGCAACGCGCTGGCTGGACCTGGGGGTGGCACGTATTCAGCCCTCGGAAATGCTCAAAATTTCCGTGCCCTTGATGTTGGCCTGGTATTTCCACCGCTATCAGCGGCCCAAGATGAGCCTGCTGGACTTCATGGTGGCAGGCATCTTGCTGATGATTCCGTTCCTGCTGATCGTGCGTCAGCCGGATTTGGGTACGGCTTTGCTGGTGTTTGCGGCCGGTTTCTGCGTGATTTACTTTGCAGGCCTGTCCTTCAAGCTGATCGTACCCATTGTGGTGGTGCTGGTGCTGGGCATTAGCGCCTTGCTGTACTACGAAGACTATATCTGCGTACCAGACCTGGATTGGGTGGTGTTGCACGACTATCAAAAGCACCGTGTCTGCACCTTGCTGAACCCCGGTAGTGACCGTTTGGGCAGAGGGTTCCATACCATCCAGTCCATGATTGCGATCGGTTCTGGTGGTGTTTACGGCAAGGGCTACATGATGGGCACCCAGTCCCATCTGGATTTCGTGCCCGAGCGCACAACCGACTTTATTTTTGCAGTGTTTGCCGAAGAATTCGGTTTGTACGGCGGCATCATGCTGCTGGTGCTGTACGCCTTGTTGATCCTGCGCGGCTTGTCGATTGCTGCTGTGGCTCACACCCAATTCAGCCGTTTGCTGGCCGGTTCCATGTCCATGATGCTGTTCGTTTATGTGTTCGTGAACATAGGCATGGTGACGGGAATTTTGCCCGTGGTAGGCGTGCCTTTGCCGTTCCTGAGCTATGGCGGTACGGCCTTGATGACCTTGGGTGTAGCCTGCGGGATGCTGATGAGCATCAGCAACGATAAGCCAGCGCGGCCTGCATAGCGCCATTCCCCCGGATTAGGCCGGGGATCTTGGCATTAGCTCAGAAGTAATTGTTCACTATCCTTGCTCTGGTACAAACCCAGCAGCAGCTTGCGTATGGGTGCAGGTAAAGCGGTCTGCTCCAGTGCTTCATGGTCCTGCCATTGCTGGCCTGCCACTGGCTCGACCAGTACAGATTCATCGACTTGCAGTAACCAAGGGGTGATGTGCAGCTTGAAGTGAGAAAACACATGCTGGAAAGAGGCCAGCGCAATAGCTTCCTCGTTAGACCAATGCAGTGCCGCCGTTTGCAGGCTGATGGCATCGTCAAACTGGGGCAGGGTGAGCAGGCCACCCCAAATTCCCTTGTCAGGACGTTGTTCCAGCAAAACCTGGCCATTCAACTCCAGAATCAGCACATGCGCATAGCGTTCATCCTGACGAATGCGTTCTTTGGGGCTGGGCAGCTCGGATTGTGCCTGGTGCGTGTGGGCGTAGCAGTCGCTTTGCAGCGGACAGAGACTACAGGTGGGCTTGCTGCGGGTACAGCATTGCGAGCCCAAGTCCATCAGCCCTTGAGTGTAGGCCGCCATATCCAGGCTGGCGGGGGCGAGTTCCACGACCTCATCTGCCTTGGCCCATAAGGCGTTTTCCACGGCCTTTTTCTGCGTGGGCCCGTAGATCCCGAAGTAGCGTGTGAACACGCGTTTCACGTTGCCGTCCATGATGGGGCTACGTTCGCCAAAACAGAAGGCGGCGATGGCACAGGCGGTAGAGCGGCCAATGCCGGGTAAGGTCGCCAGATCTGTGGCATTAGCCGGAAAACGGCCACCCCATGTCTCCATGACCTCGCGGGCACAGCGGTGCAAGTTACGGGCGCGGGCGTAGTAGCCCAAACCGGCCCAATAAGGCATGACTTCGTCTTGCTCGGCCTCGGCCAAATCCTTGACGGTGGGGAAGCGTTCCAGAAAACGCTCGTAATAACCCAGTACGGTAGCGACCTGGGTTTGCTGCAACATGATTTCGGACAGCCAGACGCGGTAAGGATCTTGCGTGTTCTGCCAGGGGAGGTGGTGGCGGCCGGAGGTTTTTTGCCAGGCCACCACTTTTTCGGCCAGATCTTGGGGACGGGGTTCAGGAAGTGACATCAATATTGGGTACTACGGGTAACAGACCAGCGTGCTGCCAGGGCGCCCAAAATGGCGACCAAAATAGCCGCTGTCAGCAACAGAGAAAATTCTGGCAGCCGGAGCGTCAACTGGACGCCATAGCTTTGGGCCAGACTGGATAAGGCTTTGTTCAGTGGGGTCAGTGCCAGCAGGGCCAGACCGCATGCCAGAGCGCTGGCCGTCAGGCCGGTTAGCGCGCCCATATACAGGAAGGGGCGGCGTACAAAGGCTTCGGTGGCGCCGACCAGACGGGCCACGGCAATTTCTTCACGCTGGTTCAGGGCTTGCAGACGGACGGTATTGAACACAGTGGCAATCACCACTACGCCCACACCTGCCATCAGAATCCATAAGCCAATACGGATGAAGCTCAGAATCGCAGCCAGACGCTGCACCCATTCGCTATCCAGCAGCACGCTATCTACGCCTTCGCGGTCTTGCAAGGTCTTGGCCAGGGTGTCGGCACGCGTCACCAAGTCCGGGGTTTCATGCAGAGTCAGCACAATGGCGTGTGGCAAGGGGTTGCTGGGCAAGGCGCCCAAGGCGTCTGTCCAGCTGGGGTTGCTTTGCAGTTGTTTGAGCGCCTGCTCCTTGCTGACCAGCCTGATCTGGGCCAGTTCAGTTTGAAACTCTTTGCCCACGGCCTGACTGAAGGCTTGCGCCTGTTCCAGCGTGCTGTTCTGCTTCATGAACACGGTCATTTCGGGCGAGGTCGGAATCTCGCGCACGACAGGTTGAGCGGCCAGCAAGATACTGGCTCCCAGAACGGGCACAGCCAGGGTCAAGGCAATGACCAGCAGGTTGGACAGGGAGGAGAAGGGTTGCACTTTCAGGCGGCGCAGGGCCACCAGAAAGGCGTATTGATGATGACGCAGCCAGGTTCTCATGCCAGCACTCCTGGGTGATCGGAAAAACGGCCGTCCTGAATCAACAGGGTTCGACGTGCATAGCGTGCCATCAAATTCAGATCGTGCGAAGCAATCAAGGTGGTGACACCCACCCGGTTAAAGTCCATCAATACATCCATGATGCGTTTGGCGTTATCAGCGTCCAAATTGGCAGTGGGTTCGTCGGCAATCAAAATAGCCGGGCGATTCACAATAGCGCGGGCAATCGCCAGCCGTTGTTGTTCACCCCCCGACATTTCCACCGGCTTTAAATCTTCTTTGCCACGCAGGCCCACTTTTTCCATGGCGGCGCGGGCACGTGCCTGCGCCGTGCTGGGCTCCAGACCCATGACGGCCAGGGGCAGGAGTACATTGGCCAGGGCGCTGCGATCTTGCAGCAAGTGCGTATCTTGTAAAACCACGCCTACGGCGCGTCGCAAATACGGCCGTGCGCGGGCCGGCAGCTTATCCAGCCTGTGTCCATTGACCTGGACAGAGCCACGGCTAGGCAGCTCCAGGCCTCCGATCAGACGCAATAAGGTGGATTTACCTGCTCCCGAGGGGCCGGAAACAAAAATGAATTCGCCGTCATCAATGCGAAAATTAATGTCGGCTAGAATATTTTTACTGCGGCCATACGATTTAAAAACGTGTTGGAACTCGATCATCGCGACGCACAATTAAAGAGGAATCTGCTTGGAAAGCCCCTGGGGAATGACCGCCGGGGCTCGCATGAAAATGTCGGCGTAGGTAAAAGTATTAGTCAGATTGTTAGAGGGAAACCCCCGATTTGTGTTTGGACAGTCTGGCTCTACGATTGGACACCACAGCTTAGCTGCAATTGTAATCTGCATCCATTTACCAAAAGTAAACAGGAGGTGATATTCCATGACCTTAGTGAAAACCATTGCATGTAGTGTTGCGTTGATGGCCTTGGCCGCTAATGCACAGGCAGGTGAAACCCTGGACTCGGTGAAGAAGAAAGGCTTTGTTCAGTGCGGTGTCTCAACCGGTATTGCAGGATTCTCGCTGGCAGACAGTAAGGGTGTCTGGTCCGGCATTGACGTGGACATGTGCAGTGCGATCGCCGCTGCTGTTTTTGGGGATGCCAAAAAATACAAGGTTACGCCCTTGACCACTCAGCAGCGCTTTACCGCCCTGCAATCGGGTGAAGTCGATGTGCTGACCCGTAATACCACCGCGACGATCTCTCGCGATACGACCTTGGGTTTGGTCAGCACTGGCATTAACTACTATGACAGCCAGGGCGTGATGGTGAAAAAATCCCTGGGCGTGAAAAGCGCTAAAGAGCTGGATGGGGCCGCTGTGTGCGTACAGCCCGGCACCACGACCGAGCTGAACCTGGCGGACTGGTTCCGTGGTCAGGGTATCAAGTTCAACCCTGTGGTGATCAACAACCCTGAAGAAGCCATGCGCTCCTTTACCTCCGGTCGTTGCGACGGCTTTACCAGCGATAAATCCCAGCTGGCAGCCATGCGTGCCGCCCAGGCTACGCCGGATGAGTTCGACATTCTGCCCGAGGATTTCTCCAAAGAGCCGCTGGGCCCATTCGTGCGTCAGGGCGACGAGGACTGGTTCACCCTGGTGCGCTGGACTCTGAACGCCATGCTGGAGGCCGAAGAATATGGAATTACCAGCGCGAACGTGGATGAAAAGACCAAGAGCGATAACCCGAACATTCAGCGCATTCTGGGCGTGTCCGGCGAGCTGGGCAAAGGTCTGAAGCTGGATAACAAGTGGGCCTACAACATAATTAAACAGGTCGGCAATTACGGTGAAAGCTTCGAGCGTAATCTGGGTAAATCGACGGCATTGAAGCTGGATCGCGGTTTGAATGCGCAATGGCGTGACGGTGGTGTGATGTACGGCTGGCCAGTGCGTTAAGATTTCGGTCTTCGCTGTTTGTTCTTGCGTCTGGCTTCGGCCAGACGCGCGCCACCTCGCAGGGCTACGCGTAGTGCTGCATCCACGGGTTTTACGCTATGGCACAAAATACACCTGCCGCGCCAGCCCCCCCTAAACGGCGCCTATCCTGGAATGATCCGTTCACACGCGGCATTATTTACCAGGTGCTGATTTTGGGTGTGCTTGGCTTTTGTGTTTGGTATCTGGTCTCCAATACCTTGCACAACCTGGCTGTTCGCAATATTTCTACAGGCTTTGATTTCCTGAACCGAGAGGCTGGCTTTGCCATTGGCGAGTCGGCGCTGGCTTATAAGCCCTCGGATACTTATGGGCGGGCCATTCTGGTCGGTCTGGTCAATACGCTGAAAGTGGCGGTGATCGGCATTATTGCTGCCACCGTGTTTGGCACCTTGCTGGGCATTGCACGCTTGTCCAAGAACTGGCTGGTCTCCCGGCTGGCGGGCTTGTACGTGGAAGTGATGCGTAACGTGCCTTTGCTGCTGCAACTGTTCTTCTGGTACGCCCTGATTACCGAGACCTTGCCCGGACCGCGGCAGGCTTTGAATCCGCTGGGCGGCGTATTTTTATCGAATCGTGGTTTGAAGCTGCCCACCCTCCAGGGCGATGGCATGGACTGGATCTTCATGGGTCTGGGCCTGGCGGTGGTGCTGTGGGTCTTGATGGCGCACTGGGCGCGTCGTCGTCTGGAAAAAACGGGCCGTCCTTTCCCCACCATTCGCTTTGGCATTTTGCTGCTGGTTCTGATGCCGGTTCTGGCCTTGCTGATCAGCCCCGAACCCTTGGCGCTGGATGTGCCCCGTCTGCAAGGTTTCAACTTTGTAGGGGGCGTAACCTTATCGCCTGAGTTTGCCGCCTTGCTGGCCGGTTTGATTACCTATACCTCGGCCTTTGTGGCGGAAGTGGTGCGTTCCGGTATTCAGGCCGTGGGCAAAGGACAATGGGAAGCGGCGCAGGCACTGGGTCTGTCCCGTGGCCGCATGATGCGTCTGGTGGTTCTGCCCCAGGCTCTGCGCGTGATTGTGCCTCCCATGACCAGCCAGTACTTGAACCTGACTAAAAACAGTTCCTTGGCCGTGGCTATTGGCTACCCCGATATTGTGTCTGTGGTGAACACCACCTTGAACCAGACAGGGCAGGCGATTGAAGGCATTTTGATCATCATGGCGGCTTACCTGACGGTCAGCTTGTCGATCTCGATCTTCATGAACTGGTACAACAACCGAATTGCTTTGGTGGAGCGCTAAATGAGTCATACGCCTACATCCACCGTAAGCGGGCCACCGCCACTGCAGCGGGGCACCCTGGGCTGGCTGCGCCAGAACCTGTTTTCCTCTCCCTTGAACGCCATTTTGACGGTGTTGTCGGCCTGGCTGCTTTTGATGACTGTGCCAGCCATGATCGATTGGCTGTTCATCAAGGCCAATTTCGATGCGCAAACCGCGCAGGATTGTCGGGCCAGTGCGGGTGCATGCTGGGCTTTCATCCGTGAAAAGCACCGTCTGATCCTGTTTGGCATCTATCCCTATGACGAGCAATGGCGACCCTTGTTGGCCTCCATCCTGCTGACCTTGCTGATCGTGTGCAGCTGCGTGCGCTGGTTCTGGAAACCCTGGCTGCCTGTACTGTGGCTGGTTGGCCTGACCGTCGTGGGTATTTTGATGTGGGGCGGTGTGCTGGGCCTGAGCTATGTGGAAAACAGCCTGTGGGGCGGTTTGCCGCTGACCTTGATTCTGGCTACCTTCGGCATCGCGTTCGCCTTTCCTTTGGGCTTGTTGCTGGCCTTGGGACGTACCTCGCGCTTGCCGGCCGTCAAGGCAGTGTGCGTGGTTTACATCGAACTGATTCGTGGCGTGCCGCTGATCAGCTTGCTGTTCATGTCCTCGGTAATGCTGCCTTTGTTCATGCCCGAGGGCTTTAACATCGACAAGCTGCTGCGTGCTCAGATCGCCATCATTTTGTTTGCGGCGGCGTACATCGCGGAAACCGTGCGGGGCGGCTTGCAGGCCATTCCCAAGGGACAGTATGAAGGCGCGGCTTCGCTGGGCTTGAGCTACTGGCGCACCATGCGTCAGATCATCTTGCCGCAGGCGCTCAAGATCGTGATCCCGCCACTGGTAGGCATTTTCATTTCCCTGTTCAAGGACACCTCCCTGGTCGTGATTATCGGTATTTTCGATTTGACCCAGGCGGCCAAAGTGGCCCTGGCCGATGCGGCCTGGCGCGGCTTTAGCCGGGAAGCCTATCTGTTCATCGCACTGATTTATTTTGTGTTCTGCTACTCCATCTCTCGCTACAGTCGTTCGCTGGAGCGACGTTTGCAAACGGGTTATGAACGCTGACACAGGTAGCAAAGCCTTGGGTAAGACCTATTGCTTTGCTGGCCAGACAAGGAGTTTTGCATGGCAGACGCCATTATTCAGCTAAAGAACGTCAATAAATGGTACGGGCAGTTCCATGTGCTGCGCGATATCAATCTGGATGTGGCCCCCGGCGAGCGCATCGTTATCTGCGGGCCTTCGGGTTCGGGCAAGTCCACCCTTATCCGCTGCATCAACCGCCTGGAAGAGCATCAGAAAGGGCAGATCATTGTGGCTGGTGAGGAGCTTACCAACGATGTGCGCCAGGTCGAGGCCATTCGGCGTGACGTTGGCATGGTGTTTCAGCACTTCAATCTGTTTCCTCACCTGACCGTGATGGAAAACCTGACTTTGGGGCCGATGTGGGTTCGTCGCAAGACCAAGGCCCAGGCTCAGGAGCTGGCCATGAAGTATCTGGAGCGTGTACGTATTCCAGAGCAGGCCAACAAGTATCCCGGACAGCTCTCTGGCGGACAGCAACAGCGCGTGGCCATTGCACGTTCCCTGTGCATGGAGCCTAAAATCATGCTGTTTGACGAGCCTACCTCGGCGCTGGACCCGGAAATGGTCAAGGAAGTGCTGGAAGTGATGGTCGAGCTGGCCCATACCGGCATGACGATGTTGTGCGTGACCCACGAAATGGGTTTTGCGCGTAAAGTGGCTGATCGGGTCATTTTTATGGATCAGGGCGAAATCATCGAGCAAAATACGCCTGATGAGTTCTTTGACTCGCCACGCAGTGAAAGAACGCGTGAGTTCTTAAGCCAGATCATTCATTAAGGATCAGTGGCTGCTCTGCATGGGCTGCCTTGTGCAGCCCATATGCATTTTTATTTCAAGGAAAAAAGTGATGTTTCGAGTCTGTAAGTGGCTGCTGGCTGTCTCTGGTGTTGCGGCTGTCATGGCTGCCCCGGCTGTAATGGCGGAGGATGCTTATCCTTCCAAACCTATCCAGTTCGTGGTGCCTTATCCACCGGGTGGCCCTTTGGACAGCATGGCTCGCTTGCTGGCTGAACGCGTCAAAGGCGACCTGGGCACGGTTGTGGTGGAGAACAAGTCGGGTGCGGGTGGCAATATCGGTGCCAGCATTGTGGCCAAGGCCGCTCCGGACGGCTATACCCTGATGATGGGGGCGGTGGCGATCAACTCCATCAACCCCTGGCTGTACAAGACCGTGCCTTTTGACCCGGTCGAGAGCTTTGCGCCTATCGCCCTGGTTGCCTCGGTGCCTAACATCCTGATCGTGAACAAAGAGTTTGCCGAACAAAACAAGATTGCTTCGGTGCAGGATCTGATCAGCTACGCTAAAGAGCATCCCGGTCAAATGAACTTTGCTTCGGGCGGTAATGGCAGTGCGGGTCATCTGGCCGGTGAGGTCCTGAACACCCGTGCCGAGATCAATTCCGTGCATGTGCCTTACGCCGGTGCCAACCCTGCCAAAACGGCCTTGCTGGCAGGCCAAGTGCATTTCATGTTTGATAACCTGGCTTCGGCAGCGCCGTTGATCAAGGCAGATACCGTCAAGGCCCTGGCTGTGACGACTCTGGAGCGTTCCAGCTTCCTGCCTGATGTTCCCACCATGGAGCAGGCTGGCGTGAAGCCTTTTGATCTGGGCACCTGGTTTGGAGTGTTTGCTACGGGCGGTACACCACAGCCTGTGCTGGACAAGCTGCATGCCGCTTACTCCAAGGCTTTGATGGACCCGGCCGTGCGTGAAGCACTGGCTACCATGGGCTCGGATGTGCAGCCTGGTACCATGGCTGAATTCAGCGAGCTTGTCAGCAATGATCTGAAGAAGTACAAAGAAGTCGTTGCCGACTCGGGTGCCGAGTTGTTCTAAGCTTTCAAGTACTTAGCCCCCAGGCAATCAGTGACTGCAGTTTGTGTGGTCGCTGGCAAGATCAAGAATTGTTAAAGAAGGCAGTGAAGTCTGTTTTGAAGTACCTGCTTGCGGTGCCTCTTGCTAGTATTGGAGGCATTCAGGCGGTCCTGGTACTTAATTTGAGATTACGGAGCCAATAATGACAATTTCCATTCGTTCTGCAAAATTAGCAGCATGTGCTGGTGCTCTTTCCCTTTTGGCCGCTTGCGGCACGATGGACAATATGAGCACAGGTGGTCGTACCGCAGTGGGTGCGGGTGGCGGCGCTGCTGTGGGGGCTGGTCTTGGGGCTTTGATTGGTGATAGCAGCAAGGCCGCCATGATTGGTGCAGGTATCGGTGCACTGGCTGGTGGTATTGCAGCGTACAACTGGTCTGGCATTAAAAAGGATGTTCAGCAGTCTGGCGCAACTGGCCTGGGTGTGGATGTGACCGAAATGCCCGATGGCAGCTTGCGGGTCAATATTCCTAGCAGTGTGTCGTTTGATACCGGCCATTATCAGTTAAAGCCTGCTTTGCTGCCTGTTCTGGATAGTGTGGCTCGCGCCATGAATCAGCATCCAGAGCTGCGTGCCAAGGCTGTCGGTCATACCGATAGCACCGGGTCGGCACAGACCAATCAAACTTTGTCGGTTAACCGCGCAAGCGCTGTGACGAATTACCTGACGCAGCAAGGTGTGGGACAAGGTCGTTTGATGGTAGAAGGCCGTGGCCCGAACGCTCCTATTGGGGATAATGCGACGGCTGAAGGCCGTGCCATGAACCGCCGCGTGGAGTTGTATTTGTACGCTCCGCAGAAGTAAGTCTCTGCTTGCCGCCTTAAGGTGTGCTGACAAAAGGCCCGGTTTTTTAACCGGGCTTTTTTTTGTTTGATCGGGGAGTGAGGGCATGGTTTGAGGGCAGCATGTTCTGTCAGTTGTCAGTTATTAGTTGTGAACTGCTGATTGGTGGTTATCTGTTGTCGTTGATGGCATTAACGTTACTTGAGAGGGGCAGGGCTGATTATTGAGTAGAACGCAGTGATGAGCACGCCCTTGGGGGCGGTGGGCACCCGGAGGGGCTTGAGCACTTGCCGGTGCTGCGCACCGGTCCCCTTGTCGAGGGCATCATCCGGGCGCACTCTGAACTCGCGGGGTGGTTCGTCCCCCGGACGAACCACAAGCGTCCCGCTCAAACAGCAGAGTGCTTGCACCCCGGATCATGCCCCCGCCTGCGGCAAGTACTCTGAATCGCCCCTCCGGGTCCCCACCGCCCCCAAGGGCTCATACCGTGGCTATTCAAGTAATCATGTATTGAGGGTCTGGGTCTGGGTCTGAGATTTGGGATTTCGGATCTTGGGTCTGAGGTTTGACGTCTGAGGAGAGAGGTCGGAGGTGAAAGGTCTCAGGTGATAGGTGATAGGTCAGAGGTCAGAGATTCGACGCAGACCAGGAAAGTGCCACACGCCATTCAAGGATGCAGTTTGAACCGTCCAGAAAAAACGATTGTGAGCCAGTTGAGCCTAGCTTCAGGGTGTCCGGGCGGTTCAGAGGGTTTGCCGCGGTCGGGAGATAGCGTAGGGGTGCAAGCATCCTGCTGTTTGAGCCGGACGCTTGTACTTGGTCCGGGGGACCAAGTACCCGGCGAGTTCAGGATGCGCCCGTAGCTATCTCCTGACAAGGGCACCGGTGCGCAGCACCGGCAAACCCTCAGCCCGGACACCCTGAAGCTAGGCTTAACTGACGTCTTCAGCAACGATCTCTTCTGACTGTTAAACCTCGCTTTCCAATCAAATGAGATGACGAAGCTCCAAAAAGAAAAAGCCCCAGGCAGAAAGAATCCACCCAGGGCTTTAACCCATCAAGGCCTGATCAAACAAAGATCATGTTCACACCCGGCCCGTATTCAACACAGCATCAAGCCTCCTGATACAGCTTGCTGCCTTGCTGAACAAATTGCACTGACATCTCCTTCATCCCCTGATCCACAGCGGACTGCTCATCCAGACCATTAGCCTTGGCATAGTCCCGTACATCCTGCGAGATCTTCATGCTGCAGAACTTGGGCCCACACATGGAGCAGAAATGCGCCACTTTCATGGAGTCTTTAGGCAAAGTCTCGTCGTGGAACTCACGCGCTGTATCCGGGTCCAGACCCAGATTGAACTGATCATCCCAACGGAATTCAAAGCGCGCCTTGGACAAGGCATTGTCCCGGAAGGCCGCCGAAGGATGCCCCTTGGCCAAGTCCGCGGCATGTGCTGCGATCTTGTAAGTGATGATGCCGTCCTTCACGTCCTTCTTGTTCGGCAAGCCCAGATGCTCCTTGGGCGTCACATAGCACAGCATCGCCGTACCTTGCCAGGCAATCATCGCCGCACCCAAACCGGAAGTGATGTGATCGTAGCCCGGCGCAATGTCCGTTGCCAAAGGTCCCAAGGTGTAGAAGGGGGCCTCATGACAGTGCTCCAGCTGCAACTGCATGTTCTCTGGAATCAGATGCAAAGGCACATGACCAGGACCTTCAATCATGACTTGAACATCATGCTTCCACGCTACCTGGGTCAACTCGCCCAGGGTACGCAGTTCCGCGAATTGTGCCTGATCATTAGCGTCATAGCCCGAGCCGGGGCGCAAGCCATCGCCTAGCGAGAAAGCCACGTCGTACTGCTTCATGATCTCGCAGATGTCCTCGAAATGCTCGTACAGGAAGCTTTCGCGGTGATGCGCCAGACACCACTTTGCCATGATGGAACCACCGCGCGAAACAATGCCTGTCATGCGGCTGGCCGTCATGGGAATAAAGGGCAAACGCACACCGGCATGAATGGTGAAATAGTCCACGCCTTGCTCGGCCTGCTCAATCAAGGTGTCGCGGAAAATATCCCAAGTCAGATCTTCGGCAATGCCGCCGACCTTTTCCAAGGCCTGGTAAATAGGCACCGTACCGACAGGAACCGGCGAGTTGCGAATAATCCATTCGCGCGTCTCATGGATATTCTTGCCCGTGGACAAATCCATGATGGTGTCCGCACCCCAGCGAATCGCCCAGGTCATTTTTTCGACCTCTTCGCCAATGGTGGAGCCCAGGGCGGAGTTACCGATATTGGCGTTGATCTTCACCAGGAAATTGCGGCCAATAATCATGGGCTCGGTTTCCGGGTGGTTGATATTGGCGGGCAAAATGGCTCGGCCACGCGCAATTTCATCACGAACAAACTCGGGGGTGACCGTGGTGGGCAAGCTGGCGCCGAAACCTTGACCAGGGTGTACCTTGGTCAGGCGACGAGCCATCTCTTCGCCTTGCGGACCGCTGGCCCGCAAACTTTCAATGTATTGCTCGCGTCGCAGATTTTCCCGAATCGCCACAAACTCCATTTCGGGAGTGATGATGCCGCGCCGTGCGTAATGCATTTGCGTGACATTGGCTCCTGAAATGCTGCGTCGAGGCTGACGCTTCAACTCGAAGCGTAACGTGTCCAGTTCCGGGTCGGCCTGGCGGGCTTGACCGTACTGGCTGTTGAGTCCTGCCATCAACTCGGTGTCCTTGCGCTCGCTGATCCAGGCTTGGCGTAGCGGGGGCAGGCCTTTGCGAATATCGATCTGCACCGAGGGGTCTGTGTAGGGACCGCTGGTGTCATAAACGCTTAAGGGAGGATTCGGCTCGGCGCCGAAGTGGCTGGGCGTATCAGCCAGGGAGATTTCCCGAAAAGGCACACGCAGATCAGGCCGTGAGCCGGTTTGGTAGATTTTTCGGGAGTTGGGTAAGGGCTGGATCGCAGCCGGGTCTACGCTGGCCGCTGTGGCCGTAAAAGAAGGGGTTTTGCTTGTCATTGCAGCTCCAAAGAAATGGTGGAGCCGATATAGGAAGAAGTGCCGTGCAGGCATTGCACCTGTGGCACACGCTCCCAGCATCGGCATTATCCGTACTGGTACGAGGGTTTATCTCAACCCGCCAAATGGCGAGTACCCCTGCGTGCTGACAAGTATAGGTATCTTGGAGCTGCTTGTGGACGTATAAGGCTTATTTTCTTTTCATACCGTTGAGCAGATGACGGATGGTTTGATCCAGGTGGTCACGCTCTTTGGGTGGCAAAGCCACAATCTCGTCCACGGAAAAGCGGTTGAAGGGCCAGGTCACAATCGGTGGGCCTTCGCCGGAGTCTTGCAAGGTGGTAGCATGGGCTGCACTCAGCTCCATATTGCCCAGCCCGTTTTTCAGCCATTGAGCACTGATATTCAGGGCTTTGGCCAGATCCAGAATTTCGCGCGCGTCACGCCGCGTACCACTCTCGTAATTGGAGATGGCGCTTTGAGTGAGGTTGCACAGACGAGCCAGCTCGGCTTGAGAAAAGCCGCGTTGCAGGCGGGCGTGGCGGAGGCGATCAGAAAAGTGTTTCACAGTACAGATTGTTCATGGAACGCCCTGCACGATGGTTTTGAGTAAAGATGTCGTATGTGATAAAAATGTCTGGCTTAACCGGCTGAATGAAACGAAGAGAAGCTTAAGATGGGAGCAGCACCAGATTTGTCGGGTTCAAGCCTGTGCTTAAAGCTTGAATGTCAGGGGTGTTTAACAAGGCAGGCGGTATAGGCGGGTAGAACGTACGGTGCCTAGCGTTTTTTCATGCCGTCCAGTAAATGACGCAAAGTGCGATCGAGCAAATCACGTTCGCCATCTGCCAAAGCAACCACTTCATCGACGGAAAACAGACGGAAAGGCCAGGTAACAATGGGAGGACCATCCAGGGGTTCGGACAATGTGTAGCTGTCCTGCGTGAACTCCATCGTGCCGATACCCTTGCGCAACCACAAAGCGCTGACATTCAAGGCTCTGCTCAACTCCAGAATTTCACGTGCATCCCGACGAGTGCCATTTTCATAATTGGAGATGGCGCTCTGGGTCAATCCGCATAGACGTGCCAAATCTGCCTGAGAAAGACCGCGATGTTGACGTGCGTGGCGAAGGCGTTCGGAGAAATGTTTCACACAACAGATTGTTGATGTAAAGCCAAACACGATGGTTTTAATTAAAAATCACAGTCGTGATTTATACTGTCCGGCATAGTCATCAGATGTCATTATAGTTAAGGTATCAACTATGTCGGTTGCAAATGAAATTGCTGGCGGTCCTGTTGTTCTGTACCTGGCCACGTCTATCCCTGATCGAAACTTACTAGAACAACAAATTCAGGCTCTGGCAGAACGTGGTTATCGTCTTATTTTTTGTCCGGATGCGACGGCTTTGCTGCAGTTGGCCCAAACGCGGGGCCGTTACGCCGGTTCGATATGTATTGCCTGGTTGGGCGGGGCCTTGGCGGAAATCTGCTCGGCGGCCGTGCGCTTACGTATGCTGTGTCCGCAAATTGGAATCCTGATGCAGTCTGATGCGACGGACTCGGCCATGCTGCAAGCCTTGCATAGCGGCGGAGATCAGTTTTGCCCCAGGGATGCGTCTTTGGAGTTGCTGGCAGCCAGTTTGCACAGCTTGCAGCGGCGCATGATGCAGATGCCCATCATTCCTGAACCGTCTCAGCCCCAGGAGTGGGTGCTGGATCAGGAGGGCTGGGCCTTGATATCGCCTGTCGGGATCTCGTTTAGCCTGACCAGCACGGAGCGCGCCTTCATCGTCCGCTTGCTGCGCGAAGAGGATCGCCGGGCCAGTCATTACGAGTTGATGCGGGCTGTGGCTAGTAAAACGGATGTAATCAGCAATCCACCCGGTGCTTCGCATATCAACCGCCTGGGCGTTCTGGTCAGCCGTATGAGACGCAAATTCAACCAGGGAGGCACGGTTCTGCCTATCCGCTCGATTCATAACTGGGGCTATATGTTCGCTGCTAATTGCCAGTTGCTGGCCTAGTCAGGATGTCATCAGGGCAGTTGAAAAAGGCCCTGTCGGTTATACCGGCAGAGCCTTTGTTCATGCTGTGGGGGGCAGGGCTTAGTAGTAGCGCTGCACCGACAAGTCGTCTGCACGGATGGCAGGCTCCTTGTTGCTGATCAGATCAGCCAGCAATTGCGCACTGCCGGTAGCCAAGGTCCATCCCAGCGTACCGTGGCCGGTGTTCAGGAACAGATTGGAGTAGCGGCTACGCCCCACAATTGGGGTGCTGTCCGGCGTCTTGGGACGCAGGCCGGTCCAGAAATGCAGATCTGCATCGCTTTGGTAGCTGCCGGGGAACAGATCATTCAGGACCATCAGCAAGGTCTGTTCACGGCGGGGATTCAGGCGCTTGTTAAAGCCGACGACCTCGGCCATGCCGCCCACGCGAATGCGATTATCAAAGCGGGTTAGGGCGATCTTGTAGCTTTCATCCAGCAAAGTGGACTGAGGCGCACGCGAGGCATCCGCAATTGTGGCGGTAATGGAGTAGCCCTTCAACGGGTAGACCGGGATGGCCTGCAGGTCTTTCATCAAACCCGTAGACCAGGAGCCCAAGGCCACCACGTAGGCATCGGCAGTCAACAGGCCATCGGAGCTTTGGACGCCGCTGATCTGCGTGCCGTTGCTGTGAATGCGCTGAATGTTCTGGTTCCAGCGGAATTCCACGCCTTCCTTCTCGGCCAATTCGCTAAGGCGGCGGGTGAACATCTGGCAGTCGCCGGTTTCATCTTCCGGGAAGCGCAGGCCACCGCTTAGTTTGTGCTCTACGTGGCGCAGAGCCGGCTCAATCGTGTGCAATTCGGAGGCGGACAGCAGCTCGTAAGGCACGCCAGCTTCTTTCAGGACCTCGATGTCGGCAGCAATGCCGTCCAGCTGCTTTTGCGTACGGAAAAGCTGCAAGGTGCCTTGGGCACGGTGCTCGAATTGAATGTCGGTCTGGGCGCGCAGCTCGGCCATGCAGTGGCGGCTGTATTCAGCCAGACGCACCATGCGTTCTTTATTGATGGCGTAGCGGTCTGCTGTGCAGTTGCGCCACATGGCCAGTAGCCACTTGATTTGTGTCAGCGTGCCATCCGGGCGAATCGTCAGGGCCGGATGCTCGTCGAACATCCACTTGATGGCTTTGCGCGGGATACCCGGCGCAGCCCAAGGGCAGGCATAGCCAAAGGACAACTGACCGGCATTGGCAAAACTGGTTTCCAGAGCGGGCCCAGCCATGCGGTCGATGACCGTTACGCTGTGTCCTTGGCGGGCAAGATAATAAGCGCTGGTTACGCCTTCTACGCCAGCACCTAGCACGAGGATCTTCATACGGTTCCTTGGGCGCATCGCCCGAAAGGGAAAGTGTTGCAATCAGGCGCGCAAAAACCGCGCGCACTGTCGCAATTCGATACGTTTTATCCGTCTATTTCAACAGGCGGGCAGGGTAGGGGTCAAGGATTAGTCCTGATCCGGTGCACTGCGTGGGAACACCATATTGTTACGGTGTATCAGCTCTGTATCGTGTTCGCTGCCCAGCAATTCATTGATCAGGTGGCTGGGTTGGCCCATGATGCGGCGGGTGTCGTCCGAGGAGTAGTTGATCAGACCACGGGCGTATTCCACGCCGTGCTTGTCCACGCAGGCAACGACATCGCCACGGTCAAATTCGCCTTCTACATGGGTGACACCGACGGGCAGCAGGCTCTTGTGACCGTCTACCAGCGCACGTACAGCGCCTTCGTCCAGCGATACGCGACCACGCACACGCAACTGGTCGACCAGCCAGCGTTGGCGGGCCGAGCGTACGGGCAGGGTGGCACGCAGCTCGGTGCCAATGCGCTCACCTTGTGCCAGGCGGGACAGGACTTGCTGTTCGCGGCCAGAGGCAATAATGGTGTGGCCACCGCTTTGCGCAGCGCGTTTGGCGGCCAGGATTTTGGTGATCATTCCGCCGGTGCCGATATTGCTGCCCGAGCCGCCTGCCATGGCTTCCAGCGTCGGATCGCCCGCCTGTCCCAGCGAGATGAACTGCGCATCAGGATTGCTGCGCGGGTCGGCACTGTAAAGGCCAGCCTGGTCGGTCAGGATAATCAGGGTTTCGGCTTCGATCAGATTGGTGACCAGTGCGCCCAATGTATCGTTGTCGCCCACGCGGATTTCATCCGTGACCACCGTGTCGTTCTCGTTCACGATGGGGACTACACCCAGGTCCAGCAAGGTGTTGATGGTGCCTCGTGCATTCAGGTAGCGATGGCGGTCGGCCAGATCTTCATGGGTCAGCAGAATCTGAGCGGTGCGCACACCATGGCGGGCAAAAGCCACTTCATAGGCTTGAATCAAGCCCATCTGGCCGACGGCCGCCGCCGCTTGCAACTCATTCATGGCCTTCGGTCGGCGCGGCCAGCCCAGGCGGGCCATGCCTTCGGCAATGGCACCGCTGGAAACCAGCACCAATTGCTTGCCTTGGGCATGCAGTTGAGCAATCTGGGTAGCCCATTGCTCTACGGCATCCAGGTCAATCCCTTTGCCCTCGTTGGTGACCAGGGAGGAACCTACTTTAATAACCAATCGGCGCGATTGCGCAACGGCCGATTCAGAATGAGAAGAGTGCTGCATGACGAGTTCAGAAATCCATCGCTTGGCGTGTAAATAGAGAAAATGCCAGGAGTAGGGCGGTTGGCTTAACCGCGTCTTCCGGGCATTTTGGGGTTCAGTCCTGGAGTCTAGATCCTGGACCTGTGTAGCACGATCAGTCTGGGGCAAACCTCTCGTCGTAAATATGGGTGCCGTCGGCAATATCTTGCTCGATATGCTCTTTGCGGCTTTCTTCATCCAGCCAGGATTGCAGCTGATAGACCAGATCCTGTGTACCGACACCGGTCAGGGCGGAGATACCAAAGACCGGGCCTTCCCAGTTCAGCTCTTTGAGCAGGCGGGCTTTCAGGTCTTCCGGGTCCGAGACCATGTCCAGCTTGTTCAGAACCAGCCAGCGTGGCTTGGCGTACAGCTCTTCGCTGTACAGACGCAGTTCTTCAACAATGGCACGGGCCTCTGCAGCCACTTTGGCTACAACATCCTCGTCCGGGTCCAGGCTGGATACGTCCAGCAGATGCAGCAAGATACGGGTGCGGGTCAGGTGGCGCAGGAACAAGTGTCCCAGGCCGGCACCTTCGGAAGCGCCCTCGATCAGGCCAGGAATATCGGCCACTACAAAGCTGTGGGCTTCGGACGAACGCACCACACCCAGGTTGGGGTGCAAGGTGGTGAAGGGGTAATCCGCAATGCGCGGCTTGGCGTTGGAAATGCGGGTGATCAGCGTGGATTTACCGGCGTTGGGCATACCCAGCAGACCGACATCAGCCAGCACCTTCAGTTCCAGACGCAGCTTGCGATGCTCGCCTTCCTTGCCGTAGGTAAATTGACGCGGGGCACGGTTCACACTGGATTTGAAGTGCAGGTTACCCAAACCACCGGCGCCGCCTTGGGCCAGGGTTATTTTTTCGCCATGACGCTTCATGTCAAACAGCTGCTCGCCGGTTTCTGCGTCAAAAATCATGGTGCCAACGGGCACACGCAGGGTGATGTCCTCGCCACCCGCGCCATATTGGTCGGACCCACGGCCGTTTTCGCCGTTGCGAGCGCGGTGCAGGCGGGCGTAGCGGTAGTCGATCAAGGTGTTGACGTTACGGTCGGCCTCGGCATAAATGCTGCCACCGCGTCCACCGTCGCCGCCATTGGGGCCACCTTTTTCAATAAATTTTTCTCGGCGGAAACTGGCAGCGCCGTTTCCACCTTTGCCTGCGACCACTTCAATGGTCGCTTCGTCTACGAATTTCATGGTGATGAGTGCTGTATAGGTCCAGGGGCCGCAGAACCGTATGGGCTGCTGGTCTGGGAGCAGACCATTTTAAACAAAAACCCCAATTGCTTAGTGTATAGGAGATTGGCTTATCTGCCGGTATGTGCCGTGATAGTGGCCGATTTTTAATCTCTTGCTGTGGCCGTAGGGAGACTGGCTAAGCCGGGTGGGCGGGTTTGGGCGATGGCAGGTTGGCCATGCATAAAAAAAGCCCTGCCTAGGGCGGCAGGGCTTTTTCGCAGCGAGTACGCTTTGATCGGGTGGCTTATTCGCCAGCAACGACCGAAACGGTACGCTTGTTCAGAGCACCAGTGATGGAAAATTTAACTTTGCCATCGACCAGGGAGAACAGTGTGTGGTCTTTACCAATGCCCACGTTCACGCCGGGGTGAAACTGAGTGCCGCGCTGACGAACAATGATGCCGCCAGCCGAAATTACCTGACCGCCGTAGACTTTAACGCCCAGACGTTTGGCCTGTGAGTCACGGCCGTTCCGCGTAGAGCCGCCGCCTTTCTTCTGTGCCATTTCTTTAGCTCCTAGATGAAGAAAATACCAAATTCGCTTTTAGCAACAACTTAGGCGTTGATCGCTTCGATGCGGATTTCGGTGTAGTTTTGACGATGGCCTTGCGTTTTGCGGTAGTGCTTGCGACGGCGCATTTTGAAAATCTTGATTTTGTCGTGACGGCCTTGCGCAAGAACAGTAGCCTTGACCACAGCGCCAGCAACGAAAGGAGCACCGATTTGCAGTGCTTCACCTTCGCCGACGGACAGAACCTGGTCAAGCGAAATTTCTTGCCCAATGTCTGCCGGTATCTGTTCTATTTTGAGTTTTTGGCCAGCAGTAATGCGATATTGCTTACCGCCGGTTTTTATAACCGCGTACATAGGGAATCCCTTAAAGAGTCAAACAGGCATCGCGTAAAAGGCCAATAACAGCCCGCTGTAATGCCATCTAACATAAAAAAATCTTGACACGCAAAATGCCAAGCAAAAAATAATAGGATAAAAAGGCTTTGCTGTCAATGGCTTGGGCCTTCTCCTGTCTGTATTTTGCATCCAATCCTTTCGTTTTTCACTGGGTAGGCAGGGTAGGCCCCTTGTCTTGGGGGCGTAAAGGACGTGTGAGGGGACCTGCCCCGTCCAGAACAGGGCATATCGCTAATTTGTTACATTTCTCCTCAATCTGTGGCCTTTGAGTGGCTCGCCTTCCGCTACGGTAGAGCTGTTGCGTTCACAGAAGCGTAAGTCATTTATTTTTCGGACCTACTAAGGGGAAGCGTATGAATAAGGACACGATCGAAGGCAAATGGAAACAACTGGCTGGTAAAGCCCGCAGCGTCTGGGGCGAAATTACGGATGATGAGTGGGCCAAGGTGAAAGGGGATGCCACGCAATTGGCCGGTCTGGTGCAAGAGCGCTATGGCCGTACCCGCGAAGAGGCGGAGCGCGAGGTTAAAGACTTCTACGACAAGTACGACCGTTAGCGGGTGGGAACCTTTTTTTGTCTGTAGGTATTTCATGAGCTGTCGTTGAGATGGTCCGTCAGACAAGGTGCTGTCCCTGTACGTACTGATGATGAGGAGAATCGTATGCTTTACTACGCCGTAATCTTTTTTATTGTAGCTATCGTGGCTGCTGTGCTGGGTTTTGGTGGCATTGCCGCTGGTGCTGCTTCGATTGCCAAGATCCTGTTTGTCGTGTTCCTGATTCTGGCGGTGCTCTCGCTGGTCAAGGGCATGGGCAAGAAATAGAACAAGCCCGCCAGTGGCGGGCTTGTCCGTAAGGAAAAACCGTCTCCACCGATTGGGTGGAGGCGGTTTTTTTTATCAGGAGCGGTAGTCCGCGTTGATAGTGACGTACTCGTGCGAGAAGTCGCAGGTGTAAACCGTTTCGCTGTGTTGGCCACGGCCCAGAGAAACACGTACCAGAATTTCGGCTTCCTGCATGACGCGCTGGCCATCTTCTTCCTGGTAGTCGGGGTTGCGGCCACCGTCCACGGCTACCAGCACATCACCTAGCCACAGACGCAATTTGCTCACGTCCAGATCGCTAATGCCGGCGTAGCCAATGGCGCACAGAATACGGCCCAGGTTCGGGTCGGAGGCAAAGAAGGCTGTTTTCACCAGAGGTGAGTGAGCGATGGCGTAAGCCACTTTCAGAGCTTCTTCGCTGGAGCCGGCGTCATCAACCTGAATGGTCATGAACTTGGTGGCGCCTTCGGCGTCACGCACGATTTTCTGGGCCAGTTCGCGCGAGGCGTCGACCAGGGCATCCAGCAAGGTGTTGTAGTTCGGGTCTGCAATCGACTCTACCGTGACACCGCTTTGGCCGGTTGCCATAATGATGAAGGAGTCGTTGGTGGAGGTGTCGCCATCAACCGTAATGCGGTTGAAAGAGCGGTCTGCCGCCTGACGACACATATCGCGCAGCAGTTCGGGAGCAATACCGGCGTCCGTAGCCAGGTAACCCAGCATGGTGGCCATATTGGGGCGAATCATGCCCGCGCCCTTGCTGATGCCGGTCAGTGTGATGGTTTTACCCGACAACTGGATCTGGCGAGACACGATTTTGGGTTGCGTATCGGTGGTCATGATGCTGTGAGCAGCATTGAACCAGTTGTTGTCGGCCAGATCGTTCACCGCCGCAGGCAGAGCGCCCAGCAGGCGATCCATGGGCAGAGGCTCCAGAATGACGCCGGTGGAAAAGGGCAGCACTTGCTGAGGCAGGATGTTCAGCAGGCGCGCGGTTTCCGTGCAGGTTTGCTGTGCTTTTTCCAAACCAGCCTGACCTGTGCCAGCGTTGGCATTGCCGGTATTGATGACCAGGGCGCGGATGCCATCGTGCGTAGCCAAGTGCGCTTCGCACACTTGTACTGGAGCAGCACGGAAACGGTTGGTGGTGAATACACCGGCCACGCTGGTACCGGGGGCCAATTCAAACACGGTCAGGTCGCGTCGGTTGGCCTTGCGAATACCGGCTTCGGCAATACCGATTTTGACACCGGCAACAGGGTGAATATCAGATTCAGAGGGGATGAACAGATTGACGGCCATGACGCGATCCGAAAAACAATGTTAAAGGCGGCTCAAAGCAGTAATGATACTTGCTTTGAGCCGCCTGAGCATATCTTTGGTCGCGCCGGAGCGCTTAGCTTTCGCGAGCAGCCATGGCCACGTTGTTGCGAGTGATCAGCTTGAGTTCGCCCAGGGCTTCAAACAGGTTGACGCGTGCTTTTTCCGACAGGTTGGCAAACATCTCTTGTAGCCACTGTTCGTGGGAGGCAGCCATTTTCTTGAATTGGCGCTTGCCCTTGGGTGTCAGGCGGATCAGGGAGCTGCGACGATCGGTGAGCACCTTGATGCGTTCGACCAAACCTTCTTTTTCCAGCTGATCGGTAATGCCCGTGATATTGCCGTTGGTGACCATCAGGTGACGGGACAGCTCGCTCATTTTCATGCCAGCGGGCTGACGCTGCAATTGAGCCATCAGGTCAAAACGGGGCAGTGTGGTCGTGTGCTCGGTACGCAGGCGACTGCGAATTTCGCCTTCAACCAGATTGGTGCAGGCCATCAAGCGCAGCCACAGGCGGGTGTCGAAGTGGTCGTCGCTATGGGCACGGCTTTCCAAGTCGGGAGCGGCATCGGCGACGGCGGAAGCGGGGATATCGTTCATGATCATAGATAGCTTGCCTTAATGGTGCATGTCCAAAATGTTTAGCTTTGAAGGACGCAGACCGCAGCCATGAGCAAGCTGGGTTAGCTTGGTGGGTATCTTAGGGGCTGGTTCGAAGTTTGACATTGCGACAGATCAAAGTAAATTCGTTTTTAAGCTTAAATTAATCAACTTGATAGAAAGCACCGGCAAAGCAGGCAAAGCATTGGGTAAGGAAATGCAAACTCTTGTCTGCTATTTACTTTTAGGGCCACGGCTTTGAATAATCTTCGGACGGCACTCTAACTTTGATCCGACACGATAAGCTGGCTAAATTCAAGTGATTATTTATTTGAAGTATAAGGCATTTGCCTCTGTATCGCCTGTTCGCTTAATCACTTTTCTGCTTTTTCTGATACTTTTTTTTGTTTCAAAAATAATGCCTGCCGTAATTTTTCTTAATTGAAAAAAATGCATGCAGAAGATCGATTTATTTCTTATATCCTGAAATTCATTATTGAATTTTGCGTTGCGCGGGCAAGGGCCTCAGAGGAGCCGGGATCAGTCTAGGATACCCCTTGAAACAGCGGAGGATGATGCGCTACTGCGGATAACCCGTAGTCGGGATTGCTGATACTGGAGCATTTTTTTTGCTAATATCCTTTAGAACTAAACAATATAGACCTTGCCAATTTGGCTGGCGCCTTTGATGGACCAAGGTCTACGCCTGAGTGGGGCGTAATCTACGCAGGAGATAAGGATGGAACGTTCAGCGCACCTTGATACCTTTGCACGCGACAATCTGCCACCCATGGAGTGGTGGCCAGAGATGTTGCTGGAAGGCAATCCGGATGTGGACTATCCCGCTCGTCTCAATTGTGCCGTGGCGCTGTTGGGAGAGCAGGTAGCAGCGGGGCATGGTGATCGCGTGGCTTTGCAGTGGGCACAGGGCGATGAGAATCGCAGTCTGACCTACAAGCAGCTGGACGTGCTGACCAACCGTATTGCTCATGTTCTGGTTGAGGACATGAAGCTGGTGCCCGGCAACCGGGTTTTGCTGCGTGGTCCCAATAACCCCATGATGGCCGCCTGCTGGTTGGCCAGCATCAAGGCCGGTCTGGTTACGGTTCCCACCATGCCTTTGTTGCGGGCGGTGGAACTGAAGACGATTCTGGACAAGGCCGAGATTCATGCTGCCTTGTGTGACGAGCGCCTGCGTGAAGAGCTGGAACACTGCATGGACTCCACGCATGATTCCTACACGCCTGCTCTGAAGCAACTGCTGTGCTTTAACGATGAAAGCGCCAAGGGTCTGGAAGCCTTGTTGGCTGACAAGCCCGAAGAGTTCACCGCTTGCGATACGGCGGCTGACGATGTTTGTCTGATCGCTTTCACCAGCGGCACGACCGGCCAGCCCAAAGGTTGCATGCACTTCCATCGTGATGTGCTGGCAATGTGCGATACCTTCTCGCGTCACGTACTGCGTTTGACCCCGGATGATGTGGTCTGCGGTACGCCTCCTTTGGCCTTTACCTTCGGCCTGGGCGGTCTGCTGTGCTTCCCGCTGCGTGTGGGTGCATCTACTGTCCTGCTGGAGCGTCTGACGCCTTCCGATCTGCTGGGCATGATTGATCGCTTCAAAGTGACCATGAGCTTTACCGCACCCACCTTCTATCGTCAGATGGCTGGTTTGGTGGATCGTTACTCCTTGGCCAGCTTGCGTGCCACCGTGTCGGCAGGCGAAGCCTTGCCAGATGCAACGCGTCAGCTTTGGAAGCAGGCCAGCGGCATCGAGATGACGGACGGCATTGGCGGTACGGAAATGATTCACGTGTACGTGTCCAGCCCACCTGAAAAAGTGCGTGCTGGTGCCATTGGCCAAGTGGTGCCCGGTTATGTCGCCACGATTCTGGACGATGATCTGAATCCGGTGCCAGTCGGCACGGTAGGCCGTTTGGCCGTAAAGGGGCCAACAGGCTGCAAGTACCTGAACGACGAGCGTCAGAAGCAGTTTGTTCAGGGCGGTTGGAACTTCCCTGGCGACACCTTCAAGATGGACGAGGACGGCTACCTGTATTACCAGGCTCGTAACGACGACATGATTGTTTCCTCGGGCTATAACATTGCCGGTCCTGAGGTGGAAGGCACCTTGCTCAAGCACGAGGCTGTGGCCGAGTGTGGCGTTGTAGGTGCCGCCGATGAAGAACGGGGCCAGATTGTGCAGGCCTTCATTGTGCTCAAGCCTGGCTTTACCGGAAACGATGAGCTGAAAAAGAAGCTGCAGGATTTTGTGAAAGAGAACGCAGCGCCGTACAAGTATCCACGCGCCATTGAGTTCGTGACTTCGCTGCCTCGTACCGAGACAGGGAAGTTGCAGCGCTTTGTCTTGCGGCAGATGGCGCAAGACTGATTGTTCAGAGCATAAAAAAAGCGGGCATATAGCCCGCTTTTTTTGTCCGGCGCTTTTAGTTTTTGAAGGTGGCAAAAACTTCGCGTGCCGCTTGCACAGTGGCGTCGGTAATGTCCGGGGTGTGCTGCACCGAAACAAAACCTGCTTCAAAGGCCGAGGGTGCGAAGTACACACCCTTGTCCAGCATGGCGTGGAAGAACTGCTTGAAGCGCTCGATGTCGCCAGCCGACACTTGGGCCAGGGAGGTGGGCACGGTTTCGCTGAAGTAGATACCGAACAAGCCGCCCTGGTGGTCTGCCGTAAAAGGTACGTCTGCTTCTTTTGCAGCGGCCTTCAAGCCCTGGATCAGCTTGGCGGTGTTGGCTGTCAGGGTGTCGTAGAAACCGGGTTGAGCCAGTTTCTTCAAGGTTGCCAGACCCGCGGCCACAGCAACAGGGTTACCGGACAGGGTGCCTGCCTGGTAAACACCACCGACGGGAGCGACGCATTGCATGATGTCGCGACGGCCACCGAAAGCACCGACGGGCATGCCGCCACCAATCACCTTGGCCAGGGTGGTCAGGTCAGGACGAATGCCGGTCAGGCCTTGCACGCCTTGAGGGCCAACACGGAAGCCGGTCATGACTTCGTCAAAAATCAGTACGGCACCGTATTCGGTGCACAGTTCGCGCAAGCCTTCCAGGAAGCCGGGGGCTGGGCGCACCAGGTTCATGTTGCCGGCAAAAGGCTCAACGATAATGCAGGCGATTTCGCTGCCTTTCTGTTTGAAAGCATCGCGCACGGCGTCCAGATCGTTGTAGTCCAGCACCAGGGTGTGGCCGACAAATTCGGCTGGCACGCCTGCAGAGGTGGGGTTGCCAAAGGTCAGCAAGCCGGAACCGGCTTTGACCAGCAGACTGTCAGCGTGGCCGTGGTAACAGCCTTCAAACTTGATGATGGTGTTGCGGCCGGTAAAGCCACGGGCCAGACGAATGGCGCTCATGGTGGCTTCGGTGCCGGAGCTGACCAGACGCACTTGCTCGATGGACGGCAGCATCTTGGTCAGGGTTTCAGCCAGCACGACTTCGCCTTCGGTAGGCGCGCCGTAGGACAGGCCGTGTACGGCGGCTTCCTGTACGGCCTTGATAACGTCCGGATCGGAGTGGCCCAGAATGGCCGGTCCCCAGGAACCCACGTAGTCCGTGTATTGCTGGCCGTCTGCATCCCAGATGTAAGGGCCCTGAGCGCGTTCGATAAAGCACGGGGTGCCGCCCACGGAACCGAAGGCACGGACGGGCGAGTTGACGCCGCCGGGGATGACTTTGCAGGCACGTTCAAAAAGTTCGGAGTTACGGGACATGAGGCAAGAATCCAGATGTGAAAAGGTCAAGGCCAGGCAAGGGATCAGCGCACAAAGCGCGATGAGTCCTGGGCGTGAAAGTAGTCGGTAAAGCGTTGCGCCGTGGCGCGTATATCGCTGGTTTCAAACAGGCTGCTGATAACGGCAACGCTATCGACCCCTGCTTCCAGCAGTTCGGGCATTTTCTCGGGTGTGATGCCGCCAATCGCAACAATGGCAGCACGCCGTCCCTCGTGTTCTTGTTCTTGGCAAAGTAGTCGAGCTTGTCGCAAGGTGTTCAGTTCAGCCGGGGGGGCTTCGGGTTTGACGCTGGAAGGGTACATGGCCCCAAAGGCAATGTAGTCTGCATCGTCTGTCAGGGCCTGGCGAGCCAGATCCAGACTGTTATAGCAGGAGCGTCCCAGCAGGGCTTGCGGCCCCAGTGCCTGACGGGCCTGGGTCAACTCGCCATCGCTTTTACCCAGGTGCGCGCCTTGCACATCAAACTCTTGCGCCCAGCTCCAGTGATCGTTCACCAATAGTGGCAGATCCAAAGACAGGCACAGCTTGATCAACTCTTTGAGTTGTTGCTGGCGGATTGGTTCCGGGCCGTTCTTGCGACGGAACTGCAAGACCTGCAAACCCCCTTCGTGAGCGGCACGCACTGCGTTCAACAAGCGGGCGGTGTCGTCCCATTCGGGAGTAATGCCGTATAGACCGGCAGGAAAGCGCAGGGTGGTGGTGTCAGTCATTTTGGGGAGCAACAGGGTTGAACAGGCGGTGGCCCATACCGGGCTGGAAGGTGTCACTGGCACGTGCCTGCAGGTGCAACAAGGCTGATTCTACCGCGTTATCCAGCTCGTGGCCTTGAGCCAGAAAGCTCAGGCAGGCGGTAGCCAGCAAACTGTCTATGTCCTGCTGACGCAGGCCGCCATCCAGCGGCATGCTGTAGTCCAGACGACCGTGATGTCCCTGAAAACGCGTGTGCCATTGTCCGGCAGCACCGGGGACGCCGGTGACCAGTACGGCATTGGCTCCGTTGTTCAACAAGGTTTCCACGGCATCGGGGGTGTCGCCCAGCAGCTCGTCGGCCTGCCAGCGCTCCAGGCTGGGGTGGTCGATCAATAATAAGGAGCTCAGGGGCAGGAGCAGGCGTAAACTGGCATCAAGAGCATCGTCCGCATCCAGTTCGTCCAGGCCGGTGGGCATGGCGCTCAGGTGCAGGACCAAGGGCAGTTCAGGGTAGTCGGAGCAAAGCTCGGCCACCATGCTGGCGATTTCAGGACTGTAGACAGGACCGCACTTGATGGCCTGAATGTTCATGTCCTCCAGCAAGCAGCGCGCCTGGTCGTCGGCAATGTCCTCTGCCAGGGTCTGAATGTTTTCTTGCTGCGCGCTATCGCGCACCAGCAAGGCGGTGGGCACGCTGACGATATGGCAGCCCAGATGAGCGCCAGTGATGGCATCGGCGGGCAGGTGGGCACCGCCGCTGGGATCATAAGGAGCCAGCACGAGCGCCAGAGCAGGACTTGAATTTTTGATTTCAGCAGCCATCTTGTCTTGGTTACCCATGCAGGGCCGGCAAGGCTCTGGATGTCACGGGTTGAGTAATTTAGTAATATGAACCCCATTTTAATGGATTGCCCCGATTTGCACGCGGATCGGACTATGTTTACAAATACAGTAGGAATACTATGCGTACGTGGATGTGCCTGATTTGCGGCTGGATTTATGATGAAGAAGCAGGTTTGCCTGAGGAAGGCATTGCGCCGGGCACACTCTGGGAAGACGTCCCTCCGAACTGGGTCTGTCCCGAATGCGGCGCTCGTAAGGAAGACTTCGAAATGATCCAAGTGTGATCATCTCAAGTTCCAAGGTGGTTTGTTTTGACGGGAGGTGTGTATGAGTGCCACTAGCCAGTCCCCGCTAATCCAAGAAAGCGCTGATCTAACGCACCACCTGTTACTTGCCATGCCCGGTGTGGTTTCGGGCAGCTTGGCCGACACGGTGATTTATGTCTGTGAACATAATGAACAAGGTGCCTTGGGCCTTGTTATCAATCGACCAACGGATCTGAGCCTGGTTGAGCTCCTGTCTCGTATCGAGGTGGATGTGGAAAACCGGGCTGATCTGGCCGCGACGTCTGTCTACTTCGGTGGACCGGTGCAAACGGATCGCGGCTTTGTTCTCCATGATTCCGATAAAACCTATACCTCCAGTCTGGGGGTAGGTGATCTGACTCTGACTACTTCGCGGGATGTGCTGCAGGACGTGGCCCAAGGCCAGGGGCCAGTGCATATGCTGGTCACGCTGGGTTATGCCGGTTGGGCTGCGGGCCAACTGGAAAGCGAGATGGCCGACAATGCCTGGCTGAGCATCAAGGCTACCCATGAAATCCTGTTTTCTACCCCGGTTGGGGAGCGCTATGATCGCGCCCTGGCCTTGCTGGGAATCAGTCCTTTTACCCTGACAGGTGCTGCGGGCCATGCCTGAACACGAAACACCGTCAATGGTCAGCTCGGCGCAAACCTTGCTGGCCTTTGACTATGGCCTGAAAAAAATTGGCGTGGCGCTGGGCAATACCTTGACGCGCCAGGCCCGCCCTTATACGATTTTGCGGCCCGTTACACGGGAACAGCGCTTTGCGGCTATCGAGGCTTTGCTCAAGGAATGGCAGCCCGATCGCGTCGTGGTAGGTTTGCCTTTGACCCTGGATGGTGGCGAGCAGTATGCTTCGCTGCGGTGTCGGCGTTTTGCCAACCAACTGCACGGTCGCTATGGCGTTGCAGTAGACCTGGTCGATGAGCGGGGCTCCAGCATGGAGGCTCAAGAATTGCTGGGCAATAATGACGATGATGATGCCATGGCAGCTTGCGTGATCCTGCAGCGATATCTGGACAGCCTGCCACCGGCCTGAGCTCTCTACAAGGTTGCAGCCTTTTGATTAGTTTATTTCGTTTTAGTTGGCGCGCTGTCGCTCTGATTGTGTGGATCGTGGTCGGCTTGTTAAGCGTCGGTCTGCTTTTTCCGGTATTGCGTCCAGGCGGGCGCCGCGTCATGGTGTTGCGCATGTCGCGCCTCTTGATGCTGATCTGCGGCGTGCGTGTACTGCAGCACGGCCAGGCCGTTCAGGATCGATCCGTGCTCTATGTGTCCAACCATATCTCCTGGTTGGACATTTTTGTACTCAACAGCGTGCGTAGTACCTCTTTCATTGCAAAAAGCGATATTCGCCGTTGGCCAGTGATTGGCTGGCTGGTGGCGGGTGCAGGGACGGTTTTCATTGAGCGCGGGCAGCGTCGTGCCATTCAGATTGTCAGCCAGCAAATGGCTGTGTGCTTTGAGCGTGGTGATGCCGTAGGTCTGTTCCCTGAAGGCACCACTTCAACCGGTCTGGATGTACAGCCTTTCCACGCCAGTTTGTTTGAGACGGCTATCAGCCTGAATGTGGATATTCAGCCGGTGGCTCTGGTATTTGAGCAGAAAGGCCAGCGCAGTGAGCGCTTTGCCTTTGTGGGCGAGCAGTCTCTGGTTGGCAATATCTGGGTTCTGCTCAGTGCGCGTAATGTCTCTGTGCACTGCCATTTTCTGGACCTGATGCCGGCTCAATCCTGTACGGAGTGGGGACGTTCGCAAACGGCACAAACAGCTCGTGAACAGATCCGTGCGGTCGTGTGCCCCGAGGCCGTCACTGTCGAGGCCTGATGGCTTTAGCCCGGTTTCTTGCTTTCCGGGCAGTGAATCTGAACCAGATGCCGGTCTTGCAGGCGTACAGCACTAAGCTGGCGACCCCAGACGCAGCCGGTATCCAGACTGATCACGGTAGGCGTGTTCAGCAAGCCCAGCGTAGACCAATGTCCAAAAATAATAGGAACCTGGGCACAGGCGCGATTCGGCATTTCATACCACGCTAGCAAGCCGGACTCGGCATCCGGTGCACCCTTGTGCTTGAAGTCCATGCGGCCATTCACATCGCACATGCGCATGCGGGTCAAGGTGCTGACAATGGCGCGCAGGCGATCGTAGCCTTGTAGCCCAGCATCCCAGCGATCCGGGTTGTTGCCGAACAACTCAATAATCTTTTCTTGCCAGTCATCCGCACGTAAGAGTGCTTCCAGCTCGTGGGCGTATTCCAGCGTTTGCTCCGGGCTCCAGTCGGGGTGCACTCCGGCATGTACCATCAGATGGCCATGCTCATAATGAGCCAGCGGTTGGTGTCGCAGCCAGTCCAGCAGCTCTTGTGCGTCCGGCGCGGCCAGCAGTTCCTGCAAGGTATCCTGTTTGCCGGGCTTGCGCACCCCGGCAGCGACTGCCAGACAGTGAATGTCGTGGTTGCCCAGTACACAGACGGCGCGATCGCCCAGAGAACGAATCAGGCGCAACGCTCCCAGAGAGTCCGGGCCACGGTTGACCAGATCGCCTGCAAACCAGAATTTGGCCTGGCTGTCGGCTGCAATATCAGGATGGCTGAGCAAGCTGTCCAGGGGGCGGCAGCAGCCTTGAATATCACCAATCGCCCAGATGGCGGGGGAAGTAGCTAAGGACATGATTTAGTTGGTTGTGCTGGAGTTGCGACGACGCCGGTTGTGCCGGTTTTCCATCATGATAAGAGCACTCAAGGCCATGGCCATGGCGATCAGGTTCGGAACCAGAGCGGTGACCCACGGCGCCAGATTGCTGAGCATGGCCACGTTCAAGGCCAGCTGATTGATCATGAAAAAGCCCACGCCCAGCAAGATACCGGTAAAGACCTTGGTGCCCACACCGCCGTGGCGGGTCTGCATGAAGCCGATAGGCGCAGCAATGGTAATCATGACCAGCAAGGTAAAGGGGTAAGCGACTTTGCGCCACAGGGCCACAACCTGACGTTTGGTCTGCAGCTTGTTCGCGTCCAGGTAGCCGATGTAATCCTTCAGGTCCAGAATGGACATGCGCTCGGGTGTCACGACGCGTGCAATCAGTCGATCCGGCGTTAGCGTGGTGGTCAGCGTCAAGGTGGGGCGTTTTTCAATTTTGACCAGCGCTTGATCAGGCGCCTTATCCTGTGACAGAGCCGTGTGGGCCTGCTCATTGACGTGGGTTTCGGTAACGTCCTGCAAGTCCAGCTGGTTCTTGTGGAACTGTCCGCTGGGAGCTTGAGTCATTGCACTCAGGCGCTGCCCATCCGAGAAGTCGAACACGCTGACATCGCTTACTTTGCCATCGCCCTGCAGGTTGGCAATATTGATGATGCGCACCCCGCCACTGTCATTGCTCTCCTTGAACCAGTAGCCACTGTCCAGACGGCCGCCACCGGAACGTCCCAGCAAGGCCATGCCTTGCTCACTGGATTTGATCTCGGCCATGGGGGTGACATACTCGGACAAAACAAAGGCCCCCCCTACCAGGGGCAGGGTAATGGTCCAGAGCATCAGCATCATGTGCAGGCCGCTAACGCCTGACGCACGCAAAATTACCAGCTCATTGCGCTGAGCCAGACTGGCCAGGGCCAGGGTGGCACCAATCAACAGGCCAATGGGCAGCAGGTCGTACAGACGGGTGGGCAGCTCCAGGGCCTGGATGTAAAACAGATTCATCAGGGTGAACTTGGAACCGACCTTGTCCAGCTCTTCAATCAGGGCGAAAAAGGTGAACAGGCCAAGCAGGGCAATCAGCACCACGGCGCTGGAGCGATAGATTTCGGAAGCGAGATAGCGGCGTGCGGTGCGCATGAAAATAGGGCCCAGGAAAGACGTGGCTAGCTTAACAAAAATGCGGATTGCAGTCAGGGAATAGCGACTTGTCGCATACGTTGACTGATAGTGCGCGTGCGCGATTGCAAATAGGGGCTGTTACGGTTTTTGTCATAGTAGGCCGGGTTGGGCAACATGCCCGCCAGACGGGCGGCCTGCATGGCACTGAGCTTGGCTGCATCAACCTTGAAGTAGTGGCGTGCCGCCGCCTGGGCACCAAAAACGCCTTCTCCCCATTGAGCTACGTTCAGGTACAGCTCCAGGATGCGCTCCTTGCTCATGACGGTTTCAATCATATAGGTCAGAATCAATTCCTGACCTTTGCGCAGATAACTGCGTGATTCCGATAGAAACAGATTCTTGGCCAGTTGCTGGGAAATGGTAGAACCACCACGACGGCGGGTAGAGCCCTTTTCCGACTGGCGACGGTTGTATTCCCAGGCTTTGCGAATGGCGTCCCATTCGACCCCCGAATGGTTCAGGAAGTTCGAATCTTCGGAGGCAATCACCGCGCGTTTCAAATTGGCGCTGATCTTGTCGTACGGCACCCATTGATAGCGCAGTTCGGCATCCGCATTGGCGCTGCGCAACTGGCCCTGTTCGGCCGCCATGAAGGTGGTCATGCGGGGCGGCACCACGCTGTACCAGAGCACCATCAGAAACAGGGCGATCTGATAAAGCAGAACACCAGCGGCCACGGCCAGAACGGCCAGGCCAGCCAGTTTCCAGGGATGGGCCAGAAGGCGACGCACGTCAGATTTGTCCGATGTCCTGGCGCAGCTGGGCCAGTACGGGTTCGACATCGGCCTCTACGCCGTGCCAGATCTGAAAGCTGGCGGCCGCTTGGCCTACCAGCATGCCAAGGCCATCTTTGCTATGTGTGGCACCGGCTTGCTCGGCGGCACGCATGAAGGCAGTGGGTTCGCTGGCATAAAACATATCGTAGGCCAGAGAGTTGCTGCGATAACGGGCATCTGGCAGTTCGGGCAGATTCTGGTTCAGGCTGGCCGAGGTGGCATTGATCACAATGTCCCAGTCGCCACAATGATCGTCCAGACCGCCCGCGCTCAGGCGGCGGGAGGCATCCGGGTCCAGAGCAACGACCTGCTCACGAATGTCGTAGGCTTTGGCGCTGGTGCGGTTGATGATGTGCAGCATTTCGCAACCGGCTTCCAATAAGGGGAACACCACTCCACGCGAGGCACCACCTGCACCGATCAGCAAGATACGCTTGCCTTCCGGGTTGTGGCCGACACGCAGCAGGTCCGAGCACAAGCCCACGCCATCGGTATTGCAGCCATGCAACTGTCCATCTTCCAGCCATAGCGTATTGACGGCTCCGGCCATGCGAGCGCGACGGCTCAAGCGTGGGCCCACCAGATCATAAGCCTGCTCTTTGAAGGGCAAGGTGACATTCAGGCCGCTGCCGTCCTTGAAAAACTCCTCCACGGTGGCGTTAAAGCCATCCAGTGGTGCCAGAATGCGCTCGTAGCTCAGGGCCAGATTGAACTGGCTGGCAAACTGCGTATGGATTTGTGGAGAGCGGCTGTGCTCGATAGGGTGACCAATAACGCCGTAGCGCTTGGCGGGAGTCGTGTCGGGCATGGTTAAGCGATGCTTGTCTTGTTGTGAGGTGTCAGCCCCAAGGCTGAAAGCGCATATTTTACCCTAGGGTCTGCTTTTGCCAGAGCTTGCTGTGGACAATACGATCTTATTGCACATCCGTGCCGTGCATACTGAGCCTGTCATGCGTAAAACTCCAGCTGCGGGTAATGACGAGTACATCCGCGCCAGGAGCCACTTGTTCGGGCAGGGGGGCGAAGGGGGCGGCCAGTTCCACAATGCGGCGGGCCGCCAGATTCAAGGCGGCCTGATCTGAAGGCTCAGTAATCTGGGCACGCAGCAGGCTGCCATCGCGCCGGATATAGACTGTCATTTGCAGTTGACCGTACAGTTGCTCGCCATTTTGCTTCGGATAGTGGCGGGTGCCGGTCTGCTCAATTTTTTGACGCCACTGATCCAGGTACTGGGCTTGTTCGCTGGCTTTGGCGCTGGGGCCTACATAGTGGTAGCGGGGTTGGCGTTGTTGTTCACGAATCTGCTCACGCAAAATCGCCAGTTGGCTATTTTGCACTTGTGGGTCCAGATCATGGTCGTCCGGGCCGGGCTCAATGGACGCGCCAATATATTCAAAGCTGGGTGTCGACAAAGGTGCCTTGTCCTGACTTTCCAGCTCGCCCAGCAGGCGCTGCTGTTCAGCTTCCAGGCTTTGCTGGCGTGCACGCAAGGCTTCCAGCACTAACTGATTCGGCAGATTGGGATCGGTCAGCGGCAAAGGATTGCTGGCTTGCCCTTGCTGATGCTCTCCGCCGCCATCCAGATTCAACTGCGCTAACAGTTGGGGACTTAACGGTGCCGAGTCGGTACTGAAATTGACCAGTGCTACATCCAGACTGTTGGCTGGTGCGGGCGAGGGCGCGCGAGCCGGCCAGAAGATCAGCAAAAGATGAATCAGTGCCGAAAGGGCGACCGCCAGCCACAAATAGTCTTTGGGCGCGTGGCGGCGGTCGAGCTTGGTCATGATCGTCAGTCAGCCGTGGCGACCGAGCGCAAACGGGCTTCCACCGTCAAAGCCAGTTCGTCGAAGGACAACAGATCCAGCGTGACTTCCTGACCACGTTCAAGTGCTGGCAGGCCGGGGACATGAAGAACCAGCGGCGCATTGCTCAGGCGCACCAGATCTTCCTTGATGAAGTTGGCCTGGACTTGCTTGATGTCGTTTTGTTGCAGCCAGCGCAGGCACCAGAAGCGCTCCAGAGACGACTGGTAGTCCGACCACTGGGTGTATTGCGATTCAAAGGCGCCAATAATGGCGTACAGATCCGCATCCTTGGGCTGGAAGGGGGCGGCCAGGCGTGCGGAGATGCCGTGCTCGGCCGCCGCCAGAATCTGGCCCTGATTGATCAGGTCCACATAACGGCGCAGAGGCGAGGTCGACCAGATGTATTGCGGCACACCAATGGATTCGTGCGGGCCGGGGGTGGTGGACATACGCGTACGCATGAACTGCTGGGAGCGGTAAATACCGGGCACATTGTGCTCGGCCAGCAAACCGCCCCACAGCTGATTGGCCAGAATCATGTATTCAGCCACCAGCAGGCTTAGCGGCGCATTGCGCACGCGTGGCACCAGACGAATGATGGAGTTTGGATCGTCGTGCGGGCCATCCAGCTCGAAGCTGTATTCCACACGGTTATTGTTTTCCGGTTTGCCACGCACGGCTTCACGCTGGGCTGACAGTTGGCGCGAGAAGTTCCATAGCGGACGCAGCCATTGTGCATAGGGCAGTTCGGCGTTTTCGTCGGCCAGAGCTTCTTCGCTGATGAGCGGGTCCAGCTCGTGTTGGCGCAGGTTGCCCGCCACGGTAATGCGTTCCAGACGAGTCTGATGCGACAGGATTTCACCAGTGCTGATGTCGGCGTCTACATACAGCGACAGGGTAGGACGAGTCTGCCCTTGATCCAGGGAGAAATGCGCGATCAGCTCAGGCGGCAGCATAGGGATCTTGTAGCCCGGTGTGTATACCGTTGCCATGCGATTGCGGGCAATCTGGTCGATCTCGTTGCCACGAGCCAAGGCCAGCGAAGGCACGGCAATGTGAACCCCGATACGCAGGCGGCCCGGTTCCGGATGCTGGACGGACAGGGCGTCGTCAATTTCAATCGTATTGGCGTCGTCCACCGAGTAGGCGGTGACATCGGCCTCGGGCAGGTCCTGCCCCCAATTTTGCAGGGCAATCTCCGGAAAGCCCGTCCCTTTGGGGAAGTGCGCGGCCAAAAAGCGATGTTGATGCAAAGTCAGTGGATTGGACCAGGCACCCAGCGACAGCAGCAGCTTTTCCGTGCTGACACCCAGTTCTTTCTGGGCCTGATCAAACGCTTTCCACTCCAGCGTGTTCTTGTCTGGCTGAGTCAGGAAGGTGCCGGCTTTCTCGGCAACTTCGGGCGGCAGTTCGCCCTTGATCATCTGTTCGGCCCAGGTCTGGATTTGCTCTTGCTGCAGGCGTTTCTTTTCAATGGCGGCCAGAGCGGCTTGCAAAATTTCTGGCGGAGCAGGGCGGTACAGCCCTTTGCCACGACGGTGAAAGTAGGCGGGTGCGCTGTGCAGGGCAAAGATGGTGCCGGTTTTTTCGACAGCGCTGGGCGCGTGACCGAAATAATCCTGTGCCAGCGTGGACGCTTCAAACTCCTCCTGGGGGGCGCATTCCCATAAAAAATTGATATCCAGGGATTCGGCCAGCGCTTGGGCTTTTTCCAGCAGTTCTGCCGGGGCGGGCTGCTCAAAGGTAAATAGAACGCTGTTTTTCTTTATTTTGCTGCGTTTGCCAGACGCGGATTCCACCTGCATGGTGGTATCGCTGTCAGAAAATATTTTTTCTGCTTTGAAATTACCGCTGTCTTCAAAAAGGACGTACATGATTTTCCATCTGGATGGTGCTGGCCATCCGGTAAAGATAGTTAAGGTTGTTGCAGGGCAAAGCGCAAAATTTCGTCGATCCAGGGATCAAAGTCGGTCAGGCCGTGATCTCCGCCTTCCAGAATGTGACCTTGGCTGCCTTTGTACCAGTCCGCCATCTCGCGCCAGTTCAGGACTTCATCACCTTTGGCGGCCAGCAGGTAAAAGCGCTGGGGATCGCTGGGGCGTGGTACGTGAATGTCGTTGAGCTCATCCACATAGTCGGGCAGGAAGTGAAACGGGGCGGGCGAGTGATAACAGACATGCTCGCCCACCTGCGTAGCCAGATCGCGCCCTGCGTAGACCACCGGGTTAAGCAGCACGGCACGGCTGTGATAGTGCTGCGCCAGGTGGCTGGCATAGTAACCGCCCAGCGAGGAGCCGATCACACACAATTGATCGGCGCTCATGCCCGCCTGCATTGCCGTGTCCACAATGCGCTTGCACATGGCAATGGCCTGGGCCGGGCTGGCGGGCAATTGCGGGCAGCGCCACAGGTGCAGCAAGCCTCTGTCCTGCATGGTTTGTTTCAGGCGCTGCGCTTTGTAGGACGAAGGCGAGGAACGAAAGCCGTGTAGATAGAGGATCATGGAGGCACCTGCTATATAGATAAGAGGGTCAGCGTGACAGTTGATCCAGCAGGCGCTGATGAATGCCGCCAAAGCTGCCGTTACTCATCACGACAATGGCATCGCCGGGCTGGCTGGCCTGAACAATGGCCTGAACCATTTTATCCAAATCATTCCACGCTGTGGCGCGATCCCCTAAAGGAGCCAGGACCTTGGCCGCATCCCAACCCAGCGCGTGCTTGCCCTGGGTCTCGCCGTAGCAAAAAACCAGGTCGGCATCTTCCAGCGAACCGGGCAGGCGGGCAGCCATGGCACCCAGCTTCATGGTGTTGGAGCGTGGCTCCAACACGGCCAGAATTCGGGTGGCTTTACCTGTCTGGCTGCGCAAACCGGCTAGCGTAGTAGCAATGGCGGTAGGGTGATGGGCAAAATCGTCGTAGACGGTAATGTCATTGACCACGCCACGCACTTCCATGCGGCGCTTGATGCCGGCGAATTGGCTCAGTGCCGCGCAAGCCTGTTCAGGTTTGACGCCCACATGGTGGGCAGCGGCGATGGCGGCCAGAGCGTTCAGGCGATTGTGTTCGCCGGTCAGTGTCCATTGGACGATGCCTTGGGACTGGCCTTTGAACATCACGTCGAAAGAGGTGGCGCTGATTGCCTTGCTGTCCCAATCTCCGTCGGGGCCAAACTGTTCAACCGGCGTCCAGCATCCACGGGCCAGGGTTTCGTCCAGGCTGGGGGTGTGGGTGGGACGCAGAATCAGCCCGGTGGAGGGGATGGTACGCACCAGATGGTGAAATTGGGTCTGGATGGCGTGCAGATCAGGGAAGATATCAGCGTGATCGTATTCCAGATTGTTCAGGATGGCCGTGCGGGGGCGGTAGTGAACAAATTTGGAGCGCTTGTCGAAAAAGGCGGTGTCGTATTCGTCGGCCTCGATCGCAAACAAGGATTGTTCTGGATTGAAGCGGGCCGACACACCCAGGCCGGGGGCCACGCCACCGATAAGGAAGTTGGGGGACAGCTGGGCCTGTTCCAGGATCCAGCCCAGCATGGAGCTGGTGGAGGTCTTGCCGTGCGTGCCGGCCACGGCCAGAACGTGCTGCTTGTGCAGAATGTTCTCGCCCAGCCATTGCGGGCCGGATGTATAAGGCAGACCCTGATCCAGAATGGCTTCCATCAGAGGATTACCGCGCGTAACTACATTGCCCACTATATAGAGATCAGGGGACAGCCTGGTTTGCTCTGCGCCAAAGCCTTCAATAAGCTCAATGCCTTGTTCTTCCAGCTGCGTGCTCATGGGCGGGTAGACCCCGGCATCGCAACCGGTAACCGTATGGCCAGCCGAGCGGGCAATCAGGGCCAGACCACCCATGAATGTGCCGCAAATTCCTAGTATATGTATGTGCATGACAATCCTCCGGCCTGTATTCTAGACGACTGTTTGATCTGATGCGTGAGCTTTGGTGAGGGCCGGTGCTATCATCCCCAGATGATATTTTTTCAGGTGTGAGCCGGTATGCGTAGGCGTCTTTTTCTGCAGAAATCGCTAGTGTGTGCAAGTCTTTTGGCCCTGCATCCCGCCCCTTGGGCCAGTTTGCTGCCTTCAGACCCCTTCCTGGCGCAAAGCTTCAAGGATCTTCAGGGCGAAGATCGTGCGCTCTCTACTTATATAGGCAAGCCCCTGGTGGTCAACTTCTGGGCGACCTGGTGTGCACCTTGCGTCAAGGAAATGCCGGATCTGCAGGAACTGCACAAACGCTACCCCGAGGTGAACTTTGTGGGTATTGCAGTGGACTCGCTGGATAACGTGAAAGAGTTTCTGGAACGCGTGCCGGTCAGTTACGACATTTTGCTGGCTGGTTCGGGCGGCCTGAAACAAATGCGCAGCGTGGGCAATAAAAAGGGCGGATTGCCCTTTACTGTCGTGTTTGGCAGCAATGGCCGGGTCAGCGAACGCATTTTGGGCCAGATAGATCCCGAAAAGTTGGACGAAGTTATTAAAGCTCAACGCTAACTGGCCGACTTTTTCGCTTAATTTCGTCAAATTGCCGGTCTGGTCCACCCCTGTTTCAAACGGGATGGGACCAATGCTAACTGTTTGTAAGCCAAGCAGGTTTATGGACAAATGACGTTATTTAGCGTAAAAAGGCGGTCTGTCTTGACGAAAAATCCGCTATGGCGAAACATGTCCTGGTCCTTAACGGGCCCAACCTCAACCTGCTGGGTACCCGAGAACCCGATGTCTACGGACATCAGACTCTCGACGATATCAACAGTGGTTTACAGGTGCTGGCCGACCAGCATGGCGCGCAGTGTCATTTTTTTCAAAGTAATCACGAAGGCGGGCTCGTCGATCGAATTCATCAAGCCCGTACCGAGGGCGTGGATTTCATCCTGATCAATGCTGGGGCCTACACCCATACCAGCGTGGCGATACGGGATGCGCTTGCCGGTGTCGGTATTCCGTTTATTGAAGTTCATCTGTCCAATGTTCACCGTCGTGAGCCGTTCCGTCACCACTCCTATCTCTCTGACATCGCTAGCGGTGTCATTGTTGGTTTGGGGGCCTACGGTTATGAAGCCGCGCTGCGGTTTGCTTTGAATAGTTAGGCGGTTCGTTTCGTTTTTTTGACCAATATTTTTTTAATGCCGTCCTGACCCAGTCAGTGGCTAGTGCGGCGTTGCGGGAAGTACGCATGGATCTTAGAAAACTCAAAACCCTGATCGATCTGGTAGCCGAGTCTGGCATTGCCGAACTGGAAATCACTGAAGGTGATGACAAGGTTCGCATTGTGAAATTTTCGCAAAGCTCGGCAGCTCCCGTGGTCTATGCTCCCGAGGCTCCTGTAGCCCAGGTGGTAGCCCCCGCCGCTGGCGCTCCTGCCGCAGCTCCCGCTGCACCCGCCGTTCCCGAAGGCCACGCCGTCAAGGCTCCTATGGTCGGCACGTTCTACCGTGCTCCTAGCCCAGGCGCTGCTCCTTTTGTGGAAGTGGGCCAGACGGTCAAGGAAGGCGAGCCTTTGTGCATTATCGAAGCCATGAAGCTGCTCAACGAGATCGAAGCCGACAAGTCCGGCGTGATCAAGGAAATTCTGGTTGAAAACGGCGGGCCGGTGGAATACGGTCAGACTCTGTTCGTCATCGGTTGATGATATGTTTGAAAAAATCCTAATCGCCAATCGGGGCGAAATTGCCTTGCGTATCCAGCGCGCTTGCCGCGAGATGGGTATCAAGACAGTCGTCGTTTATTCTGAAGCTGATCGTGGTGCCAAGTACGTGCGTCTGGCCGACGAGGCCGTGTGTATTGGCCCCGCCCAAGCCCGTGACAGCTACCTGAGCATGCCTGCCATTATCTCGGCAGCAGAAGTCACCGATGCGGAAGCCATTCACCCCGGCTACGGCTTTATGGCTGAAAACGCGGACTTCGCTGATCGTGTCGAAAAGAGCGGTTTTGTCTTTATCGGCCCACGTCCCGAGAACATCCGCACGATGGGCGATAAGGTCATGGCCAAAAAAGCCATGATCGAGGCCGGTGTGCCTGTGGTTCCCGGTTCGGATGGCGCCTTGCCCGACGATCCCGCAGAAATCGTGCGCATTGCCCGTGAAGTGGGCTACCCGGTCATCATCAAGGCCTCTGGCGGTGGTGGTGGTCGCGGCATGCGCGTGGTCTACACCGAAGCTGCTTTGCTGACGGCCGTTGCCACGACCAAAACCGAAGCCGCTGCTGCGTTCAATAATCCCGAGGTCTACATGGAAAAGTACCTCGAGAATCCACGCCATATCGAAATTCAGGTATTGGCTGATGGTGATCGCAATGCAGTCTGGCTGGGTGAGCGCGACTGCTCCATGCAGCGTCGTCACCAGAAAGTGATTGAAGAAGCACCGGCTCCAGGTATTCCACGTCGCCTGATCGAACGCATCGGCGAGCGTTGTGCTGATGCCTGCCGTCGCATGCGTTACCGCGGTGCTGGTACGTTTGAATTCCTGTACGAAAACGGCGAGTTCTTCTTTATCGAGATGAACACCCGTATTCAGGTCGAGCACACCATCACCGAAATGATCACCGGCATTGATCTGGTCCAGGAGCAGATCAAAGTAGCCGCAGGCGAGAAGTTCGTGCTGCGCCAGCGTGACATCGAGTTTGAAGGTCACTCGATCGAATGCCGTATCAACGCGGAAGATCCATTCAACTTCGTACCAAGCCCGGGCTTGATTACCAAGTGGCACACTCCCGGTGGCCCTGGCGTGCGTATCGACTCGCACGTGTTCACCGGCTACACCGTGCCGCCGTACTACGATTCCATGATTGCCAAGCTGATTACCTACGGTAAGACGCGCGAGCAAGCCATTGCCCGTATGGACATTGCCTTGTCCGAAATGGTGGTGGAAGGGATCAAGACGAACGTGGATCTGCACCGGGAATTGATGCAGGACGCCAGCTTCAAGGCAGGCGGCACCAGCATTCACTACCTGGAACAAAAGCTGGCCCAACGTAGCAAGTAAGGGCAGCAACAGGTCAGGCCACAGGCCTGACCTGACAAGAATGATGACTATGTAAAACAGGGGCGAGCCCCCTGTTTTGCTTTATGGAAACTATGTATGCGTGAACTCTTACTGAGCTGCCAGGAACACGAGGCCGAGCGCTTGTCCGATGCCTTGCTTGAGGCGGGCGCCTTGTCGGTGTCGGTGGAAGATGCCGATGGTGATACCGACCAGGAAAAGCCCCTGTTTGGCGAACCTGGTATCGAACCGGATGTGCTGGCCTGGGACCGAAATCGGGTGGTGGCCTTGCTGCCCGAGGAGCTGGAGCCTGAAGAGTTGTTGCAACCACTTTTTGAAGCCGGTGTGCTGGATCCTGCAAAGGCTCAGTGGAGCGTGCGCGAAGTGCCCGACGAGGATTGGGTTCGTTTGACGCAATCACAGTTTGGTCCCATCCCGGTGGGCGATCGTATCTTGATTGTGCCCAGCTGGCACAAGGACGATGAGGACCTGCCAGCCGCCCAGGAAGGCGATGACGGCCTGGTGCGCATTGAATTGGACCCCGGCCTGGCCTTTGGTACCGGCAGTCACCCCACGACGCATTTGTGTCTGGATTGGCTGGCCCATCATGTGCAAGCGGGTCAGACCGTGCTGGACTACGGTTGTGGCTCCGGTATTTTGGCGATTGCCGCCCGCAAGCTGGGTGCTGGCCATACGGTTGGTGTGGACATTGACGAGCAGGCCGTGATTGCCACGCGCTACAATGCGCAAGTCAATCAGGTCGAGGTTGAAGGCTTGCTGCCCGATGCCATGCCCGCCGGGCAAACGGATCTGGTTGTCGCCAACATTCTGGCCAATCCCCTGCGTATGCTGGCTCCCATGCTGGCCAACCGTGTCAAACCGGGCGGGCATCTGATCCTGTCCGGTATTTACGATTGGCAGGCCGAGGAAATGATCGAGGTCTATTCCTCCTACTTGCCCATGTCGGTCTGGCAGGAGCGCGATGGCTGGGTGTGTTTGGCTGGTCAACGCCCGTTATAAGACGGCAGAACTTAAGGTGAGTTCATGGAGCTAAAGACTCGCTGCCCCCGTTGCGGGACATCGTTTGCAGCTAGTGTAGAAACGCTGCAACGCCGCCGGGGCTATATACGCTGCATTCAATGTGCGCATATCTTCGATGGCTTTGAAGAAGTCATTGATGAGCAAGCCCCTGAGCCTTCCTATCATTCCCCCGCCACGCCGGTTCAGATCGAGCCGCGCCTGGCGTCCGAGCCACCTGTTTCGCCACGGCAGGAACAGGTGCAGTCGGTGGACCTGCAAGCGCCCATTCCAGGGCCGCGATTTGTGGAGCACTCCCGTCATGCCCCGCCGCGTGATGAAGGTACGGCCCACGAGTCCTTGCAGGTACGCAAATTCCCCGACTCCATCCTGACACAAGCACCTGTCACTCCGGCCGCGCCTGCTGCTGTAGCTACCGAGCCTTTTGTCCGCCCGGCAGAGCCTGCGGTAGAGCCGTCAGTCATTCGCGCCCGCTCCAGACACGAGCCTTTGCCGCAGGATGATCAGGACACCTCGTTTTTCGTATCGACCGGCTCTGTTTCTGAGCCAGATGGGGACCATCATATTGGTCAGGCATCGTGGTCGGCTGCCGAGCCTGAGTTCAGTGTGGGCGACCGTGCCAGTGCCTTGCGCGCCTCTTTCCCCTCGCGTCAGGCTGATGGTACGCATGATAGGGATGGCGAGGATTTTCAGCAGGGCTGGGTCATTGACCCCAACCCAGCCTTGCAACGCGAGACACGTTATGAGGGCGAAGCCAGCTTTGGTCAGCGTGTGGGTTCACTGATCTGGACCAGCTTGTGCGTTCTGGGCGTTGTCCTGTTCGTCGTGCAGCTGATGTACGTGTATCGCGTACAGATTGTCAGCCAGATACCCATGCTGCGCCCCGTGTTCGAGAGCGCGTGTCAGACCTTGTCGTGCAAGGTTCCCTACGAACGTCGTCTGGACCAGATTCGCGTGCAGGCTTCGGCCTTGCATAAAGCGCCGAATCAGCCCGGACAGTCCACCTTGGGCTTTACGCTGCGCAACGAGTTTGAACGGCCCCAGGAGTGGCCTACGCTGGTACTGGATTTGAAAGATTTTTCCGGAGCCCTGATCGCCCGGCGCAATATTACGCCCGATCAGTACCTGGCTTCCGAGCGACGTGAGCCTGCTTTTGCAGCGCGCAGTGAAATCATGGTGCGCCTGCCTTTGAATACCGGGCAGCTCCAAGTTAATGGCTACCAGATTAGCCCTTTTTTTCCTTAAGGTAATTTATGACCGAGCGAGTGCTGGTATGTGGTTCGATCGCGTTTGATACGATCGCGGTTTTCGAGGGGTACTTCAAAGATCACATCTTGCCCGACAGCATCAAAACCCTGAGCGTGTCCTTCTTTGTGCCCAGCTTGCGTAAAGAGTGGGGCGGTTGTGCGGGTAATATTTCCTACACCTTGAACATGCTGGGTGGCCAGCCTGTTCCTGTGGGGGCTGTTGGCAGCGACGGTGTGGATTATGTACAGCGTCTGCAGAACCTGGGTATTGATACCAGCATGGTGTGTGTGATGCCCGAGATGTTCACCCCTCAATGCTTTATCACCACAGATCTGGCCGCCAGCCAGATCACCTCTTTCCACCCGGGCGCCATGATCAATTCTGCCCAGATCGATTTGTCTGGTCAGGAAGCGGCATGGGGCATTGTGGCTCCGGATTCCAAAGACGGCATGTTTGCTCATGCCCGCCACCTGCATGCGCAGGGTACGCCCTTTATTTTCGACCTGGGTCAGGCCATGCCTTTGTTCGCGGGTGAGGACCTGCTGGAGATGCTGGAACTGTGTCAAGTTCTTACGGCTAACGAATACGAAGCTGAAGTTATCGAGCAGCGCACCTCCAAGAGCATGGCCGAGATCGCCCAGGGCTTGCAAGCCGCTGTCGTGACGCATGGAGAGCATGGCAGCACGCTTTATCACAATGGTCAGACTTACGAGATTGCCCCTGTGCCCGTGGAAAATGTGGTGGATCCCACCGGCTGTGGCGATGCTCATCGCGCAGGCTTGTTATATGGTCTTACAAAAGGCTGGAGCTGGCAGGAGGCTTGCAGCTTGGGTAACTTGATGGGCAGTATTAAAATTCAGGCGGATGGCCCGCAAAATCATGAATTTAAACGGTCAGATATCTCGGCCATGCTAAAACAGCACTATGGTATTGAGCGCAGTCTGTAAAAGAGCGCTCGATAGTTTTTTATGATTCGGCCAGCTACGTTTTTTGGAGTAAACCGTATGTACGTTTCTTTTTTCGATCGACCCAAAGTGCGTCTGCTGGTAGTGGCGAGTCTGGCAGCCCCCGTGTTTTTGCTGGCAGGTTGTGCCAATAAATCGGCATCCAGCTCGGTATACAGCTACGGTCAGGCTCAGCGCGAACAGATCGTGCGTTTGGGTACCGTGGTTTCGGTACGCGCCGTCACTATTCAGGAAGACCAGAATTCGGGCGTGGGCACCGTGGGTGGCGCAGCCTTGGGTGGTGTCGCTGCCAGCAGCATTGGTGGTGGCCGCGGTAGCATCCTGGCCAGTATCGGTGGTGCGATTCTGGGTGGTCTGGTTGGTAATGCGGTTGAAAACCGCATGGGCAAGACCCAGGGTCTGGAAATCACGGTTCAACTGGATAATGGCGAAACCCGTGTGGTGGCCCAGGAAGCCGATGTACCTCTGTCCGTTGGTCAGCGTGTACGTATGCTTAGTGGTAATGGCCCAACTCGCGTGGTGCCCATGTAATCAGAGCTTTAGTGCTTGGTGCATAAAAAACCCGGCCATTGGCCGGGTTTTTTTACGCCTGTCAGCGCTGAGCCTTTTGGGGGCGTTCGCGCTCCAGCAAGGTTTTCTTGCGCTCCAGGCCCCAACGATAGCCTGCCAGATCCCCGCTTTGCCGCACGACCCGATGGCAGGGGATGGCAATGGCCAAGGTGTTGGTGGCGCAGGCTCGTGCCACGGCACGGGCGCCTTTGGGCATGCCCAGACGTTCGGCAATCTCGGTATAGCTCAAGGTCTGGCCTACTGGGATATGACGTAGAAACTCCCAGACACGTTGTTGAAAAGGGGTGCCCTGGATGTCCAGGGGCAGATCCAAGCCCAGGGTCGGCTCTTCTACCATGGCAACGACCTGGGCCACTCGTTGATTGAATTGCGGATCGGCTTCGATCAGCTCAGCGGCCTTGAATTGCTCTTGCAACTGTTCCAGCAAGACTTTGGCATCATCGGCCAGGGAAATCGCACAAATCCCGCGCTCGCTTTCGGCAACGAGCAATGTACCCAAGCTGCATTGGGCAATCGCAAAATAAAGAGGGCTACTTGGAGTTTGTTGGCGAACGGGCTTGTCCTGCGAGCGCGGGGCGCGATTTACCTTGTTCGAAGAAGGTGCCAATGCTGGCGCCTGTTTGGGCATGCGCCACAAGTACCAGGAAGCCACGCTGCGGTAGGGTGCCCAAGCTTGGCCAATTTCACGCAAGACACGGGCTGAGGGAGCCTTGTCCAGCTGCTTCAAATTGCGATAGCCCTCGCGCACCCCAAAGTCGTCCGCGGGCAGAATGTCTTCATGCTCCAGCGTGTACATCATCATCATTTCCACCGTCCAGCGACCTATGCCGCGCAGCGTGGTCAGCCGCTTGATCAGCTCTTCATCCGGCATTTGCAAAGCGGTGGCCTGGTCGGGAATGATGCCATCCAGGCGAGCCTGGGCCAGGCCCAGAATGCTATTGGCTTTGGCACCGGACAAGCCACAAGCGCGCAGGGTGTCATACGGCGTCGCCAGCACTTCCTCGGGCGTTGGGCAATGGCCGTGCGGATAGATATCAATCAGGCGTTGCAGGATGCGCTCAGCCGCCCGGGTATGCAACTGCTGATACACAACAGAGCGGATCAGGGCTTCGTAAGGGTCGCGCTCGGGGCGTGGCTGATGGATGCAAGGGCCCACGTGGGCGACCAGCGCTTGCCAGTCGGGGTCCAGTGCGGCCAGGAATTGTTCGGCCTCGCGGTAGCGGCTGGATGTGTCTGGTTTTGATGGAAGGCGAGTCATGGAAGTGGCCTGCTGATTGGTGGTGAGGCCAGTATAAGGTCCACTTTCGCACAAGACATCCTGATTCTTGCTCTTGAATTCAGGATAAAAAAAACCTGGGCTATACCCAGGTTTTTCATGCGTACAGTCCGCTGTGCTTAGATTGGCACCAGACTGAAAGCGGTGCGCGTGATGACCATATTGAGCACTTGAGTCAGCAGCAGGACGACCAGCGGCGACAAATCCAGACCACCCAGGTCAGGCAAGACGCGACGGATCGGGTCCAGCAAGGGGGCCGTAATGGAACGCAGCAAGGGCATGCTGGGCGATTGTGGCTGAATCCAGGATAGTAGCGCTTGCAGCAGGACCACCCAGAAGATCAGGCTCAAGGTCCAGCGCAGAACGGTGAAGACGGCTGCCAGCAAGAACATGGGGAAGTTCGAGAGCATGGACACCGATCCGGTCAGTACCATGGCGCTCAAGACCAGGTATACCAGGGCGCTAAGCCAGGCGGCGAACAAAGAGGTCCAGTCCCAATGGTTGCCGCTTTTAATGACACGGCGCAAAGGCATGACCAGCCAGTCCGTGACCTTGAACATAGCTTGCGAATAAGGGTTGAAGGGATGGATTCTGAGCGCATACACCCAGGCACGCAGTAGCAAAATCGTGCCCAGCAGCGACAGAACAATATGGATTAGGAAGAGGGCGACTTCACTGAACATAGTTGCTTGGTATGAATTGATGGGAGAGGGAATTGTCGCATGCAAGTGCTACAAACCAAAGAGCCACCCTGATCAGGGTGGCTCTTTGAGGAGAAACATAAAAGTAGCGTGTGCTTAAGGACGCTTGCCTGTTGGGAAGGGCCAGGAGCCAGCAGGATTGACATCTTCGCGGCGAGGTTCGGCAGGCGCTGCTGCTGTTTTGGTCGCTTTGCGAGCCGCTGTTTTATTGCCTGCTTTAGCGGTGGCGTTAGTCGTTGTGCTGGTCTTTGGAGTCTTGGTTTCTGCGGTCACGGATTTAACTTCTTTCTTCTTTGGAGCTACGGGTTTCTTGGCACTGGTAGCAGGACTGGCTTTTTTAGCCGCGGTCTTTACAACTGCTTTGGTGCCGGTTTTGGTGGCAGGTTTCGCTGCCGCTTTGCTGGGGGTGGCTTTTTTGGCCACGGGTTTGCTTGCCTTGGTGCTGGCCGGTTTTTTTGCGGCAGCGGTGGCAGCAGGTTTGGTGGTAGCGGGTTTGGCGCTGGCCGTTTTGGGCGCAGCTGATTTTTTAGCTACCGATTTTTTGGCAACCACTTTCTTTGCCACCGTCTTCTTGGCTACCGCTTTTTTAGCGACGGCCTTTTTGACAACGGCTTTCTTGGCTACCGCCTTTTTAGCGGCTGTCTTTTTAACAGCTGCTTTTTCGGCTACGGTTTTAGCGGTGCTTGTCTTGGTCGCAGCGGCTTTAACAGCCGTGGTTTTTGCTGGAGTGGCTTTCTTTACCGCTGTTTTTTTCGCAGCCGTTTTCTTGGCGGGTGCGCTGCTTGCAGACTTGGCAGGGGCTTTTACAGCAGCCTTGCTGGTCTTGGTAGCGGTGGTTTTAGCGGGGGACTTGGGGGCAGCGGTTTTGCTGCTGGGACTGGTCTTGGTAGCAGTAGCTTTTACGGGTGCTGCGGCTGCTTTTGCTGGCGTTGCTTTTTTGGGGCTAACGGCTTTTGTGCTTTCTGCTTTTGCTGCGCCTTTCTTGGCTGTTGCCATGATCATGCTCCTTGAGAACAAGTCTTTAGTTTGTCCACACCCATTTGACCTGGCCTGGAAAACTGCAATGGCCTTTTTCAAATGACGCAGGCGTTTAAGGTCGATACCTTATACGCTTAGAAGTCTAACGCAAGCCCCTACACAGTCAAGCATTAATCATGGCTTGGGGCTTATGGAATTAGGAATCGGTGTCTGCTGTCTCAAATAAGTTGCGTTCTGGACACGTGCAATCGGCCCATAGTCGCATCCAAGTCTCTGATTTTTGACGCATTGCTGGATCGATTGCATGGCCTTTTCATGCTTTGAAAGACCTGTGTTAAGCATGGAAAAGGCGCTTGAAAACGGTCTTTAATTCGAGGTTGATTGATGCTTTTCAATGTCGCTTCAAATCAAAAAAAAGCCCTGCATAAGCAGGGCTGAAAGGGCAGGTTAATCGTTTCGAAAGCCGCAGTGGGCAAGGCTTAGGCGGGAACAGCCTGAATTTCCGGGCCAGTGTTTTTCAACTGCTGCGACAACTCGGCAAAGCGGGCTTCATACTTCTTGGCCGATTCCATTTTCACGGGACCGAAGCCGCGCAATTGTTGGGGCAGCTCGGCCAGTTCCAACGCTGTGGCGTAGTTGGCTTGATTCAGGTTCTTGCTCAAGCTGTTGAGCAGGCTCTGATATTCGCGCCAGAAGCGACGTTCCATACGACGCTCATGGGTGTAGCCAAATGGATCCAGTACCGTGTTGCGCAGACCTTTGCCTTTCGCCATCCAACGTAGCAAGGTGGCGGTGCGTGGGCCCAATGTGATCTTGCGCGGGCGGCCGGTAGATGGATCACGGCGTGCCAGCAAAGGTGGTGCGAAGTGAAAGCGCAAGGAGAAGTCACCTTCAAATTGCTGCTCTAGATCCTGGCGGAAAGCGGGCGAGCTGAACAGGCGAGCAACTTCGTACTCATCCTTGTAGGCCATCAGTTTGTACAAGCTGCGTGCGGCTTTTTCCGTCAAAGTAGGACGCTGACCCGGACGCAGTTTCTGTTCGGCTTCACGCAGAGCATTGATGGTGCTGCTAAAGCGCTGGGCATAAGCGGCGTTCTGGTATTGCTCCAGGCTGCTGGTGCAGCGCTGCATGATTTGTTCCAGTGTCTCGCGACGCTGCAAGGTTACGACCTGAGCGGCTGGAGCCAGGAGGCTGGCCAGTGCTTTCTCATCGTGAGCCAGCACGCGACCCAAATGGAAGGCATCCAGGTTGGCTTGAATCGCCACACCGTTCAGGCGGATAGCCTGTTCAACAGCCGCACTGCTAACGGGCATGGAACCTTGCTGCCAAGCCATGCCCATCAAGAGCATATTGGACAACAGGCTATCGCCAAACAGCAGGGTGGCAGCCTGGTGAGCATTGAAAGAGCGCACCTGGTTTTCGCCAGCGGTGGTCTTGAGTTGGCTCAGCAAGTGCTGGGCATCCAAAGGGGCATCCGGGTTGCGGGTGAACTCGGCCGTGGGGGCCAGGTATTCGTTGATGATGGCGTGGGTATGACCAGGACGCAGGCAGGAAAGGGCATTGGGGTGAGCGGCGGCCACCACGTCGCACAAGATCGCCAGGTCGGCTTGGCCGGGATCGACACGCACCGCACCCGTGTTCTCTTTATTGGCAGATAGACGGATGTGGCTGATGACGGTGCCGCCTTTTTGTGCCAGGCCCGTCATGTCCAGCACGGAGCTGGAGCGGCCTTCCAGGTGTACCGCCATGGAGAGCACCGCACCAATAGTGATCACACCAGTACCACCCACACCGGCCACAATTACATTGCAGTCCTTGGCTTGAATATTGGGTTGTGGCAGCGTGTCCAGCTTGGCCAGCAACTGGGCTTTCATATCGGCCTGACCGTTTTGATCGCCACGGCGCAGGGCACCGCCCATCACCGACACAAAGCTGGGACAGAAACCGTCCACGCAGGAGTAGTCCTTATTACAGCTGGACTGGTCGATCTGGCGCTTGCGGCCTTCGGGAGTTTCAGCAGGCACCAAAGACAAGCAGTTCGATTGCACGCCGCAATCCCCACAGCCTTCGCAGACCGCCTTATTGATAAAGAGGCGACGGGCAGGATCGGGGTACTCGTTCTTTTTACGACGACGGCGCTTTTCAGCCGCACAGGTCTGGTCGTGAATCAAAATGGTGACGCCGGGGATCTCGCGCAGTTCGCGCTGCAAACGATCCAGCTCGCGACGGTGATGAACGTCCACACCGGCAGGCAGGCTGACACCGCGATAGCGTTCTGGCTCATCGGTGGTGATGACCACACGACGCGCACCTTCACCAATGGTCTGCTGACAAATGCGAGGCACAGATATCGGGCCGTCAACCGGCTGACCGCCTGTCATGGCAACCGCATCGTTGAACAGAATCTTGTAGGTAATGTTGGCACCCGCGGCAATGGCCTGACGAATCGCCAGATAGCCGGAGTGGAAATACGTGCCTTCACCCATGTTCTGGAACATGTGGCCGGTCTGGATGAAGGGCGACAGGCCCACCCAGTCCGTGCCTTCGCCACCCATTTGAGTCAGTCCACGGGTTTTGCGGTCCATCCAGGTCGCCATGTAGTGGCAACCCACACCCGCCATAGCCTGGCTGCCTTCGGGTACTTTGGTGGAAGTATTGTGCGGACAGCCCGAACAGAAGTAGGGGCGACGAGTCAGACCATTGGTATCAATCGGTGCCAGGTTTTGCACCGTACAGGCAGGCAACTGCACATTGGCGTGATGGCCCAGCCAGCGACGCAGACCCACGGCCACACGGGCAGGGCTGAGCTGGCCATCGGCAGGAATGAGCACTTCATTTTCGATATCGCGCTTGCCAGACACCGTAGGGCGCTGGGCACGGTTAAAGAGCAGATTCTTTAACTGGTCTTCAATGATTGGGCCCTTTTCTTCAATGACCAGAACGTGGTCCAGGCCTTCAATAAAATCGTTCAGCGATTGCGGGTTAACAGGCCAGCTCAAACCAATTTTCAGATGGCGAATGGCGGGCAGATCTTTCAGGCTGCTGAGCTGTTGCAGCGCATCCAGCGTATCCAGTGTGGCTTTGCCGGTGGACACAATACCGATACGCGCATCAGGTGCCGCTTCCAGCACGCGGTCCAGGCTGTACTTGTGAGCAAATTCACGCACGCTATCCAGGCGGGCGTCCAGCGTACCTTCCATGGAAGGGGTCAGGAATTTGCTGGGGTCGTAGGGGTGTTTGCCGCCTTGCTTGTCGGCCAAGGCCGGGGCCAGATCATCCAGAGGGGCAATCTCGAAAGAGCGGCCGCTTTCCACGGTTTCGGTAATGGCTTTGAAGGCTACCCAGGAGCCGGAGTAACGCGACAAGGCCCAGGCCCAGATACCAAAGCGTTCGTATTCTTCAACCGAGCTGGGGTTGACCACCGGGATGCCCCAGGCGATCAGGGATTGTTCGCTGGCGTGGGGAATGGACGAGGACGAGGCCACGTGATCATCACCCACAATCATCAGGACGCCACCGTGTTGGGAGGCACCGGCAGCATGGCCGTGGTGCAAGGCATCGCCCGCGCGGTCTACACCGGGGCCCTTGCCATACCACATGGAGAACACGCCATCGACGGTACGGTCGGCACGCTCGCCAGCTTGTTGGGTGCCCATAATCATGGAGGCGGCCAGGTCTTCGTTAATAGCGGGTTGGAAACGGACCTTGGCCTGGTCCAGATACTTCTGGGCCTTCCACATGATCATGTCCACGCCACCCAGCGGCGAACCACGGTAGCCGGAGACAAAACCGGCGGTGTTCAAACCGTGTTCTTTATCCAGGCGAGCCTGGGTCAGCAACATGCGCACCAGGGCCTGTGTGCCAGTTAAAAAGATGCGTCCTGATTGTGCGGTCAGGTTGTCGCTTAGCTTGTATTGAGTGTCGACGGACTGCGTCATGATGAAACCTCCAGATAGAGATCATGATAGAGAGTCTGCCCTCGCTTTTTTTTGCGTTATAGTTGCGTGTATTCCCTATTCTTTGAAATGTTCATTTCGTAAATATTCAAATATGGATAAAACTGACTTAAAAATCTTGGACGCCTTGCAACTGGATGGCCGAGCCTCGGCTCAGCAGGTCTCCGAGCAGGTGGGTTTGTCCACCGCGCCCGTCTGGCGGCGCATCAAAAACCTGGAAAAAAACAAGGTTATCCAAGGCTATTATGCGCGCGTGGATCGCCGTCAGGTGGGACTGCAAAGTTGCATGTTTACCCAGATCAGTCTGGACCGTCACTCGGGTGAAATAGTCGATAACTTCATTCGTGCCGTGCGCGATGCGCCCGAGATTCTGGAATGCCACGCCGTGACTGGCGATGCGGATTTTCTGCTCAAGATCATGGTGCCAAGCGCGGAGTCCTACGACGATTTCCTGCATCGCTTTCTGTTCAATATGCCGGGCGTGCGTCAAACCCGCACGATTGTGGCCATGCGTGAAATCAAGAACGTGACCCGCTTGCCTTTGCCACTTTGAAGCATCTTGTTATGGGGTAATACAAGCGCCTTCGGGTAGAATAATCAGGATTCGCTGGCCTGTGGTGGGTCGGTATGTACGCATGAAGGACGGGGTTTTATGACGAAGGCGAATATCTTGCGACGCACTTCCTGGGTTGCTGTGCTGGCTACCGTGTTTTTAAGCGCCTGCGCGGTCAAAGCGCCGGCTCCCGAGCCTGCTGCACAAGCGGCTACCAAGCCTGTCCATCCCGCATGTCAGCCTGCTGCGGCGGGGGACCAACTGGCTGGTAATTGGCTAAGCAAGCACCGCCAGAAAGGCGTGGTTGGCGAGTTGCGTACCTTGTTCACCTTGCAAACTGACGGCTCCATGGCATACACCGAACAGGTCAAGCGGCCCAACAAGCCTTCGCAAGGCTTGAACGAAAGTGGTTGCTGGGTGCGCAAGGGCAACGACTTGCAAATCAGCACGCAAGAATCCAATGGGGTCACAACCGAACCGGGCGACCCGATTTATGAAAACCACTACAACATCGTCAGCCTGACAGCCCGCAATCTGGTGCTGCGTGACCAAAGTGGTACCACCTATCGCTTGACCAGAATGTCGCCTGGCTACCGCCTGCCATTCTGATCTCTGCTTGTTTGAATGATTCCTGGCCGTCCTGGGGGCGGCCAGTTTTTTGTCTGTTTCTTTTGCTGGACGCTCCATGGCTCTGCGCGCGACGATTTATAAAGCTGAACTTAATGTGGCCGATAACGATCGGGCTTACTACGGCAGTCATACCCTGACGCTGGCTCGTCACCCCTCCGAGACCGAAGAGCGTCTGATGGTGCGTTTGTTGGCTTACGGTTTGTATGCGCAAGCGGATGAAGCCTTGAGCTTTTCGCGCGGGCTAAGCGACTCGGACGAGCCCGCCTTGTGGGAACATGATCTGGGCGGCAATTTGCTGCATTGGCTGGAAGTGGGCCTGCCGGACGATAGACGTCTGATCAAAGCCAGTGGCCGTGCGGACAAAGTGACGGTGCTGGCCTATGGCCGTAACGTATCTGTCTGGTGGAGTGGCATCAAGGACAAGATCAGTCGCGCCCGCAATATACAGGTCTATGCGCTGGATGCTGCCGGGACTGACGCATTAGCCGCCCTGGCCGAGCGTGGCATGACCATTAATCTGAATGTCCAGGACGGCACGGTCTGGGCCAGTAGCGATAAGGGCGAAGCCACTATCGAAGTCAGCCACCTGAATGCGGCTGTTTGATATGAGTCAACTGCTTGCAACGAAGTAACCTGGCTCGCCGGAGCGAGCCAAAGAGCATCGGGCAAGTGGCGTTGGAGTCGGCCTTAGGTGGTATGCAGGTTTAACGTCGATAGACGAGCCATCGAGCCGATGTCAGGGTACCAAGCAAAAAGAAGGGCATCTCGAATGAGATGCCCTTTATGTAAGCCTTAGCTATAACGCTTACAGCCCAGCCAAACGCCCCAACACTTTGTCGCGCCCAACCAAAGCCAGCACAGCATCCACCGCAGGCGTCTGCTTCTGCCCCGTCACAGCCACACGCAAAGGAATAGCCAGCTTGGGCATCTTGACCTCATGATCCGCCAGAACCTGCTTGATCAAAGCAGCCAGACTCTCCGTATTCCACTGCGGCAAGCTAATCGCCTTGCTGGCAAAATCACGCAGCAAAACACGCGCTTCCGGCGTCAATACCTCGGCCATCAGCTCATCGCTGGCGGGCTCGAAAGGACGGCAGAACAGCAAAGCACCTTCAGCCAGCTGATTCAAAGTCTCGGCACGGTCTTTCAACAAACCCATGATGCCGGGCAAGTCCTGACCATCCGTCTTGCCACCCAAGGCCTCAATACGGGGAGCCACACGCTCGGCCAGATCCGCATTGTCACTGGCCTTGATGTAATGGGCGTTCACCCAGTTCAACTTCTTGGGGTCCCACTGCGAAGCCGACTTGCTCAGACTGCGCGTATCAAACCACTCCACCAACTGCTCGCGGGTGAACAGCTCGTCATCTCCGTGACTCCAGCCCAAACGAGCCAGGTAATTGATCATGGCCTCAGGCAGATAACCGTCCTTGTCGTAATCCATGATGCTGACCGCACCATGACGCTTGGACAGCTTCTCGCCATCAGGGCCCAGAATCATGGGCACGTGACCGTACTCAGGCAAAGTCGCGCCCAAAGCCTGCAAAATCACAATTTGACGTGGCGTGTTGTTCACGTGATCGTCACCGCGAATCACATGAGTGATCGCCATGTCCCAATCGTCCACCACCACGCAGAAGTTGTATGTAGGCGTGCCATCCGGGCGGGCAATGACCAGATCGTCCAGCTCGCTGTTATCAAAGCTGATGCGGCCCTTCACCATATCGTCCCAGCTGGTTGCGCCGGACTGGGGGCTCTTGAAACGAACTACAGGCTTGCGATCAGCCGGGATGGCAGGCAATTGCTTGCCAGCCTCAGGACGCCAGGTACCGTCATAACGAGGCTTCAAACCTTGAACACGCGCTTTTTCGCGCATGGCTTCCACTTCCTCGGGGCTGCTGTAGCAGTAATAGGCATGGCCGTCTTTCAGCAGCTGGGCGATGACCTCGCGGTAACGATCCATGCGCTGCATCTGGTAGAACGGACCTTCGTCGGCATCCAGGCCCAACCATTGCATACCATCCAGAATGCCTTGAACCGCCTCGGGGGTGGAACGCTCCAGATCCGTATCCTCAATACGCAGCACAAAAGTGCCTTGATGATGACGGGCAAAGGCCCAGGAGAACAGTGCAGTGCGTGCGCCGCCCAGGTGCAGATAACCAGTGGGCGAGGGGGCAAAACGGGTGCGGATGACGTTGGAAGTAGACGTGCTCATAACTTGTGTGTGGCCTTGACCTTGGGAAGCCCGCATACGGGACCGAATCTGCGTATTTTAACCCAGCACGCCAACTAGGAAAGAACCGCCGCGTAGAACTGTCCTAATGGCCGCTTTCTGTATTGAGTTGATCGAACTGGCGCACCAGTTCCGCCAGCGACCCGGCTTGCATTTTTTGCATCACGCGGGCGCGGCGAACTTTGACCGTCACTTCCTTCACATCCAGCTCGGCCGCGATCTGCTTGTTCAGCAGGCCTTGCACCACCCGCTCAAAGACATCGCGCTCGCCGGCGTTCAGGTTGTCCCAGCGTTGCTGCAAAGTCAGCCGGGTTCTGGCTTCTTCCTTGCGCTGCGCATCAGCAGCCAGAGCCGACTGCACGGCATCAATCAGGGCCTGATCTACAAAAGGCTTGGTCAGAAAATCCCAGGCACCATGCTTGATGGCCTTGACCGCCATATGAATATCGCCGTGGCCAGTAATAAAGATGACCGGCATATGCAGCCCGCGCGATTCCATCTGCAAATGAAAATCCGTGCCGCTTTGCTCGGGCATGCGCACATCCAGCACCAGACAGGCAGGAGCATCAGATAAAGGATGCGCCAGAAAGTCTCGTGTAGAGGCAAAGCTCAGCGCGTTCAAGCCTACGCTGGCCAGCAAATCGTCCAGGGCAGCGCGAACGGACGGGTCATCATCAATGATGTAGACGGTGGGCGTGTTCAGAGAGGAATCCAGATTTTCTGTCATGGCGCCAAAGGTAAGGTGAAATGAAAGGCAGCACCACCATCGGCTTGGTCAGTGGCCCAGATATGGCCGTTATTGGCATCAATAATGGTGCGGCTGATGGTCAGACCCAGGCCCAGGCCGCTTGCCTTGGTGGTCCAGAAGGTATCAAACAACTGAGACAGTTGCGTGCCCGACAAGCCGGGACCATTGTCCTTGATGGAAAACAGCACCTTGTTGGCTTGCGGCTTGTCGCCGGGCAAGACGCTGGTTTCTATGGTGATATGAGCCGCATGGTAGTCCGAGGGAGGGGACAGGGCTTCGATGGCATTGAGCAGCAAATTGGCCATTACCTGCTGAATTTGAACCCGGTCGGCAAAGACCTGGGGCAGATCGGACTGCAGGGCCAGACGCAGGTCGATATGCTGACGTCGCATCTCGCCACCGGACAGGCTAAGCAGCTCGGTCAGAGCCAGATTCAAATCAAAAGCGCTGCTGGTGGGGGCTTCGTTACGGGTAATGCTGCGTACCCGATCCAGCACATCCTTGGCGCGCTGGGCGTCGTACACAATACGCTGCGCGGCAGCCTGTGCCTTCTTGACATTAGGGGGCGAGGCTTCCAGCCAGCGCTGACAGGCGCCCGCGCTGCTGTTGATGGCGGCCAAAGGCTGGCTGACTTCATGGGCAATCGAGGTGCTGAGCTGGCCCAGGGTAGTCAAACGGGACAGTCGCAGCAAATGCTCGCGCGTCTCATGAGCCGCCGCCTGCACGGATTTGAGCTTCAGCCCCAGATACGAGGTGATCGCGATGGCAATAATACTGATGCCGGTATTGACCAGGCCCACGTCGTAGTCGCCCGAGCGGGTCAGCAGAAAACTGACCACGGTCAGCACCATGCTGATGGTAGTCAGGGCAACAACTTGCCGTGCCGACAGAAAACGAATCGCTATCAGCAGCAGCGGGGTGTGAAAGACCGCAGCGGCGATAGCGTAGTTGGTGACGGTATCGGCAATGAAGACTAGCGCCATCAAAATACAGATGCCGGTCAGGGCCAAGGCTCGGTAGGTTTTGCTCGATAGGAAGCGAAGGGGCGGTGTCATATTTTTCGTGTATGGGCCAGGCTGCAGGATGGTGTCTGTCGTGTGGCCATCATATACCCGAGGTTCTTTCAGAATGTGCGTTAAGGCCTGAGCCCCCGAAAGGATTTCCGGGGGCCCAGACCTGTCCGACTTAGAACCACTGGCCAAAGCGGCGGATGTACAGCATTTTCATACCCTGTGCGACCAGGCAGTAAGCCAGCAAGGTGCCGACCAGCCACGGGAAGTATTCCCAAGGCAAAGGCTGCAGGCCAACCAGTGCACCGACGCCCGAGAAGGGCAGATAAATACCAATAGCGGCAATCAGGAAGGTCATCAGCATCACAGGCAGGGCTGCGGTGCTTTGGATGAAGGGGATCTTTTGCGTACGCAGCATGTGAACAACCAGTGTCTGCGAGAGCAAGCCTTCAATAAACCAGCCGGACTGGAACAGCGATTGCAGTTCGGGCGTATTGGCGCCAAACACGTACCACATCAGGACAAAGGTGGTGATGTCGAAGATGGATGAGGTCGGGCCTATCCAGATCATGAAGCGGCCAATATTCTTGGCATCCCATTTACGCGGTTTGCGTAGAAAGTCCTTGTCCATGCGGTCCCAGGGCAAAGCCAGCTGGGAGATATCGTAGAGCAGGTTCTGAATCAGCAAGTGGATCGCCAACATGGGCAGGAAGGGGATGAACGCACTGGCCACCAGCACCGAGAAAACATTGCCAAAGTTGGAGCTGGCTGTCATGTTCAGGTACTTGATGATGTTGCCAAAGGTTTCGCGGCCTTTGATCACGCCTTCTTCCAGAACCAGCAGGTTCTTTTCCAGCAGGATGATGTCTGCCGATTCCTTGGCAATATCCGTGCCGCTATCCACCGAAATCCCCACGTCGGCATCGCGCAGGGCGGGGGCGTCGTTGATGCCATCCCCCAGAAAACCGACGGTGTGACCATTGGCTTGCAGCGCTTTGAGTACACGTGATTTTTGCAGGGGCGTGAGCTTGGCAAAAACCGAGTGGCGCTCGACAGCGCAACGCAGATCGGGGTCTTGCATCAGCTCGATTTCAGGTCCGAGCAAAGGCTTGCCGGGCTCCAGGCCCACTTCACGGCAGATTTTCGCGGTAATGATTTCGTTATCGCCGGTCAGTACTTTTACGGCTACACCGTGCTCGGTCAGGGCGGCAATCGCTTGGGCAGCACTTTCCTTTGGTGGGTCCAGGAAGGTCAGCAAGCCTTGTACCGTCATCTCGCGTTCATCCTGGGCTTCATAACGGCTCTTGGCCTGTTCGACAGGAATACGGCGAGTGGCAATCAGCAGGACACGGAAGCCGTCCGAGTTGTAGCGGTAAGCCATTTTCAGCAAACGGGCACGTTGCTCGGTATCCAGTGGCAAGCGCTGGTCACCGTCTTGTACGTGGGTGGCAATGCTGAGCATTTCTTCCACCGCACCCTTGCAGACCATGAGCTGTTCGCCTTGCGGATTTTGCACGACAACCGATAGGCGACGACGCACAAAATCAAAAGGCAGTTCGTCTATCTTGCGGTAGGAGCCAATGGCTTGCAGGGCAGAGGGTGTTTTTTCTGCGAAGCGCAGTACCGCCTGATCCATCAGGTTCTTCACGCCGCTTTGGTGCAGGCTGTTGAGCAGCGCCAGTTCCAGAATGCGGGGGCTGTTGCGATCATCCAGACCCAGATGGTGTTCCAGAATGATGCGATCTTGTGTCAGGGTGCCGGTCTTGTCGGTACACAGCACGTCCATGGCACCAAAGTTCTGGATCGCGTTCAGACGCTTGACCACCACCTTGTTCTTGGCCATGGCCACCGCGCCCTTGGCCAGGTTGGAGGACACAATCATGGGCAGCATTTCAGGGGTTAGGCCCACGGCAACGGCCAGTGCGAACAGGAAGGCTTCGGTCCAGTCGCCTTTGGAGAAACCGTTGATCAGCAGCACGATGGGCACCATGACCAGCATGAAGCGAATCAGCAGCCAGCTGACGCTGTTTACGCCCCGGTCAAAAGAAGTTTCGGCGCGCGAACCGACAATGGCTTTGGCCAACGAGCCGAAATAGGTCTTGGCACCGGTGGCCACAACCACTGCCGTGGCCGTACCGCTGACTACGTTGGTGCCCATAAAGCACATATTGTTCTGGTCCAGCACACCGGCCTGGGAGCTGGACGCCGTAGCACTTTTGCTGCTGACTGCGCTAAAGACATCGTACTTTTCGACAGGCAGGGCTTCACCTGTCAGGGCGGCCTGGCTGACGAACAAGTCGCGGGACTCTATCAAGCGCAGGTCTGCCGGGATCATGTCCCCAGCCGACAGGCGCACAATATCGCCGGGCACGATCTGGCTCATGGGGATTTCGCGCATGACCGTGGCGCTGGACACGGTAGAGCGTCGTTGTACGCTGGCGGTGGTACGAACCATGGCTTTCAGAGCCTGGGCAGCTTTGCCGGAACGGTACTCCTGCCAGAAACGCAGCAGGCCGCTCAAGGTGACCATGACCACAATAATCAGCACGCCGGTGTAGTCCACTTCTTCGCCCGAGCGCATGGGCAAAATAATGTCGGTGACAGCACTAACGGCGGCCAGCACCATCAGGACCGCAATAAAGGGATTTTTAAAGGCCAGCGCCAATTGAATCAGGGCGTGGGCGGGCTTGTCCCGGGCGACCTCGTTAGGTCCGTATTCGGTCAGGCGGCTCAAGGCTTCGGCGTCGGTCAGGCCATTCAGATTGGCTTGTACAGAGGCCAGGGTTGTCTCCAGGCTAAGCCCGGTTTCGGTGGCCGTGCGCAGCTTGGCGTCGTAGTCCACTGAGCGCAGTGGCGGACGATGTTGTTGAATGCTCATGTAATGCTCCTGGTGTACAGGCGTGACGGTGCTGTCCATCCCAAGAGATGGACACAGCAGGTCCTGCCGACCGGTGTGAGGGTCGGCAAACTAAAGATAAGAACAAGCGGATTTAGTAAGCGTCAGGCCAGCGTTTAGTGGCTGGGCAAGGTGCAGCGCCACACTCGCGCTGAGGGTGGTTTGTCACTGTCTGCAATCCAGTGAATTTCTGGTTTGCGACTGGCCGTGTTGATACGCCAGGCAATAGCGGGGCGGCGGCCAGGAACAGCACGCTCGCGAGGGCAAGGTGTGGCAAGATGCGAACCCGACGAGGTCAGGGCCCGGATCGGTCCAGTATGAATAATGCGGTGCATGGTTGACTCCTGATCGTGCTGCGCAAGCCACATCAGCAGACAACCCGGTGGGTCAGTAGCGTCTGAGGGGCCTGTGCAGCATCTTTCTTCGACTGTCGTCGCTGGACATAGTGTGTTTTTTCCTGTCAGAGAGAACGAAAGGTCCTGCTTTCCGAACGGGTGTTATTTTACGACCTGCAAGCCGCTTTGCGACTGGCTTTGCGCCCGTTTTGCCCAGGCATTGGCGTATGGTTGCTATACGAAAGTATATGAATGGCCCGCCACGGGATAAAAACCGGCTGCATGATGCAAGACAGAGATAGCCAGCCAAGTCTCTTTTATTTGTAGGCGGCTGTGCTTAAGATGGGAGAATTCATTATTTTGGTGTGTGGTTTTCTTATGGCGGAACAATCATGGCAGCCCTAAGGCATCGTCTGACAGCATTGTTTGAGCCCCGTTCGGTGTTGGTCGTGTCCACCTTGCCTTTGCCCCTGATCAACGAGATGCCAGCCCGATTGGCTGGGCGGATCACGCAGGCACGGATTACAGCCACGCAAGTGCTGGTGCCCGATCGTCTGGAAGGACTGACCGATACACAGCGCCTGGATCTGGCGCTGGTGTGTATCGAGCCGGTGCGTTTGCCACAGGCCCTGGATGCCATCCGGGTGCATAAGCCACGTGTGGTTCTGTTGCTGCCCTCCAATCTGGCCTCCCGCGATCCTATGGAAGACATGGTGTATGCGCGCTCCTGGGCCCGTATCAATAATTGTCTGGTGCTGGGGCCGCGTGCCTTCGGGATACAACGGCCGCATCTGGGCATCAATTTAAGTCACGAGCCGCAAATGGCTCTGGCGGGCCGTGTGGCCTTGGTGTCTCAGTCACGCTCCATTACCTCGGCCTTGATGGACTGGGCTGAGGATGTCAGCCTGGGTTTCTCTGCCATTGTGTCGGTCGGGGACGAGGCCGTTATCGACGTGCCCGAGGTGCTTGAATATCTGGCCATGGACCCGCGCACGGACAGTATTGCGCTGTATCTGGAGCACACACCTGCTTCTCGTCGTTTCACCAGTGCCTTGCACGCCGTAGCGGCCGTCAAACCTGTGGTGGTCCTGAAAGTAGGCGGTCAGCGTCAGCAGGGCGAGGCCCACGAGGCGGTCTTCAATGCCTTGATGCGGCGTGTGGGGGCGGTGCGCATTCGTTATTTTGTGCAGCTGTTCTCGGCCCTGAAAGTGCTGGTTTACACCCGCCGTCCCAAAGGGCGGCGTATTGCCTTGTTCTCCAATGGGAATGGGGCCGCGCAGATGGCTTTGGATGTACTGGGTTCGGATGCCGCGGTGACCTGCCCGGAGCTGTCGCCCTCTACCCAGCGGGCGCTGGATAATCTGCTGGCTCCTGGCGACCAGGTTCAGAACCCGGTGGTCACTTATGTGCCACTGACGCCCATGCGTATCGACTCGGTTATTTCCACCTTGCTGGATGACAAGGAAATTGACGGGGTGCTGGTCTTGCTGACACCAGACCCCTTGGCCGATATGCCGGCGGTATCGCGTGAGCTGGCCATGCTGTCGGCCAGTGCTCGCAAACCCATTATTACGTGCTTGATTGGGGATGCGGATATGCGTCCCCTGCGTCATTTGCTCGATGGTGTGGGGACGCCGGCTTTCCGTACCCCGGATACGGCTGCCAACGCCTTCGATCTGCTGGCCCGCTATCACTACAACCAGCATTTGTCGCAGCAGACCTTGCCGCCTTTGCCGCTGGGCACCTTGCCTGAGGTAGAGCCTGCCCGAGAACTGGTACGCCAGATTCAAAGCGAGCGCCGCGAGGCTAGCGAGCAGGAGTGCCGCGATCTGCTGCGCTACTTCCACGTGCCTGTTGTCGACTTGCGTGTGACGCACGATCAGGGTGAGCCTGATCCTGATGTCCCGCCCATGGGTCTGCGTTTTGAGACCGACGACAAGTTGGGCCCTTACGCCGTCTTTGGTGGGGCCGATCACGCGGATTGGCTTTCCTCATCCTATCCGGCGGTAGAACTGCCACCGCTGAACCGCTATCTGGCGCGCCAGTTGGTGGAGCGTAGTCCCTTGTGGCGCAAGAGCCTGTCCTCGCAATTGACGCCTTTGGTGTTGACGCAACTGTTGCAGGTGCTGGAGCGTCTTTCGGATTTGATGAGCGAGTTGCCCGGCGTGCGCCGTGTGGTGCTGGACCCCATCATGGCGGGCGAGAATAGCCTGTACATCAAGAGCATTTCCATTTCCCTGAGCAGGCAGTCCATGCTGGTACTGCCTGAAACGGCTGGCTATCGCCACATGGCGATTCATCCCTATCCGCGTCACATGATTGAGCGGCGTCAGTTCAAGGATGGGCAGCGCTGGACCTTGCGCCCTATACGTCCCGAGGACGCCGAGGCCTTGCAGACCTTTATGCGTGGCCTGTCGGATGAAAGTCGCTACATGCGCTTTGTGTCCATGCTGCGAGAACTGACTCCACGCATGTTGTCGCGCTACACCCGCATCGACTACGACCGGGAGCTGGCGCTGATCGCTACCGTGCGTTCGCCCAATCCAGATAACCGTAACCATCCCCGTGACGAGATTATTGGCTTTGCCCACTATCTTCGTAATGGTGATGGTCGGGGGGCGGAGTACGCCCTGGTTATCGGGGATGCCTGGCAGCGGCGTGGTCTGGGAGTCATCCTGATGGAGGCGCTGATACAGGCTGCCGCCGAGCAGGGGCTGACCTACATCGACGGCTATGTGCTGGCCTCCAATGCGCCTATGCAAGCTCTGATGAAGCGTCTGGGCTTTCAGAACGATGCGGACCCGGAAGATCCCAGCATGCGTCGTGTCTGGCTGGATCTGGGTGAGACCCGTCGCTCGGATTAGGCACAGGCAGGCCTGTCTGCTTGTCAGGTAAATACCCGTTTAATTGTTCCCCTGATGTCCCAATTCACTCAACGGTGGCGGGACTATGATGCACTCGTGATGGCAGGCAGTACAGCGCTGGATTGCTGGCTGCCGCCGCATCAATGGATGGTGCCCACCACCGACGGCGCCACATACCGGGGACACAATGATGCGATTGAATCTGGCTGCTTTGCAGCGCTGGGTGCTGGGCTTGTTCTTGATAGGCGGCCTGCTGGCTTGCTCCGGGCAGACAGCGATGCCACCTGAAAAAAACCATTACGAGTTCTCCATGGAGAACGACAGCCTGGAAATGCGCGATGGTGTGCGCTTGGCGGTGACGTATTATCGGCCATCGGCTAAAACACCGGGTGAAGCCTTCCCGGTCATTCTGGAGATGCTGCCTTATCGCAAGGACGACTTCTTCGCGCTGGGTGACTACGAGTACGGCTCTTATTTTGCCAAGCGGGGCTATGTGCTGGCGCGGGTTGATGTGCGTGGCACAGGTGGCAGCTCTGGCCCTGTCCCTGTTAGCGAGTATTCCGCTGCCGAGATTGCCGATGCCGAGGAGCTGATCGATCAGTTGTCTCGCAAGAGCTGGTCCAATGGCAAGGTGGGTATGTACGGCCTGTCCTGGAGCGCCTTCAACTCCTTGATGACGGCTCACAGAAAACCGCCAGCACTCAAGGCCATTATCGCGGCGCACGGTTCTACCGATCTGTTTTACAACGACGTTCACTATATTGATGGTGCCTTGCATATTGACTCCTATGCGCACCAGATTGATACCGATAACGCCATGCCGCAAAGCCCGGATTATCGGATTGACCAGGAGTATTTCAAGAACCGTTTTGACCGCGAGCCCTGGATTTTTACCTGGCTGCGTCAACAACAGGACGGCGATTTCTGGCGTGCCGAGTCCCTGGCCTTCAAAAAGCAGCCTTTGGAAGTCCCGGCCTATTTGATTGGTGGCTTGCTGGATGGCTATCGTGATTTTGCGCTGGATGTCAGTCGAACCTCGAAAGCGCCTGTAATTGTGGAAATGGGGCCCTGGAACCACGCCTGGCCAGAATATGGCGTGCCTGGCCCGAATTATGAGTGGCGCGAGAAGGCGGTGCGCTGGTGGGACTACTGGCTTAAAGACATAGATACCGGAATTCTGGATGAACCGCGTCGGATGGCCTTCATGCGTACCGGCCATGCTCCCGCTACCGATCGGACCAGCGTGCCCGGTTATTGGCGCTGTGATCCGCAATGGCCGGTGGAAGGCGCGCGGACTCAACGTCTGCATCCTCAGGCCGGACACCAGCTGGCTGCTATTTCTCCTGCCTCCGGTTTGGCTCAGACCTTGCGTTACAAGGCTGGAGCGGGTTTGGCGGGTGGTGGCTGGTGGGGTGAGCAAACGGGCGATATGGCTGCCGATGATGCACATAGCCTGGTGTATGACTCCGCGCCCTTGAGCGATGCCATGGAAATCATGGGTATGCCTAAGGTACGTCTGAAGGTCGCGGCTGATGCGCCTTTCTATCAATGGACAGTGCGACTGGAGGATGTGGCCCCGAATGGGCAGGTTTCTTTGGTCAGCGGGGCAATCATCAACCCTTCCCAGCGTATCTCGCGTCTGGAACCACAGCCCTTGGTGCCGGGTAAGGCCACCAATTTGGAAACATCCATTCACTTCACTACGTGGCGTTTCAAGCCGGGCCATCGTATCCGCCTGGCGGTGAGCAATGCGCAGTTCCCTATGGTCTGGCCCAGCCCGACGCCGGGTGTCACCAGTCTGTTTCCGGGTGCGGATACCTGGGTAGACCTGCCCGTGGTGCCTGTGCGGGAGCAGGGTACGCAGGCTTGCGTCATGTCGCCACCCCAGGCGAGTGAAGCGGCTCCTTTCGGCCGCACTATTGACGGGGATGGCCCCATGTTCAGCAGTGTTCGTAATGAAGCTACGGGCGATTCGACGTTCACCACCAGCAATGAGCTTAGCTGGGTGCTGCATGACAATTTGTACCGCTCCGAGGAGATGTATCGCTGGGAGGTCAATGATGCTACGCCTGCCAAGGCGCGCTATCAGGGTGATCGGCGCAATGTCTTTACGATCAAGGGGCGGGAGATTGATATGTCAGCCCAGGCTCGGATCGAGTCCGACGAGTCGTATTTCTACCTGACTTTCACGCGGGTGCTGAAAGAGGATGGGGTGCAGGTTCGGGAAAAGACCTGGCAAGAGCGTATTGCTCGGATCTATCAATGAAAAGCTGAATAAGAAACGCCGCTGTGATTGCAGCGGCGTTTTTTTGTCTTGTGCTCTGATTAGCGCAGTACCTGTTTCAGGAAGTGGCCAATCGCGCTGATTTCTTCCGGGCAAACAGCGTGGGGCATGGGGTAGACATTCCATTGCACCTGATAGCCCATGGCTTCCAGTTGCTGACGGCTGGCTTCGGCACGTGTCAGAGGCACGACCGGGTCCATGCTGCCATGCGCCATGAATATAGGCGTGTTCTGATTGGCCTGATGACGTTCTTTTTCCACCGCTGTCGCCAAAGGCAGGTAACCGGACAGGCAGAGCATGCCAGCCAGACGCTCTGGCAAGCGCAAGCCGGTTTGCAGCGTCATGGCACAGCCTTGCGAGAAACCGGCCAGAACAATATTTTCCGTGGGAATGCCGCGAGCGTTTTCGCGGGCAATCAGGTTCTGCACTTCGATCTGCGATTGGCGCAGGCCGCTTTCGTCCTCGTGGCGCACCAGGTCCGCCACATAAATGTCGTACCAGGAACGCATGGCCATGCCGCCATTGATGGTGACGGGCTGGATGGGGGCGTGCGGGAAAATGAAACGAATAGCGGGGGCGTTTTGCAGGCCCAGCTCTGGCACTATAGGGGCGAAATCGTGGCCGTCAGCGCCTAAGCCATGAAGCCAGATAACGGCGTGCTGAGGGTTGGCACCGGTTTCAATCTCAATCGACTCAAGCAGAGGGTTCATGCGGACTCCGAAAGATCTACCAAGGTCTTGATGTACTGGTACAGGGCGCGGTAGTGCTTGCGCTGTGGGTCCTGGCCTTGTACCAGTGTGGAATTTTTCTCGGCTTCTTTGCGTGCGGCACGAATCAGGGTGCGCAATTGCTGGATATCGGCGCCGGAAAATTCATTCATGAATTCGGTCAGAGCGTCGTCATCACGCAACAACAGGTCGCGTAGCGCTTCCAGCCTGTGCATGGCACGGGTGTCTTCCTTGGAGCCGTTTTCCCAGACGTCCAGTTGTTTCAGGATCGGTTCGGGCTCCACATTGCGCATCAGCTTGCCCACGTAGTGGATTTGACGGCGGCGTCCTTCGCGGGCCGTCGGGCTGATGCGCTTGGCATCCTTGATGGCAGCCATCAAGGGCTCGCCCAGATCAAGTTGTTTGAGTCGGTCGTCCGAGAGCTCAATCAGGCGTTTGCCCAGGTCGAGCAGAGCGTGCATTTCGCGTTTTACCTGCGATTTGCTGGGGCGGTCGTAACCGTTTTCATCGATTTCAGTGCGTGGACGGGCCATAAGAAGTGAAATAGCAAAGATTGTCGCCAATTGGCTATGATAACCGCCTAACCCTCAAAGAGTAGCAATGAGTCATCCAACTATTTCCCAATTGTCGATCAGTGCCAATCAGTTCCAGTTTTGTGAATTGGTGGATGAAGCGCTGCGGCATGCCAAAAAACTGGGCGCCAGTGATGCTGCCGTCGATATTTCAGAAAACAAAGGTCTGGCCGTCTCTGTGCGCCAGATGGAACTGGAAACGGTAGAGCAGACGCAAGACCGCTCCTTGGGTGTGACCGTGTTTGCAGGCCAGCGCAGTGGCTCGGCCTCCACGTCGGACTTTTCGATCAAGGCGCTGCGTGAAACGGTGGAAGCCGCCTGGCATATTGCCCGCTACACCGCTGAAGATCCTTTTGCTGGGCTGCCTGAAAAAGACATGCTGGCGCAAAGCTATCCCGATCTGCACCTGCACCATCCCTGGCTGCTGGACGCGGATCAGGCCGCCAAACTGGCGATTCGTGCCGAGCAGGCTGCGCTGGAGTTGAGTCCTCTGATCAGTAATTCCGAAGGCGCGTCGGTCGATACGCTGGAAGGGCATTTTGTGATGGGTAACAGCCGCGGCTTTCTTGGGGGCTACCCCTATAGCCGTCACTCGCTCAGCGTCAGCCCCATTGCCGGCAAGGGCGACAATATGCACCGCGACTACTGGTACAGCAGCTCGCGTGACCCTTCCCGCCTGGCCAGCCCCGAGTCGGTTGGGCGTTATGCGGCCGAGCGCACTTTGTCGCGCCTGTCGGCCCGCCGTATTCCGACCGGCCGCTATCCGGTGTTGTTTGAAGCCCCGCTGGCTGTGGGCTTGATCGGCTCTCTGGTGCAGGCCACCAGTGGCTCGGCCCTGTATCGCAAAACCAGCTTCCTGCTGGATTCTTTGGGCAAGTCTGTCATGGCCAAGCACATTGACGTGCTGGAGCGTCCGCATCTGGCTGCCGCCATGGGCAGTGCACCGTTTGACTCGGAAGGGGTGCGTACCTGCGACCGTGATGTAGTGCGTGGCGGCGAGCTGAAAGGCTATTTTCTGTCTTCCTACGCAGGCCGCAAACTGGGCATGCCTTCTACGGGGAATGCCGGTGGTTCGCACAATTTGCTGCTGAGCTCGCGCCTGACTCGTCCCGAGGACGACCTGGATGCCATGTTGAAGAAAATGGACCGTGGTCTGCTGGTAACTGAGCTGATCGGCCAGGGTATCAATTACCTGACCGGCGACTACTCGCGTGGTGCCTTTGGCTACTGGGTGGAAAATGGTCGCATTCAGCATGCCGTGGAAGAAGTGACGATTGCAGGCAATCTGGCCGAGATGTTTGTGCAGATTGTGGCCGTGGGTGCTGATACCTTTGCGGCTGGCTCCAAGCGTACGGGTTCCATCCTGATCGAGCAGATGTCGGTGGCCGGTTCCTGATTTCTGCTACCTGGAAAACTGGCTTGGCCCCTTATACCTTGCCACGGGCAAGAGGGCGCTCAATAAACAGATGTTTACGGCCTGAGTTCGGAGTCGCTTCCGACTCAGGCCGTTCTCTATGGAGCGCCGTTCAGGTGTTTCAGGTCAAAGACCCGACAATATAGGGCCGGATTTGCGGGATAATCCGGGCTTTCCCAGCCCCCCATTCGGGGCGCGCCAGTGTACTATCCATAGCATAAAAATATTTCCCAGTTATCGAATACCCACAAGGAGGTTATTCATGCAGCGTCGCTCGTTTCTGAAAAAGGCAGGTCTTGGCGCCGTAGCCAGTACCGCCGCTATTGCTGCTCCTGCTATTGCCCAAAGCAATCCCAAGGTTAATTGGAAGCTGACATCGACTTACGGTCCCGCTACCCCGGCTCTGTTTTCGACAGCCCAGTCGTTTTGCAAGATGGTGGAAGAGGCCTCGGACGGCAACTTCAACATCCGTCTGTACCCAGCCGGTGAAATTGTCCCCGGTTTTGGTGTGATGGATGCAGTCAGCAATGGCACGGTGGAGTGCGGTCAGACAGCTTCTTATTACTACTACGGTAAAGACCCCTCGTTCAGCTTTGACACGGCCGTGCCTTTTGGCCTGAATGCCCGTCAAATGAACGCCTGGATGCAGGAAGGCAACGGTACCAAGCTGCTGCGTGAACTGTTTGCCACTCGCAACATCATCAACTTCGCTTTCGGTAACACCGGCACCCAGATGGGTGGTTGGTACCGCAAGGAAATCAACTCTCTGGAAGACCTGAAAGGTCTGAAGATGCGTACGGCCGGTTTTGCTGGCGAAGTGCTGGCCCGCATGGGCGTGGTGCCTCAGCAAGTGCCACCAGGCGATATTTACCCATCGCTGGAAAAAGGCACACTGGACGCCGTGGAATTCGTCGGTCCTGTGGATGACGAGAAACTGGGCTTCCAGAAAGTGGCCAAGTATTACTACTATCCCGGTTGGTGGGAGGGGTCGGCCCAGGTTTCGCTGTACGTGAACGACGCTGCTTTCAATGCACTGCCCAAGCAATACCAGTCCCTGATTGAAATTGCTTCGCGTGCTGCGGGCGAGCGCATGATCTGTCAGTACGACGCCCAAAGCCCAGGCGCCCTGCGTCGCCTGATCGCCAGCGGTGCGGTACTGAAAGCCTTCCCGCGAGACGTGATGGACGAGTCCTTCAAGACCGCCAATATTCTGTACAAGGAGTTCTGCGACAAGGATCCCATGTTCAAGAAGATTCACGACGACTACATGGGCTTTCGTGACGCGATTGTGCCTTGGTTCCGTGTGGCCGAAGGCTCTTACGACAACTACCTGGGCATTGCTCTGGCAAACCAGAAAAAAGGCTGATCCCCGTAGTTGGGACCGGGCAGGGCAGTCTGCTCCGGTTCGACTAACCAGTCTTGTTAACCCCTGTTTTTCCTTTGGAAAGCAGGGGTTTTTAATGCGCCTTCCCTTTATGAGAGAGCGCCTGGTTGTGGCAAAAAACCTGTGTTTTTGTGCAAAACCCTAGTGTTATCCACTATTTATGTTATTATGGCGAGCTATTTGGCAGAAATGCACGGGCGGAATATAACGCCTTGGCAGGGTCAAATAGAGCTGCCCGGCTTGAAACAGCGGGTAGATTGTATGGGCCGAGCATGTTGCTTTGACCCAGAATTTTAATATTTAGGAACCATCATGAAGACCTTCGTGGCCAAGCCGCTTGAAGTCAAACGTGACTGGTTTGTGATTGACGCTAAAGGCAAAGTCCTTGGTCGTGTGGCCAGCGAAGTCGCACGCCGTTTGCGTGGTAAGCACAAACCCGAATATACCCCTCACGTTGATACCGGCGATTACATCATTATCATCAACGCTGCTGACATTGCCGTGACCGGTAACAAGGCGCAGGATAAGAAGTACTATCGTCACTCGAACTACCCAGGCGGTATTTACGAAACCAACTTCCAAACCATGCAAGAGCGCTTCCCAGGCCGTGCCATCGAAAAGGCCGTCAAGGGTATGTTGCCAAAAGGCCCTCTGGGCTACGCCATGGCCAAGAAACTGAAGGTTTACGCTGGTGCCGAGCATCCTCACAGTGCTCAACAGCCTAAAACTCTGGACATCTAAGGATAGGTCATGATTGGTAACTGGAATTACGGTACGGGCCGTCGCAAGACCTCCGTTGCTCGTGTCTTCATCAAGAAGGGTACGGGTCAAATCGTAGTCAACGGCAAGCCTGTTGACGAATACTTTGCTCGTGAAACGGGTCGCATGATTGTGCGTCAGCCCCTGGTGCTGACCAACCATGTTGAATCGTTTGACATCAAGATCAACGTGCATGGCGGCGGCGAAAGCGGCCAGGCCGGTGCTGCCCGTCACGGCATCACCCGCGCTCTGATCGACTACGACGCAACACTGAAGACAGAACTGAAACAAGCTGGCTTGGTGACTCGTGACGCTCGTGCTGTTGAGCGTAAGAAAGTCGGTCTGCACAAAGCACGTCGCCGCAAACAGTTCAGCAAGCGTTAATTCGCTTCGCGACCTGTTTATGGTGCTCAAAAACCCCGGACGTGTCCGGGGTTTTTGTTTGCTGGCTACATTTGTCCTGCTTTGCCCGGTCTGGTACTTGAGAACAGGCAGGACTACGTTAAGATAGAATTTTTGCTCGTCTCTCTTTCAGGAAAGTTCATGGCTACACATAGCGATACCCGGATCAAGGTAGGGATTGTTGGCGGTACAGGTTACACCGGGGTCGAGTTGCTGCGTCTGTTAAGTCAGCACCCCCAGGTAGAACTGGTTGCCATTACCTCGCGTAAAGAGGATGGTGTGCCGGTATCGGATATGTATCCGAACCTGCGTGGTCATGTGGACCTGAAGTTCTCCACGCCGGAAAATGCCAATCTGGAACAGTGTGACGTGGTCTTTTTTGCCACGCCACATGGCGTGGCCATGAGCCAGGTCGAACGTCTGCTGGAAGCGGGTGTGCGCGTTATTGACCTGGCCGCAGACTTCCGCCTGCAAGATACGGACGTATTCCAGAAGTGGTACAAGATGGAGCACAGTTGCCCGGACATCCTGAGCCAGTCGGCTTATGGCCTGCCAGAGCTGCTGCGCGACAAGATTGCTCAAGCCAAGGTTATTGGTAACCCGGGTTGCTACCCCACCACCGTCTTGCTGGGCCTGGCTCCCTTGCTGGAAGGCGGCAAGGCGCTGGTTGATGCCCAGCATCTGATTGCAGACTGCAAATCCGGTGTGTCCGGTGCTGGTAAAGGGGCTTCGGTTCCCAATCTGTTTGCTGAAGCCAGCGACAACTTCAAGGCATATGGCGTGTCGGGTCACCGTCACCATCCGGAAATTGTGGAACAGCTGCAGCGATTGGCTGGTGGCCCGGTCGGTCTGACCTTTGTGCCCCATTTGGTGCCCATGATTCGAGGCATGTTCTCCACGATCTACGCACGTATCAAGCCCGAAGCCATGGATACAGACTTCCAGGCCTTGTACGAGCAGCGCTACGCCCAGGAAACCTTTGTAGATGTGCTGCCTGCCGGTACCTTGCCAGAAACCCGCTCGGTACGCGCTTCCAACCAGCTGCGTATTTCCGTGCAGCGTCCTGGCAATGGCGATCAGCTGATCATTCTGGTGGTGCAGGACAATCTGGTTAAGGGTGCTTCGGGTCAGGCTGTGCAGAACATGAATATCTTGTTCGGTCTGCCAGAACAAACCGGCTTGAATCACGTTGCAATTTTGCCTTAAAGGGAACTTGGTCTTGGTGAACAGGTCAAATGTTTATGGCTGAATCACCGCAAACCAATTCTTCTACTGTCGCTCCGTCCCGTTCGCGGGGCGGGGCGACTACGATTGGGCTGGCCGTATTGCTGGGAGTGTTGTTGGGCGGTGGAGGCCTGTGGCTTTACCGCAGCCTGACTCAACCGGCCGATCAGTCCGAACAAATACAGCTGGCCATGCAAAATCTGGCGCGTAGCCAGCAATCCCTGCAGCAAATTCAAAGTGAATTTGAAGGGCTGCGCGGGCAACTGGTTCTGGAAGAGAGCACGCGCAAGGGTTTGGAAAAGTCCTTGTCGTCTACCCAGGCCGAACTGGCGCAGACGCGCGAACAGTTGGCCTTTTATGAACAGTTGCTCCCACCCGGTCCCAGTGGTTCTGTTACTGTCCGAGCCCTGGACGTTGCGAAAAGGGGTGATTTGCTGGAGTACAAGGTACTGCTGCAACGTAACGCCCCAGAAGGAAAGGCTTTTTCCGGGCGCCTCCAGTTTCAGCTGACTGGGCGGCAAGACGGAAAAAACGTTAAAATCGATCTATCACCCAGTTCCGGGCCGGACTCGGTACTGGCAGAGTCGTCTGTAGAACAGATCGATCCCTTGGTTTTAAACTTCAACCAGTTTCAGCGCGCCATGGGTTGGCTGGCTTTGCCGCCAGGCTTTGAACCCACCGCCTTGACGCTGAACGTCCTGGAAGGAAGCGTTATCCGCGCCTCTCGCCAGGAAAAAATCGCCCAGCCAGACTAATCACCTTACCCGCGGGTGGTCATGTGCAAGGCGATCACATGATAATTATTCATGCCGGCGGGGGCCGGCAGGAGAACCACATGAGCACTCTTACCGAATCCGTTGATCTGCAAGCCCCTCCTTCCCCACTGATCTTTACCGATTCAGCGGTTGAGAAGGTCCGTGAGCTCCTGATTGAAGAAGGCAGCCCCGAACTGAAGCTGCGCGTCTTCGTGCAAGGTGGCGGCTGTTCCGGCTTCCAGTACGGCTTCACCTTTGACGAACTGGTAAACGACGACGACACCATTATTGATAAGGATGGCGTGCAACTGCTGGTTGACGCCATGAGCTTCCAATACCTGGTGGGCGCTGAAATTGATTACAAGGACGACCTGGACGGCGCTCAGTTCGTGATTCGTAACCCGAATGCCACAACTACCTGCGGCTGCGGTTCTTCCTTCACGATGTAAGAAGGCAAGGCTGGCGCTGATTGCTTAGCGTTTCTGGCCTTGGCAGGTTGCTACAAAGTACACCCCAGACTCTGAGTTCAGAGTCTGGGGTGTTTTGTTTACGGGGTTTTGTTGAAGGCCGTGCACCGTTAGGTCTAAGGGGTAAACCGCTGGAGGACGCTTCTTGGTTCAACTTGGGAGGGGCTTGTTCGTAGCTCAGGCCGGATAACAAGCGCCTAGCACCGTAGCGCGCCGTGCGCCTGTCACAGCGGGCAGTCCCGCAGGAATACGTTCGATATGCGCGTAAGCCAGCCAGGCAAAGGCAAGGGCTTCGATGGATTGCGGATCCATGCCCAGCTCGGCGCTGGAGCGGATAGGCATAGTCACCAGATCGCCCAGGCGTTTCAGCATGGCCGGATTGGCAGTGCCACCGCCACACACAATCAGCTCTTGAATCTGATCTGCGTAAGGCTGGATGGCCTGTGCAACGCTATGTACGGTCAAGTCCATCAGAGTGGATTGCACCGTAGCAGGCTGAAGCTCGCCTTTCGGATCAACACGATCCAGATGCTCCTGCAGCCACCCCAAATTGAACAGATCACGACCTGTAGATTTAGGAGCAGGCAGAGCAAACCAGGGTTCGCTCAATAGGCTGCCAAGCAAGGCAGGATCAGATGCCTCGCTATCAGCCCATTGTCCGCCCTTGTCGTAGGACTGGCCTTGATGCTTGTTCACCCAGGCATCCAGCAGCATGTTCGCCGGGCCAGTATCGAAGCCAAAAACATCGCGTCCAGGCAGCAGCAGGGAGATATTCGCAATTCCACCCAGGTTTAGAATGACGCGGCCATGTTCGTGACGGAACAGGGCTTCATGGACGATGGGCACCAAAGGTGCACCTTGGCCGCCCGCCGCTATATCCCGGCTGCGGAAATCCGCAATCACGTCCACTCCACAGCGTTCGGCCAGAAGAGCAGGGGCATTCAATTGCAGGGTATAGCCCTGGTCAGGCGCATGGCGGATAGTCTGGCCGTGTATGCCAATCGCACGGATCAGGTCTCTCTCGGGGCCTTGAGTCCAGGGCGTGCAAGCCTGAGCATAGAGCTCGGTCAACTGCTGGGCGGCGATGCTGGCGCGGGCCAGTTCGTTGTGCCCTGGATGCTGCAAAGCCAGCAGCTCGTCTCGCAGAGCGGCTGGCATGGGCAGGCTATGGGTTTGGTGTATCTGTGCCCCCTGTGGGCCGAAGGATGCCAGCACGGCATCCACACCGTCCATGCTGGTACCAGACATCAGTCCGATAAACAGGGGGGCTTTCATGGTTTAGCGGCTGGCCAGCTTTACGGGCTCAGCATCTGTGTGCAGCAAGGCAAAGCTGTTTTGGTAGGAAGCCAGGGTTTGCTGGAACTGCTTGCGCTGCGGGGCATCCAGAACGCGTGCTACTGGCAGGTCTACCGACAGGGGATCAACGGCTTTCTGGGCGATACGGAATTCGTAATGCAGATGTGGGCCTGTTGCCCAGCCCGTCGAGCCCACATAGCCAATCAACTGACCCTGTTCTACGCGGTCGCCTTTACGCAGTCCAGCGGCAAAGCGGCTCTGGTGAGCGTACAAGGTGGTGAACTGACCGTGATGCTTCAGGATGATCGTGTTGCCGTAGCCGTTCTGGCGGCCAATAAACTCGACCGTGCCATCCGCGGTAGCGTGGATGGGGGTGCCGGATGGGGCAGCATAGTCCACACCCTTGTGGTCACGCCATCCGCCATGCACCGGATGGCGGCGACCGCCAAAGGTGGAGCTGATGCGGGTGAACTTCAATGCGGTGCGCAGGAAAGCGCCTTTCAGGCTTTGGCCGCTGAAATCGTAATAACCGCCGGAGCCATTTTCAGGCTGGAACCAGGCGGCCTCATGGGTTTTGCCCTGATTGATGAACTCCACTGCCAGCAAGCGGCCCGAACCCACGTCCTGGCCTTCATGACCGTAGGACTCGTAGACCACGCGGAAACTGTCGCCTTTGCGCAGATCTTTCAGAAAGTCGATCTTGCTGCCCATCACATCCGCCATTTGCAGCGTGATGTTGTCGGGGATGCCGGCCTGATCGCTGGCGCCAAACAGCGAGCTGTTGATGGTGGCTTGAGCCACGCGCACTCGGGTCTGGGTCAGGTCGGTTTGTTCCTGGGCGATAAAGCCATTGTTACCGTCCGGGCGTACTTCCAGCCAGCTGGCCAGACCTTGGCCGGACTGATCGGAGTAGGGGGTATGACGGTAGCGCAGCCATTGCAAATTGCCATTGGCATCCAAGGCAGCTTGGATGGTACGGCCAGGGTAAAGCTTGTAAATGGACCGCGCTTTCTTGTCGTGCGTCAGAAATTGCAACAAGCCTTCTTCACTGACTTCCATGCGCTGGAGCAGGGCGGACAAGGTGTCGCCACGGCGGATGCGGGTTTCAGTAATGTAGGCTTGCTGGTCCTGGGCCTGCAGCACGGTCAGGTCCGAGGGCAGGGTCAAGGCGGTGCGGGCTTGGTAAATCTGGGGTTCTGGACTGCTGGGCATCACCACGGCAAGTGCACCGGCGGCTACAAAAGAGCCAAGGGCAAGCGTGATCAAACCGGCACGGATAAAAAGGGCTCGGGCGGACCGAGGCTGGTGGATGTTGAGGTGGGAGGAGGAGCGTTTCCCTTTGCTGAACATAAAACCAGAACCTTGTTGGACGTACGGTTTACCGTCCACCTGGCTGGCAGGCGGAGGTCAGTTGTACTGGGCGGACAGAACATTCCAGCCCTGGCGATCTGACCTGCGCGGGAATGATAAAATAATTCGGTTTACGAAACCTTGCTCAATTCTTAAGCACGTCTCGCAATAGCAGGCTATCCTAGCGCATTAGGCTTAATTTTTCGAGCATTTTTACTCATTAGTTTGTCACCAGATTTGTTATGTCATCCCCCTCAGAGCCCCTTTCTCCAGAAGTCCTGGCTGATTTAGCCATCGTCAAACGCGGCTGCGACGAATTGCTCGTCGAATCCGAGTTTGCCCGCAAACTGGCGCGCAGCCATGCAACAGGACAGCCGCTGCGGATCAAGCTGGGTCTGGACCCCACGGCTCCCGACATTCACCTGGGGCACACAGTGGTGCTCAACAAGATGCGCCAGCTGCAGGATTTGGGGCATACCGTCATCTTTTTGATTGGCGACTTCACCTCCACCATTGGTGATCCCAGCGGCCGCAACACGACTCGTCCGCCCCTGACGCCCGAGCAGGTCATTGCCAACGCCAAGACCTACTACGATCAGGCTGCGCTGGTTCTGGACCCGGCCCGTACCGAAGTTCGCTACAACTCGGAGTGGTGCGACAAGCTCGGTTCGCGCGGCATGATTCAACTGGCTTCGCGTTACACCGTGGCCCGCATGATGGAGCGTGATGATTTCACCAAGCGCTTCAAGGCGAATCAGCCTATTTCGGTGCACGAGTTTTTGTATCCTTTGCTGCAAGGCTACGATTCGGTTCAATTGAAAGCGGACGTGGAATTGGGCGGTACCGACCAGAAATTCAATTTGCTGGTGGGTCGTGAATTGCAAAAAGAATATGGTCAGGAACAGCAATGTATTTTGACCATGCCATTGCTGGTGGGTTTGGACGGCGTAGAAAAAATGTCCAAATCCAAAGGCAATTACATTGGTATCAGTGAAACGCCGGACTCCATGTTCGGCAAGTTGATGTCCATCTCCGATACCTTGATGTGGCGTTACTTCGAGCTGTTGTCGTTCCGTAGTCTGGAAGACATCGCCGGTCTGCAAAAGCAGATTGAAGAAGGCCGTAACCCACGTGAAGTCAAAGTGGAGCTGGCACAGGAGATCGTCACACGTTTCCACAGCGCCCAGGCCGCCGAGCAGGCACTGGAAACATTTGATGCCCGTTTCCGTCGTGGCGAAATGCCCGAAGACATGCCCGAGGTAACCGTGGCCGGTGAACTGGCCTTGCTGCGCGTCTTGCGCGAAGCAGGTCTGGTTGCTTCCGGCAGCGAAGCCCAGCGCAATGTGGAGCAGGGCGGCGTGCGCATCAACGGCGAACGTGTGGACGATAAAGGTTTGCAACTGGAGCCGGGCAGCTATGTGCTGCAAGTGGGCAAGCGCAAGTTTGCGCGAGTCACTTTGACCGGCTGATTGATTGTGGAGGTCTGCAATGAAACTGCGTAGTGATTCTTTTCAAGATCAGAGCGTGATTCCCGAGCGTCTGGCGTTTTGCCGTTACGACGCGCAATCGAGAGTCGCCTTGGCCGGTAACGCCAATCCGCATCTGGAATGGTCCGATGTTCCCGAGCAGACCCAATCCTTTGTGGTTATTTGCCACGACCCCGATGTCCCCAGTAAACCGGACGATGTGAACCAGGATGGGCGCGAGGTACCGGCGGATTTGCCACGGGTGGATTTCTTTCATTGGGTCTTGATCAACATCTCGCCCGAGCTGCGTAGCCTGGCAGAAGGCTCTTATTCCAAGGGCATCACGCCACGCGGTAAAGCCGGTCCACTGGCTCTGGACGATACGCGCCAGGGCGTGAACGACTTTACCAACTGGTTTGCCAGCGACCGCGACATGAACGGTGATTACTTCGGCTACGACGGCCCGTGCCCTCCGTGGAACGATGCTTTGCCGCACCGTTATGTCTTTACGGTTTATGCCCTGGATATTGCCGAGCTGCCTTTGGAAGGTCGCTTCAATGGCCAGGACGTGTTGCGCGCCATGGAAGGTCATATTCTGGGTCGTGCATCCCTGACCGGTATGTATACCCTGAATCCCCGTTTGATCCAGCAATCCTGATTCCCCAGGGCGGACTGTTTGAGTTTTTTTCATATTCTCTTGAGTCCGCCTGCCGCCGCCTTACTTATTTCCATGTTTTTTGGGGTTTCTGCCACCAGAGACGTTTGTCTCGGTGGTTTGACGCGCTTCCGCGCTAAAATGTTGCTTTCTTAGTTTGCTACCACTTTATCCTTAGGAACCCTCATGTTTGACCGTTCTGCGACTCTTGACAAAGTTGACCCCGATCTTTGGGCTGCGATTCAAAGCGAAGATGTGCGCCAGGAGCAGCACATCGAGCTGATCGCCTCGGAAAACTACACCAGCCCCGCCGTGATGCAGGCCCAGGGCACACAACTGACCAACAAATACGCGGAAGGTTATCCTGGCAAGCGCTACTACGGCGGTTGCGAGTTCGTGGACGTGGTCGAGCAACTGGCTATTGACCGTCTGAAAGAGCTGTTCGGTGCAGAAGCCGCCAACGTGCAGCCCAACTCCGGTTCGCAAGCCAACCAGGGCGTGTACATGGCTGTGCTCAAGCCCGGTGATACCGTTCTGGGCATGAGCCTGGCAGAAGGTGGTCACTTGACCCACGGTTCCCCCGTGAACGCATCGGGCAAGCTGTACAACTTCGTATCCTACGGTCTGGACGAGAACGAAGAGCTGGACTACGACGAGCTGGAGCGCCTGGCCAAAGAGCACAAGCCCAAGCTGATCGTGGGTGGTGCTTCGGCTTACGCCCTGCGCATCGACTTCGAACGCATGGCTCGTATTGCTCATGAAAACGGCGCCTTGCTGATGATCGACATTGCCCACTACGCCGGTCTGGTTGCTGGTGGTGCTTACCCCAATCCCGTGCCTCACGCTGACTTCGTGACTTCTACGACCCACAAGTCCCTGCGTGGTCCTCGTGGTGGCGTCATCATGATGAAGGCCGAACACGAAAAAGCCATCAACTCGGCTATTTTCCCCGGCATTCAAGGCGGCCCACTGATCCACGTGATCGCTGGTAAGGCTGTTGCGTTCAAGGAAGCTCTGGCTCCCGAGTTCAAGACCTACGCTGCTCAAGTTGTGAAGAACGCTGACGTTCTGGCCCGCACTCTGGTTGAGCGCGGTCTGCGTATCGTGTCCGGTCGCACCGAAAGCCACGTCATGCTGGTAGACCTGCGTCCCAAAGGCATCACCGGTAAAGTGGCTGAAGAGGCACTGGGCAAGGCTCACATCACGGTCAACAAGAACGCCATTCCTAATGACCCAGAAAAGCCATTTGTCACCAGCGGCGTGCGTTTGGGTACTCCTGCCATGACCACTCGCGGCTTTAAAGAAGCCGAAGCGGAATTGACGGCGCACCTGATTGCTGATGTACTGGACAACCCTCACGACGAAGCCGTTTTGGCGGACGTTCGTCGCCGTGTACACGAGCTGACTGCCAAGTTGCCCGTTTACTCCTCCAAGTAATCCAGCCGGAGCGGGCCGTGAGGCCCGCGATCTTGAATGAAGTGTCCGTTCTGCCACCATGCCGATACCCAGGTGATCGACTCTCGAATCACCGAAGAAGGCGACGCCATACGGCGACGTCGTAAATGCTCGGCCTGTGAACGGCGCTTCACGACTTACGAGCGTGCCGAGCTGAGCCTGCCTGTTGTGGCCAAGCGCAATGGCACTCGTATGGATTTTGACCCCGCACGTTTGCGGGCGAGCATGGGCGTTGCGCTGCGCAAGCGTTCCATCCCCATGGCTCAGGTCGATGCCGCTGTGCAGCGCATCGAAGAAAAACTTCAACTGACTGGCGAGCGCGAAGTCTCCTCCGAGACCATAGGCGAGCTGGTCATGGCCGAGCTCAAGCAGTTGGACCAGGTGGCCTATGTGCGCTTTGCCTCGGTCTACAAGAGCTTTAAAGACATCCGCGAGTTCGTAGAGGCGATCGACGAAATGAACGATCCCGACCGCGGCTAAGGCTATGGTCGAGCAAGAAGACGTCATCTGGATGCGGCAAGCCCTGGAGCTGGCCGAGAAATCCCTTTATATCAGTGCCCCCAACCCGCGAGTCGCCTGCCTGATCGTGCGCGATGGCCAATTATTGGCTTCGGGTTCCACACAGCAAGCGGGTGGCCCCCACGCCGAAGTGATGGCCTTGCGTCAAGCCAAAGAGCGCGGCGTCAGTGTGGCCGGTGCGACCTTCTACGTCACCCTGGAGCCTTGCAGTCACCACGGGCGAACCCCTCCTTGTGCCGATGCGCTGATCAAAGCAGGCGCTGGGCGTGTTGTCTTTTCCATGTACGACCCCAACCCCTTGGTTGCTGGCAACGGCGTTTCACGCTTGCGTCAGGCGGGTATTACCGTAGATGGCCCCTTGTGCGTAGAGCAGGCGCTGGCGATCAACGCCGGTTTCTTTGCCCGCATGACACGTGGACGTCCCTGGTTGTGGATGAAGATGGCTGCTTCGCTGGATGGCCGTAGTGCCTTGCCGGACGGTCGCTCTCAATGGATTACCGGGCCGCAGGCTCGTGACGATGGTCACCACTGGCGCGCCCGTAGTTGCGTCGTGCTGACAGGCATCGGAACCGTGCATGCCGATAATCCCTTAATGAATGTGCGTGCGGTTTCTACGCCGCGTCCCCCGATCAAGGCGGTGCTGGATACGCATTTACGCATGGACCCGAAAGCCGCCTTGCTGGACGGCACGCCGTGCTGGGTATTCAGTCACCGTCGTGATCCCGAGCTGGAGGCGGAGCTGGCAGATCGAAATGCACAGGTTATTCCCATGCCCTTGCACGAAGGTCAGGTGGATGTCCGTGCCGTTCTGGACTGGATGACAGATCAACAGATCAATGAAGTCCATGCAGAAGCCGGTGCTCGCCTTTCCGGAGCCTTGATTGATGCCGGTGTAGTGGACCAATTACTGATGTACCTGGCCCCCAAGATCCTGGGGCAGGGGCGAGGCGTGGCCGATATTACCGAACTGGCCGGGCTGGACGATGTAGAGCCGTTTGAGTTTACCGATGTGCGCTTGCTGGGTGCCGACCTGCGCGTCCTGGCGCGCCAGCGCGATCATTGGGAAGCCTTGCTGCGAGCGGTGGGTGGAGCTTATCCGCCGGACTCGGAATAAGCTGTTTGTCCGCTTTACTGTTTAGTTGCTACTAATTAGCCGAAGAAAGAATTTGAGCACTTGCGTTACAAGGATAAGTGCTGCTATTATTATGGACTTGGCGTTAGCAGCTTCAAATTGCTTGGCCAAAAGAACAGTTAGGACAGGTGGCCGAGTGGTTGAAGGCGCACGCCTGGAAAGCGTGTATACGTTTATAGCGTATCGGGGGTTCGAATCCCCCTCTGTCCGCCAGAATACCGTTGTAAATCAGATAGTTAAGGTTTATGTCGTGTCATTATAAAGACACTCCTTTTCTGACTGATTTGCACATGCCCTGGCACTTGCCGGGGTTGCCAGCGGCATTACTAATGCCGAAAATAGCTTCGGCTTTTAGGCCAGCATTTTCATCGGCCTCGGGCATCCATTTAGCGTAAATTTTGGCAATCATTGTCCAGTCGCGATGCCCCATCTGTTTCGCAACCCACATTGGATGTTCTCCAGCGCTTACCATCATTGAGGCATAGGTATGTCTGGTCTGGTAGGGCCATCTGTAGCGAACCCCAGCAGCTTTCAAAATTCGTATCCAGGCATCTCTAATTTGTTGGTCACCCGTCCAGCGTTGGCCAGTGCCAGGGTTTAGAAATATGGGATCACCTTTCAGGAACGTGTGCGGTCGTTGTGCCTGCAGCGCTTCAAGCGTGGGCTTTAGGATTTTGATTTCCCTCAGCCCTGACGCGGTTTTTGTTGTTTCAGCTTGACCTTTTGATGCTTGGGTCATAGCACGGCGAATTCTTATATAGCCACGAACAAAGTCAACATCTCCCCAATTTAGGGCAATTAATTCACTGGTTCGAACCCCTGTCCAGAACGAGAACTTGATTTGATTGGCCATGTCCTGGGTACATTTTGCCAAAATGGACCGTTGTTCTTCGATCGTGAATGGGTCAATGTCTTCCTCTTCCTTTATCTGAGCTTTTCTTTGGTAGCAGAAATCAGTCATGAAATTGGCATCCAATAGCTCATCATCAACTGCATCAGAAAGAGCCTTGCGAATAACGCTTTGTATATTTGCTAATCGCTTGTTGCCGCACCGCATGACTTCAAGCCAGTCTCGGGTGTCTTTGCGACGCCATTGAGGCAAGAGCAAATGGCCAAACTGAGGAATAACTAAGTTATCGATGATTTTCCGGTAACCCTCATAACTGGATGCTTTCAGAACGGGTTTTTGCGAACGAAGCCACTTTGTCAGATATTCTTCGACATGTTCTGTTTGACCGCTTGTGGTGAAAAACATCTTTGCTTTAGGGCTATCAGGGAAATAATTGGCATATTCAAATGTGCCCTGATCGATAGCATGAATAATTGCAGCTCGCTGCTTTTCAACGCGCTTCAGATTTTCTGGTGTTGGTTTTAGTTGAATATTTTCTCTGCATCTAAAGCCCTGGTACTGAAATGTAATTTGAATGCTGCTTTTTGATGCAGGCTTGACGCCACTACCATTCCTACTCATATGCAATTACCATAAAACAAAAACGAGCAACACCATGCTGGGCTTGAGTGTACGAGCTTTGGGTAAGACCTGAGACTAGGTTTCGGGCTCTACCCAAAACTGGCGAAAACTGTACAAAATAAAAAAGGTATGCCCCCTAATTAAGGGGGGCTGAGTATAATTTCGACTAAGTATTAGTCAATACCTGGGAGAGGATTACTCGCCATCCTCACAAGGGATTGTCTCACGACAGATCCGGCGTCCAAAACATCTGGATCGTCAGTACTGGCCCCTCTTGGCGCCAACTCACTGGCCTGGGGGGGACTGATTTTTCACGCGCTTTATCTCCTGCCGCCGTGCATTGTTGGGCAGCCGCGCAGTCCTTACCTCAAGGTAGGGCACGGTATTTATCAAGCTTCGGTTGTTAAGGAACGTGCTATACATCAGCAATTGGATGTATTGTTAGTCAATGACTTAGTAAAGTCAACAGCTACCTGACCGTTATATTTATTATTTATGAACCATGATCACCCTAACTCTTCCGACAATTCCGAATTTGATGCGCCATATCATGTAAAGCGTGCTATCAAAATTGTGGGAAATGGAGCGCTCTTAGCTGAAAAACTTGGTGTCACAGCGGTGACTATTAGTGACTGGTCATCAGGAAAACGCCCTGTGCCAATTATTCGATGTGTCGAGATCGAAGAGTTGACCTGTAATGAGGTGACTCGAAAACAGTTACGCCCAGAAGATTGGTATCAAATATGGCCAGATTTACGCGATAAAAAAGCATAATCATAAAGCGCTTTTATTATTTCTTCGGTAATGCCCTTGGCTGAGTTTATTGCGCCTTGTGTAAATGATGGTTAAGAACCCGGCCCCAGGTCGGGTTTTTTATTTATGGGGTTGTTTGTAATTCCATAGTTTTAGGCTCAGTGTTGTGATGCTGTAGGGCTAATGTCATCTCTTTTGGATGCGTCTGCTCAAGCCGTAGCAGTGGAGGGCGGATCTGCATACCCGGTTAGTGTGCCACATCGTTCTCGCGTTCAAGTGCTGCACGCCGCCAGCGGCGCTTGCGGCCACCTGGCCGTCTTCAACACTTGAGCGCTGCGCTGCGACGTGTCTTCAGGTTCCGGGCAGTTCCGCCCCAGCAACCGGAGAGACCGAATGGCAACTAAAGCACAAGAACAGAAATTCTTTAACACAGCCGATGAACATCAGCAGCAAATCATCAAGCTTTTGCGAGCGGTAGCGCGTTACCGCGGCCTGGATCAAACATGGTCCGACTGGGTGGAAATGGGTGCCATTGCCATAGCGAATGCCGTCGATAAAACGCAGTTCGAGCAGCGCGAGAAACGTTATCTTGAAATTGTGGCTCAGTATCAAAAAGAAGAAGTGAGCAGTTTAGTTAAGGCATTTGCGCACCTGGTGCAGTGCTGGGAGCAGCGCGTCGCAACAGGCGAGTTTGGTGACGTACTGGGCTCAACGTTCATGATGATGGACATGGGCAACGCAGGCACAGGACAGTTCTTCACCCCGTACGAAGTGTCTCGATTGATGGCTGGCATCTTGATGGCTGATCATAGCGTGCACCAGGCTCAATTGAAGCAGCAGGGATTCATTACCTTGCAAGAACCAGCATGCGGAGCGGGTGGGATGGTTGTTGCTGCGATACACACATTGGTTGACTCTGGCGTTAACTACCAGCAAGCGCTACATGTCACAGCCATCGATATTGATCGGCGATGCGTCCACATGACATACCTTCAGCTGGCGTTGTTGCATGCACCAGCAATCATCATTCAAGGAAATGCGCTCTCGCTGGAGGTGTTTGAAACATGGTACACACCAGCTCATATACTGGGCGGCTGGTCATCTCGTTTGCGCGAGCAACGGGCCATTGGCAACGTCGATCAGTTGCTGATGCCTGAAATGGAGCGGGCTGGAACTGAGTCGATTATGGCGGAGCCGGCTCAGCATGTAGTGCGCGCTATTAAAAAGGGAGTAGAGGCGGGGCAGATGAGCCTATTCTAGGTACTTAGATGGTGGGGGCTCGCAGGGGCCCCACCGATATTCGTGCTCAAGTTATAGTCTGCGCGTTTTTAGTTATTCTGCGAATCCTTGGCTTCTAAGTAATCCCGTAGCTCTTTGACACCTGGATAATCTCCACTTCGAATTTGCGCTCGCAGCTCATTGGAGTGTTTCGAGAGCTCAATTTCTCGATGAATGCGATTGGTGATGCTTTCCCACTCATCCCAATAGCTTTAGAGTGACCCTAGGGCTCGTAGTCGAAAAATATCGTAGAAGTAATCCAACAAACCATTGCACGGGTGCAGACTAGTCAAGGCAAGGTATCCATCTCTGCTGTTGCAAAGTTGGCGGAGGGCACTCCTGCCTTGATTCACAACACCTATCCTGATCTTGCCGAAAAAATCATGGGGCTGGTAGGCAAAACGACGCGAAGCCAATGCGCTGCCAAACATGACGCCCTAGTTCGTGAATGCGCGGTTAACCGAGCTCGGAGACAGGAGCTCGCAGACTTGGCTAAGCTTGCATCAATAAATCAAGTGCTTATCAATGAAGTGGCCTTGCTACAAGGCATAGCCACTGGAAAAGTGGCTTCAATTCTTCAATTAAAAAGCGTTGGCGTTTAGCCCTTTTAAAGGCTCTGGTCACGTTCGCTCTGGTTAATGACAATAATTTCTACGTCAGTTGTGAGAGCGTGTTTCGCCCCAGTTTGCACGGTCGTCCAGTGATTGTTCTGTTCTCAAATGACGGACTTGCCATTGCGCGCAGCAATGAGGCCAAGGCGCAAGGAATTTAGATGGGCGCGCTGTCGGCCAACTTTGCCTTGTATCGGGACATGGGCGACCGCATGATGAGCATCGCTGCTGGGCTTGGGCCAGTCCAGGAGATTTACTGAATCGAACCCCGAACATGGTTGCTCCAGTTTGGTAATGCAAAAGAACTGCATAATGCAGTACATTTACGTATCTCAGTTAATTAAATTCCGCTATGGCGTGCCTCAAAGACGAGACCCTTTCCATCCGTACCTCTGCCGAAATTAAGCAGCTTCTGCGATTGGCAGCGGATCGCGAGCGTCGCTCGGTGGCATCTATGATCGAAATTCTGGTGCTGGAGTATGCGCGAAGCCATGACTTGAGACCGAGCCACCCGAATGAAGACGCACCTAAGGCGAGTGTTTGATATGGCTGTAAGCAGATTCATAAGCCACCTGCTCGCAATACCAAAGCACTCATGATGGCCGGAACCGATTCATGACCACGACAGAACACCAAATCGAGCTGGACCTGATCGCCAAGCTCGGCGACCTCAAGTACACCTATCGCCCCGACATCCGCGACCGCAATGCGCTGGAAGCAAACTTCCGTACTAAGTTCGAGGCCCTCAACCGGGTGCGGCTGACGGACGGTGAGTTCCAACGCTTGTTGGAAAGTCTCATCACGCCCGACGTCTACAACGCCGCTCAAACGCTCCGCAGAATCAACGCCTTCGAGCGCGACGACGGCACGCCGTTGAACTACACCTTGGTGAACATCCGGGACTGGTGCAAGAACGACTTCGAGGTCGTCAATCAACTGCGCATGAACACCGATAGTAGCCATCACCGCTACGACGTGATGCTGCTCATCAACGGCGTGCCCGTGGTGCAGATCGAGTTAAAGTCGCTGGCAGTCAGCCCGCGCCGCGCTATGCAGCAGATCGTCGATTATAAGGGAGCCCCTGGCAACGGGCACGGCAAGACGCTGCTGTGTTTCCTACAGCTCTTCATCGTCAGCAACCGCACTGACACTTGGTACTTCGCTAACAACAACGCCCGGCACTTTAGCTTTAATGCCGACGAGCGCTTCTTGCCGGTCTACCAGTTCGCCAGCGAAGACAACAAGAAGGTCACCCAGCTTGACAGCTTCGCCGACAAGTTCCTGGCTAAGTGTACCCTGGGTCAGATGATCAGCCGCTACATGGTGCTGGTCGCCAGCGAGCAGAAGCTGCTGATGATGCGGCCGTACCAAATCTATGCCGTCAAAGCCATCGTGGAGTGCATCCACCAGAGCTGCGGCAACGGCTACATCTGGCACACCACCGGCTCGGGTAAGACGCTGACCTCGTTCAAGGCCTCCACCTTGCTTAAAGACAACCCGGACATCGACAAGTGCCTGTTCGTGGTGGATCGCAAAGACCTGGATCGCCAGACCCGCGAAGAGTTCAACCGCTTCCAGGAAGGCTGTGTCGAAGAGAACACCAACACCGAAGCACTGGTGCGCCGCCTGTTGTCCGACGACTACGCCGACAAAGTCATCGTCACCACCATCCAGAAGCTGGGCCTGGCGCTGGACGAGAACAGCACACGCAACAAACAGAAGGAAAAGCAAGGCCAAGAGACCTACAAGCAGCGTCTGGAGCCCCTGCGTGAACAGCGTGTGGTGTTCATCTTCGACGAGTGCCACCGCTCGCAGTTCGGCGAGAACCACAAGGCCATCAAAGAGTTCTTCCCAAAGGCCCAGTTGTTCGGCTTCACCGGCACGCCGATCTTCAAGGATAACGCCACGGCCGTGCAGATTGAGGGCCAGCAGGCCAGCTACCGCACCACGGACGACCTGTTCCAGCGCTGCCTGCACGAATACACGATCACGCACGCCATCGAAGACCAGAACGTCCTGAAGTTCCACATCGACTTCTTCAAGCCAGAGGGTAAGAAGCCACCCAAACCGGGCGAAGGCCTGCCGAAGGCCAAGGTCATCGAGACCATCCTTGCCAAGCACGATGCCGCCACCAACGGGCGCAAGTTCAATGCCGTACTGGCCACCGCCAGCATCAATGACGCCATCGAGTATTTTGAGGCCTTCAAGGAACTGCAGGACAAAAAACGTGCCGAGGATGATAGTTTCGTTTCGCTGAACGTGGCCTGCGTGTTCTCTCCCCCTGCCGAAGGCAACAAGGACGTGCAGCAGATTCAGGAAGACCTACCGCAGGAGAAGGTAGACAACCAGCAGGACCCCGAAGGCAAGAAGGCCGCGCTCACGCGCATCATGGCTGACTACAATGCGCGCTTCGGCACCAACCACCGCATCGCCGAGTTTGACCTGTACTACCAGGATGTGCAGAAGCGCATCAAGGACCAACAGTACCCCAATGCCGATCTGCCGCACGACCAGAAGATCGACATCACCATCGTGGTGGACATGCTGCTTACCGGTTTCGACTCCAAGTACCTCAACACCCTGTACGTGGACAAGAACCTGAAGTACCACGGCCTGATCCAAGCGTTCTCGCGCACCAACCGTGTCTTGAATGACAGCAAGCCCTATGGCAATGTGCTTGACTTCCGCCAGCAGCAAAAACCCGTGGAGGAGGCCATCGCGCTGTTCTCGGGCGAGAAGACCGACAACCCGCGCGAAATCTGGCTGGTTGACCCGGCACCTAAGGTCATCGATACCTTGCAAGCCGCCAAGCAAAAGCTGACGGACTTCATGCATTCGCAAGGGCTGACGAATGCCCCGGAAGACGTTGCCAACCTGAAGGGCGATGCCGCGCGTAGCCAGTTCGTCAACCTCTTCAAGGAAGTGCAGCGCCTCAAGACGCAGCTGGACCAATACACCGACCTGTCGGAAGAACAGAAAACGCAAATCACCCGGATCGTGCCGCCCGACCAGATGCTGGGCTTCAAAGGCGTGTACCTGGAAACCGCCAAGCGCTTGAAGGCCTTGCAAGACCGCGACCAAACTCCGCCCGAGGTGCAGCAGCTCGATTTTGAGTTCGTGCTCTTTGCCTCAGCCGTGATCGACTACGACTACATCATGGGCCTGATAGCGCGCATGACGCAGCAGAAGCCCGGCAAGCTGACCTTGAATCGTGAGCAGCTCATCGGCCTGATACAGGCCGACGCCAAGTTCATCGACGACCGCGAGGACATTACCGAGTACATCCGTTCTCTGCCCGTAGGCCAAGCGCTGGACGAGGATGACATACGCAAAGGCTTTGATCGCTTCAAAGCCGACAAGAAGCACCGTGCGCTGGCAGACATCGCACAACGCCACGGCTTAGGTGCCGATGCGCTGCAAGCCTTCGTCAGTGGCGTGCTCCGCCGGTACATCTTTGACGGTGAAGCCTTGAGTGAGCTTATGGCGCCGCTGGACTTAGGCTGGAAGGCCCGTACACAAAAGGAGCTTGCGTTGATGGAAGAGCTGACGCCGCTCCTGCACAAACTGGCCCAAGGGCGAGAAATCTCAGGATTGAGTGCATATGAGCAATAAAAAGAACACCGCAATGACGAAGCAAAGTGAGCATCAAGTAGCACAGCCTCAAATTCGCTTCCCTGAGTTTAAAGGTTCGCAACCTTGGACTACCGAGCTTGGTGGGGATGCTTTTGATCAGATTAACAATAAAGATCACAACTCTGACCTGCCGGTTTTGGCTGTAACTCAGGAGCATGGCGCGGTTCCACGAGACATGATTGACTATCATGTATCTGTAGCCGATTCGAGCATCGAAGGTTATAAGGTCGTAGAAGTTGGCGACTTCATCATTAGCCTAAGATCATTCCAGGGGGGCATTGAATTTTCAACTTACCGCGGTATTTGCAGTCCCGCGTACGTCATTCTTCGACTCAAGAATGGCCACTCTAAAGAGTATTTCAGGCATTACCTGAAAACGGATCGATTCATTCGCCAATTAACAAAGAATCTTGAGGGGCTGCGTGATGGAAAAATGATCAGTTATAAGCAGTTCTCTGAACTGCATTTAGCGATCCCATCGCATAGGGAGCAACAACGAATCGCCGACTGCCTATCATCCCTCGATGAGCTGATTACAGCGGAGGGCAAAAAACTGGACGCCCTCAAGGCCCACAAGAAGGGCTTAATGCAGCAGCTTTTCCCTCGCGAAAGCGGAACCGTTCCCCGACTTCGCTTCCCTGAGTTTTTGGGGGCAGGGGATTGGAAAATGAAAAAAATATCCGCTCTGCTCACAAAGGTGGTAAATCCGGTGGATGTATCTGGTGACGCGATATATCGAGAAATAGGCATTCGATCACATGGAAGAGGTCTATTTCACAAAGAACCCGTTAGCGGAAAAGCGCTGGGCGAGAAACGAGTTTTCTGGGTGAAAGAAGATGCCTTTGCGGTCAACATTGTTTTCGCTTGGGAACAGGCTGTCGCTGTTACGTCGGCGGCGGAAAGAGGAATGATCGCCTCTCATCGGTTTCCCATGTATGTGGCTCAGAAGAACAAATCCGATGTCGAGTTCATAAAATATTTCTTCCTGACAAAGAAGGGAAAAGAACTACTGGGGATAGCATCTCCTGGGGGGGCCGGAAGAAACAAGACACTTGGTCAGAAGGATTTTGAAAAGTTGGAATTTCTTTCTCCAGAATACGTAGAAGAACAAGTCGCAATCGCCCGTTTTCTGTCTTCCCTCGACGATATAATCGCCGCACAAGACAAGAAGATCGACCACCTGAGGACTCATAAGCGAGGCCTGATGCAGCGGCTGTTTCCGGTCATTGACGAGATGCACGCATGAAGCCGGGACAAACCTTCTCCGACCTACCAGCGCTGGTCGGCCACCTGCGCAGTGAATTGGCAAACAAGAAGACTATCGTCCTGTACGCCTACAACGGCACCGGCAAAACACGCCTGTCCATGGCCTTCAAAGACGTCGGTAAACAGGATGATGCCGACAACGAAGCACGCGACACCCTGTACTTCAACGCCTTCACCGAAGACCTCTTCCATTGGGACAACGACCTTGAGGGTGACAGTGACCGCAAGCTGACGCTGAACCCTAATTCGCGCTTTTTCGCTGGTTTGGCCGAGCTGGAGATGGATAACCGCATCCGGCCGTTGCTGCAGCGCTATGCTGACTTCGACTTCCGCATCGACACCCAGGAATGGGCCGTGCGGTTTTCGCGTAGCGTAGACGGGCAAGTCATCGACAATATCAAGGTCTCGCGAGGCGAGGAGAACATTTTCGTCTGGTGCTTCTTCCTCGCCATCATGCAGTTGGCGATGGACCCGAACATTGAGGCCTACCGATGGGTGAAATACGTCTACATTGATGACCCGATCTCTTCGCTCGACGAGCACAACGCCATCTCCGTGGGCAACCACTTGGCGCAATTGCTGGTCAAGGCTGACAACTCGTTGAAGGTGGTCATCTCGTCGCACCATCCGTTATTCTTCAACGTGATGCATAACGAACTGGGTGTGCGTACTTCGAAGAAGGCGTCCGCCCATTTCCTGTCGCGTTCAAAGGTGGATGATTCATACACCCTCACTTACACCGGGGCGACGCCGTTCTTCCACCATGTGGCGGTGCTGACGGATTTGTACCAGGCAACACAGTCGGGCGAGCTGTACACCTACCATTTCAATATGCTGCGCTCGGTGCTGGAGAAATCAGCGAGCTTTCACGGCTTCTCGAAGTTCTCGGATTGCATCCCAACAGACGAGGCAGACGATCCGGAAGGCGTGCTGCATGCGCGGCTCATCAACATCATGAGCCACGGCGACTATTCTTTGTTCGAGCCCGTCCCGATGGGGAGTGAGAATAAAGAGCACTTCAAGAAGATTCTGGATGGCTTCCTGAGTCGCTACCCATTCAATCCAAAATTGTTCCCTCAGCCTGACCCGGCTGCTGAATAAGCAGGTACACCATGACCGATCTCGAAAAACAAAAACTGGGCAGGACCCTCTGGGCGATTGCCGACCAACTGCGTGGCGCCATGAACGCCGACGATTTCCGCGATTACATGCTCGCCTTCCTGTTTCTACGGTACCTGTCGGATAACTATGAGGCGGCAGCCAAGAAAGAGCTGGGTGCAGATTACCCCCAACTGGAGCCGGAAGATCGTCTGAGTCCTTTGTCTTTTTGGTATTCCGACAACGCAGAAGATACGCCAGAGTTTGAAAAGCAAATGCGCCGCAAGGTGCACTATGTCATCGAACCTCAATATCTATGGACCAATATTTCTGAGATGGCTCGAACTCAGGATGATGAGCTTCTCAGTACGTTACAAGACGGTCTCAAATACATTGAGGAAGCATCATTCGCAAGCACTTTCAGAGGCCTGTTCTCAGAGATCAACTTAGCTTCTGAAAAGCTGGGAAAGACTTATACAGAGCGTAACACCCGTCTGTGCAAGATCATCAGAGAGATAGCGGACGGGTTGAGCCAGTTCTCGACCGACAGCGATACGTTGGGTGATGCCTATGAATACCTGATCGGGCAGTTCGCAGCAGGTTCGGGCAAGAAGGCGGGCGAGTTCTATACACCGCAGCCCATCTCCACCATCTTGTCGACCATCGTTACGCTGGACGGGCAGGAGCCCGCCACGGGCCAGCGCACGCACTTGGACAGCGTTCTGGACTTTGCCTGCGGCTCGGGTTCGCTGCTACTGAATGTGCGCCACCGCATGGGGCTGCACGGCATCGGCAAGATTTATGGACAAGAGAAGAACATCACCACCTACAACTTGGCGCGCATGAACATGCTGCTGCACGGAGTGAAGGATTCGGAGTTCGACATCTTCCATGGCGACACCCTGTTTAACGAATGGGATGCCCTGCGCGAGACCAACCCAGCCAAAATGCCGAAGTTCGATGCGGTGGTAGCCAACCCGCCATTCAGCTACCGCTGGGATCCCTCCGAATCGCTCAGTGAGGATATGCGCTTCAAGAACTACGGTCTGGCACCCAAGTCTGCAGCGGACTTCGCGTTCCTGCTGCATGGCTTCCACTTCCTGAAGCAGGATGGCGTGATGGCCATCATCCTGCCGCACGGGGTGTTGTTCCGGAGTGGTGCCGAGGCCCGCATTCGCACCAAGCTACTCAAGGATGGACACATCGACACGGTGATTGGCCTGCCCGCCAACCTGTTCTTTTCAACCGGCATCCCGGTGTGCATCCTAGTGCTGAAGAAGTGCAAAAAGCCGGACGACGTGCTGTTCATCAATGCCGCAGAAGAGTACGACAAAGGCAAGCGACAGAACGTGCTTCAGCCCAAGCACATCAACAAGATCATCGACACCTATCAGTTTCGCAAGGAAGAGCAACGCTACTCGCGCCGCGTGAGCATGGAAGAAATCGAGAAGAACGATTTCAACCTGAACATCTCGCGCTACGTGAGTACGGCCGAGGCGGAGGAAGAGATCGATCTAGCGAAGGTGCATGCCGAGCTGTTAGCCGTGGACCAGAAGGTCAAGACCGCCACGCAGCAGTACAACGAGTTCCTCAAGCAGTTGGGGCTACCGAGTCTCCCATGATTGTGTGTTGAATATTGGGACGAGAGCCTTGGCCATATCAGCGATCATTTCCCTGCGAGGGGATGGGCGGCTGCTCTCATGGGAAGAAGTGCCAGCAGACAAGCAACGATTCATGTGTTCACGTCGCTCGGTAAATCTGTTCTGGAGCTGCAGGACCTTGAGCAGGCCATCAGCACGTTCACCAGTCGTGCCGCTGAGAGGTTGCGGACCCGGCAGGGTGTGACAGCGTCAATTCTCATGTTCATCCGCACCAGCTATTTTCGCAACGACTCACAGTATGCAGGCAGGATGGTGGTACTCCTACTGACGCCGATGAACCGCACGGCTAGCCTGGTGCAAGTAGCATTGCAGGGCTTGCATAACATCTATCGCGAAGGCTTCAAATACTCAAAAGCCGAGGTTTGCTTATTGGATCTCGCTACGCAGCAGCAAGAGGAGGCACAACGCAGTTTATTTTCGTCTGGCCCAGCAGCCGGCAGGACCGACAGATCTGCCCTAATGTCGGTGCTGGATAGCCTCAATCAGCGGTACGGCTGCAGTACAAGTGCAGCGGCCAGTTCGTTCGCGCCAGACGATGCTTTGTGGAAAATGAAGCAAGAACGAATGACATCGGCATACACCACAGACTGGAGTCAAATTGTGGATGTTTGGAAGTCAGGGGGGCTTGGTTGAAGCTGGTCGTGGATTAAAGAGTAGTTTGTCGTAATAAGAACGTAGCGATTGCCATAATAGTGCCTTCTGCAAAATACATCACAGCGTACAGCGCGTAGGGTGGTGGTTTCACTCCTTTCAAGGTCTTGATCATCATAGGATTTGAGATCGAGGTATCACGGGGTTGTCAAAGCCCTATCGCACGATAGGCATGGAATATGTCAGCGGTAATGAGCAAACCAATCGGTGGCACCCACCACATGAAATTGCTAAAGACTGAATTATCGCGTCCATCCGTTTCCTTTTGATCAATTACCACTTAATGGTCTGTCGTTGAGTTCAACGAGTTCCATTTAGCTTTTTTGACTTCGGCCCTATTGCGCCTGCGCGCTTTGCTTGCCAGGGCCGCGTTGCGGTCTAGTTGGTGTGCTCCGCACAAAAGGCGCTCGCCGCGCGGCTGTGGTGCGTCCTCTCATCACTGGGCTACCGCGAATCCGGTCTCGTCAGTCCGTCGCCCCAACAACGCCGACCGTACCACTCCAGGCCCGCACTCCAAGGGCTTTCGCGGCATAAACCACTCGCTTCGCTCCCTATTTATTCCACGGTCCCTTTCCGTTTGTCCTTCCATGGTTCGGCACGGCAAGGGCGACGAACTAACGAGACCGGCGGCACACACCGCAAGCCGAAATGTAGAACGCAACACATATCTACAAATCGGGCTCGGAATCTTCGATCCCGGTCAGCGGTTAATCCTTGGAATGTTTAAAGGGGGGATTCATGGAAGCAGAGAAAACTCGGCTTAAGGGGTACATCGTAACAGTGAAAGACGGTGATGAAACTACTGAAACTCACTATGTGGTCAAGCCAAATGGAGCTGTTCTGTTCAGTTCTGGCCACGACCCACTAGACCCTCATTTTGGCCCACGAAATAGCGATGATTGGGGCCAGTCATCAAACTTGCCTGAGTGCGCGGTGTTCGTTGGTTTTTTCTACAGACACATTGCATAAAGAAGCCCCTGTTCGGCGGCAACCGAAACAGGGGCAGGCATCACACAACCTTGAAGGAGTTCACGTAATGCAAGTTGATCTTATCAAATTAGCCCAGGAATGGCGAGAAGCCCATGCTACCGCGACACCCTTTCGTTTGCCAGCACTGACCGTTGCCCAGTTAGGGCGATTGTCTGCATTGCTTTCTGACGCATTGCCTGTTGTTGGTAATTCGACGGTTCATTGATTCAGTGGGAAAACACACCATGAAACATAAGGCTATTCAACTTGACCCGCGCAAACTGATTGTTTCGGAGCAGTATCAGGCTCGCAAAACAGCAAGTCAGACACCGTTGCCTCAACTGGCTGAATCCATTGCGGCTATCGGCCTGCTTCATGCCCTGGCTGTGGTCAAAAGCAAAAAACGTGGTTTCCATGAGGTTATCGCAGGGGGACGGCGTTTGCAGGCAATCCATCTTTTGCTAGACGATGGCCGTTGGCCAGAAGGGCAATCAGTTGCCGTCAATCTCTACGAAGAAGAAAACGCCCTGCTTGTATCGATTACTGAGAACGTGCAGCGTGAACAGATGCACCCAGCAGACGAGTTTGAATCATTTGCAGAGCTGATAGATCAAGGCAAAACCATTGAAGATGTGGCTGCCGCATTTGGTGTCACGGCAACCGTTGTGCGCCGCCGCTTGCAGTTGGGCCGAGTTGCGCCAGTATTGATGCAGGCATATCGTGACAATGAATTGCCACTGGATGCGCTGATGGCGTATGCAATGACGGACAATCAAGAGCGTCAAGTGCAGGTCTATTCCAATCTGAATATGTGGGACCGCAAGAGCCCTCGTGTTATTCGCGGGATGATTGAAGAAGCCATGACAGCTAATCACCGGCTGGTGCATTTTATCGGCCTGGACGCTTATCAAGCGGCTGGCGGCGGGGTGACGAGAGATTTGTTTGCTGATGAAGATGACCTGAACGGTATCTATCTAATTGATAGAGCTTTGGTTGATCGACTGGCGCTCAGCAAGTTGCAAGATACTGCTGCCAGTTTGAGGGCGCAGGGCTGGGCTTGGGCAGAGGTCACACTTGATTCTGAACCAGTCAGCAATCGCTATGGACGTGTTTATCCTGAGCAGGTTGATTTGACGCCGGAGCAAGCGGCGGCGATTGACCAGTTGCAAATCCAAGAAAAAACGCTGATGCATGACATAGCGATTCTGGAAGACGAGGAAGAAAAGGCTGATGAAGATGAATGGCAAGCATTGCATCAGCAGCTTGACGAACTACAAGAGCAAATCCGTACGATTGAAAACCAGTGCGAAGCCTATACCGACAGTCAGAAAAACGTAGCAGGTTGCATTGTCCGTCTGGATTACCAAGGTGTACTGGACATAGTTGAAGGGTTGATTCGTCCAGAAGATCGTGCGCAAGCTCAGGAGCAGCAAAAAGACGCTGAGGGAGTAGGGCGTGTTTCCCTGCCAGCAGTGAAGACCCGCCCAACGCATTCTGAACGCTTGGTGCGCCAGTTGACCGCCAATAAAACGGCCATTGTGCAAGCCGCCCTGGCCAACAATCCTAATGTGGCTTTGGCTGTGCTGGTCGCTCAACTGGCGCGTCGTCATTATGGCACTGGCTATTACAGTCACGGTGGTTTTGGATTGGGTATTTCGACCAGTTGCGAGCCCTTGGTGACAGACGCGCCAGACTTTCAGGAAAGCCGCGCTGGTCAAGAGTTGTCGCGTATCGAGCAACATTGGGGTGATGTGATTACTCCAGGTAGCGATGGTGGTGAGTTGACCTGGGCGCTGAGCCAAGATACCGAAACGTTGCTTGAGCTGTTGGCCTATTTGGTGGCCATTACCGTACAGGGTATTCAACACCAGGAGTCCAGTCAGGCGAACACGCTTGATCAACTGGCCGGGTTGCTAAACATCCAGATTCCTGAATGGTGGAGTGCCACAACTGCAACCTACCTAAGCCATGTCTCGAAAGACCGGTTGGTGGAAGTCGTTTCCGAAGGGGCTTCGCCCGAGCAAGCGGCACCACTAATGCGGATGAAGAAGAAAGAGGCGATTAGAGCGGCAGAGCAAGCCCTTGCTGGCACCGGTTGGTTGCCATCAATTATGAGGCTTAAAGACTAATTTCCGGAGGTGCTAGCCTACTGCGGAGTAGCACCTGAGTGATAAAAATGTTTCTGTCGTGGTTGACTAGAGTTTCTTGAACGTATTCTCAAGTAAGGGCTAATCTGGATTGGCTGTTGCTGTTCGTATCGCTGCTGCGAAAGCTGCATCATCGAGTGCTTCACCGTACTTTATGGCTTGTGCGAACAGGTCTTCTGCATAGCGAATTAGCTTCGAGGTTATTGGGTATTCAGAGGCTTGGAACAAATCGAGGCGATTGAGACGCTCACGAGCGCTAGGATGGGTATTGGGACGTATTGATGAAGTGTGGCCAGTACGGTTCAAACGTTGGGTTAGCAGTTTTCCGATCTCTTCGATGACATCCATATAAATGAACAGTAAGCGAACTCCGTTAGATTCGGCCTGGAATTCATGTAATAGTTCGATGACTCCTTGGGTTGGAGCTGTCTCACCGGCCGGTTCCTCCATTTCAAAGTTGAATCGAAGACGGTTATAGAGGGCTGACCGTAGAGCCTGCTGTGCAAACGCGTCGGCGGCAAACTCGAATTCATTTCGCAAGCCTGGCGGCTCATCCTTGTTTGAAGTAGCTTGCATCCGACGCCCGTGATCAAGTGCCAAGTGCCCTAATTCATGACGAATAATGAAGTCAACTTGGCTTGCCGTGATTGTATGAGAGTAGCGCGCTATGTCTGAGTCTAATAGTACATGGTAACGTGCGAGGCTACGGACCGGTACCGCAGAGATCGACTGAAAGTATATTGCGACAGGCAATAGACTCGCCCAAACACGCTCTAGTCGACGAGGCCCTGCCAAGTGCTGAGTGTGAAAGAAGTGAAGCAACATGCGATTGAGGCATTTTAGAATTGGCTCCAGCGCATAGTTCAGTCCGATCAGGCCATGGGTGTCATACCGATAGGAGCGGGCGTTGAAGGCAGGGTCCTTCAGAAGTACGCAAGCAAAATTGTCCAGCGAGTGGGCATCTATTTGCTCATCAGGGATTGTCGCCATGACACGGAGAAATCCAAGGCGACCCCAGTAGGGCAACAATGCATTGGGTGACTCAAGGTCTTCCCCCTGAGACTGGGCGACCTGAGTTAGGACGACCTCTAGGGCGTACTCGAAAGTTCCTGCTCGTTGGACACCCTCTTCAGATTCTGCGTCATCCCAGCTTAATCCAATTAGTGATCGAAGGGCTAGGTACGCCATTTCGGCAGCAGGAACCGGCGCGCTTTTTTGCAGGCTCCTGATGGCCTTCTGCTGCAATGGGTTTTTTGTGAAATTAGCATAATCCACCACTTGGAGCTGTTCCAGGTCGAAATAGAACTTCGGTTGGGCCCCTTTGCCCACTATGCTTTCAGCGACTCGAGTAGTCTCGGCAAGAATCCAGTTCAATTTCTCTTTCTGGACAACAGGTAGACACAGGTCATTATCGGAATCCATGAAGGATACATAGCGATTGTTCCAGCCTCCTGGCATGCTCACTCCAGTAGTTCGTTCGTCGTCGGGGCAGATTGCCACAGTTTTCATTATTGCGTCTGATTTCAAGTTGCCAACAAGCTCGATGGGTCGGCAAAGTTGGCTGACTCAGTGGACTTGGCCTTTTAAGTGTCCTGTCCCTTGCGTAAGAATAATCGGAGTTTTTGCCCTCCTCGGCGGGAAGGATAGGGCGTCCCAGCCACCTCAAAGCCCAGGCGATTGAGAGTTGTATGCATCGCAACGTTGTCTGCTCTGGCTGTGGCGAATACGCCTTTCCCCTCACTCTGTTTTAATGCTTCGCTAGCCACAACATGGGAATAGCGTCGGTTCCGAGCGAACGGATAGACGAAGACCCACCCTAGCTCGAACGGATAACGCGCCTCCGCTAATTTAATCTCCGCGTACCCTGCAATACGCTCTCGGTAGGCAGGCACTGGTGATTTCAGCGCGGCGATAGCTGCTAAGACCTTGACCTCGCGCAAGAAAACAATTGACCTCGCTAGCATTATCCGATCTTGGAGTCCGTGGGGATTAACTTCATCGCCCTCGAGAACAGCTAGTTGGAACTCATTGATTTCTTCCGTTGAGAGCTTGTTGGGGGGCTTGGACTGAAGCGTTGATGTCATAGTTGTCTGCACCAATAGATTTCATTTTTAGTCCGATTTTGGAGGACTGGATCGGGGTGAGCATGGCTATGATTAAATCATACCAAACGCTTACCACGAGTGATCGATTTGGGTCTTGGATTTAACCGATTGAACTGCGACATTCATTCTCTGACACATTCTGTGGGATTAAATCGCAATTTCTAAATTTGCTTTGTAGATCATTTCAGTATGGTTTTTATATGCAACAAAGACCACCTTTGGGTGGCCTTTGTTGTTTCTTGTCGGCAGCAAGTGTTTAGCGGTCTAATTGTGGACCTTCCCAGTTCACTTCAAGACCTTGTTTATCCATTTTATGTAGTCTCTCCTCATAAGCGGGTGTTAATAGCTGGTTGACCTTCTCAAAATCCGTCTGTGGCACTTGGGCATTCTCGATGTCTTTGCCGATGTACAGGTCTGTTCGATGATCTTCCAGTCCTTTGATGTAACCTTCAAGTACGTCTGGATTTTTTAGCTCTGCATCGGTCAATTCCTGAGCCTTCGAGCCTACTGCATAACCACGGTCATAGGCTTGAAATCCCTCCGCCTCTTTATGCGCAAATTGATGCTCAGGTATTGGAGACTCAAAATTTCGCTGTTCCTCTCTTACGTGGTCGGCTGACGTCAATTTTTCTAATGACACACTGGCCTCAAAAATCTTCGTATTGATGTGCTCACGCTCAGCCGGTTGCCGCTGGAGTCCCAGTTTGATCATCACATCACGAATTAATCGGGGTCCGTCCATGGTTTTGGTTCGCCTTTGCTGTTCAACCGTGTGTGACTTTTCGGCTTGGCGCCGCCGCTCGTGATCATCTATTGATTTGCGTTTGGTGCCGTCATCCCCATCGTTGAGTTTCTTTTCCATCGTCGTGAATCTCCTATTACGCGCAGTTTTATGCACTGCATGGTGAGGCCTTCGTCAGAGCGATGAAGGCGTGACAATCTGGCCGCGCTGTCTAGCAGCAGCGGCTAAATTGGAGTTGGTTGGATAGCGTGAGTTTCCCCGGCGTTGCCGGGGCCCCACCATGGTGACGCTGCCTGGTCTGAGGACCAGGCAAGAGACCAAAAGTCCCGCAACGAGCTTGCGCTCTTTGTGGCCCTTAAGGTCTCACACAGGACGCACCCCTGCCGGGGTGCCGAAAGCCGCATGAATGCGTGCTTTCAGAAGGTTGGCGACTTTAGACGGTGTGGAACAAATAGAGCAACAGAATCATCTAAAAGCCAGTAAACACAGCATTTCTATGGGGCACGCTTGTGGCATTTGAGTCTGTAGACATGGGTTAAAACTAGCCAAATACCCAATAATTACCAAATAGACACCAAACCATAGACAGGAAATTACCAATCAATTACCAATAAAACGTTAATTGATGAACAATTGATTACCAACCAATTACCAATTGATCGCCAAATTATCAAATCTCCAGTTCGGCATGTTGTTGCTCGGGTTTGGCGTGGGCCATTTCGTGCGGTTTGGCCTTGTTGCGGGTTGCCAGCAAGTCGTGAGCTAGTCCTTTGTAAGCCTTTCTATTGACCGCCTTGGGGAGCAATGTGGCGTTATCCGTGAAGACGGTGACCTCATGCCGTTCACGCGAAATACTCACGTAATAGGTGTCCTGGGCTGTTGTGCGCGAAAAACTTTCCGCGTTGTAGAGCACGCGATCGCAGGTCAGTCCCTGGGCACTGTGGGCAGTCGTTGCGTAGGCATGATCCAGGTGCAAGGGCTGGTCAGCGGACAAGGTGACAGCCCGGCCATTGGCCGAAATGGTCACCGAGTCCTTGGCGATACCGAGCACCTCATAGCGCTCACCATTGGCCAGATCGAGCTCGGCATTGTTGCGGGTTACCCGAACCATGTCCCCCACGGACACTTCAGCGGTGTGCTGGTGATAGACCGATAAGGTACTCATCGTTTTGGGGATGACTTCAATGGGCTGGGCTTCCTGGCCAGGACCGGGGCGCAGGGGTAAAACGATCAGCCTATCGGTAGCGCGGTTGCATTCGACGACCTCATAGAGTTGGCCACGTTTCATCCCGTTCTTGTAATCACGCTCGGGCTGGACGATATCACCGACCGTGTAATACTTGGCGCAGCGACGCTCGGCTCGCGTTGTGTCGTGTCGGGTGAGTAGGCGATATGGCCGTCCTTTGTCATTCAGACCCCGCAGCTCATGTACTCGTTGATTCAAGGCCTGGCGAGAGTGGTTGGTACCAGTGACAATGAGCGTATTGGCTTGCGCGGTATCGGACAGGTTGACGTACTTGCGTGCGATCGCTTCATAGCGTGGGCTGCTGTCACGTATTTGGGTGCCGTCATCCCATTTTGTGATGCGATCGTCAATCTGTACGACATGATCTTCCAGAACCTTGAGTGATGCACTGGCTTTGCCAACGGCGGCCAGTTCGACCGCTTGTTTAAGCGTGTCGCTTTTCTGGCGCTGAATATCACCCATGAGGGCGGTTTTCATGCCTTGTTCTTGCAGCAGTGCAAACGCCCGACCGGCCTCGACTGCTTTGGTTTGTCCAGTGTCCCCGAGCAACACGATGCGAGCGCCGCTGGGCTGTAAGCGGTGAAGCAATTTTTGCATCTCGCGGACCGGAATGACCCCGGCTTCGTCAATGACGACGACCGTTTTTTCGCCTAACTTGCTGTCTAGGCGCTCGGTCTCGGTAGCCGTTGTCATTGAGGCGACCGTATTGGCTTCAATGCCGTCCTGGCGCAGATTGGCGACCTGCGAACCGTAGGGGGCAAGGGCGATCATGCGATATCCTCGTGCCTCTAACAACGCTTTGGTTTCTTGCAGTGCGAATGATTTGCCCGTACCGGCCAATCCTTGTACGCCCACCACCTGATCTTGGCCTGATAGCATCAGTTCGATGGCACTGCACTGACCAGGTGTGAGGGTGGTGTCGGTTAACTCCGCTTGCAATTGATCACGTGCTAGCACCGGTGCAACTTTGTCGTGTCCCGCGTTCATCATGGATACGACATCGCGTTCACTGCGCAATGCCGTCTGAGTCGCAAAGAGTGGTTCGGTGGGTGTTAGCCGACCGACATCAATGGCTTTATCAACTTGCTGCAGGGCTATTTCTTGAGTGATCCCTCGTAATTGGACCAGCTCCTGCGCCCAAGCCTGACGGGTGCGCGGTTTAGCTTTGTGGTTAGAGCTACTACGGTAATGGAAGGCCCTGGCCACCAGCTCGTTTCGCGCAACCAGGCGGCTTAGAGACTGGCGTAGTTGCTCTGCGCTGACGGCTCCTTCCCCATGGCGCAGCGCATGACTGAACAATGCAGATTGGCTCATGACTGTTTCGCGTTCAGCCAGGTGCTTGATGGCCCAGATCATGGCGCTATCGGCAATGCGCTGACGCGCCTCGGGCTCAGGTGAGTGGCGTGTAAGACTGGCCAGATCTTTGGCGCGTTCTTTGGAGGCGTGCAGTTTACTTTGGAAGTCGATCCCAATGTCCTTTGACTGCGCCGTCCAGTCAGCTTGTAGCTGATCGCGGGTGAACTCCTGTGTTTTAGGCTGACGTGTGGCTAGCACAGCCATTTGGCGTTGCGCATGAGAGGCGGTGGGACTGTCCATGCCCACATCGGTCAGACGCTGGTTCATTTGCGCACTGCGTTTACTAAAGTGCTCGATCTGGTCACGCGTGATATGCGCCAGCTCAATATGGTTCTTTTCAAAGCGCAGATCGTAGCCGATGGCAGTTAGCTCTTTGGCTAATTCAGCCATGTAAATCGAGTCCAGGAGCGGACGGGATTGAACCAGTAAATCGTTGTTCAGCGCTGCCCAACTACCATCCTGGCGCTGGGTCAGATTCATGATGACGGCATGGGTGTGAAGCTGCGGGTCCGGTGGGGAGTTATCCGTGGCTCTGGCCGTTTCATGACGAAATTTGCTAATGATCAGATTGCCGGTATTTTCCACCTGTGATTTACCACGGATGGTTTGGCGTGACTGCGAAAAATGCTGCTCTGCATAGGCCAATGCACGCTCAACAGCGCGGTCATGGGCAGTGATGATGCGCTCATCGCCACCGATCAAGGCTTGCAGCGAGACGCTTTTGGGTGCTGAGATCGTCAGGTCTAGGCCAGAGCGGGCCTGTGAGTCGTGACGGATGCTGTTGCCAGCATTCACGCCACGGCCGAACTTGCCGCGCAACATGGCATGAAAGCGCTGGGTATCGACCGCGCCTGATGCGCCAAGCATCTGGGCTCCTTGGCCTTGCCAAAGGGCGGCCTGGCCATCACGGCTGTAGTAGTCATCGGCCTGGTCACCATAGTAGTGTGAATGCTTGGCTGCCCCAGAGCGGTGTAAAACCTCTTTAGTAATCATGTTGTGTTCCTACTGGCAAGACGAGAGCAGGCTGTCGCTACGCTTCAGCCATGCTTTGTGTTGAGCGGGGAATGCGTTTGAGTTGGTTCGACTCAATGAACGGCTCGATCACTTGAGCAAAGGGTTGAAACTGCAACTTGAACCGTGAGATCGGGTACTTACCGGCGAAGGCGACATAGCCGGTTAAATCATCAAAGGCTTGAATCTGCGCGGCGGTTACCACGCGTTCTGTGACTGGCGTATTTTGATCATTGGTATTGCGATCACCGACGGAGCGAGAGACGCTGTATTTATGACGCTCTACCTCATGTTCGCCTAGGCTTTTGCTCAGATCCTCAGCGGTTTCATGGTCAGTGCGAGATCCGCCCAGAACCAGCAAGTTACGAAAACTGGCGCGAATCGTTTGAGCCTTCTTCTCGCCGTAGATGTAGTCCAGTTGGGACGTGCTTTGCAGGCCAGCTACGATACGCAGGCCTTTTTTACGGCCCTTGGTCAGTCCATCTTCCAATGAGGGCAGGGCGTCCAGGCTGGCCAACTCGTCAATGAACAACCACCAGCGCCGTTTTGCATCTTCGGGCAAGGACAGAACCGCCGTAATGAACACGTCCGCCCAAGACGAGACTAATGGCTTCATCGCGGTCACCATGTCTTCGCGCCAGTTGATGAACAAATCCCCACCGTTGGGATCGTCAATCCAGTCACGAATAGAGAATGCGCCGGATTTCATACTGGTGTGCTCGGACAGCTTGTTCGACAGGACAAAGCGAGCACTTGAAAGAGCTTTACTGGCCTCAGATGAACCTACAAACAGCGATTCAGCCAATGTGCCTTCCAGGTAGTCCTTGAGCTTGGCTGGGTCCTCAATCGTACATAGCCGAAATAGCTCATCGATGTGTGCTTTGTCAGGTGTGACGGTGTAGAGCTTCTTGGCGGTCTCGCGCAGCAACAAACGTCCGTAATCGTTCCATTCTTCTGCGCTCTTGTCCTGGCTCATCGGCACCATTGAGTGGGACAGGCGTTTCCAGTCGTATTCCGCCCGAATTTCATTGAAGAACGCCCAGCCTGGTGAACGAGCATCGTATGGATTGAGGATGATGTCGCCCGGCTTCCAAAACTTGCTGAGCAAATCGCCATCGGGGTCAATCACAAACATTCGGTCCCGACGTTTTTGCACGGACTTGGCCATTCTGCGAAGCACCACGGATTTACCACTCCCAGTTGCTCCACCGATCAGGGAATGAAGGTTTTCAACTTTGACAGGCATCGGTACAGAGGCCACATCTACCTGTCGGTGTACTCGGTCTGTACATTGCGAACGGAGCTTGGCGATAGGGACGACTTTTGTTCCCCGGATATGTCGTGTGAATCGGTCGCCTTCAAAACCGGCCGTGCGTTTAAACATTCTGCTTAACGCAATAATGGCAACCAGTGATAAGGCGAACCCAATGGCAGGGGGAATATAGAGGACTGGGTGTTGAACTGTTGCCATCAGTAGATGCCAGGTGGTGCGTGCGTCCCACCGATTGACCGCCACCCCGCTGGCTAGGCTTGCAGCCGTTATCCATGCCAGAAGTGGGAACGCGACAATCATCAGGACAGACAAACGTCGTCTTGTAATCGGTGACATAAAGAACCCTTGAAAAGATATGCCCAGGGGCTGAGCCCCAAGGCAAAGGCATGCAGCCGCGTCTATGAAGTAAGAAAGTGCAAAAAGAGGGTGCTGGCGCCTACCCCAGCAATCGCCCCGACTACCAACGCTAGGATGGCTATCTTGCGTGCTGAGATATGTGCAAATCTCGCGTATCGAGAGGTGTCCGCACTGATCAGTTTCAACTCAGCGCGAATAGGTGAAAGGCTGCCTAGCACGTTATGCACTACTTGATCGGTCAGATCCATGCTGGCGCGATCAAGCACGGCTCCCAGAGTGTTGGCCAGATCTTCGGGCAAGGCCTGTAGCTGTGCATTGGCGGCGGAAAAGACTTCAATACCGGCCAGTAGCGCGGTGGCGGTGTCGCGCAGTTTGTCGTTGACGCGTTCTGTGCGTTCGATCAGTCCAGCCACATCCCCCAAGGTTTCCTGAAACAACAGATCCAGCTTGGTCCGTGCGGTTTTTTCTTCACTCATACGAAGCCCCGTTGGTGGCGGGCAGCAGCTCCTCGAATAAGGCCTGGAAGGCACGATGAAGTTGACGATCTACTGGGCGGGCTAACGCTTTTAATGCATGCATGTCCGACAGGTGTGAGATGCGTTTGCGGTCTTTGGGGTCCGCCTCACGCAATTGCTGACGATAGTCAGTCTGATCGGCCAGTATCGATGCGATGGTGATGCGTTTATCGGCCAGTAGCTCGAACACCTCATTCTCGAAAATGACAGCGTTTGGATTGGCGATGAATTCGCCAGTCTTCTTGGCGTAGGTCAGCAGCGCTAGAAACTCTTCATCCACATCGCTTTCTACACGGTTGAACAGCACTCGAATTCGATGTGCAGGCACGCCCAGGCCGCTCAAGGCGGCAACGGTTTTGATGGTTTCTCGCTGTGCTTTGCCTGTTGGGACAACCGGTAGAACGAACTGATCAATTTCTTCGTGAGACAAGTCGTAGCGCGACATATGCGCCAAAAACTCCTCGATGTTCGATGCCCCAACGTCCACGATGGCGTCGTTCAGCGTGAGCAAATCACGGAACAATTTCCCAAACTGCATCCCGCGCAATTGGTCTACATCCAGCCCCAGATCGCCCGCTGTTTCATTGGTCGATTCGATAGCGAAAATCTGGGCATGATTCAAGCGTGGGGCTAGCAGGTGCGACGCAACGACGGTTTTACCGACCGAGCCGGTGTAGTTCAGAACAGCGATTTTCATGAGAGTTTTCCTTCAGGTTGTGAGGGTGAATCAAAGCTGGGGTTAAGAGGATTTAGACCCGGCTCGCATAGCGCGGCCTTCTTCGCGCAGTGCATCCAGATCAATGTTCATCTCGCGGAATTTGCGCAAGTCAGCGGGTGATTCGATGGAACTAGGACGGCCTTGAACGGCGGGTGAGTCTGGTGGCGGTGATGAGGCTTGTGCCCCTATTGCGACGAGGGGGAGTGGTGCCGAAGCGGATGCATATGCTTGCGCTGAGGCGGCATTCTTTGCACGTCGTATTCGCCAGATTGTTCTGGCAAAGACCGATCGCGAAACGGATATCCCGACTGAGTCGAGATCTTCGATAATCGCGGCATATGACGAACCATTTGCCAGCCGCCGTTCGATGATGGGCAACAGCAGGCGTATGCGGGCTGTTTTGGTTGAGCGTGGGTCAGCATCGGCCAATGCGCGACGAAATTGCTCGACGAATTGGTCAAGTTGCATGGGTAGGGTTCCTGGTTGTGCTGGAAAGCAAATGCCACTTTCCACGTTGAAGATAGAAGCGCGGCAGGCCGCGCAGGGGGAGCCGCGCCCGGTGACGGGCGTGGGGGGCAGGGCCCCTGGGGAAGGGTCGAGGCCGCAGTCCGACCTTGGGAGGACTGGACAGGGAACCCGGCAGGGGTTCCGCGGCCAAGGGGGACACTCATCCCCGCCCGACAGGGTGGGGACCAATGTTCTTTTGGGGGCTACTTTTCCCCCATGCGATTAGCGTGGGGGACTGACGTGATACGCATGTCGTTCACATGCACTACGCCCGAAGGTGCGAAATGTTGCGCTGGGAGATTGTTTCTGAAATGTAACTTAAATAAGGTGGAGCAAGTGAGTTATCCACAGCCCTATATGGTAGAAGATAGGTAGAAGAAGGTAGAGGTGTAACAGAGGCTCTGAAACCCGCATGCATAAAGGGTTTTGGAAATGTAACCGCGATGCTATGCCGACAAAACGCGATGCTATGCCGATAAAGCGCGACGCTATGCCGATGAGGCGCGATGCTATGCCGATGCTTGGAGCAAGTTATCCACATGGCAAATCCGGTCATTTCATGACCAACTGGCGCGACGCTATGCCGATGTAAGTCGGCTAATCAGTGACGTTTTTTAGGCTTGATGGGGTTTGTCGCTGACGCGATACCAAACAGCTTGCTCGACCCCGCGTCGACTCGTTTCGATGCGAGGGGCAAGGATTAAGCCAAGTTCTGCTAGTTCATCGATGGCTCGTTCTAGTGCTGGGCGAAAGTCGCGTAAGCGTCCTTTGTATTGAGCGCGTTCTTTAAGGATTTGTAGGCTGTAGCGTTGCTCTTCATCCTTTGACGTACCAATCAATCGCTGGAGGCTTTTAGATAGCTCGTGACGCATGCATTGCCGCGTAGACCAGTCAATCAATGTGAATTCGCGGTTGCCGAAAATCTGTGCCCAGCGAGGGTCTACATACAGTGTGTACTCACTGTCTTCATCGTCATAATCAAAGCCGCCGATCATGGCCAAGAGGCGGCTTGAAGGATGGTTGCCGAAGCTATATTTAAGAGTCCCGTTCGATCGACTGGCCTCGATTGACAGGGTAAATCTGGCCAAGTCTTTTATGGCGTTATGGAGCCATTCATATTGACTACCGCCTACAGGACGACCTAGCGCACGTAAAAAATCAGCTCGGTTCACTATGGGGCGCTGACCAGCGGGGCAAGTCATTTGCAGGTACATGGCGTGCATCCAGATGTCGGCATGGCCCTCTCCTAGCTGTTTGCCCGAACCTTTGATGACAACTCGCTCATTGCGCAGGAACATAGCATCATCGTGCATAGTGCGGTGGCCGCGAGCTATCGGTGCGAAGATGCCGCTGCGTGCAATGTAGTTGGGCATTGCTCGTATATTTTCGCCGATACCCGGTAAGTAGATACGTTTGAACGTCGGTTTTTCCAGTTGTAGGGGCCCCTGTTCGTCCTGTGTGTACTGAGTAGCTGTTCGTGTGCTGGCTGTCTTAGCCAGACGGCTAAGAGCATCCTTCAAGCGGGCAGCGGAATGATGATTTTGCGAAGGCATGGCAATCCAAATAGCATGGGCACAGGGGTGCTGCAGCTTGGATATGCGTCCCTGTGCCGTTCAATAAAAAAACCGCTTCATGCACGTAGAGCGTGCGTAGCGGTTAATCGTTGCGGAGGGACTGGTACAGACGTTCAGCGATAAACCGAAAGTTCGTTGCCCAGTTTGAGACTACGACGCGGTTGAAGACCTGGCAGCCCATGTTCCTCAAAGAACTCTCGTCGGGCACGTAGCCATGCTTTGTAGCGCCAACCGTACCGCTCATCCCACGGGTAGCTGGCATCAATGTCGGAGGCGATTTGCTCCAGGTCCTTTCGTTCTGCTCGGCCGTCGTTGTAGACATCGGCCATCAAGTTGTAGGAATAGACGGCGAAGCCAATGCCTTCATAGGGTTCATTCATATCGATTTCCTCCAATCAGGGGCTCAGGTCTCGACGGCGTGGTTGATAGAAAATCTCACGTAGTTTGAAACGATCAAAAAACAGGACGATATCGACTGTATTTCGCAGGAAAGCCTGTATGGTCGCCAGATCTAACTGGCCGCCGGTCGGCGATTGCTTGATCAATGAGGCCAAGCGGTCGTAGGTGTCCAGTGAGCTATTTGCGTGTGTCGTTGAAATAGATCCAGGGTGCCCCGTATTGAGAGCAACTAAATACTCCCAGGCTTCACCGCCACGTAATTCTGCAAGGAATATCCTGTCAGGTGACAGGCGCATACATGCCGCAACACAGTCTGTCGCTGTCACACGGCCGTGGCTACCGCCATAGAGCATATGTACCAAGTTCTTGTGGTTGGGGAGGATTAATTCATGGACATCCTCAATCGTGATGATGCGTTCCTCTAGTGGCACACGTTCTATTAAGGAGCGGGCAAAGGTTGTTTTCCCAGAGCCTGTCTTGCCAGCAACGATGATGTTGCGGCGAGCCTGAACTGCCTCATGTAGAAAACGTGCAATCTGACCTTCGTTTTTCAGTTGAAGCAGGAGGTGATCAGTCGGTGTTAGACCGCTTTCGTCTAGTAGATCCAGGCTGTCACAAACTTCATTGAAAGCGCCTTCTGCTTCCAGCTCATCCAGTGTTTTGACTAACTGGGTGTGTTTTCGGATATTGATTGCAATGGTGTTATCTAGGCATCCTGGAGCTTGTACGATTTGTCCCCGTTCACCGTCAGGCAGTATGACCGACATGATGGGAGCTGGTGCCAAGCCGTTATACACAGACAGTGAGAGCGATAGACCCTCCAAACTAGATAAGGTCAAAGGCATGCACTCGTGCTCATGCCAGGCGCCGTGCTGACGCACAAATACGGAGTAGGGGCGCACAATCGCAAGTTCTGAAATAGTGGGGTCTTTAAGATACGGTTCGAGTGGCCGTAAGGCTGCCCGAACCGCAATCCCTCGGTCCACACTATTGACGGTAATGGGTGGGTTTGAGGTCATAAACTTTACTGAAGTCCAAGTCGCGGGCGACCATGATTCCGACTCGTTCGCCCTGGTTCTTATACAAGGTGGGGGGAATATCCAGTGAGTGCTCCAAAATCTTGGCAACGACTTCTTGGCCACCCTCACGGGTGTTATCAAACCTGATATTTCCGTCTCCCTTGTTTCCTTGATTCGATGCCCAATTGCCTAAGTCGCCGAGGAGACTGAGCAAAATGGCATTGCCCAAGCGATCCCAAAAGTGGTGATCAATGGCTCCGTCAACGCCCGCTTCACCCAACGGGCCCGTCCCAGGCGAGCCGAGGTTAAGAATGACGCCACTGGGTGTTTCAAGGCGATGCCATGTCACAAATGCACGTGGTTGCCCTTGCTCGATGCCACCGCTTTGGTAACCAACAAATTTGGTTCCAGCGTCAATCAGGACAACCTTCCCGTTCGCACTCATGACGTTTTGGGTGGCGTTGCAGGTCAGCATCCCTGCCTGCGCTGTGACTAATCGAGTTTGCATGACGCAATCGATCATCGTGCCTTGAGTAATCAAGAAATTGCGATTCCCTAGTTGCCCCGCCACAGAGGGAGCAAGCTCTAGCGGGCGCAATTGACTCGCTAATGGGCCGGCATCAGCCTGAGCGGTTGCCGAGGTTCCAACGTGTTGTTGTGTGTGCTGTTGCCCCTGCTCATTGCTCTGAGCGCGTAACGGACTGCGTAGTCGTCGAGCATCAACACCATTGATCAGGTTGGGAATCATGGGCAGCGTAATAGTGCCAGTTTGCTCTTGGGGTGATTTATCAGTCGTAGAGTTATCTGGCTTAGATGCAGGTGTAGGAGCTGGCTGCGTCTTTAGCTCAGGTAATCGAAGCAGGTTGCTGATACCACTGGCGGTGGGATCTGCATTCTCAACAGGGGCTTCAGCACGAGTATCTGTCATTTTCCAGATGACGATTGCAATGATGCAGATACCGATCACGAGGCAGAGCCACAGAAAGCCACGGGCACCCGGAGGCAAGGGGCGACGCGTACTTCCGGTGTCGCTTGGCCCCCGATCATCAACGTCATGTGAGTTGGTTTGGTTGAGGCTCATTTCAAATACTCCTCCGTTTTGAAAATGTGAGTCAAACCACGGCTCTGTGCTTGCCAGGCATCCGCATTGCTATCGATGAGCAATATGTTCCCAGGTCGAATGGTGGTGGTTGCGGCGTATGCTTGCCCCTGCTCATTGACTGGTTGGACGATTGGCAAGCGGCTTGAGCTGAAGGTCATGAGCGTTTTGCCGTCCTTTTGTTTTATGTGGTCGGGGGCCAGTTCAAAAGCCTGCGGATCGTAAGCCGGTTGAGCCGGATAGGCGGTGGCGGCAGGACCAGCAGAGGGGGGCAGGGAAAGCGGTTTAACACCATGGACGACACGTTCGACAGAGGGAGAGACTGTTCCTGTATGTGGCTTTGTGGGTGTCTGTCTAAATGCGGCGTTATGGATTGCGACTACATTGCCTCCGAGCCGAATATGCCAACGTGCGCTAGTGCGATGTAGCACCATCGTTCTGTGATCGGCCATGTGGTAATTCGTGAGCACTTCTTGGCCATCTTCAGTGACTCGATAAATGGCGGGGATTTCGGCGGTTGGTGCAAACTGCATCCAGGTTTGATGGCCGTCATCCCAGGCGTGTATCGGGGCTAAATCAAGGTCGCCACTCTTAGAATATGCTTGCCAGTTCACTGGAAGACCTACCTGAGAAAATGCGGCTTGAACGGTTTGTTCATGCTGCTGCTGGCGTGCTTCTATCGCTTCACTGTCGGGATAGCGCATGATCAATTTATAGAGGGCCTGTTTTGTCTCCCGCTCGTTGTGGTACTCGATTCGGAAGCTATAGTTCCGCCGGTCAGTGACTACGATCAAGTTGGTATCAGCTTGGTCAACCACTGGCTTGAGAAACAGATGATTGGTGTATTCGGTAAATTCATAGGCTTCACTGTCGCCGAATACATGAAAGAGATAGTTTTCGCCTTCTTCTAACTCGATCATTGTTCCCACACCGATCACGGAATCGAGCTGGGTGACATTGTGAGGGTCGTAGTTGGCGTAGCGTATCCGGTGGTCAGTGCCTGCTTGTTTGGGCAGATCTAGGGCGAGTGCAGGCGTAGCGACCAGGCACGCCAGTGCCACCGCAAATGCCGTTTTGGCAAATCGGTTCATGGGTACTCCTTCAAGGGGATTTAACGTGAAAGGTCTGCGGCTAAGTCGTAGCGGATAACTTGAAAGCCGAGAGGGTTGCGGCGAGCAACCGATTCGCTTAAGGGCACCTGGAGGTATTCGTATGCAACGGTGGCAATCTGGTGACGCTCTTTTTCATTGCGGCCGGAGCTGACGTCCCGTTGAGCGGTACTAAATCGAACAGTAGCGGTTTGATTGGTGCCCATCGTGATCGAGTGAACTTCAACATCCAGATTCGAAAGCTGGCCAAGTCGCTCAGTAGGAGCGTTAGGACCCTCAAATCGCTTGCCGTATTGAGCCTGTATGGGCGGTGAAGAAAGTAGAGCGCAGGTGTCAAACTGCTCTTGGATGGTGTACCAGTTATAGCCTTCGCAATTAAGGACGTAGGTATTCAGAAAATACTTGTCGATGCGTTCACCATAACTTTCAGGGGTGTCGCCCAGGCTTGTGATGTGTTCAATGGCACCGGTTGTGTCATTGACACGGATGATGTGCGGTTTTGCTGGCTCTTTCAAGGGGGTTAGGCCTGCTACGGCAACGACGCCAGCAAATGCCAAAACGCCAAGAAAAATGTTGAGTTGATGAGCTCGACGACGACTCGAAATCAGTTCTGTCTTCAAGTCACGTTCCAGCCCTCGGCTCTTTTCCAGCTCTTCAGCGACATCGATGGTTCGGAGCTTTTTACTCATGGCTACCTCCGCTGGACAAAGGGGCCGTGAGATTGACCGGGACTCGTGGCGAGTCGGCTGGTTGTGGTGGGGCTGGCGGCGTAAAGGCGCAACCAGCCATCACGGCGGCCAAAGCCACCGCGGCAAGTTGTATTTTCATCGGGAATGACTCCTGGCCCAGCTATGCAGACTGTTGGGCTTTATGGAAGAGTGGAGGAGGAAATGGGTGGTGCTGTAGCGCGGTTAAGGACTTATTAGCGAATCAACTTCCGAATCAAGCTACCTGCGCGCATGGCGTTCATGGCACCGCGGCCAGCACTGCCAAGGCCAAACTGGGCACCAAAGCCGCTGGAAAGACTTTGGGCAAGGCCAGGCAACATAACGATGATGACAATCGTGGCAATCCCCACGAGAAAGTATCCAGCGATTAATGAAAGAAGTGATGTGTCTCCTTCGGTCAGTAGCCGTATGAGCATGGCTATGTACGAGAGGGTTAGCTCTAGCAAAATAGACATGATCAGTGCGCCTAGTAATGCCAGGATCACAAAGTTCAGAGCCTGTGACACCCAACTGTCAAATAGCCGTTCCGTGCGCTCAAATGCTAATGCGGCTATGAAAAATGGCCCGGCTGCTACCACTAAGGCCATACCAACTTTGATGACAATCATCAGCACCGCTACAGAGGCACTAATTATCGCGGTGACTACAGTTAAGAAGCCTGCATAGATATTGACCAGGATGTTCTTGCTGCTTGGGTACCAGTTTGTTTCTGAGTCCTCCATGGTGGCCGCTGCTGATTCGGTCCTTGCCCGAAGGGTGTCGATACTGTCGGAGAAGGTATTGCCGCCCGCGACGATACCGGCAACATCGTCAGGCAAGGAGATCATGACATCGACAATATTGGTCTGATAGAAACCACCGGCTGTCGCGACCCCCGCAATAAGTGCCACTCGTATTGCTTTCCACATCAGCTCAATGACGGTCATGTTTCCATAGCCACGCATAATGGCCATGTTGTAGAACAAAAATTGCAGGGTTAGCCCAACGACAATGATCGGAGCCAAGGCCCGGGCCAGTTGCTCAATGGGTGTCGCTATAGCGGTATTCAAAACGACATCCACTTGCCTCATCAACCACTCGCCAATCCGGTCAATGTTGGCTGGCTCGGATATTCTGTTTGCATCAAAAGCCATAATGATCTCCAGTTATGGAGTTGCTTGTCTGTTTCTGCCGCCAAACCAGCCCCCGTAGACGACATTGCCGCGCTCCTCCAGCAGTGCCGATTCGGCAGCAAACTGTTGCTCCGCCAGTTGAATACGGGTTTGGTCTGCCTGAATGTTCGCTTGCTCAATCGCAATGCGAGCTTGCAACTCTGCGATTTCCTTCGGGTTACTTGTCTGATTGATTTGGGCCTGAAGGCCATCAATCGTCTCAAGTCGTTTAGTCATCGCGTTGTACGCCTGTTCAGACATGGCCTTTTTTGTCGCCGCAATGCGTACAGATCGTTCACGAAGCGCTTTAGAGTCCTGCTGGAAGTTCACTGGTGCATTGACGTCTTCGGATATGGCACTGACAGAGCTTGAAAGCGTCGAGTTTTGGCCATCGAGGCGATTGAGAAGCGCAGAGGCATCGCTAGGTAGTGACTCCCGCATCATTCGCCGAACATCGGCATTTTCAAGAACGTAGCCAAAGCCCGAGGAGTGGGTTAGTGCTTGAACTTGTGCTTGCGCCTGTTGGAGCTGAGCACGCGCCGTCTCCAGTTGATCCAGCAAGGCGTTGAGCTGGGGGATTGAGTTCACATCCAATGTAGGGATGCCACCGGCTGAGTAGCTGGGTGATACAAGTGAAAAGGCAAGGCAAAGCCCTGCTGCAAGCGCAGAAATGCTTTTCATAATTGCTCCGAGGGATACAGGGACGCGCCAGGACGGCGCAAAGAGATGGCCAGTAAAGACTGGCCATCAAAGGGGCGATCTGGAAGGTTGGACTACTACAACTAAGTCTAGTGACTGCTGGCCGCTTTGTATTGATCCGCTGTCACTCTTTTGAATGTGATGGTTTTATCATCGATATCACTTAATGAATCATTGTCGCCACTGTATTTGACTTGCCTTTTCTCTCCTATAGTCAAAATACCGTTTCCTTTGTATACCCCTTTTTCAATATCCCTTGAAAATCGACCGAAATTAAGTTGATTGATATTTACAAGGAAATCGCTGCCGTCAGGTTTGATATGCATGGAAACAGGGCGTTTTTCGCTGTCTTGGAGCCAGTATCCCGCGAATTTTTCTTCTTTTGTTTGGCAGCCAGTAATTAGGCTAATTGCAATTAGGCTGGAAGCAAATATTAATCTTCGTTTATTCACGCTGGACTCCGCTTAATAAATATTGGATTTAATTAACCTCGCAATAATAGCTAAGAATTAATAATTATGTGATTAAGTTAATGACTAATCAGTTCGACTGGCTCCTCACCTTTACGAGCTCGTTCGGCCCGATCAAAGTAAAGAGGCAACCATGTGGCTGGGTCATCGCCAACCTCGGCAATCACCTGTTTAGCAATCGTGGCCATGTCGGGGCTGCCGGAAAAAACCAAAAGAGCTTCAGGGCATGTAGATAGATCCAACTCGGCGACCGTGACGCTGGATCCCTGTTTGATGACGAATTGACGGCTTTTTTCTCCAAGTTGTTTCACTAGCTCAAACTCTCTAGCGCTTAGCCCAAAGTCCTTCATGTAGGTTTCGCGCTTTGCTCGTGGGTTTGGAAGGAAAATGAGCGTTCCGGCCTGTTGGATAATCGAAGGTCCGACGGGGTTTTCTGCAATGGCCTCCGGCTCCTGGGTGGAGAACGCCAGCACGCCGTTCTTTTTACGGATGGTTCTAACCGCGTCCTGCATGTCGTCCTGGTAGTGCTTGTCTTTCAAAGGATGTTGGCACTCATCGACCAAATTGATTATCCGTCGTCCGTCATGCAGAGCCTGACTGCGATGTCGTATGTACATCGTCGCTGCGCCGCGAACATGCTCGTCATCAAGGATTTCAGTAAGGTCAAAACCAAAAATGGGATTGTGTCCTTCAGGCACTTCCAGATTTAGCCTGTCTGTCGGGTTATCGAAGACCCAGCCATATTCACCGTCACGCCTCCATGGCAAGAGACGCTTATGCAGGGTAAGCTGCTGTCCTTCTTCCTGGTAGTAGTCAGGCAGATACTGGAGAAGGGTATGGATACCTCGATCTTCTTTGTCAATTTCCAGGATTAACATTTCCACTGCTTTCGCAATGTCTTTTGCTTCCTTGGTAGAGACCGTTTCACCACGAAGTCCGGCTAGGTGCGCCACCAATTGGCGCATGAAGGCCATGTTTTTGGGTGTTGGGTCCAGTTGGAAAGGCTGCCAGCCAGTTGGTAAACCCAAGCGGAGGGTGAAGTATTGCCCACGCAAGGCCAATACAAGTACATGGAGTCCTTCATCTTTGTCCAAGATCAGCGCCGTTGCACCAAACTTCTGTGCTTGAGTGAGCAATACCCCTTGTAGAACTGTTTTGCCGGTCCCGGTGTATCCAATGATTAAGGTGTTACCTGGTCGGCGTTGGCCAGTCTCGTCGACCTCTTCAAGTGATACGTGGTAATTGAAGAAGAAGGGCGCACCTACAACTGACTTAAACATCGTTACGGCAGGCCCCCACGGGTTGCCTGTCGCTTTTCCTGAGAGCTGATTGTGGAAGCTGTTCAAGCAAAGCAAATTCTCGCTTGTGATGGCCACGGGACGAGTTCGCCAACCCCAATTCGCTGGGAGTTGCGACCAAAAACCAGCCTCCAGGGCTTTCTCAAGTGGTTTAACAACTAAACCGCGATCGGCGAATCTTGCTCGCATATCGGACATGGAGCGACGCAGAGAATCAGCGTCGTCTCCCCAGATCAACATGGTTGCGTGATGATCACCAAGCCCAAGGTCGCCAGTCTCGATTTTTTCGATCACTTTCTTTAACTGCTTGACTTGACCCGGTGCATCATCATTGGAGTCCTGAAGTAGTTTCTTGTGCTTTTTGACGAGCTTTTTGGCGGCCGAGTTAGTGAAGCTGCCCCAAGATTGAGTGATGACATACTCATAAGGGCTGGACAAGATAGAGTCCAAGTGGCCAGGCCGTACTTGTCCCGGCTTGCGAAACAATTCCAGCATTCCAAATTTTCGTGTCCTGGTAAGGGTTCTGATTTCACCTAGTTCGCCATAGCGCGAGAATACGGGTCGCGCAGACGGCAAGCTGTCCCACAGGTAGCCATCCGTCACTGGCACTGCATGCCATTCACCAGAGAGCAAGAATCCAAAAAATTCACCTGGCTCACTAAACGCATACCCATTTCGATCCACAATTTTCAGGACTTCAGCGTCATAGCGATGCAGCCCAGCAAGAATGGCGCGAACAGCCCCTTTCAGATCCTCAATGGATTCGGTTTGCCATGCCTTTAGACGTTCAGGAGATGCTTTTTCAAGCGATGCCATCACGCCCAGCAATTCATCTGCTACGGGATGGATAGAGACGGTCAGGTAGAGTTCGTTGACTTTCAACGCATTTTTGTCATTGAAGGTTTCACGATAGGAGTCATCGAACTGCCGGGCGAAGACTTGTGAGAATTGGCTGTTTGGATACTCAGTCACATAGCGACCAACGATATGCGTGTATAAGCCCAACTTGCCAAGCGGCAAACCACGAAGGACGTTATGCAAGGCTTCAAGCCAGTCATTTTGATCTTCCAGGCTGGCGGCCATGGCGGAGCGTCCGCTGATCTTGATGACCGCCAGGTACTCATTGCCTTTGTCCGCAATAATTTCGTCAGTAACGTGGTGTGAGTACGGTACGTAATGTGATACCGGACGCTCCTTCAAAGTCAGGGCGCTCATTACTTACTCCTTTATTTGTGGCGCCAGGGTCGGCGCGCTGAGAATGAGGTTGGGGCGTAGCTGGAACCATTCCAAAAATTTTTGTTGCGGTTTTTGAATCGTGTCTTCAGCTCCAACCCCCAGATCTCGAAGGCTTTGTCGTCAGATTTTGTAATCCAGGCAAGCCATGGGATTACAAAGATCAAGGTGGCCCACATGTACAGACCGATGAACATGGCCAAGATGGCGACAGAGGACAAAGTGCTGAGGAAGACCATGGTGGGGACTCCCATGAATGTTGGCTTCCTACCTAAACCGTTGAACACGAGATAGTGAAAAGGCTTTAGTTCAGTTTCGTCATCATCGTAGTTGTCTGGGTTGTTTGCCATGTCTTAACCTCTCCAGAGCAGTGCCACGATTTCGATAACTGAGCCTGCGCCAATAACGCCAATAGCCCAGCGTGTGGCATCTTCTTTACGCATGATCTCAGCGGAGTACAGGACCCAAATCACTAGACCGGCAATCACGCAGGCGATGGGCAAAATAATGATAAGAGCGTCACGGAGCGCTTCCAGTGTCGTTTTTGCTTTATTCAAGCCCCCAATCGCTTGGGCGTAGGCCATATTGGTGGTCAGCATTGCCAAAATGGCCGACTGGTAAACATGGCGCACGGTCCGGTTTTGCGCTAAACGGGTCAGGTATTGCTTAACAAACATGTATAGCTCCTTGTCCTGGTGTCAGAAAAGACCAGGCGTTTTGGTTAAGAAAAAGGATGTGTTTGCCCGAATGGGCGCGGATAAAAACTGTTGGTCGGCACTTGCGGCCGTAAGCAAAGAGGTGCTGCCTCTCTGAGCTCTCCACCTTCGCCTGACGGGCTTTGGACCGCACTAACGCCTCGACCCACTTGTCGCTGGAGAGTGCTTGGAATATTTAGGCAGAGGGCTGCACTAATACTGCTGGCGTGACTTCGGTTGGTTCAGGCGGTGCTGAAACTTCTTTCTCGGTATTCTTGAAACCGTCGGCGACTCTGTTACCTGTAAAGCCATCCGGTTTCCCTGCTCTTTGAGGTCGGGGCTGCTTCGGTTCTGCTGTTACGACCACAGCTTCATTTTTGATGGCTTTGATCGCTGGAACCTTCACCCCAGCCTGTGCCAGGACTTTTCCAACATATCCATTGCTGAAGCCTCGCTCGAAGTTGCCTGTGTTGTAGCAAGATAGGGCCGAACGTAGAGCTCGTTGCTCATCGGCTGTTTGCCGTAAGGCTCGCTGATAACAGTCCGACAGCACTTTTTGAGCAGCTTGCAAATTAGTGCACGGGTCAAAGACTGTTTCTGTCGTCAATCCAAGCCAAGACCAGTTCCGAACATTGATCTGACCAAGACCTGCATCAAAGTCAATGCCACGATCAATGAGATCGTTCGCAATTTGTGCGGCTTGTTCGTAGTCAGTTGGTTGTTCGGCTAGTCGTTTACCTTTGTTTATGCCAATGGCATATACCTGGGCCTTTGATTCATGGCGTACCAGGGCCGATAACGTCGTTTCATGAATGTTGGGCGCACAAGTTGCGGCCAACAGAGTGAGTTCTGCAAGCACGGTACCCTCTCAATGATTGTTGCCAGTGCCGCTGGAGTCGTCGATGTTGCGACGAGGGTCCTCAGAAGAGTAGTGCCAATTACTGGCCCAACTGCCTGTATGTTCAGCATTCCATTTTGATTGGGCTTGATCGTAGTCCGTAGCTGAAACCCAATAGCCACCTCGGTTGGGGTCCCCCACATATTTGGTACTCAAGTCATATGTCCACTCATGGTCGTTGTAGGCAAGGCAGTAAGTGGGCAGCTTCGTTAGGGTGACTGTCTTGATAAGGGACAAGTCCCGAATAGCCGGGATGCCTAGATAATTCGAGCCGACAACGCGGTAGCGGTAGATGTCTTTTCCATATGTCGCATTGAGATAGTCAGGATCGCATTTGCCTGCTCCGCGCGAGATGGCATCCATCCGTGCCGACATACCGGGTTCCGCCGAAACGGGGCACATACCCAGGAAAAAGCGCCGGGCATCGACTGTCGCTTCCCAATCAAGCATGCCTTTGTAGTATTTCCGGATATCAAAGTAGTGACTTACCGAAGCTGCACATTCACCAGGCCGCAGGCTGCTGGACAGGCATAGAACGGCCTCACAAGCCAACCCGGGAAGTCCGGTCAAAACTTCGGACGATTGGGCATAAGAGGTGGACGCGCAGGCCAACGCCAGCGCACCTAATGAAATGGGGAGCTGTTTCATGTGTACTCCAAAATGGATAGAAGACGATGGCGCTGGGCCACAGAATGACTGGATGGGTGAGAGCGTAAGGGGAGAGCTACCCCTCTTTTGTATTACTGCGGGTTGGTAGCGGGGGTGGGAATCAGGTAGAGATCACGTGATTCGCCTGCTGCTTCAACTGCTTTCATCCAGCCTGGGGTACGGCCTCTGCCTGACCAGGTTGCACCGCTAGGGTGTTTGTATTTGACTGTGGGCGAGGTACTTGGCTTGACGCTTGGACGGCGAAAGGCCTGGGCAATCTCGTCCATGGTCAGGTCGTTGTCCCGCATGGTTCGTATGATGTCGGCAAGCACATTCTGGCGGGTCTTGCGTTTGATAACTTCCGCTTTACGCTGAAGGCGGGAAATTTCTGCGTTGATTTCTGAAACGGTCTTGAGGTCATTGATCATGATGATCCTTTTGTTGTGTTAACGAGTGAGCCATCTCCAGATTGACGACCAAAACTTGGTGACGACGGCAATCATAAAAAACCACATGAAGATGTGTGCAAGAAAGGCGATCGTTTGCAAGATCCAACTTCCGCCAGACTCAGGGATAGAGTTCCAGGCAGAAAGAACAATAAGTGTTGCGACTACTCCGAGGATGAAGGCACGGCCACTTGATTGTTGCTTCCCTTCTTTAGGTGCGGGTTCCATATGACATCTCCGAGTGAGCTGGCATGTATCCCATGGTCAGCATGCTTTTGTGTACCTGGCTGACTTGTTCGGGTTGGACCAAGATCCGCAGCAGCATCAGGGTTTCCATTTGAGTGGCTGGCGAGTGTTGATCCAGTAGATTTTCTAGAGCATGGCGCAGTGACGTCAGCTCTGATTGCATGGATTGAGAAGTGGTCAGCAGTTGGCGGGCATATTCTGATGAGGATAGTCCGGCCAAGGCCGCTGCTTCGCTTAGGTGCTGGCGTTGCGATGGCGTTATGCGTAAGCGCAACAGTTCCGACAGAGGTTCTGCCATAAAGTCTTTCCTTGGGGTAATTAAGACACGAAAATCAAAGATAGACGTTTGAGTCAAAGGTGGGCAATCAGGATTTTACAGCTGCTATTTCTAACTTAGTCATTAGTGTATTGATATATTGGGCTGGTTTTTATAGTTGGTAATGATGCAAATCTAAAAGAGCATGAGCAAGCCTGTGTAAATAAATGAGCGCTACAAAAGCGCTCATTTATGTTTTTTATATTATTTTGGTTTTATTCTATTCAATTCTTCAGATATTTTTGATATTCTTTTTTGTGTTTCTTGTTTTGGATTCATTGGAAAAATATAAGTCCCAACTCTCAGGCCTGTTCTTTTTGTAGAGTCTTTGGAGGATTGGTCTGAGGATATGGCAAATACTTCCGTCCAGAATAATATCCCATCACAATGTTTTTTTAGAGATGTTTTGTTAAACCTAGCTAAGTGTTTTGTTCTTATGTTTTCATGAAAATTATTTATGAATTTTCTTGCGTTATCTGGATCTACTCCATGTCCGGCAGGAATTAGGTCATCGAGATTGAAAGCTATAATTCCTTTCAGTTTGTTTTTTTCTAGTTGTCTACACCCTACTTTAAATGCCCTTCCGAATGAGGATTCGGAATATATTTTTTTGCAAGCTATGCCATATTTATATTCTTCAAAATCAATTACTATATCTGGTTCATCGTAAGATATTTTTAATTCTGTTTGGTTTAGCCTTCTAAATAAATCGAATTCCCATAAAGAGTCTTTTGCAGAGCTCTGGTTATTGGTATTGAAATCAAACATTCTAGACATGAATTTCTTGATTGACTCAATATCTGGGTCACTAATTAGTGCTTCTTCAAACGAAAGAATTGATTTTGCTTTTTTGTATAAGGCTGGGATGTCTCTTCCGGTTACTTGGATCTCATCATTTTGGCTGAGATTTCTAAATTCTTTAATAATTAAACCTAATGTTTTGTTTTCTTTGACAGGTAGTTTTAATTTTTTTAGGTTTATCTCTATATTGTCGATTGCCTCTAAAATTCGATCCATCGTTGAGGTTGATTCCAATATTATGTTTGGTTCTTGGTTCTTGGTTCTTGGTTCTTGGTTTGTGGTGACATCCATTCTGCTAGTTCCTATCTCTGTTGATTGATCAAATTCATTGTATCAATTTATTTCTTTTGTTGTGTCAATTTCTAGGCTGTCGCTTGGTGACGAGTTGCCTTACTGAGTTCGACTAGCAATAACCACTGTGGAAGAAATAAGTCCAGGCTTAGTTTGCACATGACTTAACCAAAGTTTTGGCGAAATAAACCTAGTTAGTGCGCGTAGGTTTAAGATTAATGAGAGGCAGTTCTAAGACATGTGAATGACATCTAGACTCTTAGACGGTGCATAAGCTGTTAATTGTTAGGGGGTTCGAATCCCCCTCTGTCCGCCAGAATTCAAAAGCCCTCGCACAGCAATGTGTGGGGGCTTTTTTCTTGGCTGCGTTTTACAGAGTCGGTGAAATTAATAATTCATGTTTAGCCAGGCTCTGCGTCGTCGTTGCAAAAAAGGTCGCTGACTGGGAACCGCGCAAGATCAGCGCAGGCCTTGAGAGTCTTGCCTTTGTTTCTCTCGCCATTTTGAGGGAGGAAGTGTTTCGTGTTGCCGCCAGGCGGCGCGAAATGATTGCAGGCTGGCAAAACCACAATGCTCGGCAATTCGCTCAATAGACCAGTCGGTATCCATGAATAATTGACGCGATCTGTCCAGCCGCATGGTTTGTTGGTACTGCTTCAGACTGATACCGCATTCTTTCATGAACAGGCGGCTCAGATGCCTGTAGCTGACTGAAAATTGTGCTGATAAGGATTCGTTGAGCGGGGTTTGAACCGTCTGTTGTGCCAACCAGTCTTGCACTTCATGAATCAAGGGATGTTGGTGATTGCGATAACTCAGATGGACGGTTAACTGCGGGTCTGCTTCCAGACGACGAAACTGAATCAGATTTTCGCGCGCGATACGTGCGCTGATTGCGCTGCCGAAATACTGGGTGATCAGGTGCAATGCCAGATCTATTCCTGCAGAAACGCCAGCTGAGGTATAGATAGGACCATCCTGCACAAGGATGCGTTTGCTGATAACCCGTGCTTGTGGTGCAAGTTGTTGCAGGGTTTTGAGGTGATTGTGATGTGTCGTGCAGAGGCGACCATCCAGCAGTCCTGCTTGTGCCAGCAGCACAGCGCCTGTGCAAACGCTGGCGATCACTATTCCCGACGGTAGCTTGCCCCCGATATCACGTAGCCATTGCGTCACTTGTTGCTGTGCCGGCGTTGCGGGGAGTTCGGCCTGGATTTTGCTTCCTACTACGACAACGACATCTCCTGCAGTCAGACGCTTGGGGAGGGGGGCAATCGCGCTTAGAAAAATCCCCTGGTAGCTTTTTATGTGGGACTCCGGCCCGACACACTGGATCTTGATGTCGGCTATATCCAGTTCTGTTAGAGAAGCAAAAATCTGCATAGGCCCTCCCAGATCCAGGATGTGCATCTGGGGAAGGACGACAAAGAAAATCCGTTTCATGTGTTATTCGGATGAGTCATTGATTTGATTTAGCGATGTTATCGCTTTTTATTCCTTTTTCTTAATGGTGTTTTCTTTTCTATTTATGTCCTGAAACGGTCTGGAGCTTGGAGGGGCGAGAACTTACGATAAACAAGAAATTTTTACATCGAAAGGACTTGTCCTCGTGGCGGAAGAATCAAGAGTTATTGAGCTTCATTGGAATCCCGCTTTTACGGGAGCAACGGGGGCCGGGGTGCTGGAGCTTATCAATATGACGGTCGCTGATAAGGGCACGCTGGGGTTTGCCTCTGAGCTGTCGGGAGAGCAGGCGCATCTGTTCCTGGACGCCCTGAACCGCAAAGTGGCAGACGGCGACACGCAAGCCTTGTATGCCAGCTATGCCGGTCAACCCGCTTTCTTTGTGATGATGAATTTGAGTGGCATGCCCAATTGCCGACACAGTGCTGAACTCGCCAAGGCGGTCGTGGCGCCGGGGTTTCGTGGACAAGGTTTACCGAAACAGGCGCTGGAGGCCGTGGACCATACCTGCACCTTGTTCTGGAACATGTATGACAACTTGCATCGAGAGTACTGTCAGCCAAGCCCCGTTCGTCTGAGTTGATTCGGTGCGCCATTGAAAATCTGAGGTGGATGTTGCTTCATGCAAAACAAGAATGTTGTCCGCTCTCTGGTCGGGCTGGGATTTCTGGCCATGTTTCTCTCGAGCGCGTTCAAAGGGGTTTTCCAGGTTTATTTCAATGACCTGGCTCTGTCTTTTGAGCGCGGCCGATCAGATTTCGGTTTTGTGGGCGGGGTGTTCCTTTTGGTATCCGGGCTGGCATCGCCGATGGTCGGTGCCTTGTCGGATCGCTTTGGGCCCATCTGGACCGTCTTGATCGGCAGTGTGCTTGGAGGGGGAGCATTCCTTTTGCTTGGCCTTCTACCTCATCAGTACTGGCTTTTTGTCATCTTGTATGGACTTTTGGCGGCGTTTTCTCTGGCGGCGATGACGTTTGTGCCCATGGGCATATTGGTTGACCGATTGTTTGACCAGAGAAATAAAAGTTTTGCTTATGCCTTGATCACTAATGGCACGGCAATTGGATTCATTGTCCTTTCTCCATTCTGGTTGTGGTTGCAAGCCCATTTCGAATGGCAGCAGGTCTTTTTTGTTGTTGGTCTGCTGTTCCTGGGGCCTTTGGCCTTGCTGTTCTGGCTGGGGGCACGAGTGCCTTTGCCTGCGAAAGAGTCTGTCGGACATATTCAGGAGAAACGCGTTGGCACTTGGCCTGTCGTGTTGCGCGATCCTGGCTTTTACGTGCTTGCCTTTGGTTTCTTCGGCTGTGGGGCGTCGATGGCGTTCATTGACGTTCATCTGGTGCCTTTATGGCGCGATGCCGGGGTCAGCCGCGCAAGCATGGGGATGAGTTTGAGCCTGTTTGGCGTGCTGGAAATGATTAGCGGTTTAGTGGCTGGCTGGTTGGCGCTGCGCTTCTCCCAGCATCGGCTGCTGGCGGCATTCTACGTACTACGCTGTCTGGCTATGAGCTTGTTATTGGCTCCCTCCGGGATAGTGACGACCTATGTATTTGCGGCTGTATTTGGGGCCAGTTATCTCGGAACAGTCATATTGACCTCAGCGATCTGTCTGGATCGCTATGGAGGCGCCGTCAAGGGACAGGTATTTGGCATGCTTTTTCTGGTTCATCAGATCGGCGCTTTTGGGTCTGCTCAATTAGGTGCTTACGGCTATGACCGTTTGGGTAGCTATCAGGCCACAGTCATGGTCCTGGCCATGCTGACCGCGATTGCCGGTATTTCTTCACTCTTTCTGTCGTCTGTTGCGTTTCGACGGACTCAATCTGAATTCAACTGAGATCTCCATGATGTTCAATGACCAAGGTGCTACTCAAATGCTCAGGATTGGACAGGGTATCGATGTCTCTGACAGCTTTTGCGAACCGCTTGCACTGACCTCTGCCTATTGCTTCAGTTCAGCCAGTGAGGCAGCCGCTCGTTTTGGCGGGACGGAGCCGGGCAATGTCTATAGTCGATTTACCAATCCAACAGTCAAGACTTTCGAGCAGCGGGTTGCTTTCCTGGAGGAGGCTGAAGCGGCGGTAGCGTTTGCATCCGGCATGGCCGCATTGTCAGCGGTGGTGATGGCGTTTGCCGCGAGTGGTCGCAATATCGTGTGCGCACGTGATGTGTTTGGCACGACTCTGACGATGTTGCGTCAGCATTTTTCCCCTTATGGAGTGGAGGTGCGCGTCGTTGGCATGTTGGATTACGACGCTTGGGAAAAGGCGATCGATAGTGCTACATGCTTGGTTATTGTTGAAACTCCAGCAAATCCGATGCAGCAGGTTGCCGATATTGCCCGGCTGTCGCGCATGGCCCATGCCCATGGGGCATTGCTCCTGGTAGACAGCACCATGCTGACCCCAGTTTTGCAGCGACCATTGAGGCACGGCGCGGATCTGGTATTGCACTCTGCCGGTAAATATATGGATGGCCAAGGGCGGTGCATAGCCGGTGTAGTCGGTGGGGCCGAGGCATTGATGCAGCCACTGCGGGCGGTGTTGCGTTCGCAAGGAGCCTGCCTGAGCCCTATGAATGCCTGGTTACTGCTCAAGAGTCTTGAGACGCTTGAGTTACGTATGCAGCGCATCAGTGCCAGCGCACTGTCGATAGCGCGTTGGCTGGATAAGCATCCGAATGTCGGTTCGGTGTTTTACTCGGGCCTGGAGTCGCATCCCTGCCATGAAATCGCTTGCGCGCAGCAGGCCGGCTTTGGAGGGGTGGTCAGCTTTGAAGTGGGCACGAGCCAAAAAGAGGCTTGGGCTTTCATGGATGCTTTGCAGCTGATTTCAATTGCCACCAATATTGGAGATACACGCAGCATGGTCACGCACCCGGCATCAACGACACATGGACGCTGGTCGCCGGAGGATCGCATGCACTGCGGGATTGGGGACAATCTCGTGCGCTTGTCTGTGGGCTTGGAGTCACTTGCCGACTTGCAGCAGGATATTGATCTGGCACTCCAGATTGCCCTTGCTCAGAAGGATCAGAGTGTGCGGGGCTACTCCTTGCTTGAGACGCTGGAATGAGGGGGACAGATGTTTTTGACGTTGTTGTTTTCTGTCGTACTGACTTTCCATGCGCTGGTGCTGTCAGATAGCGGGCGACGCTCCAAGCAATGGTTTCGGTATCTTGTTATCAGCTTGATGGCTCTGTTGCTGAGCTTGCCGATTGATTTTGCCACCCTGAGCGACCGCCGGATTGACGGCCTCGCCTTTGGTGGCTTATGCGGTTGATGGCTGAGGGGGCCTGGTACCGGATAAGCCCATTGGTTTCAGCTTGTCCGGTACCAATTCCACTGGGACATCAGACCAGGCAGGATTAAGGCAGCAGGCTCAGGCGGTCGACTTCAAATTCGGTTTTGCGCAGGCCTTTGTCGAACTCGCCCGTCAGCTCCACTTTCTGTTCGGCGCTGATGGTTTGACCAGCCGGAAAGTCCTTGTTGTCGATCTCTACCGTGATACGGCCGGTGGCATCTTCAAAAATATAGCGCTCATCACCTTCAAACGACACCAGACGGCCTTGCAAACGCGCGATTTGATCGTCGCGGCCGGTTTCCAGGAGCTGCTTGACGGTCATGAGCGGCACATTGTTAGGGCCAGAGTAGGATCCGGCAGCCGTGGCGGCTTGAGGTGCATTGCTTGGGCCTGTGTAGTTGGCTGGTTGCGCGAGGGCAGCGGTGGCGCTCAGAGCAAGTACGGCGGCAAGAGTGGGTAAAGTGAATCGCATGATTGGGTTTCCTGTATCGGGTTATCGGGTCAATGTTCCGCCGATTGCGGAATGGTTTTATTAGACCCCCCGAACCTGAAGGCAATCTTAAGATACTTAATTGGGTGGGAAATCCAGCACGACACTCAGACCCTGGCCGTCCAGCCCCTCTTCAAAGGACAGCGTGGCCTCGTGCAAGGCCGCGATGCGGGCCACGATGGACAAACCCAGTCCGTTGCCTGTTTGGCCGGTTCCCAATACGCGAAAGAAGCGTTCTCCCAGTCTGGGCCGTTGTTCGGGGGGGACGCCAGGCCCATTGTCTCGGACCGCAAGGCGTACACCGCCATCGTGTCTGCGTGTTGTTTCGACCCGTACTCGGATGCCTGCGCCGCCGTAGCGAATGGCATTGCCAATCAGGTTACGTAAAGCGCTGTTTAACAGCACTGGCGCCGCCTGTATGCTTGTGACGGCCAGGGCTCTTTCCATGTTGATGGATGCCGAAGGCAGTGATGGAACCAGACTGTCCAGGACCTGATTCAGGTCTACGGTTTCACGCTTCAAGGGTTCGGCCTGCGGCTCCAGTCGCGTCAGGGCGAGCAGGCTTTCTACCAGGGCGGTACAACGGTCCAGGTCTGCGCGTAATTGCTGCAGATGGGCGTCAGGCAGTTGCAGCTCGCGCTCAATTAGTTGAACGCGCATGCGCAGCCCGGCCAAGGGCGTACGCAGTTCGTGTGCGGCATCGGACGTAAAGCGCCGTTCACTTTCCAGTGCGGAAGACAAGCGTGCCATGAGCGCATTCAATGCATCCAGCATGGGTTGCAGCTCGCGTGGGGGATTTCCGCCTTCTACAGGAGTGAGGTCATCAGACGATTTGGAATTGATGCGTTTAGCCGTGTCCTCCAAAGGACGCATCAGGCGTCGGATCAGGAACCAGCTGGACAGACCCAGCAGCGCCAGTAGCCCCACTGCGGGCCACACCAGGTTCTCGGCCATGTCTTCAAGCAGCTCCAGGCGTTCTTCCATAGGCTGGCCAACCTGGGCTGTGACCCCTCCGGCTCCGGGGCGCACGTAAACCCGCCAGAGTTCGTCATCAACCCAGACAGTGGTGATTTGCTTGCGTTTCGCCTGGGGGATAAAAGCCGTTTTGGGAGTGTCGTCGCCGCGTAGCAGTACCCGGCCATCTGCGGCCACGAGCTGGTAATACATGCGCAGCTTGAGAGCCGCGTCACGGTTCAGTCGTGTGTCTGTTGTATTGGCAGAAGCCTGCGCCTCTTGCGGGTCCAGCATCAGTACCAGACGTGCCCCTTCTTCAAGGGCATCATCAAGCACATCGCCGGTTGCGTGCCAGGCCACTCCGACTACGATGGCCAGGCTGACCAGCCACAGCCCAATACTGGTGCCCATGACGGTAAGCAGCAGACGACGTCGTAAGGACCAGCCTTTCGGGCGTGACACCGGGGACTTGGCGGTAAAGCGGATACGCGTTAGTTTCTGGAGCAGGTTTTTCATGCGGGTGCCAGAACGTAGCCTTGATTACGTACGGTGACGATGAAGTCACTGCCCAATTTCTTGCGCAGATTGTAGATGTGTACTTCGATAGCGTTGCTTTCCACTTCTTCGCTCCAGCCATAAAGGGCTTCTTCAAGCTGGGCACGACTCAGAATATGGGTGGGATGATGCATCAAGGCTTGCAGAACAGCGAATTCGCGTGCTGTTACGGCCACAGGCTTGTCGTTCAAGGTGACGCGCTTGGCTGTCGGGTCAATGGCGACGGGACCGTGACGCCATTGGGGAGAGGCTTGGGCGGCACTGCGGCGCAAGGCCGCACGTACTCGCGCGGACAGCTCCTCAAGATCAAACGGTTTGACCAGATAGTCGTCCGCGCCCAGATCCAGCCCCTGTACCCGGTCAGCCAAGGTATCGCGCGCAGTGATCACAATGACGGGCACTTGTGCGTGAGATCCGCTGGCTCCTCGCAGACTGCGTAAAACCGCATCGCCGTCCACACCGGGCAAGCCCCGATCCAGCAAGATGCACTGATAGGTATGAGTGGCCAGGGCTGTGGCAACTTGATCGCCACGTTGCAACCAGTCCACAGCATAGCCGTCCAGATGCAGCCAGGACTGCAAGGAACTGCCCAGCGAAGGATCATCTTCGATTAAGAGAATACGCATGTGCAAAGCCTGGCAGGGAAAGATGAAGGGAAACTGATGTAGCTGCGGGGTATGAGGTAAAGCAGGGGCAAGCCCCTACCTTGTTTGTATAGCGACTGTGTGTTTTTGAAAAGTGCAGCGAGGTGTTTTCCGTTCTGATTGGCGCGCTAGATGCTGCGCTGTTGTACCCGTGCAGACAGCTCCTGCGCCGTCTCCTTGCGCTCGCTATATCGATCCACCAGATACTGCGCACAGTCACGCGTCAGCAAGGTGAACTTCATCAGTTCCTCCATCACATCCACCACGCGCTCGTAGTAGGACGAAGGTTCCATGCGGCCTTTTTCGTCAAATTCCAGAAAGGCTTTGGCAACCGAAGACTGGTTGGGGATAGTGATCAGGCGCATCCAGCGGCCCAGAACCCGCATCTGGTTCAAGGCGTTAAAGGATTGCGAGCCGCCTGACACTTGCATCACGGCCAGTGTTTTGCCTTGTGTTGGGCGTACAGCACCGATGCTTAACGGTATCCAGTCAATTTGTGCTTTCAGAACGCTGCTCATGGCACCGTGGCGCTCGGGCGATGTCCAGACCATGCCTTCGGCCCACTGCACGAGTTGGCGCAACTCCTGCACTTTCGGGTGGTCTTCTGCTGCACCGTCGGGCAAGGGCAGGCTTTGCGGGTCGAAAATTCTGGTTTCTGCACCCATTGCTTCCAGCAGCCGTGCTGCTTCTTGTGTCAGAAAGCGGCTGTAGGAGCGTTCTCTCAGGGAACCATATAAAAGCAGAATTCGAGGTGGGTGTGTGGCGCGTGCTTGAGGAAGCAGTTCTGCCATATCTGGAGTGTTAAATGCGTGCTCGTCCAGATTGGGTAAATCAGGCTTGCTCAATTCTTTGTCCTTTTTCATCAATAACGGTTTGGCCGTCTTCTTTCCGGAAGGCACCTTGTTGTGCTTGGGGAAGTATCTCCAGCACCTGTTCCGAGGGACGACACAAGCGCGTTCCCAATGGGGTGACAACAATAGGGCGGTTGATCAGAATCGGGTGTTGCAACATGAAATCAATCAGCTGTTCATCGCTCCATTTCGGGTCGCCGAGCCGGAGTTCTTCATAGGGCGTACCTTTTTGTCGCAGGACTTCACGCACGCTCAGGCCACAGTTTGCGATCAACTTAGTCAGCGTGCTGCGGTCCGGCGGTGTTTGCAGATACTCGATGATGGTGGGTTCTTGCCCGCTATTGCGGATCAGGCCCAAGGTGTTGCGCGAAGTGCCGCAGGCGGGGTTGTGATAGATGATGATGTCTGTCATGGCGCGATCTTGATATCAGGGTTTAGTGGGCGATACCCAGTCGCAGCGCCAAGGCTGCCAGGGTGATCAGCAAGACGGGTGTGGTCAGGATGGCTCCTACTTTGAAGTAGTAGCCCCAGCTGATTTTTGTGCCTTTCTGGGCCAGGACATGCAGCCACAGCAAGGTGGCCAGACTGCCTATAGGTGTGAATTTCGGGCCCAGATCGCTGCCAATGACGTTGGCGTAAATCATGGCTTCCTTGACGACGCCCTCGGCGCTGGAAGCGTCAATGGACAGGGCTGTGACAAGGACCGTGGGCATATTGTTCATCACCGAGGACAGCAGCGCAGACAGGACGCCGGTACCCATGGCCGCCGCCCACACGCCAGCTTGGGCGAACTGATCCAGCAATAAACCCAGGTAATCGGTTAGCCCGGCATTGCGCAGGCCGTAAACCACCAGATACATGCCCAGCGAGAACACGACGATTTGCCAGGGGGCGCCACGCAGCACTTTTCGTGTGCTGATGACTGTGCCACGGGCGGCAACCGCCAGCAAAATGATGGCGCCTGCTGCGGCAACCGCACTGACAGGGACACCCAGGGGTTCCAGTGCAAAAAAGCCTGTCAGCAATAACGCCAGCACCATCCAGCCAGCCTTGAAACTGGCCATGTCCTTGATAGCTTCAGCAGGCGCTCTTAATTGTTCAAGGCGATAGTGGGCGGGAATGTCGCGACGGAAGTACAGCATCAGAACGACCAGGCTGGTCAGTGCAGACACGATGTTGACGGGTGCCATGATGGCGGCGTAGTCCGTGAAGCCCAGTTTGAAGTAGTCGGCAGAGACGATGTTCACCAAATTGGAGACGACCAGCGGCAAGCTGGCTGTGTCCGCAATAAAACCGGCTGCCATGACAAAAGCCAGAGTTGCTGCCGGTGAAAAGCCCAAGGCCAGCAACATGGCCATGACAATCGGCGTCAGAATCAATGCGGCCCCGTCATTGGCAAACAGGGCAGAGACTGCTGCGCCCAGAATCACGATAAAGGCAAAGAGCTTGCGCCCGTTGCCGGCTCCCCAACGGGCGACATGCAGGGCGGCCCATTCAAAAAAACCTGCCTCGTCCAATATCAGGCTGATGATGATAATGGCGACAAATGTGGCGGTGGCGTTCCAGACGATATTCCAGACCAGGGCCAGGTCAGTCCATTGCACGACGCCAGACAGCAAGGCAGCAACTGCGCCTAAAGAGGCACTCCAACCAATGCCCAAACCTTTGGGCTGCCAGATCACCAAGGTTAAGGTAGCGATGAAAATGAGTACAGCAAGAAGCATGACGGAGTGCTCTGATCAGGGGGATAGCCAGCAAGGCAGTGAAGTTTCGAGTGGTTTTTGCAGGACGTGGATATCAAGTGTCCGGCGCTCTAGCAGTTCTGACACAGGTCTTGCGTTGGGAGGCAGGTTTGACCCTGACAGCAATTCTCGGTCAGATAAGTAAGCAGATCGTTCATGGCGGGAAAGGTGGCGCTGTAGAGCAGATTGCGACCTTGCCGCTCGGCGTGGATCAGCCCGGCGTTGCTAAGCTCCTTTAAATGAAAGGACAGGGCGTTGGGGGCAATGCCTAGCTGCTCAGCCAGAGAGCCGGGTGTCAGTCCGGTGGGCCCGGCAACAACGAGTGCGCGGAAAACCCGTAGGCGGGCTTCGTGGGCCAAAGCGGCCAGGGAGCGGATAACTTGAGATTCTTCCATGGGGTAATAATACAACAATTCAAGAATTGTTGAATAAATGATTGATTTCCAAGCGCAGTACTTTTGCAGACTGCTTATCTATTTGAAAGACAAAGTCACGATGATGTTCTGGTATAGCGCGTATGGCCCATTTTTCTGTTTGCCGCCAGCGCAAGGCTTAAGCCGCCAACTGCTCACTTAACCAGTCGGCAAATACTTCCGCACGCGGGTTTTGATCCAGAGCCTGGGGAGAGAGCAGGTAGTACGCCGAGCCGTCCGCAATGAATCCTTGCGGGGCAATGAGCTGACCGCTTTGCAGTTCATCTTGCACCATCAGATGCGACACAATACTCATGCCTTGTCCGGACAAGGCGGCCTGGATACATAAATAAAAATGCTCTAGTTCCAGCTTGTTGGCAGAGCGTATGACTTGGCCGCTAAGTCGCGCCCAGGTGGCCCAAGCTTGCGGACGGGAGCTGCTTTGTATCAGCACCTGTTTGGCCGTGTCCTGGGTGTGGGGATAGTGGGGCTGGCAGACCGGCCCTATCATTTCTTCGCACAACTTCAGGCCGCAGACCGAGTCTGCCCAATGAAAGTCGTCACGGCGTATGGCCAGATCCACTCCCATTTGAGCAAAGTTCACTGGTCCCCCGGCTGTAATCAGATGCACGGTGATATTGGGATGCAGAGTGTGGAAATCCCCCAGTCGGGGTATCAACCATTTCATCGCAATGGTGGGCTCGCAGGAAACGACCAGCGCATGTTCACGCTGGGTCTGCTGCAACTGATACACCACGTCTTCCAAGCGCTCGAACATGGGCGCGGTCACATGCAAAAGCTGGCGGCCTGCCTGTGTCAGAAATACAGCTCGATTGCGCCGTTCAAACAGTTCTACCCCCAAAGATTCTTCCAGCGCCCGAATCTGGCGACTGACCGCGCCGTGAGTGACATGCAGCAGCTGGGCTGCCTGCACAAAGCTGCCTGCCTTGGCGGCCGTGTCGAAGTAGCGGAAGGCCGTGAGATTGGGGATTTGCATGGTCGATGAAAACTCACAGAAATAGCGCAGGAATTACCGTTTTTAAATTAGCACAGGATTATCAATAATGAAATCCTGAGAGCGAATATTCAAACAAGAAAACGATAGAAGTTTTGGAGGGTTTTTCTTGGGTTTTGAAAATCTGGATTGATCCCGTTGAGAATAGCAAAAACTATATAAATTCGATGAATACATAGCTCACCAGGAAGGGTTTTCACATTCTGACTGGAGCGGTCTTTGCAGACTGGTAGATCGTTCGCGAAGGAACGATCTCATTCCTAGAGTGTAGGACTGGCTCTGCGGTTTGGCTGCCTTTGACCTAGCTTGTCACACCGATTTCATCAAACTTAGGCTTGTTAAAAATGCATGAACTGTTGGCCGTTGCCACTATCACTATCCTGGCCGTGATCAGCCCAGGCCCCGACTTTGCCATGGTCACTCGTAATGGCTATTCCTTTGGCCGCAAGATTGGCCTGATTTCGGCTCTGGGTATTGCTGCCGGGGTGCAGGTGCACGTGGTCTACACGGTGCTGGGCGTTGCGATTCTGATTACTCAGTCTCCCACCTTGTTTCTGGTGATGAAAGTGGTGGGGGCAGCGTACTTGATGTACCTGGGCTATCAGTCTTTCCGTAATCGCACTGTTTTGAATACGGACGGCGAGGCAGGAAATATGCCCAGCGCCTGGCAAGCTTTTGGCATGGGGTTTTTGACCAATGCCTTGAATCCCAAAACCATGTTGTTTGTGGTGGCCACCTTTACGCAGCTGGTGCAGCCGGATGCATCGTTCTGGCTGAATTTCGCTTATGGATTTTTCATGTCTTTTGCCCATTGGGTCTGGTTCAGCATTGTGGCGCTGGTGTTCTCAAACAAGCGCTTGCGGGCAGCCATGCTGGCCCGGCAAAGATTGCTGGACAGGGTGATAGGCGTGGCCTTGTTCAGCTTGGGCGCTTCGCTGCTATTTGCCAACTCGGTGTCTTAGGGCGGCCATGCGGGAGCAGGTGCTGTGCACAGGCGATTTGTACTGCCTGATTATTGAAGTGATTAATAAATTGGTTTGAATTAAATTCAGAATTTAATTGAGTATTTTATTTTTAATTTGATTTTGAATTATATTTGTATGGCTATTAATAATAAAAATATAAAAGTATGGAAAAAAATATGAATTAAATTCTTTAAAAGAATATCTGTTATCTTCTGTCATTTATTGACGGCGCTCTGGGTATGGTTGTTACGTTGCCGTTTCAGGTTTCGCACACTACTTGTAGAGAGGGAGACAAGAATGACTTGCCATCATATAAACGCAAAAGCGCTGGCTGCGTCTGGCCTGGCTTTATTCGCAGCGGTTCAGAGCGGTGTTATGGCTCAAAGCCCGGAGCCCCGGCTGGATACCAGCCAGCTGTATGCAGACGTGCATTTCCACGCTTCCAATTACGCCATGCAAGGTATTTCCTTAAAGGAATATGCAGAGCGCTATATGAGCGCCAATCGCCAGCAAATTGTGCGCTCCACCATCATGCCGATTCCTTTGCAGCAACGCTGGGATGGGTTTGAACAGTACCAGGCACAGTCTGGCGATCAGATGTATGGCCCGAACTACTACATAGGCCCCAAAGCAGACTTGTATTACTACTCTTTTGTGGATGCCATGTTTGCGCGCGAGTACGAACGCTTGCCGCCCCAGTATCAGGAAAAGCTGGATGTCATGATTACGGCTTTCAATCCCATGGACGTATATGCCTCGCAACATATCAAGCGTGCGGTGCTCAGTTTTCCAGGCGTGTTTGCCGGGGTGGGAGAGTTCACCATTCACAAGGAGCTGGTGTCCAGCAAGCTGGCTGGTGAAACGGTAGAACAAACCAAGGCCCCCTCTGTGCCGCTACCGCCTGATGCGGGCGATGGCAGCAAGGTATCGCTGTATTCCGAGTCGCTGGAGTATTTGTTCAAGACCATTGAAGAGATTGGTCTGGTCGCGATCTTGCACAATGATATGTACCGGGTAGAGGTCAATTACCAGGGTGAGCTGGAGCATTCCTATCCCGATCAGGACTATGTGGACGGCTTGAAGCACGTGTGCGGACATGCGCCCAAAGCCAAGGTGGTGTGGGCGCATACGGGCCTGGGGCGTTTTGTGAAACCTACCAGCGACCACATTACGCGCGTGAAAGAAGTGCTGGATGCCTGCCCCAGCTGGTCTACCGATATTTCCTGGGATCTGGTGCAGGACTATATGTTGAATCCCGAGCCGGGCATGCCCAGTCGCCAGGATTGGCTGAATTTCTTCAATGAATACCAGAACCGGATTCTGTGGGGTTCAGATGTGGTGATTTTTACGCGTAATCGCTTTGAGTCGGACCCTCCCACGTCAGTGACACCGGGCGGTTTGATGGAACCGGCTCAGTACCATGCGGACTTGTCCAAGATGAGGGAGTTTCTGGACGAGTTGCCAGTGGCCATAGGCAACAAGATTCGCTATGAAAACTATCTGGGTTTGTTCAATCGTGCCAAGTTCTCTGTGCGGGCCTGGGAGCGCGAGAATGCGGATCTCAATATCTGGGATATTCCTACGCCCGTGCATCCTTGAAGGAGGCATGCTGTTGATATGGGCGATCAGCCATAGATACTGGACTTGATTCTGGCCCTTTCAAAGCCAATGGCAAAGGCAAAAAACAGCCCCCCGACAGTTGGATAACTGTCGGGGGGCTGTTTGCGATTGCGCGTCAAGAAAGCCGAGCCTGGCTTCTTGATTCTGCTTTCAGGCATCTGGCTGGATGCAGCCTGGTTAACCGGCCTTGTTCTGCGCAGCCAGCTTGTCCAGATCCTCCTGAATCAGCTTGCGAATAGCGGTTTTCAAGAGCTTGCCGGTTGCTGTGTGGGGCAGTTCATCGACCACGATCAGTTCGTCAGGAATACTCCATTTGGAGACTTGTTCTGTAAACAGATCAATCATGTCCTGCTTGGTGAAGGTGGCGTCGTCCTGTAGCTGGACCACCAGAACCGGACGCTCGCCCCAGCGCTCGTCGGGCCTGGCTACGACAGCCGCTTCCTTGATCGCCGGGTGAGCCTGGGCAATGTTTTCCAGCTCGATGGAGCTGATCCATTCGCCACCGGATTTCACCACATCCTTGGTTCGGTCCACGATCTGGATAAAGCCATCCTGATCAATGGTCACCACGTCGCCCGTATTGAACCAGCCATCTTCTGTATGGGCAGAAGTGTCATTGCTATTGAAGTAAGAACCCGCAATCCAGGGGCCGCGCACCATCATGGCACCAAACATCTTGCCGTCGCGGGCAATGGGTTGACCATCGTCGCCATCTACCCGGAACTCGACCCCGAAGAGCGGACGACCTTGCTTGGCCAGCAGCTTGAGTTTCTCGTTCTCCGGCAAGGACTCGTGCTTGGGCAGCAGGGCAGCCGCCAGACCGACCGGGCTGGTTTCCGTCATGCCCCAGGCGTGGCGTACCTTGACACCCAGCTTCTGGAAGCGGGTAATCATGACCGGAGGCGCAGACGAGCCGCCAATCACCAGACGTTGCAGGCTGCTGAAGGTTTTGCCATTGGCTTGCATCCAGTCGAGCAGGCCTAGCCAGACGGTAGGCACACCGGCTGTCATGGTGACACCTTCGTTTTCAAACAGGGTATGCAGGCTGGCGCCGTCCAGTTTCGGGCCGGGCAAGACCAGTTTGGCGCCCACCATCAAGGCCGCATAGGGCAGGCCCCAGGCATTGACGTGGAACATGGGCACGATGGGGGTAATGGTGTCAGAAGCAGACAGACACAGGGCATCGGGCATGCTCAAGGCAAAGGCATGCAAGATCGTGGAGCGATGGCTGTAGAGCACGCCTTTGGGCTTGCCCGTGGTGCCGGAGGTGTAGCACAGGCCGCAGGCCGTGTTCTCATCAAACACCGGCCAGTCGAAATGATCGGATTCAGACGCAATCAGGGTTTCATAGCACTGCAGGTTGGGCAGCAGGTCCGACTTGGGCATGTGCGCTTCGTCCGTCATGATGACCACGGCTTTCAGCTTGGACAACTGATCGGCCAAGGCCTCCAGAATCGGCATGAAGTTCAGGTCGGCAAACAGCACGCTATCGTCTGCGTGTTCAATGATGTAGCCAATTTGATCCTGAAACAGACGCGGGTTGATGGTGTGGCACACCAGGCCCGAGCCCGATACGCCGTAATACAGCTCCAGGTGACGATAGCCGTTCCAGGCCAGGGTGCCGACGCGGTCGCCATGTTGCAGACCCATTTTTTTCAGCGCATTGGCCAGTTGCTGGCTGCGCTTGGACAGATCGGTATAGGTGTACCGGTGAATGTGGCCTTCAACGGTTTGGGAGACGACCTCTCGGTCTGCGTGATAGTTCGCTGCGTGACGCAGTATGGATGATACTAGCAGTGGGGTATTCATCATCATGCCAAGCATGGTCTTCGTCCTCCCTGGGAGTAAATCAAACAGAACTGACGGGCCTTGAAACTGTGAGTCTACGCGCAGAAAATGGACGAAACACATCACTGACTGTCATGGCCTACGTTTGCACAGTAGCCTGAAACTCACAAATACGTCTATGTAGTCGTTTGTATTTGCTTGCGTAATGCCAAAGCTTCTGTGAAAAATTGGGCAATCATGCGGCTGTCCCGGCGCTCGGCCAGGCAATATAAATACGTGTCGGTGCGCACGGGGTCTCCCTGAATACGAACGGCTTTGAAACGGTGGTCCGGAATGAATTCGGCCTCGGATACCGTACCGACGCCCAGCCCTCGGGCGACGGCTTCCCGCAAGGCCTCCCGACTACCAATTTCCATGACGGCGCGGGGCCGGATATGCTCCTTTTCCAGTGCTGCTTCCAGACAGGCCCGTGTGGTAGAGCCCGATTCCCGCTGCAATAACGGCGCATCCTGCAGGGCGGACAGAGGCACGCTGTCGTGCCGGGCCAAAGGGTGCGACAAGGGGGCGAACAGAATGACAGCATGGCTGGCGTAGTGCTCGGTGTGAAAAGCCGGGTCCTCGCAGGCTCCGGCCAGCACGGCAATATCGGTGGCATAGTCGGCCAGGTCGGCCAGCACCTCGGCCGAGTTCCCCATATGAATGGAGATATCCACCCCTGGAAACAGCTTGTGGTAGGCCTCTACCATTTCGATCACATGAAAAGGCCCCACGGCCCCAATGCGCAAGCGCCCCACGTGCAGCTTGCCACTGTCATGTAGGAGGTTGAAGGCATCTATTTCCAGAGCCCCCAGTTGCTGTGCCACGGGCAGCAGGGCCAGCCCGACCTGGGTTAGCTGAATCCCGCGCCCCCGGCGATGAAAAAGCTCGACATCGTGTTGTTGTTCCAGGCCCTGAATCTGTTTGGTAACGGTGGGTTGGGCCAGTCCCAGGGCGCGAGCCCCGGCGCTGAAGCTGCCGTGGCGGGCAACAGCCAGAAAGGCACGTAGGCGTGCGGCGGACATATAGACTCCATCTATAGATAACTGATGTTTTCAATCCTAAATCGATAACATGAAGGCAATGTGACCTTCCTAAGATGTCGGCATTCCTCCTACAAACCCTAAGGACGACTGCCGTGAACAAGAACGTATTTCAGACTGCCCGCCGCTCTTTCATCGCGGCAACGGCCGCTACAGCTGTTTTTTCGGTGTTCGGTACAGCGGCTCAGGCCGCACAGGACACGCTGACCATTGGCTTGATCCCTGCCGAGGATTCCCAAGCCATGATCGAATCCAGCAAGCAGGTGATTGAACAGCTGGAGCGCGAGTCGGGCATGAAGGTCGAGCCCTTTGTCGCCACGGACTACAACGGCATCATCGAAGCCCTGCGTGCCAAGAAGCTGGACGTGGCTTATCTGGGCCCATTCTCTTATGTGCTGGCCAATTCGGTGGCCGATGTAGAAGCTTTTGCCGTGGCTGTGACCAAGAAGACGGGCAAAAGCGCTTACAAGAGCTTGATCGTGGTGCGCGCAGACAGTGGCATTGAAAATGTGGAGCAGTTGAAAGATCGCACCTTTGCCTTTGTTGACCCCAGTTCCGCCTCCGGCCACCTGTTCCCTAAAGCGGGTCTGGAGAACGACGGTTACAAGCCCGAGGTGCTGTTTTCCCGTGTGGTGTTCTCCGGTTCGCACGATGCCAGCCTGCTGGCCGTGGCCAACAAGAAAGTTGATGCTGCCGCTGTTGCAGACCGTATTTATACCAGCGCCATTGCCAAGGGTCAGTTGGCCGAAGGCGATTTGAAAGTTGTCTGGTCGTCCAGCGATATTCCCGAGTCGCCCATGGTCTGGCGCAAGGATCTGGATCCAAGCGTGAAAGAGAAAGTCGCCAAGGCTCTGGCCAATATCAAAAATGTTCCTTGGGGCGATCAAGGCATGCTCAATGGCTTCCAGCCTACCACTGACGCGGCTTACAACGTAGTGCGCGATACCGCCAAGGTGCTGGATCTGGATCTGCGGAGCATGAAATGATCCGTGTGCGTGGCCTGAACAAGTGCTACGGCAGCAATAAGGTGCTGTGTGGTGTGGACATGGATGCAGAGGCTGGCGAGTTCCTGGTGGTACTAGGCCAGTCCGGGGCGGGCAAGTCCACCCTGCTGCGCTGCATGAACCGGCTGGCCCAAGCGGATACGGGCGAGTTGTCCGTGGCCGGCATTGACGCCATGTCCGCCCAGGATACGCGAGCTTTGCGGCGCCAGGTTGCCATGATTTTCCAGCATCACGATGTGGTGCCGCGCTTGTCGGTGCTGCGCAATGTGTTGACTGGGCGCCTGGGAGCGGTGCCCGTGTGGAGTTCCATTTTGCAACTGTTCAGCCGGGCAGATATCGCTCTGGCCCAGGACTGTCTGCAACGGGTCGGGCTGGCTCACAAGGCCCAGGCCCGTACCGACTCCCTGTCCGGTGGTCAGCGTCAACGGGTGGGCATTGCCCGTGCGCTGGCTCAGCGCCCGCGCATCATTCTGGCCGACGAGCCGGTTGCCAGTCTGGACCCTAAAACGGCCCGTCTGGTGATGCGTTATCTGCACGATGCCAGCCGGGAACTGGGCATTACCGTGGTCTGCAACCTGCACCAGGTTGATTACGCACGCGAATTTGCGGATCGCATTGTGGGTCTGGCTCATGGCCGTGTGGTGTATGACGGTGCCCCGGAGCAGATGACTGAGGATGATCTGGCACGCATTTACCCCGGCCCCGAGCTTGGGCACAGCGGTGTGTCGGGCAGTACGGGTGATGCCGCTTCTTTTCTGGCCGAACCGCTAAGCATTGTTACCAAGGGAGCGTGAAGATGGACAGCAAGTACTCCTGGGTCATGTCTACCCCGACCAGCGCCAAGGGCTGGATTCTGACCGCCCTGATGGTGGCCGCCATTATGGTGGGATTGCAGTGGAGCGCAGAGGGGGCGCAGTTAAGCGCCGCCGAGTTTGCTGCCGGCCTGCCACAAATTGCCGACTTTCTAAGCCGCACCTTTCCACCGGACTGGAGCATTTTGGGCAATTTGCTCGCTCCGGCCATCGAGACCATTCAGATTGCGATCTGGGGCACGGTGTTGGGCGTGATCGGCGCAGTTCCCGTGTCCTTTCTGGCTGCCCGTAACCTGAAGGTCAACCGCTACTTGTACGGTTTTACCCGCCAAAGCCTGAACATCATCCGCAGTATCAATGAGCTGATTCTGGCCCTGGTGTTTGTGGCTGCCGTGGGTCTGGGCCCCTTTCCTGGTGTGTTGGCTCTGGCCGTACATGGAGTGGGAATGCTGGGCAAGTTCTTTGCCGAAAGCATTGAGGAAATTGACCAGGGGCCATTGGATGCCCTGCGTGCTACCGGCGCGCGTCCTTTGCAGGTGATTGTGTTCGGTGTCTTGCCTCAGGTTATTACCGCCTGGATTGCCGTGATCCTGTATCGCTTCGAGGTCAACCTGCGTTCGGCCACCGTGCTGGGCATGGTGGGGGCTGGCGGCTTGGGCTTTGAACTGGTCAGCAGCCTGAAACTGTTCAAGTACCAGGAAACAGCGACCTGCATTGTGGTCATTACCGTGATGGTGGTGGTGGCCGACCTTATCTCCAACCGCCTGCGCGAAGCGATTCGCCACAACGGGCGCGATTGATTGCAGTTTTTCTTTTGAGATTGTTATGTGGCATTTTTTCAATCCAGTTCAGATCGATGCAGGGCATGGGGCTTTTGAGCGTCTGCCCGAGCATCTGGGAACACGGCGAGCCATTCTGATTGCCTTTCCCGAAGCGCGTGAACTGGGCCAGTGCGATCGTTTGCAAGCCTTGCTGGGCGATCAACTGGTGGCGATCGAAACCGATATACAGCCCAATCCGGATGTGTCCTGGCTGGCCCCGCTGTATGAGCGCCTGTGGCGCGATCATCCCGATGTGGAGTGCATCATTGCTCTGGGTGGTGGCAGCGTGATCGATTGCGCCAAAGCCATGCTGAGCAGCACGCCTTCGGGCACGTTTTCCGAATTGCTGGACTGCCTGTCCGGCAAGGCCAGCCTGAGCCAGCCTCCAGGGCGGGTGCGCAGCCTGATTGCCGTGCCCACCACGGCAGGCACCGGGAGCGAGGTTACCCCCTGGGCAACGATTTGGGACAAGGGACAGGGGCGCAAGTACTCCCTGCATCTGCCCTGGACCTGGCCTCAGGCCGCCATTATTGATCCGGGCTTGATGCGCAGCCTGCCTGCCGCAGCGACTTTGGCCAGTGGCCTGGATGCCTTGTCGCACGCTCTGGAGTCGTTGTGGAACATCAACCGCAATCCGGTGTCGGCCAGTCTGGCGGTCGCGGCAGCGCGCCAGATCATGGGCAGCCTGCCACTGCTGATGCAGGACCTGTCCAACCTGGAGCTGCGCGGCCAACTGGCGGTTGCAGCCGTCATGGCAGGGCTGGCGTTCTCCAATACCAAGACGGCTCTGGCTCACTCCCTGTCTTACGAGCTGACTCTGGAACAAGGGCTGCCGCATGGTATCGCCTGCTCCTTCAGCTTGCCCCATGTAATGCAAATGGCACTGGGGCAGGATGCCGATCTGGACCGCTTGCTGTTGTCCATTTTTGATGCGCACAACGGCCTGCAGGCGGTGACGGCTCTGGCCCGTTTTCTGCAGGGGCTGGGCGTCAGTACAGACCCGGCCGCTTACGGTCTGGCTCCCGAGCAGTGGCAAGAACGAATTGCCCAGGCTCTGGAAGGCCCACGAGGACGTAATTTCATTGGTGCACAGACTCTGGATGCTGTGCAGGTATAAGCCCGGCTATTGATCCGGTTTGTTTTCAAAACTGAAGGTTTTTCAATAATGACTCAGAATTTCAATGCTCTGGATACGCTTATGTCGGACAAGGTGGAGGCCGTTATTTTTGACTGGGCTGGCACGCTGGTCGATTTCAGTTCTCTGGCACCGACACAGATTTTTGTGGATGCCTTTGCCACCTTCGGGATTCAGATCAGCCTGGAGCAGGCACGTGGTCCCATGGGCTTGTCCAAGCGCGATCATATCCGTACCTTGCTGGCGACTGAATCGATTCAGGACCAATGGGTGGCCCAGTTCGAGCGTGCTTCCACGGATGCCGATATTGATGCCATCTACGAGCGTTTCATGCCCATGCAGATCGAGAAAGTAGCCGAGTACTCGGCTCCGATTGAAGGGGCGGCAGCTGTTCTGGAGCAGTTACGTGCCAAGGGCATCAAAGTGGGTTCCTGCTCGGGCTACCCTCGTCAGGTGCTTGATGTGTTGCTACCTGCTGCAGCCAGCCAGGGCCTGGCTCCCGATTGCGTTATCGCTGGTGATGAGTTGCCTGCGGGTGGTCGTCCCGGTCCTTTCATGGCCTTGGCCAATGTTCTGGCTCTGGGCGTGGGTGATGTGCGTCGTTGCATCAAAGTGGACGATACCGTGCCCGGTATCGAAGAAGGCCGCCGTGCGGGGATGTGGACGGTGGGCTTGAGCCTGTCGGGTAACGAAGTGGGCTTGTCGCTGACCGAACTGGAGACTGCAGACCCAGCTGAAGTAAAAGCACGAGTCGAGCGAGCCAGCGAGCGTTTGAGCCAGTCCGGCGCGCACTACGTGATTGAAACCATTGCGGACTTCCCAGCCATTGTCCAGGCGATCCAGGCGCGTCTGGCACAAGGCGAAACACCCTGATTTCGTGGGGGCATTGAATCAGGCGTAAAGGGAAGGGCGGGGCTTTATGCCCCGCTTTTTTTATGCCAGGTATCAGTATGGCCGGGCGTGCTTCAGGTATTGCGCCGTCAGGCGACTAGGCACGTAGCTTGCAGGCGCTGGACAGGGCGCTTTGGTGTTGAGCAATGGCCTCGAAGAAGGCGGCCACCAGGCGCGACTCACGTCGCTCGTGCAGACAGCAGACATGGATTTGCGTCCAGACCGGCTCATTCTGGATACGCACCACCCGCAGGCGCGGGTCTGGCACGTATTCGGACTCGGAGACCGTACCCACTCCCAGGCCACGAGCCACGGATTCGCGCAAGGCCTCCCGGCTGCCGATTTCCATGGCGATATCCACCTTGATCTTGTGTTCATGCAAGGCATCTTCCAGCGCCTTGCGAGTGGTGGAGCCTTCCTCACGCATCAGCAAAGGCTCGCCAGCCAGTTCGTCCAGGGCAATGGCATCGCGCTTGGCAAAGGGGTGGTCATGGCGCACAAAGGCAATGACCGGATAACGGGCATAGGGCTGCATGTAGTAGCGGCGCTGGGGCTGGCAACTGGCCACGACGCCGACATCGCAGACGTACTTGTCCAGATCGTCCAGGACCAGCTCGGAGTTGCCCAGTTTGACGGACAGCTTGATGCGCGGGTACACCGCGTGGAAGGACTCGATCAGTTCGGTGACGTGGTAAGGGCTGACGGCACCCAGTTTGAGGGTGCCGTAGTGCAGCTTGCCCGTGCCATCCAGCATTTGGCGCATGTCGGATTCCAGCGAGATCATGCGCCGGGCCATGGGCAGCATTTCCAGCCCGAGGGTGGACAGTTCGACACGCCGGCCCCGGCGATGAAACAGCTCGGCTCCGTATTCGCGTTCAATCATCTGTATTTGTGAACTGAGCGTGGTGTGGCTCATGTTCAGGGCCCGCGCGGCGGCGGTAAAGCCACCGTGCTGGGCCACCATGACGAAGGCCCGAATCTGGTTGAGCGTCATCGTGTTTCTCTAACTGTTTTTTTTCGGGACTGGCTGCCCTATCTTGCCTGATCAGTATGACTAGCGTGCGACGCCCATGGCCGGATCACTGATCCCGTCGCGGCCATTTTCCAGACGGCCAGCAAAGCGGCGCTCGAAATGTTCGCCCATGGTGGCGGTGAAGTCATACCAGTTGGCCGAGCCTTCCAGCGACCAGCGCGCGTCAATCTGCATGCCGGGGTCCACGGTGTACACCCATGGGCCATCTTCCCGATACGCATTGGCGGTGACCGTGACGGTCGCCGCTTCGCTACCCACGTTCATGATGGTCAGGGAGACGGTGTTGGCCTTGGGCTCGTAGCAGACGCGGACTTCGGGTTTGGGGCCTTGGCGCAGGGCGTGCAGATTGCCCTTGAAATGACGGTGGTAGCCGTTGGGGCCCAGCACCCACAAGCTGTAGTCGCCGTTCTGGTCTGCGCCCACGGTCCAGGAGTCCGAAATCATCTTGTCGGCTTCCACGGTAAAGCGACGTGGGTACTCGGACAGATGCAGCTCGTCGTACACATGGAACACGGTGCCTTGGGTGCCAGTATTGCTGAAGGTCAGCCACACCTTGTCCTTGTCCAGATCCACATTGGCGCTGGTATGCAATTGATAAGGCAGGGCACGGGAGGGGCGTAGCATCAGATCCTGTGTGGGCATGGGCTCGGAACCCACAGGCGGCATGGGAACCTTGCCCGCCTGTACTTGCTGCGCCAGTGTGGCATCGGCCTGATCGCGGGTGGGGGCTGACACCAGGGCAGGCTTGTTGGCATTGGGGGACTTGAAGTCAAAGCAGGAGCGCATGTCGCCGAATACGGCTCGACGCCAGGGGCTGATATTGGGCTCCTGCACACCGAAGCGCTGCTCCAGAAAGCGCAGCACGGAGGTGTGGTCAAACTGCTGGGAGTTCACCCAGCCGCCCACGCTCCAGGGAGAAATGATCAGGGTTGGCAAACGGGGGCCGGCACCAAAGGGGCGGCCATCGGGGGGCAGCTTGCGCGAGTCTCCATCCGGGGCGGGCATGGTGTAGTACTCGTTCGAGACATCCACGGTGGACTTGCCGGCCAGAGTGCCGTCGCGGTGACGCCATGGCGGGGCTGGTGGGGGCATGTGGTCAAAGAAGCAGTCGTTTTCGTCGTAGTTCACGATCAGAACGGTTTTGCTCCAGACTTCGGGGTTGGCCGTCAGGATGTTCAGCAAACGCTCCAGATACCAGGCACCCTGTCCGGGCACGCCCATGCTGGGGTGTTCGCTGTAAGGGCCAGGGGCCACAATCCAGCTGACCTGTGGCAGGGCACCCATCTCGATATCGTCGGCAAGGGCTTGCAGAAAGCCGCCGTCGGGCATGGTATTGCCAAAGCCCTTGTACAAGGGAGACAGCGCTTCCATTTGTGGCGAATAAGTGGCCGAGGGCGAGCCCATCGAGGCCAGATCTTCATTGACCTTGCGGTAGGACGCAAACGCCACCAGCTGATTGTTATTGCTGTTGTTGCCGGGACGGTTGTAGACCTTCCAGCGCACGCCTGCTTCCTGCAGACGCTCGGGGTAGCTGGTCCAGTCCAGCCCGTCTTCGGATGGGCCCAGGCCCCCCCAGTTAGAGTTGGTGACGCAGGCACGCCCGGTGACATTGGCCCCATTGGTGCCGCTCCACAGGAACATGCGGTTGGTGAAGGTGCCGGTGTTGATGGAGGTGTGATAGGCATCACAGACGGTAAAGGCGTTGGCCAGTGACCAGTGAAAGGACAGGTCCGACTCCTTCAGGTAGCCCATGGCCACATTGGTGTATTTGGCTTTGGGCCAAAAGGCCATGCGGCCGCCGTCCCAGGCCTCCTGCTGGTCATTCCAGTCGTGTGCACCGCCCACGCGCAGGGCATTGCCTTTGGTCGCGTCCAGATAATAGGGCTGCACCACGCCGCTGCTGCCTTGCTGACGCCAGACCGATTCGCCCGAGGCCATGGGGATGGTGAAGCGGTCACTAAAGCCGCGTACTCCCGGCATGGTGCCGTAGTAGTGGTCAAACGAGCGGTTTTCCTGCATCAGGATAATGACGTGCTCCACATCATTGATGGTGCCGGTGGCATTGTTGGCCGGGATGGCCAGTGCTTTCTGAATGGCGGGGGGAAAGGGCCCCAAGGCAGCGGCGCTGGCGGCCAGCCGCAGAAAATTGCGACGATTAAGGTAAGTCATGGGAAAGCCTTGTCGATTGAAGGTAGCAAGAGGGCCAGGCGCGGCAGTGACCACAGCCCGGCCGGGGTGCTCTGTCAGGGAGCGCAGTCCAGTTGCGAATTGGGGGTGGCGGGCTTGTCCGTGCCTTGTTCGCCCAGCGAACCGCTGGCCGGAGGCGTGACGATGGGCACCTGTTCACTGCCCGAGCCCGTGTCGCTTGCTGGGGAAGGGTCGCCGCTGCTGCCATCGCTGCAGGCACTTAGCATCAGGGCCGTGACGCTAGCCAGTGCCAAGGTGCGCATCAAGCGAGCCGGAAGAGTCAAAGAGGTCATGGCGTGCTCGCTTAGTGGGTGGACAAACTGGACAGCGGCTTGTTGGACCAATAGATCGACTGCAGCTCTTCGTCGCTCAGCACACGATTCCACATGGCCAGATCACCAAACATTTGCTGGGTTGGCGAAGCAACAGCACATTTGCCCACGGTGTAGGGCGGCGTAACCGAGCCATTGCACTTGTTCATCAGGAACTTGCCGGTGCCATCATCGCCAATCCCCCATTGCGGATAGGGAGAGAGCTTGGACAGATCAACAGCGCCAGTGGATTTGCCAGCTGCAACCTGCGTTGTCTGGCCGATGACCGGGTCGAAGATCTGCATGTTCATCTTCTTGGCCACACCGTCCACCGCAAAGGCAATGTAGACCCAGCGGCCTACCGGAATTTGCGTGTAGGGATTGGTGGGGCCGTCGGCACGAACACCGCCTGAACCAATATTGAAGGCCACGCCACACTGATTCTTGGTGGAGCTGCTGAACAGGCCAATCGCCACACCGGCATTGCCACCGCTGACATAGTTCTTGTTGGACAGGATGGTGACGTTATTGCGGTCAATGCACTGGGGCACCTGATACCAGAAGCCGATGGTGAACTGGGGGCTGCTGCCGGTGGAAATATCAAAGCCTTGTGTTGGCGTCATGCGGTAGCCTTCCAGCCCTTCCACGGTGACATGATTGGTATCGACCAGCAGCCCATGCGTGCCGCTAAAGGGGCCGGGCACCACTACCCCTGCGGCCGAAGGCAGATCGGCAGAGGCGGGGGCCATGCTGCTGTTGCCTTGTGCATCAACAGGCGGCAGGGTCGCGCTGAAGGGGTAGTAAGAAAGCAGACCGTTGCGCAAGGTGGTGGCCAATGGCACAGGCGGCAAGTAGGAGATGGGCGGGCTGATCAGGTTGCGCCAGGCGGCCTGCTCGCCCGAGCCTGCCTGCACGGTGTAGTCAAACTGATACGTGCCTTTGCTGCTCAGGTCGGCCGTCAACTGATTGTCGGTATAGCTTTGTGTCCCTGCGGGCAGACGCGAAGCAATGACCTGGCCATCGCGCAGGATATCGATGGGGGCGTCGGCCGGTGCTTTCCAGTCCAGCTTGATGGCCACGGACGAAGAATTGTTGTCCACGACGGTGGCATTCAGATTGGACACGGCTTGTGGGCCCAGCAGGCTGCTGCCATCGAGCTTGTATTCTGCCGCTGGGGGCAGCGTGTCCAGATAGCGCATGACGGTGGGAGCGACATCAACCAGGCTGTTGTACTGATACAGCTCGGCCAGTGTCTGGGGCAGGCTGGCTCCTACGCCTTGTTCCCCTGTGTTGACGCTTTGGTTGAAGGCCAGGAAGGTAGCGGACTGGGACAGCAAGGGCAGGCCATTGTCTTGCCCATGCTCGCTCAAACCGTGGTTGCCTGTCACGACAATCAACCATTGGCGATCCTGCTGCTTGGCCGTGGCCGCCATCAAGGTACCGATCTCCTTGTCCAGCTTGCTCAGGGTGGCCAGGTAGTCAGGTGACTCGACACCAAAATCCAATGCCGCATCTTTGGCAGAACGGTACTGAACCAGAACCTTGCGGTAGTTCCCTTCAATCATCTTCATTGCCTGGGTGGAGACACAGGACAGGGTGACGGCTTGTGCAGAACAATCGGCCAGCTCGTGCAGACGCTCGGCATCATGGTCAGCCTTGAGCAAATGGGCCAGTCCGCTGGATGCAACGGCCGCGGCATTCTGGCCTGGTTGGGCAGAGTGAAACAGGCTGTTTTGACGCAAGACCTGGTCTGGTGCCGTAGATACCACGCCGTGACGATTGGCCCAGGTGCCGGTCAGCAGGCTGGCCCAGCCCGGCATGTCCAGATTGGCTTGTTGGCTGGGGGTGCCCACCACACCGCCGCTATAGGCCAGTTGGACGTTCAGTTTGGCCAGATTGGGGAGGCTGCCCGCTGCCATGCCTTGCTGCACAGCGCGGTAGGTGGCCCCGTCCAGATCAATGATCAGGGCGTGACGAGAGCTGGGTGTGTCAGGTTTTTCCGGGTTGGTGGGGGTTTCGGGGGCGGTGGCCGGGCCCGAGCTGGTTTCAGAGCCACCACAAGCGGCCAGAGCGGCAGATAGACTTGCTACTGCCAGGGCCTTGATCAGGCCTGTTTTGCTGCGTCCTGCGCGGCCCAGGGGCGGGTGTTGCAAGCAGCCAGCTTGGGCCGCGTTCAGATACCGGGTTGCAGAAGGAGGGGGAAAGCCGGGCCCTTGAGAAAGGGGGTTGGCCATGTGCGCATGTCTCATGATTCGATTGCCTTGTCGCTGACGTTAAGAAAGGATCGATCGAATTAGAGCAAGGCAGCATGACGGCCTTGGGTCGATATCCTAGACGTTCATCGTCGTTGCTGTTTGTTTTTTCGGCGGAATCTCTTGGAGGTTTGGAGCGCGAGTCAACAGTGCCGGTTCTGGAGTGTGAACAAGCCCGCTGTTAGCGGGCTTGTTTTGTTAAAGAGGGAACGCTTAAACAGTAGGAGTTGCGCAGGATAGGTAAGGCTTCAGAGTTTGTAGTGTTTCAAGGGGATGGGAGATCATGCAGTCATGGCCAGCTTGTAGTTCCAGATAATGCCAGCCTAGTTGGCGGGCATATAGCTTGCTGCTTTCCAGAGCGCTTAGAGCAGGTTGAGTACAGTCTACGTAGATGCCGGGATATAAGTCTGGGCCTACATTTTGTATATCTGTGTAGGTGCGGGCGGGGTGCGGCGTCAGCATGCGGTCTGCCCAGCGAATGTCTGCTGGGTCATGTACCCCCATATTTGCAACCGTGGGGACAGGAAAGACCGTTGTGCTGTTGCTACCCTGGTAGCTGGAAATCAAGCGTTGTCGGCGTGTCGCGGGGTCGTGTGCGTCGGACCAGCTTTGACCGCAAGGGACCAGGACAGCATCGAGATAAATGGCACGTTGTATGTGCGTGCTGCCGGTGATATGCAGTTGCTCTTGTAAGCCGGGCATGATCAGACCCGCATAACTATGTCCGATCAGGACACAGTCATCGAGCTCCTGATATTGCAAGAACATCGCAATATCTTGTATGTGAGTGTGTATCCCAACCTCTGGTGTCAGAAGGTGGGCACGGTCTCCCAAGCCTGTGAAGGTGGGTGTGAAAACCCGGTGGCCATGTTGCTCTAGCAAGGTCTGTAGGCCGCCCCAGCTCCAGCCTCCGTGCCAAGCTCCATGTAGTAAAACAATATTGGACATGACAGACTCTTTTTAAACTGCGCAGTAGCGGTCCTGCATTTCTTGATCGATTAGTAGTTCGGCAGCACTGGCACGGTGCACAACAGTGCCATTGTCGATAATCACCGCACGGTCTGCGATCTCCAGAGCGAGAGCCACATTTTGTTCGACTAAAACCAACGTTTTTCCTTGCTGGCGCAGCTCGGTAAATAGCGCAAACATTTCATCGACCAGTTTGGGCATAATCCCTTCAGAGGGCTCATCAAGCAAAATGAGCTTCGGATTGCTCATCAGGGCACGTGCAATCGCTAGCATTTGCTGTTCCCCACCAGACATGGTGCTGGCTGCTTGCTTGAAGCGTTCTTTCAGGCGGGGGAAGGTTTGTGCAATTTCCTCAATACGCTCTGTCAGCTTGTACTGGCCGGGTGTCGCTGCCAGACCTAACTGCAGGTTTTCCAGGACCGTAAGTCCCGGGACGATCCTGCGTTCCTCAGGGACGTAGCCCAGACCGTAGCGGAAGCGTTGATGGGCGGGCCGGGCAAGTATTTCTTGTCCTCCGTACAAGACTGATCCTTGGACTTTCGGTACCAGGCCCATTATTGCCTTCAAGGTAGTGGTTTTGCCGGCGCCATTTCGACCTAGAATAGCTAACAGTTCACCTTCTTTAACGGAGAGGTCGATACCTTGAAGAATATGGCTGGGCCCATACCAGGCTTGGAGGCCGGTAATGTGCAGCAGCGTGTCTTGCGGTGGGCTACTAGTGGTGGGCGGCATGTTTTTCCCCTAAATAAACACGTTTGACCTCGGCATTGTTCATGATGTCGGTGGGAGGGCCCTCGGCCAGTAGGGCACCGTGATGGAGGACAAGAATCCGATCACTTATATCCATGACCATCTTCATTTTGTGCTCGACTAGTGCAATGGTGCGTTGTTGGCGCAATGCCTGGATCAATTCGATAATTTGTACTGTCTCTTGTGGTCCCATGCCGGCCGTTGGTTCGTCCATTAAAAGCAGCTCTGGATCGCTGGCCAGAGCCATGGCAATCTCTAGTGCACGCTGCTCTCCATGAGATAGGGAACTAGCCAGTAAACCGGCCTTATGATCCAGTCTGACCATGGCTAGCAGTTCTGTGATGCGCTCTTGGGCCTGGGGGCGCTCATCGCGTACAGTCCAGAAATTCAGGGTGGTTTTAGGAGTTTCCAAGGCTAGAAAAATATTTTCCGCCAAAGTGCTTTCCAGAAAGAGGCTCGTGATTTGATGAGACTTGGCAATACCTATATTGACAAACCGGTGCCGGGGGGTAGACCGGGTGTCTTGGCCCTTAAACAAAAGTTGACCAGTATCGGGTTTGATGGTGCCGCTCAACATGTTGAATAATGTGCTTTTCCCGGCCCCGTTGGGGCCGATAATTGAAAGCAGCTCTCCGCGTCGGATGTTAAAGCTGATGTCTCTATTGGCGACATAGCCACTGTAAGTTTTGCTCAAACCTTGGGCGGAAAGAATAATGTCGTGTGTCATGGCTTTGGCTCCGCAGGACGGCTCTGTCGTATTGCTTGAACGCCACCCCAAATACCTTTTGAGAAAAACAGTACCAGCAGCATGAACAAAATACCGCTGATCATTTGCCAGTAGTCAGTCAAGTCAGAAAGAAGGTTTTCAGCGCCTAGAAAGACAACCGCTCCTACCACCGGGCCGACAAAAGTGGCCATGCCCCCTAGTAGCACCATCATCACTACTTGCCCGGACAGGTGGACCGAGAGCGTCTCCAGGGGGACTGTTCCTATGTGATAGGCATATAGAGCTCCTGCTAAACCGGACAGCAAGCCGGAGATTGCAAAGGTGATCTGCCGAACACGTAGAACAGGCACACCGCAAGCTGCTGCACGCTGCTCATTTTGACGGATCATGGACAAGGAGCGACCCAGGGGGGTGTAGAGCAAGGCACGCAGCAGACTCAAAGCGCCCGCTACAATTGCAAAAATCAGGTAGTACTTGCTGAGTGGGTCGGAACTGGACAGTTGTAAGAATCCCCAGTCTATTTCCAAGGGGGGCACGCCTCGCAAGCCGTTGTCCCCTCCGGTCCAGTTTGGATTGCGGTAAGCGAAGAAGTACGCACATTGCGCCAATGCCAATGTGATCATGGCAAAGTAGATTCCACGCACCCGTAAGGATAAAAAAGCAAAGAGCAGGCCGATCCCCAAACCCACCAAGGCGCCAGACAGCAAAGATAGTTCCCAAGGGAGTTGGCCGTGGACAGCCGCGATGCCAGCCGCATAAGCTCCACCTCCAAACAAGGCTGCGTGTCCTAGCGATAGCATGCCGCCATAACCGAAGACTAAATTGTATGCACTGGCAAAGAGTGCAAAAATCAGCATGGAGGTAGCCAGGGATTGATGGGGAACCAGCCAGGGAAGCAGGCCCAGGAACGCCAGTGTTCCAAGCAGGTCCAGCCAGCGTCCGGATCGGTGGATGCGAGCAGCCGGTCTTGTGTCGCGGTGTGCTCTTGTAAGAATTGATGTTTGCATAATTTTTTAGCCTAAAGCCCCACGGCGCCCCAGAAGGCCTTGGGGACGCGCCAGTAACATGAGAGTCATCAGCACATAGATGGAGAGTTCTTGGAACTCGGGGGCGAACAGGGTCACAAAACTGACAACCATGCCGATCAGCAGGCCGGCCAGTACAGCGCCAGATAAGGACCCCATCCCCCCTACGACCGTTACAACGAAGGCATCAACCAGAATGGCCGAACCCATATCCGGATGGACGCCCCGCATGGGTGCAGCCAGAATTCCTGATAGGGCGGCCAGTCCTGACCCCAGGGCAAAGGCCATCAGCCAGACTCGCGAAATGTCGATGCCCAGAATGCGGATTATGGTCCCGTCTTGGGCTCCAGCGCGGATAATCAGTCCCCAACGTGTGCGCTCCAGCAGCAGCCACAACAGCAATACGAGTCCCAGACAGAGCGCGATTAGAAAGAGCCGATACCCCGGCAAGAGGCCAAACCCAAGATCAACCACCTCGCTTAGGGCATCAGGAGTAGCAATATGGACACCCTCTCGGCCAAAAATCATGCGCACCGCATCGACGATGACGTATGCTGCCCCAAAAGTAAGCAGGAGGGGATAATCGATACCTTTGCCGTACAAGCGCCGAATCAGAAAGCGCTCAAAAAGTCCTCCAATGGCAGCCCCACCCAGAGCGGCTACAACGAGGGCTGCAGTAAAGCTTTGCGTGTACTCCAGCGTGACAAAGCCCAGGTAGGCGCCCAGCATGTAAAAGGCTCCATGTGAGAAGTTCACCACGTTAAGCAGGCCGAAAATCAGTGTTAGTCCTACCGCTAGCAGAACATAGATGGAGCCGAGCGCCAGTCCAGCTGCAGCTTGTTGGAAAATCAGGTCTATTGTCCATTCCATAGCGCTGCCCCTATGCGGTAAAGCCCAGGCTTTCACAAGACATCAAACGATTTTCCGCCGCCTCTTCGGTTGCCAGAATCTCAAATAAATCATCGTCAGTCTTGGCTTGTTCGGGAGCTTTGGACTGCACGATAAAAACAGATTGCACTGATTGATGGTCGCAACGACGGTAAAACTGGGGGCCTTTGTAGTAGTCGTACTGCATTGAGCTGAGCGTGTGAACAAGTGCGTCAGGTTCAATCGACTGAGCCTGGATTGCGGCTTTCAAGGGAGACAGGACGCTGGCATAACCCAAGGCCGCGTAATCAGATGGATTGGCACCATCCGAAATTGCACGAAATCCAGCGTTAAATTTGGCCGCGCTAGGCACCGAGTCTTCAATTCCCCAGTAGTAGCCGATGCAGCCTAAAACGTCTTCATAGACCTTATGTCCGTCCACTTGCCTGGCGGTATGCACCATAAGGGGAACAGCCAGTTTCATTTTGCGTTTCAGGCCAAACTCCCGGGCTTGCTTTAAAGCGACTTGTTGGTCTCTACCGAAATTATTGATGACCAGCAGGTCCGGTTTGAGCGCCAGAATGCGCGGGAACAATGTGGAGTAATCATTGACGCCTAAAGGGTGACGAATATCGTCGATGATTTCTGCCCCTTGCTGTTCTGCTGCGAGCCTGAAACCTGCGGCCATTTCTTGCCCATAGATATATTCGGCAGTCAGCATGACGATACGCTTGGCACCTTGTGGCACCACGTAGCGAGCCAGTGCGCCTGCAGTGGCCGTTGGTGTTAGCCCTTCATGAAACAGGTACTTGCTCCATTCAGTCGCCTGGTTTATCGAATCGGAATTGGCTATAGGGGTGTACGGTACACCTTTGGCCTTGATGACACTGTTGACCGAGAAGGCAGCTGGGCCAAAAGGACCTGCAATGAAATTAACCTTTTCCGTTTCGATCAGTTCCAGTGCGCGTGTTGCACCCTCGCCGGCATTCAGCCTGCAATCGCGTACCAGCAGTTCAGCCATGCGCCCCCCCAGGCCGCCAGCTTCATTGAATTGCTGGATAGCTAATTGGGCACCCAGCACTTCCAGGCGAGCGTCGGCGCCATAAGGGCCTGTAAGTGGAGCGATGAAACCGACCTTTATAGGTGAGTTGGCTTGTGCCCGTGCCCAGCTAGGCACGGATAAAGCCGTGAGTGAGGCCGCCGAAAACTGGAGTAATCGACGACGCTTTGGGGAGCAGAGAGCGTTCTTATCCATGAGAGGGATCCTTGAGAGCATGGGCCAGGCAACTGGAGGACTACTGAGTATTGGGTTGGTAAGGGGCAAACCGCTGTACCGCGTTTTCGGTGTACTCGACCTTAGGCTGTGTTCCGGCAATGACGTAAAGCAGCAGGGACTCTGCCTCGGGGTCGCCCTCGGTGATATTTTCAAATCCGCGGGCAATGCCGGCTGGCATGGAAATCACGTCGTAGGGGCCCAGATCTACATGCTCTTGCTCAGAGCCCTCGTTAAAGAAAAATCGCCAACGGCCTGTTAAAGGCATAAAAGTCTCGTTGGTGTCATGCACATGGGCAAAGGCACCGCAACCTGGCTTGGCACTGGCAAAGCCCAGATTAAATCCCTCATTGATTGCAATGGCTGCAGCCGCAGAGGCGGCGGAGCCGACAGGAGAAAGCCCACCCTCTTCAGGTGGAGCAAAGCCTATGACGTTCATCAGGGTTCGGACCCCCAATGGGTGATTCATATCGGGCAGTCCTGTGCTGGCACCACGCAGATCTGCGAATCTAGCGACACGGGTCAGCATCTCCTGGCGAGAGGCAACTCTGCAGGGGATGATGCGGTTGGAATTAGTGGGGTTTTGATTGTGCTCAATCATTGTCTCTTTCCTTAAAGTTTATCAAACGATAAAAAAGATTATCGTGCGATAATTTAAGTTCCGCAATTTAATTTAAATGAGGGGTTTCCCTAGCATGGCTGAGCACTTACCGCCTTCAGATACACCCAGAAAAGAGGCTGATATGCCACGGAAGCATTTGTCTGGGGTAGACCGACGAGATCAAATGGTGGAGCAGGCCATCGAGCTTTTTGCTCAAAAGGGATTTGCCTTGACGACCAGAGAGTTGGCTCGTGAGCTGCACATCACGCAACCACTGTTGTATCGATACTTTCCTAGCAAGCAGGAGCTGATTGAGCAAGTGTATGAGCGGGTGTTCTTAAGTCGCTGGAATCCGCTTTGGGAGGTCTGGCTGGCTGATCGAAGTCGTCCATTCCGGGATCGTTTGGTGCAGTACTTTGTGGACTACACCCAGGCAATATTAACTAGCGAATGGGTACGGATTTTTCTGTATGCGGGCTTGCAGGATCCGTCTTTGAACCAACGTTATCTGCAAATGCTTCATGAACGGATTTTCAGAATTCTGAGCCAGGAGTTGCATTACGACTTGGGGCGGGAGCAGGCCTTGACATCAGATCAGGCGATGCTGGAGAACGAGGCCTGGTGGGGGCTACACAGTAGTTTCTTTTATATGGGGGTACGCAAATGGGTGTATCAGCTTGAGGTGCCTGATGAACTGGATGCCGTGATTGCGTACCGTGTGGATGCTTTTTTGGACGGACTAAGGTAAAGATTTATGCGGCTAAGCCCAGTCTGTTTCAATAACCACCCTCAATAAGAGGGTGCCTGCCCCCATGCCTTGATTCGCTGGACTATAAATTGGTGCAGCTCGCGCAATAGCGGTGTGATCTGCTGGCGGCCAGCAGCCAGCAGGTAAAGGGGCGAGGCTTCAAAGCCCCAGTCTTGGCAAAGTGGAAGCAAGTGCCCTTTGGCAAGATCGTTCGCTACGTCGAAGTAGGCTTTATAGGCAATGCCTTTGCCCAATAAAGCCCAGCGCCTGACAACATCCCCATCGTTAGACACATTTACGGCTCTTACAGCTACAGTCATTGTCGGCTCACCGCCTCGTTCAAAACGCCAACGATCGTGTACGTCCTCACCTAGCATAAAACACAGGCAGTCATGGTTTTTGAGCTCATCAGGGGTCTTGGGGGTACCGTGACGACTTAGGTAAGAGGGGGCTGCACACAGCACGCGCCGATGCTGGGGGGCGATAGGCAGAGCCACCAAATTGGAGTCTGCCGGATGACCATAGCGAAAGGCTGCATCAATGGGTTCGCTGTATACATTAGCCAGCCGATCGGACAGATGCAGGCGTATGTCCACGCCCGGATTGGCATCCTGAAATTCATTTAACCAAGGCAACAGCACATTGCGCCCCAGATCGGACGGGGCGGCCAGCTTCAATTGGCCCCGGGAGCCTGGGCGGCCACTGGACAATTGCAGGCTGGCTTGCTGCAAGGCGGACAGGGCGGGACGACATTGAGCCAGAAACACTTCGCCTTCAGAGGTCAGCCGCAAATGGCGCGTGGAGCGCAGAAAAAGCTGTACACCCACTTCTGATTCGAGGCGTTTGATTGCCGCACTGGCGGCTGCCGGTGTTATGCCCAAACCTCGTGCCGTGGCGGACAGACTGGCGTTGTCAGCGGTGCGAACAAAAATTTCCAGATCTTGCAGTGCTTTCATAACGTGCCTCGCTGGGCTGGGTTTTTATGCTGAAAAGCTAATTAATGGAATTAATTATGACGCTATTTTCAACGTATTTTTGAATATCGTTTCAAGCAAAAGCCTGTTTTTCTAAAGATCCTGAAAAGGCACACTGTGATCCACATTTTCATTTTCTTGATGAGGCATACAAATCATGGGTCTAGCAACATCTACTTTGTTTTCGGCATTGAAAGTGGGCAGCTTGCAGTTGCCTAACCGTATCGTGATGGCTCCCATGACACGTAGCCGCACTGATCAGCCAGGAGATATTCCGAATGCGCTGATGGCCCAGTATTACGCTCAGCGTGCCAGTGCAGGCTTGTTAATTAGCGAAGCGACGCAGATTTCGCGACAAGGGCAAGGCTACAGCTTTACTCCCGGCATCTACACCCAGCAGCAGGTGCAGGGCTGGCGCTTGGTAACAGATGCTGTGCACCAAGCAGGTGGCCGGATTGTCTTGCAACTGTGGCATGTGGGTCGGATGTCTCATGCCAGCTTTCATGCAGATGGTCAGACTGTGGCCCCTTCCGCCTTGTCTCCCCAGGCTCAGGTTTGGGTAGTGGGGGAGGACGGGGTGGGGCGGATGCTGGATTGCCCCGTACCGCGCGCCCTGAGCGAGCAAGAGATTGCAGCTGTGATTAAGGACTACCGCCAGGCGGCCGCCAAGGCCATGCAAGCGGGATTTGATGGCGTGGAAATCCATGGTGCCAATGGCTACCTGATTGATCAGTTCCTGCGCACCACATCCAATCACCGTGAAGATGCTTATGGGGGCAGTGTGGAGAACCGTATTCGTTTTGCCACAGAGGTGGTCGAAGCAGTAGCGGCAGAGATAGGAGCAGAGCGCACGGGTATCCGTCTGGCCCCCTTTATTACGCAGCGAGCCATGAACTGCCCCGAAATCATTCCAACGATCTTGCAGTTGGCCAAGGGATTGGACGGCAAGGGTCTGGCCTACATTCACTTGTCAGAGGCTGATTGGGATGATGCCCCTGAGATTCCTGATGATTTTCGCCATGCCTTGCGTGCCCACTTTTCGGGTCGAATTATGGTTGCGGGCAAATATGACGCACACAGAGCCGAGAAGATTGTAAAGAGTGGCCTGGCTGATCTGGTGGCGTTTGGTCGCCCCTTTATCGCCAATCCGGATTTGCCTGCACGCTTGCGTGATCAGCTTCCCTTGGCAAGCTTCGATCCACAAACCTTGTTTGGGGGTGGCGCACACGGGTATACCGATTATCCGAGCATGGCCTAAGACAGGTCATTGATTTTTATAAGGAAAAAAGATGAAAGCGATTGCGTATAAAGCGCCCCAAGCGATAGAGCTGCCTGAGTCCCTGATGGATATTGAGTTGCCCGACCCGGTGGCCACAGGCCGCGACTTGCTGGTCCAGGTAAAAGCGGTGTCCGTCAACCCGGTCGATACCAAGGTGCGACAGCGTGGTGGGCCGGATGCCGGGCAGCAGTACAAGGTGTTGGGCTGGGATGCCAGTGGCATTGTGAAGGCGGTTGGCCCTGAGGTCCGCTTGTTCAAACCGGGTGATCGCGTCTGGTATGCCGGTTCGATTGCGCGTCCGGGCACGAACAGCCAACTGCATCTGGTCGATGAGCGCATCGTGGCGCATGCACCCAAATCGCTGGATTTTGCCGCAGCAGCCGCTTTGCCCCTGACCACCATCACTGCCTGGGAAATGCTGTTTGACCGTCTGGGGATCGCACCTGGCAAGGCTCCCAGCGGCAAGAGCCTGCTGATTGTAGGGGCGTCCGGTGGAGTGGGCTCCATCATGACGCAACTGGCATCCCGCCTGACTTCCTTGACCGTGATTGGCACCGCTTCCCGCCCCGAAACCCAGGCCTGGGTGCGTGAACTGGGTGCCCACCATGTGATTGATCACAGCAAGCCCTTGACTGACGAGCTGGAGCGTATCGGCTACCCGCAAGTGGACTATGTCGTCAGTCTGACGCATACCGATCAGCACTTTGAGCAGATTGTTCAGGCCATCGCCCCGCAAGGAAAGTTTGGCCTGATTGATGATCCCGCCAGTCTGGATGTCAGCCAGCTCAAGCGCAAATCTGTGTCCTTGCATTGGGAGTTCATGTTTACCCGCTCCTTGTTTGGCACGGACGACATGCTGGCCCAGCATCGCTTGTTGAGCGAAGTCGCTGACCTGATTGATGCCGGTCTGATCCGCACAACCTTGACCGAGCGTTTTGGCAGTATCAATGCCAGCAATCTGAAAAAAGCCCATGCCTTGCTGGAGTCGGGTAAAGCACGTGGCAAGCTGGTGCTGGAGGGGTGGGACGCGTAAACCGCTTATTGTGTTTTGAGCCACCAACCCGCGTTGCCATATGGCCACAGCGGGTTTTTGGTGGTTTGAATTAAACGGTTTCCAGGCTTTATTTGCATTAATGTGCTTGCTCGGAGGTTGTCCCTGGGGCGTTTACTACATGGGACGTCTTGTGTATTGCCCACGCCTGGAGCCCAAGCTCATGTCCGCGATTTTGAAAACCCTGTTCAGTGCTGGTGTCTTGCTAGCGGCTTCGGCCAGCGCCCACGCCTACCAGACTGAAATTATCTACAACAAGAAAGGGGAAGCGGCCTTTGAACTGCGGGTCTTTGGCCCTCAGGATGGCCCTTATGGCAATATTGGGCCGTCGGCCTTTGATGTGGACGAAAACGGCCGCCGCAAGATTCGTGCGGCGCTGGAGCGCTGGGCTGAAATCCTGATTCTGCCGCCGAATTACCGTCCCGGCGTTGTCCATCTGGGCACCTTCGCGGCGCCCGGTGCCTCTGCCAGCAGCGATCCCTGGTTGATGGCGGGTGATCCGGTGGCGGTTTCCATGCTGCAGGCCGCTCTGTTCAATGCCTTGTCGCCAGAGGACTACGACAGCCCCCATGGGATTATCAATATCGGGCTGATGCCCTTTGATACGGCCCCGGTCAATCCCAGCCAATTACCCTTGACGGGTCAGGCGGACTATAACGGGGTCATTTTTCACGAGTTGGCGCATGCCCTGGGTTTGGGGAATGTGGTTGCCGACAGGAATGGGCCTGGCACAGGTACACCGCAGTTTGCTCCTTTCCTGAATCGGTGGGCGGCGGGTTTGCGGGATGACAATGGCAATCCGGCCCGCCCTGAGCAGAACATTCTGTGTACGCCTTGCAGTCATCCCTATGATGCGCAGGCCTTCGATCTGCGCAAGGATCAGGGCTACTTTACCGGCCAGCATGTGCAGGAGGTGTTGGGTGATGCCATGCCCGGCGTCCCGGTCAGCATTCTGACTTTTCATGACAATCCTGCTGCCGGTATAGACACGGATTACATGAGTCACAGCGAGTTGCGCAACAGCTTGATGAGCCATCAACGTTACCGCAATTACACCAACTTCATGGAAGCTGAAATCGCGGTGATGCAGGATCTGGGCTTGCAGATCGACCGGCGTAATTTCTATGGTTATTCGGTTTACGGGGATGACGTCACTCTGGTCAATCAGAATGGTTTCTTTGCCCGTAATGCCGAGGGTACGGCGTATCTGCCGGGGCAGTACAACACCGCGACTCAGGGCCTGGGCCTGCACATTTATGGCCAGCGCAATACGATTACCCAAGCGGCGGATTTGCTTGGCGCCGGCCCTGGCGGTATAGGCGTGCGGGTGGACGGTAGTGAAAACACACTGATTATTCCGGCCTCTACACGTATCCATGCCCAGGGCTGGGTTGGGCGTGGTCTGCAGTTCAGCTATGGCCGTAATCACACGATCGTGCAGCAGGGCGAAGTGCGTGCGCAGGGTGAGGACGGGGTGGCGGCATTGTTTGATTTTGGCAATAACGCCAGGGGCAATCAGGATGGTTATCATGGTTCATGGCAATGGTTCTCGCCGTTGGAGAACAAGCCGCTTGGCTATGTGCCCCAGATTTTGCAGGGCGCACTCATCAAGGACTACCATTTAGCCGGTCTCTTGTCGGGCAAGAAAGCCGCTATCCAGATTTCCAGCAATGCACAGGTTGAGAATATCAACGTCATGCAAGGTGCCCGGATTCAGGGCGATATCCTGTCTGACTATTCCACTCGTCAAAGCAACGGCGAGCTGTTTGTCACCCATGTGAATTTTGGGCAGAAAGCAGATGAGCAAGGGCGTGCCACGCTAGAGGCCGATCCTGATTTCCGCCTGCGTTATGACGGCAATATTCAGGGCGCGGACAACTTGGCCGTGGTGATTGCAGGGGGCGAAAGCTCGCTCAATGGCCAGCATCAACTGCATGGTCTGCGTGTGGATGCAGGCGCTACGCTGAGCGGCAATAGCAGCTACGCCATCAATCCGGAAGGTAATTTCAGTAACCACGGCACCTTGAGCCCGGGTAACTCCTTTGGTCAGATGACGATTCAAGGCGATTTCGTTCAGGCTCCTGAAGGCCGGGTATTGATCGAAGCCGACACGCGTCAGCATGACCGGATTGAAGTGCAAGGTCTGGCTCAACTGGCTGGTGAATTGAAGCTGCAATTGCAGCCTGACTGGTATGCCGATGGCTGGTCCTTGAGCCAGAACACGGTCTTTCAGGCCACACAGACCCAGGGTGGTTTTGATCTGCTGACTGCCAGCCTGAATTCGCCCAGCCTGAGCGTGCACGTGAATAACGCTGGCTGGTCGGTCAGCCGTCAGGCAACGGCTTATTCGCCCTACGCAGGCAATCCGAATGCGGGTGCCGTGGGCCGCAGTCTGGAGCAGGCCTCCACTGACAATCAGCGTCCCTTGGCCTCTGTCTACCAGGCTTTGGACTTCTCCGCAGCGGATGGCAGCGAGATTGGTGACGCACTCAATCAGTTAAGTGCTGGTGCTTATGGGGCTCAATTGGCGGCCAGCTTGCGTCGCGAGCAGTTGGTGTCCGAGCAACTGCGTCAGCGCCCTGGCCTGGGCAAGGATGGCTGGCAGACTTTCATCCAGCCTTTTGGTGGCCGTTATCACTGGCAGTTAAGCAGCAATGATGTAGACCACCGCAGCCAGACTTATGGTGTCGTGTTCGGTGCGGAACATCGCGCTGCAGGCAGCGATTGGAGCTTGGGTGCCCATGCAACCGCCAATGAGCAAAGCTTGAATATAGATGCCCCTTATCAGGCCAAGAGCACGCTGACGGGGTTGGGTGCCGGTGTGCATGCCTTGTACCGTGCTGATGCTCGTGAGGGCTGGCAAGGTCTGGCGCAAGTTCGTATGGGCTTGGAACAGGGCAAATTGAACCGACGTATCGCGTTTTCTGACTATCAGGCCAATCCCAAATCTGACTGGACTGGCCATACCTTTGCAGCGGGTCTTCAGACTGCCTATAGCTGGCCCTTGGGCGAGGCAGGCAGCATAGGTCCGGTTCTGGCTTTGGACTATCTGCGTTACAGCCGCCCTGGTTTACGTGAAGAGGGGGATGCGGGTAGCCTCTTGCAGCTGGATTCGACCCGTGCCCATTCCTTGCAAGCGTCGCTGGGTCTGGCTGTCAGTCAGGTTTGGGAGTTGAAGCAGGGCCGTCGTTTACAGACCGGGGTCTCCGCTTCCTGGGAGCAGGCTTTGCTGGGCCGCAAGCAGACACAATATGCACAGTTTGAGGCTTCACCACAGACAGGTTTTGATGGTCGCTATGCGCGTGTCGATAGCCATGCGCTGGCATTGCGGGCGGGCTTGACGTTGCAAAGCTCCGAGCGTTTGCGTTTGGGGGTGTCCGCAGGGACCCGTTTGCTGGGCAATAGCCGGGCAGATATTTCGGGGAGTGTGTCGCTGAACTGGGCGTTCTAGGCGGGATTAGCCGGGGTTTTGAAGGGCTATCTGTTAGCCATGACTATTTGATAGGGAACTGCCGGATTGATTCTGGCAGCTCCGTAAATTGGATCACGCTAGCCCCGTTGAAGGCCTTCAGGCGGCCTGGCGGCTGTTCTCGAACCAGTCCCACAGTGCCTGACGCTCCGGCTCCAGTTCCACCGCCAGGCCACCTGTAAACTCACGCCATGCAGGCAGGTAGGTGTGGGCCACAACAGTCAGCACCGGGTAGCCCTGGTCGATCAAGGCCAGGATCTCGTTGTTGAAGCCCTGGCCGTCCGCTTCCATGATTCCAAAGCGATTCACAATCACCAGATCAGCCGAGCTTTCCAGCGCCTGCCGCAGTACTGCGCTGGCTTCCAACAAGGCACCAATGTCCAGGCAACAGGCGGTGGATTCCGACCCCAGGTTCTGGGTAATGGGATACAGCGTACCCTTGTCCAGATCCTGTACCGTGCGCAGGCTATGGCCTTCCTTCTGAATTTCCGGACCTTGCACCAGACCACAGACGCGATAGTTCTTCGCGCGCAATTCCTGCACGAATTCCAGTAGCAAGGCGTCGGCACTGCCTTTGCCTGCGTGCACGATGGCCGCAAGGGCAAGAGGCGGGGAATTGGTGTCCATCGGGATGTGGCTCCGGGCAGTAGAAAGAGAAGGCAAGGCTCTTTGTACACGCATTGGGCCTGGGCTGGAAAGCGGAAAAACCTCTGTGCTGCTGGCCGGTGTTTGGCCTTGGTGGGTAGCAGGCTTGTTGTTTAAGGTTCAAGTCTCGAAGCCTTTCTGCTTGAACAGCGGATGGAACTGTTGCGAAAGCCGCTTGCTGCTTTGCTATACGGGCTTGTCTGGCTATGGCGTGGTTCTGTTCCATGAGACAATTCATGCACTTTTAGTGACTGATGGGATATTCGATTGGACAAGACTTTTGTTAAGGGCCTGGTGCTCCTGGAAGCCCTGGCCAAGCACGAACGCGGTTCGGGTGTCACCGAACTGGCCAATCAATTGATGCTCAATAAAAGCAATGTGCATCGCCTGTTGCAGGCCCTGGTTCACCAGGGCTTTGCACGCAAGAATGAAGATACGGGTCGCTACGAGCTGACCATGAAGCTCTGGGAGCTGGGCTCGGGCCTGGCCAACCGTCTGGATGTGCGGGTGGAAGCCTTGTCTTTCATGAAAGAGCTGGCCGAGCAAACCCAGGAGACGGTGCATTTGTCGTTGCTGGACGGGGTCGAGGTGCTGTATATCGAAAAGATAGACAGCCCGCAGCCCGTGCGCGCCTACACCACGGTGGGTGGTCGCTCGCCTGCGCAATGTGTGGCTACCGGCAAGGCCATGCTGGCATGGGCCAGTGAAGACACCTTGAATCTGGTCAAGAACCGCCTCAAGCCTTATACGCCTCGCAGTCTGGTCAAGTTTGGTGATTTGCGCCGAGAGTTGGAGCAGGTGCGTGAACAGGGCTATGCCATTAACCGTGGCGAATGGCGTGAGCAGGTCGTGGGGGCGGCTGCGCCTATTTACGATAGTCGTGGAATGGTGGTGGCGGCTTTGGGTATTTCCGGGCCTGCGGAACGTCTGGAGGAAGCCCGGCTGGTTCAGGCCGGTAAAACCTTGATGACGGCAGCGGCACAGATCTCGCGCCGTTTGGGCTATAGCGGCCGTTAAGCTGCTACAGCCCCAGTCAGCTTGCCCTGGCTGCAAGAAGCCGCCCGGATGCCAATTGCCCCCAAAATCTGGATGCGTCTCCAGTTTTTGGGGGCAGTTCCATTCAGGAAAGAAAATTCAAGATTTTGCGGCTTGCCGGAAGGCCGCAATTCTTTGTTTGAGGCCGGGTGCGGAAGCAGAGCGTACCAAGGCTGCCATATCCCGATCAGCTTGTTGTGGGCAGCCCGTTAACTGATGCAGATAGGTGCGACTGGTGGCGTCCAGCAAGCCCGCAGTCTGTTGAGCCTGCTCGATGACAGCAGGCCATGTATCGGGTTCTTGTATGCCGTTAATAAAACCCAGTTGCTCCGCTTTGGCAGCATCAAAAATCTGGCTTCCTGCCAGAAGTTGATGAGCCTGCTGGCCGCCGATCAGGGCAGCCAGTCTGCCCGTTCCCAACGCCAGACCAAACTGCAGTCCAGGCATGCGAAAGCGGGCGTCGGCACTGGCGATGCGCTGACGGCACACGGCAATCAAGTCCACGCCTGCGCCAAAGTTCTGCCCATGCGCCAAGGCCAGGGTGGCGCAGGGCGTATAGGCCAGCATCTGCAAGAGGGTTTCAATGCGGATAAAGCGCAGTACCAGGTCCCCCTCGCTTTCTTGCTCGTAGTCGCTGAAGTCAAAACCGGCACTGAAATTGCGGCCTTCACCGCGCAATATCAGCAGATCCGCCTGGGCCTTTTCCGCGGCCTGCACGGCCGCGATCAAGGCTTCGACCAGATCGGCCGACAAGGCATTGCGCTTGTCAGGCCGGTTCAGCGTCAGTGTCCAGACTTTGCCCGCGCAGTCCACGATCAAGCCGGGACTGCTGCTGCAATACGGCTCTGTCATGGGGTAACTCCGTGCAAGATGCTGTCGTTATGTTCGCCCAATGCCGGGGGGGCCATGCGGACGGGCAAGCCCACTCCATTGATACGCAGGGGCGAGACAAAGGTGCGCGTCTCGGTGTCTGTGCCCGGCAGGCGAATGTTTTGCACCCACTCCATGTGCTCGACCTGCGGGTCTCGCAGCACGTCGGAATAGCGGTTGATGGGACTGCAGGGCACGCCTTGGGCACGGAATTGCGCTAGCCAATGTTCGGAGTCGTGCTGCGCAAAAATGGCTTCCAGCAGTTCACGCAAGGCGTCTTGATGTTTGGCGCGCAGGGTGGTGCTGGTGAAACGCTCGTCCTCGGTCAGGTCCGGGCGTTCTACAACCTGACAGACGGAGCGCCACAGCGCATCGTTGCCCGCTGCCATGGCGAAGTAACCGCCTTTGCACTGGAACGCCTGGTAGGGGGCATTGCGTGGGTGGGCGGAACCCAGCTTGTCCGGGTCGCGACCACTGCCGAAATACTCTGAGGTTTGCAGTGCGGCGATGGCCAGGGTGGTCCCCAGCATGGGCACGTCGATATGTGCCCCCTGACCGGTGGCGCGGGCTTGAGGCAAGGCGGCACTGATGGCAAACGCCGCATATAAACCGGCCGCAAAGTCCGCCAGTGGAACTCCGCATTTAACGGGGGCTCCACCTGCTTCGCCCGTCACGCTCATCACGCCGCTCATGGCCTGAATCGTCAGGTCAAAACCGCCTTCCTGCGAGCGGGGGCCGCTTTGTCCGTAGGCAGAAATTGAGCAGTACAGCAGTCTGGGATTCAGGGCCTTAAGGCTTTCATAATCCAGCCCCAAGCGCTGCATGACGCCGGGCCGATTGTTTTCCAGCAAGACGTCTGCATCCAGTACCAGTTGGCGTGCCTTGGCTACATCTTCGGGGTTCTTCAGATCTAGCGTTACCGAGCGCTTGTTGCGGTTCAGCGAAGCAAAGTTCTCGCTATATCCTTGGTTGATGGGCGGCCAGCTTCGCAAGGTGTCACCCCCTTTGGGGTGTTCGATCTTGATGACGTCAGCCCCCATATCGGCCAACAACATACCGCAGTACGGGCCAGCGGCCACATTGCAAAATTCCAGTATCCGAACCCCGTTCAGGGGCAATGTCGTATCCATGAATCAGCTCCAGAGCATGATAGGTAGATGGGGGCCGACAGGGCCTTATGCGTTCACATCAACCACGATGCGGCCGCGTACCTTGCCTTCCAGTAACTGGCCGGCTTGATCAATGGCTTGGGAAAGTGTGATGGTGCTGGCGCCGATGCGCTCCAGGGCTTCGATAGACAAATGCTTGGCCAGCAAGTCCCAGGCCGCCAGGCGCTCGGGTTTGGGGCAATGGACGCTGTCCACCCCAATCAATTGCACACCACGCAGAATGAAGGGGGCCACGGAAGCGGGGAAATCCATGCCCTGGGCCAGACCGCAAGCGGCGACTGCACCCAGGTATTGCGTGCCTGCGCAGACATTGGCCAGGGTATGGCTGCCTACGCTGTCGATGGCTCCGGCCCAGCGCTCCTTGCCCAGTGGCTTGCCCGGTTCGCTCAAGGTGTTGCGGTCCACAATCTCGCTGGCGCCCAGCGCCTTCAGATAGCTTTCTTCCTTAGGTCGGCCTGTGCTGGCCATGACGGTGTAGCCCAGGGCATGCAGCAGGGCCACGCTGACACTGCCTACGCCACCCGCGGCACCTGTCACCAGAATCGGGCCCTTGTCCGGCGTGACGCCTTGGCGCTGCAAGGCACGCACGCACAGGGCAGCGGTATAGCCGGCGGTGCCTATCATCATGGCTTGCTGGGTAGAGAAGGCCTCAGGCAGGGGAATCAGCCAATCGCCTTTCACGCGTGCCTGTTGTGCCAGGCCACCCCAATGTACTTCGCCCAAGCCCCAGCCATTGAGCACCACTTTCTGGCCGGACTTGAAATTCGGGTCGCTGCTGTCGGTCACCGTGCCAGCAAAGTCGATGCCGGGCACCATGGGGAACTGGCGCACTACGGGGGATTTACCCGTCATGGCCAGGCCGTCTTTGAAATTCAGGGTGGAGTAGTCGATGCGGACGGTAACCTGGCCTTCGGGCAGGGCGGACTCGTCCAGGGATTGCAGGCTGGCTTTGTATTGGCCGTCGGTTTTGTCGATGACGATGGCAGAGAACATGAGTGAATTCCTTCGATCAGTTAAGGGTTTGTGTTCTGATATTTGGAACAGCGTTCTTCAAATTGACATGGAAAAGCAGTGTTTTCATTTTATCCAGAAGCTCGTTGCGGTCAAGCCCAATGCGACCAGATGATCGAACTGGGGAAATCCCGAAGGGGTTTAATAGTTGACACCTGAAATCAAATATCCCACTATTTGAACCGTTGTCCTAAGTTACTTGTGTTGTTGCTGTCTGTTGTATTCAAGCCGTTCTCACGGCATTTTTAATATCAAAAACAAGAACAGCGTTCTATATATTGGAACACAAAGAGAGGAAAACTCTCACACAGGAGGCAAGGATCATGTTCAGTTCTTTTTTTTCGCGCACAGGGCTTCTACGCACAGTGCTGGTCTCGGGACTGGCGGCAGTCAGCAGCTTTTCTGCCCCGGCGGCCATCGCGGCCGATACCTATCCCAGCCGTGAAGTGACCTTTGTGGTTCCCTATCCCCCAGGCGGTAACAGCGACAATCTGGCGCGTCTGTTTGCCGACCGTCTGCGCGTCAAGCTTGGCGTTCCCATCGTGATTGAAAACCGGCCCGGCGGCACCACCTCACTGGGCACGTCTATCGTGGGTCGCGCCAAACCCGATGGCTACACCTTGTTGCTGGCCACCAGCACCGCCTTTACCGTGCTGCCCTATATACGCGACGTGCCTTATGACCCGATCAAGGGCTTTGATTTTGTAGGCAGTCTGGCCGGTTACCTGCCCATCATGACGGTGCGCAATGATTTGCCGGTCTCCAACCTGAAAGAGTTTGTCGAGCTGGCCCGCAAGGAGCCCGGCACCTTGACCTATGGTTCGGCAGGTATTGCGTCTGGCGGTCACCTGGCTGGAGAAATTCTGGAAAACGCCGAGAAACTGGACTTGCTGCATGTGCCGTTCAAAGGCTCGGCAGACACCATGACGGCCTTGATGGGCAATCACATCGATTTCTTTATTGATGGAGTCGGGCTGGAGCTGGTGAAGAGCGGCAAGGCCAAAGCCCTGGTGACCTATGCCAGCGTGCGTCATCCCGAATTGCCGGATGTGCCCACACCGAAAGAAGCCGGTTTTGATCTGGCCCTGCCTTTTGAAGGGTTCTGGGGGCTGGCGGTGCCGGCTGGCACCCCTGACGATGTCATGAAGAAGCTGGCCAAGGCTACCGAAGAAATCCTGGCCGAGCCGCAGACTCAAGAGCGTTTCCACCGCATCAGTGTCAGTGCCAGCTGGAAAGACGGCGATGCGTATGCCAAGGATCTGGAGCAGAGTCGGGCTTATTACAGCGAGCTGCTCAAGACCATCAAGATGAGCGATGACTAAACGCTCACAGAACCACCAACAGGAGACAAACGTGATGGAAACCGTCACTTGCGCCAGCACGCTGGACGCTTTGCTGGACCCGGCATCCATAGCTTTGGTCGGCGCCTCGGAAGATCAGTCCAAGTTTGGCGGGCGACTGTTCCGTATGCTGCTCAAGCACGGTTATGGCGGCAAGGTCCTGCCTATCAATCCCAGCCGCAGCAGTTTGTTTGGTTTGCCCGCTGTGCCCGGTCTGGCTGCACTGGATAGCGCTCCGGATCTGGCCGTGTTTACGGTGGGGGCCGATACCGTTCTGGAACAGGCGCAGATTGCGGCCCAAATGGGGGTACGCGGTTTGCTGGTGATCTCTGCGGGCTTTGCTGATGCAGGCGAGCGCGGGCTGGAGCGCGAGCAGGCCTTGCTGCGTATCTGCCGTGACTCGGGCATGCGACTGATCGGTCCCAATTGCCTGGGCATGATCAGCCCCAGCCGCAGTCTGGTGCTGTGCTCTTCGCCGGTGCTGGACAGAGACAGCCTGCCGGAACGGCCTATTGGTTTTGTCAGCCAAAGCGGTGCCTTGATGACTACCTATTTTGATCGGGCCTGGGCGATGGGCGGTGGCTTTACCTACGGTTTTTCGGTGGGTAATCAGGCTGACCTGGATCTGTGCGACTTTGTGGATTTCCTGATTGATGATCCCAAGACGCAAGTGATCTGTACTTATATAGAGGGCATTAAAGATACCCAGGCTTTGCGTCGCACAGCTCGTCGGGCGCAGGCGGCGGGCAAGCCCTGGCTGGCCGTCAAGGCAGGGCGCTCCAGTGCGGGCAAGGCGGCCGCCTTTTCGCATACCGCCAGCGTAGCGGGTGACCATGATGTGTTTGCCAGTGTCTGTCGCGATGAAGGCATCAGCCTGATGGACGATATGGGGGCCATGCTCTTGCTGGCAAACAGCATGGTGCGCTTTACCAGCAACAAGATCTCCAAAGTCGCGATTGTGACGCCTTCGGGTGGCGGTGGGGCCTTGGCTGCAGATGCTTTGGCAGAGCATGGCGTGGAACTGTCCAGTTTTTCCGCTACTACCAAGCAGGCTCTGGCTGCCCACTACCCGGCAGGGCAGGCGGATAACCCGGTTGATCTGGGAGCGCGTCTGACGCAGGACTCCACCGAAGTGGCCCGCGCTACTTTGGATGCCTTGATGCAGGATCAGCAAAGTGACGTGTTATTGATCACGGCTTCCATGTGTCCGCAGGAGTGGATGGCGGCCCTGATTGAAAAAATCATCCACCCCGAACCGCACTGGGCCAAGCCCGTGATGGTGGCGTTTGATGCGGGCGCAACATCCGAGCCTTTGCGGCAGAAACTGGCCCAGCACGGCCATGCGTATGCCAGTTCCAGTCTGGAAGCGGCGCTGGCCTTGTCCGCCTGGAAACGTCACGGCCAGTTTGTGCCGCGCCAGCAAGCCTTGCGTCCCAGTGCCTGCCAAGCGCCTACGGTCATGCCGTGCGGTGTTTTGAATGAAGATCAGTCCAAACGTCTGCTGGCGCATTACGGCCTGCCCGTGAATCTGGGCCAGGTGTGCGAGGACGTGGAACAGGCCGTGGTGCAGGCCGAGCAGATTGGCTATCCGGTGGTGATGAAGATTGTGTCTCCCGACATCGTCCATAAAACCGAAGCGGGTGGGGTGGCGCTGGATGTGGCCGACGACGCCAGCTTGCGACGCGATTTTGCTCGGCTCTACGCCAATGCCAAAGCCTATAAAGCAGATGCCCGTCTGGAAGGCGTTTTGGTACAGGCCATGGCCAAAGGGGATGTGGAACTGCTGATCGGGGCACGTCAGGATGCGCAGTTTGGCCCGGTCGTGGTGTTTGGTGCAGGCGGCATTCTGGTGGAAATGTTGTCAGACCGGGTGATTGCCGCGGCCCCTTTAACCCTGGCTGATGCAGATCGACTTTTATCTACCTTGATGATCGACAAGCTGCTGAAGGGGTACCGGGGACGCATGCTGGATCGTGACGGTGTGCTCGATGCGATTGTGCGTGTCAGCTTCCTGGCCCACGACTTGCGCGACACCAACTTTGAATTGGATATCAACCCCTTGATCGTGGCGGCTACCCGCTGTCACGCCGTTGATGCCCGCCTGTCCATAGGCGAATAAAACCAAAACCTATTCTTTGAAAAATACCCAGGAGGAGTAAACCATGTCGGATTATCAGTGCATTCTTGTAGAAAACCATGATGATGGTGTTTCAATCTTCACGATCAACCGTCCCGATCGCCGCAATGCCTTGAGCGCCACTGTGGTCAAGGAATTGCAGCAAGCGTTTCTGGCCTTTGACGAAGACCCCACACGCCGCGTAGCCGTGCTGACCGGGGCAGGCAATGATGCTTTTTCTGCCGGGGCGGATATTAATGAGTGGCCCGAGTTGTGGCGCGCCATTCCCACGGTAGGCTTTGAAACCGACAAGCCCATTATTGCGGCCGTCAGCGGTTGGTGCGTGGGGGGAGCCCTGGTGATGGCAATGATGACGGACTTGCTGGTAGCGTCCGAGAGTGCCAAGTTTTCTTACCCCGAAGCCAAGCTGGGCTTTACCGGCGGCATCATCTCGGGCCTGGCCTCGCGCATTCCGCATCATGCCGCCATGGAAGTGATCTTGTTGTGCCGTACGCTGGAAGCCCGCCGTGCTTACGATCTGGGTTTTGCCAATGAAGTGGTGCCGGTAGGCGAGCAAGTCCAGGCTGCTGTGCGTATGGCGCAGGACTTGGCCAAGATGTCGCCGCGTGTTTTGCAAACCTTGAAGCGCTTTATCAATAATGAAGTGCTGACGCGCGGCCCGTCCGAGCAGATGGCGCGCACCATGCGGCAACTGAAAGCGATCGAGGATAGTTATGATGCCAAGGAAGGGATGAACGCGTTCAAAGAAAAACGTGCCCCGGTGTATCTGAACAAATAAGAACTGATTCACGAATTGGGCCGCAAGGCCCAGTCAACTATGGAGACATCCCCTTATGCACCCCCGTTTTGAGCGTTTTATTCAAGGGATGAATGAATTGACCGGCCGCCCGGCTGTCGCCGAGGCGGATATCCTGCGTGATGGCCGTGTCCTGCTGGGCGAACTGGTGGCCCAGGACGATTGGCTGGCCCCGGAGTACACCCAGCCCCATCCTCAGTTTTATCAGCAGTACTTGCTGTATTGCTGTCCGCAGGAACGCTTTTCCGTGGTCAGCTTTGTGTGGGGTCCCGGCCAGAAAACCCCTATCCACGACCATACCGTGTGGGGCTTGATTGGTATGTTGCGTGGCGCGGAACGCTCCCGGCCTTTTGACCGTGATCCCGATACCGGCCATATGACAGAACAAGACACACAGACTCTGGAACCAGGCGTGGTGGAAGTGGTGTCACCCACGGTGGGTGATATACACGAGGTCTCCAATATGTATGACGACCAGGTGTCCATCAGCATTCACGTTTATGGCGCGGATATCGGCAAGGTACGCCGTCACGTCTTTGACCCGCAGACTGGGCAGGCCAAGGAGTTTGTCTCCGGCTATGCCAACCGTCCGGCTGTCGCGTGAGTCAAGTGGTGTTGTTGGGCAGGTGCCCAATACGGGCGCCAATAATCATTTCCTGAATCCAGCGGTAAAGCAGCACGGAGTAATCACGCTGGGCGACTTTCTCGTCCAGTGCGTGGTTGCTTCCTTCCAGTACCCGATGCGTCAGAGAGTGGGCCTGGCTGAAGGCTTGGCGATACGTTAGCAAGGTCTGGCGGGGAATCAGCTCATCGTATTCCGCTTCAAACAGCAGAACATCTCCCGTGAATTTGGAGCAGGCCTGCAAGGCGCGGTTCTCTTGCGGAGAATGAGTATGCAGACGGTAGTCCTGCAGCAACTCTCGGTTGAGCTGATCCTTTGGAGACAGCCAATCGTCGTCCGGGTACAAGGCAGGAGCCAGCAAGCTGAGCCAGCGTACCGATCGAAATTCACTTAACAGGCAGGCCAGATAGGCGCCATAACTGTGCCCCACAATGGCGATGGAGCTGGAGTCCACCATAGGGTGGCTGCTCAAGGTGTCAAAGGCCGCGCAGATGTCCTGAAAGTTCTGTTCTCGGGTGACGTTCTCGCGCTCGTGCTGATTGGCATTGTGCCCGGCAAGATCAAAGGTCAGACAAATACAGCCCATACCGGCAATGGTGTGGGCGCGTTTCAGGTCAAAGTGCTGGCTGCCGCCCCAACCGTGCACGAACAAAATGCCAGGGACAGGGGATTGGGGGACTAGCAGGCGTGCATCCAGGTGCTGATGGGGCACTTTGATGGTGGTGTTGAAAATTTCCGTACTCATGATGGCAGTGGGCCGCCGAAGCGGGCAAGATAAGCCTCGTCTTCTTGGTCGAGGCTGTAAAGATGAGGGGAGTTTTTCACCAGGCTGGCATCGTCCAGATAGCGCTCGCGTGTCCATGCGTGGGTATGTTGGAGCTCAGGGTGGCGTTGCAGGGTGCGGATGGCCAGAATCTCTGCAATGGACGCTCCGCCAAAACGCCAGGAATGTTCCAGTACGGCTGCCTTGTAGTGGCCACGCGCATTTTTACCGACGATGAGGTCATAGTTGCGACGTGAGGCATACAGTTCAGGAAAGGCCTGCCTGATGTTTTTTTCGTAGCTTATGGTCAGCTCAAGCAGATGCTCAATGCGCTTCATGCCCGAGAGCTGCAGCAACTGCTGAAACCCGCCGCGAACCAGTAGCAAGCTGGAGCCGCCATATACGGACTCGTGCTGCAGGTTGGTGGTCTGGTGTTGCTGGCCGATATAGGAAAAAAGATGCTCGCCCACCTGGGTCTGGCCGATGCTGAAGGTCTCGCCATCGAGCAGGTTCTCCTCCAGTACCAGACCCTGTTCCAGTTGACTCTGCCACGGCGGCAGGTTCAAGAGCTCTTCCAGCTCTTGACGGCTGTAGATCACCTTCTGGCCTTTGCCTGCATTAGCACTGGCCAGTTTGGCCCGTATGCCGGTCTGGCCTGCTTCATCCAGAAGGCTCATTGTGCGTAGCGCGTCGTTTCTTGAAAAGACGCTGTAGCCTGGCAAGACCGTGTGCCGTAACGCCAGGCCCAGCTCATTGTTCCAGCCTTCCGGGCGGTCCATATCGTCCTGGGGAAGGGGATGGGCGACGGTTTTATGGGCCAGAAAGTCATATGGCACTACACCCCCATACAGTTGGGAGGCCTGTTCGATACCCAGTTGTCGCGCCTGCTCCAGGCTCAAGGTCTGCAGGGGGAGGTAGTAAGTGTTTGCGGAGCTGGGCTTTAGCTGGTCTTCATAGTCAATATGGACTCGAGGCAGATCCAGGAATTGCGCCAGTTCCCTGGCCATGAATTCCAGACTTTGGAGCGCGCCCTTGTTGCAGCCCTTGCTGGGCAGGCTGATTTGCAAGGAGGTCTTGGGCGTAGAGGTAAGTATCTTGCTCATGGGGCCATCCTTTTAAATAAAGAGAGTGCGGCCAGTGTCAGCGAGTCATGGCGCAACCGTTTTGGCGCCAGAGGGCGTTCGCTGTGCCAGCTCGGAGAAAAAGCGCGTCTCCAGCAGACTGGTTTGCAAAAGTGTCAGCAGGTCAGAGGGGTGTGGCAAGGAAAGCTGGGCCGCGCTGGCTGGCTCCTGAGGACCGATGCGTATGCTCAGCCCGCCTTTCTGGTTCACAAACTCAAAGGCGGCCTCATCGGTCAAGTCGTCGCCAATCATGACGGGCTTGCGGTCGGCGAACGCGGGCAGGCGTTGGGCTCGGGCCAGGGCTTGGCCTTTGTCAAAGCCGCTCATGCGCAGTTCGATGACACAATGTCCGCGGATCAGATCAAAGCCGGGATATTCCGAGCACAGCACGTGCAGTTCCGTGGCCAAGGCCTCGCCAACTTCAGGGCGTTGCCGAAAGTGCACAGCCACACCGTGCGATTTGCGCTCCATCCAAACCAGTGAGTAGGGGTGGATCAGGGCGGCGACAGAGCGGGACAGGCTGTGGTGCTCAGCCGGGTTGATCGGGATGTTCCAGCATTCCTGACCCTCGGCGTCATACATGGCTGCGCCGTGGCTGCTGATCATGGCAAGCGGAAGCTTGGTGCAGGCGATATGCAGGCTGTCATAGTCGCGGCCTGAAACCAGTGCCACCGCGCCGTCGCAGGCAGCGTGCAGATTCAGCAGCAGGCCGGCAGTGGACGGGGGAAGAAATACCTGGTCAGGCCGCGCAGCCAAGGGGACCAGGGTACCGTCCAGATCCAGAAACAAGGCGGTCTGATCCAAATGCAGAGCGTTATTCATATCAGCTTCCTGGGTAACCCGTGATGGGGAGCACGGTGCCGGTGATGTAGCTGGCGGTGATCGGGCTGGCCAGGTAGACATAGGCAGGCGCCAGTTCTTCCGGCTGGGCGGGGCGGCCAAAGACCGTATCGGCACCAAACTCGGGGATTTTTTCGGCCGGGGAGTCGGCGGGGTTCAAGGGGGTCCAGACGGGTCCGGGAGCGACCGCGTTTACACGTATACCTTTGGGCGCCAGGTTGGCCGCCAGGGAGTACGTGAAGGCAATAATGGCGCCCTTGGTGCTGGAGTAGTCCAGCAGATGAGCGGCCCCGCGCAAGGCTGTGACCGAGCTGGTATTGACGATGGCATCGCCCGCGTGAAGGTGCGGCAGGCAGGCCTGGGCCATGTAGATATAGCCATAGATATTGGTGTGGAAGGTTTCATTGAGCCGCTCCGGGGTCAGGTCCAGCAAGGATTGGGCATGTTCCTGAAAGCCGGCATTGTTGACCAGAATATTCAGGTGACCGAAGCGGTCAAGTACCTGCTCAATCGCTTGTCGACAAAATTCAGGGTCTTTCACATCGCCGCGCAGTGTCAGGCATTGGCGGCCTTCGGCCTCGACGGCCAGACGAGTGCGTCCGGCATCTTCATCCTCGTGCAAATACACAATCGCCACATCGGCACCTTCTCGGGCATAGAGCACGGCAACGGCCCGGCCTATGCCCGAGTCCCCACCGGTAATCACGGCGACTTTTCCTTCCAGCTTGCCGCTGCCCTTGTAGCTGGAGGCTTCGTAGCGGGGGGCCGGGTCCAGATCACTTTCACACCCAGGCTTTTCCAGGTGTTGTTGCGGCAGGGGGGGAGTGGGGTAATCGCTGCCTGGGTGGCTCTTATCGTGCGTGACGGGCTCGTTCTGGCCGACCCCGTTCTTGTCCTTCTGGTCCTGCTGTTCTTGCAGGTGACGTTGCTCTTTCACTGTTTGACGCGTTGTCATGACGGCTCCTGAAATAGACAAGGAATGGGACAGGGCGCGGCGGCCCTGGTGGGTGCGCCGCGTCCAACTGGGGCTTGGTTAAGGCTTAGCGTCGCTGGTCCTGGGTGGCCTTGCCACCTTTGGCGCCGGCCTTGCGGGCCTCCTCGGAGTCGAACTCATGGGCCGTGCCCTTTTCATGGGCTGCCCGGCCACCCTTGGCACCGGCTTCACGGGCTTCTTCAGAAGTGAACTCGTGAGCTGTGCCCTTTTCATGAGCGGCGCGACCGCCCTTGGCGCCCGCTTCGCGAGCTTCTTCAGAGTTGAACTTGTGCGCCGTACCGCGTTCATGGGCTACACGGCCGCCTTTAGCGCCAGCCTCACGGGCCTCTTCCGGGGTGAATTCGTGCGCGGTGCCTTTTTCGTGCGAGGCACGCCCACCTTCAGCAGCAATCTCGCGCTGCTTTTTGTCGTCCATGGAGGCAAAGCCACGTTGATCTTTATGATCCTGTTTGTTGGTGTGCTGGGTCATATAACTCTCCTTGAGAAAGAACACCAATCACGTGATTGGTTATGACTGACCCAGCACAAAGCGTGCCTGACTGCCTGGGGGCGGGGCGCGGCACACAAGTTGCTGTATCTGGAGACATGGTTTTCAGGAGAGCAATCATGATGTCAATGACGTGGTGGATGTGGCTGCTGTTATTGCTGGGCGGCTGGGCGATACTGCTGCTGGTGCATTTTCTGGGTGGCAAGATTATTGAAAGACTGGCCTCGCCAGAGCACTTTCTGCGGTTTTTCAGCGAACGGATACGCTGGCCGTCGCGGCTGTTTTTTCTGGCCGTATTTTTGCGCATATGTATTCCGCTGGCCCCCATCTCGGCCAAGTGGCAGTCCTATCTGATCGTTGGGGACATGCTGGTGCTGATTATCTGCACGACCTGGATGCTGATGAGTGCAGTCGAATCTCTGTTCCAGCTTGTGGTGGTGCGTCACCCCTTGAATGTGTCCGACAATCTGCGTTCGCGTCAGATCTACACCCAGGCGCGTGTGCTGGCACGCAGTGTGCATTTCTTGCTGGTCTTGCTGGGCTTGTCCTTTGCTTTGATGGTTCTACCCGGCGCACGGCAACTGGGCACCAGCCTGCTGGCATCGGCCGGGGTAGCGGGGCTGGTAGCCGGTATTGCTGCCCGGCCGGTGCTGGGTAACTTTATTGCCGGTTTGCAGATCGCATTCACCCAGCCCATACGCATTGACGATGTGGTGATTGTGGAAGGGGAGTGGGGCCGGATAGAGGAAATCACGGCCACTTATGTGGTGGTACGTGTGTGGGACGAGCGCCGTCTGATCGTTCCCTTGCAATGGTTTGTAGAAACTGTCTTCCAGAACTGGACCCGTCGCAGCGCCTCTTTGCTGGGCACGGTATTTCTATGGGTGGACTACAAGGTTGAAATGCAGGGCTTGAACACGGCATTCAAGGACTTGTGCGAGTCCTCTGAATTGTGGGATGGGCGCGTTCAGGTGTTGCAGGTGACCGATACCAATGAGTGGGGGATGCAGTTGCGCTTTCTGGTCAGTGCTGCCGACTCGGGCCGTTTGTTCGACTTGCGCTGTTTGTTGCGCGAGCGCTTGGTGGCCTATCTGGGTCAGCACCAACCGGATGCATTTGTACGCGTCAGGATGCTGGAAGCTCAGCCAGAGGGTCATGGGCCTGATTCAAGCCCGAGCTGATGCCAAGATCATGCAGGAACTGTTCGCACCACTGCCTCAGGTCCTGCTGTCGCAGTTGCATCATTAAATGCTGGTGGCGTCGGCGTCGTTCCTCTAGCGGCATGTTCAAGGCCTGATACAGGCTGCGTGCGGTGGCGTCCGCATCAAATGGGTTGACGGGCAGGTAGCCGCCTTGCAGGGATTGTGCCGCGCCCGTAAAGGTGGACAGAACCAGGACACCGGGGTCGGCGGGGTCCTGGGCAGCGATATATTCTTTGGCCACCAGATTCATTCCGTCACGCAAGGGTGCGATAAAACCGACGCGGGCGCGGCGCAACATGCGCATCAGCTGGCCGGCCGGAAAGGCGCGGTTCATGTACACCACCGGACTCCAGCCTGGCGTGGCAAATTGACCGTTAATCTGTCCGGCCAGACTTTCCAGCTCTTCACGCATGACTTGATAATCGTGAATATCGCCGCGGGTAGAGGGGGCGATTTGGACATACGTTGTTTGCCCGTGCAGCGTCGGGTAGCTGCGCAGCAGCGTATCCAGGGTGCGCAGCCGATAGGCCAGGCCCTTGGTGTAATCCAGCCTGTCCACACTGATAATGGTGTCAGGCCCGTTGACTGGTTCGATTGGTGTGGCGCTGTCGGTCCATGAGGGGGCCTTGGCCAGAGCCTGAACCAGATCCACATCGATACTGATGGGATAGACGTCTGTGCTGACGGTACGGGCGCCTGACTCGCTCGTGTGCGGTGGCACTAAGGTCTGGAGTGCGGCTGTCAGCGCATGATGGTCGCCACGGCTTTGGACGCCAATCTGGTCGTAATGGTGCAGCATGGGCAGCCATTGTTCATAGCGGGGAATGGAGCGCAGAATCTCCGGGCACGGAAAGGGGGTGTGAAAGAACAGGCCAATGGCCTGCTGCATTCCTTGCTCTCGGCAAAAATGGGCTAATGGCATCAGGTGGTAGTCATGGACCCAGATCAAGTCGTCCTCTTCGGCAATCTGGCGCAAATAAGCGGCAATTTGCCGGTTGATCTCCAGGTATTGCTGGAAGTGGTGGGTCTGGAAGTCCATCAGGTCCAGGCGGTAGTGAAAGGCGGGCCAAAGGCAGGTGTTCGCGTAACCGCAGTAAAACTGTTCGTATTGCTCCTGGGTGAAGGAGAAGGTGACGGCTTGGTAGCTGCCCCGATCTTCGGTACGCAACGCCCCCGGCTGTGGATCACATTGGCCGTTCCACCCCAGCCAGATGCCCTGGGTCTGCGGGTGCTTTAACAATTGATCTACCGCGACGGCCAGCCCGCCTGTGCAAGGTTGATCGGAACTGGCCACGCGTACGGACACCACAATGATTTTGCTCATGCTGATTCTCGCTTTGTTTTATTAAGGGATCTTCGTTGGAGAATCAGCAAATTGCGTACCCGCTCAGTTCAAGGGGTGCACATCCTGCCCGCTGACAGCACGCAAGCGTGCCCGTTGCAAACGTTCGCGGGCATTGGGAATACCCAGTTGCAGGCGGTACTTGGTGACGGTTCGTTTGGATAGCTCCACACTGTTCTGACGCAGCGCCTGATGCAAGTCGACATCGCTTAAAGGCTGACGCTCTGGTTCACTGGCAATCAGCCGGCGTATCTGCTCCTTGACCAGGGCGGTGGAGCAACTGCCACCGAAATCAGTCTCCAGCTCGCCGGAGAAAAAATGCCTGAAGCTCAAGGTGCCAAAGGGAGTGCTCATGTACTTGTTGGCAGTCGCTCTGGAGATGGTGGATTGATGCAGATCCAGCTCCTTGGCCAGATCGCTGATGCGCAGGGGTTGCAGGCCTTGCTCACCTAGCTCGAAAAAAAGGATCTGGTGCCGGACGATGAGTTCAGCGACACGGCACACCGTGCTGCGCCGCATCGCCAGACTCTCGGCCAGCCAGCGAGCCTGAGTCAGGGCGCTGTGCAAAGGGCGGTTCTGTTGCGTGCGTGCCTGTTGCTCCAGGGTGGCGGCATATTCTTGATGCACCTGAACGCGTGGCAGGCTGCGAGGGTCCGCGAGCACGCGCCAATGCTTGCCATCGCGGTAGACGTGGACGTCTGGCGTAATGGCCTGGCGTAACGGTTCCAGATAAGCCAGACCGGGCTTGGGGTCCAGGCTTTGCAGTTCGCGTAGCGCCTGATGAAAGTCTGCATCGGACAGATTCAGGCGGCTCTGCACTTGTGACCACTCGCCTTGCGCCAGCGCGGGCAGCTCGGTAGCCACTAACTTGAGCAGTCTCTGTTTCAGAACCGGGTCTAGAGACTGACGCGCCTGGATCTGCAAGCGCAACGCGTCGGACAGGCAGTGGGCACCTGTACCGGGAACAGAAAGGGACTGGACCAGCGCCAGCGCGGTTTGCCATTCGGCAAGGGGGATGTGTTCGTAGCCGGTGGGGAGCAGGTCTTCAAAGTGATCGCGCAAGTATCCGTTGTCATCCAGGGCGTTCACGATCAGGGCACATAAGGCCTTGCAGCGCTCACTGGCGTGACTCAAACGTACATGCTCCAGGATCTGTTCGTCACGGCTGCGCGGAGCCGGGCTTATGTCGTGCTTATCGATCAGGTGAGCGCTTTGGCTGGACCCAGGATGGGACAGGCCCTCTCGTACGGGGGCGGCGGGTTCTGGAGCGGGTTCCAGTAGGGGATTGTCTTGCAGGCTGTCTTGTACCAGCGTTTGCAGCTCCTGCGCCGAGAGCTGCAGGATTTGTGCGGACTGTTGCAGTCGCTGCGAGAGGGTTTGCTGCATGTGCAGCTGCGGAACCATTTCCAGCTTCATGGTGGCGTCTCCTTGTGCTTGGTGATGCGAACCGACAGTTCTTCGGACACAGTTGCCGGGATGATCCGGGCCCTGTGCTATCTACATAGCAAGTTCCGTTCCTGCCCCAAGGTTGAAGGCGCGGGTACGGCCCTTGCTAGGACACCGTCAAGGCTTTGCTGGCCATGCGGATTGGCCTCAGGTCAGCAAAGATGTTCTGGTTTCAGGCAATGACTGACGTTTTTGGAGGTGTGCGATGCGAGTAAGACATCTGATGTGTTTGGCGGTGGCGGCGGGTCTGGTATTGGGTTTGAGTGTTCGCAGTGCTTCTGCCATTGAGCTGTTTTCTCCGGATAAAGGGTTTTTGAGAGATGCGGCACAATCGGGACATTTTGAAGTGACGGCTGCCAAGCTGGCTCTGGAGCGCAGCAACAACGATAGAGTGGTCGAATTTGCACAAATGATGATCGACGACCACGAGCAACTGGCCCAGGAACTGCAGACGCTGGCACAGGCACGCAAGGTGGAGTTGCCCACGGAGCCCAGCCTGATGCAGCGTGGCAAGATTTCCATGCTGGAGGGCGCGGAGGGTGAACAGTTTGATGCGGACTATGCCAACGAAGCGGCGGTCAAAGCACATGAGGACACCATCAAGCTCTTTGAGGACTACATCAAGGATGGCAAAGACAAGGAGGTCATGGGTTTTGCCCAGGACGCTTTGCCCATGCTGCAGCAGCACTTGCGACATGCTCATGCTCTGGCAGACTCCATGAAGCCTGCCGTGGCCCAGTAAGCGTTTGTCGGGCTTGCTCAGTTACATGCTGGGCAAGCTTTTATTCCATTGGATCGGCCTCCATATTGATTTCCACATGATCGCCGCTGCTCATCACATAGCTGCGCAGGATCGCATTGCGCAACTGGCGTATATTGCCCGGCCAGTGATAGCGTTCGATCTCCTGCATACTGGCCAGGCTCAGTGAGCGGTTCTGCTGATGCTCCTGGTTCAGCTGTTCTACCAAGTGCTTGGCGATCAGGACGGCATCGTCGCCGCGTTCACGCAGGGGGGGAATTTGAATCGGAAAGACCCCCAGGCGGTAATACAGATCTTCGCGCAGTTTCTTGTCCTCAATAGCGCGCATGGGCGGGCGATTGGTCGCAGCGATGATGCGGGCATCATGTTTGATCAACTTGTCGCCACCTACCTTCATGTATTCGCCATTTTCCAATGCGCGCAGCAGCTTGGTTTGGGCGTCTATGGGCATTTCGGTTATTTCGTCCAGGAACAGCGTGCCCTGGTCCGCCAGTTCAAAGTAGCCCTGCCGATTACGTTCGGCTCCGGTAAAGCTGCCTTTTTCGTGGCCGAACAGCTCGCTTTCGATCAGTTGTTCTGAAATGGCTGAACAGTTGATGGGTACATACGCCTGTTCCTTGCGAGCGCTGCAGCGGTGAATGGCCCGGGCCGCCAGTTCCTTGCCGGTGCCACTCTCGCCAATCAGCAGCACAGGCAGGTCGGTGCTGGCCACTTTGCTGATCTTTTCATAGAGTTTTTTCATGGGGGCGGAACAGCCTACAAACTCGCCAAAGTCATGATGCTGCTCGGCTTGAAAAGCACAGGCACCGTTTTGATACTTGGCTTTTAATTGCTCCAGCAAGGTGCGCAATTGCGCCTGGTCTTGCCGGGTCGAGCCACTGTAGGCGTGCAAGGTATAGCTTTCCACCGCATCCAGTCCGATGCGACGGCTCAACTCCTGAGCCTGCAGGGCGCTGACACTGGGGCCAAACAGCAGGGCATCAGGAGTTTTCTGGTGATAACGGATCAGAACATCTTCTGGCGTATTTGCAGCGATGGCGGAAAAGTTCATCTGCCGCGCCAATGCCAAAAAAAGGCTTATAAAAGCTGAATCTGTCTCCAGCAATAATAGGTGGGGCATTTTTTCCTCTGGGATAGACAAAGTTAATTTGAGATCCGATGTCTTATCCTAATCAGGATAGAAAGGGCATTCGTTACCAGATATGGCAAGGACGAACCCGCTTATTTTCTGAAAATACCTTATGGCCGCGTCCCCATGCCTTGAGCTCTTATGGCGTTTTTTGTCGCCTGGTCATGTACGTATTCAACTTACACATCTGTTTACCTGTCAGCGACGGGCAGGTTTGCCTGCGCCTGGGGGGCACAAGGCAGCAGGTCAACCTCTGACCCAATCGCAGGTGGGGGTCAGGACTGAGCTGGAGGCGGCTGAGTCACATCAATCCATTGCGCGCGGGTCAGCTCGGCCAGGCGCTGCGGGGTGATGCGTACCGCAGAATTAATAGAGCCTGCTGCGGGCAAGACCGTGTCGTAGTCCTGCAAGGACAGATCGCAGTAAATCTCCAGCGGGGTAGCCAGACCAAAGGGGCAGACCCCGCCAACCGGGTGACCCGTCAAGGCTTCAGTGCTTTCCAGGTCCAGCATTTTTACGCGCGTACCGAAGGCGGTACGCAGCTTCTTGTTGTCCAGACGGGCATCACCTCGAGCGACCAGCAGTACTACTTTATCGCCCACTTTCAAGCTAAGCGTCTTGGCAATTTGTCCCGGCTCGACTTGGTGCACTTGCGCAGCCAGCACGACGGTGGCTGTGCTTTCGGTGGTTTCAATTACCTGAATATCGGCAGCGTGTTCGTTAAAAAACTGTTTGACGGAATCAAGACTCATGGCGGATCAGGACGGATTAGTGTGTTTTGTTAAACTTTTTTGCGAGTGCCTAGTCTTAGTCAAGTGCATGAGAGTGTCAACCAGAGCGCCGTGGCGCTGCAAAACAGGAATGTAATTGTGATTAAACCTTTATTGTTGACGGCCAGCCTGATGGCCTTCAGTTCCATGGCGTTGGCAGAGGGTCCCGCTATTACGATGTACCAGGATCCTGACTGTGGTTGTTGTGGGGGCTGGGCACAGTACATGCGCGATGAAGGCTTTGAGGTCAAAGAGGTCAAGGTCGTGAAGATTCAAGACGTGAAGCGGCTTTTGAGAGTGCCGGAGAACCTGGCGTCCTGCCACACCGCGATGATTGAAGAGACGGGGCAATTGATTGAAGGCCATGTGCCTGCCAAGGTCGTCAAACGCATGATGAATGATGGCAGTGTGCGTGGGGTGGCCGCGCCAGGCATGCCCGCCAATTCACCCGGCATGGGCCAGATGGACGGCAATTTGGTAACCGTGGACTTTAACGGACGTCCTTACTCGCGCGACTGAAGTCTGTAAGGGGAAGGGTGGCATGCAGATACACGAAACTACATTGAGAAACTTGTAAGCTGCTGCCGCTCTTGTCATGATGGTCGTTCATTGACTCTGTTTAGGAGGTTCTATCCATGCAGCCCTCAGTTAAAGCTTTTCTTGCTGCTACCGCAGTCGCATTTGGCATGTACAGCCCTTTTGCGATGGCCCAGGGCAATGCGGCTCCGGCCAACTCGGCAGCCCCTGCTGCCACCCAGATCGTTAAACCTACGGATTCTCAGCTGGAGCAATATGCGCGCACCTACAAGAAGGTCGCCCAAACTGCTTCGGAATATCAGCCGCGTCTGGATGCGGCCAAAAGTGATGCAGAGCGTCAGGCTATTGTTCAGGAAGCCGACCAGCGCCTGGTAGGCGTGGTCAGTGCCAATGGCATGGATCTGGCGGACTACAACGGCATCAGTCTGGCGATTCAGCAGGACCCGGCCTTGCGCCAGCGTGTTGAAGGGATGCTGAAATAAGGCTTGTTTGTGATCCTCGGGTTTGACAGAGCGCCGGGTGTCATTTTGTAGTGACCGTAGTGGGTAAATTTAAACCCTGGACGTAATCGTCCAGGGTTTTTTTTGGCGCCGTGCTGCCCTAAAGCTCGGCGCCCCCGGTAAAAAGCCCCTCGGAGGCACTAAGCCAAAGGCGCAGCGTGGGGGCTTATTGTGTGGATCGCTTCAAGACGAAGCGTGCCCGCCAGAGCCGGCATGACTGCCTGCATTGAGACTGGAGCCTGACGCCAGGTTTACGGCTTCAAGCTCAGTCTCTGGGTGCCATTAGCAACGGGGATAGTTAAGCGCCCCGATCATTGCATTGAATTTCAATTGCAAGCTGCTGGCGTCATTTTTTATGGGGTTATTGATCTGCCAGCTGATCGAGCCTTGCTGAGGTACGTAATTGCCTTCAGAGGCATGCTGGATGACGCTTCTGCCCTGGGCCAGGAATTCATTCATTTTCGACATGATTCGTGGGCATCCTTGCGGCGTTTCTTCCTTGAATTTTTTATCCCAGTTACTGATCATCGCAGCTGCCTGGTCAAGACTTTCCTGGAAGGGGGGGATGCTCTCTTTTGCCCCCTGCTGCTCGAAAATAGCGTCGACTTTGTTCATGGCCTGCTTGCTGAACAGCACGGCACCCAAACGGTAATGCTCCATGGAGTCCTTGGGAGCTTTATCGAAAGAGGTCTGGATGTTTATCTCATCCTGTTTCTGAATGCCTTGGAGAAATGCAGCCTCTGCCTGTACGACTTCTGTCAGGGCGTTGACGAACGCCTCGTTATTGTCGGCTGCCTTTTTGCCGCCATCCGTCAGAAACTCTTTTGATTCGGCATAGTTGTTCAACTCGGAATTGAGAGGTGCCAGCTTGGTCAAGGAGTCGTCAAACTGCTTTGCTGGCCCATCTATTTCCGGCATGTTGGCTTCCAGTGCCAAGGCGGACTTCAGTTTTTCCTGGGTGTTCTTGATGCTTACCAGTGAAACAACGGAATAGTTATCCAGCTTCTTGCCCGAGCGCACGGCAGGCTCGTAGACGGTTTGATAATCGGAAAGCGCACGGTAGAAAGGCGTATGCAAGCTATTGGCAACTTCAACATAGGCATTGTATTTCTGGATAAAGCCTTGCTCGGATGAGACCGCTTGAGATGGTGTTTCTGTCGCTTCTTCGCTGTTGCAGCCCGCAATAGCGAAGCAAAGGCCCAGCGTGGCGAAAACAGATAGTTTTTTTAAATTCATGATGAAAGTGATTGATGCTTTTGATGCGTTGGCAATACGTTAAAACCCCTATCGGGCAGGACGCAATTTTATAGCTTCACCACTTCGTATTTTGTATCAAGCTAGGACCTTATGTTTCAGGAGCGCGTGCTACACGCGGCCGGGCGGGCTAGCAAGAGTTGGCTATGCCCACCTTGCACAGGCCCGTCTCCATCTCTGGTTTTTGGCCTTGCTTAATTCATGTCCTGGAAGTCTGGGCTTGCCCTGGGAATAGGTACACCGGCATCAATGCGTTTGGCCCATTCTTGTAGCGGTAGTGGTGGAGTCGGCTCCCAAATACGACGCAGAACGGGCTTTAGCAAAGCAATATTGTGGCCACTGGCCCAACGATACGGAATCACGGGCAACCAGGTGTCGTCTGCAATGCGTTCGGCTACGACAAAGCGGAAACTGTACTGGCCGGGGCCCAGGCTCATGCGTATATCACTGACCACCAGCAGGTCATCGATGATGTCGTAGCGCAGCCAATCGTCCGAAAACCAGCGCAGTTGCTCCAGCTGTTTCAAGGGGGGGAACAACTGGGTGTAGTCGCTATGAACGGGCAGGCACAGGGATTCGTATTGATGCCCCTTGGGTGCACGCAGCCGGTCCAGCAGGCCCACCATGACTTCGCATTCCCGGTCCTGTGTGTCGCGCACCAGTACACGCCAGAGCAGGATGTTCATGGGTTGGGCGGCGGAGTATACCCGCGTGATTTCCACCTGCTCTTGTTTGAGCTGTGCGGTCGCCTGTTGCTCGGCCCAGAACTTGGCACCTACCGAGGCTGCCAGATACAGGCTGCTCAAGAGCAAGGCCCAGTTGCAGGCCCGTATCGTTGCGGGTGCCGGTCCACGTATCAAGCCTATGATCGTGGCGATCAGTAAGGGCACGGTATAGAGCGGGTCAATAATGAAGATGCTGGACCAGGTTGCCGGGGTAGCGGCCAAAGGCCACAGCAATTGCGTTCCGTAACTGGTAAAGGCATCCAGAAGAGGGTGGGTAATCAGCGCCAGCCAGACCGCCAGCCCCAGCCTCCCTGCAGAGGCACGTGCTTGTGGAAACAGCAGTCGCCATAAAAGGGTGATCAGGATGCCTGCCGCGCTCAACACAAATAAAGAGTGCGAGAAACCGCGATGACTGACCATGGAGGTAATCGGGTCCCCATATTGAATGAAGACATCCAGATCGGGCAGGGTGGCGATGATGGCACCGGACAGGATCGCCTTGCGGCCATACTGCCGCCCGAGGAGGGAGCCGCAGATGCTGGCACCGAGGACTGCTTGTGTTACGGAATCCATAGCTCTCGTGCAAAGTGAAACAGGGACCGGGGCCAGATGCGGCCTGACGGCTTTAGCGTTATGATTTTAAAGTTGAATCCCCGGCCCGCCCTATTTTTTTGACGGGCGTCAAAGGCCCAAGGGGTATCAGTCGCGTATAGTGTACGACGGCCTACGCTGTCCTACCGCCTGCGGGCTGCGCCACCGCTTCTATCCAGAGAATTCGTTTACCTATGTCTACCTACCTGATCGCGGCTTTATATAAGTTCGTGGAATTGCCCGATTTCGCACAAATGCGCGACCCCTTGTTTGCTTTTTGCGAGCAGCATGAAGTCAAAGGCACGCTGTTGCTGGCGCGCGAAGGGATTAACGGCACGATTGCCGGCCCTCAGGAGGGTATTCGTGCCGTCTTGGCATATCTGAACTCCGATCCACGTATTTCTGGCCTGGTGCATAAAGAATCCTATGCCGACAAGGCTCCGTTTTACCGCCTCAAGGTGAAGCTGAAAAAAGAGATCGTTACCCTGGGTGTACCGGATCTGAAAACCGCCGAAATGGTGGGCGAGTATGTTGCTCCCGAAGACTGGAATGCCCTGATCAGCGATCCGGACGTGGTGGTGGTGGATACCCGCAACGATTACGAAGTGGGTATTGGCACTTTTAACCGTGCCATCAACCCCAAGACCCAAAGCTTTACCGAGTTTCCTCAGTGGGTGGCCGAGCAGTCCAAGGAAGGCGGTGTCTTGCATGGCAAACCGCGCGTGGCCATGTTCTGTACCGGCGGTATCCGCTGTGAAAAATCCACAGCCTTCATGCGTTCGCAAGGCTTTGATCAGGTTTACCACCTGCAAGGCGGCATTCTGAAATATCTGGAAGAGATTCCAGCAGCAGAAAGCCTGTGGGATGGTGACTGCTTTGTGTTCGACGAGCGCGTATCGGTGCGTCACGGTCTGGAACCCGGCGATTATGATTTCTGCCGTGCCTGTCGCATGCCTATCAGCGAAGAGGAAAAAGCCTCGCCCCAGTTCGAAGAAGGCGTCAGCTGTCCCTACTGCCACGGCCACAGTTCCCCCGAGCAGATCGAGCGTTTCCGCGAGCGTCAAAAGCAAGTGGCCTTGGCGCGCGAGCGTGAAGAGCGTCACATTGGCGTCAGCATGGACGAGTTGACCGAGCGCCGTGAGGCCGCCCGCCGCAAGGCGGAAGAGCAACGCCTGCTGGCTCAGCAAGGCAAGGACGCCTAGCCCTGATCGGGCCACTGTGTTACCTCTACTAGCTTGATTCTGGCGCTGCGTCGTTTATAGTCCGCCCTTCTGCTACAGAAGGGCGCTTTGCATAAACGCCAGCGCTTTAAGTCCGTGCCTGTGGCGCGGCTTTTTAACGGGATTGAGCATGTCCTTATCTGATCTGCCCATTTTGTATTCCTTTCGCCGTTGCCCCTATGCCATGCGGGCACGGCTGGCTATTGCGGCCAGCGGCGTAACTTGTCAGTTGCGCGAAGTCGTACTGCGCGACAAACCCGAGGCCCTGCGCCTGGCCTCTCCCAAAGCCACCGTCCCGGTGCTGGTCTTGCCCGATGGCAAGGTTATTGATGAAAGCCTGGACATCATGCGTTGGGCTTTGGCGATTCAAGATCCCAAGCAGTATTTGCAGCCTGAGCAGGGCGATGTCGAGCAAATGCTGGCCCTGATTGCGGCCAATGACGGGCCTTTCAAGCGGCATCTGGATTGCTATAAATACCCGGATCGCCATACCGAGGATGAACAATTCACGGATGCCGCCAGTTTTTCGGCCCTGCATAGAGCCCAAGCCAGTGAATTATTGATGGGCCTGAATGCCCGCATCGAACAGCAGGGCTACCTGATGGGACAGCGTCCTTGTCTGGCAGATTTGGCGATTGCCCCCTTTGTGCGGCAATTCGCACAAGTGAACAGGGACTGGTTTGATGCGCAGCCTTGGACGGCCTTGTCGACCTGGTTGCTGAACTTTCAGTCCAGCCCTTTGTTCCTGAGCATCATGGATAAATACCCTGCCTGGACGCCAGACAGCGAGATTGTGCGGTTTCCTTCTGTCTGACTGAGTCGCTAACGACTTGCCCAAAGCAATACGAGCGGGAGCAGCTTGGCAAGAACAAGCAGACAAGCAAAAGGCCGGTTCTCAATTGAAAACCGGCCTTTCTTTTTCAAGTGCCCGAATCAGGCTGCAACAGTCGCGCGCGGCTCGCTGGCCTCTTGTGCGGGAATCTCCATGTCACCGCGCTGATGCAAGGTGACGCTGGTATCCAGCGGTGGCAGCTCGCCATTCATGGCGCTGTTGAGTTGATCGGTATCCAGTTCGCCTTCCCAGCGGGCAACCACAATGGTGGCAACCGCATTGCCCACCAGATTGGTCAGCGCACGGCATTCGGACATGAAGCGGTCAATCCCCAGGATCAGAGTCATGCCAGCGATAGGTACCGAAGGCACCACGGACAGGGTAGCCGCCAGGGTAATGAAACCGGCCCCCGTCACACCCGCCGCGCCTTTGGAGCTGAGCATTGCAACCAGCAATAGCAGAACCTGCTGCTGCAAGGTCAGTGGAATATCACAAGCCTGGGCGATGAACAGGGCCGCCATGGTCATGTAGATATTGGTGCCGTCCAGGTTGAAGGAGTAGCCGGTAGGTACAACCAGGCCGACAACCGACTTGGCACACCCGGCGCGTTCCATCTTCTGCATCAAGGTAGGCAAAGCCGCTTCCGAGGAGCTGGTACCCAGCACCAGCAGCAGTTCTTCACGAATGTAGCGGATCAGCTTGGTGATGGAAAAGCCGTTGTAGCGGGCCACGGCACCCAGAATGATCAGCACAAAAAGCACGGAGGTGACGTAGAAAGTCACCACCAGCAGCGCCAGGCTGGACACGGATTCAATCCCGTATTTACCGATGGTGAAAGAGATGGCACCGAAGGCCCCGATGGGAGCGGCTTTCATCAGGATAGCAACCAGCTTGAAAACAGGCGTCATCAAGGCTTGCAGCAGTTTCAGCACGGGTTTGCCGTGATCGCCCACAGCGGCCAGGGCAATACCAAACAGCACGGCCACAAACAGCACCTGCAGAATGTCGCCGCCGGTAAAGGGGCTGATCAGGGTGGCGGGGATGATGTTCATCAAAAAGCCCGTCAGCGTGCTGTCATGGGCTTGCTGCACGTAACCCTGGATAGAGCTGGGGTCCAGGGTGCTGGGGTCAATGTTCATGCCATGGCCGGGCTGCACGATATTGCTGACCACCAAGCCTACAATCAGGGCCAGCGTGGAGAAAGTCAGAAAGTAAATCATGGCCTTGCCCACCACACGGCCCACTTTTTGCAGGTCTGTCATGGCGGCAATGCCGGTGGCTACCGTCAGGAAAATGACGGGCGCAATAATCATTTTGACCAGCTTGATGAAGGCATCGCCCAAAGGTTTCATGCTCTCGCCCAGCGAGGGGTAAAAATGGCCCAGCAAAATCCCGATAGTGATGGCGATGATGACCTGTACGTACAAAATTCGATACCACTTGATTTTGACGATCTGCGGTACCGAACGGTCTCCTGTGCTTATATCCATCATGATGTCGTCTCCGTGACTTGATGTAGCCGACCTGGCAGTCAGCTGGTGGCCTGCTTGGAATTGTGTGTGGGCAGGCGGTTTAAGCTCGCCGGGATCCTTGTCCCGGCCCATAAGCTCATGACTAAAGCAAGATCCGTGCCAATCTGTTCGCCGGCAGAAAACCAGCAAATAAGCGGCTTGCGGACAGGAGACTTCCCCGCTATCTGCTTATGTGTGCGAAAATCCGCACAGCTATTACTAATTTTTGGCGATATTTCGCACAGGTTTCATGAACTCCATTCCGGTTTCTTCGAGCATGCGGCGGCGCTTCAGGCTCGAATGGTTGCTGCTGCTGAGCTTGGCCGTCGTGCTGGGGCTGTTTGCCTTCTGGCGTTCGGCCGATTTGGGCACGGCTCGTTTGCTGACACAAAGCGAACAGCGGCTTGATTCCTTGATGCGCGGTAATGCCGGCTGGATCAGGACTATCCGAGACAAATTTCGTACCTTGTCCTTTGCTCTTGCACAGGACGAGGCTCTGCGCCAATACCTGATGGGCAATCCTGCCTATGGTGATGCCGAGGCTTTGAATCGCAAGTTCCAGCAATTGGCCGAAGATACGGGCGCTCCTGTTCTGTACCTGCTGGATATTCATTCGCAGACGCTGGTGTCCAGTAACTGGCAGGAGCCCGACAGCTTCGTGGGCAATCACTACGGTTTCCGCCCTTACTTCACCAAAGCCCTGGAGCAGGGGCATGCGGAATACTTTGCCTTGGGGACTGCCAGCGGCAAGGCGGGTTTGTACATTTCACGCATGGTGCAAGATCAGGACGGCAAGCCGGTTGGTGTGGTCGTCATCAAGCTGGTATTCGATCTGCTGGAAAAAGAATGGGAAGGTTATGGCGATCGCATGTTTGTAAGCGATCCCAATGGCGTGATCTTGCTAAGCGGTGAACCGGACTGGCGTTTGCATAGTCTGGATCAAGCCGCGCCCGAGCAACTGGTCAAGCTGCGGGCCAGTCAGCAGTTTGGTAATGAGCCCTTGGAGTCAGTGGGCTTGAATATGTCGGATTCCGGCGAACGGGCCTCCTTCTGGACATTGGGGCAGGAGCGCTTTTTGCATGTGCAGCAGCCTGTCGCAGGCAGTGATTGGGTTTTGCACGCGATGGCTCCCATGGATGCTGCATTGCAGACCCAGGCCTTTCAATCCCGTCTGACGGTGATGGGGTTGTTATGTGCAGCGCTGGTACTGACGGCCTTGGCCCTGCAACGCAATCAACAGCGCCGGGAAGCACAGGCGCGTCAGGAGCTACTGCGTGATGCGCTGGAAGAAGCGGTAGAGTCCCGGACCGCTCAGTTGCAGGTGGCGCGTCGTCGCCTGGAGCAGGAGATGCAGGCCCTGCAAGAAGCCCGTACGCGTGCGCGTGATCTGCGTGAGCAGTTGGAGCAGGCCGAGAAGCTGTCCTTTCTGGGGCAGGTGACGGCCGGGGTGGCTCACGAGATCAACCAGCCTGTCGCGGCGATTGAAGTCTATGCGGACAACACTTTGCGCTTGCTGGATCAGGGCCAGACGGAAACGGCACGGCAGAACCTGTCCCGCATCCAGACGCTGACCCAACGCATTGGCAGTATTACCTCCCAACTGTGTCATTACGCCCGCAAGCCCCAGGAACAGGAAGGCCCGGTACGGGTTCGTTCGGCTGTGGATAGCGCCTGGCAATTGCTGGAGCACAGGGCGCGGGCCCAAGGTGTGGGCCTGGAACTGGAGGGCGTGAACGAGTCTGTGCGTGTATGGGCCTTGCCGGTACGTCTGGAGCAGGTTCTGGTGAATTTACTGCGTAATGCGCTCGATGCTCTGGATGGGAGCCGTCAAGGGCGTATCCGTATAGAAGTCATGAGCGAGCAGCAGCATGTGCGCATTGTTGTTTCCGACAACGGCCCCGGCCTGAGTGCGGAAATCCGCCAACGCCTGTTTACGCCCTTTAGCTCCAGCCGTCGCCAAGGTGTGGGCTTGGGGCTGGTGATCTCGCACGATATTGTGGCGACCCTGGGTGGCCGTTTGGAAGAAGGGCCTTCGCGCCTGGGGGGCGCCACGTTCCATATCGTGCTGCGCAATGCCGATAGCGAGCTGGGCCAGGGAGAGAGATAAGAATGGAAGTCGCGTTTGTTGATGATGATGCGGACTTGCGTGCCGCCGTGGTGCAAAGTCTGGAACTGGCGGGCCTGAAGGTGGTGGCCTGTGCCAGCGGGCAGGAGGCCCTGAGTCGCTTGCCCAAGGATTATCCGGGTGTGGTGGTGACGGACATTCGCATGCCGGGCATGGATGGTCTGGCGCTGATGCAAGCCTTGCATGCTCGCGATCCCGAGCAGCCCGTCGTGCTGATTACCGGCCACGGTGATATTGATATGGCCGTGCAGGCCATGCACGATGGCGCTTTTGATTTTCTGACCAAACCCTATCAGGCCGAACGCTTGCTGACGGTGATACGCCATGCCGCCATGCAGCGCAGTCTGGTTCTGCAAAACCGTGCCTTGCGCGAAGAACTGGACGAGGATGGCCAAGGCCCGGCGCTCCTGGGTAATTCCGAGGTCATGGTCAATTTACGCACTACCTTGCGGCATCTGGCACAGTCCGATGTGGATGTGCTGGTGGAAGGGGAAACCGGCACAGGCAAGGAAGTGGTGGCCATGTTGCTGCACCGCTGGAGCGCTCGAGCACAGCATCGTTTTGTGGCGCTGAATTGTGGTGCCTTGCCTGAAACCATTATTGAAAGCGAGCTGTTCGGTCACGAAGCCGGGGCATTCACGGGCGCGCAGCGCAGACGTGTAGGCAGTGTTGAACATGCACACCGTGGCACGCTGTTTCTGGATGAAATCGAAAGCATGCCCATGATTGCGCAGGTGCGCTTGCTGCGTGTGCTGGAAACCCGTTGCGTAACTCCTTTGGGTTCCAACGAAGAGCACCCGGTAGATATCCGCGTCGTTGCCGCCAGCAAGGTGGATTTGTCCGACCCCGCCCAGCGTGCGAACTTCCGCGCCGATTTGTATTACCGACTCAACGTGGTCACCTTGCGACTGCCGCCTTTGCGGGAGCGCAAGGAGGATATTCCCATGCTGTTCGCCCACTTTGCGGCGCTGGCTGCCAAGAAGTACGGCATGCCGCAAAAGATGCCCGATGCGCGCAGTCTGGCCTATATGCAGTCACATCACTGGCCGGGCAATGTGCGCGAGCTGGCACACTTTGCGCAACGTGAAGTGCTGGGGGTGCAGCACCCGGAGATCAAGGAGCTGGAAAACGAGGACTTGAGCCTGCCCGCCCGCATGGAGCAGTTCGAGTCGCAGCAGATACGTCAGGCGCTGGCACGCCATCGTGGTGATATCAAGGCGACCTTGCAGGATCTGCGTATCCCGCGCAAAACCTTTTACGACAAGTTGCAGCGGCATGGCATTTTGCGTAGCGACTTTGTGGAAGAGGGGGCGCAGGGTGATTGATTCGCTAGACCCTTACAGGTTTTTCTACCCTGTCTGATTTGGGCAGGCTCTGTTCGGGTTGTACTCCTGGAGGCAAACGGCAGCTTGCCTATGCGTTGTCTAGACGTCCCTGAGCAATAAAAATAGCGGCCTTGGCCGCTATTTTTTTACATCAAGGCGTGGGGCCTTACTCCTGCATACCCGGAACGATGCAGTTAAAACCGGCGTCAACATGCGTGATCTCGCCTGTGATACCGCTGGCCAATTCGGACATCAGGAAGGAGGCCACATTGCCCACTTCTTCAATGGTGACGTTGCGCTGCAAGGGAGCGTGCGTCTCTACGAATTTCAGAATGGTGGAGAAGTCCTTGATGCCGCTGGCAGCCAGGGTCTTGATAGGACCGGCCGAGATGGCGTTGGCACGAATGCCGTACTCGCCCAGCGCCACCGCCAGGTAACGCACGGAGGCTTCCAACGCAGCTTTGGCCACGCCCATGGTGTTGTAGTTGGGAATGGCTTTTTCAGCGCCCAGGTAGGTCAGGGTCAGCACCGAGCTCTTGCGGCCTTTGAGCAAGGGCAGGGCAGCCTTGGCCAGTGCGGGAAAGCTGTAGGCGGAAATGTCATGAGCGACGCGGAACGATTCGCGCGACAGGCCGTCCAGGAAGTTGCCGGCAATGGCTTCACGGGGTGCAAAACCGATGGAGTGCACCAAACCGTCCAGACCGTCCCAGCGCTCGCCCAGCGAGGCCATGGCCTGTTCGATCTGATCGTCTTCAGACACATCACAGGGCAGCACGATATCCGTGCCCAGTTCTTTGGCAAAGCCTTCAACACGTTCTTTAAAACGCTCGCCCACATAGGTCAGGGCAATATCAGCACCTTGTTGGCGACATGCTTGCGCAATCCCGTAAGCAATAGAGCGATTCGAGAGGACGCCTGTGACCAGGATGCGTTTTCCTTGCAGGAAACCCATGCTGAAAATCCTTTATGTAATTAGTGGGTGGACTTAGCCACGAATATTGGAACCGGGAACACGCAAACGTGTCCCCCTGGAAAGAGAGCTGCCTTTGATATTGTTCAGGCGTCGCAGTTCTGCCACCGAAGTGTCGTACCGTTTGGCCAAGGCGTAAAGTGTATCGCCCTGGCGAACCGTATGGGTGCGCACATTGGCGCCGCGACGCAAAACAACAGTGTCATTCTTGCGGTTGACGCTGGCCGTTTGCGTACGAGCACGGCGTGTGCTTTGCGCTACCGGGGCGGCAGGTGTATTGGTCAGAGAAGCCAGTTGCAGGCTGCCTTCACCCAAGGTGGTGCTGGGCACCAATAGTGTCTGGGCCACGGCCTTGGTGCTCTTGCTACCCAAACCGTTGATGGAGCGCAGCTGCGACAAGGTAATGCCGTGACGCTGGGCAATGGACAGATAGCTTTCGCCGCGCTTGGATTGGTAGGCCTTCCAGTTGCTGAGCTTGCCTTGATAGGCCGCCAGATTGGCATTGAAAATATCCACCTTGTTGGCGGGCAGCAGCAAGGTGCCGCGATCGGCAGGGATTGTGGGGCGATTGTGGGCAGCGTTCAAGGCCTTGAACTCGTCCACGGAGATTTCAGCCAACTCAGCAGCAAGGGCTACGTCAATGTCCTTGTTCTTGCGCACGGCCGTGAAATACGGTGTGTTGCTGACTGGGGGCAGGGTAATGCCATAACGCTCCGGGTTAGCCACAATGTTTTTGATCGCTTGCAGTTTGGGGACGTAATTACGTGTTTCGTCCGGCATCTTCAGCGATAAGTAGTCAACATCCAGGTTGGCCTGTTCATTACGCTCCATGGCGCGGCGTACCGAACCTTCACCCCAGTTGTAGGAGGCCAGGGCCAAATACCAGTCGCCCTGGAACTCGTACAAGTAAGACAGGTAGTCCAAAGCAGCGCGAGTGGACTCGACCGGGTCACGGCGCTGGTCTACCCACCAGTTCTGCTCCAGCTTGTATTGTGTGCCGGTGCTGGGGATGAACTGCCACAGACCGGACGCATGGGAGCGCGAATAGGCGACGGGGTTATAGGCACTTTCCACAAAAGGCAGCAAGGCCAGTTCGGAAGGCAGGCCACGGGCATCGAGCTCGTCCATGATGTGGTACAGATAGCGCGAGGCGCGCTGGCTCATGGTACGGATGGATTCGGGGTGCGAAGCGTAGTAGTTGGTCCAGTAATCAACCAGATCGGTATGCAGGTTGGGGATGGAGAAACCCCGGCGCATCCGGTCCCACGCGTCTTTGGGTGGGTGGGTCAGATCAATGGTGCGAGATGTATCGGCGGCAATGCTGGTGGAGGTCTTGGCGGCTTTTTGAGGGCTGACCTTGGGGCCTGTGGCGCAGCCTGCCAGCACGAAAGCGCATAGCAGCGCAAAAAGTCTCATTAGGTTCATTGCGGAATCTTCAGAAATTGTTTTTCCAGTCGCGCAGGCTGGCAAATACCTCGACAGGATTATTAAGGGACTGGGCAGCATGGTGCTCGGCAGCCTTGATAACAGCAGTCGTCTCGCAACGCAGAAATGGATTGGTAGCCAATTCTGTTTTCAAGGTGGAGGGCACCGTAGGCAAGTTTTGCTGACGCTTGAGATTATCCTGTTCCCAACGTTCATGTAGTTGGGGATTGTCCGGCTCTACCTGTAGAGCCCAGCGTAAATTGGATAAAGTGTATTCGTGCGCACAGCAGATCAGGGTGTCCGATGGCAGTTTTGCCAACTTGCCCAGGGAATCCGTCATTTGTGCCGGGGTGCCTTCAAACAGGCGTCCGCAACCAGCAGCAAACAAGGTATCACCACAGAAAACAAAGGGCTGTTTTACCTCATTTTGACCAAAGTACGCAACGTGTCCGGCGGTATGGCCGGGGATGTCCAGCACGTCCAGCGTCAGTTCCAGAGTAGGTAACTCGACCTTATCGGACTGGCCGACAGGCACGTCACAGGCAGGCAGACGCTCGTTGGCGGGGCCCCAGACGCGAGCCGGGTGCCTGGCCAGGATATCCATGACACCTCCAACGTGGTCTCCGTGGTGGTGTGTCAGTAAAATGGCATCCAGTTGTAAGGACTCGCGCTCCAGCCAATCCAGAACCGGGGCGGCCTGGCCGGGGTCCACAACCAGGGCATGACCGTTTCGACTTAAAGCCCATATATAGTTGTCGTTCAGGGCTGGTAGTGGAATCAGGCGAACATCGCTTGGCACAGGCCAGGTAAATGCATTCATCATGGTAGAGGGAGAGAGCGCCAGTGGAGCAGACTTTGAATGATCAATTTGCCCAGTGGTTGGAAACCGTACCGGGGCGATATGTGCGGGCTTGGGAACAAGCCGGAATCGATGCGGAGGTGGTCAACACCTTCGGGTATCATGCCATACAAATTGGATTGCCGCATTGGGACCTCCTGGCGCATAGTCGCATCTCCTGCAAGGTATGTACGGCTCAGGCCGGCGTCCTGCCCGCCCAGCAGAAGAACCTGGTTTATGCCGAACCCGAGCATCTGCCTTTTGATACGCAAAGCATTGATCTTTTAATCCTGCCCCATACATTGGAAAGCGCCCGCGACCCGCACCAGGTGTTGCGAGAGGCCGAGCGCGTTCTGGTGCCAGAAGGGCGCATTCTCCTGACGGGTTTCAACCCCTTGAGTTTGTGGGGTGCCCACGACTGGATTCCGGGTCTGGAACGGGGCACGCCTACCTTGCCGGGAGATGTGATGTCACCCTCGCGCTTGCGCGACTGGTTAAAGCTTTTGTCCTTTGATGTGCAAAGTACGCAGATGGGCTGTTATGCACCGTTGTGCCGTCAGCAGTCCTGGCTGGACCGCTGGTCCTGGATGGAGCAAAGCGGTGCGCGCTGGTGGAGCTTTGCGGGGGCCGTCTACATGATTAGTGCGGTCAAACGCACGCCGGCCTTGCGTATGGTCGGGCCCAAGTGGAAGAAAAACCGTCGGCGTGTGCGTCGGCCTATGGTGGTTGCTGGACGCGCTGCCGATGAAGGAATTAGCAAGACATGACTGATGTTGTCGATATTTGGACCGATGGTGCCTGCAAGGGCAACCCCGGTTTGGGGGGCTGGGGCGCCTTGTTGCGTCATGGCGGACGTGAAAAAGCCATTTGCGGTGGCGAGGCCAATACTACCAATAACCGCATGGAACTGATGGCCGTGATCGAGGCACTCAAAGCCTTGAAACGCCCTTGCCAGGTGCGGGTACACACCGATTCGCAGTACGTACAGAAAGGCATGAACGAATGGTTGCCCGGCTGGAAAGCCCGCGGCTGGCGTACTGCCGATAAAAAGCCCGTCAAGAATGCCGACCTGTGGCAGGAGTTGGAGCAGCAGGCCGCAAAACATGAACTGACCTGGTTATGGGTGCGTGGCCATGCGGGTGATCCCGGTAACGAGCGTGCGGATCAACTGGCCAATGAAGGGGTGGAAATCGCCAGGCAGTTATAAGATCTTGGGCAGAGTTGTAGCCCGCTGATAGTACTATTAGCCACCCGTCATATTTTGTCAGACAGCTTCACCGGCCTGGCCGGTCAGGATAAGCCGCCCATGATTTCCACGCTGCGTCCCACGATTTTTTCTCTGTTTCTTGTACTGTTTGCCAGTAGCAGCCCCAGTTGGGCGCAGTCTGATGCCACGCGGGTGGAAGTGCTGCCCGTGCGGCAAAGTGAGTTGATTCGTGATGTGGCGGCGGTGGGAACCCTGGTGGCCAGAGAGTCCGTCGTGCTGCGGCCCGAGATCAGTGGCCGTATTTCAGCGATCAGCTTTGAAGAAGGTCAGCCCGTCAAAAAAGGCCAGCTCCTGATTCAATTGGACCCGGCCATGGCGCAGGCGCAATTGAACCAGGCACAGGCAAATTTGAATCTGGCCAATAGTCAGCACAAGCGTTCTTCGGAATTGAGCCGCCAGGGCTTTATCAGCCAGCAGGCCAAAGACGAGTCCGGTAGCCGTTTGGCTGTTCAGCAAGCCGAAGTGCAATTGGCGCGTGTGCAGCTGGACAAGACCCGTATCCGTGCCCCCTTTGATGGTGTGACCGGCTTGCGTAATGTCTCGGTGGGTGACTATGTTGGGCCGGGCACGGACCTGGTGCAGCTGGAAGCGGTTTCGACCTTGAACGTGGACTTCCGTATCCCTGAACAATATCTGGCCGATGTGAAGGCCGGCATGCCGGTCGAACTGCGCTTTGATGCCTTCCTGGGCGAAACCCGCCATGGCTCGGTGCTGGCTGTCAGCCCGGCGGTGGATACGGCTGGCCGTTCCATTTTGCTGCGGGCCCAGGTACCGAATGAAGATGGCGCTCTGCGCCCCGGTTTGTTCAGCCGTGTACGCCTTGAGCTATCGCGTTATCAGGCCTTGATGGTGCCTGAAACCGCCTTGGCTCCTTCGGGGCAGGATCAGTACATCTATATTGTGAAAGACGGCCGGGCAGAGCGCCGTCAGGTGCAGGTTGGTGTACGCGAGCAGGGCTGGGTACAAGTCACAGGCGATCTGAAAGCGGGCGACAATGTGCTGGTGGCTGGGCTGCAAAAGGTTCGTGATGGAGTGCCGGTCGATATTCAGGAAGTGATCGACGTCCAAACACAGCCGCAGCAATAGGACGGAATCATGGTTCTTTCTGACTTATGTATCCGTCGCCCGGTATTTGCCACGGTTCTGTCTTTGGTGATTGTGCTGGTCGGTTTTATTTCCTATGAACGCCTGACCGTACGCGAATACCCCGCTATTGACGAGCCGGTAGTCTCCGTCATCACCAATTATAAAGGGGCCTCACCGGAGGTGATCGAGTCCCAGGTGACCAAGCCTCTTGAAGATCAGTTGTCCGGGATCGAGGGCGTGAACGTGATGACTTCACGCAGCCGTTCCGAGCGCAGCCTGATCAACATTAAATTCAATTTGGACCGGGCCCCCGATGCCGCTGCCGCCGATGTGCGCGACAAGGTGTCGCGTGCCAGACGTTTCCTGCCCGATGAGGTGGACGAGCCCATCATCAATAAGGTGGAAGCAGACTCCACCCCGATTATTTATGTAGGTGTGGATACCGGCGACTACAGCATGCTGGAGGCCTCGGACTACATCAACCGCTACATTAAAACGCGCCTGTCCGTCTTGCCTGGTGCCGCTGAAGTGCGCGTGTTTGGCGAGCGCTTGCCCGCCATGCGTATCGACCTGGATCGCACCCGCCTGGGAGCCTACCAGCTGACCGTGCAGGATGTGGAAGATGCTCTGCGTAAACAAAACGTGCTGATTCCGGCGGGCCGTATCGAGTCCGATGCCCGCGAGTTTTCCGTGGTTTCCTCCACCGACCTGGAAACGCCCGAGGAATTTCGCAACATCATCATCAGTCAGGCAGCCGGTTATCCGGTGCGCATTTCCGACATTGCCGACGTGCGTATCGGGCCTGCCGAAGAGCGGGTACTGGCCCGATTCAATGGTCAAAACAGTTTGAACATTGGCGTGACCAAACAGTCCACCGCCAACCCGCTGGATCTGTCCAAATCCGTGCGGGCAGAAGTGGAGCGCATCAACGAAAGCCTGCCGGGCAATATGAAGTTGTCCGTGTCTTACGACAGCTCCATCTTCATTCAGAAATCCATTGATTCGGTGTACACCACCATTGCCGAGGCCATCTTGCTGGTGGTGCTGGTGATTGTGTTTTTCCTGCGCAGTTTCCGCGCCAGTGTGATTCCCATTGTGACGATTCCGATCTCCCTGATCGGGGCCTTCGCCATCATGTACATGCTGGGCTTTTCCATCAACACGCTGACCTTGCTGGCCATGGTGCTGGCGATTGGCCTGGTGGTGGACGATGCGATTGTGGTGCTGGAGAACGTGTACCGCCATATCGAAGAGGGCAAGACGGCCATGCAGGCTGCCTTTTTGGGTGTGCGTGAAATTGCCTTTGCCGTGATTGCCATGACGCTAACCCTGGTGGCGGTGTATGCCCCACTGGCTTTTGCCACAGGCCGTACCGGGCGATTATTCATTGAGTTTGCCCTGACCTTGGCGGCTGCCGTGCTGGTATCCGGTTTCGTGGCCCTGACCCTGACGCCCATGATGTGCTCGCGCATGCTGCGTCCACATGGTGCGAAAGTGGGCCGCGTCAGTCAGGGTATCGAAAACTTCCTGGTCTGGCTGACTCGAGGCTACCGCCGTATCCTGATTCGCGCCTTGCGCTGGCGTTTTCTGGTCCTGTTCATTGGTGTGGCCGTTGCCGCGACCAGTGGGCTGCTGTTTACGGTCATCAAAAGCGAACTGGCTCCGATTGAAGACCGAGGTGTGATTTTCGGGATTGTGAATTCGCCCGAAGGCGCTACGCTGGATTACACCTTGCGCAATGTGGAGCGGGTGGAAGAGCTATATCGCGGCATACCGGAGACAGAGGGGTATCAGTCCATTATTGGTTTCCCTACCGTCACCGATTCCTTTGCAATTTTGCGCTTGAAGCCGTGGGAGGAGCGTACACGTAACCAGCAATCCATTGCGCGTGAACTGCAACCGCATTTCTCCGCCATTCCCGGTGCGCGTGCTTTCCCCACTAACCCGCCGTCGTTGGGACAGCGGGCTACGTCCAAGCCGGTGGAGTTTGTGATCATGAGCCAGGCACCGTATCCGGAGCTGGCCAAGATCGTGGACGGTTTTCTGGCTGAGCTGCGAGACTATCCAGGGCTGTTGAACGTGGACACGGACTTGCGCTTGAACACGCCGGAAATCCGTATTGATGTGGACCGCGACAAGCTGGCCGATACCGGCGTATCGGTGGAAGCGGTAGGCCGCACTCTGGAATCCATGCTGGGTGGGCGTCAGGTCACGCGCTACAAGAGTGATGGCGAGCAGTACGACGTGATTGTGCAGGTGGACAAGCAGGCTCGTTCCAGCCCGCAAAACATTCTGGATATTTACGTGCGCACTAAAGATGGTGGCATGGTGCAGGCCTCCAACTTCCTGAATGTGCGCGAGAGCGTATCGCCGCAATCGCTGAACCACTTCAACCGCTTGCGAGCGGTCATTGTGGAAGCATCGGTGGCCCCCGGCTATGCCTTGGGTGAGGTGCTCGAACACATGAATGAGGTGGCTCGCAAGACCTTGCCGGAAACGGTGCAGACAGACCTGGATGGCCAGTCGCGCGAGTTCCGGGATTCCTCGGGCAGTATCTATCTGGTCTTCCTGATGGCACTGGCCTTTATTTATCTGGTGCTGGCCGCGCAGTTTGAAAGCTGGCGCAACCCGCTCATCATCATGCTGTCCGTGCCCTTGTCCATGACAGGGGCCTTGCTGGCCCTATGGCTGTCGGGCGGGACCTTGTCCATTTACAGTCAGATCGGTTTGATTACCCTGGTGGGGCTCATTACCAAGCACGGTATCTTGATTGTGGAATTTGCCACTCAACAACGCGAAGCGGGGGCCAGTTTGTACAATGCCGTGGTGCGCGCTTGCGAGATGCGCCTGCGCCCCATCTTGATGACAACCGGCGCCATGGTGCTGGGGGTCTTGCCGCTGGCCTATGCCTCCGGGGCGGGTGCCGAATCCCGTCAGCAGATTGGTTGGGTGCTGGTGGGCGGCTTGTCCCTGGGAACCTTGTTGACCTTGTTTGTGGTGCCGGTGGCCTATACGCTGATTGCGGGCAAGAAAGAAGGGCAGGACAAGCAACTGGAATTGATTGATAAGCCCGAGGCCTCTGTCTGAACCTGTGGTGCTGGTCTGCGGGGAAGCTGTTTGTATAGCCTCCTTGTCGAGTGCCATTACTGTGATTGAATTTGTAGGGAAAGTGAATGCGTCAAATTATTCTGGATACTGAAACCACCGGTCTGGAGCCTCGTGAAGGGCACCGCATTGTTGAAGTGGGTGGGGTAGAGCTGTTCAATCGTAAATTGACGGGCCGCCATCTGCACTTGTATCTAAACCCGGACCGGGACTCTGATCCTGAAGCTTTGGCAATTCACGGCTTGACCACGGAATTTCTGTCCGGCCACCCACGTTTCAAGGATGTGGTGGATCAGGTGCTGGATTTTGTGCAGGGTGCGGAAGTCATTATTCATAACGCATCTTTTGATACACGCTTTCTGGATGCTGAGCTGCAAAAGGTAGGTAAAGGCCCGTTCTCCCAGTACTGCGACAGCATCACAGACTCCTTGTTGGTCGCGCGGGAAATGCACCCTGGCAAACGGAACTCCCTGGATGCCTTGTGCGAACGCTACGGCATTTCCAACTCCCACCGTACCTTGCACGGCGCTTTGCTGGACTCGGAGTTGCTGGCTGATGTCTGGCTGGCCATGACCCGTGGCCAGGACGCCTTGCTGATGGACTTTGACGAGTCTGATGGGCAAGGTGGGGATGGCAGCAATCTGAGCCTGGGCAAGTTTGACGCCAGCGTGCTGAAAGTGCTGCGCGCGTCCGAAGCCGATCAGGCCGAGCATGAGAAATACATGGACGTGCTGGAAAAGCAGAACAAGAAGCCGCCCATGTGGCGTGAGATGCTCAACCCGGCAACGGAGTAATTATTTAAGAAAAGAGCTGGCCCTGAACTTGTAAATCAATCAGGGCCATGCTATAGTTTTTTTCTTCGCAGCTTTTGTAGTTCTTTAAAGCTCCGGGCGGTTAACTCAGTGGTAGAGTGCCACCTTCACACGGTGGAAGTCACAAGTTCGAACCTTGTACCGCCCACCATCTCTACCTTCATTTAATTCCCCCTCATAGTGTCATTGCCCTTTTTTGTGGCGGCTTGTTTGCGTCCTGCTTATGCTTGGGCTAATTGCTGCCTGCTCAATGCAAAACGCCCCATGGATATTCACGGGGCGTTTTTTATTGCCAGTCAGGATACGGAGCCTGATGAAGGCATCCCGGCCTGTCTTACAACCAGGTCAAACCAATCGAGATAACAATACCCGAGACAATCAGCTGAATCAGGCAAAAGCCCATGATGTCCTTGGCTTTCAGACCGGCAATCGCCAATACCGGCAAGGCCCAGAAAGGCTGGAGCATATTGGTCCAGGAGTCGCCCCAGGCAACGGCCATGGCGGTGCGCGCCATGTCAGCATCCAGAGCCTGTGTGGCAGCAATCACGACCGGGCTTTGTACCGCCCACTGGCCACCGCCCGAGGGCACAAAGATATTGACCAGACCGGCGCTCATGAAGGTCCAGAAGGGCAGGGTGGTAGCAGTGGCAAAGGACACCAACCACTCGGACAGGCTGGCAGCCAGACCGGAGTCAATCATGATGGCCATGATGCCTGCGTAGAAGGGGAACTGAATCACAATCCCGGCACCGCCGCGAATGGCTTCATCCAGGCTTTTCAGCAGACGACGTGGAGTCCCGTGCAGCAAGATGGCCAGAATCAGGAAAGTGAAGTTGATCACGTTCAGGTTCAGGGTTGCACCACGCAGCACGTAGTAGTCAAACAGGTAGGCCAGGCCAGCGACACCAATCACGATGGAGATCAGACGGCTGTTTTCCAGACGGTCTGCTGGGCGATCGGTGGTCTGGTTGACGTCGTTTGGCGTGTCTTCCAGCAGCTTGGGGTCGACGTAAATGCTTTCCTTGTCGCTGGGCAGCATCAAGCGGTTGATCAGCGGCACCAGAATGAACAGGGCGATCACAATGGCCAGGTTAAAGAAGGCGAAGATGGTGTCAGATGTGCTGATGATGCCGATCTTGTCTTCAGAGAAGTGGCCCGAGGTGGCAATGGTCAGTGGTACAGAACCGGCCAGGCCACCGTGCCAGACCAGAAAGCCCGAGTAGGCACTGGCAACCAGCAAGCGGTAGTCCACGCGGACCTGACGAGCCAGTTCTTTGGCGAACAGGGCACCGACCACCAGGCCGAAACCCCAGTTGATCCAGCTGGCCGCCAGCGACACCAGGGTCACCAGAATGATGGCGGATCCAGCCGAACGGGCCAGCGAGGCCAGGCCACGCAACCAGCTTTTTACCAGTGGCGTGCTGGCCAGCATGTGACCGGTCAGCAAGACCAGCAACATTTGCATGGCAAAGGTCAGTAGACCCCAAAAGCCGTTACCCCAATATTGGATGATCTCCATGGGAGAGCGTTGCTCAAACGCCATTGCCGCAATACCGGCAATCAGTGTGAGCAGGATGACGAAAATATACGGATCGGGTAGATAGCGTTCAACCAGGCGGACCGAACCGCGCGTCATGGCTTTAAACATAAATTGTGCTCCTGTGGATTTGCGCCAGTATTTGCGCGGGTCCAGATGTCTTGGGATCGTTTTGATGCCTGTTTGTGCAGGCACTTTGCTGGCAGCATTTTGATAGGAATGCTCAGTACAGCCGTATTGTTGGCGAGAAGCCGCAAATTGGGAAGACGGGAAAACCTGAACCTTAAAGTTTCTGGCTAGTTGTAGTTCTTCGCTATATGCTCTACCATATAGCGGTGTTTTCGAAAGAACCATCACTCATCGCTCGATGATGGGTTCTATTTACGGGCCCCTTGGGGTCCGTTTTTTTTTGTGCCGCATCTTTGCGTGGCGTCAGTTCATAAATCAATTAGAAAGATCGAATAGGGAAGGGGAATGAGACATCAGTCCAAACGTGCCACAGCAGCGCGTCATCAGTCCGTCTGCTTTGTGCCGCGCGCATTGGTCTTGAGCATGATGGGGGCCTTGGCAGTTAGCCAGGCTCAGGCTCAGGAAAACAATGACCGTGTGTTTCAGCTGGGCAAAGTGGTTGTTCAGTCCAGCCTGGATCGCGAGGCTCCTTTGGGGGAGAGCGCAGTCAGCCAGAAAGAAATGCAGGCTTTTGATTTGCGCGATGTGGGTGCCGCCGTTAGTGTGCAACCCGGCGTGACCGTTTCGGCGGGCGGTGCTCGTAACGAACAGATGGTCTATGTGCGTGGCTTCGATTCGCGTCAGGTGCCCTTGTTTCTTGACGGTATTCCACAGTACGTGCCGTACGACGGCTATGTGGACTTTACCCGTTTCACCACCATGGACCTGAGCGAAATTCGCGTGGCCAAGGGAGCAGCTTCCTTACTGTATGGCCCCAATATCATGGGCGGTGCCATCAACCTGGTGACCCGTAAACCCGTCAAAGAGTTTGAAGGCGAGTTCCGCGCCGGTTACGCTACGGGCGATCAACGCTACAGTGCCTTGAACGTGGGCACCAATCAGGGTTCCTGGTACATGCAGGCAGGCTTGTCCTGGTCAGGCGAACGCAGCTTCCCCTTGGGTCGTGGGTTTGAAGATCAAAAAGCACGTCCTACCGACACGGGTGGCATGCGCAGCAATGCTTCTCAAATGGACAAGAAAGCGTCCTTCAAACTGGGTATCACTCCCAATGCGACGGATGAATACGTTATTGGCTACGTGAACCAGAAAGGTCAGAAAGACAATCCGGTCTACACCGGCGTGAACGATGCCAAGCTGGGTCAACGCTACTGGCGCTGGCCATACTGGGACAAGGAAAGCCTGTACTTCCTGAGCTCCACACAGATTGGCGAGAGCAACACGATCAAGACCCGCGTGTACGAAGACAAGTACAAGAACGGTCTGGATATGTATAGCAATGATCAATACGCGACCCTGACTGGCCCGACCAGCGAGTACACGGACCGTACCCGTGGCGCTGCCCTGGAATGGGTCAACACCAGCCTGGACAATCACGAGCTGCATTTTGCCTTGCACTACAAGGAAGATCAGCACCGTGATCCCAAGCCATCGGGCACTGAGCACTACAAGGACGTGACCACGTCTCTGGCGTTTGAAGACCGTATTGCTGTGGGTGAGCTGTGGCAGTTGCGCGTGGGTGCCAGCCACGAACGTCGCAAAGCCAAAGAAGCGCACAACTTTGAAACCGGCGATACCGATGCCACCAACGGTTTGCTGGAGCTGGGTTACGACTGGAGCGATGCCATGCAGGTCTACGGTAGCGTGGCTTACAAGACTCGTTTTCCCACGATTAAAGATCGCTACTCCAGCCGCATGGGCTACGCCCAACCTAATCCGGATCTGAAACCCGAGCACGCCATTCACTATGAACTGGGCTTGCGCGGTCAGCCATGGGAAGGTGCACAGCTGGAATCGGCGCTGTTCTTGAGCCAGGTGCGTGACATGATTCAAAGCACGGTTATTCAGGCTCCCGGTTGTGACAAGTACCGTCCAGTGGGTTTTTGTGATCAGGCCACCAACGTCGGCAAGGCTCGTCAAATGGGTCTGGAGCTGTCTTTGCAGCAGGAGTTGTCTGCTCATTGGTCGGCAGGCCTGGCGTACACATATTTGAATCGTCGCAACCAGTCTGACTCGGACGTCAAATTGGTGGATACGCCCAATCATCGCCTGTTTGCTCACCTGAGCTGGAAGCCCACTGCGCAGTGGGAAGTGATGGGTTCGGTGGAAACCGAAAGCGGCCGCTACTACTCCTACGCCAATAGCAAGGGTGATCAGATCTACGAAAAAACACCGGGCTTTGCCTTGTTGAGCTTGAAAGGTATCTGGCGTCCGAATTCGGACATCACACTGGAAGCCGGTGTGCGTAATCTGGGCGACAAGCTGTACCAATACAAAGAAGGCTACCCCATGCCCGGACGTGTCTGGTTTGTGGGCGGAAGCTATCGTTTCTAAAGCCGTTTTGTGATTTGCAGTTAAAGGGGGAGAGGCATAAATGAAGCGTCGTGATGTATTGCGTGCCTGGGTGGCACTGACTATGTTGGCGCCTCATGCCCGTTTGCTGGCCCGGTCCGAGCAGGCCGGGACCAGCCGCTCTATCAGCTTGCATATCAGTGTGGCGGGCAAGCTGCCTGATCCGGCTCAAGTGGGGCGGGTAGTGGCAGCCGGTCCGCCCGCTTCTGTGCTGGTGTATTGCCTGGCACCCCACGCGCTCTTAGGTTGGCCTTTTCAGCTGGCTCCTGCTGCACGCAGCATGATGGAGGCCGCTGGTTTTTCCTTGCCGTATCTTGGCCGTCTGGCCGGTCGGGGCAGTACCTTGTCCCTGGAAAGCCTGCTGGCCTTGAAGCCCGATATGGTCGTGGATATAGGCGATGTGAATCCCTATTACGAGTCTGCCGCCAAATCCGTGCAAGAGCAGACGGGCGTGCCTTATGTCTTGCTGGATGGTCGCCTGAAAGACAGCCCGGCGCAGTTGCGTCAGGCAGGTCATATCCTGGGGCAGGCCGAGCGCGGCCAGCAACTGGCCTTGCGTGCACAAGCGATTCTGGATACCGTACATCAGGCCGCCAACCCCCGCGCCAAAGGCTTGAAAGCCTATTTGGCACGCGGTAACGATGGTCTGGAAACCGGCATGGGTCAATCCATTCATACCGAGGTGCTGCGGCTTTGCGGTTTGACGGTAATGGGTGAAGAGAAAACCGATAATCGCCTGGGCCGTATTTCCTACGAACAATTATTGGCCTGGGACCCGGACATGCTGTTTGCTCAGGATGATGCTTTCTTTGAGCTGGCCCGTACTCAGGCTCCCTGGAATCAGCTCAAGGCAGTGAAGGAAGGACGCTTGTACCGCGTACCCGCCTTGCCCTTTGGCTGGCTGGATGGCCCGCCGGGAGTCAATCGTCTGGCCGGGGTGATCTGGCTTAATGCCTTGCTGGAAGGCAGTGCTGCCATGCCACGCATGTATTCAGAGTTGCAGGAGTTTTACTCGGCTTTTTACGGCATGTCCTTGAGCGACGAGCAGGTCAAGCGATTGGTACAAGGGCTGGACCCGCTGGGTTCGCAGCAAGGCGCATGAAGTCAGGTTTGTCCTACGGGCTACTACTGCTTTTACTGGGGCTAGTTCTGGCCGTATTGGTGGTGTTTGCCCTGGGGCAGGGGGCGTATCCCTTGTCCGGAACAGAAGTGCTGCGCGCCTTGGTCGCCGGTTTTGGTAGCGATCCAGAAGCGGGGCAGAGTCAGGCCGTACGCGTGGTCTGGGATTTGCGTCTGCCACGTATTGCAGCGGCTTTGCTGGTGGGGGCGGCGCTCTCGACCGCAGGCGCGGCGTATCAAACCATGTTTCGCAATCCACTGGTTTCACCCGATATCCTGGGTGTGTCCTCGGGTGCAGGTCTGGGGGCGATTCTGGCCATTTATTTGAATTTTTCCTTGTTCGGCGTACAGATGGCGGCCTTTGTTGGCGGCCTGCTAGCGGTGGGCATTGTCTTGAGTCTGGCGCGCATGCTGCGCCATCATCCACCTATCCTGATACTGGTTCTGGCCGGGATGGCGGTGGGTACCTTGCTGGGTGCCGCCCTATCGCTTATCAAGATTCTGGCTGATCCATACTCCCAATTGCCTTCCATGACCTTCTGGCTGCTGGGTGGGCTAAGCGCTGTGCGCTCTTACGAAGTCTGGCCCGCTGCATTGATGGTATTGGCGTGCATCGTCCCTGTCTGGCTCTTGCGTTGGCGTATCAATGTCCTGGCCCTGCAAGATGACGAGGCCCGCTCCTTGGGTATGTCCGTCTCTGCCTTGCGTTGTCTGCTGATCGTTTGCGCGACCTTGATGACGGCGGTGTGCGTGGCCCTGGCTGGAATTATAGGTTGGGTCGGTTTGCTGATCCCGCACGCGGCCCGTTTATTGGTTGGCCCGGACTTCTCCCGTCTATTGCCCGTTTGCTTGTTGGTGGGCGCCGCCTTCCTCTTGTTAACCGATACCTTGGCACGAAGCATAGGCACGCTGGAATTGCCCTTGGGTGTGCTGACGGCCTTGGTGGGTGCTCCCGGCTTCTTGCTGTTGCTGGCTCGTGGTGCGAGGCAGCGATGAGCGAACAAGGCTTGGAAGCGATTGATCTGGCTGTAGGCTACGGGCGCAAGCAAGTCGCCAGTAATTTGAATCTGCGCGTACAGACCGGGCAGGTCGTTTGTTTGCTCGGGCCCAATGGCAGCGGTAAGTCCACCTTGCTGCGCACCTTGCTGGGCCTGCAGCCGCCTTTAAAAGGGCAGGTGAAGGTGCAGGGCAAGCCCCTGGAGCGATGGAGTGCGCGTGCCCTGGCCAGACAACTGGCCTATGTACCGCAAGCGCAGGAGTCGGCCTTTGCCTTCACGGTAGAACAATGGGTCTTGCTAGGTTGTGCCAGTGAGCTGGCCTGGTACACCCAACCTCGGGCCGCCGACCGGCAATGGGTAGGCGTTTGCCTGGAGCGGTTGGGCATAGGGCAGCTAGCTCAAAAGCGCATTGATCAGATCAGCGGGGGAGAGCGCCAGCTGTGCGTGATTGCACGGGCCTTGGTGCAGCGTTCACAGTTCTTGATCATGGACGAACCCGCCTCCAGCCTGGACTTCGCGAATCAATTACGGGTACTGGATCAAGTCTCGCACTTGCGTCAGGAAGGTCTGGGTGTGCTTTTGTGTACGCATCAACCCGAACATGCGGCCCGCGTGGCGGACTGGGTGATCTTGTACCGGGATGGGGGCATATTGGCGCAGGGACAGCCCCGCGACATGCTTAGTCAGGCCAGTTTGCGCCAGCTGTACCAACTGCCAGCGCATGCCTTTGAACTACCTGATTGGTATGCGCGAGGGGCCTGAGGCCCCCCGAGCTTCTCACATGTTTTTCAAGGCAGCACGACCATATTGGTTGTTGTGCTCCACTACACGCGTCAGCATGGTCATAAAGGTCTGGCGCTGCTTGGCGGTCAGTGGGTCCAGCAGTCGTTCCTGGGCGCGGTTCATGCCCGCACTGATTTCCTTCATCGCCGCCAATCCTGCTTCGGTGATGTACGTCTGGCGGGAGCGGCGGTCTTCGGGGTTGATACGGCGTCCCAGCAAACCTTTTTCCTCCAGCCTGCGGATGACATCGGCCGAGGTGGTGCGATCCAGCCCCAGCTCGTAGCCGATCGTGGTTTGATCCAGCCAGGGTGAACCCATCAACACGGACAGGACACCGTGCTGGACAGGGGTGAGGTCACTTTTGCACTCCTCGTAAAACATGGCGTAGTGAATCTGGTTAAGACGGCGGACCAGAAAACCAGGCCGGGACCACAGTTTGCGTCGATACAGCTCGGCATTTTCTTCTTCCACTGGACCCAGGATTTCGGCCTCGTCGGCTTCCAGTCGTTCTTCTTGCTTTAGCTCGGCGTGATTCTTCATGGATAAGTCAGTCATCGATTGAGTGGCCTTCAGCCCGTTGCCAACAAGGCAGCACACTGAAAGCGGGACGACCTGCAAAGGGTACGGCTGCAAGGTCGGCGTCTACAAGGAAAGCAGGGCTACGCTAACGTGAACAAAAGCCCTGATTTCTGATTTGCAGTCATTTCTACAGGCGCTGTCCACGCCCCAAAGTATATGTGATTTCCCGACTTGCTGAAAACAATAATAATCAGCATACTGATAGATATTGTTGGGGGGTCAAACGATTGACCTTATGTAAATCAATAATTTAGGGAAAATTTACGGTGAAACGTATTAAAAAAATAGCACTGGAGGAGCACTTCAACGCCGTTGGCTTTGAGGATTATTCCAAGGCCTTTGTCAAACATATTGACAGTGCCGACGCGCGTGAACTGATGGCTCGTTTGCATGACTTCGACGCCCAGCGTCTGGAGGTGATGGATCGTGCCGGTATCGAGTACGTTGTGCTGTCGCAGACCGGCCCTGGGGTACAGGTGGAAAAGGATGTGTCCGTCGCTATCGAGCGTTCACGTCAGAACAATGATTTCCTGGCGCAGCAAATTGCACGCCATCCCGATCGTCTGGGCGGCTTTGCCACTTTGCCCATGCAAGACCCGGCTGCTGCCGCGCAGGAATTGACGCGTGCGGTGCAGGATCTGGGCTTGAAAGGCGCTTTGGTTAACGGTCACACGCATGGCGTGTACTACGATGGCCGCGAATATGATGCCTTCTGGGAAACCGTGCAGAAGCTGGATGTGCCGTTCTATCTGCACCCCTTTGATGCTTATGAAATGCCGCACGCTTACACAGGCCACCCGGAGCTGATGGGTGCAACCTGGGGTTGGGGTGTGGAAACCGGCACTCACGCGCTGCGCATGTTGTTCGGTGGTGTGTTTGATCGCTGCCCGGATGTGAAGTTGATCTTGGGTCATATGGGTGAAGGCTTGCCGTTCCAGCGCTGGCGCTACGACAGCCGCTTTGCCGTGTACCCACATGGTGTGACCTTGAAGCGCAAGCCTTCCGAGTACATCGGCAGCAACATCCTGATCACTACTTCGGGTGTCTGTTCTGCCCCAACGCTAATGGGCGCAATTGGTGAAATGGGTGCTGAAGCCGTATTGTTCTCGGTTGATTACCCCTACGAGTCCACTGAGCTGGCCGCTGATTTCATCGAGGCAGCGCCTATGGATGACAAGACACGCGAGCTGGTTTGCTACGGCAACGCTGCCCGTCTGTTCAAGCTGGACCGGAGCTAAGCATGAGCACATTTCTGTACGGCGCTCATGTGCACGCCAATGGCATTCGTCAGCATTACCTGCGTTTTGGTGGTTCCGTTGGTGGGCGTGACCAGCGTCCTGCCGTCATCATCGTTCCCGGCATTACCAGCCCGGCGGTGACCTGGGGTTTTGTGGGTGAACAATTCGGCAAGCATTTTGATACCTACATTCAAGACGTGCGTGGTCGCGGCTTGAGCGAAGCGGCTGAAGGTATGGATTACAGCCTGGATGCGCAGGCGGATGACTTGATTGCACTGGCTCAGGCGCTGGGCCTGAAGGACTACATCGTGGTTGGTCACTCCATGGGTGCCCGCATTGGTTTGCGTGCCGCTCACAAGAACAGCGAGGGCCTGAATCGTCTGGTGATGGTTGATCCGCCAGTGTCTGGCCCAGGTCGTCGCGCTTATCCCTCCAAGTTGCCCTGGTACGTGGATTCCATGGCGATGGCTCGCAAGGGTTGCACGGCTGACGATATGCGTGCCTTCTGCCCGACCTGGACCGAAGAGCAATTGCAATTGCGTGCTCAGTGGCTGCACACCTGCCATGAGCCTGCGATTCTGGCCAGCTTTGAGGGCTTTCATACCGACGATATTCATGTCGACTTCCCGCATTTGACCGTGCCTGCCTTGCTGATGACAGCCGAGCGTGGTGACGTGGTGCGTGACGAGGATGTGGCCGAGATTCAGCAGTTGGCCCCTGGCGTTCAGCACGTTCGCGTGCCTGATGCCGGTCACATGATTCCTTGGGATAACGAAGCAGGCTTTTACGAAGCCTTCGGTGACTTCCTGGGCCAGCGCTTGGTGTGATGTTGAGCAGGGGCCGCCAAGGCGGCCCTGTCGTGATTAGGCATGTCGGTTTGAAGCCGAGGTGTCTCACTAGGAGAGACAAAATGGCAGTGAGTGATTATCAACTTATCGAAGCATGGCAAGAGGTTCTACGTCTGTCCAAGCTGCAAGCAGGTCAAACCGTGACCCTGCTGACCAGCTCCACGACGAATCAGCAAACCATGCAGTGTGCGCAGATCGCGGCCCAGTCCATGGGCGCGGTGGTAAATCGTCTGGATCTGCTGCCTGTGAATGCAGAAAAGGCACTGAGCCGGGATCCTTTGGCTTATCTGGGCACGACGCCTTTGACGGGCAACGAGGCGGCAATCGCGGCTTTGAAGGCCAGTGACCTGGTGCTGGACTTGATGACTCTGTTGTTCTCGCCTGAGCAGATTGACATTCTGAAGTCGGGTACGAAGATTCTGCTGGCGGTGGAGCCACCGGAGATTCTGGTTCGCACTGTGCCAACGGAAGCGGATCGTGCGCGTGTGACAGCGGCTGCGGGGCTGATTAAAGCGGCCAAGGAAATGAGCATTACGTCTCCTGCCGGTACCAATCTGCGTTGCCCGCTGGGTGAGTTCCCCGCGATTCGTGAATACGGTTTTGTAGATGAGCCCGGTCGTTGGGACCACTGGCCTAGTGGCTTCGTGCTGACCTGGCCGAACGAGCTGGGCACTAACGGCACCATTGTGATCGACAAGGGCGACATCCTGCTGCCGCAGAAAAAGTATTCCTCCGAGCAGATTATTCTGACTGTGGAGAATGGTTATGCCACGAAGATCGAAGGCGGCATTGAGGCGCAATTATTGGACGAGTACATGAAGTCCTTCAATGACCCCGAGGGCTACGCTATCTCGCATATCGGCTGGGGGCTGCAACCACGTTGCCATTGGTCCACACTGGGTCTGTACTCGCGTGAAAACACCATTGGCATGGATGCCCGTGCGTTCGAGGGTAACTTCCTGTTCTCCCTGGGCCCGAACAACGAGGCTGGCGGCAATCGCACGACGGCCTGCCACATTGATATTCCTTTGCGCAATTGCACGGTCAGCCTGGATGGCCGTGCTGTCGTGCGTGACGGCAAAGTACTGGACGGAGGCGTTGGTGAGTACGAATGAAGGAGCGGTGTACGCTCAACAAGGTTTTGGGTCGACGCTGGAGCCTAAAGCTCCTTACGGCTTGTTGATTATTGATCTGGTGAATGGCTTTGCGGATCCTGCCGTGTTTGGTGGCGGCAATATTCCCGAAGCTATCGAGAACACGCAGAAGTTGCTGGCAACGGCGCGTGAACAGGGCTGGCCGGTGGCTCATACGCGTATCGTGTATGCCGACGATGGCGCTGATAACAACATCTTCAGCATTAAAGTGCCCGGCATGCTGGGTCTGACCGAAGACGCGCACAACAGCAACATCGTGCCGGAACTGGCTCCTGTGCCCGGTGAGTTCATCGTTCGCAAGAACGTGCCTTCGGCGTTTTTCGGTACGCCCTTGGCGGCTTGGTTGACCCAGCGTGGTGTGCAAACACTGCTGGTTGCCGGCGCCGTGACCAGTGGTTGTGTGCGCTCCAGTGTGGTCGATGCGATGCAACTGGGTTTCCGCCCCCTGGTGGTATCGGATTGCGTGGGTGACCGTGCGATTGGGCCTCACGAGGCGAACCTGTTCGATATGCGTCAGAAGTACGCCACCGTGGCAACGCGTGAAGAGGCGATGACGTTGATCGGTCTTTAACGCTATTCAATTTTTTTGAGCTTTTGAAAAGAGCGACGTGTTTCATCATGGTCTGGATGGGCGTCCGTGCTTGATGGATATGAGTCGTCGTCAACAAGTCTGTGTTGATAGCCTTGTAATTGAGTATCGATGGCCTGCCGCTTGGGGGCGGGCTATCGGACCTGTGCCCCTGGGAGCCGTATGGCTCTCGGGGGCTTTTTTATTTTTGGCAGCGTTGTGAGTTTGCAAGGATTGCTGTGTCAGGTCTTGAGTGAGGGGATGGCTGTCTTGTGAGTCATTTTAAGAAGGGTTTGGTGGAGCTTTGGGAGCAATAGAGGAGTTCTTCTGGACGTGCCGTTTGGGCTTTGCGTGAGGGCGGCGGATAGTTTTCTTGTGGGGCCCGGGGACGGCTTGTCTTGGCGGGTCTCTTGCCCACGCTGCGCGTGGGTTCCCTTGTCAGAGTGCTGGGGCGGGCGGGTCGTGAACTCGGAGCGCGGTTTGTCCCCCGGACAAACCGCAAGCGTGCTCCTCAAACAGCACGCCCCTTGCATCCCGCCCCAGCACTCTGCCTGCGGCAAGAGCCCTGACTCGCCCGCCAAGCCGTCCCCGGGCCCCACAAGAAAACAAGCAACACGGGTTAAAGCCCAAACGGCACTTGCAGAGGTGGGATGAAAGGCGAGGGCCCAGATTGGATGGGTGGAGAAAGGAAGGGAAGGGAAGGGAGGAGGGGCTTTGGCTGAGGCTGAATGTTCTCGGGGTTTAGGGGGGGCAGAAGAGCAGAACGATATGCGTTTAGGAAACGCAGAGGAGCAAGGCACGAGGCCCTGTTTGGTCAAAGAGCCCGTAAGAGATTGGTAGATAAAAAGCCGTTGTGAGCCGTTCAGTCGGCCTGCTGGGGTGTCAGGGCGGATCAGAGTACTTGCCGCGGGCAGGAGATAGCGTAGGGGTGCAAGCATCCTGCTGTTTGAACCCGACGCTTGTACTTGGTCCGGGGGACCAAGTACCGGGTGAGTTCAGGATGCGCCCGTAGCTATCTCCTGACAAGGGCACCGGTGCGCAGCACCGGCAAGTGCTCAGCCCGGACACCCCAGCAGGCCGACTGAATGGCGTTTTCACAGAGACTTCTTTTACCCCCGGTCCCCTGATTAACCTTAATTCTCTCCAGGCTTGATAGGCCCCCAGAACCTGCGCTACCAGCCCTAAAGCCTCATATCTCTGATGTTGCGCCAGGCATCAGCCCTTTGCCCCAATAAATAAGCAAAAAAAAGCACCCCTCAACAAAGAAGGGTGCTCAAAGGAATCAGAAGACCTTCTGACTCAAGTGGCTCGGAAACAGCACACAAAAAATAGTTTTGAAACCAGAAGCAAACCCCGGACTTAGACCGGAAACACCAGATCATTCGCCAGGATGGACGTATCAAAAATCACCTGACGCTCCTTGAGCATCAAACGACCGTCCACACGCGTGAAGGTATCGAAATAATTACCCACCAGATGCACCGTGGAAGGCCCTTCCACCAAGGTCTGCATCAGCATGAAATTGCCCTCGGCCTCAATATCGCCATTGTCAGCCTCGCTGATCACGCGCACATCCGTGACCAGATGCAGCATGTAGCGCGGGGCATACATCTGCGTGCGGGCAATGGCCACCGCACGGTCGTGCATCATGTCGCGCCCTTCGGCATAGACCAGACCTACCGGCAAATTCAGATCCGCGTTCTCGCGTGAAGTGACCCGGTAAACCGCGTCCTCCACAAAAAACATGGGCCAGTCCTCAACATTGCCACGATCCAAAGTGGCACAGTACTCGGCATTGAAAAGCTCAATTTCCGCCTTCAAGGCCAAAGCGCGCTCAACAGAAACCTGGGCGGGTTTGAAAGAAAAATCCATTTTCATAAGTCAGCTCGTCTTACAGATCCATCACTTGGCGGTAGTGCTGGTACATGGAGCGAATAGCCGCTTCCGAGATCAGCGTATTGGACGTACCCAGCTTGCTTTCATCCAGCTTGATGATGTTCACCTCGCTGCTGGAACGACGTACCCCTTCCTGCACAAACTTCATGGCCTCGTTGTCTTCCAGACCCAGGAAACCGGCAGGGCCCATCAGGTTGCCCTGACGCAGACGGTGACGAGTCATCTCCTCGGTATCGTCCTCATAGCCAAACATGGTCCATTGCATGATCAGGCTGTTGGGGCCATTGGGCACAATCTGACGCACACCCAAGGTGTTCATCTCGCGCTGAACAATCAGGTTGGGCCAGATCGTCTGCATGGTCACCGACCAGGGAGAATCAAACTCCTTGATGTAGTCCAGGAAACGCTCGTCGCGCAAACGCATATCGTCCACAAAGGAGCGCATTTCCTTCTTGTTGTCCTCGCTGACCTCGGCGTACTTGTCCTCGGACTTGGCCGAAGCCATATAGCCATGACGACCATGCACAGGGTCCACATACATCTGCGACTTGTTGCCCGCTACCAGCAGACCGAACACCACCAGGAAAGAGTGCAGCAAGGTCGCGTGGTAAGGATCTTTCAGGTTCTCGTGGTACATCTTCCAGTTGCAAGGCAACTCGTTACGGTAGTAACCCAGAATCTTCAGCTTCTTGCCGGGAAACACCGCCTCGAAATCCTTCAGAATTTCAGGCGTCAGGTATTCCGTAATAGGCTCGACCTTGTCGCTGTAGGACGCAAAAATTACGCCGTTGTGCGTTGTCACATGCAGCTTTTTCAGACCATGCTCGGAGTTCTTGAAGCTGCGCGGCATGCCGCCTTCTTTATTCGCACCGCGCTTGAAAGGAATCCCTTGCAGATCACCCTTCAGGCTGTAAGACCACTGGTGATACGGGCACACAAACTCATTGGTATTGCCCTGGTTGTGACGGCAAAACTCCGCGCCACGGTGTGCACAGCGGTTTTCAAATACGTTGATACTGCCATCTTCCGCACGAGCGACGACCACTGGTGTGGAACCCACATACGAGCGCTTGTAGTCGCCCGAATCGGGAATTTCCGCCTCCAGGGCCACAAAGTTCCAGGTGTCACCGTGGAAAATGCGTTCCATCTCGCGGTTGTAAATGTCGTTGCTGGTGTAGACCCAGTCCGGAATGGTGTTGAGCACGTCCTCGGGCCAGGTGCATTCCTCGACAGGGCGGTCTTTGGACCCGACCGTCTGGCCTATCACCGTTTGCGTCTGATACATGGGGTTCTCCTCTGATAACTCTTTAATGATTCGTGATGACGAGGCGGCGCAGGCCGCTTCTCTTTCTTAGACTTGGGCCGTCCGAGCCGCTTCTTTCACGTACTGGCGCAGCTTGGTCGCCGGGTCCAGCACGATGGCCGGGTCCACAGGCAAGTTCTGTTCCATGACGCTGCGCAAAGCGCGTAGATCCGCGCCGGCATTGACGCCAATTGCGTGTCGCAAATGCTGGCCTTCAAATGCCAGCAACATGAAGCTGATGGCATCGCCCTGGCTGTCCATAACGCCGCGTACCTGATAGTTCAGATCCGGGCTGCCTTGGCCCAGCATTTGAATGTTGCAACCGAGCACATCCGTCCAGAACCAACTGACAGGTGCAGCAGGAGCATCCTGCCCGGCAATGGCGTGGGCCACCTGACGGGCTTGCTCGTTGGCGTTCTGCCAGGATTCGGTGCGCGTGCGCACGGCGGTATCGGGGCAGATCTGGGTGGCGCAATCGCCAGCGGCATAAATGCCCGCCACACTGGTGCGGCCCTGGCGATCCACAATAATCCCGGCCGTCATATCGTCTACCGCGATACCACTGGCCCGCGCCAAGGCGGAGTTCGCGCTCAGACCGGCGGCCACAATGGCCAGATCGCCATTCAGGATCTGGCCATCGTTTAGTTCCAGCTGAACGGGGTGCTCGTTTTCTGCCGCAAAGTGGGCCTGACGCACTCCCTGACCCAAGCGCACGGTGATGCCTTGCGACTCGAAGCGCTCCAGCAACCATTGCGACAGCAGGGCAGGGGCGTTGCGGGCCAGCAGACGTTCATTCGCTTCAATGATGGTGACCTGTGCGCCAGTTTCACTGGCAGTTGAAGCCAGTTCCAGACCCATGAAACCGCCACCAATCACCAGGGCGCGCAAACCGGGTTGCAGACGAGCTTGCAGGCTCAGGGCATCGTCCAGCGTGCGCAGATACAGGGCGTTGGCCTGGCTGGCGGGCAGCAGAGCCAGTTCGCGGGCCGCGCCGCCTGTGGCCAGCACCGCGTGGTCAAAGCTCCAGGTCTGGCCATTGCTCAGGCTGGCCTGACGCGTGGCGCAATCCAGAGACTGCACGCTGGTGCCCAACAAGAGTTCAATATTCTGTTCTTGATAGAACTCGGCTTTTTGCAAAAACACGCTGTCAGTGGTCGCGCTGGACTTGAGCACGTCTTTGGACAGGGGCGGACGCTCGTAGGGAAGGTGAGTTTCATCCCCTACCAAGGTGATGCTGCCGCTAAAGCCCAGGCTGCGCAGTTCGCGCGCCAGCACCGAAGCCGCTTGGCCAGCGCCGATGATCAGTACGGAAGTGTGGTGTGCCATGATGTTGCAGGTCTCGTCAGCAGAAAAAAGCTCAGGCCTGACTGAAGTCGGCCAGAATATCGTTGCCTTCAATGCGCAGCGGGTAGACCTTGATGTCCACCGTGGCAGGGGCGTTCATCGCCTTGCCGGTGCGCAAACAGAACTTGGCCTGATGCAGCGGACATTCCACACAACCGTCTTCCAGATAGCCGTCGGACAGCAGGGCATATTGGTGGGTACAGACGTTGTCGGTCAGGTGGAACTCGTCATCCAGTTTGTGCAGGGCCAGTTTCTTGCCTTCCCACTCGATTGCCAGGGACTCTTCGTTGTCGATGGCATCGGTTTCGGAAATTTTTATCCAGTTCAAAGTTGTCTCCGGGTTGTGCTTTCAATTAGTCAGTATACTGTATAAATTATAAAATCAAATATCGTTTTTATAAGGGATTGCGCTAGTTGAGGCTTAAGCTATTGATGATGCTTTCCTTTATCTCATCAAGGACATGCGTCAGTAGTTTCCCTGCTTGACCAAAAATTAATTAATCAGCACACTTACTATTATCGAAGTGGTGAATGTCAATTTCATAGTGTGCTGACACTGCTTGGAACGTCCGTCTGGCCCCTCGGGGGGGACGGTTTGGCAAGGTTCGGGCAGTTGCTGTCGGGGCTGCAAGCCAGACTGGCGGGCAAACTACCCAGACCCCTATCGAGCAAGGGGTGTAAATACATTAAAAAATACAAAGAGGTGAGTGATGGAGCGTCGTAGTTTTCTGCTGAAATCGGCAACGGTTGCGGGTGCGGGTTTGGCAGCCGTAGCCGCCCCTGCAATTGCGCAGAACAGCCCCACCGTGCGCTGGCGTATGTCTACCGGCTGGCCCAAAAGCCTGGACACCATTTATGGTTCGGCCGAAGCGCTGTGCAAACGTGTCAGCGAACTGACCGAAGGCAAGTTCGAAATCCGCGCTTTCCCCGGTGGCGAGCTGGTGCCTTATGCCCAGAACATGGATGCCATTAGCAACGGCACGGTCGAATGCAACCACGTGCTCAGTACCGCTTTTGTGGGCAAGAACACCGCCGTAACGTTTGATACTGGCTTGTCCTTTGGCATGAATGCCCGTCAGCACAACTCCTGGGTGCACTTTGGTGGTGGCCTGAAACTGCTGCGCGAAATGTACAGCCAGTACAACATCGTCAACTTTGTGGCGGGTAACGTGGGTGTGCAGATGGGGGGCTGGTTCCGCAAGGAAATCAAGGACCTGGACAGCCTGCAAGGTCTGAAGATGCGTATCGGTGGCATCGGCGGCATGGTGCTGTCCAAACTGGGTGCCGTGCCCCAGCAGATTCCTCCTAGCGATATTTACTCCTCGCTGGAAAAGGGCACGATTGATGCGGCCGAGTGGATTGGCCCTTACGACGACGAAAAACTGGGCTTGAACAAAGTCGCTCCCTTCTACTACTCCCCCGGCTGGTTCGAGGGTAGTGCGTCCCTGACCTCTATGGTCAATAAAGACGCCTGGGAAGCCTTGCCTGCGCACTTCAAAGTGGCATTCGAGACGGCCTGTAATGAGCAGACCATGCTCAGCCTGGCCAAGTACGATGCCTTGAATCCCGGCGCTCTGCGCAAGCTGGTGGCCGATGGGGCCAAGCTGCGTTACTTCCCCAAGGACGTCATGAAGGCCGCCTACGACAAGTCCCAGGAACTGTGGAAGGAACTGTCGGACAGCAACGCCGATTTTGCCAAGATTTATCCAAGCTGGAAGGCCTTCCAGGAGCAGGAAGCCAGTTGGTTCCGGGTTGCCGAAAGTGCCCTGGACAACTTCACCTTCAGCGAGTTGGGCAAGCGCAGTTAAGCAGCACATTCTTAAGGTAGTGAAATGAGTCAGCACAGTCACCCGTCAAGCCTGGGTGGCCAAGGAGTGGGTGCGCGTATTCTTCGCAAGGAGGATGCGCGCCATCTCAATGGCCGGGGCAACTTCATCGGAAACATGACCATGCCGGGGCTGCAGGAAGTCGCCTTCCTGCGCAGCCCCATGGCGCATGCCCGAATCCGTCAGATCAGTATTGAAGACAGCGCACGTGCGCAGGTTATTACCCGTGCCGATATGCCGGACTGTCTGGATATTTACGCCGCTTCCACCTTGCCCAGTTATCAGGCCTCCAGCATGCCGCCGCTGGCCTCGGGCAGTGTGCGTTATGTGGGCGAGCCGGTTGCCATGGCCTTTGGTGAAAGCCGCGCCGTGGCCGAGGACGTTCTGGAGGAGATTGAAGCGCTGTACGACGAACTGCCGGTTTACGGCAGTGTGCCGGCCTCGCTGGCCGCGCAGGGTGATCTGTTGCATGAAGGCTGGCAGGATAATGTGTTTGTGACACTGCGCTCGGACGTGGCCTTTGAAGAGCATGCCGCCCGTGCCGATCGCGTGATCGAGCACTCGGTCAGCCTGTCACGTCAGTGCATGTTGCCGATGGAAGGCAAGGCCGTTCTGGCCTATTGGGATTTCCAGGCCGATCAACTGGTGGTGTATTGCGGCAGTCAGATTCCGCACATGCACCGCACAGGCATTGCCCAGTTCCTGGGTATGGATCAGGCGCAGGTGCGTGTGATTTCTCCCGATGTGGGCGGCGCTTTTGGTTATAAATGCGTGCTGCATCAGGAAGAGCTGTGCGTGGCCTGGTTGGCCAAGACCTTCCGCAAGCCATTTCGTTTCATGGAAGACCGCCGTGAGCACTTGATTGCTGGCGCCAATACCCGTGAACACCAATACCGCCTGAAAGCACACATCAGCAATGAAGGCCGCCTGCTGGCGCTGGATGCTGAAATTGATATTGATGGTGGCGCTTACTCGGTCTGGCCCTTTACCGTGGGTTTGGAAGTAGGCCAGGCCCTGGGCAACTTGCCCGGTCCTTACGATTTTCGTGGCTACCGCTGCCGCACACGCGGTGTGGGCACCAACAAACCAGGCTTCATGCCGTACCGTGGCGTAGCCCGTACGGGTGTCTGCCTGGCCATTGAACAGATGATGGATCAGATCGCCCTGGCGGTCGGTAAGCCCTCCTGGGAAATTCGCTTGATGAACCTGGTGCAAGGCGAGCAAATGCCTTACGTCAACGTGGCCAACAAGCACTACGACTCGGGCAACTATCCAGAAAGCCTGCGCCGCGCTCTGGCTGCGGTGGATGTGGAGGCTGTGCTGGCTCGTCAGGCCAAGGGTGAGCCCGATGGTCGCCTGATTGGTCTGGGTGTGGCTTCTTATACCGAGCAGTCCGCACACGGTACGTCCGTGTTCGCCAGTTGGGGCACTGCGGTGATTCCGGGTTTTGATCAGGCTTTTGTACGCATGACCCCGGACGGTGGGCTGGAAGTGCGTGTGGGTGTGCACTCGCACGGCCAGGGTATGGAAACCTCGTTTGCCCAGATCGCCAGCGAAATTCTGGGTATTCCCGTGGCCAAGATCAAAGTGGTGCACGGCGATACGGGCCGCACGCCATTCTCTACCGGCACGTATGCCTCGCGCTCCCTGGTGATGTCTGGCGGTGCGGTGTCCAAGGCCTGTAAAGAGCTGCTGCCGCGCGTGCGCAAGATTGCCGCGCATATGCTGAAAGCCGATGTGGATAGCATTCAGCATCAAGGCGATATGTTCAGCGCCGAGGGGCGCCAGGTCAGCATCGCCCAAGTGGCGGATGCCTGGTACATCAATCCGCAGCATTTGCCCGAGGACGTGGACCCGCAAGGTCTGGAGCTATCCGTAGGTTACAAACCCAAAGTCGATACCGGCAGCTTCACCTACGCCAGCAATGCCGTGGTGGTGGCTGTCGATCCAAAGACTGGCGGGGTGGAAGTGCTCAAGTACGTGGTGGTGGAAGATTGCGGCGTCATGATCAACCCAATGATTGTGGAAGGCCAGACCATAGGCGGGATTGCCCAGGGGATCGGCACCGCCTTGTACGAAGAAATGCCCTACGACGAGTTTGCTCAGCCGCTGGCATCGACCCTGGCAGACTACGTCATGCCCGGTGCCTGCGAAGTGCCCAATATTCATATCGAACACATGGAAAGCCCATCGCCCAATACCGAGTTTGGTGCCAAGGGCATGGGCGAGGGCGGGGCGATTGCCCCTCCTGCCGCCATCATGTCGGCCATCAATAATGCCTTGCGCTCCACGGGAGCACAGGTCTCACATACCCCCGTGACACCGCATCGACTGCTAAGCGCCATCCGCGCTGCAGCACAGCCCGCCAATCAGCAAGATAAACAGCCCGTGTCGGAGGTTCAGGCATGAAGGCCGCCAAGTTTGAGTATGAACAGGCCCAGAGCCTGAAACAGATCCAGGACGCTTATGGCAGCGACCCTTCCGCCGTGCGCTTGATGGGCGGTAGCCAGTCCCTGGGCCCCATGTTGAATCTGCGTCTGGTGCGCCCTGGCCGTGTGCTGGATGTGTCGGCAGTGCCCGAGCTGCGACAGGTAACGGCCAATAAAGGGCAAGTGCGTATCGGCGCTGCTGTGACTCACGCCCAGATTGAAGATGGCATTCACGAACTGCTGCGCGGCCACATGATGCAGAAAGTGGCAGGCCGCATTGCTTACCGGGGTGTGCGTAATCGCGGCACCTTGGGTGGCAGCCTGGCCCATGCGGACCCGGCGGCAGACTGGGTGCTGACCTGTGCCGCCCTGGGCGCACGCATCAATGTGCGTGGAACCCAAGGCAGCCGTACGGTTCCCATGAGCGAATTCATGCTGGCTGCCTACACCACGGTGCTGGAAGCCGGTGAGTTCATCGAGTCTGTGGATGTACCTGAAGTGTCCGGTTCGGCCCGTTGGGGTTATTACAAATTTACCCGCAAAGTGGGCGAGTTTGCCGATGCCAGTTGTGCCTGCTATTTCGACCCGGCAACCCGCACGGCGCGCGTAGTGATTGGAGCCATGGAAGGCGCTCCGCGCTCTTTGCCCGAGCTGGCCGTGAACGTGGCTGCACAAGGGGCCGCCGTCCTGGAAGGGGACACGATTGCAGCGGCCTTGCAGCCGTATCTGGCACAACGGGATGAAGCTCATCAGGTGCTGTTCCGTACGGTAGTAGAGCGCAGCCTGAAGCAAGCGCTGGGTGTGAAAGGTTAAGACATGGCAGAAATCTCGATTCAAGTTAACGGCCGTCAGCAAAAGCACGAGGCCGAACCGCGCACCCATCTGGGTGATTTCATCCGCGAGAAAAGCCGTTTGACCGGCACCAACCTGAGCTGTGAACACGGTGTGTGCGGCGCATGTACGGTGCTGGTGGATGGCCGTCCAGTGCGCTCCTGCATCACTTTTGCCGGTGCTTGTGATGGCCACGAAGTCACCACCGTAGAAGGCTACGACGACGATCCGATCATGAGCCGTCTACGTACGGCTTTCTCGGAAAAACACGCCTTGCAATGCGGCTTCTGTACGCCTGGCATGTTGGCGACCAGCCGCGACATCGTGCTGCGTTTGCCCGATGCAGATGAAGCCCGTGTGCGTATTGAGTTGTCCGGCAATATTTGTCGCTGCACCGGCTATCAAGGCATTACAGCCGCCATTCTGTCCGTGCTGCAAGCCCTGCGCGATCAGCCCGATGCCCGGGTAGAAGCCTTGCGCGCTGCCGTGGTGCAGAACGTGCAGCAAGACTGGAACCAGAACGGCTTTACGACTTTTGAAGCGGTACAGGAAGAAGTGCAGACGCCCGCTCCGGTGGCCGCTGCTGCACCTGCCGCGTCCGGCAGTGCCGACAAGGGCAAGGGCAAGGGCCAGGCTATTCAAGGTGGTTTTGATGCCCGTTTCCCGGCCGATCAGGTTTGGGCTTTCATGAAGGATTTGCCCAAAGTGGCGGGCTGTCTGCCCGGCGCGATGATCGAGTCCCAGGAAGGGGCCACGGTACAGGGCAAGATCGCCATCAAATTTGGCCCCATGTCGGCTGCCTTCAAGGGTAATGCCACGTTGGAAGAGGATAACGAACGCCGTGCTGCCGTGCTGCGCGGTGAGGGCGTGGACTCCTTGAGCCAATCGCGTGCCCGTGGCGATGTCAGCTTTCAGGTCAAGCCGGATGGCGAAGCGCGCAGCTGCGTGGAAGTGGAGCTGGTGTATTCGCTGCAAGGGCCACTGGCGCAGTTTTCGCGCTCCGGGCTGGTTCAGGATTTCGTGCGCCGCATGATTGCGGAGTTCGGCAAGAACGTGAACCTGCGCCTGGAAAAACCGCTGGCCGAAGGCGAAGAGCCGGTGGTGGCCGAGTTCAATCCGGTCAAGATGTTCTTCAGCATTTTGTGGGACCGCTTCAAGGGACTTTTCCGGCGCTCATAAGCGCATAGACGACGCAAGACGATAAATAAAACGGGGGTAAGGAGATGACGGAGCGTAAAGCTTTGGGGGGACGTGTGCGCCTCGCAATCGGGGCCACCTTCTTGTTGAGCACCTGGGGGGCGGCAGCCGAGCCCTTGAATGTAAAGCTGGACTGGACCCCTTGGGCCGTCCATGCACCGTTTCATCTGGCCGTGGAAAAGGGCTGGTTCAAGCAGGCTGGCCTGGATGTACGGCTGGAAGATGGCAACGGTTCTGTCACGGCGGTGCAGATCGTGGGTGGCAGTGATCGCTTTGATGTGGGCCAGGCAGCGCTGGCCTCCATGGTGATTGCACGCAGCAAAGGCTTGCCAGTCAAAGGGCTGGCCACCTTTGCCACGTCCAGCGATATCGGCGTGCTGGTGCCCAAGGATTCGGGTATTAGCGGGCCGGAGGGTTTGAAGGGACGCAAGATCGCCTATACCGCCGGTTCTCTGGAAGCGCCTTTTGTCGATGCGTTTCTGGCAGCGGGCGGCTTGCGTCGCAGCGATGTGGATCTGCTGAGTGTGGATGCGGCTGGCAAGGCAGCGACCTATGCGGTGGGGCGGGCCGATGCCGTGATCTCCACCATTCCATTTGTACTGGCTTCGGTGTCGCGTCAGCGCGCCTCCAATGCCATTCCTTTCGCCCAGCACGGCCTGGATATGGTCAGCTTTGGCCTGTTCACCAGCGAAGCCAAGCTAGCCAGCCGGGGACAGGAGCTGGCGACTTTTTCCAATGTGGTGGCCAAGTCCTGGAACTACATTTACAGCGGTCACGAGCAAGAAGCGGTGGATGCGATTGTGGCGCAACGCCCCAATGCGCGTTTGGACAAAGCCATTTTGCTGGACCAGCTGAACATTCTTAAAACCTACTTTGGCCCCGCTGTCGAGCAAGGCAGTATCGGCGTGAACCAGCCTGCGGACTGGGACAAGACAGTTGCCACGCTGGAACGGGTAGAGCTGATTCCTGCCGGTCAGAAGGCCACGGACTATTACCAGTCCGGCGTGGTCACCCCGCAATCCCTGAGCAGTCTGGAGCTGAAGTAATGGCGGCGCGGGTACTTTCTCAAGATGTGCGCAAGCGCTTTGAGGGCGCGCGTGATGTGCTGGCGCTGGACGGCATCAATGTCGATATTCAACCAGGCCAGTTCATCAGCATTCTGGGCCCCAGCGGCTGCGGGAAAAGCACCTTCCTGCGTTGCGTGGCCGGGCTGGAAAACATCAGCAGCGGCTCCCTGACGGTAGACCAGCAACCCGTCAGCGGCCCGCCCGACCAGGTGGGCATGGTGTTCCAGCGCGATGCCTTGCTGGAGTGGCGCAGCATACGCGACAACATTCTTTTGCCTTTGGAGTTTGCCGGCAAGCGCACGGCCGATTATCTGGACAAGGTGGACCAATTGTTGGCCTTGACCGGCCTGTCCCAGTTTGCCGACAGCTATCCACGCCAGTTATCCGGCGGCATGCGCCAGCGGGCCTCCATTTGCCGTGCCCTGGTGGATGATCCGCGCCTGCTGCTGATGGATGAGCCTTTCGGTGCGCTGGATGCACTGACGCGCGACAACATGAACGCCGAGCTGCAGCGCATCTGGATGAAAACGGGCAACACCACCTTGTTTGTGACGCACGGCATTGCCGAAGCCGTTTTCCTGGGCGATACCGTGCTGGTGTTCTCGTCTCGTCCAGGCCGCATTCTGGAGCAGATCAAGATCGACTTTCCTCGTCCGCGCCCGCTGTCCTTGCGCGAGACCCCGGAGTTCGGCCGGCATGTCGCTCATATCCGTCAATTGTTCGGCATTGCCGATGGTGCAGGAGACAGCCATGAATAAAGCCTTGAGTTCCATGCCCAGCTGGTTGGCGGGCGTGGTCTCTACCGTCGTGGTGCTGTTGGCATGGGAATTAATTTGTTGGCTGGGTCAGGTGCGGGAAGTGATTTTGCCGCGCCCCTCGCTGATTCTGGAGGATTTGTATGGCGAACTGGGTTGGTACATGGGTCAAGCGTTATACACGCTCGGCATCACGCTGGCTGGATTTGTATTGGCCGCCGTAGGCGGCGTGCTGATTGCCGTCGCCCTCGTGGGTTCACCGCTCTTCGAGCGTTTTTGCTATCCCCTGATTGTGGGTTTCAACAGCATTCCCAAAGTGGCTTTGGCACCGCTGTTCGTGGTCTGGATGGGTACCGGCTACGAGCCCAAGGTGGCCATTGCTTTTCTGATCGCCGTCTTTGCCGTGATTGTGGATACGGTGCAAGGCTTACGCTCGGTCTCGCCCGACATTCTGGACCTGGGCCGGGTTTTGAAAGGCGGGCCGGTTGCCCTGTTTTTCAAAGTGCGCCTGCCCTCTGCGCTGCCATCGATCATGGCGGGCCTGAAAGTGGCTCTGTCCCTGGCTTTGGTAGGGGCCATTGTGGGCGAGTTCGTGTCCTCCCAGCGTGGCCTGGGCTTTGTGATCATGAGCGCCCAAGGGGTGTTCGACACGGTGCGGGTGTTCTCCGCCCTGTTCATTCTGGCCGTCATGGGACTGGCGCTGTACTTCCTGCTGGATGCAGTTGAAAAGCGTGCCACCCGTTTTCGGTCTCATTAGATTCCAACTAACTTCAACGCAGAAAATCTGGGGGATTGATGCAATCTTTACTCAAACTATCCAGGGCGATCGACAGCCTGAATCAGCTATGTGGCCGGGTGGTCATGTGGGTGGTTCTGCTGGTTGTCTTGATCAGCTCCTATAACGCCATCGCACGCAAGTTCTTTGACTCCAGCTCCAATGCCTGGCTGGAGGTGCAGTGGTATCTGTTTGGCGCCTTGTTCCTGCTGACGGGCGGCTATACCTTCTTGCGCAATGAGCACGTGCGTGTGGATGTGCTGGCCTCACGCCTGTCCGAGCGCAAGCAGATTGTGATCGAAGCCGCGTGTGTGGTGCTGTTCATGCTGCCGGCCTGTATTGCCATCATGGCCTTGTCCTGGCCGGTGTTCATGGACTCCTACCTGAGCCAGGAAGTGTCTTCTAATTCCGGTGGCCTGATTCGCTGGCCTGCCAAATTGATTATTCCCATCGGCTTTGCCCTGATTTCCTTGCAGGGGATCTCGCACCTGATCAAGTGCATTGGTTTCTTGCGCGGTGCCTGCCCCAACCCCAACAAGAAGTTGCAGGAAAAATCGCCCGAAGAGCTGCTGGCTGAAGAAATTGCTCGGCAAGCCGAGGCCAAGTTAGCGCATCAACACAAAGGCTGAACCAGATCATGATGGATTTATTTGTCGCCAATATGGCGCCAGTGATGTTTGCGTCGCTGATTGTTTTCTTGCTGCTGGGCTTTCCGGTTGCCTTTGCGCTGGCCGCCAACGGTATGGTGTTCGGTCTGATCGGTGTGGAAATGGGCCTGTTCAACTGGTCCCTGTTCCAGGCGCTGCCGCTGCGTGTGTTTGGCATCATGGCCAACGATACTTTGCTGGCCATTCCCTTCTTTACCTTCATGGGGCTGATTCTGGAACGCTCCGGCATGGCAGAAGACCTGCTCGATACGATTGGTCAGCTGTTTGGTTCCATGCCTGGTGGTCTGGCCATTGCCGTGGTGTTTGTGGGTGCCATGCTGGCTGCAACCACAGGTGTGGTGTCAGCCTCGGTGATCTCCATGGGCCTGATCTCCTTGCCCATCATGTTGCGCTACGGTTATAGCCGCAGACTGGCCACGGGCGTGATTGCCGCTTCAGGCACCTTGTCGCAGATTATTCCGCCGTCGCTGGTGCTGATTGTGCTGGCTGACCAGTTGGGCCGTTCGGTAGGCGATATGTACCGTGGTGCCATGGTGCCTGGTCTGGTGCTGACAGGCGCTTATCTGCTTTACATCCTGATTCTGGCCGTGCTGCGTCCCAAGGATGTGCCACCGATTCCTGCCGAACATCGCACTTATTCGGAGGCCAATGGCCGTTCCGGTGCGCGCTCCTTGTGTGTGCTGCTGCTGATCTCGCTGGTGGCCGGGTATATCTTGGACGAGTTTTGGGTTGATCCCAACGGCCCTGTAGATGAGAAGGTCATTATCTGCATTTTGCTGGTAGGTGGTGTGGCGTTCGTGTTGGCTCTGATCAATAAATGGCTGAAGTTGGGCTTTTTGTCGGTGCTGGCAGAACGCGTGGTGTTTGTGATGATCCCGCCCCTGGGCCTGATCTTTCTGGTGCTGGGCACCATTTTCCTGGGTATTGCCACCCCCACGGAAGGCGGTGCGATGGGCGCAGTCGGTGCTATTCTGATGGCGGTCAGCCGTCGTCGTCTGAGCACCGATCTGCTCAAGCAAGCCATGGATACCACGGCCAAGCTGTCCTGCTTCGTGATGTTCATTCTGATCGGTTCCACCATCTTCTCGCTGACTTTCCGTGGCGTGGATGGCGACTTGTGGGTGGAGCACCTGCTGATTGACCTGCCTGGCGGTGAATACGGCTTCCTGATTCTGGTCAGTGTGCTGGTGTTTGTACTGGCCTTTTTCCTGGATTTCTTCGAACTGGCATTCATCATCGTGCCTTTGCTGGGGCCGGTGGCCGACAAGATGGGCATCGATTTAATCTGGTTTGGCGTGCTCTTGGCCGTTAATATGCAAACATCCTTTATGCATCCACCATTTGGCTTCTCACTATTTTATTTACGCTCGGTGGCGCCCAAGGATGATTACATCGACAAAGTGACCAAGAAGAAGATCCCGGGTGTGGCCACAGGCGACATTTACTGGGGCTCCGTACCCTTTATCTGCATCCAGATTGTCATGATTGCTGTGGTGTTGCTGTTCCCCGGCATGGTGACGCATTACAAGGGAACGGGCGCCCAAGTTGATCCCAATACAGTCACGATCGAAATGCAGGACGAATACGGTGCCGACCTGAATCCGTTTGATGATTCGGGCGAGGGTGGCGGTATGCCGGTATTCAAATAAACACAGGAAAGACTGGAGACACATATGGAGAGCCTGGATGTCAGGGTATTGCGCCAGTTGCACGAGTGGCGCGCACAAGGACGTGATGCCATTTTGGTTACGGTTGTGCAGACCTGGGGCTCGTCCCCCCGTCCAGAGGGTTCCATCATGGCTCTGGAAAAAGGTGGGGCGGTGGTCGGGTCGGTCTCGGGTGGTTGTATCGAGGACGATCTGATCCGTGCCTATCACGAACCCGAAGGGGCGGATAAGCGCCTGCATGGCGATGGCTGTCCTCAGATGCTGACGTATGGCGTCAGCGCGGATGAGGCGCATCGCTTTGGCCTGCCTTGCGGCGGCACGATCCGTTTGCTGGTGGAGTTCAATCCCTGCCCGCAAGCAATGTCGGAATTGCTGAGCTTGCTGGAGCAGCGCCATCTGGTGCAACGTCATGTGGATCTGCAAACTGGCCGTGCCTGGGGCAGTGCCACCCGTGTTCCGGCTGCCTTGCATTTAAGCGAGGACCGCCTGTCGGTGACTTTTGGCCCGTCCTATCGGCTCTTGCTGATCGGTGGTGGGCAACTGTCCGAGTACGTGGCGACCATTGCCTTGTTCAACGGCTTTGATGTGACGGTCTGCGATCCGCGCAGCGAGCATATTCAAGGCTGGAGCGTAGCGGGTGCGCGTGTAGTTAAGGGCATGCCGGATGATGAGGTCATTGCTTGCGTGCCGGATCGGCGTACGGCCATTGTGGCCCTGACGCACGATCCCAAGCTGGATGATATGGCCTTGCTGGAGGCGCTCAAGAGCAGTGCCTTTTATGTGGGGGCGATTGGTTCGCGACGTAATAACCAGAGCCGGCGCGAACGCTTGGCCGAGCACTTTGATCTGACGGCCGAGGAAATCGACAAGCTCAAAGGTCCGATTGGCTTGTATATAGGTAGCAAGACCCCGGCAGAGATTGCCGTCAGCATCATGGCCGAGATCATTGCGATCAAGAACGGGGTGGAGGTACCGCGTGAGCTGTCCGTCGGCTCTGTCAAGGATAGACAAGAACAGCCGTCGGCCTAGGTGGTGGCTGTTGCGACAGTTCTGCATTCAGACTTTTCGCACTAAGATAAGAGAACGGGCGGCGACCCGTTCTTTTTTTGTCTCCAGGCCGCCCAGGACCTGACGCCTTCTGTTTTCAGCAGGCCGCCAGCGGGTGACCAGCCCGTGCAGCGTAGGGACGTTTTGATTTCTGTCTTTGTGAGCCTGCCATGCCCTTTGTGTCCCAATATGGTTTTTTGCCCCTGAGTGCCGCGCCCGGAAAACAGGCCCTGTACAGTCCGGCACAGTGCGCCAGCATGGATGCAGCCGCTCCGGCTTTCGGGGTATCCATCGAGCAATTGATGCAGGCCGCTGCCAGTGCGGTGGCGCGTACCGTGCAGCGCCATTGGCCGCAAGGAGCGGTGCTGTTCTTGTGCGGGCCGGGTAATAACGGCGGGGATGCCTTGGTGGCGGCGCAAATTCTGCGCGAGCAGGGGCGGGTGGTTTCCGTGTTCAGTCTGGTGGACCCGTCTGTACGGCAGGGTACGGCCGCCTGGGCGCAAACGCAATGGCAGGGTCGCTGGGAAAGTCAGTGTCCGGACTTTCGACGTTTTTCCGTGGTGGTGGATGGTTTGCTGGGAGCAGGCCTGGATCGTGATGTAGAGGGCGAGACAGCCGCCTTGATTCAGGCTTTGGCGGCTTCCAAGGTTCCTGTATGTGCCATTGACGTGCCATCGGGCCTGGATGGGGCCAGCGGGCAGGTGCGCGGTGTGGTCGCCCCTGCCACGGTGACAGTCAGCTTTGTGCGCTACAAGCCGGGCCATGTGCTGTATCCGGGCCGTGCCTTGTGCGGCAAGCTTGAGCTGGCCGAAATCGGTATGCCAGCGCCGGCCTTGCAAGAGGCCAATACCTGGTTGAATGAACCTGCCTTGTGGCAGGCTCATCTGCCGCAGTTGGGCGCCCAGAGCCATAAATACACGCGTGGGCACGCTTTGGTGGTCGGGGGCGAACGGATGACCGGAGCCAGCCGTCTGGCGGCTCGTGCAGCACAGCGCGCTGGAGCCGGACTGGTCAGCATGGCTGTGCCACCCTCGGTCTGGTCGGTGTACGCCGGGGCACTGGACAGCATCATGGTGGCCCCCTTGGATGACACTCTGACCACGGACGAGCGCATTCGCGCCTGGCTGGTGGGGCCGGGTGCGGGACTGGGCGAGCAAACCCGTCGCCTGACTTTGGCTTTGCTGGCAACGGGGCGACCTTGTGTTCTGGATGCGGACGCCATCAGCAGCTTTGCAGCACAGCCCCAGGAGTTATGGGATGCCTTGCATGAGCAGTGCGTGTTGACCCCTCATGCGGGCGAGTTTGCCCGCGTTTTTGAGGAAGTGCCGGATCGTCTGGAAGCGGCGCGACTGGCTGCTACGCAATGTGGTGCCGTGCTGGTGTTGAAGGGAGCAGATACTGTTATTGCCGCGCCCGATGGGCGGGCCTTGATCAATGCCTGCGCCCCGCCGTGGTTGGCCACTGGAGGCAGCGGGGATGTGTTGGCGGGTCTGGTCTGTGGCTTGCTGACCCAAGGCATGCCTGCCTTTGAAGCGGCGGGGGCGGCTGTCTGGCTGCATTCACAGGCCGCCCTGGAGTTTGGTCCCGGATTGATCCCGGAGGATTTGATAGAGGTGCTGCCCCGTGTTTGGCAGCGCCTTCTGTCCAGAGCCTGAGACTTACTTGCGTGGGGCGCGCTGGTAGGCCAATGCCACAATCCCGCTCAGCACCACCGCGCCACCCAGCAATTGGGTGGAGTTCAAGGTTTGTTTCAGAATCAGCCAGCCCAGAATCAGCGAGGCCACCGGCTCCATATTCATGAAGGGCGCATTGCGTGTCATGTCCAGGCGGGGAGCCAGCACAAACAGGGTCACAAAGCCCGTGGTGTACAGCACACAGACCAGCGACAGGGCAATCCAGCCTACAGCGTCGTGGGGCAGCGAAGAGCCACCGGGCAGCAGTCCCAGAGGGCTAAGTGCAATCAGGCAGACCAAAGTTTGGCTGATGGTACAGAAACTGCGTACCAGGCCGGGCAAGGGCGCCAGTTTATTTTCTGTAATCCACAGTCCAATCGCAAAGGTCAGGGCGGTCAGCAGGCTGCAAACCACGCCCAGGACCCACTGCCCATCCAGCGTTGCGCCCTTGATCAGACTGGGAGCGTCCAGCGCCAACAAGAGGCCGACCAGAATTGCCATCATGATGATGGAGGTTTTGCGCGTGGGTTTGTGCCCGCCCAGTATCCAGGTCAGTAGCGCCAGCAGAATCGGGTACATATTGGCCACCAGCAAGGCCAAGGCGACGGGGATACGGGCAATGGAGGAATAAATCAGCATGCACTGCATGGTGATCAGCCCGCCCAGCATCAGTTGCCAGCCCAGATACTGACGGGGCACATACAGGGCTTGCTTGCGCCAGATCAGTAGCATGCTCAAGGCCAGGGTGGCCGCGGCCGAGCGAAAGATAACCGAGATGATCAGCCCGGTGCCATGGTCCAGCGCCACTTTGGCCGCGATATGGTTGGCGGCGAAGGAGCTGCCCAGCATTAACAGCAACATAATGGCAAGGTGACGGGGCAGTAAGGCAGGAGATGTTGCGGGGGGCATGCTACTTTTATTTCAAGTTTAAAGAATGGGTGGATGCTTTATTGTTGTCCGCCCTGCCACTTGCTGCAAGTATTGATTGCGAAACATGCTCAGGCCTGGTCCCGAGGGCGGTGCTACTATGTTGAGCGATGTCCATGTCCACAGAGATGCCTTCATGAAAATCGACCCCGCCAAAAAGCCGACGATTCCTCGTTCTACGGGACAAGCACCGTCCTTTTTCTGGCGCAGCTTGATGGCGGGTGGGGCCTTGCTGGCCGGCCTGACAGGCTGTGCCCTGCCTTCGCTGGAAGGACGTAGCCACAGCGAGGCGTTGCCGCTGGATCAGGCCAAGGAAACCATGATTGGCCAGGCAGTGGCTCCCTTAGTTCAGCAGCATCCTGGCTTGTCGGGCATTTATCCTTTGTTCGATCCACATGATGCCTATGCTGCCCGTGCCTTGTTAGCCTTTGCCGCTCAAAAAACGCTGGACGTGCAGTATTACATCTGGCGGGGCGACACCACCGGCACCTTGATGCTGGGCACTTTATTGCAGGCTGCCGAGCGTGGCGTGCGTGTGCGCTTGTTGATTGATGACAACGGCATCACCGGGCTGGATGATATCTTGGCCGCTTTGAACGCTCACCCCAATGTCGAGGTACGGCTGTTCAACCCCTTTGTGCTGCGCTGGCCCAAACCTCTGGGTTTTCTGACGGACTTTTCCCGTCTGAACCGGCGCATGCACAACAAGTCTTTTACCGTGGATAACCAGGTCACCATTATTGGTGGGCGCAATGTGGGCGATGAGTACTTCGGTGCGACTCAGGACGTCTTGTTTGCGGATCTGGACGTGATGGCAATTGGCGCGGTGGTGCAGGACGTCTCCAAGGATTTTGACCGTTACTGGGCCAGTCAATCGGCCTATCCGGTGGACAGCCTGATCAAAACGGGTGGTTCGGAAGCCCTGATGAAGTTTCAGGCTAAGTTGCAGGAAGCCGAAGCGCAACCACGCGCCAAGGATTACCAGCAGGTGCTGCGTGAATCGGATCTGGTCAGCCATTTGGTGCGTGGTGAGCTGGATTTCCAGTGGGCGCGGACCACCATGATCAGTGATGATCCGGCCAAGGCCCTGGGCCCGGTCAACCCTGAGCAATTGATGGTCTGGCAAATGGACCATGTGCTGGGCAAGCCCACCAGCCAGGTGGACCTGGTGTCCTCGTACTTTGTGCCTACCGCTGCAGGTGTACGGGCCTTTGAGGACATGATGAAGCGGCCTGGCATGAAGGTCCGTATCCTGACCAATTCCCTGGCTGCAACGGACGTGACGGCCGTACATGCAGGCTATGCGAAACGACGTAAAGCCTTGTTGGAAGCTGGGGTGCAGTTACTGGAGCTGCGGCCCACCATGGACAAGCCTACGCGTCACGGCTCCGGGCCTTTTGGTAGCTCGGGTTCGGCTCTGCATGCCAAGACCTTTGCGGTAGACGGTAAGCGCCTGTTTGTGGGCTCTTTTAATTTCGATCCGCGTTCGGTCAATTTGAATACGGAGCTGGGCTTTATTATCGAGAGCCCTGAAATGGCGCAAGCCCTGTCCAAGAGTTTTGAGGACGTCCTGCCTTACCGCAGCTATCGTGTGGAACTGGATGAAAACGGTGATCTGGTGTGGATTCAGTTGAACGAAGACGGCACCCAGCGCTTTTTCACCTCCGAGCCGAATGCCAGTATCTGGCGTCGAGCCGGGGTAGGCGTCTTGTCTATCCTGCCGATCGAGTGGCTGCTTTAAGCCGATTCAATTATCGGTAGTGGATCTGAAATGCCCCCAAGGAGTCAGCTTGATCCTTGGGGGCATTTTCTTGTCGTTACTGGTTTTATTGACTAGACCTTGAGCTTTTGCACGGCCTGTCGGCGTGTCTGAATCCAGTCTGCGTAGCGATGCAAGCCATGTTTTTCCATGTGTTGCTCGGCCAGATTCCATTCCTGCAAGGCTTGTGCGTTCTCGCCCAGCGCCATCCAGGCGTCTCCGCGCACACAGTGCAGCTCGGTGCCCAGACTATTGGTGTCATAACGCAGACCTTGAGCGGCAGCCTTGTCCAGCCAGGGCATGGCTTCATTGCTGCGACCCAGACGTATCATGGCGCGAGCAATACGGCTCATCAGGCCATCGGTGCTGATGGGTAGACCGTACTGGGCGATCTGTACGCAATCGAGCAGGGACTGCAGGCTGGTTTCTCGGCCTTGCAACATCACTTGGCAATAGTGCAGGTAAGAGCGACTAAGTGCAGACCAGGGCTCGGGGTTATGCGATTTTTGCAGCTCTTGCAAGGACAGCTCGGCCACTTGCTGACAGTCTTCAAGCTGTTCCATCAGGTAGTAGGCCTGCATGACGAACAAGTGCGTAATGGCGCGTAGTGAAAAAGTGGTATCCACACGCAAGGATTGCAAGGCCAGATGGACATGCTGCTGAGCAGCATCCATATTGCCTTTCAAGGCCAGGGCGACGCTCAGGGTTCCAAAGGTAATGGACTGAGGAAAGTGCTCGGCAATGGCCTGACGACCGTTCTGCTCCTTCAGGTCATCAAAGACGGCCAGGCTCAGGTTCAGCGTCTGGATGGCATTGGTGACATTCCCTTTCCACAGCTCGTGCTGACCAATGGCGTACAAGGCCCAGCTGCGGTTCTGATCGTGGCTGGTTTCATTGGCCAGAGCCAGTAACTGGCGCGCTTTTTGCAGGGCTTGCTCGAAATTGCCCTGGGCTTGAAAGGCTGTCCAGGCTGTCCACAAGCTGATCATGACCTGATCCGAGTCATGCTCGTCATGCAGCTCATGGCCCAGCTCGTAGGCCATGGCTGTAGAGGCGGAGGCGGGGCCGTACAACGAGGACTCAATCGCGCCTTGCAACATGCGACATTCAAATTGCAGGGTTTGGCGAACCTGCAAATCTTCAATCAATTCGCTGCGGTTCAAGGAGCGCTGCAGGTATTGGCTGGCCTGGCGCAGGTCGTCCTGTGCCAGCGCTTCGCGGGCCGCACGCTGCCACCAGAAGGCGGCTTCCGGACTTTCCGCTTCGCACAGATGCAGGGCAATGTACTCGGGCGCGTGACGGCGGCGTATGCCGTGCTGGGCGATGGCGTAGTGGGCCTGACGCAGTTCTTCCTGCATCGCCACACGTTCCAGTGCCTGGGAGACCAGCGGCAGACAGGAGACATGCTTGTCATGCACATCGATCAGATCCAGCGTCGCCAGCGTGTCCAGTCCACTGCTCAAGGCGGTGTTTTCCAGGCGCAGCATCAGGGCCAGCTCGTCGATGGAAATAGGCTGTGCCTGCAAGGCGATGCTGGTCAGGATGTGGCGTGTTGCGGGCAGGAGGCTGTGGTACTGGGTGCAGACCAGGTCAGTCAGGCACAAGGCATCACTGCATTCACTATTGAGCTCATGGCAGCGCAGCAGCTCGTTGGCATGGCCTGGATTGCCTGCGCTTAAGCGGACCAGGCGGCTGCGTTTATCGCGCGCCAGCCTTTGTCCCCGTTGGCCGCTTAACAGGCTGTTGATGCTGGAGCGATCCAGTGTACGCAGGCTCAGGTGCTCGGCACGTTCCAGTCCATGACCGGGTTTGCGGCTGGTTGTCAGCAGCAACGTCGGGTGACGCGGGGCCGTGTGCGCCAGCAAGCGGATCAGGCGCTGGGAAGGCGGGTCGGCCCATTGCACGTTTTCAATAATCAGCAAGCGACGGCGTGGCGAATTGCCCGGGCCGCTGAGCAAATTGAACAATAAATCCATATGAGCCGTGGAAGGCTCGTTCAGGTCTTGCTCGTCCGGGCCGCTATTTAGCCATTGATGCAGGGACTGGGCCTGTTTGGGGCTGATTTCCAGTGCCTCTTGCAAGGTTTGCACGGAGAAGGGATCGCGCTGCTTGCCGTTTTGCGAGGTGAGGTAGTCGGCAATCTGCTCGTGCAGCCAGAGGCGAATCGGATGCCAGGCCACACGACGCTTGTCTTCACGACAATTGAGCACAATGCAGTGGTGGGCGGTTTTCTGCACATAGTCCGCCAGAGACTGCACCAGCAGACTCTTGCCGATATGAGCGCGACCGTGAATGGCAATGTGATGCAAGGCACGGTTGGGACCGATATGCGCCCAGGCTTGCACCAGATGGTCGAACTCTTGCGAGCGGCCATAGACGCGGCTGGTTAAACGCGTAGGGTCTGCGTCGGAAGGGCTCAGATTCAGCCACAGCGCTTCGCTCTGGCGGCCCAGCGGGCCTTGCACATCCTTGGTGTCCAGACGCAGAGCGGCCTGCACGCTGATACGTGGCGTGCCGGGGCTGGCTTCCCAGCTCAAGGGCAGCACCACTTGTGCAAGTTGGCCCCAGGGATCGGGGTAAGCGCTTTGATCGTCCATGGCCAGATCGGCGTGCAGGGCGATGCTCAGCTTGACGTGTTCATCCATGCGCAAGGTTGCCGCAACCCGTGCCAATGCGGCTGCTTGCGCGACGGGCGACTCCAGCAACTCGGGATAACCAAAGTAGGCAATCAACTGATTGGGGCCAGCCTCACAGGGCCAGCCGCCATGCTGTTCAATCAAGGTTTGCAAGGTCTGGCGACATTGTCCCAGCAGATGGCCGCCGCGCTCACGAGCATGCCGGTGACCGGGCTCAAAGCGCAGGCAAAAGCCGACCGCGGCCAAGGGGCGCAGGCGCAGGGAGACCGTCGTGGGTAAGGATTTGGCAGGGCTGATCGAGCGTGCCGGCAAATCCACCAGACTGCGTGTCTGGGCACTGGGTTCGCAACCCAGGCGGTCGGCCAGCAAGACCGAGCATTGCTCGTAGGCGTGCAGGGCGGCTTCATGCTGGCCTTCCTGTTTCAGCAGCCGAATCAGCTCTTGATGCAGTTTTTCTTCTTCAGGCCAGATCAGGAGCCAGCGTTTAAGGTAACTGACTGCTTGCGGTGCAGGCAGCGTGCTCAGGCCAGACTGTATGTAACGGTCACGGCATTGCGACAGAGTTTGACGAATGTTTTGCTGTGTATCCTGCAACCAGTCCTGTAACTGCTCGCCATGGTGCAGTTTTACCTGCCCCAGCAAGGGGCCCTGATACAGGTTCAGGCGCTCCAGATCGTTAAGCGATGGCTGACTGGGGTGTTGCAACAGGCTGAGCACATCCACCTGGGTGTGGCTGGGGTCCAGGGCCAGGGTGTCATTGGTAATGTGCAGGGCCTGATCACAACCTTCAAAAGCGCGGCGCAAGGCGTGCAGCGCGTGGCGTAAACGAGCGCGGCCCACACTGATGGGGTCTTCATGCCAGATCGTTTCAGCCAAACGGCTGCGACTAATCGGCTTGCCCTGGGCCAAGGCCAACATGGACAATAAAATACGCGCTTTATCGTAGTTAATGATTTGTGCGCGGCATTGTCCTTTCACCAGGAGTCGGTAGGTACCGAGCAGGTAAATTTGGGCCAAGTGCGAGGCGGAGGAAGGCAAAACATCCATGGGCTCGGGCTCGTATCAAGAGTTAAGCAATGATTGGGATAATGTATCCGATACGTTTAATTTTCGTTTACCAACTTTTGCAAAAATAAACGCTTTGCTTGTTCAAGATTAAACCTTTTTGGGACATCTCCGGCTTAACTCATCGCAGGCTATGATGTGGACTTGTCACTTTCCTGTGCTTGCTTGCCTCTTGGTATGGTCGATCCCACACGTTCATCGCTGCGCAAACAGTCCAAATTGCCTCTGTCGCTCAAGGTGAAATATACCTTGCGAGCGCGCCTGGAGCGTGGCGAATGGCCGGTGGGAACGCGTATTCCCACGTTAGAGGAGTTGATGCAGGAGTATGGCGTCTCGCGCGCTACCGTGCGGGCGGCACTGGATGAGCTGGAACACGAAGGCCTGATCGAGCGCACACGCGGCAAGGGCACGTTTGTTATTGGCGACGTCGCGCAAGACCATTGGCTGATGTTGCCCACCAATTGGGATGCCTTGATTGAACATCTGACGCGTCTGGATTCGGTCATGGTGGAGCTGGACAATGGTCTGGGATCCTTGCCCATTGAAATTACCGGGCAGTCCTTGCCCGATGAATATTGGTGGACCAGCCGTGTGAATTACGCTGATGGCGTGGCTTACAGCCTGAATACGGTCTACGTGTTGAATACACTGGCCCAGACCTTGCAACCGGAATTAAGTCAGGAACCTGTGCTGCTGGTGCTGAATCGTCTGGCTCGCGAGCAGATCCATACTATTCGTCAGACACTGACCGTGCGGGTTGCCGATGCGGATTTAGCACGCCATTTGAATATGGATATAGGCATGCCTGTGGTGCGGGTAATTCGCCTGATTGTGAACCGTGCAAATCAACTGGTTTATGCGGCACAGGTCTTTTATCCCGCTAAATATCTCAGCATTCAGACCGAGCTGACACCTGGCCTTTAAGACTGCCATCCCAGGCGCGCTGCGCCTTTACGACACTCCTAGGTAAAAACACCAAGTTATGCCGCTCGATAGCGAGGTGTACACTTTTTCCATAAAGTCCTAAAAATAGAACTTTATGACTTTATAGGGAAGGCACTGTTCTGGTGCTGGATGTTTTTATTGTTTGGAGGAGTTTTACGTGAAGATAACCATGCTTGGCACCGGCGCTGCGTTGCCAGATCCCGATCGTGCTCAGTCGTCCATTTTGGTGACGCTGGAGAATGGCAAGAATTATCTGTTTGATTGTGGCGAAGGGTCCACGCGTCAGATGGTGAAGGCCAATATCAATCCAGCCGATGTGCCTTGGGTGTTTTTAAGCCATCTGCACTATGACCACGTGTGCGGTCTGCCTTTTTTTGTACTGTCCAGCTGGGTTTTTAACCGTGAAGGCAAGCTGAAGGTTTTTGGCCCCAAAGGCACGCAGGATTTTGTGGATCATTCCTTCGAGAATGGCGCGTTTCGTGTGGATATTCAGGCTCGTGCGGCTTATCCGGCTCGTCAGAAAAATATTGAAGCGGTACGCCCCGAGGTCTTCGAGGTGGAGCCAGGTCTGATGTACGAGGACGAGGACGTCAAAATCTACATTGATGTGGTGGACCACATTCCTAGCGAAATTACGGACTGCTTTGGTATTCGTATGGAGGCTGAAGGCAAGGTTGTGGCGTTCAGTGGCGACACGGCTCCGTGTGAGTCCATGATTCGCCTGGCGCAGGATGCGGATCTGCTGATACATGAGTGCACTTTTCCGGAGTCTTTCCTGAAGCATCGCGCGCAGTCAGGGGTAGGCACGTTTGCCCATACCAGTCCTTTGCAGTTGGGCGAGATCGCTCGTAAAGCCAATGTGAAGAGTTTAGTGGCCACGCATTTTGGACATTACGACTCCACCAGTCCGGTGATTAAACGTGCGGCGGGCAATCATTTGCCGGTTGATTTGATGGGGCCGGAGCGTCTGGATGAAGTGGCTCGGGATATTCGCAAAAGCTACAAAGGCGATTTGCGTTTGGCAACGGATTTGATGCGCATAGACCTGTAAAAGGCGCGCGGGGGAGACAAGATGCAAGCAATTAAAAAGACGGTGGTGGGCTTGGTGGCTGCGCTTGGTCTGGCTGCGGCAGGTCCGGTCTGGGCGGATTATCCCGATCACCCTGTGCGAGTGGTGATTCCTTACCCTCCAGGAGCGGCGGGTGACATTATTTTCCGTATCTTGCAGCCCGAACTGTCGATGGAGCTGGGGCAGACGGTAATTACGGATTACAAGACCGGCGCGGGCGGCAATATTGGCACGCAGATGGTGGCGCGCTCCAAGCCGGACGGCTACACCTTGCTGTTTTCAGCCACCAATAATTTTGTGATCAATCAGTTCTTGTACAAGAACATGGGTTATGACCCGTTCAAGGATTTGTATGTGATCAACAAGGTGGCGGATGCGGCGGCTTTTGTTTATGTGAATGGAGATTTGCCGGTCAAGAATATGGCTGAATTCCGGGATTATGTTCAGCAGCGCAAAGGGCAGGTGAATTACGGGACGCCAGGAGCAGGCACAACGCCGGAGCTGTCGGCCTGGAAGCTGTCCGAGGCTCTGGAGGGCGACATGCTGGGTATTCATTACCGAGGCTCGGCGCCGGGGATTCAGGCTTTGTTGAGCAATGAAGTGCAGATGTTTGTCAGCAGCTATGGTTTGGGGGCGGCTTTTTTGCCTGAAGGTCGTTTGAAGGCCTTGGCAGTGGCCTTGCCAGAGCGCTTCCCGGCTTTGCCTGATGTCCCCACGATGGAGGAGCTGGGCTACAAGGACGTGGTGATCAGCAACTGGTGGGCGTTGGCTGTTCCTGCCGGGACGGAGACGGAGATCGTGAGCAGGATTGAAGGGGCTTTGGAGAAGGTTCTGGCTGATCCGGCTATTCGCAGCAAGTTGCTGGATCAAGGGTATTTGCTGTCCAAGGTTTCTGCTGAGGAGTTTCGGAAGGGACTGCCTGCGGAGGCGGATTATTGGCACGATATCGTGACTAAGGCTGGGATTAGTTTGGATTGATATGTCGCTTGGGTACAGGGTTGGCTTGATTGGGATTGAGTGTTTTGTCGAGCCTTGTATGCGAGGGCTTGTTTGAAGTGGGAGGGCGCTGGTTTTGACAGGAGGAGGCTTTCTTCTGGACGTGCTGTTTGGGCTTTGCGTGAGGCCGGTGGATAGTTTTCTTGTGGGGCCCGGGTACGGCTTGTCTTGGCGGGTCTCTTGCCCACGCTGCGCGTGGGTACCCTTGTCAGAGTGCTGGGGCGGGCGGGTCGTGAACTCGGAGCGCGGTTTGTCCCCCGGACAAACCGCAAGCGTGCTCCTCAAACAGCACGACCCTTGCATCCCGCCCCAGCACTCTGCCTGCGGCAAGAGCCCTGACTCGCCCGCCAAGCCGTACCCGGGCCCCACAAGAAAACAAGCAACATCGTGTACATAGCCCAAACAGCACTGGAGAGTAGAAATGGTTTGGACTTGTTGAACGGTGGTTTCGTTTTTCTTGGGACGCTTCAGACAGGTTTTGAGCTTGGTTTGAGTACGTGGGTCATAGGCGAGGTGACTGGAGTTGAGGAAAAAAGGGGGGGGGATTAAGTAGCTTTTTTACGATGCTGGAGGAGGCTTTAAGGTTTTGGGGCGCTACTTTTTTGGCTTTGGCTTTGGCTTTGGCTTTGGTTATTGTTGTTGTTGTTGTTGTTGTTGTTGTTGTTGTTGTTGGCCTCTTCTGGCGCCATAGCTTTCACACCTTAAACAGGGCGTAAAAGTAGCAAACCTCATATCGCATTGAGCCATTCAGTTGGACTCTTGAAAAGAAGGGAACAGAGTAATGTGAGTTTGCCGGTTGGTGCAGGTGTAGTGGTGTTCGGGCGATTCAGAGTACTTGCCGCGGTCAGTTTGGGAATTCGGGATGCAAGCCCTGTGCTGTTTGAGCGGGGCGTTTGTACTTGGTCCGGGGGACCAAGTACCCCGCGAGTTCACAGGGCGCCCGGATTCCCAAACTGACAAGGGCACCGGTGCGTAGCACCGGCAAGTGCTCAGCCCGAACACCACTACACCTGCACTAACCGGCTCCCTGCTCCTGCTCCCTTCTTTGTACGAGCAGCCTTCTCACCAACCGTTGAGTCCTTACCCCAAAGCAACTCACGAAGAAAGCCTGCTCTCAGTAATCCCCTCGAACCTATACAGCCTCAAAAAAAACAGCCCCTGAAACCAGGGGCTGTAATTCCAACAATTACTGATCAGAACGAATATTGTTATCCCGCACAATCTGCTCCCAGCGAGCGTTACGCTGCTGCACCCATTGGGCTGGAGAAACCTTGGACGAGTCGTAGGCTTGAATATCCAGCATCCGCAAAGTCTCGGCGGTGGACGGACGCTTCACGATATCGCTGAGTAAATCGTTCCATGCCTTGATCTTCTCTGGAGGCGAACCCTTGGTGGTGAAAACCAGATACGAGAAGCTCTCGTTAAAGTTTTCCAATCCAGGCAGCTTTGCTTCGGCCAAAGTAGGAACCTCAGGCAGTAAAGGATTGCGCTTGCCGCCAGAAGTCGCCAAGGGAGTCAGCAAACCTTCCTTGATCGGACCCAAGACACCGGCAATCGTCAGAAAGCCGCTGTCCAGACGCTCGCCATACATATCATTGACCACAGCGCTATTACTGCGATACGGAATGTGATCCAGCTTGATACCGCTATCCTGCGTCAAGGCCGACATCATCAAATGCCCAGGCGAACCCATACCGGCCGAGCCGTAATTCATGGGCTTGGCGCGGGCACGCTCCAGAAACTCGGCAGGCGTTGTGATGCCGGTCTTGCTGGGAACCACCAGAACCTGGTCAAAAGTACCCAGCAAAGACACCAGGTCCAGGGAGTCCCCGATCTTGAACTTGCTGTTGACGTAAATATGCGGATTGGCTGTAGCAACCGTATCCAGTGTCAGCAGCAAGGTATTGCCATCCGGCTTGGCCCGGCCCACCGCCTCTGCAGCAATCGTACCGGCTGCACCCGCCCGGTTCTCCACCACAATCGTCTGGCCGGTGGTTTCAGTGGCTTCGCGGGCCAACATGCGACCCAGGACATCTAGCGGGCCTCCTGCCACGGAGCTGACCACAATGGTGGCCACCTCGGCACTCTGGACTGGCGTAGCCAAAGGTAAGATCAGCGCACAAATGCTTACTTTGCGCAGCAAGGAAAGGGTGGGCATAGATGTCTCCAGATAGAGGTAATTAACAGTGTTCAGCTCACGCTATCGCCAAAGGCAAGGGACTGGTTTCGCTGTGAGCCATCATGGTATCGATCAATTGGCACAAAAGCGTTGTTTTTAACGCTTGCGCGTCAGGTTCATTCCACAAATTATGTTGTTCCAGCGGATCGGCTTGCAGATCGTACAGCTCGCCAATTTGACCGCCTTCATACAGGCTCAGACGGTGCTGCTGCGTGACCAGCGAACGCAGCTTGGTGCGAATGGGCGTATTGAACAGCTTGCGCTGGTTTTCTTCTTCGATCAGTACGCCTTTGCGCCATTCCACAGGCTCCTTGTGCATCACTTTCAGCAAGGAGCGACCCTGGATGCCGTTGTAGGGCAGCTGGCCGGCACGTTCCAGCACCGTAGGCGCGACGTCAATGGTAGAGCAGACCGCCTCACTTGTGCCTTGAGTTTTCGCATCCTTGGGGTCAAACCAGATAAAGGGGCTGCGAATAATGCTTTGATAATGCACAGGGCCCTTCAGCATCAATTGATGGTCGCCCATGAAGTCGCCATGATCACTCATGAAAATGACGATGGTGTTTTCCGCCTGACCAGTGCGCTCCAGATGGTCCAGAATGCGCCCGATCTCGGCATCAATATGCGTGATGGAACCGTAGTTCAGCGCAATCGCCTCGCGGGCCTCGCGCTCGGAACAGGCAAACAGCGTAGGAGTGTGCTTGATGGCTTTGCCTTCATCGCGCAGTTGATGCAGCAATTGCAGATGGGCAGGCAGGGGATGCGGGCCCAGGTGGAAGGAGTCGGGCAGGCTGACCTCTTCAGGCTTGTACATATCCCAGTACTGACCGTGCGGAGTGAAGGGATGATGCGGGTCCGGGAAGGAGCACTGAATAAAGAAGGGCTGTTGTTCCTGGGCATATTTGTCCAGCACAGCGCGGGTCCGTTCACCAATCCAGGCCGTGGTGCTGTACTCTTCTGGCACACGGGTACGCCAGGCCTGGCCAATTCGGCTTAACTCGTAGTCCGGAGTCGGGATGGCGTTTTCAGGGCCGGACAGGGCGGCGATTTCAGGATGTTCATCCTGCAGCCAGCGGCCATAGTCGCCCCAGACCTGATCGCCGTGATCAATGGCCAGGTCCACGTGCTCGTAGCCGTAAAAAGGTAGCTGAACACCGTGATCGGCGCGATCGCGCCACCATTGGCCACATTCCTGGCCGTAATCGTTGGTAGGCAGAGGAGGGCGAGCTTCTCCCTTGGTCGGAGGATCATCCGGCCGTGGGTAGAGCGGGGGCGTATCCGTTATATTTTGCAGGTGCGCCTTGCCGACCAAGGCTGTGCTCCAGCCTGCCTGGCGCAGTACATCGACAAAGGTGCTGGAATCCAGTGGCAGGGGCACACCATTGTGACGGGCGCCGTGCACCGAGGGCATGCGACCTGTCATCAGGGACGCACGGTTGGGCATACAGATTGGGGTGGCGACGTAAAATCGGTCAGCACTCCAACCACGAGCGGCTAAAGCATCCAGATTGGGCGTTTTAACTTCTTTATTGCCGTAACAAGCCAAATGGTCTGCGCGGAGTTGATCCGCAATGATCAATAAAAAATTGGGTACTGACTGAGACATGAAGTGCCTATTTTGTAGCTTTGGGTATCCCCATTATGGAAGCAGTAGCCATAATGTTAAATTGAATAACTTGCAGGTATATATACCTCTTTCATATAGGTAAGTCATGAGCTGGAGTGAACGCATTCGCTTGAAGCATCTGCAGGTTTTAATTCGTTTGTGCGAAGAAAAAAGCATGAGCGATGTGGCCCGGCAGTCCAATATGACTCAGCCTGCCTTGTCAAAATGGCTCAAGGATTTTGAAGACAATATAGGCATGCCCTTGTTCGAGCGTCATGCTCGCGGCATTGAGCCTTTGCCAGCCGCCCTGGCGCTGGTTTCCCAGGCCCAGGGGGTGTTGAATCGCCTTGACCGCATGAATGCAACTCTGGAGCAATACAGGCAGGGTTTTCGCCAGCAATTTACTTTGGGTATTTCGCCTATGGTGGCTGCGGTTTATTTGCCGCAGTTGCTGGTGTATTTGCACGAGCGCGATCCACAATGCCATATCCGTATTCAGGAAGGCACGCTGGATATTTTGAGCCGTAATCTGGAACAGGGCGAACTGGATCTGGTCATTGGCCGTGTAGATGAAGCAGGCCGTAACCCGGCGATGGCGTATTTGCCTTTGGGTATGGTGCCTTTGGGGGTAGCGGCTTGCCGCAAGCATCCTTTGGCACAGCAAGATGAAGTGACCTGGGAGCAGACGTTGGAGTATCCCTGGATATTGCCACCACGAAACAGCCCGATGCGGCGCAGTTTTGAACTGGGCCTGGATGCCAAGGGCTTGCCGTATCCCACCTGCGCCATTGAGTCCGCCTACGCACACACCAATGCCCGTGTGGCAGTCAATAGCGACTTTTTAGTGCCCATGACACGCAGCATGGTGCCGGTCTACCCGGAGCTGTGTATCTTGAACCTGGACTGGAGCGACCCGCGCTTGCATGGTCAGTTGGGTCTGTTGTGGCGCCCGCAGGATTCGGGCGAACCGATGTTGGAAGAGGTAATTAGCTGGATGAGTAAGCAACCTCAAGTGGTGTGATTGTAAGTCGGGGTCAGCGCGGGCTGACCCTGAAAGAACTGACAGCTTGTTTTTCAAACTCATGTAACTAAAAATTGCCGTTATGTTACTTTGTTTCTTCTTAGCGAATTGATTGATGGGAACAATTCTGGAAGGCTGGAAAAACTTGCAAGCGATCAGTATTAGCTCGGTGCGCGACACACTGAGCGGGAAATATCATTCTCGTGACTTCATTCATGCCCGAATGGAGTATTTGCGCAGCCGTGTCATTCTGGTCGGCTTGTTATTTGCTTTGCTGACCCCCCTTTGGACTTTGATGGACTGGCTGGTCTTGCCCAGCTGGCCCGCGCATTTGATGGCGATACGGGTTTTAAGCCTGGGGGGATTGATCTTGTGCGTATGGCTGGCTTTCAATGGCCACCAGCGCATTACCCGCATTTATGTTTTAAGCGGCCTGGTCTTTATTTTGCCGGCCTCTTTTTACGCTTATATGCTGCTGACCCTGTCCGGGGCCGGCCAGTACGTTGTACTGGGGTATGGCTTTATTCCTTTCCTGCTGGTGGCCACCTTAAGCATTTTTCCTTTCACTTTGCTGGAATCAGCCTTGGTGGGGGGCGCGTTAATTGCTTTGCAGGTTTTGGCCAGTGTCAGTTCGGGAACCTGGCTAAGCATGAAAGGTTTACAGGATCTTTGGCTTTTGACAGCCTTGCTGGTCGTCGCTTTAACAGCCAATTATTTCCACCTGGGACTTTTGCTGCGTTTATATCGGCAAGCCACACACGATACCTTGACCGGCTTGTTGAACCGGGGCGCGATTGGCCGTCAGCTGGGACAGGGACCAGTGCATGAAAGGCTGCATGTGCTGATGGTGGATCTGGATCATTTCAAGCAGATCAACGATACCCACGGTCACTCGGTAGGGGATGACGTGCTGACGCGTACTGCCTCTTTATTCAAGGCGCAGCTGGGGCCGGATGATCTGGCGGCCCGTTATGGTGGCGAGGAGTTTGTGCTGATTCTGGCCGGACGTAGTGATGCGCAGGCCTTGAGTTTTGCCGATCTGCTTTTGAGCCAGGTACAGGCACAAACCTTTTATAACCACGACCGCGAGGCTTTTCAGATTACGGCCAGTATGGGTTTGGCGGTATGCCAACCCGGTCAGGTGATTGAGGATGTCCTGATGCAGGCTGACCAGCGCTTGTATCAAGCCAAGCGCGCTGGTCGTAACCAGGTGGTGGCGAGGGATTAAGCCTGCCGGGTGAAACAGAAAGAAACGAGGCCTGGAGCGTGTGCCGCTCCAGGCCTCGTTTTCTATTGACGGCTTAGTAGCGCAGTGTTTGGCTATCCTGGCTGGCCTTGTCGATGTCCTGAGCGCTGATGGCATCGCTCTTGCACTTGAAGGCAACAAACATCTCCAACTGATCCGAGTGATGGGCGCTGGCTTCGCCTTCAGGATTGATGAAACCGCTTTGACCGGGAGCCATAACCGAGCACATGCGCACGCCGGTGGGGTCCAGCACATACTGGAATCGGGCGCTGCCGGTGTTCAGATAAGGCATGATGCGGCGCTCGTGCGCAGGGTCAGACCAAGGCACCCCAATCGCATTGCGTGCGGCGAACAGCATGGATACGGCTGGAGCACGCCATTGCTGGGCTTGTGCACCCTGTGATTTCTGTAGCGAGGCAGCAGCTTGCTCCAGTGCGTCCAGCACCAGTTCCTGGGCCGGGCGACCTTGCAGGAAATCAATTGTTTGTGGCACACCAGCAGCCGGGCCCTGGATGGCATTCCAGATCAGCTTGGCGGCCGCAGCGGGCTGGGCACTGCGCGGATCATCCATGGCCGGGTACAGGCTTTGTGTGTAGGTGTTGTAGACGCTGTCAGGCAAACGACCTTTCAGGAATACGGGCACTGCGGCTTGCATCCAGGCCTGCATCACGGCTGGGGCGCTGCCTTCGTACTGTTTGCCATTGCTGGCCACGTGCAGCTTGTAGTCCCAGCCTTTCAGTTGTTCGGCAGCCTGACGGGCCAGGGCACTGGCACGTGGCAGCTTGGCAGCTTCCTGGATGATGGGGGCGAAGTAGCGCGCATTCAGATCAGAGCGGGCACCCAGGGAGTCAATGCCCCAGATTTCTTCGTCACTCAGGCGCTGCTTGGCCTGTAGCGGTGCCAGCAGTTCCTGCACACGGTCCACATAGGAGAAGTTGGAGTTGTCTGCCAGCAAGGCACCGTAGGCCTTGTTGTTCCAGCTGGCGATATAGCCTTGCTGCGGGTTCAGCACTTTGGGGTTGTGATCAAAGCTCAGGAAGCCTTGCCATTCCATACTGCCGTCGCCCGCTGCAGGGAACTGGATCGCCTGATTGGCTGGGCGCTTGGGCAAGAGGCCCAAGGCTGCCGCACCGATATTGTTCTGGGTGTCGGCATAGAACCAGGTAATGGAAGCGCTGACGCGCGAGGCCTGAGCCATGAATTGATCCCAGTTCTTGGCCTTGGCCGCATGGGCCCAGCCCAGCAAGGTTTCAATTTCCCGGCCTTCCCAGGTGCGACGGTTGGCGTAGGCGGTGTTGTTCTTTTTGTCCCAACTGCTGACATAACCTTGAGCTGCGCGGTAAACGTCCTGCGTCACATCGTCCTGACCACGCACCTTGATGCGTACCTGCTTGTGCTCCATGGGGTGCCAGGCATTGTTGTACCAGTAACTATGCGGGTCACCGTCTTTCAAGCGCAATTGGTAGACGTCATTGGTGTCCAGTGAACCCACGGTGGAGCCCCAGGCAATCTGGCCATTGGTGCCGAACAAAATAGCGGGCAGGGCAACTGCCGTGCTGCCGGTCAGGTCGTAGCCGGCACCGTGCAGGCCGACGCTATAGGTAATGGACGGGGTGTACCAGCCTTGTTGCGGGCCGTTGTACAGCACGGCATGACCGTGGCTTGTCTTTTCGGGGCCCAGCAACCAGGCATTGCTGGCAGTAGGTGTGCCTGCGGCCACGGTGGGGCCCAAGGCCACGGCTTGCTTGTGCAGGTAGTCCTGCGCCGCTTGTGCGGACAGAGCCTGCAAATGCGTAGGCAAATCGGCCAGCGCTGCCTTGGCGTCAGGCTGCGGAATAATGGTGGGGGCAGTCGGGTCGTTCAGCCAGCGTAGTTGTTTGTAAAGCTGTTCGCCACGTTCCGCGCCCTGGTCTGCTTTCAGGGTTTCCAGCAGACTCAGGTTGGCCACTTCGGCCGTGCCAGCAAAGAAGCGGTTCAGAATCAGGCCCACCCAGACCATGGCAATGTCTTCAGGCTGCCACTCAGAAGGCTCAAACCCTTTGTCCAGAAACTCCTTGGGCATCAAGGTGTCGCGCTGGGCTTTCACCTCGCGAACGCGTTGGGTGAAACCAGCGGCATAGCCCTCGAACATGGCGCGGTCCTCTTGGGACAGAGCGGCCAATTGCTTGCGGATAGAGTCCGGATCGATATTGTTGTGAGTGACTTTATCCAGCTCCAGGAAGTCCGGTCCCAGAACTTCTGCCACGGTTCCCCAGCCAGAGCGCTTGGCAATTTCCATCTGGTATAGACGGTCTGTAGCCACGGCATAGGCATAGCCATAGAACAGGCCATAAGTGCTGTCGGCATAGATATGAGGAGTGCCGTAGCTGTCGCGCTTGATGGTGACGCTGCGCTCACTTAAGGGGGCGCTGGCACAGGCGGCCAGCAAGACGCTGGTGGTCAACACGCCAAGAGTCAGTCGGGATGGAAAGCGACGGGGAAAAGTCAAAATCTTGTCTCCAAAAGAATAGCCTGGAAGGCTACGTTTTTTTATCTCTTGAGAATATAACGTCAAAATTCTTTAGGCATTGATATTTCCAGGTGAAACCTTATAGAGGATTTCCCCAGTAGAAGCGGGGTTTGGGAACGAAACTTGCTGGTTCTTTGGTGAACACATTTATTGGGGAGCCTTGTTATGGAACGCATTATTGCGGCGGAATTTGATACGTTTGATCAGGCCCAACAAGCTGCGAGAGTCCTGCAGGGGCTGGGCTTGGAAAGTCAGGATCTGCAGATTTTCTACCTTAAACCAGGAGGTCAGCATGCGCAGTATCCGATTGGAGGTGACAGAACTTTGGACAAGGCTGCCCGAGGAGGTGGTTTGGGTGCCATCCTGGGTGTCGTTCTAGGGGCCGTCTTGGGGATCGCCTTGGGCTGGTGGTTATTGAGCATGACAAGCTGGCCTCAGCTGCTGTTGCTTGCCTTTGCGGCCTTGGGGGCTTACATCGGCGCCATGGTGGGCGGCATCGTGAAGCTGGGTGGCCATAAGCCTGAAAAAGAGCCTTTAAATCGTGTTTCGGGTGTCATGTTGGCGGCGCGTCTGGGGTCGGCCGAGGAGGCGGTACTAGTGCGCGAATTGCAGCGCAATGGGGGCTACGCGATTGAATGGGCCAACGGCAATTGGAGTGATGGCCAATGGCAGGACTTCAACCCAACGCGCACCCCTCAGTTATACGATTTACCCTCGGCGGGGCAGAAAGTTCACGAGACTCGCAGTGGCTGATTGCCACTTTGGCGCGGTGACTCCAGAGCAGTAGCTCATAAGCCTTTCTAGCGTTTTTAGCCGTTTGCTTCCCGTTTGCCGGATATGATGGAGCAGTTTATGAAAACCATGATTCGGCGCGTGCAGGAACCAGGCGGGGTGGTTGCGTTTTAATCCTTGGGCTTATTAAGTGTAGTCACTGTATATCGGTAGTTATCTTCGTTTCAGGCTATCTACTTTTTCTGCTCATTTCTTCTTGATCTCCTTGCTGTAACGGCTTTCTGCTTGGCTTGTTGTGTTTTATGCTTAAAGTGTTCAAGGGTATATCCCTAGGTCTTGGCCGATTTACTCCAAAAAATACCATGTGTACACTTTAAATCACTAGAACAAGACAAGTTGCTGAGTCGTGTTTCGCCTCACAAGCCCACGGAGAAGACAATGAACAAGACATTTGCAGGGGTAGCACTGGCAGGAACGATAATGTTGCAAACCTTGGGGGCCACCGCTGCCGCCGAGGGGGTGATCAAGATCGGGGAGCTGAACAGCTATAAATCCCAGCCCGCGTTTTTGGGGCCCTATCGAAACGGGATGGAGCTGGCGGTTGAGCAGATCAATCAGGCCGGGGGAATTCACGGCAAGCAGCTGCAATTGATCATCAAGGATGACAACTCCAATCCCGGCGATGCGGTACGTGCGGCCGAGGAATTGATCTCGCGTGAAAAAGTGGATGTGCTGACCGGGACCTTCCTGTCCAATATCGGTCTGGCCATTACCGACTTTGCCAAACACAAAAAAGTATTCTTTCTGGCCAGCGAGCCGTTGACCGACAAGATCGTCTGGGCCGATGGCAACCGCTACACCTTCCGCCTGCGGAACTCTACCTATATGCAGGTAGCCATGCTGGTGCCCGAAGCCGTCAAGCTGAACAAGAAGCGCTGGGCGATTGTGTATCCCAACTACGAGTATGGACAGTCCGCCGTGGCCACTTTCAAGACCTTGATGAAAGAAGCCCAGCCCGATATTGAATTTGTGGCTGAACAGGCTACCCCGCTGGGCAAGGTCGATGCCGGTGCCGTGGTGCAGGCCTTGTCCGAAGCCAAGCCTGATGCGGTCTTTAACGTACTGTTTGCGTCCGACCTGGCTCGTTTGGTCCGTGCCGGTAATCAGCGCCAGTTCTTTAGCCCTGCCTTGCCGGTAGTCAGCATGTTGACTGGCGAGCCGGAGTACCTGGATCCCTTGGGTGAAGAAACGCCGGAAGGCTGGATTGTGACAGGCTACCCCTGGTACGCCATCGACACGCCCGAGCACAATGCCTTCCTGAAAGCCTATCAGGACAAGTACAAAGAGCACCCACGCCTGGGCACGATTATTGGCTACAGCACGATTGTGTCGATTGCCGCCGGTATTGAAAAAGCCGGTTCTACCGACACGGAAGCCATGATCAAAGCCTTCCGTGGTCTGGATGTGGTCACGCCTTTTGGCCCCATCACTTACCGTACGCAAGATCAGCAATCCACGCAGGGGGCGTATGTGGGTGTGCTGGCCAAACAAGACGGCAAGGGCATCATGACCAATATTCGTTATGCCGATGGCAAAGATGTACAGCCTACGGATGAGCAAGTCAGCCAGTGGCGTCCTGCCGCGGCCAATCAATAATTCCAGGAACGCAGTATTTCGTAGATCGGCGCACCGTCTGGTGCGCCACTTCTGACGCGAGGCAGTAATGGCCTTATCGGGTTTATGGGTGCAGTTCCTTAACGGGCTGGCCGAGGCATCGTCTTTGTTCCTGGTGGCGGCGGGTTTGTCCCTGATCTTCGGGGTGACACGCATCGTCAACTTTGCACACGGTTCCCTGTATATGCTGGGCATCTACATGGCGTACTCCACCGTGCAGTTCATGGGGGGCTCGGCGCTGGGGTTCTGGGCAGGCTTGATTGTGGCGGCCTTGCTGGTCGGCGCCTTGGGGGCCTTGCTGGAGATCGTGCTGCTGCGGCGTATTTATAAAGCGCCCGAGCTGTTCCAGTTATTGGCCACTTTTGCCCTGGTGCTGGTGATTAATGATGGCGCTTTGGCCGTGTGGGGGCCGGAAGATCTGCTGGGGCCGCTGGCTCCGGGTTTGAGCGGTTCTATTTCCATTGCAGGGCGCTTCTTCCCGATCTATGACCTGGTGCTGATCGTGATCGGTCCGGTAGTGCTGGGCTTGCTGTGGCTCTTGCTGACCCGTACCCGATGGGGGGTGCTGGTGCGCGCCGCGACCCACGACAGACAAATGCTGGGTGCGCTGGGTGTGAATCAGGCCTGGTTGTTTACGGGTGTGTTTGCCTTGGGTGCCTTCCTGGCGGGTTTGGGTGGTGCTGTGCAATTGCCGCGTCAGCCCGCCAATCTGCTGCTGGACCTGAGCGTGATTGGGGATGCCTTTGTGATTGTGGTGGTCGGCGGCATGGGCTCCATCCCCGGTGCTTACGTGGCTGCGCTGATCGTCGCTGAATTGAAGGCCCTGTGTATTGCGCTGGGCACGGTCACCTTCTTTGGGGTGGACTTTGCCTTTCCGAAGTTGACGCTGGTGGTGGAATTCATCTTCATGGCCGTGGTGCTGGTGTTCCGGCCCTGGGGCTTGTTCGGGCGTGCTCAAGCCGTCAGCCGTAACTCGGCCCCTATCGAAGCGCCTCTTCGTGCTGGTAGTGGAGCGTTCCAGGTCATGGTGCTGGTAGTTCTGGGTGTGATGGCGGCCTTGCCTTTGATGAGCGACTGGTTCCCGTATGCGCCCGTGCTGGCTCTGGATATTCTGGTTTTGTCCCTGTTCTCCTTGAGCCTGCATTTCATGATGGGGCCAGGGGGCATGAACTCCTTTGGTCATGCTGCTTACTTTGGTCTAGGCGCTTATGCGGCTGCTCTGTTGTTCAAAGCGGCGGCCTTGTCCATGGGCTGGTCCCTGGTACTGGCTCCAGCTGTCGCAGGCTTGGGTGCGCTGATCTTTGGCTGGTTCTGCGTGCGTCTGTCCGGTGTTTACTTGGCCATGCTGACTTTGGCTTTCGCACAGATTATCTGGTCGATTGTGTATCAGTGGGACAGCTTTACGGGTGGCTCCAATGGCGTGGTCGGTATCTGGCCTGCGGAGTGGCTGTCGGGTGATCGCTACTATTACTTTGCCTTGCTGCTGGTGGTGGCAGCGGCCTTCCTGTTGCGTCGCATCTTGTTCTCCCCCTTTGGTTACGCCATGCGTGCCAGCCGGGACTCGGCCTTGCGGGCCGAGGCCATTGGTATCCCCGTCAAGCGTGTGCAGTGGCTGACCTTTATTCTGGCAGGTACGTTTGCTGGTCTGGCCGGTGCCTTGTTTGTCTTTTCCAAAGGTAGCGTCTCGCCTGAAGTGATCGCAGTGAACAAGTCCGTGGATGGCTTGGTCATGGTCTTGCTGGGTGGTTTGCAAACTCTGGTTGGGCCAGTGGTGGGTGCAGCCGTATTCACGTTGCTGCAGGATTTCTTCCTGGGCATTACACAGTATTGGCGCGCCTTGTTCGGTGGCGTGATTCTGCTGCTGGTTCTGGCTTTCCCGCAGGGTATTGCCGGCTTTTTCAAACGCTGGGCGCATCGCCGCGTAGCACCGGAGGCATCGTCATGAGTTTGCTGCAAGTACGAGGTCTTAAAAAAGCGTTTGGCGGCAATCTGGCCGTAGACGGTATCGAGTTTGATGTGCAGGCCGGAGAGTTTCTGGCCTTGATCGGCCCCAATGGGGCTGGCAAAACCACCACCTTCAATATGGTGGGCGGGCAATTGACGCCTACAGCCGGGTCAGTGCGTTTGGGCGATCAGGAACTGGTAGGGCTGGCCCCGCGCAAGATTGCTGCCTTGGGGGTGGGCCGTACCTTTCAGATTGCTGCGACTTTTGCGTCTCTGACGGTGGTGGAAAACGTGCAGATGGCCTTGCTGGCACATCAGAAAAAACTGTTTTCCTTCTGGCGTCGGGCGGCTCAGTTCGAACGGGCTCGTGCGCTGGATTTGCTGGATCAGGTGGGTATGCTGGCGCAGGCTGAACGCCCTTGTAGCGAGCTGGCTTACGGGGACGTGAAGCGGGTAGAGCTGGCGATTGCATTGGCCAACGACCCCCGTCTTTTGCTGATGGACGAACCCACGGCAGGCATGGCACCCAAAGAGCGTAATGAGCTGATGCGCCTGACCAAAAAACTGGTGATCGAACGCAATATGGGTGTGCTGTTTACCGAGCACAGTATGGACGTGGTGTTCGAGCACTCGGACCGCATGTTGGTGCTGGCCCGTGGTCGGCTGGTGGCAGAAGGGGATGCAGACTATATCCGTCAGCATCCCAAGGTGCAGGAGGTGTACTTTGGCACAGGCAAAACATTCGAGAACAAGGAGCCCGCATGATGCAGGATTTAGTAGCCGGTTCTGAGCGGGTTGCCACAGGCGTGGCCGACAAGCAGCCTTTGCTAAGTGTGGATGGCTTGAATGCCTGGTACGGTGCTGCGCATATCTTGTTTGACCTGTCACTGACCGTGCAACGTGGTGAAGTGGTCGCCTTGATGGGGCGTAACGGCGCGGGCAAGTCCACTACCTTGAAATCCATTATGGGTTTGATGGAGCGCTGCGACGGTCACATTGAATTCATGGGCCAGGCCATTCACGACAAGCAGCCATTTGAAATCGCACGCGCAGGTTTGGGCTTTGTGCCCGAAGACCGGCGTATCTTTACCGACCTGAGCGTCACGGAAAATCTGGAAGTGGGACGTCAGCCAGCACGGCGCTGGCCCGATGGTACAGCAGCTCCGCACTGGCAGCCCGAGCGCTTGTACAGCCTGTTTCCGAATCTGGGTCAAATGCAGGATAGGCCCGGTGGGCAGATGAGCGGGGGCGAGCAACAAATGCTGACCGTCGCGCGCACCTTGATGGGCAATCCTTATCTGGTCTTGCTGGACGAACCATCCGAGGGCGTGGCTCCCGTGATTGTGGAGCAGATGGTGCACATGATTCTGGAGCTGAAGCAGGCCGGTGTCAGCATCTTGCTGTCCGAGCAGAATTTGCATTTTGCCGAGCTGGTGTCAGATCGGGCTTATGTGCTGGAAAAGGGGCAAATACGGTACAGTGGCGCCATGCAGGAATTAAGTGCCAACGAGCAAGTGCGGCGCACTTACCTGTCCGTCTAACTTCGGGCCTTCCCGTATTGGAGGCCAGACCGGCTCCAGGAGAACACCATGGCAGATGCACGTCCCAATCCTCAGGCAGTGATTGATTTCTGGGTTGAATCAGGGCCAGAGAAATGGTTTCGCAAGTCCGATGACTTTGACCGGGAATTTCGCGAACGGTTTTTGGACTGGCACGAACGTGCGGCCAAGGGCGAGCTGGATGATTGGGCACAGACGGCAGAAGGAGCCTATGCCTTGCTGATTCTGCTGGATCAGTTTCCGCGCAACTCTTTTCGCAATACCACGCGCATGTATGCGACCGATGAGAAGGGGTTGGCGATTGCCAAGGAAATGGTGGCCAAGGGGCTGGATAAACAGATTCCGGTGGAGCGTCGGGTGTTTTGCTACTTGCCGTATTCCCATGCAGAGAACCTGGCCGATCAGCAAGAGGCCGTGCGTCTGAATCAGGAAATTGGCCGTCCCTGGCTGGACCACGCTGAGGAGCATCTGGATGTGGTGGAGCGCTTTGGGCGCTTCCCGCACCGTAATTCGATCCTGGGGCGTACTACGACTGCGGAGGAGCAGAAGTTCCTGGAGGCTGGTGGTTTTTCCGGCTGATGGGTTTTGAGTCCGGGCCAGGCTGGGATCTTGGGCTTGGCCTGGGCCAAGTCTGAAGGCGATGCACCATAAAACAGAGGCGGCCAAGTGAAAACTTGAAGCCGCCTTTGTTTCGTTTGCCGCGCGTCCAAACACTCTCTGCGGACACCCCCCGTCTACAAGTGTCCCTTCTGTTCCCTGATGGTCGCAATCTTGTCTTTCAGTCCTGTCCAGGCCGGTTTGTCCGGAGCAAAACGCGCTCGCATATAGTTCAGCAAATCTTCCATCTGCTCGTCATTCATGCTGTTCTTGAAACCGGGCATGGAGCCCAGAGCAGGCTGTGCCGGACGGGTAATGCCGTGCATCAATACCTGAATCGTATTGTCCGGATGCTCGCTGTGCAGATTGCTGTTCAAGGCCAGGGACGGGCGGGCACCAAATAGCACCGGCCCACCGCGCGGGTCGTGACAGACAGCACAAGCGCCGTTGAACAGGTTTTCACCCGGCATCAACATCACTTCCTTATTGCTGCGGCTGTTCTGCTCCAAAAGCGCGGCCTGGGCGGCGTGCGTTTGTTCTTGTTCGCTCTTGACCGGGTTCAGGCTGCTTAGATAATGCGCCATGGCGCGGACGTCGGACTCAGGCAGCTCTGCCAGGCCTGCTACTACCGGTCCCATTGGTCCTGCTGCTACGCCATGTCGGGGCGAATAGCCGGTACGCAAGTACTGGTACAGCTCCTGTTCTGTCCAGGGAATGGGGGCTTTGGACAAGCTATTGAGTGCAGGCGCTTCCCAGTTGTCCGCAAAACCACCGGCCAGGAAATTCGCTTCACCCCCTTTCTCGGCACCCAGCATATTGCGCGGGCTATGGCAGGCGGCACAGTGGCCGCTGCTATTGACCAGATAGGCTCCCCGGTTCCACTGCACAGTTTGCGTGGGGTCCGGCACGTAGGCATTCGGATCACGGTGAAACAGCAGGTTCCAGCCCGCTACCAAAGGCCGCATATTCATGGGGAAGGGCAGTTTGGTTTCAGGCACTTCGGATTTCACCGGCTCTTGCGTCATCAAGTAGGCGTACAGGGACTGCATGTCCTCATCGCTGATCTTGGCAAAGGCCGTGTAAGGGAAGGCCGGGTAAAGGTGGCGACCGTCCTGATGAATACCTTCGCGCATGGCGCGTTCAAAGGCTTTGTAGCTCCAGCTGCCTATGCCGGTTTCCTTGTCCGGGGTGATGTTGGTGGTATAGATCGTGCCAAAAGGCGTATCCAAACCCAGACCGCCCGCATTGGGTGTGCCGCCTTCAGCAGTGTGGCAGACCATGCAGTCGCCCGCAATTGCAACCAGGCGGCCGCGTTCGATGGCAAGCTCTGAAAAGATGGAGGTATCCACCTGGCCGACCGGTGCAATGGCAGGTCGCCAGGGCAGGGCACTCAAGACTGTGCCGGTGGCGACCGCGGCCAAGGCACCCCACCAGGCTTTGCGTTTTTTGCTGCTGCCTGTCTTATCGGCCTGATAGCCCAGTGCCAAAGACTGTTCGCTAAAAGGCGCGCTGGTCAGACGTATGCCACTGGCATTGAAAATTGCATTGGCAATGGCGGCAGCGGCAGGCAGTTCCACGCCCTGATTCCAGGCCAAAGGCTGGCCTACAGCAGACTCCCGTTTGACCAGCTGAACGGCTGGCTTGTCGGCTGTTTCTTTGACGGGGCTGTCGCTATGACCTTCACCGCCTTTGCCCACGCCGTTGTTTAGCAGTTGCTGCGCCCAACGACTCAGTCGGTCGGCCAAGGCAGGCGCGGACTCCGTGGCCTGCTCGGGAGTGCCCAGCTCGGTGCTGTCGTGGCCAATGGTCAGCTTGTCTATGCTGAGTGTGCCTTGGCGGGTATCGACGCTAACATCCACGGCCCAGGCGGACCACTGCTCGCGTGCAGCTTGCCCGGGGACGTGTTCAACAATATGGCTGTAGGCCAGCCCGCGACCCTTGCGTAAAGGGCCTTGATGGGCGGGCAAGGGTTCGGACCAGTCCGACTGTTCGGCAACCCGTTGCAGCAGATCTCGACCTTGGGGACTACTGACTTGTTCCAGTCGTGCCGCCAAGGGGTCCAGTCCCAGGCTGTGGCAGTCTTGATCGAACTGCGACTCTTGAGCAAAGATCGTGGCCTGGGCCAGGCTGTCGGGGTCGCTGCTGGCGGCTGCGCCATCATAGTTAGGTGTAGGGGCGGAGAAGTAATCGTTTTTTACGGCCGGGCCGCTGCTGGGCAAACCTGGCTGACCGCAAAGAATGGCCGCCAGAGAAGGGCGCGCACCGGACAAGGTATTCAGTTGCCAGCGGGTGGCCCGCAAATGGGCATTCAGATCGTTTGGCTCTGCAGTGCCTTTAAAGACACTCAGGCGAATGATGTCTGCACTGTGGCTGGCACGAACTTGTACGGCCTGGGGGCGCCCAAAGGCCATGACTGCCGCATCCATGGCACAGTCGTAAGCATCGGCCTGATTGCCGGCAATATCCTGCAAATGGATCTGTTCGCTGGGCAGGCCGCTCAAGGCTTGCAGCTCAATCAGCAGGGCCGCGGGGCGCTGCGTATGCGCCCAAACATAAAGCTGTTTGTCGTGATAACAGGCACGGGCCCAGGCAGTTTCCTGATGCTCGGCGGCAGATTGCCATTCATAGCTTTGATCGGGGGTGCTAAGCGTAGCAGCAACATCCTCATTCGCTGGAAGCGTAGCCTGGTTTGCCGCTACGGGCGTAGCCCAACGTGCATCCAGCAAAGCAGCGCCTTGCTGAGCCTGCTCGGCTTGCACCGCCAGCACACCCAGAAAATTGCCCATACGCACACAGGCCACGACACCAGGCACTTGCAGGGCGGCCTGCTGGTTTACGGTCTGTAATTCAGCACCCAGATACTGCCCGTTTTCGTAGGACCAGTAAGGAGGGCGTACAACAGCGCCATGCAGCAGGCTGGTGCCATCAGGCAGTTCCGGCCACAACGCTCGGGAAAGGTCTTGTACTGAATGACTCATGGCCTAGCCTTTGCGACGCGTACAGCGGCTTGCATGATTTCTACGTGCGTGCCGCAACGGCACAGGTTATAGCGCAGCTCGTCCCGAATTTGCTCTTCGGTGGCTTGCGGATTGCGTTCCAGCAGGGCCTGCACGGTCATGACCATGCCATTGAGGCAATAGCCGCATTGTGCGGCCTGGCAGTCAATAAATGCCTGCTGAACATCATTAGGCTGGCCGTTCCGGGCCAAGCCTTCCAAGGTAGTGATCTGGCGGTTTTCTACCAGGCTGACAGGCACAACACAGGAGCGGGCGGCCACACCATCGACCAGCACCGTACAGGCGCCACATTCACCCAGGCCACAGCCGAATTTGGGGCCATTCAGTTCCAGGTCGTTACGCAATACATAAAGCAGCGGCGTATCGGGTTCCACCTCGATGATGTGGGTCTCTTGATTGACCCGCAAGGTGTGCGGGCGAGTACAAGGGTTCATGGGTTTCACCTTTGGTAGATCGCACCTTGTTGTCGGACAGCGTGTGCGGTGCTTTTATCAGCTCGGTATTGATATGCTTAAATTAAGTGTATACACTTTAATTTATCGAGTAAATAGATTCTACTACTCCCTTGAGGTATCAATCAAAGCCCTCCTGGGAAGGCGTTCGAAATTCGGTCTAATCTTATTTAATATAGGGTTTACACTGATTATTAAGCCCTTGATTTTCTCTTTATAGTAGTTGCGATAAATGGGTTGAAGCGCACGGCATTTGTTTTTATTAGGGCGTGTACGCTAGTAATCAATGTTTTGCCAGGGGGCGTTTCAGGCAGGTTTTCAGGGATGGAGCCCTGATGGCCGGTTTCCAGCCCCTTATATCAAGCCCAGCCAGGAGAGTGTGATGTCTTACGATGCGCCGCGCCACCAGCAGCAAGACTTGCTCAGGGCGTCTGGCACCTTGCTGATTTTAGCGGCACCGGCGCGGCCTCCCAAGCCTTCGCCCGGCCAGCCCGGCGTGGTGTCCGAGTATTTGCAGGCGCACGACGATGTCTTTGTCGCCGTGTCCGAACAAGGCTGGGTGCGCGCTTTTAATGGGCACGTGGATCTGGGTACCGGCATTCAAACTGCACTGAGTCAGATTGTGGCCGACGAGCTGGATGTGCCCATGGCACGCGTGCAAATGGTGCTGGGTCATACCGATGCGGTGCCCAATCAAGGCCCCACCATCGCCAGTGCTTCGATTCAGATTCATGCTGTACCGCTGCGCAAGGCGGCGGCTCAGGCACGTCAATTGCTGCTGGCACAAGCCGCAGAACGCTGGGCACTGCCTGCCGATCAATTACGCGTGGAAGACGGCACCATCATTGCCCCGGACGGGCGCAGCCTGACTTACTGGAAACTGCTGGAGGGTCTGGAACTGCGGGCCTATCTGGATAAAGAAACTCCCACCAAACCGGCCGAACAATTGCGCATTGTAGGGACAGCCCAGGCGCGTGTCGATATTCCGGGCAAGGTCGCAGGGCAGTGGGTGTATGTGCACGATGTGCGCGTGCCCGGTATGTTGCATGGCCGCGTTGTGCGTCCTCCTTATATAGGGCGTGATAGCGGCGACTTCATCGGTCGCAGTCTGGAGTCCGTGGACGAGGAGTCCATCCGTCATATTGGCGACGATGTGCGGGTCGTGGTGATTGGCGACTTTATTGGTGTGGTCGCGCGTCGTGAAGAACACGCCATGCGTGCTGCCCGCGAATTGAAAGTGCGCTGGAAAGCGATTCCTCCGCTGGAGGATATGAGCAATCTGGAGCAGCTGATTCGTCGTCAGCCCATGACAGAGCGTTTGCTGGCCGATAAAGGGCCGGGTTTTGACGAGCTGCCGCCAGAAGGCAAACGCTTGAAGCGTAGCTATGTCTGGCCTTTTCAACTCCATGCCTCTATTGGTCCGTCTTGCGCGGTGGCGGACTATCAGCCCGGTCATAGCCGGATCTGGTCAGGCTCGCAGAACCCGCATATGTTGCGCGTTCATTTGAGCCAGTTGCTGGACGAGGACGAGGCCGGTCTGGAGATCATCCGTCACGAAGCGGCCGGTTGCTATGGCCGTAATTGTGCTGACGATGTGTGTGCGGATGCCTTGCTCTTGTCCCAAGCCGTAGGTGCGCCGGTGCGTGTGCAACTGACGCGAGAACAAGAGCACGGCTGGGAGCCTAAAGGCGCTGCTCAGTTGATGGATGTCGAAGGCTCCATTGATGCCCAAGGGCAACTGCGTCATTACGATTTTGTGACCCATTACCCCTCCAACGATGCGCCGAACCTGGCGCTCTTGCTGACGGGGCGGGAGTCGGCGGCCCCCCGTCAGTTGGAAATGGGGGATCGCACGGCAGTACCGCCTTACAGCTATCCCAAGCAGCGCATTGTGTGTCAGGACATGCCCGCGATTGTGCGCGCTTCCTGGTTGCGCGGCGTGTCGGCCATGCCCAACTCTTTTGCGCATGACTGCTTTCTGGATGAGCTGGCAGTGGAAGCGGGTGTGGACCCCTTGACCTATCGCCTGCGTTATCTGGATCAGGATGAACGTGCTCAGGAGCTGCTGCAGGCGGTGGCGGATAAGGGGCACTGGCAGATTGGGCAGCGTGGTTCGCGCGGGCAGCCGGATGAGCAGGGCTATTTGTATGGCCGTGGTCTGTCGTATGCCCGTTATATACACAGCAAGTTCCCTGGTTTCGGGGCGGCCTGGTCAGCCTGGTTACTGGATTTGCGGGTCCATATAGAAACGGGCGTGATCGACGTGCAGAAGATTTATGTGGGTCAGGATACCGGGCAGATGGTGAACCCGGCCGGTGTGCGCCACCAGATTCACGGCAATGTGATTCAGTCCTTGAGCCGCACGTTGTATGAACAGGTGCGCTTTAACGCACAGGGCGTGGTCAGTGCGGAGTGGGGCGCCTATCCCATCGTTGATTTCCCACGTATCCCGCCCATAGAGGTGATTTTGATGGACAGGCAGTCCGAGCCGCCTATGGGGTCGGGCGAATCCGCCTCCGTACCCTGTGCCTCGGCCATTGCCAATGCTTTGTTTGATGCAACTGGCCGACGTTTTCGGCAGGTGCCTTTTACACCGGATGTGGTCCGGGCCGCGCTGGCTGCTACGCCTCAAATGGCCTAGGCAGCAGCAGTTTTCATGGGTCGGGCTTAGGGCCTGACGGTTTCAATCCAAGGACAGATTAATGAGTACCTTTCTTTACGGCGGCCATGTTCATGCCAATGGCATTCGTCAGCATTACTTGCGTTACGGTGGTTCCAGCGAGGGTCGCGATCAGCGCCCAGCCGTCATCATTGTTCCTGGCATTACCAGCCCGGCTGTGACCTGGGGCTTTGTGGGCGAGCAGTTCGGCAAGCACTTTGATACCTACATTCAGGACGTACGTGGTCGCGGTTTGAGCGAAGCGGCTGAAGGTATGGATTACAGCCTGGATGCGCAGGCGGATGACTTGATCGCACTGGCTCAGGCGCTGGGCCTGAAGGACTACATCGTGGTCGGTCACTCCATGGGTGCCCGCATTGGTTTGCGTGCCGCTCACAAGAACAGCGATGGCCTGAACCGTCTGGTGATGGTTGATCCGCCAGTGTCCGGCCCAGGTCGTCGCGCTTATCCCTCCAAGTTGCCCTGGTACGTGGATTCCATGGCGATGGCTCGCAAAGGCTGCACCGCAGAAGACATGCGTGCCTTTTGCCCGACCTGGACCGAAGAGCAATTGCAATTGCGTGCCCAGTGGCTGCACACCTGCCATGAGCCTGCGATTCTGGCCAGCTTTGAGGGCTTTCATACCGACGATATTCATGTCGACTTCCCGCATTTGACCGTGCCTGCCTTGCTAATGACAGCCGAGCGTGGTGACGTGGTGCGTGACGAGGATGTGGCCGAGATTCAGCAGCTGGCCCCTGGCGTTCAGCACGTTCGCGTGCCTGATGCCGGTCACATGATTCCTTGGGATAACGAAGCAGGCTTTTACGAAGCTTTCGGTGACTTCCTGGGCCAGCGCTTGGTGTGATGTTGAAAGGGCCGCATGGGCGGCCCGTCGTGATGCAAAGGTTCCGCGTCAGTGTCGGAACCTTTCACAAGGAGAGACAAGATGGCAGTTAGTGATTACCAACTTATCGAGGCATGGCAAGAAGTGCTACGCCTGTCCAAGCTGCAGGCAGGTCAAACCGTGACCTTGCTGACCAGCTCGACCACGCACCCGCAAACCATGCAGTGTGCGCAGATTGCTGCTCAGTCCATGGGTGCGATTGTGAATCGCCTGGACTTGTTGCCGGTCAACGCGGAAAAAGCCTTGAGCCGTGACTCGCTGGCCTACCTGGGTACGACCCCGCTGACGGGTAACGAAGCAGCGATTGCAGCCCTGAAGGCCAGTGATCTGGTGCTGGACTTGATGACCCTGTTGTTCTCGCCCGAGCAGATCGACATTCTGAAGTCGGGCACGAAGATTCTGCTGGCGGTGGAGCCACCAGAAATTCTGGTTCGCACGGTGCCAACGGAAGCGGATCGTGCACGCGTGACTGCGGCAGCCGCTTTGATCAAGGCCGCCAAGGAAATGAGTATTACCTCTCCTGCCGGTACGAACCTGCGTTGCCCGCTGGGTGAATTCCCGGCGATTCGTGAATACGGTTTTGTGGATGAGCCGGGTCGTTGGGACCACTGGCCCAGCGGTTTTGTGCTGACCTGGCCGAACGAGCTGGGCACTAACGGCACCATTGTGATCGACAAGGGCGACATCCTGCTGCCGCAGAAAAAGTATTCCTCCGAGCAGATTATTCTGACTGTGGAGAATGGTTATGCCACGAAGATCGAAGGAGGCATTGAGGCGCAATTATTGGACGAGTACATGAAGTCCTTCAATGACCCCGAAGGCTACGCTATCTCGCATATCGGCTGGGGTCTGCAACCACGTTGCCATTGGTCCACACTGGGTCTGTACTCGCGTGAAAACACCATTGGCATGGATGCGCGTGCGTTCGAGGGTAACTTCCTGTTCTCCCTGGGCCCGAACAACGAGGCTGGCGGCAATCGCACGACGGCCTGCCACATTGATATTCCTTTGCGCAATTGCACGGTCAGCCTGGATGGCCGCGCTGTCGTGCGTGATGGCAAAGTACTGGACGGAGGCGTTGGTGAGTACGAATGAAGGAGCGGTGTACGCTCAACAAGGTTTTGGGTCGACGCTGGAGCCTAAAGCTCCTTACGGCTTGTTGATTATTGATCTGGTGAATGGCTTTGCGAATCCTGCCGTGTTTGGTGGCGGCAATATTCCTGAAGCTATCGAGAACACACAGAAGCTGTTGGCAACGGCGCGTGAACAGGGTTGGCCGGTGGCTCATACGCGTATCGTGTACGCCGATGATGGCGCTGATAACAACATCTTCAGCATTAAAGTCCCCGGCATGCTGGGTCTGATCGAAGATGCGCACAACAGCCACATTGTGCCGGAATTGGCTCCTGCGCCCGGTGAGTTCATCGTTCGCAAGAATGTGCCTTCGGCGTTTTTCGGTACGCCCTTGGCGGCTTGGTTGACCCAGCGTGGTGTGCAAACACTGCTGGTTGCTGGCGCCGTGACCAGCGGTTGTGTGCGTTCCAGCGTGGTCGATGCGATGCAACTGGGTTTCCGTCCCTTGGTGGTATCGGATTGCGTGGGTGACCGTGCGATTGGCCCTCACGAGGCGAACCTGTTCGATATGCGTCAGAAGTACGCCACCGTGGCAACGCGTGAAGAAGCGATGAAGTTGATCGGACTTTGATCGAGCGAGTATCGGTGGTCTGCCGCTTGGGGGCAGGCTGTCGGACCTGTGCCCCTGGGAGTCGAACGACTCTCGGGGGCTTTTTTATAGTTGCTGTTCAGGTCCGTGTGAGGCCATCTGTTTTTAAAACGCCCAGCGCAGATTCATCTGTCCTTGCAGCGATGAATACCCGCCGCCGAACTGTGAACTGATGCTGGTGCCAATCGACAGACGCTCACTGCGTTGCCAGGCCAGGCCAGTTCGCAGGCTCATCGTGTCGCGGGGCAGTACGCTATTGCGGGTATTGAACGTCGTATCTGTGGATGCAATGGCGAAACGGGCAGCTTGAGTCAGGTCGCGATCCAGCCATTCGTGATTCCAGCCAATGTCAACGTTCACGGCCAAGTTGCTGCCATCAGCCAGGGCGCGCTTCCATTCTGCCGTCAGCCCCAGGCTGGAGCGCAGGGCGTCTACGCGCTTGCTGTCCAGGTGAAGTCGAGTGGCCGCATTGCCAGATTCGTCGACCGATGGGCGGGACACCAGGGCATAGTTCATGCTGGCAAAGGGTCCGACAGAAAAGGATGGGTCCAACTGCCACAGGTAGCCTGTGCCGGCGTCAATCGACAGATTGCGTCCTGTCCAGTCGGACGAGTGCGTGGCCTGGTAGTCTCCAATGGCAATTTGTCTGCGCATATCGGCTTGTTCCAGACCCAGGCGCAGCCCGCTGAATGCAAAAAGACCTTCCCGAGCACCGGGGCGGTATTGCAGATGGGCAGCCAGACCAAACGCGGTGGCTTTGCTCTTGCCGGAGTAAGGGGCATCTGGTTTGACCGACAGGTCTGAAATATCCAGCTGCGCTCCCACGGCGAAGTCGGGGGCCGTTTCCAGGGCGCGTCCAGCTCCAACGATCAGGCCATAGCTGTTGGCATCGTAGCCAAGCATGGACCCGCGCGTGTTTTGATCGCCACTGGCACCGAATACCAAGGCGTAGCCCTGCCAGTCAGTACCGGGTCGCAGCATACTTTGGCTCAGGCCTTGGCGGGCGGTTTGCATGATCGAGCGCTCATGCATCAGGGAGCCGGCCATTGCAGCGCTGTAGCCTGCCGGTGAGATCTGGTCCAGGGCGGCGGATATTTGTGAACCGTCGGTAGCGGAGAAGTCGAGCGTCTGGAACAGGCCTTGTGCGGATGCTGGCCCAGCGGCGGCTAGTTTGAACAAGGCTTGGCCAGCTTCTTGCTGGTTCTCGTCGCGGCCATACTGGCTATAGGCATTGTTGGCTCGCGTGGCCGACAAGCGATAGCGTTCATTACCCAAGGGAGCGGCGTCAAATTGCAAGGTGGGTGATACGGAAGCGATTTGAGTGGTGCCGAAGCTGCCGCTGTAGCTGGCTGCTTCCACAAACGAGTTTGTGTCGACGGACCAGGCGTTTTGATACCAGTCGGCGGCGGGCGTCAGTTGCAGCGTGCCGGCCAAGTCAGCATGGCCACTGACGGCAAGGGTGTCATGGCCGCCTTTACCATCAAATTCGGCTAACAGGCGGCCTGTTGCTGTTTGTTGGAAGTTGCCATTTACATTGATGCGTCCGACGGAGTTGCCGGGCGCCAGGGTGCCGGCATTAATCAGAGCATTGCCGCTGGCCAGATCGAAACTGGCATTCCCGCCCAAGGTTGCTGCTTCCTTGATGGTGGCGCTGTGAACCTGCAAGGTGCCGTTCAGTTGCGTTGTGCCGCCGTCAAATGACAGGGCCAGATTGTCTTTGCCGGTGATGTTGCCGGCGTAGCTCAAGTGGAATGTGGCATCGGGCTGATCAATGCTGCGGCCCATCTTGTTGGCAGCCTGACCAAAGGACAGCGTAGTCAGACGCAGCTTGTTGTTGTCGTCGCGTTCTGCGTAATGCGACACTATATCGCCTTCAATTTGTGCGCCTTGCATCAGGTTGATGCGCTCAACGTAGGCATTGTCAGAGATCAGGATGGCCGCTTCTTGACCTGCAACTCGCCCGCTGATGTCGGCTTGTTGAACCAGGGGGCCGTTCAGTTCGGGGAGCAGGGCTTCATTGCTGCCCTCGCTGCTGCGGATGTAGGATCCACGTCGCTCGGTCTCGTTGCCTAGCGAGTTGGTGCCAAAATCAAAACGCAGGCCTACACCCTGAGGGCCGCTAGCCTGGATATCGCCGCGATGAACCAGTGTGTGTCCGCGACCATAGGCAAATTGAACGCCTCGCCCGTTCAAACCATCTGCGTAGATTCTGACGCCTGGGTCGATGACAAGGGTGTTGTTCTCGCCATCGACCCGTATGCCTGCACCGCCTGATCCTGCTGCCAGCAGGTCAGCGGCTTGTCGGACCTGATTATTGCTGCCATAGATATGCAGGCCCAAGCCTAAAGTGGATTGGTTGTACTGACCTGGAAGGTAGTGGGTGCCCTGGGCATTGCGGGCAAAGAAGCCTTGTGTATTCACCAGTTTCAGGCCATCGCCGTAGATCGAGCGCCCGAAGAAGTTGGCCCGGTCAATGGTGTAGCCCAGGTCTTGCAGGACGGCCAGTTCAGCTTCCATGAAGCCCGAATAGTTACGGAAATTCTGGTGGCTCATGACGCTGTTTCGAAGTTCGATGTGGCTCATGAAGTTGTCATCTACGTCGCCGTTTTCCCCCAATATCTTGACGGGCACGCCCTGCAGGCCTCCAGCCAGGACTTGCTCGATATTGGCACCGACCAGGAAACCCTTGTCCTGGCGCAGATCGAAGGCATCAGGGTCGTAAGAGGTGTTGCAGCCATTGCATAGAACTTTCTGTCCTGCCTGTGCTGGATTACCGTTGTCGTCCCTTAGCAGTTGCGTCCAGCTACTCAGCTGGCTTGTGAAATACGGTCGTATGTCATGGTCATCGCCTCTGTTTTCTACGCTGCTTAAGATACCCAGGCCATGAGCAACTTCGTGAATGGCCGTCAGGAGTACGCTGTCTTTACCGGTCTGGGGTGTTTGTGTAAGCGTCGGTTTTGTTGCGTAGTCGTCTGTGCCCAGGCCAAAAAACCCATGCCCACCTAATGGCAGCGTGCCTGCCGCTGGCGTCAGGCCGAAGATATTTTGCTGCATTTGCGTTAACGCACTTTGGCCGTCATTGGCTTCGGGTGAGCCACCGTAGGCGTTGCCCGACACATTACTCGTACCTATATTGACGATGCTTGGAGGATTGTTACCTTGGGTCTGGAGTATTTCAGCCCAATAGCCCAAGCCGTCAACGATCTCGTTTTTGTAGGCTTCATGACCTTGCCAGCTCCAGTAGGATGTATTGCCCTGGTTGTCGAACGGACCATCGCCAATTTCAAAAAAACGCGCGATAAAGACGGGGCGTCCCGAGGCGTTTTCTATGATTCTGTCTTCCAGGGCTTGAGCAGACAGTGGGGCAATGACAAGCGCCAGGGCGGCACACAGTTTTGTTGGTTTCATTGTTGAGCAGGTGTTGAAGGCGCGAGATATTGTTTGCACTGGATGGCCCCTGAGGTAGAGGAAACAGTTTGATTAGAGTGGGGCGTTCATTGTTGCTGCATCGGGGCAGGGCTGATGAAGGGTGGTGCCTTGGCCTGTGTCGGAAAAATATAGCAGATGTGTCAAATTGATATTGTTGGTTTTAAACCCTTGGTCGGGGTTTTTAAACGGCGTGCATCTGCTCTTTTGAGCTTTGAGCTTTGAGTTTTGGGTTAAAGGGTTGCGGGGTTGCCGGGGGAGTCGCTTTTTTTGGGCGGCTTTCTTCTGGACGTGCCGTTGGGCTTTGCGTGAGGCCTGTGGATGGTTTTCTTGTGCGGCCCGGGTACGGCTTGTCTTGGCGGGTCCCTTGCCCACGCTGCGCGTGGGTTCCCTTGTCAGAGTGCCGGGGCGGGCGGGTCGTGAACTCTGAGCGCGGTTTGTCCCCCGGACAAACGGCAAGCGTGCTCCTCAAACGGCACGCCCCTTGCATCCCGCCCCAGCACTCTGCCCGCGGCAAGAGCCCTGACTCGCCCGCCAAGCCGTACCCGGGCCGCACAAGAAAACATGTGACACTGGTTAAAGCCCAAACGGCACTGGGGCGGAGGAAAAGAAACGAGGAGGGTGGGAATTGGAGGGGAAAGTAGTCAGATAGTCAGGAGCGAGTCTGCCAGCCAAGGCCAGGATTGGGAAACTGAGCAGGCCGGAATGGTGACGCTGCTAAGAGATGATATTTGCTGGTGGCCGGGTATCTGAATAGAGGATGCTGGGGGCTGCTGATTTTGGAGAGCTGTTCGGCTCAGTTTTCCCACGGGTTGAGGAGGGTGACAGGGGAACCTTTGAAGTCTTTGGTGTTGCGCGTGACGACGGTCATGTTGTGAACCAGGGCTGTTGCCGCGATCAAGGCGTCCCGTTCGCCCTTCTTGTTTGGAACATGCAATTGGGCACATTGTCGTGCTACCGCTGCATCAATGTTCAAGGTGGCTTGGGAGAATGCGGGTAGCACCTGATTTTCAAACCAATTGCGCAATATGGTTCCCTGGGCGGCATCTTCCCGCTCTTTGCTCAGGATGCCTTGTTCCAGTTCCAGGACGGTAATGACGGATATGTACAGGGTGGCGGCGTTGACGCTGTGAATCCAGGCGGTGACATTTGCATCGGCTTTGCCAGATTTCATTTTCCGTATTTCGGAGACGACGTTGGTGTCCAGAAGGTACATGGTCAGAAATCAACGGGGCGAGTGTTGATGTTGCTATGAGCAGGTTCAAAGTCGATGTCGGCGTCATCGTCTGACATGGCCAATTCATCAATAATGTTGCGGCGCTGCTCGGTCAGTTGCAGGTAATTCTGGAATGTCATTAGCACGTGTGAGGGGCGACCACGATCGGTAATGATGACGGGACCATTGCGCGCGGCTTTTTTGGCCTCACTGGTGGCCTGGTTGAATTCTCGGCTTGAAAGAGTGGTGATAGTCATGATGCACCCTCCTGCGGTATTTGAATGTAGTTATGTTACTACATTGAGTGTTGCTTGGTTTCTTCGTGCTTGTTTCTATCAATAAATTTATCCTGTACGCAGGGGCGTGAAAAGACATGGTGTGACAGAGTAGTCACGTGAGACTGGAGAGGTGAATCAATGGCAGGGCAGCAGCATGTATCTGGGGTGACCGGCATTATTCTGGCGGCAGGCTTGGGGCGGCGGTTTGATCCGTCGGGCCAGCAGTTGAAACTGTTAGCCAAGACTGAAGATGGTAGAACGATGGTGCGCCGCGTCTGTGAGACGGCTTTGTCTGTGCTCGATGAGGTGCTGCTTGTTTGTGATATCCATGAGCAGATTTTGCGTCAGGAGTTGGGTGACTTGCCGATCAGATTTGTTCAGGCACCTGAGGCCATCCGCGGTATGGGTGTTAGCCTGAAAGCCGGTATCCGAGCTAGCAGTCCCCGTTATGGGTATGTTGTTTTGCTGGCGGATATGCCTTGGTTGCGGCCAAGCACTGTAGCGGCAGTGGCCCAGGCTGTGCAGGATGGGGCCGGAATTGTACGCCCCGTTTTTAATGGCCAGCCTGGCAATCCGGTTGGCTTTGGATTGGAGTGGCATCAACCGCTTTTGGAGCTGGTAGACGAGCAGGGTGCGCGCGACTTGTTGCAAGCCAACAAGGATCAGACCTTGTTTGTGCCTTTAGTGGATGAGGGGATCTTGCGCGATGTGGACACCCCCAGCGATTTGGGGATGTCTCAAACATCCAATTAGCCGTGACCGCGCTGTTTGGCGATCTGCTGGCGCTCCAGGCGGCCGATGTAGTGCTGAATTGCCATCTGCGTGGAGGCAGACAGGTCAATGAAGGTACAGCCCAAACGTTGAATCTGTTTGCCATTAGGCAACTGCTGTGTTTCCGTACGCGCTACTTGTAGTGCCACAACAAAAGAACCGGCTTGCGGCAGTTCGAGCAGGGATTCGGTTTTATGCGTGCCGATCACTTCTGCCAGACTTTGCGATTCGTCCACCAAAGACAAGCCGCCACCGCTGATGTCGTGCAGCAGAAAGCTTTTGGATTCGTTATTCAAGCGCAAGATCACCATGGCCGGTTCGCTGACGGGTACGTTGACGCGGAAGAACTCGCGTCGCTGCAAGCGGCGAATGGATTCGGGGATCGGGATCGCCAGGGCTGGCTGACCTTCGTAGGACACGACCTCTGGGGTGGGGCCTTGAAACGTCACCTTGATCTTGTCCAGCGAGGTCTCGAAATGGGTATGTTCGGACTGCAGCAGATTGCGGGTTTTTTCTTCTTTGTTGGCGGTATCAATCACCACCACGTTGTTGTCCAGATCAATATCCAGAATGGTGGTGACAATCCGGTCATTGCCCTGATTGGCTTCCATGTGCAGTAACAGGCCCCCTTTTTCGATAGCCTGTAAAACACGCAGAATTTCAAATTTGGACTGGATCTGATACGGATCGTCTTCGGTGGGAGGGAGCGTAGAAGTCATGGGCAGGGCGGCAAAAAGAGATCGGTAAGTGACTGTAAGGGATTGTACGCGCCAGAGTAACACTCTGGGCGCGCTTTGGCGTGTGAAGTCAGCTAGTTAATAGCCTAAGTATTTAGGCTTGGTTTAAATGTTGCAGGGCGCAGCGTGCTGCTGCCAAATCCCACGCAGCCGAGCCTACCGATTTGAAGAACAAGGGCTTGTCTTTGGGGGCTGGGGTACGCAGCGCCTGGTGAATGCTGTGGACTTGCTCCCAGTCCACGCCGGCCTGGATCAGGTCGCCTGCTTCCTGGCGGGCACCGGCGACATCATCCGCATATAGACGGCTGGCCAGCAAGGTGTGGGCCTCGAACTCGGCCATATCCGGTTGAAAGGCTCCCAAGCCAATCAGCAAGCGATCAAGGCGTGCGGGTTCGTGATACACGGGTGTCAGGCTGGAGGTCAGAGCGATCAGCACATCCGTTTTTTCCGGAACAGCTGTGGTGGCTTGGACCCGGTCCCCGAATCTGGCTTGCAAGGATGTGGCCACAGCCTGTGCACGGTCTGGGTTACGGCCCGTCAGGGTGACGCGTGCTTTGGGGTACAGCGTCATGATGGCATCGCAATGCGCGACAGCCTGTTGTCCGTACCCCAGCAAAGTAATGTGCTCCGGCCCTTGGGGCCACAGGGCTTGAATACCCAGCATGGATACCGCTGCAGTACGGCGTCCGGATAGGGTGGGTGCATCCAGAATCAGTAGCGGCAAACCGTTCTGGGCGTCGTAGACGCTGACCAGGCCCTGGATACTGCCCAGTTCCTGCTGCTGGTTGTCCAGCATCACATTAGCCAGTTTATGAACACCTATATCGTGTGAAACCGCTGGCATGGACAGCATTTTCCCCGTTTTGGGATAGTCCAGAACCTGACGGGTTGGGGCGACGATAGTGCCAGCAGCATACTGGGCCATGGCTTTGCCTAGCTGGGCGACCAGTTCAGGATAAGGCAGGGCACGAGCAGTCTCTTCAGAGGACAGGACGGTATAGGAAGTTTGCGTCATTCCAGGGTCTCCATGGAGTCGGTCTGTGGGGGATGCCGGACTATTGAGAAACCAGTGTAGCGTAGGCCCAGCCCAGGGCAATAGGGCCTTTCCGCCAGTGATCTATTGACCCACCTTGACAATTAATCCGCCCCGCCTGGCGGCCTGTCGCGGCATAATGAGGCCTGATATCAGCACCTGCCCACGCGCGGTGCCGTGCATTGGGGAGAAAAATAATGAGTTTGCTTAATTCTGTTGTGTCGGCCTTGTCGGCTACGGATTCCAAATCCAAAGAGCAGGGCGCTTTGTTGCCCGCCCTGATTCAAGTCATCAGCAGCTATCCAGGCGGTTTGAGCGGCCTGATCGAGCGTTTTCGCTCGGGTGGTTTTGGTGATGTGGTGTCGTCCTGGATTTCGCAGGGCAGCAATCAGGAAATCGGCCAGCAGGATTTGCTGGGCGTGATGGGGCAACCGGCCATCAAGCAATTGGTGGACCTGTCGGGTTTGAATCAGCAAAGCGTGCTGGATAATCTGAAGATCATGCTGCCGTCCTTGATCAATCAAGCCAGCCCCAATGGTCAGTTTGACCCATCTCACATTACCGATGCCAGCAGCCTGCTGGGTGGTTTGACGCAGTTGTTTCGCAAGTCCTGATTCTCTTGCGTCCGTGACACGGTCTGTCTGACGGCCGTATTGCCAAGAATGAAAAAAGCCTGGAGTCGGTGCAATACCGATTCCAGGCTTTTTTGCTTGATGCCGAAAAACCTGTACAGCAATTCCGGCCTGTACAGGTTTTTGGGTCTTAGCCGCGTGCCGCTGCTTCCAGAGCTTGTTCCAGATCGGCCAGAATGTCGTCGATGTGTTCCAGGCCAACGGACAGACGCACCATGTCTTCGCTCACGCCTACGGCGGCCAGTTCTTCGGCATTGAGCTGACGGTGAGTTGTGCTGGCAGGGTGGCAAGCCAGGGATTTGGCATCACCAATATTGACCAGACGCAGCACCAGGTTCAGCGCGTCGATAAAGCGAGTACCGGCTTCAATGCCGCCCTTGATACCAAAGGACAAAATCGCCGCAGGCTTGCCACCCATATAGCGCTTGGCCAGTTCATGATCCGGATGGTCAGGCAAACCGGCGTACTTCACCCAGGACACTTGTGGGTGCTTGTTCAGATACTGGGCTACTTTCAGGGCGTTTTCTGTATGACGCTCCATGCGCAGAGGCAGGGTTTCGATGCCTTGCAGGATCTGGAAAGCGCTCAAGGGGGCCAGGGCAGCGCCGGTATTGCGCAGCGGAGCCACGCGGCAGCGGCCGATGAAGGCGGCTGGGCCAAAGGCGTCGGTATAGACCACGCCGTGGTAGGACGGGTCAGGCGTATTCAGGATGGCAAAGCGATCTTTGTGCTCGGCCCAGGGGAACTTACCGGAGTCCACGACCATGCCCGCAATGGTGGTGCCGTGACCGCCCATGTATTTGGTCAGCGAGTGCACGACAATGTCGGCACCGTGCTCGATAGGACGGCACAGGGCAGGCGAGGCCACGGTATTGTCTACAATCAGGGGTACGCCATGGCGGTGAGCGGCATCGGCCAGTGCACGGATATCGATGATGTTGCCAGCCGGGTTGCCGATGGTTTCGCAGAACACGGCACGAGTGCGGTCGTCGATCAGGGCTTCCAGTGCGTCGATATCATTGGGTTGGGCAAATTTGACGGTAATGCCCTGGCGCGGGAAGGAGTGCGCGAACAGGTTGTAGGTGCCGCCGTACAGTTTACTGACGGACACAATGTTGTCGCCGGCCTCTGCAATCGTTTGGATAGCATACGTGATGGCTGCCATGCCAGAGGCTACTGCCAAGCCCGCAATCCCGCCTTCCAGTGCTGCCACGCGCTCTTCGAGCACGGCATTGGTCGGGTTCATGATGCGGGTGTAAATATTGCCGGGCACCTTCAGGTCAAACAGATCCGCGCCGTGTTGCGTATTGTCGAAAGCGTAGGAAGTGGTCTGGTAAATCGGAACAGCAACGGCTTTTGTGGTCGGATCAGGCTGGTAGCCAGCATGAATGGCGAGAGTCTCTAGTTTCATGGTTAATTCTGGAATTGATGATCAAGTGGCTTATATAAGACAAAGCAAGCATAACCCCTGTATGTAGAGAAAAGCATCTAAGGGCGCAGACATTAATACTATGCTTTTATTTCTTTTGGTAATAATGGCGAATTACTGACAACAGGCTCTGCTTTTTAAAGTGCGGGTGGATATTTCTTATTTTCGTTACTTCGCAATGGCCCGACATGGGTTAGCATTTCGTATCCGGGCAGATGGCGTGTTGCATCCTGCCCCGAGGTCCTAGAGGCTTACATGAAAGTATGGTTTAAGCGGGGCTTATTCAGCCTCGTCGTTTTAGCTATTGTCACGGTGGTAGGCGGGGCGATTTTCCTGCTGACATTCAATCCCAATTCGTACAAGCAGAAGCTGGCTGACATCGTCCAGCAAAAGTATCAGCGTACGCTCAAGATTGACGGTGATATCGAACTTTCTTTATTTCCCCGCATTGGCCTGTCCGTGCAGGGGCTGTCCCTGTCTGACCGTAATTCGGAAGATCCTTTCGCTTCTTTGGAAAGCGCCCGGTTTGCGGTGGCCTTGTGGCCTTTGATCAATAACCGCCTGGTGGTGGACCACGTTGCTGTTACCGGCTTCAAAGCCTGGATTGTGCGCGATGAGGAAGGCAAGCTGAATTTTGACGACTTGCTGCAAGCCCCGCCTGCCGGCCCTCACCTTCCCCTTGCCCGCTCGGGCGTATCCTTGTTGCCCGCAGCACAAGCTGCCGAGGCTCCTCAGACAGCCGAGCCTGCACCCGAGTCCTTGCCCGTTCCCGAGTTGATTGCCAAGCGCTCGGGTAGCGAAACGGATTTCCAGATTGATATTGCGGGTCTGAGTCTGAAGGGTGGTGAGATTCATTACTTCAGCAAACGCAGCAATGTAATTGGCCGTTTGTTGCAGCTGGAAGTGAACACGGGCCGCATGACGTTTGGTCAGCCTTTTGATGTGGCTTTCAAGAGCCGCTTGTCGGGGGACTATCCCGTGGCGGATGGTGTGCTGGAAGGGCAAGGGCAGCTGAGACTGGACCCTGCTTCCAAATCCTACGGCGCGCAAAAGCTGAACTTGAGCTTTGTCGGTGATCTGGACCAGTTGCAGGCACAAAGCCTGACTCTTAAGGGCAATGTGGCCTACAAGTCGGCCCAACGCCAGTTCAGCGCCACCAATCTGGATACCCAATTGCAAGGTCAGTGGTTGGGCGCTTATCCGGTTAGTGATCTGAATGCCACGTTGAATACGCCCAAGATGGAAATCGACAGCGTCAGCGACCTGGTGTCTTTCGAGAAGCTGGCTTTGCGTGTTCGTGGCAAAAATGAAGATCAGAATCTGGATCTGGCCCTGGACGTGCCTCGTATCCAGGTATCGCCTGCCCAGGCTGAAGGTTCGCCTGTCGTTGCCAGCCTGAAAGTCAGCGGCCCCAAGGTCCTGGGTTTGGGTTTGACGTTGCAAGGCTTGTCCGGTAACAGCCAGGAATTGATATTTGAGCAGGCCAAGCTGGACGGCGCCATCAAGCAAGGCAGCCGTGTGGCGCAATTGAAGGCCAGTTCCCCCATGCAGTGGCAGCCATCGAATGAGTGGCTGCGTCTGCCCGAGGTTAAAGCCAATATCCGCGTGGAAGACGAGGCCGACGCAGGTAGCCGGTTCGAGATGCCGCTGACGGGTCAGGCAGACCTGAACAAAGGCAAACAAGAATACAGTGCGCAGCTAAGCAGTAGCACCGAGCAGGCTCAAGGCAGTCTGGATGTGAGCTTGCAAGATAAGGGTAAAGGGCCGTTGCTGAACGCGGTACTCAAAGCGGACAAACTGGACCTGGACGAACTGCGTTCGATTTTCTGGGTGACAGCCCCCGAAGTGGTGACCCCACCGGAGCCGGAGCCAGAGGCTGAAGCGCCGGAAGTCGCTACCGAGCAGGAGCCGGCTGCAGAGGGGACTGAACAAGCCGAGCAGCCCAAGGCAGAGCAGGCTCCCGCAGTCGAAGAAGTGGTTGAAGAAGCCTCCTCTTACGCTTGGCTGGATACGCTCAGCTTTGATCTGCGTTTTGAAATCGAAAAGCTGCGCAGCCTGGGTGTAGTAATGGATCAGGTGAAAGCTCAGGTCAAGAACCAGGGTCAGTTGATCAATTTGTCGCAGTTCAATGCGCAGGCGTATGAAGGTCAGCTTCAGGCCAAGGCCAAGGTTGAGCCCGGCAAGCGCTTCGAATTGGGCCTGAAGTTGCAGCAAATGCAGGTCGGTTCGCTCTTGCTGGATGCGTTCGGCAATGACTACCTGGCAGGCAAGGGCAATGTGGATCTGAACCTGAAGGCTCAAGGCGCCACAAGCCAGGAGCGTCTGAATGCTCTGGAAGGTGGCCTGACGGTCGATTTGCATGACGGCAGCTGGCGCAGCGTTGATCTGGACCAGAGCGTGCGCGATATCAACGAAGCCGTGCGCAATGCCTTTGGCGGTCAGATTCCTTTGCTGCTGCCCCAGTCCGATCCTTTGCGCCGCACGGTGTTGAACCGTTTGCAGGGCAGTCTGGATATCAAGAAAGGGCAAGCGACTTTCCGTAATTTACGGGCCACCACCCCGATTCTGACGGTGACAGCGGCTAAAGGCGCCACGCTGGATTTGGTAAATCAACAAGCAGATGTGACTTTGCAGGCTCGCCTGAACCACAACAATCTGGCCGTGGAAGAGCGCAAGTCCTTCCAGGACCTGCGCAATGTGCTGATTCCTATCCATATCTCCGGTCCCTGGACAGGGCTGTCCTACCAGATTCAGTGGAAAGACATTGCCAGCAACTCCATCAAGAAGGCACTGCAAGACGGTTTGCTGGATTTGTTGAGCCAACAAGCGTCAGAAGCTAAAGCAGAGTCCACCCCCGATGTGAAGTCCGAGGTGAAGCAGATCATCAAGGAAGAGTTGGGGGCCAAGGTTCCACAAACCGTGGGCGAAGCCATGAAGCAGTGGTTCAAGCCATGAGCACAAGTTCAGCGTTAAGTTCGCCTGACCAGACGGTTTGCCTGTTGCAAGGCGGCCCGTCCCTTAGTGACGGCAAGGCACTGGCCTGCAAGGGGCGATGGGTGCTGGGGAATGATCAGGGGCAGGTCCTGGCTGCCGATGCGCTGCCTGCCTTGGCCGAGCTTAGTATGGAACTGCGTTTTGGCCAGCTGGTGTTGCGCGCTCCGGGCATGTTGCGCCTGGATATCGAAGTGGACGTTATTGAAGACGATCCGGATTCCTTTTCCCTGTGGCAGGAAAATGGGCAATCCGTGCAATTGGTAGACGAAGGGGATTTGCCTGCCCAGTGGTTCAGCCGCTATACAGGCCAGCCGCTGCGTCTGTTAAAGCGTTTGCCCCAGGCTGAGTAAGCTGTCTGCGCGGTGATCCATATAGAACAAGCCCTGCTCATGGCAGGGCTTTTTTTTTCTGCTTATGTCGTAGGTTCGGACTGCAGCCGGTGATAGCGGGCAAGCAGCGTTTCCTGGCTTTCCTGATGCTGGGGGTGAACCTCGATACATTCGACCGGGCACACTACCACACACTGCGGCTCATCAAAGTGGCCGACGCATTCTGTACACAGGTTGGGATTGATCTCGTAGATCTCCTCGCCCATGTAAATAGCCAGGTTAGGGCACTGCGGCTCACAAACGTCGCAGTTAATGCATTCTTCAGTAATGTGCAGTGCCATAGCGCAGTGTCCTGATAAGCGTGGTCCTTGGATTTGACCAGTCGGTCACCCCACAGTGTAGTACGGACCGCTGCGCAGGGCGAGTTCAGGTGGCTGAAACCGTTTGCTGATTGCGTTCCTTGGCTTTGGTTTGTAGCCAACGCTCCACGGACGGGAACACAAATTTGCCTACATCACCGCCCAAAATGGCAATTTCGCGCACGATGGTGCCGGAGATGAACTGGTACTGATCCGAAGGAGTCATGAACATGGTCTCGACTTCGGGCAGCAGGTGACGGTTCATGCCCGCCATTTGAAATTCGTACTCAAAATCGGACACGGCGCGCAGGCCACGTACGATAACGCGACCATTTTGCTCGCGCACAAAGTCCTTGAGCAGGCCGGAAAAGCTTTTCACTTCCACGTTTGGATAGTGGCTGAGCACTTCGGAGGCGATCTCAACACGCTCTTCAACGGTGAAGAAAGGGCGCTTGTTCTGGCTGGAGGCCACACCGACCACAACGTGATCGAAAAGGTTGGCGGCTCGCCGGACCAAGTCTTCATGGCCTCGTGTCAGGGGGTCGAAGGTGCCGGGGTAAACAGCTGTGATCATGGTGCATCCGCGTAAGTGGTTCAAGTTGGCAGGTCGGAGTCCGGGGGGAGCGGTGCAGGCGTCCCGGAAAATTCGGCATTATTGACTGTTTTTTGCATCGCAGCAAATCGCAACAAATGATAATGTACCTGCCCTGCCTTATCCTGTCGTAGTATCCCGTATTGATCTGGGGCTTGTATAGGGGTTTCGGACTCAATGTAAACCAGTGCGTCCGGTGCCAGCACATTGGGCAGCAAGGGCCAGATACGTTCCATCCAGTCCTGCGCAAAAGGCGGGTCTATGAAGACCAGATCGTAGCGCATCTGGCTGCGCTCCAGAATATGGAGGGCGTCGCCCGCATGGATACGGACGTGGTCTGCCTTGAGTTTGGTACGCAGGCTGCGCAAATTGCTGACAGCGGGTCCGTGGCGTTCCACCATTTGTACAAAGGCGACACCGCGCGAGGCCGCTTCAAAGCCCAGGGCTCCGCTACCGGCAAACAGATCCAGCACGTTCTTGTCGCTGAACTGACCGCCCCAGAAGTGGTTAAGCCAGTTAAACAGCGTTTCGCGCACACGATCCGGGGTGGGCCGCAGACCGGGTGCATCGACGACTGAAATCGGTGTGCGGCGGTAATCACCACCTACAATACGGACAGCATGTTTTCTCATTAGCGCTTTGATCGGATAATGTGGTCATTCAACAGAATTTTCTAGTGTAAATCGTATGTTCAGTTTTTTTAAAAGAAAGAAGGCCAAGCCAGAGCCACAAGTCACTCAAACGGAGCTGACCGAGCCGCTTTCTCCTGCCCCGTCTCAGCCCCAGGCTGACGCGGCAGATGCATCCCCCGCTGTATCGCAGGAGCAAAGCACGCCGGTTCAAACGCCGGTGGCCTCGCCTGCTGTGGCTTTGGATAGCCAGGCAGCCAGTCAGGCTGAACATCGCGCTGCTTCCGAGTCTACGCCCACGCAGCCAGAGGTGCCACAACCGGCCCCGGCCAGTGTCCCGACCCCAGCGCCTGCCCGTGTCCACGAGCCGCAAGTGCAGCCTGTACCTGAACCCGAGGTGCAGCCAATTCCCGAGCCGGTGCCGCAGCCAGAACCCGAGATACAGCCGACTCCTGAACCGGAGCCAGAGATTGTTCCAGTTCCTGCGCCACAGCCTGAACCAGCTCCTGCCCCGACGCCAGAGCCAGAAGCCGCCGCGCCTGTGGTGAAAACTTCCTGGATGGCACGCTTGAAGCAGGGCTTGTCGCGTACAGGCCAGAGCCTGAGCAGTCTGTTCGTCGGTGCCAAGGTTGATGAAACCTTGTTCGAGGAACTGGAAGACGCCTTGCTGATGGCAGACGCGGGTGTTGAGGCTACCGAGAAACTGATTACCGCCTTGCGTGCTCGTGTCCGTAAAGAAAAAGTCAGCGATGCGGCCCAGGTCAAACAGATCCTGTGTGACATCCTGACCGATCATTTGAAGCCCCTGGAGAAATCCTTTCCTTTGGAATCGAGCAAACCACTGGTAGTCATGATTGCCGGGGTGAATGGTGCAGGTAAAACCACGTCTATCGGTAAGTTGGCTCACACCTTCCAGGAGCAGGGCGCAAAAGTCTTGTTGGCCGCCGGTGATACCTTCCGTGCTGCCGCTCGTGAACAGCTGATTGAATGGGGCACCCGCAATAACGTCAGTGTTATTGCTCAAGACGGTGGTGACCCCGCCGCGGTGGCGTTTGATGCTGTGCATGCAGGCCGTGCCCGCGATATGGGCGTGGTCATGGTGGATACCGCCGGCCGTTTGCCAACCCAGCTTCACCTGATGGAAGAGCTCAAGAAGATCAAGCGCGTCATCGGCAAGGCCGATGGTCAGGCTCCTCATGAAATTCTCTTGGTTGTGGACGGCAATACCGGCCAGAACGCCATTTCCCAGATCCGTGCCTTTGATGCGGCCTTGGGGCTGACTGGCCTGGTGGTTACCAAGCTGGACGGTACGGCTAAAGGCGGGACGCTGGCTGCCGTTGCTGCCTGTGCGCAAGGCGTACGTCCTATTCCGGTGTACTGGATTGGCGTGGGCGAGGGCATGCAGGATCTGCAAGCCTTTGTGGCCCGTGAGTTTGCGTCGGCCTTATTGGGCATGAACGCTTAAATCCAAGTTTGGCTGTCAAAAAAGCGGCGATGCCTGTAAAGACATCGCCGCTTTTTTATCCCCGGGCCGACCAGGAAAAGAGCGCTACGCAGTAGCAAGCAAAGGCTCAGTGCACAGTGGGCTTTTCAGTGCTTTTGGCGTTCAGCGTCGCAGAAGCTCTGTTTGCGGCTGATGCTGATCCAAGGCATTGAGCGCATGCTGTGCATGGGCGGCACGACCTTGGCGGGCATGCGTCAGCCAGTCCCGCGCAAACTGCGCTTGTTCGGGGTTGGCCGCATGTTGGGCATACCAATCCAGCGCCACGTCCACGTCGGTGACTGCACCAATCAAGGCCTGACATTCGCGCAGTACTTTGTGCAGCCCTTGCTTGTCGGCTGCGCTGGGCAAAAACTCCAGGCAGTAGCGCAGGCTCTTGATCCGGTTGCGCAAACGATGCTGCTTGTCCTGGCTGATCTGCGCAAAGCGTTGGCTGCGTAGTTGAATTGTCTGGAACCAGCGGCTGATACGGGCTTCGATCAAATGTTCGGGCTGAGGTACACCGTTCAGTTCCAGCGTAGGGCCGCAAATCAGGCTTTGCAGATTACTTAACAGCAGGGACTGAAACTCGGCTGCACTGGCCAGTTGGACCGGGTCGTGCTCCAGATGGGCAGGAGTAGGCTCAGGTGCGGGGCCGGGCATTCCCGCCTGCAGCAGCAAGGGGGTGATTTCCAGGTGTACCAGGTCATGGTCGCGTGCCTGACCAAACAGACCAAAATAATGTGTCAGGCGCGTATTGGCATACCCTTCGCTAGCCGATAGCCACATTTTGAACAACTTGCGGCAGGAGCGCAGACGGCGTAGACCCACTCGCATCAAGGCCAGATAGTCAGCCTGACGGGAAGAGTCCGGACGTATGCCATCCACGCCGGCCAGCAAGGCGGCATTGCGAATGACCTGCTCCAGGCTCATGGTGGCACTCAGGCTATAAAACTGTTCCAGATCTTCGGTGTCAACAAAATGCGGTTTGGGCAGGTCGTAGGCTTTGCGCGTCAAGGCTGCAGCTACCTGTTCGGGCGTCAGATCCAGACTTTCCGATTTGGCCCGGCGGCGGTCCGCCAGACTGGCCAGGGCATCACCACGCTCGGACTTGCTGCGCATCTCCAGAATCAGGCCATGTTTGTACAGCCAGCGCTGGCCAACCTCAAACATGGTCAGGCTCTCGCCCTTGATCAGCTCAATTTCCAGCTCGTTGACCAGCAGCTTCAAACCATTGGATTCGATATGGCCCACATCGTAGGCCAGCTCCAGTTCAGACTGGCCTTGCTTGATCAGGGCCAGCTCGCGCTGGATGCGGGTTTGATAACGGGCTTGGATTTGATCCGCGTAACGAGCCAGCGCAGCGTGGGCGGGTGTGTCCTGATACAGGCTCAGGTCCAGTTCCGGGCCGGGACGGGGGTGATTGATTTCAATGCGGGACAGGGTATCAGGACCGGGCAGTTTGACGGTCTGAACCCATTGCTCGCCTTCCTTGCGCAGACGCAAGGCGATACTCGAGCGCGCCAAATCGCGTTCGGGCGTATCAAAGTAAATGGCATTTAAGGTAATGCTACCCGTGCGTACGGCGTCAAAGGCGGTCAATAAACCGGGACGGGCACTCTCGGGTACAAAAAATTTCAGTTCTTGTTCTAGCACAGCATCGCACTCGAGAAATCACCCACAACAGGTGGGCGGATAAAACGATTATTTTGCATGTAAACCAGCCAAACTTGAAGTGTCGACACCCGTATAAGTGTGTGTAGTCATGTCAAGTTTTATAAAGGGGGAGTACCTAGCGGCTCGCGCCAGCCCAACTGGTGTGAAATGCTGTTGGCGCACTGTCGCAACTGAGCCAGGATGGGGCTGTTGATACTGGCATCAAACAGCGTACTGGGGCCCAGACTGGTCAGGGCCAGCACAATCTGGCCGGAGTGATCAAATACGGGGACGGACAGGGCATCAATACCGGGCAAGGGGTTGCCCAGTGCCTGTGCCACACCTTGTTCACGGATTTTTTCCAGCATGGCAGCCAGTTCTTTGGGGCTGGGGCGCAGCGGACTGATACTGGTGACAACAGCGCTGTCGCCTGCCTCGCGCTCAATGTAGTGGCGCGCCACCTCAGGGGGCAGCCAGGCGGCAAAGACGTGGCCGGTGGCCGTGTGCAGCATGGACATGACCGTGCCGCAGCGCATGTTTACATGGACCGGGTAGCTGGCCTCGCTGATATGAACCATGGTGGGTCCGTGTGAGCCCAGCACCGCCAAGCCCAGGGTGTGCCCGATGCGCGAGGCCCAGGCTTGAACCAGGGGCAGGGCAATCTTCACCGGGTTCTGGCTTTGCAAGCTGACCAAACCCATCTGCAAGGCAAACGGCCCAAGCTCGTACAGGCCGGTAGCCGGAGCCTGCTGCACCAGTCCTACGTTGGTAAAACTGACCAGATACGGGTGGGCTTTGGCCGAACTCATCCCAGCTTGCGTGGCCAGATCTCGCAACATCATGGGTTGTCCGCTATCTACCAGCACTTTCAACAGGCCAAAACCCGTTTCAATGGATTGGATACGGCGACGCTTTTCGTCCATAGCAGGCAAAATGGGTTCGGTCATAGGGGTTTGGAGCGGTTTGGCACGGTCTTCAAGTGTACCGACTAATGAAGCTGCCCGCCGGGCCTTGGGTGTCGTAAAATGGCCTTAATTATTATCTGTCTGAGCAAAGAGCACGATGAATCAAGAAATTCAGTCCGACGCTGGTCAACTGGGCGCCAGTCCAATCGCTCCCGTTCCAGAGATTGTTGAAGAGCTGCGCGCCGGTCGCATGGTTATTCTGGTTGACGAAGAGGACCGCGAAAACGAAGGCGATCTGGTCATGGCCGCCGAATTCGTAAATGCCGAGGCGATCAACTTCATGGTGACGCATGGCCGCGGTCTGGTTTGCCTGACGCTGACCGAAGAGCGCTGCCGTCAGCTGGACCTGCCTTTGATGGCCACCCGCAACGGTACACGCTTTGGCACCAACTTCACGGTGTCGATTGAAGCGGCTGAAGGCGTGGAGACCGGCATTTCCGCTGCTGACCGCGCCCGTACTGTGCAAGCGGCCGTGGCCCGTGATGCACGTCCGATTGATCTGGTGCAGCCTGGCCACATTTTTCCCTTGAAGGCGGCCAAAGGTGGTGTGCTGGTGCGTGCCGGTCATACCGAAGCGGGCTGCGATTTGACGGCGATGGCAGGCTTGACCCCGGCTGCTGTCATTTGTGAAGTGCTCAATCCTGACGGCACCATGGCGCGTTTGCCCGATTTGTTGGTGTTCGCCCGCGAACACGGCATCAAGGTTGGCACTATTGCGGACCTGATCCAGTACCGCAGCGAACACGAGTCCATGATCGAGCGTTTGCACAAGAAGTCCGTCAAGACTCCTTATGGCGAATTTGAATGCCACGCTTACCGCGATCTGTCTTCCGGTGGCTTGCATCTGGCACTGGTGCACGGTGAAATCAGCCCGGAAGTGGAAACCCTGGTGCGTGTACATGAACCGACTACCGTGCTGGATGTTCTGATCGAGGGGGATGTGGGCCACAGTTGGACCCTGCCCACTGCGTTGCGTACCGTGGCCAAATCCGACAGCGGTGTTGTCTTGCTGATGAACTGCCAGAGCTCCGAAGAAGAGAGTTTCGAGCAGATTCAGGCTTGGGCTGCAGACAGCCCGGCCCAGGCGCCACGCGGTCGCCCTAGCCGCAACGATCTGCGCACCTACGGAATTGGTGCACAAATTTTGCGTGACCTCAATGTTGGTAAAGCCCGTTTGATGTCGCGACCACGTAAAATGCCAAGCATGGCCGGGTTTGCATTGACCGTGACGGGTTACCATAGCGAACCAGACTCTCAATCCTAAGCGGAGCTTCCAACATGAATCCTTACATTGTTACCCCTGACCTGAATGGGGAAGGTCTGCACATTGGTATTGTGCGTGCGCGTTTTAATGAATCCATCGGTCTGACCGAGTTGGAAGCCTGCTTGAAAGAGCTGGAAGCTTTGGGTGTAGACGAGCGCGATGTGACCGTTCTGTCCGTCCCCGGCGCGCTGGAACTGGGCATCACCCTGGGCCAGATGGCTGAAACCGGCGAATTTGATGCCCTGATCGCTCTGGGTGCTGTTATCCGCGGTGACACCTACCACTTTGAAGTGGTCAGCAATGAAAGCGCTTCGGCCATTACTCAAGTCTCCCTGGCAACCGGTATTCCTGTTGCCAACGGTGTACTGACCACCAACACAGATGAACAAGCCGAGATTCGTGCTGCTGAAAAAGGTCGCGATTGCGCCCGTACAGCGGTCGAGCTGGGCAATCTTATCGCCGTCCTCGAACCCGAGCTGGACGACGATGAGGACGAAGATTACGAGGACGAAGATCTTGACGACGACAAATAAAGTCCCGGCCAGCAAGGCCAACGGACGATCCGCGCGCCGCCGCTCGCGCGAATTTGCCCTGCAGGGCATCTACTCCTGGCTGTTGCGAGGTGCTGATGGCCTGCAGGAAGCCACCTCCATCGACGCCCATATCCGGGGCGACGAGGAGTTTGGCGAAGCCGACGCAGCCTGGTTCAAAACCTTGCTATTCGGCGTCATGCGCGAAGCCCCTGTGCTGCGCGAACGCTTTTTGCCGTATGTGGATCGTCCTTTGGAAGAGCTCTCTCCCATCGAACACGGCATCTTGCTGATTGGCAGCTACGAATTGGTGCATCACGTTGAAGTGCCTTACCGCGTTGCCATTAACGAAGCCGTTGAACTGGCCAAGTCCTTTGGCGGCACCGACGGTTTCAAATTCGTGAACGGCGTGCTGGACAAATTGGCCGCCGACGTACGCGCACCTGAAGTTGCCAAGCAGGCCCGCCGCTAAAACGGGGCGTGCCGTGCTGAACGAGTTCGGTCTTATCCAGCAGTATTTCAATCGTCCCGCTCCCGAAGGCTATTTGGGAGTGGGCGACGACTGCGCCCTTTTTACTCCAACACCCGGCTGGCAACTGGCCAGCAGCGTGGATCTATTGATCGAAGGGCAACATTTCTTTCCCGATGTGGACCCCTTTCTCTTGGGGCACAAGGCGCTGGCCGTGAACCTGTCGGACCTGGGTGCCATGGGCGCCAAGCCACGAGCCTGCCTCCTGGCTTTGTCCATGCCTGAAGTCCGGCCCGAGTGGCTGGCCGCATTCTCCAAAGGTTTGTTTGAACTGGCCGATCAGGCGCAATGCCCCTTGATCGGTGGCGATACCACGCGCAGCAAGCAAGGGGTGGTCATCAGCATTACGGTGCTGGGTGAAGTCCCGGTAGGGCAGGCCTTGCAACGCAGTGCGGCTCAAGCTGGTGACGACATCTGGTTGACGGGGGCGTTGGGGGCGGCAGACATTGCCTTGCGCCTCCTGCAGGGTCGACTGGCTGCGGACCCGGATCGTCTGGCTGCCAGCCGCCCAGCCTTGGAACAGCCCTGGCCGCCTTACCGCCTGGGTCATGCCCTGGCAGGTTTGGCTCATGCTGCCATTGATGTGTCTGATGGCCTGGTTCAAGACCTGGGTCATATCGCCAAAGCCAGCCAATGTGCCGCCCATCTGGATTGGGACGCCTTGCCGCTGGATCTTTCCTTAAAGGGTTTGCCTGCCGAGCTGCAACGCGAAGCGGTTCTGGTTGGTGGTGACGTTTTTCAATTGTGTTTTACGGGGGCTCCCCAACAACGGGAGTCCATCATGGCGCTGGCCCAGCGCGAAGGCGTGCAGCTTAGCCGTATTGGCTCCATGCACGCTGGTAGCGGGGTGTACGTGCGTGATCAACAGGGTCTGCATCCTGCCCCTGCCCAGGGCGGTTTCGATCATTTTGGTGGCTGAGTCTGTGTCATGAGCACATTTCCTGATCCTTCCTTGAATCCCATTCAACGTCCTACCCTGGATTGGGTGGTGAAAAAGCCTTGGCGCCTGATTGCCTTTGGCGGCGGTACCGGCGTATTGCGTCCGGGGCCGGGTACCTGGGGCACGGTGCTGGCCTGGGTCTTGTGGGTCTTGGGTCTGCATGTGCTGACCGACACGCAAATGGCCATTTTCTTGCCACTTACCTTTTTCATTGGCTGCTGGGCTTGCCACCGCACGGGCTACGACCTGGGCGTGTCCGATCACAGCGGCATGAATTGGGATGAGATGGTCGCCTTCTGGCTGGTGCTGTGGCTGATTCCGCAGACCTGGCTGGCACAGGGCATCGCATTCGTTTTATTTCGTTTCTTTGATATTCTCAAACCACCGCCGATCCGCTATTTTGATCGTCGTCTGCATAATGGTTTTGGCGTTATGTGGGACGATCTCCTGGCAGCAGGCTATACCTTGTTGCTGATGGCTGTCTTGGTACGTTTTGGAGTTTTCTCATGAGCGATTACGAGCACGGCAATGCCGCCCTGGCCCTGGGGCGAGCCCTGAAAGATCGCGGCTGGATGGTGGCCTGCGCCGAGTCATGTACCGGTGGCCTGCTGGCTGCTGCCCTGACGGACCTGCCCGGCTCCAGCGCCTGGTTCGAGCGCGGTCTGGTTACCTACAGCAATAAGGCCAAGGTTCAGGAACTGGGCGTGAACCAGGACACGCTGGATCGTTTCGGTGCGGTCAGTGAAGAAACCGCCATGGAAATGGCGGCGGGTGCGCTGCAAGCTACCGCAGACGCGGAACTGGCGATTTCCACGACCGGCATTGCCGGTCCGGATGGAGCTACAGCGGGCAAGCCGGTTGGCCTGGTGTGCTTTGGTTTTGCACAGCGCCGGGGTGATGGCATTGTGACCCGCGCCTCTGCCCGTATCTTTGACGGAGACCGGGCCCAAATCCGTCAGCAGGCCGTGGAATACGCCTTGGCCAGTGCGCTGACCATGCTCAATCCCGCCTGATTGCTCAGGCCGGCAACATCAAACCCAGCTGCCTGGCGCTCGAACGTAGTTCGGGCAGGCAGCGCTGGATCAGCTTTTCTTCTGTGTCCTGCCAGTCCTTGATGCTGATGCTCATCCCGGCCACAACGCGCCCGCTGGCACTGCGCACGGGTACGCCAATTGCCGTTAGACCCAGTTCCAGTTCTTCCTTGATCAAGGAATAATCCTTTTCCTGCACCTGCTTCAATTCGCGCAGCAAGGCCTCGCGAGTATGGGCGGTGTATTGCGTCATGATCTTGAAGGGAGCCAGCTCCAGGTAGGCATCCAGCCTGCTTTGCGGCAACTGCGACAGCATCATTCGCCCGATAGAGGTGCAGTGAGCAGGCAGGCGGCTACCCAGGCCCAGAGACACAGTCAGTACACGCTGTCGTTGGGCGCGTGCCAGATACAGAATTTCGTCCCCATCCAGCAAGGCCAGTGCACAGGTTTCACCGACGCGGTCACTCAGGTCGTCCAGTATGGGCTGGGCCAGACTGACGATGGAGGTCGAAGAAAAGTAGGCATGGCCCAGCTGCAAAATCGCCGGACGCAGCTTCCAGAACGGACCTTCCTGCTCTGCATAGCCCAGGGCTTGCAGCGTGTAGAGGCAGCGCTGCACCACCGCCCGTGCCAGACCCGTTTTCAGGGCAATTTCTGCGGCCCGCAATGGGCGTCTTCTATCTGAAAAAGCCGTAATCACCTGCAAACCACGGGCTAGCGATTGCATGTAATCCGGGTCGCCTTTGTAGCTGCTGGTGGCGGGGCCTGTCTCTTTATTTGTTGTCATGGCTCAGGAAGTGGCAAGGTCTAGTTTTGTTCGATTAACGAACTTGATGGGATTCACAAGAATTATCGATGATAAATTGTAAAAAAAACAAGACTTAGCAATTTAATAATCAAGTTCGATTATCGGACGAAATAAGTTTGGAGTGATGCATGAAAAAAATTCTAGCCCGTAAAGTGGCTCCTCTTCTGGCCGGAATGGGTTTGTTGTTTTGTTCCTTGGGCGCGCAAGCCGCGTATCCGGACAAGCCTATCCGTCTGGTTGTGCCCTTTACGCCGGGCGGTGTGACTGACGTGATTGCCCGAGGTGTCGCGCAGCAACTGTCCAAGGATCTGGGCCAGATCATCATTGTGGAAAACAAGCCCGGTGCCAGCGGCATTATCGCTACGGACTTCGTCGCGAAATCTGCCCCCGATGGCTATACCGTCCTGCTGGCTGCGGTTGGTCAGGCCGTGGTGAACAACCACCTTTACAAGAAACTGCCTTACGATCCGGCGCAGGATCTGGCCGCTGTTTCTCTGGTGGCGGAAGGGCAGAACGTGCTGGTGGTGAACGCCAAGCAAAGCCCATTCAATACGGGCGAGGAGCTGATCAGTCATGCTCGCGCCAAGCCCGATGATCTGACTTACGCTTCCTTTGGTAATGGCTCGTCCTCGCACCTGTCGGCTGCCGCCTTTACCACGATGGCCAATATCGACGTCATCCACGCTCCTTACCGTGGCAGCGCACCTGCCATGACCGATCTGCTAGGTGGTCACATCTCCTTCATGTTCGACAGCATGGGCACCGCAATTACGCACATCAACGCCAATACTGTGCGTCCCCTGGCTGTGTCCGGTCCGGAGCGTTCCTCCTTGTTGCCAGAGGTTCCAACCTTTGCAGAGTTGGGCCTGAACCAGGGCTATAACGTGACAGCCTGGTTTGGTTTCCACGTCAGCAGCGGCACGCCTATTGAAATTATTGATCGCCTGAGCCAGGCCATGAAAACCGTCAGCGAGAACAGCGAGTTTGTTGAAACCTTCCGTCGTCAGGGCGTGGACATCATTTCCTCCACCCCTGCCGAGTACGCCGAGTTCCTGCGTCAGGAAGACGAGAAATTGGGCAGCCTGATCAAGCAAGCCAATATCACGCTGGACTAATTGTTTTTGAATGGAGCACTGTAACGTGAGCGATCAGCACGCCTCGCAGGCGACGCGTCCTGCCCCTTTGGATGGTATCCGGGTTCTGGATCTGACACGTATTCTGGCTGGCCCATGGTGCACACAGAACCTGGCCGACCTGGGGGCCAATGTCTACAAGATAGAGCGACCCGAAACCGGCGACGATACCCGCGCCTGGGGCCCGCCCTTTTTGCAGACACCTGAAAAGGAAGATACGGCTGAAGCGGCCTATTACTTGTCGGCCAACCGTAACAAGCAGTCGATCAGCCTGGACATTGCCAGCCAGGAAGGGGCGGATGTGGTGCGTGCCATGGCGCGGGAATGCGACATTCTGGTGGAGAACTTCAAGGTGGGGGGTCTGGCTAAATACGGCCTGGACTACGCCAGCTTGAAAGAGATCAACCCTCGCCTGATTTATTGCTCGATTACCGGCTTTGGCCAGACTGGTCCTTATGCCGAGCGTCCGGGTTATGACTTCATGATCCAGGCCATGGGCGGCATGATGAGCCTGACGGGCGAGCGTGATGACAAGCCCGGCGGTGGTCCTCAGAAAGCGGGGGTTGCCGTCGCGGACTTGATGACGGGCATGTATGCCACCAGCAGCATTCTGGCCGCCTTGTTTGAACGCTCACGCAGTGGTTTGGGGCAGCATATCGACATTGCCTTGCTGGACTGTCAGGTAGCCATGCTGGCGAATCAGAACATGAACTATCTGGTCAGTGGACAGGCACCGAAGCGAGCCGGTAATGCACATCAGAATCTGGTGCCGTATCAGGTGTTCCCAACGGCAGATGGCCACATCATTGTGGCTATCGGCAATAACCGTCAGTTCGCGGCTTATTGCGAAGCAATTGGACACCCGGAAATTGTTGAGGATTCGCGTTTCAACATTAACAGTCAGCGGGTCAAGCACAGGGATGAGCTGGAGCAGATTCTGAGTGCCGCGATGCAACAGCATCCTAGCGCTTATTGGCTGGACGTCCTGGACAAGATTGGCGTGCCAGCCGGACCTATCAATGATCTGCATGGTGTGTTCTCCCACCCGCAGGTCCAGGCCCGGAACATGCGGATCGAGCTGGACCACAGCCAGGCCGGCAAGGTCAGCATGACGGCCAGCCCCATGCGCTTCTCTGACAGTCCGGTGTCCTACCGCATGGCTCCGCCGCAGTTGGGTGAGCATACCGAGCAGGCGCTGGAGAGTTTGCTGGGAGCGGATAGCCCGGAGCTGAAGCAGTGGCGCAACCGGAACCAGGCTTGAGCAGGGTTAAAAGCCGAAGCCAAACCAGAATTTGAACCAGTGTCAGAGTCGAGGCGCAGGCCTAGTTTAGCGTTTGGACTTGTGGCAGAAGTAGTGTCTGATTGACACCGCCCCTGCTACCTGAAATACAGGTCAGACCCTGGCCTAGGCCTCGTGACTCAGTAGGGGGAAGCTGCTTCTTACGCTTAAGGCTCAACTGAGCCTGAGCGGGTCCTATCGGTCATAGCTTAATAAATAAGAAGCCCCACTCACTTTGGATTGAATCCAAGTGAGTGGGGCTTTCTTGTATCTACACTAATTGCTGTCGCTGTCGCTGTCGCTGTCGCTGTCGCTGTCGCTGTCGCTGTCGCTGTCGCTGTCGCGATCCCCGGACTTGTTCGACAAGCCGGGAGGGCCATCAATCAACGCTGCTTGTTGCGCGCATCATTAATCGCATTGCGCGTAGCAATCGCTGCAGCTTGTGCCGCATCACGCCAGTCATCGCCACGGCTGGCGTACAGAATGGCGCGCGACGAGTTGATCATCATGCCGTTACCGTGCGAGTCCATACCAGCAGCAACGGTGGCGACCACATCGCCACCTTGTGCGCCAATGCCGGGCACCAGCAAAGGCATATCGCCAATACGGGCACGTACCTTGCCAATTTCCTCGGGGAAGGTTGCGCCCACCACCAAAGCACATTGGCCGTTTGTATTCCATTTCTCTGCCACCAGGCTGGCTACGTGCAGGTACAACGGGGTACCGTCGGCCATCTCCATGAATTGCAGGTCCGAGCCACCAGGGTTGGAGGTGCGGCACAGCACGATCACGCCCTTGTCCTTGTGCTCCAGGTACGGCTCTACCGAGTCAAAGCCCATGTAGGGGCTGACGGTGACGGCGTCTGCGCGGTAGCGCTCAAAGGCTTCGCGTGCGTACTGCTCGGCTGTCGAACCCACGTCCCCACGCTTGGCATCGAGCACGATGGGCAGGTGAGGGTAGCGGCTGCGAATGTAGTCGCACAGGTCTTGCAACTGATCCTCGGCACCCTGAGCGGCAAAGTAGGCAATCTGTGGCTTGATGCCGCAGGTGTAGTCGGCGGTGACGTCCACAATCGCTTTGCAGAACTCATAAATCGCGCCGGGTTTGCTGGCCAGCTCCAAAGGCAGGCGGGCAGGGTCTGGGTCCAGACCCACCATCAGCATGGATTGGTTGTCCGTCCAGGCACGGTTCAGTTTTTCTATGAATGTCATGGGAATCAGGAAAGTAAACGGCTATACAAAAAGCTGAGCCAGACGGCACCAGCAAAAATAAGGGACAGCAGCACGGCAGCACTGGCCAGATCCTTGGCCCGCCCGATCAAGGGGTGGTGCTCCAGGGTAATCGTGTCGGCCAGGGCCTCCAGGGCCGAGTTCAGCAGCTCCACCACCAGCACAAAGACTAGTGTGCCCAGCAGGACCAGAATCTCCGCCGGGGTTTGCCCCAGCCAGAATGCCAGTGGCGTCAGGATGACAGCCAGCGCCAGTTCCTGGCGAAAGGCAGCCTCATGGCGCAGAGCAGCGGCCAGGCCCTGGCTGGAGTAGCGCAGGGCATTGAACAGGCGGCCAACACCGCCTTTGCTTTTGAATGGAGAGTCTGACATGAAGGACGCTGCAGATTGAAGTGCCCTGATTATAGGGGTTTGCTTGGGCGAAAAAAAACCGGATGGAAAAATCCATCCGGTTTTTGTACTAAAAGCGTGGCGATCAGGGCAGAAGTGATCAATTTCCGCCCGGATCGGGGTGCTGATAAGTGGCTTAGAAGCCGCCCATACCACCCATGCCGCCCATGCCACCCATGTCAGGCATGGCTGGAGCAGGTTTGTCTTCCACGATTTCGGTCACGGCCACTTCGGTGGTCAGCAACAGGCTGGCGATCGAAGCTGCGTTTTGCAGGGCAGTGCGAGTCACCTTGGTTGGGTCCAGAACGCCTTGCTCGACCAGGTCACCGTATTCGCCAGTAGCAGCGTTGTAACCGTAGGTGCCGGTGCCGCTGGCCACTTGGTTAACAACCACGCTGGCTTCTTCGCCGGCGTTGGAAACGATGGTGCGCAAAGGAGCTTCGATAGCACGCAGGATCAGCTTGATACCGGCGTCTTGGTCGGTGTTGTCGCCTTTCAGTTGGGCAACAGCTGCGCGGGCACGAATCAGTGCAACGCCACCGCCAGGAACGATACCTTCTTCGACGGCTGCGCGAGTAGCGTGCAGGGCGTCTTCAACGCGGGCTTTCTTCTCTTTCATTTCGACTTCGGTGGCAGCGCCAACGCGAATCACGGCAACACCGCCAGCCAGCTTGGCCACGCGCTCTTGCAGTTTTTCACGGTCGTAGTCGGAAGTGGACTCGTCGATCTGAACGCGGATTTGTTTCACGCGAGCTTCGATGTCGGTGCCGTTGCCAGCGCCGTCGATGATCGTGGTGTTTTCTTTGGCCACTTCAATGCGTTTGGCCTGACCCAGGTCGTCCAGAGTCGCTTTTTCCAGGGACATACCGGTTTCTTCGGAGATCACGGTACCGCCAGTCAGGATAGCGATGTCTTCCAGCATGGCTTTGCGACGATCGCCAAAGCCAGGAGCTTTAACGGCGGTAGTCTTCAGAATGCCACGGATGTTGTTCACAACCAGAGTAGCCAGGGCTTCGCCTTCCACGTCTTCAGCAACGATCAGCAAAGGACGGCTGGTCTTGGCAACTTGCTCCAGTACGGGCAGCAGGTCACGGATGTTGGAGATTTTCTTGTCGAAAATCAGAACAAACGGATCGTCCAGAACAGCAACTTGCTTGTCAGCGTTGTTGATGAAGTAAGGGGACAGGTAGCCGCGGTCAAACTGCATACCTTCGACCACGTCCAGTTCGTTTTCCAGGGATTTGCCGTCTTCAACGGTAATCACGCCTTCTTTGCCCACTTTGTCCATGGCATTGGCGATGATCTCACCAATGGAGTGGTCGCTGTTGGCGGAAATGGAACCGACCTGAGCAATTTCTTTGCTGGTGGTGCAAGGACGGGACAGTTGACGCAGTTCGTCAACCACAACGCCAACGGCCTTGTCGATACCGCGCTTCAGGTCCATTGGGTTGATGCCAGCGGCAACAAACTTCAGGCCTTCTTCAACGATGGCTTGGGCCAGCACAGTAGCGGTAGTAGTACCGTCACCGGCGTTGTCGGAAGTCTTGGAAGCAACTTCTTTAACCAGTTGAGCACCGATGTTCTCGAACTTGTCTTTCAGTTCGATTTCTTTGGCAACGGACACACCGTCTTTAGTAACGGTAGGAGCGCCGAAAGAGCGGTCCAGAACAACGTTACGGCCTTTGGGGCCCATGGTGGTCTTAACAGCGTTAGCCAGAATATTGACGCCGCGTACGATGCGGGTACGTGCGTCGTCGCCGAAGTAAACTTGTTTTGCGGTCATGGTTTGAATCCTATTGAATTTTCGTTGGCGGTACTTATTCGATCACGGCGAAGATTTCTTCTTCGCGGATCACCAGCAGCTCTTCGCCGTCGATCTTGACGGCCTGGCCGGAGTATTTGCCAAACAGAACTTTGTCGCCGACCTTCAGATCCAGCGCCAGAACCTTGCCGTCCTCGGTTTTCTTACCGGGGCCAACGGCCAGGATTTCGCCTTGATCGGGCTTTTCAGTCGCGCTCTCGGGGATAACGATACCGGAAGCGGTGGTGCGTTCGTTGTCCAGACGCTTGACGATCACACGATCGTTCAAAGGACGCAGTGCCATGGAGAAACTCCTGTTTAAAGATGACTTTAGTTGTTGGTCCGATTGTGGGGGCGAGGCGTTTTAGCACTCAACCCCTTCGAGTGCTAATTATAGGGACGACTTTTCTAATTTCAAGAGCACCAGGGTCAGGCTGTTACATATTTGTCCTGGGGCGTGAAGTAGGGGGGAGGGAAAAGCCGGGTTCTGGTGCGTGTCTGAACTTGGGCTCACATTCATAAGGCAAGCTCAGTTAAGCTGGGCGCTTTCGATCATGAGCGGTCGGGCATGATCGAACGCCAGGCTTTCTTTTGTCTAAAGAGATTTCCACGAAAACCAGCGCAATGTCCAACTTCAACCTATTCAATGTCTTTCTCCAACGCTGGGGGGCTCAGGCCGCTGGCAAGCCTTTCAGCACTGCGACCAGCGATCTGATGCCCGTGCGGCTGACCGGAAAGTTGGAGGGGCAGCCGGCGATGATCAAAATCACACGAGATCTTGATGAGCGTATCGGCGGCCAAGTGCTGCAATGGTGGGCTGGCGATGGCGCGGCGCATGTATATGCGCTGGACCCAGGCTCTGGAGCCTTGCTGATGGAGCGTGCAACGGGCTCCAGGGACTTATTGCGCATGGCTTTAGAAGGAGAAGATGATGCAGCGACGACCTGTATCTGCCGTGCCCTTGAACAATTGCATTCAAACCGACCTTCGGCCCCACCTGACAATTTGCGCCCCCTGAGCGATTTTTTTGAATCGCTGGCACCGATGGCGCAGCAAGAGGGCGGTCTGATGGCTGAATGCGCACTAGTGGCCAATGAGCTGCTGCGAGATCAGCGTGATCAGGTCGTTCTGCACGGGGATGCGCACCATAGCAACATTCTTGATTTCGATCAGCGTGGATGGCTGGCAATAGATCCCAAGCGCGTCACTGGTGAGCGCTATTACGATTACGTAAATGTGCTGTGCAACCCTGATCTTAAAACGAGCACTGATCCAGCGCGCTTTGCACGGCAGTTGTCGGTAGTCATCGAGGTTGCAGGACTGGAGCGTCAACGCTTGCTCAGATGGGTGATGGCGCATGCGGCCTTGTCAGCTGCCTGGTTTCTGGAGGATGGATTGCGCACCGAGGCCAATAAAGAGTTGGCCGTTGCAGATCTGGCTCGACAGGCCTTAGCTTGAGGGGTTCATCATTATTTCATTACCCGTACTCAAGGCGATCAGCTTGCTCATGGTGGTGAAGTTGCGTGTCGTCGCAACGACCTTGAGCTTTCTCTCGATGAAATTATTGTTGGCTTTCAGGTCTCGATACCGGGTTGCGCACACTATATAGACGATGTCATCAATGATGCGGACCTGATCCGGTGCGTGTTCCAGGGCGTGGAAGGCATGGAGTAAGGCGCTGTCTGCTGGGGAGCGCAGCAGGGTGAAATATAGCTGGCTGGGGCTTTCGTCCTTGAAAGGATTGTTCGCCATCATCCGCATGAAATAAGCCGGTGTTCGGGCGATAACCTGAATATCTCCGCCCAGCTTGTTCTTGCCGGTAGGCATGAGGCCGCGCAATAAAAGAATCTGTGTATTCATGGTGTGTGCTGGCCGTGAGGTTGGGGTGTTGCCGTGCGGGCGGGAGTTTCAGTGCGCCATTTTATGCTGTGTTAAAAAACAGTAGTGAGTTTGGTTTTCAAGGCTCGTCAGTCTGCTCTGTGTGAGCATCACGGCTGGTTGGTGCAGATGTTGCGTCGGCGGTTTGGCGGTAATACGGACCCGGGCGCATGACGCCTTCGTGAGGAGCCTCATCAAAAAAACAGGCCGATTTCCCTAGGAATTCGGCCTGTTTCTTGTTGGGCTGATGGCATTTGAATGTGGCGAATTATTCAGCCTGGTGCAGTAGCCTGCAGATTGCTTAATCCGTCTTTACGTCGTTTATGCCCGTTTGCTCAAATCCGGTGCCGGTGTCGTTGGCAGCAAAGGAACAATCGCCCGGCAAAGAGCCAGCAACTGATCATCTGCACCGATACCCGCTTCAATCAGCATCCCCACCGGCAAACCGCCCGACAGACCGATAGGCAGGGAAATGCCCGGTGCGCCCAGGTTCGAACCCAAGTCGGTACGCGAGATGTAGGTGTTGAAGGTAGGCACTGCCTTGCCGTTCATCATGGTGCTTTCATCATCGCCAATCGGGCAGGCGGTCAGCGGGCTGGTCGGGAAGATCAAGCCACTGACATTGGACTGGCGCAGCAGGTCCGCATAGGCCTGTTGCATCAGGGGGCGGTCTACATTCAGCGCTTCTTCGTAGGCTTCCTGGCTGATGGTGTAGTCGCCCGTAATGGCGTCGAAAATCTCTTTCACATCGGGGCTGTGAATGCCCGCAATCAACTCGTCCAAGCTAATGTCGTACTTGTTTTCGGCCAGGTACAAAGGCAGGTTCTGCAAGGTTTCATACAGCACAATCGGCATGCCGACGCGGGCATTGATCTTCAGAACCGGAGACAGGTCTACATCGACCAGCGTGACACCGGCTTTTTGCAAATCATCCAGAAATGCCAGGGTCACGTCGGCCACACCGGCATCCATATCTTTCCAGAAGCTGTCACGGGGTACGCCCAGACGCAGTTCCTTCAAGGAAGGAGTGGCAATCACAGTAGGGGTCTTCTGGCAGAGCAGGCTGTCCAGCAAGCTGATGTCAGCCAGACTGCGAGTCATGGGGCCTGCTGTATCGCGGGTAGGGGACAAGGGCACAATGCCCTGGCCCGAATAACGGCCCACTGTAGGACGGAAACCGTACAGGCCGCAAAGCGCGGCAGGTAAACGCACCGAAGCGCCCGTATCCGTGCCCAAGCCAGCTGGAAACTGACGAGCTGCCACAACCGTTGCAGTGCCACCGGAAGAGCCGCCGGGAATACGACTTGGATCATAAGGGTTGCGACTGGGGCCCGTAGTGGCGTTATTGGTCGTAATCCCAAAAGCCAGTTCGTGCATCACGGACTTGGCGGGCAGCACGGCACCGGCCTTGCGCAATTGTGCGACTACATCTGCATCTTTCAGCGGCACGCGACCTTGCAGGGCGCCGGTGCTGGACGTGGTGGGCATGTCCGTGGTGTTCAGGTTGTCTTTCATCACCAAAGGCACGCCGTCCAGCGCCAAGGCTTCGCCACGGGCGCGGCGTGCGTCAGACTGATCGGCCTGCTGGTAAAACAGCTCTGAATCCAAATGTGCCAGACCGCCCAAATGGGCCATTTCTTGTGATTGCTTGAGCAGCTCGTCGGCAATCTCACGGGCGCTGAACTGGCTTTTTTCCAGACCTGCCAGCAGTTCGCTGGCGCTAAGTTCGGTAAGTGACATGGGGTCTCCTGGGGAGGCGTGAACGCCCCCGGCTTTTGCTGTGATAGTCCTATCAATCAGCCTCTAACGGGGCTGTCTTGAAAAAAGAGACTGTAAGGGTATCAGCAAGCAGGAGGAATAACTCAGGACGCCTTCCAAACGACCTTGTTGCGGCCAGCATGCTTGGCTTCGTACAAAAGCCGGTCAGCTTGCTCAATGGCCTGCTTGATGTCGCCATTGCTGTTTAGCTGAACCACACCGAAACTGGCCGTCAGCGTATGCGCCGTGGCGGGGATATGCAGATTCATCACACTGCTGCGCAAACGCTCGGCAACCAGCACGGCGGTATGCAAGCTGGTACTGCGTATCAGCAAGACAAACTCCTCGCCCCCAAAGCGGGCTGCCAAATCGTCCTGGCGAACCGTGCGAGCCAGTAAGGCCCCGAACTCCTTCAAGGCCCGATCGCCCGCTGCATGGCCCCAGGTGTCATTGACCATCTTGAAGTGGTCCAGATCGCAGGTCATGACCGCCCAACCACTATGACCATACAGCTCCAGGCGTTTTTTAACCTGCTCGAAAAATGCACGACGATTCAACAAACGGGTTAAAGGGTCCCGGCTGCGCTCATGATCCAGCGTCTGCACAATCGACATGGCGGTGCTGGTCAAAATAGCCAGCGCTACCCAGATGCTGATGAACATATTGGTTGCCAGCATCAAGAGCCATAAACCGGAGCGGGTCAGCTCTGGCTGCATCTCGTGAGGGATCAACGTGGCCAGCGCAAATACACGAACAAAGGCATAGAGCAAGGCCGTCAGGTAAGAGGCCCGCAACAGCGTTGCCAAAGGAATCGTGCGTGACCTGCCGGACAAGATCGACTTGATGGGCAAAGCAACCAACAAGGCCAGGCCCCGGTTCAGAATTTGTAAACGCAGCCAGAGATCATCATCAATCTGGGAAAAATAAAAAAGCAGCCCCAGCGTGACGAGGACGATTGCCCCAGCCAATCTGGGATGAGCACGTCCGCCAAAACGCAAGGCGACCCCATGAGACAAGGCCCAGACACCATATAAATACATAGCCGACAAGGGCAGAGTCCAGCGGGCGAGTTGCTCATTGGGCATCAGGCTATGGATCCCCATAGGAATAGCCGTGGAGATATACCCCGAGGCAATCCAGAGCAGGTAACGGTGATCGCGTAGACGGCTCCAGCAGTAAATCATCGCGATGCCCAGCAATGCCGCGCAGGCAGGGACGATCAGAACGAAATACTGGTTCGGAGAGGACACGGTGTGTTCGCGTGCATTAAGAAGAGTTGAAAACTGGCGTTACAACAATTGTAACGATATTGCTGCAGGGCAGACGCTTATCGATTGAGAACAAACAGTTTAATCAGAGAAAAGAGGAAGTTTTGATCTGCTTTATGAGCCGGTTTCCGTTAAGGGAAGGCTGCGCAGAATGAGAAGGACAGACAAGGGGAAGGATTGTTTACCTAAGCTAAACAAAAAATCAGGAATACTTTTCAAAACCACACCGAAAACAGACAGTTGAGACAGCCCACCTCCAACTGTATTTTTCATGGCAGGAAATTGAGCCACGAAAAATACCCCTGAATCCATCATCAATTAGCTCATAGAGCGGCATTACAGTTACGTTTCGCCCTCAAATTGCTCACGATGCCAGCCACTTGGAGCCCTGCCTGGGTGTCGGGGCGATTCGGAGGACTTGCCGCGGTCAGGAGATAGCGTAGGGGTGCAAGCGCCCTGTTGTTTGACCGGGGCGCTTGTGGTTCGTCCGGGGGACGAACCACCCCGGGAGTTCAGGGTGCGCCCGTAGCTATCTCCTGACAAGGGCACCGGTGCGCAGCACCGGCAAGTGCTCAGCCCGGACACCCAGGCAGGGCTCCAAGTGGCGTCTTTCTGCCAAGGTGGAGTACTGAACAAACAACATTACGCCAGCAAACGGCAAGGCAACCCAAGCGTTCTATTGGGTTGTTTAATTTCCGAGCTGACATATGACCTTAAAAAGACATATATCTTCTCTTACCTGCGTTTATTTTCAGAGCACCAGAACAGCAAAAAGAAGCGGGGGAGCGCTCAAACGGCCTCCCCCCATCTTCAAAACAGCCCGTCCGCAATTACTGCGCCGTCTCAACCAGCACCAGCTCAGCATCCTCCAGCGCCTGAACTTCCAGCGTCGTTTCATTGCGAATCGCCGCCCCATCACGGGCATTCAACTCCAGACCATTTACCGAAACCCGCCCTGTGGCAGGCACCAGATAAGCCAGATGCTCGGCAGGCAAAGACAGAGTCGTGCTTTGACCTTTCGTCAGGGTCGCTCCCAGCACACGGGCCTGGGCACGAATCGGCAAAGCCTCTGCGTCACCTTCAAAACCACTGGCCAGGGCCACAAACTGCCCCGAACGCTCATCCTTGGGGAAAGGCTTGGCACCCCAGGCTGGCGGTAAACCACGACGCTCTGGCTGAATCCAGATCTGGAAGATGCGTGTCGTACCATTTTCCAGGTTGTACTCCGCATGGCGAATACCTGTGCCGGCACTCATCACCTGCACATCACCGGCTTCAGTACGACCCTTATTGCCCAAACTGTCCTGGTGGCTGATCGCCCCTTCACGCACATACGTAATGATCTCCATATCGGCATGATCGTGAGGTGGAAACCCGGTGTTGGACGCAATCGTGTCGTCATTCCAGACACGCAGGGCGCCCCAGCTCATACGAGCGGGATCGTAGTAATTAGCAAAAGAAAAATGGTGTTTGGCGTCCAGCCAGCCGTGGTTGGCGCCGCCCAGTTCATTAAAAGGCCGATGTTCAATCATGATGCGCTCCTTAATATTGGATACTAAAAAGAATTCTAGGCGTCTTGTTGATTGAATAAAATAGAATCAATAGCATAGAATTCATTCCAAAAATGACATGAAAACATTACCGGATCTACAAGCCTGGGCCATCTTTGCTACTGTGGCGGAAACCGGCTCCTTTGCCCAGGCAGCCGGAGTTCTGGGCCTGTCACAACCTACCGTCTCCAAGGCAATCACCCGGCTGGAAAAACAGCTGCAAGTGTCCCTGTTCCACCGTACCTCCCGACGCCTGTCCCTGACAGAAACCGGGCAGGCCAGCCTGGAACAGGCCCAAGCCGTTCTGGCTGCCGGACAGAACGCGGAAGCCCTGGCACGCGACCAGAAAGAAAGCCTGCAGGGACGTATCAAGATTGCTGCCCCCATGTCCTTCGGGCTGGAGCATCTGGCCCCTTTACTGCCCGCTTTCATGGAAAAGCACCCGGCCGTGCTGCTGGATCTGCACTTTAACGACGCTCAGGTCAACATCGTGGAACAAGGTTTCGACATGGCCTTGCGTATCTCGACCATGGATGATTCCAGCCTTCTGGTGCGCCGTCTGTGCAATTTGCGCCTGCGGCTGGTTGCCGCCCCCAGTTACCTGGCCAAGTACGGCAGACCCTCACACCCCAGCGACCTGGCTCAGCACATGAGCCTGCGCTACGCCTACGAGCGACGCGGCAGTGTCTGGCGCTTTCAGCAAGGGCAGGAGTATTACTCCCAAACCGTGCCCTGTGCTTTGCAAGTCAACAATGCCCAGGCCCTGATCCCACCCTTGCTTGAGGGCCTGGGGCTTAGCGTGCTGCCTCAATTCCTGCTGGGCGATATGGTCGAGCAAGGCCAGTTGGAAATCGTGTTACCGCAATGGGATTTGCCCAGCCTGACCTTGCATCTGCTGACGCCTCCGGGCCGCTCGCGCTCGGCTCGTGTGCAAGCTTTTATCGATTTTCTGGTCGCGGGATTTGAACGGGCAGCCTGGGCCGATACCGGCCAGTAAGAGACTGCTTACGTTTTGCCGCTAGACTGTCTGGTCCACGCTTGTTTTCTAGGAGATCACTATGGATACACGTCCTCCCTTGCCACCTTTCGATCTGGAGAGTGCCCGCCAGAAAGTGCGTGCCGCCGAGGATGCCTGGAATAGTCGTGACCCGGTCAAGGTTTCGCAGGCATATACCGTGGATACGCGCTGGCGCAATCGCAGCGAGTTTCCGCAGGGGCGAGATCAGGTTCAATCTTTTTTAGAACGCAAATGGCAAAAAGAGCGTGAATACCGCTTGATTAAAGAAATCTGGGCCTGGCATGAAAATAGAATTGCCGTGCGCTTTGCTTATGAATGGCAAGATGAATACGGTCAGTGGTGGCGCAGTTACGGAAATGAAAATTGGGAATTTGACGAGCATGGCTATATGGCGGTGCGCCATGCCAGCATTAATGATGTGGCAATTACAGAATCCGAACGCAAGTTCCGTTGGCCTTTGGGGCGGCGCCCCGATGAGCATCCGGGTTTGAGTGATCTTGGCCTTTAATTAAACCTGGGTGGCCGATCCTGGATACGCTCAGATTGCGGTGGTTCGGGACGAATACGCCACCACAGAAATAAAAATCCGGTTTGCATTTGGCTAAACCGGATTTTTTTAATATTTAATCTTTATGTTTCATTCTTCATGGTCTGGAAAGAATAAAGGGCGAAATATTGAAGTTTCCCTGTTCGCAATCAAAGACACACGCTTGGATAAATGGTTTAGTGTTGGGTTAGCCTTCGTTCATCTCCAAGGAGTCTTCTATCATGAATCACCCTGCTGGCCCGGATACGGCCGCCGTGGATCGCACTGGGCCTTCCAGTCATTATTCCCGATTGATCGAGCAAGCTCGCAAAGAGCACAGTCGAATTTGTGTGGTGGCTCATCCCTGCGATGATGTGTCCCTTGGAGCCGCCTTGCAGGCACGGGCCCAAGGCCTGTTCGAGATCGTGCTGGTTGGCCCGCAGGCCCGTTTGCATTCCGTAGCGGCAGAGCATGGTTTAAGCCTGGAAGGGGTCACCTTGATTGATACCCCCCACAGCCATGCCTCGGCAGAGCGAGCCGTCGAGGAAGTGCTGGCCGGACGTGCCCAGTTGCTGATGAAAGGCAGCCTGCATACGGATGAACTGATTCAGGCCGTGCTGTGCACCCAGGGCAAGGGCTTGCGGACTGGTCGCCGTTTGAGTCATGTTTTCATCATGGATGTGCCCAGCTATCCGGAACCCTTGTTTGTGACGGACGGCGCTATCAATATTTTCCCCGATCTGAGCACCAAGGCGGATATTGTGCAAAATGCCATTGATCTGCACCACGGCCTGGGCTTGGGTAAACCGTTGGTCGCCATCCTGTCTGCGGTCGAACAAGTGACCGAAAAAATCCCGACCACGCTGGAAGCGGCGGCCTTGTGCAAGATGGCTGATCGCGGCCAGATTACGGGCGGTGTGCTGGACGGCCCCTTGGCGCTGGATAACGCTATCAGCCCCGAGGCGGCGCGCATCAAAGGAATTGTGTCGCCCGTTGCGGGCAAGGCGCAGATTCTGGTGGCCCCTGATCTGGAGGCCGGCAATATGCTGGCCAAAAACCTGACCTTCCTGTCCGGCGCCCAGGCTGCCGGTATCGTGATGGGGGCTCGTGTGCCTATCATTTTGACCAGCCGAGCCGATAGCGCCCAGACCCGCATGGCCTCTTGTGCGGTTGCCAGCCTTTACGCGGGTTATCTGGAACGTAAAGTTGCTGTGGAGGCTGCGCACTAATGAGCGAGCAGATTCTGGTCATTAACGCAGGCAGCTCCAGCCTGAAGTTTCACATGTACAAGGTCCAGCCGGGCGACCAGCTGGATTTTGAGTTTGGCGGTCAGGTTTCGGGCATTGGCAGTAGCCAGCCAGCCTTCAAAGTTAAAGATGCCCAGGGCCAATCCATGGTCAAGCAGGACCTGGATGGCGAGCAGGCCAAGGACCTGCATACAGCTCAGGCTTTGGTGGCGCGCTGGCTGCTGGAGCATGTGGATGGTCGACCTATTGCCGTTGGCCACCGTATCGTGCACGGGGGCGCCCGCTACGACAGCAGCGTACCCTTGACCCCGCAGGTGCTGGAGTATCTGGACAGCCTGTCACCTTTGGCACCACTGCATCAGCAGAACAATCTGGCTCCTGTTCGCGTGATCTTCGAGCACTACCCGGAAATCTTCCAGGTAGCGTGTCTGGATACGGCCTTCCATCAAGGACATGCCCCGCATTTGCAGCACTTTGCATTGCCTGGTCGGTTCTTTGAACAGGGCGTGCGCCGCTACGGTTTCCACGGCCTCTCCTATCACTATATTTCCCAGCACCTGCGTCGCGAAATTCCCGAACTGGCTGACGGGCGCGTCGTCGTTGCTCACCTGGGCTCAGGTGCATCGGCTTGCGCCTTGCAAGAAGGCCGCAGCGTTCATACCACCATGGGCTTTACGGCGCTGGACGGCTTGCCTATGGGGACTCGTCCGGGGCGTCTGGATGCCGGTGTCGTGCTGTGGATGCTGGAGCAGGGAATGGAGCACGATGAGATCCAGTCCGTGCTCTACACCCAATCCGGGCTGAAAGGCTTGTCCGGCGATCAAGCGGATATGCGAGCGCTGGAGGCTTCCGATGACCCTCGTGCCAAGCTGGCGGTGCAGTACTTCTGCTATCACACGGCAGAGAATCTGGCGGGCTTGTGCGTGGCCTTGAAGGGGCTGGACACCTTGGTGTTCACGGCGGGGATTGGCGAGCACAGCCCGTCTATTCGGGCAGGCATCGCCAGGCACCTGGAGTGGATGGGGGTGGAGATTGATCCGGTTCGCAATCAGGCAGGGGAAACCGTCATTTCGACAGGCGACAGTCGGGTCAAGGTCCTGGTCATTCCCACCAACGAAGAGCGGGTCATAGCCGAGCAGTCTCTCGCCTTGGTGAGGAAAAAGTCATAGCGCTACCGTGGCGGTTTGAAGCCCCGGCCTCAGTCCGGGGCGCGTTCCCGCGTTATTTCCGCTTGTAGCCATTGTCGAAATGCGATCAATGGTGGGTAGTCGCAGCGTCCCGTCGGACAGGCCAGGTAGTAAGCCTCCGTGTTCAGGCAGGGCGAGTCCAGAGCCAGAACCAAGTCTCCGCGACTGAGCTCCTGTTTGAACAGAAATGTGGGCAGTAAGGCAATCCCAAGGTTGGAAATAGCTGCTTGTGTAATCAGCGCAAACTGGTCAAGCAGCATGCCGTGAATATGCACGTTCTCCACGCCGTTGGCGTTGAACCAACGCTCCCAGGCATCGGGCCTTGAGACCAGATGCAGTAAAGGTGCCTTGAGCAAGTCAGCTGCCGTCTGGAACTGATAATGCTCGCGAAGGGCGGAACTGCAGGCAGGTACCACGGTTTCTGACATCAGAAAATCCAGATTCGCCCCCGGCCAGTCGGGCAGGCCGTAATGGATGGCGGCATCCACATTTTCCATTTGAAAGTCAAACGGTTGCAGGCGCGTCAGCAGGTTAATGGTGATGCCGGGGTATGCAGCCACAAACTCTGGCAGCCGGGGGGCAAGCCAACGAGTCCCGAACGTGGGCAGGATGGCCAGGTTCAGCGTTCCGCCATGCGGATTGGCTTTGAACCCCAGGGTGGCGTTGGCAATGCGTCGAAGAGCATCGCTTAGCTCTTGGGCGTAAGTGCTACCCGCCTGAGTCAAACGAACCGTCTGGCGTTCTCTGACGAAAAGTTCCGCGCCCAATATTTCTTCCAGCAGTCTGATCTGTCTGCTGACGGCGCTTTGGGTCAGATTCAGCTCGCCCGCTGCTGCCGTGAAGCTGCCCAGCCGTGCGGCGGCTTCAAAGGCAATCAGGACGTGCATGGGAGGAAGAAAACGTTTGGGAATGGACATGCTGGTTTGCTAAGGGAAAACGTTTAGTCATTCTATTTAGGAATGACTTGAGTTGGAATCATCGTTTGACCCCTCTTGCCACTGCTCACAGAATGAGGTGCAAGTTTGCTAAGTATTTCAGGCTTATAAGATGACGGGCTTCCGCTGGCTGTGGTGTGAAGGAGTGCATACGAGTACACGGAAGTGATTCATTAATGGACTGACCTTGCCTTGTCGACAGGTCATGCAATTTGCTGGCGGTTCTATGGACACCTCTGTTTTTGTTTCTAAGGACGAAATCCGTTCCCGTTTCTCAGGCGCCATGTCGGCCATGTATCAGCAGGAGGTGCCACAGTACGGGGCCTTGTTGAGCCTGGTGCACGAGATCAATGCCAGTGTGCTCAAGCATGACCCAGCATTACGCAGCGCCTTGCAGCAGCAGTCGGAGCTGACCCGTCTGGATGTGGAGCGCCATGGCGCCATTCGGGTTGGTACAGCGGCGGAGCTCAAAGGGATTGCAAAGATTTTTGCTGTCATGGGTATGTATCCCGTTGGTTATTACGATCTGTCGGTGGCGGGTGTACCCGTCCACTCCACCGCGTTTCGCCCTGTGGACGACCATGCGTTACAAACCAATCCCTTCCGGGTGTTCACCTCTCTGCTCAGACTGGAGCTGATAGAGGATGCGAATCTGCGAGCGCAGGCAGCTGCAATCTTATCGCAACGGACTATTTTTCCCTCAGGGTTGCTGGAGTTGGCGGAACAGGCGCACATGTCTGGTGGCCTGACCGAACTGCAGGTCACGGAGTTTGTGGCTGCCGCCACCACTGTTTTTCGCTGGCATCGCCAGGCGACTGTCGATCAGGACACGTATCGCAAGTTGCATGAGGCCCATCGTCTGGTGGCCGATATTGTTTGTTTCAAGGGCCCCCATATCAATCACCTGACTCCCAGAACCCTGGATATTGATGCGGTACAAGAGGCCATGCCCCAATGGGGGATCCCTGCCAAAGAACTGATTGAAGGCCCACCGCGCAGGCGCCATCCCATCTTGTTGCGCCAAACCAGTTTCAAAGCCTTGGAGGAGGAGATTGAGTTTGCCGGCCAAGCCAGGGTAGGGTCTCATACCGCACGTTTTGGTGAGATAGAGCAACGTGGCGTGGCTTTGACCCAGGCGGGCCGGGCACTTTATGACTCCTTGTTGGCTCAAGCCAGAGATGCCGGGCAGCAAGCCGCTACTACACAGACGTATGCCGAACGTCTCCAGCACGTGTTTGCTCAGTTTCCAGATGACAGCGATGAAATGTACGAGCGTGGGCTGGCTTTTTTTCGGTTTGAACCACGGGATCCTGCTATCTGGCAGCAGGAACTGGCTGCCGGCCGGCCCTGGAACCTGCCTGATTTGATCAAGCGCGGCGTAGTCGCATTGACCCCCATTACTTACGAGGATTTTCTGCCAGTTAGCGCGGCGGGGATTTTCCAGTCCAACTTGGGGGATGCTGAACAGAGAAACTATGTATCGCAAGCGGCTCGGTCTGAGTTTGAACGCGATCTGGGTGGCCCCGTGCTGGATGAAATTGAACTTTACCGGGCTGCTCAGATGCGTTCCGAGCACGCCTTGCAGCAACGTTTTCTGGCGGAGTCGAGGTCATGAACGCGGACGGGCGCAGCCATGGACTCTGGCAGGCATCAGCTCCAGCCCCTCTGGTCTGCGAGCGTTTACAAGGCCAAGTCCAAGCGGATGTTGCGGTTATTGGCGCTGGGTTTACCGGCTTGTCCGCGGCCCTGAATCTGGCACAGGCTGGAGCGCGGGTAGTGGTCCTGGAAGGGGCGCAGATCGGCTTTGGTGGATCGGGACGAAATGTGGGGCTGGTCAATGCTGGCTTGTGGATTGAGCCAGAGACGCTGCTCAAAACATTGGGTTCTTATTACGGGGACCGCCTATTGCACTTGTTAAGCGGGGCGCCGGCTGCTGTGTATGAATTGGTAGCCCAACACCGGATTGATTGTCAGGCCGTGCAGAATGGTACTTTGCACTGCGCGGTCGGCGCGGGTGGCCTTCGCAACATCCGGAAGCGTTGGCAGCAATGGCAAGCTCTCGGGGCGCCGGTGGAGTTGCTCGATCACACACAGGCTACGGCGGCAACGGGAACCACCGCCTATGCGGGTGCCTTGCTGGACCGACGCGCGGGCACGCTCCAGCCTTTAGCCTATGTTCGAGGACTGGCGCGGGCAGCGATCACGGCGGGGGCCCGCATTTGCGAGCAAAGTGCCGTCAGGCGGGTTGAGGATGGTCGCACGCACTGGGTGTTGCAAACGCAGGATGGGGAGGTGCTGGCACCTTGGGTCATTGTGGCGACCAATGCCTATACCAGCGATATCTGGCCAGCCTTGCCCGCAGAACTGGTGCGTCTGCCTTATTTCAATGTGGCCACGCAACCGCTGGATACTGCACTGCGCGCCCAGATTTTGCCGGGGGGGCAGGGTGCGTGGGATACGCGTTCGGTTTTGTCCTCGTACCGCTTCGATCAAGCCGGTCGCCTGGTGTTTGGCAGTGTGGGGGCATTGCGCGGACGCGGACAAGCAATACATAAGGCGTGGGCGCAACGCGCATTGCAGCACTTGTTTCCGGCCTTGAAGCACGTGCAGTTTGATTATGAATGGTATGGCTGGATAGGCATGACGTCTGATGCCGTACCCCGCCTGCATCAACTGGGGCGACAGGTCTTGTCATTTAGCGGCTACAACGGGCGTGGCATTGCTCCTGGAACGGTCTTTGGACGTGAGCTGGCGCATCTGGTTCTGGGGCGGATCAAGGTGGAAGAGCTGCCTTTACCTCTGTCTCCGCTCAGGTCGGTCCCATGCAAGTCTGGGAAGGAGGCAGTTTATGAATATGGCGCACAGTTGGCGCATCTTGTCGGTGCCCGCAGCCCCCAGGGGCGGCGTCGGTCTTGAGGACAGACTTTTTTAAGGAATGGGCGTGTTTCTGAAAGCCGATATTCCGCATTTTTTATAGGGTACAGGTATGACTTACACAAGCATGACGCAGACAAGCGAACTGGCACATTCCACCCTGGCCCAATTGGGTGTGACGGCTGCGCTGGATGTTCAAGGGGGAATGTCGGTGCGCTCGCCTATCGACGGGGGCATTCTGGCCCATCTGCGGCCTCACAGCAGCGAGGAGCTTAGCAAGGCGATTGCTCGTGCCCATGATGCCTGGCAGGTGTGGCGTACCGTGCCTGCGCCGGCACGAGGTGAGCTGGTTCGACTGCTGGGCCAGGAGCTGCGGGCCCAGAAGCAGGCTTTGGGCCAGTTGATTTCCCTGGAGGCTGGAAAGATTACGAGTGAGGGCTTGGGTGAAGTCCAGGAAATGATTGATATCTGCGACTTTGCGGTGGGTTTGTCCCGACAGCTCTACGGTTTGACAATTGCCTCTGAGCGGCCTGGTCATCGCATGCTGGAAACCTGGCATCCATTGGGAGTGGTCGGGGTGATCACCGCTTTTAATTTTCCCATGGCGGTGTGGGCCTGGAATACTGCGCTGGCCTTGGTGTGTGGCGATGCCGTGATTTGGAAGCCCTCCGAAAAAACACCCTTGTCCGCCCTGGCGTGCCAGGCTGTCTTTGAGCGGGCAATGGCGCGGTATGAGGCCGGGCCGGCGCACCTGAGCCAAGTGCTGATTGGTGGGCGCGAAGCCGGAGAGCTACTGGTTGATGATCCCCGGGTGGCGCTGGTGTCGGCCACCGGCAGCACACGGATGGGTCGGGAAGTGGGGCCTCGTGTGGCGCGTCGTTTCGGGCGCGTTTTGCTGGAACTGGGGGGCAATAATGCCGTTATTGTCACGCCTAATGCGGATCTGGATCTGGCGGTCCGGGGGATTGTCTTTGCGGCGGTCGGGACGGCGGGGCAGCGCTGTACAAGTACACGACGCTTGATTGTGCATCGTAGTGTCAGTGAGCAACTGGTAGAACGGCTCAAGCAGGTGTATGGCAAGCTCAGGATTGGCAATCCGTTGCAGGAAGGAACGCTGCTGGGACCTTTAGTCGATCGGGCCTCTTTTGAGGCGATGCAGACCGCACTGGATGCGGCGCGTGCTCAAGGGGGGCGGGTTAGCGGTGGAGAGCGGGTGCTGGAGGATGAGTTCGCATCGGCCTATTACGTCAGACCAGCCATCGTGGAAATGGACAGCCAGACCGATACGGTACGGCAGGAAACCTTCGCACCTATTTTGTATGTGCTGCGCTATGAGAACCTGTCCGAGGCACTGGCGCTGCAAAACGATGTTCCGCAAGGCCTGTCGTCCGCCATTTTCAGTAATGACTTGCGTGAAACTGAGGAGTTTCTGTCGGCCAGCGGTTCGGACTGCGGTATCGCCAACGTCAATATTGGTACTTCCGGGGCGGAGATCGGTGGCGCCTTTGGTGGGGACAAGGAAACCGGCGGGGGGCGCGAGTCCGGTTCCGATGCCTGGCGTGCCTATATGCGCCGGGCGACCAATACCATCAACTACTCCCGAGAATTGCCATTGGCTCAGGGGGTGAAGTTTGACCTTTGACGCTGCCTGAGCGTTCGGACGGAGGGTCCTAGCCGATGATCGGCCGGGCCTGGCTGTTGGGTGACGTGCGCCTATAGCAAGCGAAGCATATCGTCGGGGCGCCCCGGGCGGGTCAGAACTGCCCCGCCATTGAATAAAAAGCGAGGAGACAATAATGACCATGCCTGAACAGGCAGGCCAGGGTGCGCTCGCGCACGGCCTGAACTCAAGACAGATGTCCATGATCTCTATCGCGGGGATCATTGGTGCCGGACTGTTCATTGGATCAGCCAATGCCATCGCGAAGACCGGGCCGGCAGCGGTACTGTCCTATATCTTGACGGGAGCATTGGTGCTGCTGGTCATGCGGATGTTGGGCGAGATGGCTGTCGCCAATCCTGATAGTGGCTCATTTTCCACCTATGCCGCGCGGGCGATCGGGCCCTGGGCGGGATTTTCCATTGGCTGGCTGTATTGGTGGTTCTGGGGCTTGATCATTCCCGTTGAAGCCATTGCCGGGGCCTATATCTTGCATCAATGGATGCCGGGTATCCCTTCGTGGCAGTTTTCCATTGTCATCATGGTCGCCTTGTCGATGACCAATCTGTTTAGTGTCAAGAATTTTGGCGAGTTTGAGTTCTGGTTTGCCTTGATCAAGGTGCTGGCCATTATTGTGTTCATTGTGGCCTGTCTCTGCGCCCTGACCGGCTTCTGGCCCTGGGTTGACGGGGGGAAGGTGCCGATGATTCCCGTGTTCAGCAACTTCGCGCCGCAAGGCATGGGCGCCGTGCTGGCGGGTATCCTGATTACGATGTTTTCATTTTTTGGGGCGGAGATCGTGACGATTGCCGCCGCCGAAACTGATAACCCGCAGGAAAAGATACGTAAGGCGACCAATCTGGTGGTCTACCGTATTTCCCTGTTTTATGTGTTGTCGATTTCCTTGATTGTGCTGATCGTCGGTTACGACGATCCCAGGCTGATGCAGGTAGGGTCATTTCAGCGCACGCTGGAAGTTCTTCGCTTGCCTGGGGCTAAGCTAGTTGTGGATGTAGTGGTACTGATTGCGGTGACTTCCTGCATGAACTCCGGCTTGTATACGGCCTCTCGAATGATTTATTCCCTGTCCGTCCGTGGTGATGCTCCTGCTTGTATTGCCAGGGTATCGTCCAAAGGTGTGCCTTATAACGCCGTACTTGTATCGACCTTGGCCGGTTTTGCAGGCTGCCTGGTGAACTATCTCTTGCCTGGACAGGTGTTTTCGTTCTTGCTATCCACAACGGGTGCGATTGCCCTGATCGTTTATTTGGTGATTGCTGTGTCCCAGCTACTGTCGCGTCGCCAGGCAGAAAACTCAGGCATAGATTTGCCATTCAAGATGTGGTTTTTCCCCTGGCTGACTTATCTGTCCATCGTGCTGATCTTGGCGGTGCTGGTGTATATGGCGATGGTGGAGGCGTACCGCTATCAGTTAGCCATGACTTTGGGTGTGAGCGCGTGTATTGTGCTGGCGGCATTAATGAGGCTCAGGCGCAGTTCAGCACGGGGCCGGTCTGTCAGGCAGCAAGAGGCGTCGTGATCTTATACGGTGCCTGCGGCAAGACGTGGGTCTGCCGCAGGCTGTTCTTTATACGCGCTTCTGGACCAGACCAGCAGCCACGGTCTGGTTCGTGCTGGGGTCAATCAGGATGAAAGAGCCCGTGCTGGAATGATCCTGATAATCGTCCAGCACCAGTGGGTCACGGCTGACCAGGCTGACACGGCCAATATCATTCAGGGATAAGCTGCCAGTGGCTTGCTGCTCTTGCAGGCTATGTACATCGCGCAAGGCATGAACGGCTTGCACTTTGGCTTGGGTAAGGCGCGTGCCTTGCTTTAACCAGTAAGAGCGGGTGGTATTCAAGGCCTGCTCGTCCAGCCAGCACAGCTGCGCATCAAAGTGTTTGCTGGTGCTTACCTCTTCATGGGCCAGTGTCAGCAAATCGCCCCGTGAAATGTCCAGTTCACGATCCAGCGCCACAGTCACGGCGTCCCCGTCGCTGACAGAAGTTTGTTCCGTACCCGCGCGAAACAGCTGTGTGATCACCGCCGTTTTTCCGCTAGGCCACACCTGAACGCTATCGCCCACCTGGATACGGCCGCCACTGAGCTGACCGGCGTAGCCACGGAAGCCATCAGCACGGCTGCCGCCATGACGCGCCACCCATTGCACAAACAAACGGGCAGGGCGCTGAATGTTCTCGCGCAGATCCAGCGATTCCAGCAAAGGCAGCAGTGGCAAACCTTGATACCAAGGCGTGTGTGGCGAAGCCCGGGTGATGTTCTCGCCCTTCAGGGCCGAGAGCGGAATGATGTGAAAGTGCTCAATCCCCAGCTGGGTAGCCAGTTGGCGATAGGCTTCATGGATACGGTCGAACACGGCTTGGTCCCAATCGACCAGGTCCATCTTGTTCACCGCCACCACGATATGGCGCAGGCCCAGCAATTTGGCAACCGTGCTGTGGCGCTTGGTCTGGGTCAGCAGTTCACCGTCCTTGGCGCGGTGCGCATCGATCAGAATAATGGCGGCCTGGGCGGTGGAGGCGCCTGTAATCATGTTGCGGGTGTACTGCTCGTGACCGGGGGTATCGGCCACGATGAATTTGCGTTTGGGGGTCGCGAAGTAGCGATAGGCCACGTCAATCGTGATGCCTTGTTCGCGCTCGGCTTCCAGGCCGTCGGTCAGCAGGGCCAGATCGGGTTCGGCGTCCTCGCCACGCTTGTATTTGGAGCGCTGGATGGCCGCAATCTGGTCGGCAAACACGCCCTGGCTGTCTACCAGCAAGCGGCCAATCAAGGTGGATTTTCCGTCGTCCACGGAGCCAGCGGTAATCAGACGCAGCACGCCTTGATCGGCAGCCTGCAGCCAGGCGTCATTGACTGTGTTCATTAGAAATATCCTTGTTTCTTGCGGTGTTCCATGGAGGCTTCGGACGTCTGGTCATCCATGCGGGTGGCGCCACGCTCGGTAATGGTGGCCAAGGCGGTTTCAGCAATAATGTCTTGCACGGACGCGGCGGTAGAGAGCACCGGGCAGGTGCAGGAAATATCGCCTACGGTGCGGAAACGCACATCGCGCCATTCAGAGGTTTCCCCATCCAGCAAGGGAGTCAATGGCGTGATGGGTACGATCAGCCCCTGACGCTCCACCACTTCGCGCGAGTGGGTGTAGTAGATGGATGGCAGATCAATGGCCTCACGCTGGATGTATTGCCACACGTCCAGCTCGGTCCAGTTGGAAATCGGGAATACGCGCAGGTTCTCGCCCTTGTGAATACGGGTATTGAACAAGTGCCACAGCTCGGGGCGTTGCGCTTTGGGGTCCCATTGGCCGAATTCGTCGCGAAAAGACACGATGCGCTCTTTGGCGCGGGCTTTTTCCTCGTCACGGCGGGCGCCACCGAAACAGGCATCAAAGCCAAATTCGGCAATCGCTTCCAGCAAGGTGACGGCTTGAGCCCCGTTGCGGCTGGCGGTTTCACTGCGCAGCACCACGGTGCCGCGCGCGATGGAATCCTCCACGCTGCGCACAATCAGTTCGGCGTTCAGCTCGGCGGCGCGGCGATCCCGAAATTCGATCACTTCCGGGTAGTTGTGGCCGGTGTCCACATGCATCAAGGGAAACGGCAGCGGGCCGGGCGCAAAGGCTTTCTGGGCCAATTGCAGCAGCACGGCGGAGTCCTTGCCGCCGGAGAACAGCAGCACGGGTTTTTCAGCTTCAGCCGCGATTTCACGCAGAATAAAAATGGCCTCGGCTTCCAGCCAGTCCAGATGAGTACGGGTAGAGAGTGGTTCGCCCATGGGGTTCCTTCAGGTGTTGACACTGCTATTCAGATTGCTGGCATGCAGGCCGCATTCCAGGCTGTCGCGCTGTTCCCACCACCAGCGCCCGGCGCGCACGTCTTCACCGGGGCGAATGGCGCGCGTACAGGGCTCGCAACCTATGGAGGGGTAGCCTTGGTCGTGCAGCGGGTTGTAGGGGACGCTCAAGCCACGGATCACGGCCCAGACATCGTCCTGAGTCCATTCGATCAAGGGATTGAATTTCTGCAGTCCAAAGACGCTGTCATATTCCTTGCTGGACAGTTCGGTGCGACTGGCTGTTTGTTCGCGGCGCTGACCGGTAATCCAGGCTGATCGGCCTTGCAAGGCACGACGCAGTGGCTCCACCTTACGGATCGCGCAGCATTCTTTGCGCAGCTCCACGCTTTCGTAAAAAGCATGTGTGCCATGCGCGCTGACGTGTTCCTGCACCCGGTCCGGATTCGGGTGAAAAAACAGGATGGGGCGTTCGTAGTGCTGCTGGATGTCGCGGCCCAATTGCAAGGTCTCTTCGTGCAGACGACCGGTATCCAGGGTGACAGTTTGCAACTCGGGGGTGTAGATGGACATGGCGTGAAACAGCACCATGTCTTCCGCAGCCAGAGAACTGGCCAGAACGGCATCCGTGTGTTCGCACGCGATGTATTGCAGATCGTCGCGCAGCTGTTTCCACAGCATCAGTGGCCGGGCGCTCAGGGCGAGCGCGGCAGGGGCTTGGGCGGGCATGATCAGATGTCCTTGCGGCAATACCAGTACCGGCCCTGCTCAAAACGGAGTCACGTGGGCCGCGCTATCGCCTTTACATGGTTCATGAAGTGATGAGCCAGTGTGCTTGCGCGAGCCCTCGCTGGGAACGAAGTATTAGTTAGGTGAATATGCCCTTGCTGTATTTAGCCGCCTTGTCATTGTATTTTCAGGCGCGTCGGCTGGCGGCAATAATGGCGATGATGACGATGCAGGACAGCCAGGTCAGCAGGTCCACTTGCTCGCTTAACCATACCGCTGAAATCAGCACGGTCAGGAAGGGTTGGGCCAGTTGTACCTGACCAATACGAGCCACACCTCCCATGGCCATGGCCTTGTACCAGGGGAAGAAACCCAGCAAGGAAGAGAACAGGGCCAGGTAGAGCAAGGCCATGACAGATTGGGAAGAGGGCATTTCTGTCATGGGAAAAGTCAGCCACAAGGTGGCAGGAATGGTCAGCGGCAAGCTGGCTGCCAGGCACCAGCAGATGGTGCGCCAGCCACCCAGGGTACGGGCAACACGCCCCCCTTCGGCATAGCCTACGCCAGACATGAATACCGCCAGAGCCAACCAGATATCGCCGGTTTGCAGGGCGCCTTCACCGATATAGAAAGCGTAGAGCAGCACCAGTACGGCACCCAGCAGGCTCAGCATCCAGAAGCGGCGGCTCAAGGGTTCACCGCTGCGGGCGGAGGCAACAATGGCGGTGGCCAAAGGAATCAGCCCGCTCAATACGGCCCCGTGCGAGGAAGGCACGGTCTGCATGGCAATCGAGGAAAACACGGGCCAGCCTACGATTACACCCGTACAGGACAGGGCAATCCCGCGCCATTCCGACGCAGTGGGGCGACGGCTGCGGGTTGCCAGCAAGATGATGGCCGCAAACACCCCCGCGATACTGGCTCGTGCCATTCCGACCAGCCAAGGGTCAAAGCTTTGTACCGCCAGCCGTGTCATGGGCAAGGTGAAGGCAAAGACGGTAACCCCGATAAAAGCGTAGAGATAGATCAGCAATGCTGGGGCGGTACTGGGCATGGGAAGACTGGTGCTGCGGCTCATGAAAATCACCACGGATGAGAAATAGGTTTATCACAGCTTTGAGCTTAAAATAAATAAACAATACAGTTGCGATACAGTTCATCAATCAGTCGGTCAAGCTGTACTGGTCAAACTTCCGCTACAGTCGGTTTTCTCGCTTGGAGCTCAGCATCATGGAATGGTTGGATTGGCAGCCCGTGCGCGGTTCGGACGTGACACTTAGCGATCAACTGGTCGCCTGGGTGCAGCAGGCCCTGCATTTGAGGTATCGGGGCGGCAGTCGCTTACCCTCTGTGCGCCGGTTGGCGCAGTCTGCCGGGGTCAGTACGCATACTGTTGTGGCCGCGTACGACAAGTTGATGGCCTTGGGCTTGGTGGAGTCCCGGCCCGGTTCCGGTTTCTTTGTGCGTGTGCGCAGCCCTCGACGCCTGCGTTCCGAATCCCTGCATGTAGAAAAGAATGAGCCGCGCAAAATAGATGTGAACTGGATGTTGAACAGTTTCATGGGGCATAGCGACAGCGCGGGCATTCCCAGTCAGTGGCTGGATAACGAGATGATTCTGGCGGCCTTGCGGCAGGTCAGCCGTAGCGCCGGCTCCAACTTGCTGGGCTATGGGCATTCGCATGGCTACAGGCCCTTGCGTCAGCACATTGCGGGACAACTGGAAGATAGCGGCATACAGGCAGATCCTGATACGCAGCTTTTATTGTGCAGTGGTGTTACGCAGGCGCTGGATTTGCTTCTGCGCCATTGGCTACGGCCTGGTGATGCGGTTGTTGTGGAAGATCCGGCCTGGTATCTCTTGTTTGCTCGCCTGGCGGTGGTGGATGTGCGAGTGCTGAGTGTGCCACGCCGCGCAGATGGCCCGGACCTGGCGGTACTGGAGCAGCTGGCGCGCGAGCATCGTCCACGTCTGGTTATTTTGAATACCGTGGTGCATAACCCCACCGGCTTTAGCTTGAGTCCGGCGGTGGCGCACAGCATTCTGACTTTGGCCCAGGCCTGGGACTTTCACATTATTGAAGACGACACCTATAGCGAGCTGCACGCCAATCCTGCCTGCCGTCTAGCGCAATTGGATCAACTGAACCGGGTGACGTTGGTGGGGGGCTATTCCAAAGTCATGGCAGCTGGTTTGCGGGTGGCTTATATGGCAGCAGCTCCTGAACTGCTGCAGTCTTTGGTGAATCTGAAAATGCTGGCAGGGCTGACTTCGCCGGAGCTGGGGGAGCGGGTCATTCATCGGGTGCTGGTAGATGGCCCCTATCGCAAACACCTGGATCGGCTGCGCCGTCACGCCGATGCCGACAGGCATAAAACCCTGGAGCAATTGGCGCATGTAGGTCTGGCGCCGGACGCACCACCCCAGGCGGGCATGTTTGTCTGGGTGGATACGGGTGTGGATACGGAAAGTCTGGTGCGTGCTTTGGGGCGACCAGGGCATTTATTGGTGCCGGGGGCCTTGTTTTCCCCGCAACAGCAACCATCTACATATATGCGTATTAATGTTTCTTTAGGCGACGATGCGCAGTTTTGGCAGGATTTTGCCCGTTGTTTGTTCAACGCCAAGCAGTCCTCCAGCCCCGTGCCCAGCGAAGTAGCCTTATAGCTTGAACGCTGATAGTTGCACTGTCATCCAGCTCTGTTAGCATAAGTCTGTGCGACGCATAGAAAGAAGTTTTTATGCGACGCGCGATAGCTAATAGCAATGAACGTTATTGCATTAATCAATTTTACTAATCGGCAGTGGCTTCCTATAATGGCTTTACTGTCAATGATTAATCACTCACCGGAGCAAATATGTCTTTGATCAACACCGTCATCAAACCTTTTAAAGCACAAGCTTTTCACAACGGCAAATTTATCGAAGTCAGCAACGAAACCGTTGCCGGTAAGTGGGCTGTTTTCGTTTTCTACCCAGCCGACTTCACGTTTGTTTGCCCAACCGAACTGGAAGACCTGGCTGACCACTACGCCGAATTCCAGAAAATGGGCGTAGAAATTTACTCGGTGTCCACCGACACTCACTTTGCTCACAAAGCATGGCACGACACTTCGGAAGCCATCAGCAAAGTTAACTACCCAATGATCGGTGACCCAACTCATCAGCTGTCGCGCAACTTTGACGTGCTGATCGAAGAGGAAGGTATCGCTCTGCGCGGTACGTTCGTGGTGAACCCAGAAGGCGAAATCAAGGTCCTGGAAATCCACGACAACGGTATCGGCCGTGTGGCTTCCGAACTGCTGCGCAAAGTTAAAGCTGCTCAGTACATCGCCGCTCACCCCGGTGAAGTTTGCCCAGCTAAATGGGAAGAAGGCGCCAAGACGCTGACTCCTTCCCTGGATCTGGTTGGCAAGATCTAAGACCTTTTAAACACGGGTCTTTAGCGGTGGTCGGCGCGCTGCGCCGCCACCCCGGTGCCTGACCGGTTCAGGCACCTCAAGTTGTTTCGTTCAGTACAGGATAAAGGGCGTTTCACATGTTAGATGCAAACATCAAAACTCAATTGAAGGCATACCTCGAGAAGATCACGCAACCGATCGAGATCGTTGCGACGCTGGATACTGGCGCCAAGTCCGTCGAGCTGCGCGAACTGTTGCAAGAAATTGATGGTCTGTCCGACAAGACCAGCTATCGCGAAGATGCGGATGCGCAAGAGCGCAAGCCTTCCTTCCAAATTAACCGTCCCGGTACCGACATTAGCGTGAGCTTTGCGGGTATCCCGATGGGACACGAATTTACCTCTTTGATCCTGGCCCTGCTGCAAGTGGGTGGCCACGAGATCAAACTGGATGCCGCTGTGATTGAGCAGATCCGTAATCTGCCCGGCGACTTTGTTTTTGAAACGTATTTCTCGCTGTCGTGCCAGAACTGTCCTGACGTGGTGCAGGCCTTGAACGCCATGTCCGTGATCAACCCACGTATCAAGCACGTGGCGATTGACGGTGCCCTGTTCCAGGACGAGGTTCAGCAGCGCAACATCATGTCGGTTCCGGCCGTGTTCTTGAATGGTGAAATGTTCCATCAAGGCCGTGCCAGTGCTGAAGAGTTGCTGGCCAAACTGGATACGGGCGATAACTCGGCTCGTGCCGAAGCCTTGAACGCCAAGGACGAGTTTGATGTGCTGATTGTGGGTGGTGGTCCTGCAGGTGCTGCCGCTGCTGTGTACGCCGCTCGCAAGGGTATTCGTACGGGTGTATTGGCCGAGCGTTTTGGTGGTCAGGTTCTGGACACCATGTCGATCGAGAACTACATCTCGGTGGTCGAGACTAATGGTCCTGCGTTTGCAACGGCGCTGGAGCAGCACGTCAAAGCCTACGATGTGGACATCATGAATCTGCATCGCGCCAAGGGCATTCGTCGTGAAGGCAAGCAGGTCATTGTGGATGTGGATGGCGGTGCTCAGCTCAAGGCCAAGTCCGTAATTCTGGCTACTGGTGCCCGCTGGCGCGAACTGAATGTGCCTGGTGAGCAGGATTACCGTAACCGTGGTGTGGCGTACTGCCCGCACTGTGATGGTCCTTTGTTCAAGGGCAAGGATGTGGCGGTGGTTGGCGGTGGTAACTCCGGCGTTGAGGCGGCAATTGACCTGGCTGGTTTGGTCAAGCACGTTACCTTGATCGAGTTCGGTGATGCCTTGCGTGCTGACCAGGTCTTGCAGACCAAGCTGCGCAGCTTGCCTAACGTGACGATCATCATGCAGGCTCAGACCACTGAAGTTCTGGGTGATGGCACCAAGGTGGTGGGTCTGAATTACCTGGACCGTGCTACTCAGGAAGCCAAGAGCCTGAAGCTGGATGGTGTATTTGTTCAGATCGGTCTGGTGCCCAACACGGAATGGTTGAAGGGCAGCGATGTAGGTTTGTCGCGTCATGGCGAGATCGAGGTTGATGCTCGCGGTGCGACTTCGCTGGCTGGTGTGTTTGCAGCGGGTGATGTGACGACCGTGCCTTTCAAGCAGATCGTGATTGCTGCTGGTGAAGGTGCCAAGGCTGCGTTGAGCGCTTTTGATTACCTGATCCGTAGTTCGGCTGAAGTTGAAGAGCCGGCAGCAGAGAAGGTGACTGCTTAATTATTTCTGATTATTGGACCTGGCTGTTCAAGAGGGCCACCCTGTTTTGGGGTGGTTCTTTTTTTTGTCTGTGGGTGGGGTGACAAGTAGTTGTTGTGTATCGGGAATGCTTCAGCATTGATCGGGCTCTTTGAGAAAAATCGTCTCAGGAAAGACGCCGCTCAAGCCGTCTGCCCCTGCCTCGGGGCTTGACTACTTGCCGGTGCTACGCACCGGTACCCTTGTCTGTTCTGGAATCCGGGCGCCCTGTGAACTCCCGGGGTACTTGGTCCCCCGGACCAAGTACAAGCGTCCCGCTCGAACAGCACAGGGCTTGCATCCCGGATTCCAGAACAGCCTGCGGCAAGCAGTCTGAATCGCCCCGAGGCAGGGGCAGACGGCTTGAGCGGCTCGATGCATGAGATGGCGCGATTTTTCAGTCGTTTCATGTACGAGAAATTGGCAGGGATGTGGAACAAAAGAGGTGTTTGATTTCCTATGTTCCATGTGGAGACAACTGGCGGTTTGTGATGTGTCCTGAGCAGATGGTCATGATCCTGCCAACTAGCTGTTGATGGACGCTAAATTGGCGGGGTTTCTTGTTTTCTGTTGGTCTACCTACCTTCCTTCCTGTCTGCTTGCCTATTTGGCTGTTTGTCCATTTATTTCTTCGTGTTTACTTGTTAGTCGATCTGCTTGTCTGGCAACTAAGCACCTACCCGTCCACATATTTTTTGATGCAGTGGCCAATCATGATCATCTTGCTCTAATTTGAATGTGCTGATGCTGATTTGTGATTCAGCTCTACATAGTAAATACTTCCTCACTGCATACACCGTCTCAGGCTTAGAAGTTGGCTTGATGCTTGCTGACGCTATAAACCACTGCTGCGGCCTGCGGGGGCGCGGGGCGATTCAGACTACTTGCCGCGGGCAGAAAGACAGGACGGGATGCAAGCATTCTGCTGTTTGAGCGCGACGCTTATAGCTCGTCCGGGGGACGAGCTATCGCGCGAGTTCAGAATGCGCCCGTCCTGTCTTTCTGACAAGGGTACCGACGCGCAGCGTCGGCAAGTGGTCAAGCCCGGCGCCCCCGCAGGCCGCAGCAGTGGTGCTTTACAGAGATTGCCTATGCATTAATCCAGGCTCTTCCAAACCGAAGCGACGTCACATAAGAAAGACATGCTCCTGCATGTACATGGCAATTCAATGCGATTGGGCCGGCCTTGGCCTAGTGTCGAGTACACGATGAGTATTCAAGGGCTAATAAATAGTCCTGCTATAAATCTCCTTCAAGCTCAGGCCAGTTCCCGCCCAATACATCCGCACAGACCTGTAGCCATGCTCTGGCCGCCTGCGACAGATACCGCCCATTCCACAGTAGCGCCACTTCCCAGTTCAATGCCGGTTCCACCACTTCTTTGGCAATCCAATCCCCCGGTTCCAGCCGAGAAAGAAACGGCTGGGGCAACAAAGCGACTCCCATTCCCGCCTGTGCCATGGAAGCCACCCAATCCCATTGATTGCTCTGGGCAGCAATATTCGCCCGCAAGCCCGCGTGGGCGAAAGCACGCCGCAACATACGGGTCAGGGCATAGTCTTCGCCCAGGAAAATCAAAGGATGCTTTTCCAACTCCCGTAGCTTGATCTTCTTTTGCGCACCGGCCAGCGTATCTTTATGGCCAATCGCCCAAACCGCATGCTTGGCCACGGGGGTAGCCGATACATTCAGCTCCGGCCCCAAAGGCAGAATACTCAGCCCCATTTCAACCGTGCCCGCCGCAACCATGCGCTCAATCCCCATGCCGGTTTCTTCATGCAGAATCAACTCGATCTGCGGATGCCGGTTTTTGAAAGTCTTGAGCACTTCCGTAAACAGCACATTAATCATGGGCGGAATACCCAGATCCAGGCGGCCGCGTTGCAAGGCCTGAACTTCGTGAACCTCTCGCAGCAAGCCCTGCATGCTCTGCAGAACTTCCTGCCCCCGCTCCAGCACCACCTTGCCACAATCAGTCAGCTGTAATTGACGGTGATCACGAATCAGCAGGGGCTCGCCCAGCTCATCTTCCAGCTGCTTCACCATCTTGCTGATGGTCGATTGCGTCACGTTCAGGCTCTGCGCAGCTTGCGTAAAGCTTTGATGTTTAACGGTTTCAATGAAGTATCGCAAGGATCGGATGTCCATGATTGGCAGGCCTTTTATCTATGACTTTTACGACTTCCTGGGAGTTATTTTATTCATTATGGCGATGCTATGCTGGCTTTGTTCAAAAAACATAAACGCCTGTTGTCAGGGCGATTTCGGCTTTTTATCTCCGGCTTGTACAGCCCCTATTTTTAAAGCGTGATGTCGTTCTGTTGCGTGAAGATTTCGCCTGGCGCTTTCGGCCCTGGCTCCTTCCGAAAGCAACAACAGGTAGATCAATGACACAGAGACAGGAGCACACGATGTTCAAGGATCGCATTCGTTCCCCCGAATTGGAAGGCAAAGTCATGACCGCTCAGGAGGCAGTCGCCTTCTTCAAAGACGGGATGAATGTCGGGATGAGCGGTTTTACCCGTGCAGGGGACTGTAAGGTCATGCCTCGTGCCTTGGCCGAGCGCGCCCAGACCGAGCAATTAAAACTGAATGTGGTTACCGGCGCTTCGCTGGGTAATGATAGCGACGGCATGATGGCCGAGGCCGGTGTGCTGGCCCGCCGCTCGCCGTTTCAAGTGGACTCGGTGCTGCGCCGTCATATTAATGAAGGCAAGGTCCTGTTTACCGATCAGCACTTGTCCCTGACGGTGGAGCACATGCGTTCGGGCAACCTGCCTGCCATCGACATCGCTGTCATTGAAGCGGTTGCCATTACAGAAACTGGCGCAATTGTGCCGACGACCTCGGTAGGCAACTCGGCCAGCTTTGCCCAGCAAGCCAAACAAATCATTGTTGAGCTGAACCTGAGCATGCCAGTGGAAATGGAAGGCTTGCACGATATCTATGTGCCCGAGGCTCGCCCCAACCGTCAGCCTATTGAACTGACGGATGTGGACCAGCGTATTGGTACCACCGCCATTCAGGTGGATCCTTCCCGCATCGTGGGTATTGTGGTGACCGACGCTTTGGACAGCCCCTCCAGCGTGCTGCCACCTGATGAAGAAACCCAGGCAATTGCCGGTCACATTATTGAATTCCTGAAAGGCGAAGTAGACGCTGGCCGTATGAGCCACTCCTTGCTGCCCTTGCAGGTGGGAATCGGTACGATTGCCAATGCCGTGACTTACGGCCTGCTGGATTCTCCCTTCACCGACCTGAAGATGTACTCGGAAGTCTTGCAGGACAGCGCGATTGCCATGTTGGACTCCGGCCAGTTGAGCTTTGCCTCGGCTTCGTCCTTGACGCTGTCTGCCCCCAAGATGGCGCAGTTCCTGGAAGGCCTGGAAAACTACCGCGACAAGCTGGTGCTGCGTCCACAGGAAATCAGTAATCACCCAGAATTGGTGCGTCGCTTGGGCATTATTGCGATCAACACCGCCCTGGAATTTGATATCTATGGCAACGTGAACTCCACGCACGTCTGTGGCACCCACATGATGAATGGCATTGGCGGTTCCGGCGACTTCGCCCGTAATGCGCACCTGTCCATTTTTGTCAGCAAGTCCGTCGCCAAGGACGGCGCCATCTCCAGTGTGGTGCCTATGGTGTCGCACGTAGACCACTGCGAGCATGATGTGGCCGTGCTGGTCTCCGAATGGGGCCTGGCTGATTTGCGCGGTTTGGCTCCTCGTGAACGTGCCCGCGTCATCATCGAAAAATGTGCCCACCCCGACTACCGTCCTGCTTTGCTGGACTATCTTGAGCGCGCCAGCAAACGTGGTGGCCACACGCCCCACATCCTGGAAGAGGCCTTGTCCTGGCACGTTCGTTTCCAGCAAGCAGGCACCATGAAACAGGAGCAATTCCAGACCCAGGAACTTGCGACTGCGTAGTCCATCAGGTCTGGTAATGCGTAGCCGAGTCAGTCCGGCAGCGCAGACCTTACAAATTGACCTGATCGCCCCTGGCATTCCACCCGTGCCAGGGGCATTTTTTTAGCGCTAAAATTGCGGATTCTGCTGCGTTTAGCGAGGCCGGCGTGTTCGAACAAATCGGTATTGTCAATTTCTGGGCCTTTGTGGTGGGTACGGTGTTTATCGTGCTTTTGCCCGGACCCAATTCTTTATACGTCCTGGCCAGTGGCGCCGGACATGGCGTGCGCGAAGGCTATAAAGCAGCCTTGGGCGTGGTCGTGGGTGACGGTATTTTGATGACGCTGACGGCCCTGGGCGCTGCCTCGCTGCTCAAGACGCTGCCCATGTTGTATATGGGCATACGCTGGCTGGGTGCGGCCTATTTGCTGTATTTGGGTGTGCGGCTTTTACAGTCGGCCTTCAGGCAAGGTGGCCCGGTTCAGTCTGTGGACACGCGTTTGCGTCACGAAACCCGCTTTCGCAAGGCCTTGCTCCTGAGTTTGTTGAACCCCAAGGCCATCTTGTTCTTCCTGTCCTTCTTCGTGCAATTTGTGGACCCGTCCAAAGGTCACACGGGCCTGGCCTTTATGTTGCTGGGCCTGGTGGTGGAACTGATCAGCATTTGTTATTTGTCTTTGCTGATTTTTGGCGGAGATCGCCTGGCAGGAATTTTCCGACGCCATCAGCGTCTGTCCCGGATGGGCAATGGCTCGGTGGGGCTGCTGTTCATGGGCTTTGCCGCCCGTATGATCAGCGACTAAGCCAGTTGCTTCAGAGCGCAGCAGTTCTGACAGCACTTATTTATCAGTTTTAAGGAAAACACCATGAGTAGCAAAATCCGTGTCGGTATTGCAGGTTACGGCAATTTAGGGCGAGGCGTAGAGCTGGCCCTGGCACAAAACCCGGACATGGAGCTGGTCAGCGTTTTTACTCGTCGTGACCCTGCTTCCCTGCGTCTGCAAAGTGCAGGCGTGCCCGTGCGCGCCCTGGACCAGATCGAACAGTACCGCAATGATATTGACGTGCTGATTCTCTGTGGTGGCTCTAAAAATGACCTGCCCGAACAAGGCCCGGCCTTGGCCCGCTGGTTCACGACGGTAGACAGCTTTGATACCCACGCCCGTATCCCTGAGTACTACGAAGCCGTGGATGCCGCCGCCAAAGGCGCAGGCACGACCGCCTTGATCGCGGTGGGTTGGGATCCAGGCCTGTTTTCGCTGAATCGCTTGTATGGCGAGTGTGTCTTGCCTGTTGGCCAAACGTACACCTTCTGGGGCAAAGGCTTGAGTCAAGGTCACTCCGATGCCATCCGCCGTGTGGTCGGTGTAGCCGGTGGTGTGCAATACACCTTGCCTATCGAAGCAGCGGTACAGCGTGTGCGCAACGGGGAGCAGCCCGAGCTGAGCACCCGTGAAAAACACAAGCGTCAGTGCTTTGTGGTCCTGGAAGAGGGCGCCAGCGCCGACGCCGTACGTGAAGCCATTGTGACCATGCCCGATTACTTCGCGGACTACGACACGGAAGTTAATTTTATTGACGCTGAAACCCTGGCACGCGATCACGCGGCAATGCCTCACGGTGGTTTTGTGATTCGTAGCGGTCAGTCCGGCGTGGGTTCGCAACAAGTGGTTGAATACGCCTTGAACCTGGGCAGCAACCCGGAATTTACCTCCAGTGTGCTGGTTGCCTACGCGCGTGCGGCTTACCGCATGAACCAGCAAGGTCAAATCGGTGCCCAGTCCGTGCTGGACGTGGCCCCTGGCCTGTTGTCGCCTAAATCGCCTGCGCAATTACGCAAAGAATTGCTGTAAATCCTGGTTTCAGGCTGCGGCCCGGCTCAGCTTGCCTGAGTCGGGCCGCAGGTCTTGCTGGTTTGTGCACAAATGATTCAGTGGGTCAATAAAGGGTAAAATAGCGCCCATTCCTCACTACATTGAGTGTTCTCATGCGCTTATTGATCGCACTGCTTCTGCCCTGGTTGGTCTTTTTCACGATCGGTCGACCTGTAGCGGGCATTATTTGCCTGATTCTGCAGTTGACCGTCATTGGATGGATACCGGCCGCTATTTGGGCGGTATATTCTCTTAGCCAATACAAAACTGACAAGAAAATTGAACAAGCCCTGGGCAAGCGTTAAGCCCTAGGTTTTCCTTCCTTTTTGCACGTCTGAGCAGGCCATGATGCGCTTGCTCGGGCGTTTTATACTTTTTTGCTGATACAGCCATGACCCTATCGTCTCCCGTGGGCCATTCTTCTGAGTCCGGTGAGCAAACGGTATCCGTAGACCCCAAGGCTGTGCCACGCCTGGAACTTCGCAATATCACCAAGGCCTATCCGGCGGTGGTAGCCAACGACAATATTTCCCTCTCTATCCTGCCGGGGCAGATTCATGCCGTGCTGGGGGAGAATGGCGCGGGTAAATCCACCTTGATGAAGATCATCTACGGTGTGGTCAAACCCGACCAGGGCCAGATTCTGTGGGACGGCCAGCCCGTCCAGATCAGTAGTCCGGCGGCGGCCCGACAGTTGGGCATCGGTATGGTGTTCCAGCATTTTTCCTTGTTTGACACCCTGACTGTCACGGAAAACATTGCATTGGGCTTGCCTGCTTCGACCAATATGCAGGAGCTGGCTGGTCGAATTAGTGAAACGGCCAGTCAATATGGTCTGGATCTGGACCCCCAACGTCATATCCATACTTTGTCCGTGGGCGAGTGCCAGCGGGTTGAAATTGTGCGTGCCTTGCTGGGCAAGCCAAAGCTGCTGATTCTGGATGAGCCAACCTCGGTATTGACCCCGCAGGCAGTACGCCGCTTGTTTGGCACTTTGCGTCAACTGGCTGCTGAGGGTTGCAGCATTGTCTATATCAGCCACAAGCTCGATGAAATCCGTGAGCTGTGCAATGCCTGTACGGTCATGCGTATGGGCAAGGTCACCGGCTATTGCGACCCTCGCGAAGAAACCACGGCCAGCCTGTCGCGCCTGATGATTGGTGCCGAGCCTCAGTCTCTGGGTGAACGCAGCATGCAACAAGGCGGGACGCTCTTGCAGGTGCGTAATCTGCAGTTAAGCAAATCCCATCCTTTTGCCTGTGAATTGCAGGATGTCAGTTTTGATCTGCACCAGGGCGAAATTCTGGGGGTGGCGGGTATTTCCGGTAATGGTCAGCAGGAGTTGCTGGCTGCCTTGTCAGGTGAAGATACCCGCGCACGGGCAGACATGATTTTGCTGGATGGTCAGGCGATTGCCCAACGCGATGCGGCTTGGCGACGAGATCAGGGCATGGGCTTCGTACCTGAAGAACGCTTGGGACGCGGTGCTGTGCCGGAATTGTCATTGGCTCAGAACCTGCTGCTGTCTCATCAGAACCCGGAAACGGTGAAGCGCGGTTTTCTGCGTTTTCCCAGCATTCGCCGTCTGGCAGGCGGGATTATCAAGCGTTTCCGCGTCAAGACTTCCAACGAGCAGGCCGCTGCCAACAGCCTGTCAGGCGGGAACCTGCAAAAGTACATTATTGGCCGTGAAGTCACCCGTCAGCCGCGCATTCTGGTCATTGCCCAGCCCACCTGGGGTGTGGACGTAGGGGCTGCCGCCCAGATCCACGCCGAGCTGCTGGCCCTGCGCGATGCGGGCTGTGCCTTGCTGGTCATCTCTGAAGAGCTGGATGAATTGTTTGCGATTGCCGATCGCCTGATTGTTATCTCCAAAGGTCGTATGTCTCCCTCTATTCCCGTGGCGCAAGCCAGTGTTGATCAGATTGGGCAATGGATGAGCGGTTTGTGGGAGGAGGGTGAACATGCTCAGGCTTGAGACTCGTGCCACGCCCTCTACCTTGATGGCCTGGTGCTCCCCTTTGCTGGCTGTCTTGCTGACCATGGTGGTCGCCGGAACCTTGTTCTGGTCGCTGGGCAAGAATCCTCTGGCGGGCTTGAACGTATTTTTTCTGGAGCCTTTGCGTGATCTGAATGGTTGGGCTGAGGTGGGCGTCAAACTGGTGCCCTTGCTGCTGATCTCGGTCGGTCTGGCCATCTGTTTCAGAGCCAATATTTTCAATATCGGGGCGGAAGGGCAGTTGGTGATGGGCGCCTTGGCAGCCGGGGCCTTTATTCTGCACGTGGACGATGGCGATAACGGTGGTTTTTTCCTGATTACCGTGGCTTTGGCCTGCGGCATGCTGGGCGGCATGGCCTGGGCTGCTATCGTGGCTTTCCTGAAAGATCGCTTCAATGCCAACGAGATTCTGGTTTCCCTGATGCTGGTCTATGTGGCTCAGCACTTGCTCAGCTATCTGGTGCACGGTGCCTTGCGCGATCCCGATGGTTTTGGTTTCCCGCAGTCCAGCCTGTTCTCGGACGGCTTTTTGTTGCCCGCGGTCTTGCCCGGCACGCGCTTGCATAGCGGTATTGTGCTGGCAGTGATTGCGTCGGTGGCGGCCTGGCTTTTCCTGACACGCAGCATGGCCGGTTTCCGCTTGCGCGTGGGGGGTATGGCCCCATTGGCTGCTCGTTACGCCGGTTTTTCCTCCCGTAAAGCCTTGTGGAGTTCCTTGCTGATTTCGGGGGCCTTGGCCGGTCTGGCTGGTGCAGCAGAAGTCATGGGCCCGGTTGGGCAACTGACCCCTTCGATATCTCCCGGCTATGGTTTTGCGGCCATTATTGTGGCCTTTGTGGGGCGACTGCACCCGCTGGGACTGATTTTTTCCTCTTTTGTGATGTCCTTGCTCTATATCGGTGGGGAATTGGCCCAAAGTCGTTTGGGCTTGCCCAATGCGATTACCGGCATTTTCCAGGGCATCCTCTTGTTTTCCTTGTTGGCTTGTGACGTGCTCATCACCAAGCGTTTGGTCTGGAGAAAGTAATGGACGCGATTGCACCTTTGCTCGCCGCAACCATCAACGCAGGCACCCCTTTGCTCCTGGCAGCCTTGGGTTTGCTGATTAATGAAAAGTCGGGCGTCATCAATCTGGGCTCGGAAGGCATGATGCTGATGGCGGCCATTGTGGGCTTTGCGGTGGCCGTGCAAACCGGCAGCCCTGCTTTGGGTTTTGTGCTGGGCGCGGTGGTTGGCATGGTCATGGCAGCCGCCTTTGCCTGGCTGACCGTCTGGCTGGGCGCGAATCAGGTGGCTTGTGGTTTGGCCCTGTCCTTATTCGGGGTAGGGGCCTCGGCCTATATTGGCTTGCCCTTTACCGGCAACTCCCTGGTCGTGACCAAGCTCTCTATACCCGTACTGAAAGATATTCCCCTGATCGGGCCTGCTTTTTTCCAGCAGCATTACATGGTCTATGTGTCCTGGGTGCTGTGTATTGCCGTGGCCTGGTTCCTGACTCGTACCCGCTCCGGTCTGGTGCTGCGCGCGGTGGGTGAATCGCCTGCCTCGGCGCACTCGCTGGGCTACAACGTGCGCTACATTCGCCTGGGTGCCTTGATGTTTGGTGGTGCCTGCTGCGGTCTGGCCGGTGCTTTCATCTGCCTGGTTTACACGCCCATGTGGGTCGAGAATATGGTTGCCGGGCGCGGCTGGATTGCGTTGGCGCTGACGACGTTTGCAACCTGGCGTCCCTGGCGCGTCATGCTGGGCGCTTACTTGTTTGGTGGGGTCACGATCCTGACCTATCATGCGCAGGCTCTGGGTGTTCCGGTAGCCTCGCAATTGCTGGCCATGATGCCGTATCTGGCCACGATTATTGTGCTGGTTTTAATTTCCCGAAACGCTAACTGGATCAGGTTGAATATGCCTGCATCGCTTGGCAAAAACTTCAATCCCAACAACTAGAGGACTGACATGACTGGAAACTTTATGCGCAAGGCTCTTTTGGCCGCTGCCATCGCTTCCCCCCTGGCCGCCTTGCCTGTGTCCGCTCAGGCAAACGATCAAGAACCCCTGAAAATCGGTTTTGTGTATGTCAGCCCCATCGGTGAAGCCGGTTGGACCTGGCAGCAAGACATTGGCCGTCGTGAAATGGAAGAGGCCCTGAAAGGCCGCGTGGTCACTCAGTACGTGGAAAACGTGCCTGAAGGTGCTGACGCAGAGCGCGTCATTCGCGATCTGGCCCAGCAAGGCAACAAGCTGATCTTCACAACCTCGTTTGGTTACATGAACCAGACGCAGAAAGTGGCCAAGCAGTTTCCGGACGTGAAGTTCGTGCACTCCACCGGCTACAAGACGGCTCCTAACGTGGCCACCACCAACGCCCGTTTCTACGAGTCCCGTTACCTGGCTGGCGTATTGGCCGGCAAGATGACCAAGTCCAATGTGGTCGGTTACGTGGGTGCTCACCCCATTCCTGAAGTGCTGCAAGGCATCAACGCCTTTGCCATCGGTTTGAAGAGCGTGAACCCCGAAGCCCAAGTGCGCGTGGTTTGGGCCAATAGCTGGTACGACCCAGGTAAAGAGCGTGACGCAGCGGTCACGCTGCTGGGTCAGGGCGCCGATGTGGTGACTCACCACACCGACTCCACCGCCACCGTGCAAGCGGCTGAAGAAGCTGGCAAGTACGCGATTGCCTACCACTCCGACATGAGCAAGTTCGGTCCTAAAGCCCAACTGGCTGCCGTGACCCACCACTGGGGTGATTACTTCACTCGCAAAGCCACTGAAGTTCTGGATGGCAAATGGCAGAACGACAGCACCTGGGGTGGCCTGAAGTCCGGTATGGCTGCTTTGGAAGGCTTCGGTCCTGAAGTGCCTGCTGATGTGAAAGAGTTCGTTCTGGCCAAACAGGCCGAGATCGTGGCTGGCACACTGCAACCTTTTGCCGCTCCTATCAAGGACAACGATGGCAAGGTGCGTCTGGAGTCCGGTTTCCTGGATGACGATGCCTTGAACCGCATGGATTACTACGTGGAAGGCGTGGCCAGCAAACTGCCCAAGCAATAAGCTGCCCTGCAGTCTGTAGATAAACAAAAGCCCCTTGTCGGAAAGTCCGACAAGGGGCTTTGTTGTAGGTGGCGTGTGTAGCTTTTCACGCTGTAGCTTGGGTAAAGTCTGAGCTTGTTCGGTGTTTGCTTCGGGTCTGGTTTGTCATCCGTTCAGGAAGACAAGGCTGACGCACAGAGCTGCAATACAGAGTCGCCATGCAAAATTGATCTATGGAACCGACCTCAGAACTATGCTGCCTGTGCAGGCCGCTTGCGGCCCAAGCGTGTCGATGCCCGCATCCAGCGCAGCGTCATCAGCACGGCAACTACAGACAAACCTGTCACCAGCCCGATCCAGATTCCCATCCCGCCCATATTGAACTGGAAGGCCAGCAAAGAGCCCGTAGGAACGCCCAGCACCCAATACCCTAGCAAGGCCAGCAGCATGGGTATGCGCGTGTCATGCAGGCCGCGTAGCATCCCTGCAGCCACGGCCTGGGCACCATCACTGATCTGAAACAGCGCGGCCAGCGCCAGGAAGGTAATGGCCAACTGAATAACGGTCTGGTTTTCGGCGACATCCAGATCCAGAAACAGGCCAATCAGGGTCAAGGGGGCGAACCAGAATACCAGAGCCGCCAGTCCCATGAAGCCTACCCCCAGAATGTAGGAAATCCAGCCGGCACGGCGGGCACCCAAAGGATCGACCCGGCCTGCGGCCAGCCCCACACGGATGGTGGCAACCTGACTGAAGCCCAAAGGAATCATGTAGGACACCGAGCAGATCTGCATGGCAATCGCGTGTGCGGCCAGATCAGATTGCCCCAGTACGCCCATCATCATGACGGCGGCGTAAAACACCAGGGTCTCCAGGGTGAAGGTAATCGCAATGGGGATGCCCAGCGCCCACATTTTCCACAGACGCTTCACACTCCACTGCCAGGCATCGTTGAACAGGTAGTAGCGTCGGAAGCGCGGATCCCGCAGTACCACCCAGCTCAAACCTGCGAACATGAAGAAGCTGGACAAGGTAGTGGCCAGACCTGCGCCTGCCAGTCCCATGGCGGGCATGCCCAGATTGCCAAAGACCAGGAGCCAGCCCAGCACGGCATTGATACCGATCGCGATGACGGCCACCGCCAAAGTCCATCCCGGCTTTTCCATGGCGGCCAAGAAGGAGCGCAGCACGATGTAACCCAGATAGGGCAGCAAAGCCCATTGCAGGGTGTGCATATAGGTGACCGAGCGCGCCGCGACAACGGGGTCCTGGCCCATCATCAGCAAGATATGCTCGGCATTCCACAACACAATCCAGGCAGGCAGGGTAATCAGTAAGGCCGTCAGAAAGCCGTGACGGATGATTTGCTGGGATTCGCGTACATTGCGCAGTCGTCGGCCCAGCGTTGTGGCCAGCATGGGAACGACAGCGGACACCAGCCCCATGCTGAAAATCATGAAGGCCTGATACAGACTGGCGGACAGTGAACCGGCAGCCAGCTCATCAGGACCCAGTCGGCCCATGTAAATCAGGTTGGTTGCCAACAGGCTGACTTGAGCCAGGTTGGTCAGAATCAGGGGGCCGCCCAATCGCAGGGAGGATTGCAGCTCCGCCAGCCAGAGCTGGCTCGGGCTGGTAGTTTGAGACTTTGCAAACATGGTTTATTTGGCGCGAGGCAGGGACCAGGTGCTGATAACTTGTGCGACAGCCGGGCCACCGTTGGCCGGTTCCAGCAGCACATCGCCCGCGCAGGTACGGCCGGTCTTGTGAATCCGGGCATGAGCCAGAATATCGCCGGGAGGGGCCTTGCGCAGGAAATTGATGGTCAGGCTGGAGGTGACAGCATCGGGGTTGCCCGTGGCTCCGACTACAGCGGCATACAAGGCCAGATCAGCCAGCCCCATCAGCATGGGGCCTGCCACCATGCCGCCCATGCGCTGGTGGGCATTGCGCTCGGGCAAGCGCAAACAGGCGTTGTCGTGGCCTATGTGGACAACATCAATACCCAAAACGGCGGCAAAGGGATGCAGACGCTCCAGAAGATCACGAAACTGAACAATATCGATTTTAGGCTCGGGTGCAGAGTGTGTGCTGGTCATGACGTCGTCACTGAAAAGAAGGCCGTTGTAAGAAGGGCATACTGGCTGGTACTGTATCAGATCGTCCCGCGTATCGGGGTAGTTCGGCGCCCGGCTGTTCAGGGCTGGACCCATTCCAATCGATCAACAAGAAGCGAGGAGCATCATGAAACGCAGCGCAATTGTGTTTGCCTTGAGTTTGCTGGCATCAACCGGCACCGTGATGGCACAGGGGCATGGAGGCCATGGTCATGGCACGCCCGAACCGGTACGCGCCTTGAGCACGCAGGTCCATGCCAGCCAATGCTGGGTGCGCATGATGCCCGAGCCCACACCTTCCGCCGCCTATCTGGAACTGGAGAACAAGGGTGAGCAGTCCGTAGCCGTGACAGGAGCCAGCTCATTGTCCTTTGGGCATGTGATGTTGCATCAAACTAGCGAGAGCGAGGGGATGGCGCGCATGTCGCATGTCTCCGAGGTGGAGATCCCGGCAGGGGGAGTATTGAGCCTCAAGCCGGGGGCTTTCCACGTGATGCTGGGTCAGGCCAAAGAAGACTTGGCCCTGGGGGAGCGCATCATCTTGAGCATTCATCTGTCGGACGATACTCAGGTCCAGGCCGAGTGCGAGTTGCGACCTGCCAAGACACAGGCTTATTAAACGTAATTAGCGTTTGGATAGAGACCGGGAGCTGGCCGCTGCATGCGGTCAGTTTTGCATTGGGCTTCAGGCTTGCAGCGCGTCCAGCACCGCCTGGTTGAACGCCTTGGGATTGGCCAGATTCATACCGTGGGCAGCCAGCGGGATGCGGTGCATCTGATCCTCGCGTCGGTGCTGACGAATGATGTCCATGCAGTGGTGATAGCGTGTGGGGCTGTTTTCACCCGTGATGAAGCTTAAGGGTGCCTTCATCTGCTTGAGCCACTCCAGGTCCGGACCTTGATTGGGCTCTTGCTGCTGATCCAACATGGTGTGGGCGTTGTCCTGAATCATCTCGCGGAACCAGCGTGTCATTTGCTTCCACGTCCCCGAGCCATTGACCGTATCTACGAACAGAGCCATGGCACCATCGCGGTCACCCTGTTCCAGGCGTTCGGCCACTTGCTGGAACAAGGGGGCATAGGAGTAGGCACCGGGAGTCGGAAAGCCGGGATCTGCCAGAGTCAGGCTGGCCACCTGCTCGGGCATTCTTTGAGCCAGTAGCAGGGCAACATGACCACCGCGAGAGTGCCCCACGATATGCACTTTCTCATCAGGAATATGCTGATCCAGCAAGGCCTGCAAGTCCTGGGCGTGTTGCGCCGTATTGAAGTGGCCGGGGCTGGGTGCTCCGGGCCAGTAGGAGCGCAGGCTGGGAGCCAGAACCCGATACTGGGTAGCAAAGGCGGGGATCTGCCAGCGCCAGTAGCGCCAGTCGCACAGGGAACCGTGGATCAGCAAAACGGGTGCGCCTTGTCCCTGATCCACAAAGGTGTGGCGATAGCCTTGCGCGGTCAGTTCAAGTGTGGAGAAGTCGGCAAAAGGGTTTGTCATGGCAAGCAGTAGAGGTCAGGCAAGGATGGGCCACCTGAAAAAAACAGACCGGGTCTGAACCCGGTCCTTGTGGCATTGCGCGCTGGGTGATTATTCCAGCAATTTCAAGCGGCTGCGCGCGGTCTCGGCTGCCTCGGATTGTGGGTAGTCCTTGACGATACGCTGCAAGGTGGTTTTGGCACCGCTCAGATCGTTCAGTTCGATCTGGCTGGAGGCTGTCACCATCATGGCATCAGCCGCGCGTGGGCTTTGTGGGGAGGCCTTCACAAAAGCCTGGAGTTTCTGAATGGAGGTCTTGAAGCTTTTGATCGCGTACAGGCTGCTGCCTTCGTAAAAGCGCACTTCGTCAGCCAGAACGCTGGACGGGTAGGCGGCCAGAAAACCGGCAAAGGCATCGGCGGCGGGCTTGTATTGGCCAGCGCGGTAAGCGTCCATGGCACTATCAAAGACGGCTTGTTCTTGTGGGTCAGCGGCATGAGGGCTTTGCTGGCCGGGAGCCGGGCTATTGGCCTGGCCTTGGCCGCTGGCTTGCCAGCTCAGTTTCTCTACCTGGCCGCGCAGCGACACCACCTCGGAGCGCAGGGTATCAATTTGATCAGCCAATTGCAGGCGAGCCTGGGTGTTTTGCTCGTTCATCTGACGAATTTGCTGCCGCAGCTCCAAAATGGCGCGTCGGGCCTCGTCATCGGCAAAGGCCTTGGCCGGCAGGCTGGCGAACAGGGCGGCCGTAGCGAACAGGGCAACGGTCGCGAGACGAAAAGGCTTTTTATAAGCGTGCATAGTGAAGTCCGTTAAAAAATGTGCATCCGCAATGCGCAGGCTCCTCACCCGCCGGTTTCCCCTCTGTTGGGGGCTGTGATCTGGGGGCTTTTTGCCGGCCTGGCGAGCCCGCTGTCCAGCATAACGAATTTTCAGTGGATCGGGCACAGCGCCGATAAAAAACGCCGCGGCGTTAACAACCGCCACGGCGTCGGAACCACTTGGTCGATGCAGAAATTATCGTTGGTAAACGATGTCTGCGCGACGGTTTTCAGCGTAATCAGCTTCGGTGTTACCCAATGCTTTTGGACGCTCTTTACCAAAGCTCACAGCTTCGATCTGGCTGTTGCTTACGCCCAGCAGACCCAGCATGCGTGCCACGGCGTCGGAACGACGCTGACCCAGAGCCAGGTTGTACTCGGCACCACCACGCTCGTCGGTATTACCTTCGATGCGTACGGTTTGCTGAGGATGGCTGCTCAGGTAAGAAGCGTGCATTTCTACCAGGCCACGGTACTGGTCGTTAACCACGTAGCTGTCGTAGTCAAAGAACACCGAGCGTTGTTGTGCCAGTGGGCTTTGAGGGTTGAAGGGGTCCATGATCTGGCCTGCGCTGGCAGAGTCCGATCCTGTACCGCCGGTTGAACCGGAGCCAGATTGATCCAGAGGAACCGAGCTGCAAGCAGCAAGGGCGGCAGCCATAACGGCGAGGGTAAGACTTTTAAGAATGCGCGAGCTCATTTGAATTCCTTTTGAAAAAGAGTCACACAGGATGTCAGTTGGTAAATGGTCCCCAGGTGGGTTCGCGTACTTTGCCATTCAAAGACGAGAGGGTCTGACGAACGCGACCATCCACGGATGTCACAGCTAGGACACTGCGGCCCCCCTGAACAGAACTATATAAGATCTGCATCCCATTAGGGGCGAAACTCGGAGACTGATCGTCGGGACCTGTCGTCAGCAGTTGCTCAGCTCCTGATGCCATATCTTGAGTGGCAATTCGGAAAGCACCGTTTCTGCGTGTGACGTATACAAGCCTAGTACCGTCTGCAGAGACCTCCGGTGAAATATTGTAACTCCCGTTGAAGGTAATGCGCTGTGCATCGTCACCACCCAGACTTACTTTGTAAATATTGGGAGCACCACCACGATCGCTCACAAATACAAGGGAGTTGCCATCGGGCGTAAAACTTGGTTCAGTATCGATCAAGGGAGAACGCATCACGCGGCGCAATCCGGAGCCGTCCGTATTTAGCGTGTAAATCTGCGAAATACCGTCTCTGGAGAGCACAACAGCGACCTGATTGCCGTTAGGAGCCCATGCGGGACTACTGTTATTACCCTTGAAATTAGCTAACGGTTCGCGGTGACCGGTGGCCAAAGTTTGCACATATACAACAGGTTTGTCGTTTTCGAAGCTCACATAAGCCAGTTTTTTACCGTCAGGAGACCAGGCTGGGGAGATGATTGAGTGTCGAGAACGCAACATTACTTGCGGATTTTGCCCATCCGCGTCAGCAATTTGTAACTCGTAATTGTTGCCTGTTTGCAACACGTAGGCCAGTCGAGTCGAAAAAACACCGCGCACGCCGGTAATTTTTTCATAAATCCGGTCTGCAATCTGGTGAGAAATACGGCGCAGTTCTTTTTCACTGCCCGCAAAAGCCACCCCATCCAGCTGTGTTTGACGGACCGAATCCACCAGGCGATAGCTGATGGAATATTGGCCACCGGTCTGGGCAACTGAACCATAAGCCAGGTAATCGGCACCGCGATTGCGCCATTCGTCGTAGGCAATCGTGCTTTCTGCATTCAGTCCAGCACCGGTGGCATTGATCAATTGGAATTGACCCGAACGGGTCAGGTCGGCACGGATAACTTCAGCTAGCGATTGGCTGGCTGGGTTGTCAGCAAAATCGGCGATCGCGATGGGGTACTGGGTAGCACCCACACCCGATATATCGACCCGCAGTTGGGCCTGGGCCGGTTGGCTGGCGAACATGCCAGCGGCCAGGGCAAACGCTCCAGTGGCCGTGGCGCGCCAATGACGACCTAAGGTCGCCAGGGCTGGGGTAGCGGCGGTCATTATGCAATCTCCTGATTAATCGAACATGCGGTATTCGCCATCAATATACGATGGATACTGCCCGCTAGGCGGTTTGGGGAAAGGGCTGCAACGGGCAAGACCCTTGGATACGGCATCATCGAACTGCGCGATGCCGGACGATCGTTTGATTTGAACGCGGTTAGGCGTGCCATCGGCATTCAGGTCCACGCGGTACTGCAGTGCAGGGTTGCCACGTACTTCAGAGCGGGCAGGGGTGCTGTAGACCACGCCAGGCTGCACGCAAGCGCGCACCTTGGCGGCATAGCCACCATCACCACCACCGCCACCGGCCTGGTTGCGGTCTGCTGTACCACCGGCACGTCCGGGGGCACCTTCACGCATGGCTCGGCGGAATGCTTCTTCCTTGGCCTTGCGCTCGGCATCGGCACGGGCTTTGGCGGCGGCCTCGGCACGGGCTTTACGTTCCGCGTCTGCTTTGGCTTTAGCTTCGGCATCCGCCTTGGCTTTGGCTTCTGCATCGGCTTTAGCCTTGCGTTCGGCATCGGCCTTGGCTTTTGCGTCGGCTTCTGCTTTAGCCTTGCGCTCTGCTTCTGCCTTGGCTTTTGCTTCAGCTTCAGCTTTTTCCTTGCGTTCCTGTTCCTGCTTTTCCTTTTGTTCGCGTTCGCGACGTTCAGCGGCTAGCTTGTCCTGACGCTGTTTTTCCTTGCGTTCCTGTTCCAGCTTTTCTTCACGCTCTTTTTTCTCGCGTTCCTTGCGAGCCTGCTCCAGGGCGATCTCGGGATCAACCTCAGGTTCAGCAGGAGGGGTGACCTTTTCAGGCTCTGGAGGCGGCTTGGGAGCCGGAGGAGGTTCAGGTTTGGGCTCGGGCTTGGGTTCTGGCTCTGGAGCCGGCTCAGGCTCAGGCTGCGGCTCGGGTTCGGCCTCGGGGGCTTCGGGATCAGCATTGATGGCCGCATCGGGTGCGACACCGTCCATCCACAATTCGACCTGCACCGCATTGGGTGTCTTGGGTGCAGAAAAAAGGGCTCCCGCCAAAATGGCGAGCAGCAACAGCCCGTGCAGACCCAGGGCGATGAGCAAGCCGCGCCGATCTTCCTTTTGCTCAGGCGAGCGCAGCGCCTGATTGCGGGTATTGCGTGTTCTGTGCTTCATTCAGTTCAGGTTTTTCGCGCCGGACGGCGAGCACGCTATCCGGCCAGAGGTTATTTGCGAGCGTCAGGATCGCTGTTGCGATCGACGATCAGACCCAGGCGGTTGATGCCATTGGAGCGCAGTTCATCCATCAAGCCCATGACGGTCTCGTAGGGAACCTTGCCATCGGCGGCAATGACAACCGGGCTGTCGGCCTGCATACGCGAGCGCACTTCATTGAGCAGTGTGGACTTTTCGATGTTCATGAACTCGGAGCCCGCATCGCGCAAGCGAATGGCCAGTTTGCCGTCCTTATCAACCTGGATTTCCACCGGCTTGGCAGGCACTTCGGAGGCTTGGCCTACTGAAGGCAATTCCACCAGTCCGGGGGTAATCATGGGAGCGGTGACCATGAAGATCACCAGCAGCACCAGCATCACGTCGATATAAGGGACGACGTTGATTTCATTTTTCATGCGCCGGCCGTGACGGCCGGTGCTTCCACGCATCGATGGCATCAGTTCACCTGCCGCTGCAAGATGTTCAGGAATTCGTCGATAAAGCTGTCAAAGCGGATCGAGATACGATCGAGCTCGTTGGTAAAGCGGTTGTAGGCAACCACGGCAGGGATAGCGGCAAACAGACCGATAGCTGTGGCGATCAGGGCTTCGGCAATACCGGGAGCCACCGAGGCCAGTGTGGCCTGCTGCATGCCGGACAAACCGATAAAGGCGTGCATGATCCCCCAGACAGTACCCAGCAGCCCGATGTAAGGGCTGACCGAACCGGCAGAGGCCAGGAAGTTCAGGTGTGTTTCCAGTGTGTCCATTTCGCGCTGGTAGCTGGCGCGCATGGCACGGCGTGGACCGTCCAGCAGGGCTGGGCCCGAGCTTTGGCTGCGACGGGCCTTGATGAATTCGGTCATGCCGGCTTCAAAAATACGGGCCAGTGCACCGTGTTCGGCACGACGCGAGGAAATGGATTGCTGAAGCACGGCTAGATCGCCACCTGCCCAGAAGTCGTCCTCAAAGCGGCGGGTCTGTTCCAGCGTGCGTTTAAGTGCAGCCCGTTTACTGAAAATATAGGCCCACGAGAGAATCGATATTCCCAACAGAATCAGCATGACGAGCTGAACGGGAATACTGGCATCGAGAAGTAGCGAAATCAGCGACAGGTCGCTAGTAGCTTGCATGGTCAGTCCTGAACCTTTTCCAAGAGGGTACGTAAATCAGAGTCCAGCTTGCTTGGACGAAGCGTGTTGGCGTCAACGCAAACAATTTGGATGGTGCTTTGGCATAACAGTTCCCCACCTCGCAGGGCACCTTGTTCGAAATGGATGGTAGCCGAACCCAGCTGGGTAATGCGGCTGCGCACCGAGATCAAATCATCGAGCCGGGCAGGTTTGAGATATTGTATTTCAACCTTCTTGACTACGAACAGGCGTTGATTCTGCTCGGCCACATCGGATTGGTTTACGCCCAGGTTCCTGAGCCATTCTGTGCGCGCACGCTCAAAGAATTTCAGGTAGTTGGCGTAATATACGATCCCCCCAGCGTCGGTGTCTTCGTAATATACGCGAATATCAAGCCGAGCCTGGGTGTCCCACTTGTCATTAAGCATGTCGTTCGTAAAAGAGTTTATGTTGACGGGCAGGGCATGGCGCACGGCCAGCCCTGCTTGGAGTCCTTACAGCGTGGCCAAACGCTCCAGGCTGACCTGGGCAATCTGGTCCACCGGCACGTTGGTGCTGCTGGCATCACGGCGTGCCTGCATTTCAACCAGGCCTTCTTTCAGGCCGCGCTCGCCAATGGTAATGCGCAGTGGCACACCAATCAGCTCCCAGTCGGCAAACATGATGCCGGGGCGGGCGTCGCGGTCGTCCAGAATGACATCCACACCTTGCTCTTTGAGCTGGGTGTACAGATCAGTAGCAGTCTGACGCACAGCATCGCTTTTGGTAAAGCCGATCGGGCAGATCACCACTTCGAAAGGAGCTAGGGCACGAGGCCAGATCATGCCGCGTTCGTCGTGGTTTTGTTCAATGGCAGCAGCGGCAATACGGCTGACGCCAATGCCATAACAACCCATTTGCATGACAGCCGGTTTACCATCAGTTTCCAAAAAGGTGGCGTTCAGCTTCTTGGAGTAGACATCGCCCAGGAAGAAAACGTGACCCACTTCAATGCCGCGCTGGATGGCCAGCTTGCCGCCTTCGGGGGCTGGGTCGCCGTGAACCACGTTGCGCAGGTCTGCCTTGATGGGCTCGGGCAGGTCACGACCCCAGTTCACGCCCGTGTAGTGGAAGCCTTCTTCGTTGGCACCGCACACAAAGTCGCTCATGTTGGCTACGGTCAGGTCGGCAATCACTTGCACAGGCTGACGGGTGCCGATCGGACCTAGATAACCGGGCTTGCAGCCAAAGGTGGCCACAATTTCCTCTTCCGTGGCCAGACGGTGGCCTTTTTCAAAGCCGGCCAGCTTGGAAACCTTGATGTCGTTGACTTCATGGTCGCCACGAACCAGCAGCAGGTGGACGGTGCTCTTGGTCTTGCCGTCTTCTTCGAGGTCCGTTGCCAGCACAACCGACTTGACGGTTTGGCTCAGGTCACATCCCAGGAATTGGGCCACCAGTTCACACTTGGGGGCATCAGGCGTGGCGGTCTTGACCAGGGCTTGGCCAGGAGCGGCACGCTCGGCCAGCAGGCAAGGGGCGGGAGCCAGCTCGATATTGGCAGCGTAGTCGGTGTCAGGGTTGTACACCAGCAAGTCTTCGCCGGTATCGGCAATCACCTGGAATTCATGGCTGCGCGAACCGCCAATGGAACCGGTATCAGCGGCCACGGCACGGAAGTTCAAGCCCAGGCGCCCAAAGATGCGCATGTAGGCGTCGTACATATTGTCGTAGCTGGCTTGGGCGTCTTCGGCATTGCGGTCGAAGGAGTAAGCATCCTTCATGGTGAACTCGCGGCCACGCATCAAGCCAAAGCGGGGACGGCGCTCGTCACGGAATTTGGTTTGAATGTGGTAGAAGTTGATGGGCAACTGGCGCCAACTGTGGATTTCGTTGCGGGCAATGTCCGTGATCACTTCTTCGGAGGTAGGCTGCAGCACGAAGTCGCGCTGGTGGCGATCCTTGATTCGCAGCAGTTCGTCACCATATTTTTCCCAACGGCCCGACTCTACCCAGAGTTCGGCAGGCTGGACGACTGGCATCAGCAGCTCAATGGCGCCGGAGCGGTCCATTTCCTGACGGATGATGTTTTCAATCTTGCGCAGCACGCGCAGGCCCATCGGCATATAGGTATAGATACCGCCGGCGGCTTTACGGATCATGCCGGCGCGCGTCATGAGCTGGTGGCTGGCAACTTCGGCCTCGGTAGGTGCTTCTTTCAGGGTATTAATGTGATACTGGCTAGCATGCATGGTAGGGAACTCGTCAGGTACGTATAATCAGATCTAATTGTATTGAATTCGTTAGAGGTGGCCTATGTTAGATCGTGAAGGCTACCGTCCTAATGTCGGAATTATCCTCGTTAATCGCAAGAACGAGGTTTTTTGGGGCAAGCGTATTCGGGAACATGCCTGGCAGTTCCCGCAAGGCGGTATTAAATACGGTGAAACACCCGTACAAGCGATGTACCGCGAACTGCATGAAGAAGTGGGCTTGCTGCCTGAGCATATCCGTATATTAGGCCGGACGCGAGATTGGCTTCGCTACAACGTGCCCAATCATTTTGTACGTCGGGAGGCGCGTGGCCATTACAAGGGCCAGAAACAAATCTGGTTCCTGTTGCGGCTGGTAGGGCGAGACAGTGATGTCTGCCTGCGTTCCTCGTCGACGCCGGAGTTTGATGCATGGCGCTGGAGTCAATATTGGGTGCCACTTGATTCAGTGATTGAGTTCAAGCGGGAAGTCTATCAGCAAGCGCTGAACGAGCTGTCGGATATTTTGTTCCGACGACGGCAGGAAAATCGTTATTTACGTCAGCGCCTGCAAAGCGCAGTTGATGCCGATACCTTAGATAGCAGGGATCATGCGCATATTATTGGTTGAAGATGAGCGGGAAATGGCCGCATGGCTGGAGCGGGCCTTGGCGCAAAGTGGTTTTTTGCCCGATCCCGCTCATGACGCCCGCTCGGCAGAAGTATTGTTGGCGGCCCATGAGTATGATGCGGTCGTGATGGATTTGCGCCTGCCCGACAAACACGGGCTGGTGCTTTTGCGCGAGATGCGCGAACGCGGCGATCACACTCCTGTGCTGATTCTGACCGCTCAAGGCGCCTTGCAGGATCGCGTTCGTGGTCTGAATCTGGGTGCCGATGATTTCCTGACCAAACCCTTTGCCCTGGAAGAGCTGGAAGCTCGTCTGGCGGCACTGGTACGGCGTAGCCGTGGCCGGGTGGCTCCAGTGGTCAGCTGTGGCTCTTTGGAATACAACCCTGAGAGCCGGGCATTCCTGCTGGACAATGCCATTGTGCATTTGACGCCGCGTGAACATGCGGCCTTGCTGGTTCTGATCAGCCGCTCTGGCATGCCTGTAGAAAAGTCTCAGCTATTTGCCCGAGTATTCGAGCACGATAGCGATGCCAGCCCTGATGCCATCGAGGTTGTCCTGCATCGCTTGCGCAAGAAACTGGCCAATAGCGATGTGCACATCGTGACGGTGCGTGGTCTGGGCTACATGCTGGAAGTGCTTGAGGCGGAATCCGGCGTTTCATGACGGCCCCTTCTCCACCCCCCGCCAATGCCTGGCAAGGCAGTTTGCGCTTTTGGCTGCTGGTACTGCTGATACCGGGGGTGGTGGCTTTACTGCTTTACGACAGCTGGGAAGACTACCTGGCCATGAACGCGGTCACGGAAAATGTCTACGACAGCGCCTTGCTGGAACCGGCCAAAGTGCTGGAGACCAGCGTGGAGTTCAATACTGACGGCAGTTTGCGTATTGATCCGCCTTTTTATGCGCAGGTCATGCTGGAATCCCGACCGGGTAATCGCAAGTATTTCCGTGTCGAAGAAATTACCCCTTTGGTCCGTAACCTGGGCGGTGTTGATGCCAATCAGTTAAAAGGGCGCACCTTGCTGGGGATGGAAGGGCTGCCGCGTCCTTCCAATCTGGCCGACCATGAAGGCGTGCCGGTTTTCTACGATTCATATTTCCGCAATGACACCGTGCGCATGGTGGCCTTGTGGCGCGATCTGCACTACAAAGGCCAGCACAGGCAGGTTCTGGTCATGGTGGGCGAAAGCCTGGATTTGCGGTTGCGCACCCAGCAAGAAGCCTGGCGCGAAGGTATTTTCCGCAATTTGCGTATGTTGCTGCTGGCTGTGGCGTTGGTGTGGTTTGCCGTAGCGTGGGCCTTGCGCCCCCTGCAGGCCTTGCGACAGGAAGTGCGTAACCGTAGCGTGGACGACTTGCAGCCTTTGGACGAGCGTGATGTTCCTCGTGAAGTAGTGCCTTTGGTGCGTTCGGTCAATCACCATATTGAGTTGTATCGTTCCGTGCTGGATCGGCAGGCCCAGTTTCTGGCCGACGCCTCGCATCAATTGCGCACCCCTTTGGCGATCATTCATACCCAGGCCCAATACGCTCGCCGTGAACCGGATATCGAGCGTGTCCGTGAGTCCCTGGGGGCGATCATCAAGCAATTGGGGCAGGCGACTCGCCTGACCGAGCAGTTGTTGGCTCTGGCTCATGCCAGCCATACCACCACCATGAGCCAGGGGCAGGTTGACCTGGCCAGTCTGGGGCGTGAGGTGGTGCTGCAATATCTGCCTTTGGCCCGTGAGCATCGTCAGGATCTGGGTTGGATCGGGCCAGGAGAAGAGGGCGAGCAGGCACCTTTGTGGGTGTATGCCAGCGATGCCGAGATCCATGAGTCCGTTTCCAACCTGATTCACAACGCCATCAATCACGCTGGTAGTGGCAGTGCAATTACGGTTTCTGCCGGGCATGACGACAAGCTGGCCTGGATCAGCGTTACCGACAACGGCATGGGCTTGGCCGCCAGTTTGCGTGAAAGCGTATTTGTACGTTTTGACCGGGGCGGCCCGGCACGCAAGGGTGGACGGGGTTCTGGCTCCGGGCTGGGTCTGGCCATTGCGCTGGCTTACGCCGAGCGCAATGGCGGCACGATTGTGCTGACCGATGGGGAGCCCAACGATATGGGCGGCTACGGTTTGAAGGCGACGCTACGCTTGCCTTTGCTGCAGCCCGAAGCGCCTAAACCAGAAAACACGTGAATTAAGCCGCGTCGTTTGGACGGGCCAGCAGATTGAACAGGGTAGAAATATCCCAATCGCGATGGCCCTGCTGGGCAATCTTCGCAAACTGCTCCTGAATCAAGCGAGTTGCGGGAAGCTGGGCCCCATTACGCTGTGCCTCCCGCTGCACCAAATCCAGGTCCTTCAACATCCAGTTCACGGTAAAGCCGGGCTGAAAGTCTCTGGCCAGCATTGTGGGGCCTTTAGTTTCCATTTGCCAGCTGCGCGCCGCACCCTTGGTCAATACAGACAGGGCCTGCTCCATATCCAGTCCGGCCCGTTCACCAAAAGCCATGGCTTCGGCCAGACCTTGCAAGAGTCCGACAACGGCAATCTGGTTCACCATCTTGCACAGCTGCCCGGACCCCAAGGGCCCCATCAGGGTGCAGGCCTGGGCGTAGCTCATCATCAGCGGGCGGGCGCGTTCCATATCCTCAGCTTGCCCACCACACATAATGCTGAGCATGCCTTTCTGGGCACCCGCCTGTCCGCCAGAAATGGGGGCGTCGATAAATGCAACTTCTTGCTTGGCCGCCTGTGCTCCCAGTTCCTGGGCCACTTCGGCGGAGGCAGTGGTGTGGTCGATAAACAGGCTCCCTGCCCTCATGCCTGCCAGCACACCGTTCGGCCCCTGAAAAATCGAGCGCAAGTCATCATCATTGCCCACACAGGCCATGACAATGTCTGCTTGGGCAGCGGCCAGGGCTGGTGTAGCGGCCCATTCCTGTTTGAACTCTTTACTCCATTGTTCCGCCTTGGCCGGGTTGCGGTTGTACACCGTGACTTGATGCCCTGCCTGGGCCAGATGTCCTGCCATGGGATAGCCCATCACCCCCAGACCAATGAACGCCACTTTTTGCGGGCTGGCGGGTTCATAGTGTTTAGGCTGAATGGATGGGGTCATGGCGCGGGTCTCCTGGAAAATAATCTGTTCGATCGTACAGCTTAGCGCAGCTTTATCGGCTTGATCTTTGCCTGCCCGAATAAGCGGCAAAACGTTTTAGGCTTGACGGCGTCAGGCCCCTCATGTTCTAAACCAAACATAGATCTGTAATAAATGGAATTTGCCTGTCTGGATTATGATGGGCGCACATAATTTCCTGGCTAATTAACTGGAACTTGAATCCTATGACCACTTTTGATCGTCGTCGTTTCTTGAAGCTGGCAGGTGCCACCGGACTGGCGTCTATGAGTACCTCTTTGCCATGGGCGGCGTGGGCGGCAGACGCAGCCGTACTGGAAAAAGCAAAGGCTCAAGGCCAGGCTGTTTTCTACGCCAACATCACGGCGGTAGAGCCCATCATGAAGGCCTTGCAACAAGCGCAAGGCATTGAAGGCAAATACACCCGTATTTCCAGCTCCAAGTTCATCCCCACCATCCTGACCGAGTTCAATGCCGGCAAGTTGATGGCGGACGTGGTTCAGGCTCCCTTGCCCATGCTGCAACTGCTCAAAGAGCAGGGCGTGCTGATTCCCCATCAGTCCGAAGCCGTGCAGGGCTACCCCGAGTGGGCCATTCAAGACGATTCGATTATTCAATTTGGCATCGAATATGTGTCTTATATCTATAATACGGACCACCTCAAGGCCGAGGATGCGCCACAACGCTACGAAGATCTGGCCGATCCCAAGTGGAAAGACAAGATTGTGATGGCCAACCCTTCCAACCACCCCTCCACCATTGGCTGGCTGATTGGTTTGAAGGAAAAGGTCTTTAGCAGTGAAGAGCAGTGGCTGGACTTCCTGAAAGGCCTGGCTGCCAACAAGCCCATGTTCGTGGCCTCGTTTGGCCCAACTCCGGCTCCTATTGAAAGTGGCGAGAAGTTGATTGCCATTTCCATGCCCAAGTACATCGTGACCAAGTCGCCTGCGCCATTGGCCTGGGGCCCCATGTCGGATCAGCCCTTGCTGGGCTCCCCACGTGCCATCGCCCTGACCAAGAATGCACCGCATCCTGATGCTGCTCGCGTGTTCCTGGACTACTGGCTGGGTAATGAAGCCATGGGCATTCTGGCCAACAAGGTTGGCGAATACGTCCTGGCTCCAGGGGTACACCCTCCGGTTGCGGGGATCGATAAAGCCAAGGTCGAGCCTATTCGCGACCTGAGCGACGAAGAACTGGTCCGTTGGGGCCGCGAATTCAGCCGTATCTTCGCCGTCCGTTAATCGGGACGACAAGAACGACAGGTTCGTCTAGAACGGGGCGCCTTGGCGCCTCGCCTTATTTTTATTGAAAACATTTACTCATTATGCAAATTGAAATTACCGGCCTAAGCAAGACCTATGTCTCAGAGGGCAAAACCTTCAAGGCTTTGGACAATATCAACCTGACGATTCCCGCTAATGAGTTTTTCACACTGTTAGGGCCCAGCGGCTGCGGCAAAACCACGCTGCTGCGGTGCATTGTTGGTCTGGAAACCCCAGACGAGGGTGAAATCCGCATTGGGGACGAGATCGTCTGGTCCAGCGCCAAGAATATTGCTGTGCCGGTGGAAAAGCGCGGTTTGGGCATGGTGTTTCAGACATACGCCATCTGGCCGCACATGACGGTGTTCGACAATATCGCTTACCCCTTGCAAGTGCGCGGCGAGCGCAAAGAGGTGATTCGTGAAAAAGTCGCGAACATCCTGAAGTTTGTGCAGCTGGAAGGGGTGGATCAGCGTTCCGCAACGCGTCTGTCCGGTGGTCAGCAGCAGCGTGTGGCATTGGCCCGAGCCCTGGTGGCCGAGCCTAAAGTCATTTTGTTTGATGAGCCGCTCAGTAACCTGGATGCCAAGCTGCGTGAAGAAACCCGTAAAGAACTGCGCGAATTTCTGAGCCGTCTGGACATTACCGCTGTGTACGTGACGCATGATCGCGTCGAGGCATTGGCCTTGTCCAACTCCATCGCTGTGATGCGTGGTGGCAAGATTCTGGAAATTGGTACGCCAGAAAAAATTTACTTTGATGCCGATCACCGCTTTGTGGCCGACTTTATTGGTCGTGCCAACCAGATCAGCGCCAAAGTGCTGGAGCAGCGTGCAGACTCCACCATTGTGGAATGCGAACTGGGCCAACTGCATTGCAAGAAGCGTGACCTGCCCGTGGGCACCGAAGTTACCTTGTGCATTCGCCCAGAATTTATTCGTGTCAGCAGCCAGGCCAATGAAGTGGGGCAGAACCTGTTCCACGGTCAGGTCCAGGCCCTGGAGTTCGTCGGTGAGTCCTACGAGGCCGAGGTCAAAGTGGGTAAAGAGCAGCTTCTGGTGTGTATTGATCCAGACGTGAAGGTGAAAGAGGGCGATACCGTACGCTTTAACCTGCACCCTGAACACTGCATGCTGTTGTCGGCATAAGGGCGGGGCATCATGAATCACACACGCAGACCACTTAGCTGGTCGCTTATTCTGATCGTCGGCTTTCTGACGCTGTGCCCGGTCCTGATGTTGCTGCTGGGCAGCTTCTCGCAGGGCCTGACGGCTTTTGGTTCCTTTACCACGGCTAAATACGTAGCCGCCTACACCGATCCCTTCTTGCTGGAAGTCACCTTCAATACGGTGGTTTTCGTGCTGGGCTCTTCCCTGTTCTCTACTGCGCTGGCTGTTTTCCTGGCCTACCTGAATACGCGTACGAACATGCCCATGAAAGGGGTGTTCACTGTGCTGTCCATCGTTCCCATGATGATTCCGCACTTGCTGTTCTCGGTTAGCTGGGCCTTGCTGCTAAACCCGTCCAACGGCCTGATCAATATGTTCTTGCAGGATACATTGGGCCTGCAGGAAGCACCGCTGAACATCTATTCCCTGTGGGGCATGATTCTGGTTGAAGGCTTGTTGAACATGCCTGTGGCCTACCTGATCATTGCGCCTGCCATGGCCTCTTTTGACGTTTCCATGGAGGAGTCCTCCCGTGTATTCGGGGGCGGTCTGTGGCGTACCTTGACGCGGGTTACCCTGCCGATTCTGCGTCCAGCCATCATGGCGGCTTTCATTCTGGCGATTGTGCGGGCCTTGGCTTCCTACGCCGTGCCACGAGTTCTGGGTACCCCAGGTCGTGTGGATGTGCTGGCCACTTATCTGTTCGAGATGATCTCTACCGGCTTCGCTCCAGATTACGGAAAAGCGGCGGCGCTGGGCATGAGTGTACTGTCGGCCTCTATTGCCCTGATCGTTCTGTATCGCTACATGACGAAAGAAAGCAGCAAGTATGTGACGATCTCCAGCCGTGGTTTCAAACCCACTCAGCTGGAATTGCGTCGCGCGAAAATCCCCTTGTTCATCATTGTGGGCATTATCAGTTTGCTGATGGTGGTGCTGCCTGTGGCCGTGTTGCTGTATACCTCCATGATTCCGTACTCCATGGTGCCTAGTGCTCGCGCCTTCTCCTTGATGAGCTGGGCGAACTGGATTGATGTCATTCAAGATCCGATCTCCAAAGTGGCCATGAAGAACAGTTTGTTCCTGGCTGTGGTCGGAGCCAGTCTGGGTGTATTGCTATCGCTGTTTGTGGCCTATGTGGTGGTCAAGTTACGAACGCGGGCGGCGGCGCTGCTGGATACCTTGAGCTTCCTTTCCTTTTCCTTCCCGGGGATTGTGATCGGTATCGGCTTTATGTGGTTCTTTGTGCAAACGCCTTTGTATGCCACGCTGACCGCTTTGCTGCTGGCCTATATCGCCGCTTATCTGCCTTACGGTATCCGACCCTTGTCGGCCGCTTTTGTGCAGGTCCATGCCCACCTGGAGGAGTCCTCGGCCGTTGCCGGGGCCAGTTCCTGGACCACCATGCGCCGCATCATTATTCCTTTGCTGATTCCTGGTGTGGTGTCGGCCTGGATCTTGATGGCAACCATGTTCATTCGTGAGCTGACGGTGTCGGTGGTGCTGTCCCGTCCCGGTACGGAAGTGCTGGCGGTACAGGTGCTGGGTTATGCCGAAGATGGGTTGTGGGGCAAGCTCTCGGCGCTGGGGATCATCATGATTCTGATCTCTACCGTGCTGGTGCTGCTGGCCATGTATATCGGTAACTTTTACAAGCGCCGCCAAGGCACGATGTAAGTTGGACTGATCTCAAGGGCCTGAATTCCGCAAGGGATTCAGGCCCTTGTTGTTTTTGCTGAAAGCAGACCGTATCTTGTTGCCTGGCTGGCTATTCGCTTGTTCATGCGCACAAGGGGCTGGCTGTTTTTTGTTTACCCATTAGTAGAAAGCTATGACGCATAAATGCAAAGTGCTGGTCGTCGGTGGTGGTGTGATGGGGGCGTCGGTCGCCTGGCATCTGACTCAAGCGGGTGCCGCAGTCACTTTGATCGATCAGGGTTCGGGTAGTGTGCCTAGCGCAACCGCTGCCTCTTTTGGATGGGTAGGAGCCAGCGCCAGTACACCTTCTGATGACACTGACGCCTTTGCCTTGCGTCTACACGCTCTGGAAGAGTACACGCGTCTGAAGCAGACCTTGGGGGCATTGCCTGTGACCGTGCGTGGAGCCTTGTCCTGGGGGGAAACGACGGACGAGACAGCCGCCTTGATTGCCGAGCATCTGGCAGCCGGTTCCAGGGTTGAAAGCCTGTCAGCCGCGCAAGTGCGTCAGAAAGAACCGTCGTTGGCAGCCGTACCGGATTTGGCAATGTGGGCGCCCGATGATTTCGCCTTGGAGCCAGTAGATCTGGCACGTTGTTTTATTCAAGCGGCACAAGCGAATGGCGTCACGGTTCTGTCCGGTACGGTACAGCGTGTGTTGTCGGCAGGAGGGCGAGTGAACGGTATAGAAGTGCAAGGGCAAGTCATCGTGGCCGACAAGGTGGTGCTGGCCAATGCTTATGGTGCCTTGGTTTTGGCAGCCAGTGCAGGGGTAGCGTTGCCTATAGAGCAACAGCCCGCCGTGTTACTGCGCCTGGATGCTGATAGAAATCGGGTCCGGCATTTACTCTGTGCTCAGGATCTGGAGGTGCGACCGGACAAAGAAAGAGGGTTGATGTCGGCGTTGGATTATCCCTTGGAAGGCGAGGCAGGTTTGCAGCGCCTGGCCGAGCAAACCTGTCAGTCCATTGCTCAGTTGCTGCAACTGCCTTCTGTCCCGCGCATCTTGTCGATAGAGGTCGGGCAGCGCCCCATGACTAGTAACAAGCAGCCATTGTGTGGGCCTATTGGGACTGTAGATGGTTTGTTCGCCGTCGTGGCTCACCCCGGTGTCATTCTGGCTCCCTTGTTGGGAAGCTTGTGTACGCAGGCAGTTCTGGCTGCCTGAGGTTTGTTTCCTGACGTAGGGCTGTACGCTCTTTCAAAGATTGAGCTGTCTTGAAAGCAGGCAGCGAAACCAGCTAATAAAGAAAAAGGCCCGATTTCGTGGAGAGACGAAATCAGGCCTTCTTGTTGACTGCGCCGGTTTGAATGCTCCCTTTCAGCGGGAGCGTTCAAACCAGAGAACGGACGGTGTCTTAGTCCTCTTCGACGAAGGTTTCTTCGCGTTTCTTTTTCACCGAAGGAAGGGCTACAACCACAACCAGGAAGGCAGCCAGGACCAGCAGCGACAGGGACAGAGGACGTGTCACAAAGGTGCTGTAATCACCGCGGGACAGTAGCAGGGCACGACGGAAGTTTTCTTCCATCATTGGTCCCAGGACCAGACCCAGCAACAGCGGAGCTCCTTCACAACGCAGCTTGGACCAGACGTAGCCCACCAAACCGAAGGCGGCGGTGACCAGAATGTCAAACACGTTGTAGTTCAGCGAGTACACACCCACCGTGCAGAACACCAGAATGGCGGGGAACAGCAGGCGGTAGGGCACTTTAAGCAGTTTCACCCACAGTCCTACCAATGGCAGGTTCAGGATGACCAGCATCAGGTTACCAATCCACATGGAGGCGATCAGCCCCCAGAACAGTTCGGGGTGGCTGGTCATCACTTGTGGACCAGGCTGAATGTTGTGGATGGTCATGGCGCCAATCATCAGCGCGGTCACAGCGTTACCGGGGATACCCAAGGTCAGCAGCGGGATGAAGGAGGTTTGAGCGGCAGCGTTGTTGGCAGACTCGGGACCGGCCAGACCAGCAGGGTGACCTTTACCAAAGCGTTCCGGGTTCTTGGAGATTTTCTTCTCCAATGTGTAAGACGCAAAGGAGGACAGCACCGCGCCACCACCGGGCAAGATACCCAGGCAAGAACCCATGGCGGTACCACGCACGACAGCAGGCCAGGACTCCTTGAACTCTTGCTTGTTGGGGTACAGCGACCCGACCTTGCCAGTGATCTCCACGCGTTGATCGCCCAGCTCCAGGTTGTTCATGATTTCGGAGAAACCAAACACACCCATTGCCACCACGGCGAAGTCGATACCGTCTTGTAGTTCTGGAATACCGAAGTCGTAACGGGCAACACCGGAGTTCACGTCGGTACCGACCATACCCAGCAGCAGACCCAGCAAGATCATGCAGATAGCTTTGGGCAGGGAGCCCGAAGCCAGCACCACAGCACCGACCAGGCCCAAGACCATTAATGAGAAATACTCCGCAGGTCCAAACTTGAAGGCGACTTCAGCCAAGGGCGGTGCAAAAGCGGCCAGCAGCACGGTGGCCACACATCCGGCAAAGAAAGAACCCAGAGCAGCAATCGCCAGGGCAGCACCGGCCCGGCCATTACGGGCCATCTGGTGTCCGTCCAGCACCGTTACCACCGCCGAGGTTTCTCCCGGCAGGGCGACCAGAATGGCCGTTGTGGACCCACCATATTGGGCGCCATAGTAAATACCGGCCAGCATGATCAGACCAGCAACGGGAGGCAGCACATACGTAATGGGCAGCAGCATGGCAATGGTTGGCACAGGGCCAATGCCTGGCAACACGCCAATCAAGGTGCCCAGTATGCAACCGAGCAAAGCGTAGGCCAGGTTCTCGGGCGTGATCGCCACCGAGAAACCCAGCATCAGGTTGTCAAATAATTCCATATTCGTTCACCCCCTAATCAGGCCAGAAAACTTGGCCACAGGGGGAACACCAGCCCCAGGCCCTTGATGAATGCCAACCAGACGAACAGCACCAAAAAGACGGCTGCGCCCAGTGCAACAGGCCAGCTAAATTCATGGCTGGCAAAGCTGCTGATCAGTACAAGCAGGAAAATGGAGATGTAAACACCCAGCGAGTTCAGTGTCAGACCGCAAAGCACGACCGCGCCGATGATAACGAAGAGCACTTTCCAGTTAAACTTCTCTACCTCAGTGCTTTCTGCTTTGGCAGACATCGAGCCCAAAGTGACGACCGCCCCTAACAAGCTCAGGCATACACCAAGCCAGAAGGGGAAGTAGCCGGGCCCCATGCGGGCGGCTGTTCCCATCGAGTAGCTGGTGGCCCCGAGCGCGAAAGCGGCGCCCACGACCACGAACATGACCCCGGACCAGAAGTCCTGTTTATTTTTAATTTGCATAAGGTGGATTCTCCTTGTCTGCCTTGCGCATTGGTTTTCCTTTTTCCTGTGTCAGCTTCTTTATAGTGGAGCGGGCTCCATACTCTGCGTGTGCCGACTGCATTGAACAGAGGTGACGCATGGTAATGGAGCACTTGAAGACTGGAAACCCTGAGATGACCCTAGTTTTTAAGGGTTTTCCCGGTAATTCTGAAAATTTAGGGTTTTTTGGGAGCGTGTTCGTAGGTGGATGGCAGGCTTTGAAAGAAGTTTGAAAGGTAATGGAAAGATGGGTGAAAGGTTATCATTAGTATGAAATTCCTCTACCCAGTAACGCTAGCAATGGTTTACGATAAGGCCCATGTTGCAAGATCTCGACTTTCTCGCTGACCGTATCGGTCAACTGGTAGAGCAATCTCGTCAGCTCAACGCTGAACGCGCTCAATTATTAGCTCGTCTGAAAACTCAGGATGCCGAGCTGGACGCCTTGCGCCAGCAAAATCGTCGTCAACAAGATGAGTTCGAGTCCCTGTCCACCGGTGTTGCTTCGCATCAGCGTCAACTGGATATGGTGCAGCAACAAGCGCAGGCTGATCAGGCAGAACTGAAAAAGCTGCTTGAACAGGAACAGGCCCAGGTAGTTGCCTTGCGTCGCGAGTTGGACAGCGCACGCGCGGGTATGGGTGTGTTGCGTGATGTAGCAGGACAGGCTCGCGACCAGATCGGTTCGATCCTGATGCGTTTACCCGGTGCCGTACAGGAGTAAGTCATGGAACGAGTCGATATTTCCCTGTTGGGCCGCGATTACTCTCTGGCATGCCCTCCTTCCGAAAAAGCGCGCTTGCTGGAAGCTGTCAAACTGGTAGACCAGCGCATGCAGTCTATCAAGGGTTCGGGCCGTGTCTCTGGCAACGAACGTATCGCCGTCATGGCCGCCATTCAGATCGCCAGCGAGTTTTTATCCGCTAAAGCACCTGATGGTCCTCTGGCTAATGTTGCTTTTGGCGATTTCAAGCGTAAAATTGAAGACATGCACGCAATGATTGACGAGGTCATCGAACCTTCGGGTACCGCGCGCTAAACCAAATTTGAAAGCAGTCCCTTGTTGTCCCTCGCGGGCTGCTTCATCCCAGTAAGTCCCTGCCGTGTTCGTGACACGACCATACATTCCTTGAACCAATGCTTTTGGCATACAGGTTGTTGGATTAGCCAGTAGGAGCGATCGTCCTCGTCGACGAACCCGAAGCTGGCTTGATGACAGCCGATCTTGGACCCTCGGTTCCAGGATGCCGGTCTTGACGGCAATGGTGGGGCACCTGCAAAAAAAGCCCGTCCAGATCTGGACGGGCTTTTTTCTTTTCTGCTGTTTTGTTTATTTCTGACTGCCAGGCGCAACGTCTCGTTTGCTGGCATACGCAAACAGAGCCAGGCCAGCGACAATCATGGGCAAGGACAACCACTGCCCCATCGACAAGCCTGCGCTGAGCAGGCCCAGGTAGCCGTCGGGCTCGCGGGTGTATTCCACCATGAAGCGGAAGAAACCATAGCCGATCAGGAACAGGGCACTGGTTTGACCGACGGCGCGTGGACGACGCGTGAACCACCACAGCAAGATAAACAGGGCAATGCCCTCCAGGGCCATCTCATACAACTGCGAAGGATGGCGAGGGGTTGCGTCCACTTGCGGAAATACCATGGCCCAGGGCACATCACTGGGGCGACCCCATAGTTCGCCGTTAATGAAATTACCCAGGCGGCCCACGGCCAGCCCCAAGGGAATCAGGGGAGCCAGAAAATCGCTGACTTCCAGAAAACGCCGTTGACGGTTTCGAGCAAACAGCGCAATTGTCACCAGCACACCGATCAGACCACCATGAAAGGACATGCCACCTTGCCAGACATACAGAATCTCCAGCGGGTGCGACAAGTAGTAAGAGGGTTGATAGAACAGGGTGTAGCCCAGACGCCCACCTGCCACCACGCCCAGGACGCAGTAAAAGATCAGGTCTTCCAGGTCCTTGCGGGTCAGCAAGTCATAGCCCGCACGGATACGCGCTGTGCCAGCCAGCCAAACCAGGCCAAAGCCCACTAAATACATCAAGCCATACCAATGAATGGCAAGGGGTCCAAGTTGTATGGCGACGGGATCAAACTGCGGGTGAATTAACATGCGTGCCCATTACAGAGATGAATATCAGATAATAGCGTGACTGCGAGCCCAGACCAGGGCTGGGTAAATTGTAAGGGAAGGATCATGCTGCATTCAGTCTCTTGGGCCAGACGTTTACCATTAGTAGTTTTTTGTGGATTGATGATCTTTAATCCGGTGGCAAAGGCTGATACGTTAGCGTTGATGGATATCGTGCAGGCGCAGTGCTTGTCCTGTCATCAAATTGATCGTAAACGGGTCGGGCCCCCTTTTCGGGAGATCGCCCAACGCTACGCGTCAGGTCCGGCGCAGGAAACTCAGGCGTATTTGCAGCGACAAATTCAACAGGGTAGTCGGGGGAACTGGGGAGCTATTCCCATGCCCGCTCAAAACCGGATCAGCGCCGAGCAAGCACAAGCTATTGCAGCCTGGTTGCTGAGTCTAGCCAATTCGTCAACAAAGGAGAATTCATGAAGGAAACAGCCATATTAGGTGGCGGATGTTTTTGGTGCACTGAAGGGATTTTCAAAGCCTTGCGAGGTGTGCAGTCTGTGGTGCCCGGATATTGTGGCGGCCATGTAGAGCATCCCACCTATGAGCAGGTTTGCGGCAAGCAGACCGGCCATATTGAAGTGGTCAAAGTGGAATTCGACCCTTCCGTCATTTCCTATCGGGATTTGCTGGAGGTATTTTTCCTGACCCATGACCCTACCACGCCGGATCGTCAGGGCGCTGACCAGGGACCACAGTATGCGTCGGCAATTTTTTGTCAAAATGAAGAACAGCGCCGCCAGGCCTTTGAGGTCATCGAAGAAATCAAATCGCAGTTTGATGCACCGATCGTGACCCATGTGCTCGACAGTTCCACTTTCTGGGAGGCCGAGGACTATCACCACGATTATTTTGCATTGAACCCCGAGCAAGCGTACTGCCAGATGGTCATTGCGCCCAAGCTCAAGAAGTTCTACCAGCGTTTTCAGGATCTGCTGGTAAAAAGCTAAGCATCCTGAGGATGCGAGGCAGAAGCAAGGTAGCGTCTGTACAGGGCGCTACCTGGTAATGTCAGACGGGCCATCAGGCCAATAATCAACAAGGTCAGAACAAGTCGGCCGACCAGGGCCACCCAGATGTTGGCACCTAGAGCCAGAATAAGAATGGTGTCTTCAATCAGGGAGTGGCTCAGTGACAGCCAGGACAAGGCCAGCAAGCGTGTTCTGGGACTGTAGTTCTGCTGGCGGGACTCATCAATAATCAAGGCACCGCCGTAGCTCAAACCCAGCAATACGCCAATCGTGGTGGTGGGGGCGACTCGTTCTTCCAAGCCTGAAAAGCGGAGCAAGGGAAGCAGGAGTCGAGTCAGCAATCGGGTGAAGCCGATTTTCTCCAGGACTGACAGGATCAGGAGCAGGCCAAGAATAATCAGCCAAGTCATGAATAGCGAGCTGGCCGTTCCCCACAACCAGTCTACCCAGCCTTGCCAACCGCCTTGTGTGGCATTGGATTGCCCATAAAGCCAGGCAAGGGACACGGGTTCCTGTAACAGCCCGGCGCTATTCAAACCCCAGGCCAGCAGGCCACCGTAAAGCAGGGCGCAGACAATCCGCAGCGTGGCGGTAAACCAGAAGCTGGCTCCGGCCCGACGCACAATGGCCTGTTCCATAGGCATATTGTGTGCAAACAGCATCATGGTGCCCAAGACGCTGATTTGAGCCACGTTGAAACTCAAGCTGTCGCCCAAGGCCGCCATTGATCCTATGCCAGCGTAAATACCGGCCAGAGCAGTGGTTGCCCAGACAATACCGGCTTCGGCTGGCAGGCCAACCAGTGCCATGATCGGGCCTATCAGTTTACCGACTTGCTCGATCAGACCCAACTGCGCGGCAATACGCACCGCAATCATGATGGGGAGCATGATGCGCGCAACGGTATAAAACATGCGCAGGCTGCGGCTAAAGGTGGTGCGAAGGAAGGTCAGCATGACAACAGAGGGTTGGGAAATCTGATTGATGCTAGCACGGCTCTGTGCTTGCTTTGTCGTGCTCTGGCGCTTGTGTGGGGGCGGGCAATGCAGGCTGTCGGTTTGTCACTACAAGCGGATGCGCTTTCCTTCACCCAAAAGAAAACCCCTGATGGTGAAACCCGATGCAGCCAAGTAAGGCTGCCAGGTTTTCTCCCATCAGGGGGGGGTGCAGGCCGGGTAGGCCCCGGCTTATCGACCCGAGCAGTGGCCGCCGCTAGCGGCTTGTCCACTACCCCAGGCAATGGGGGCGGGCTCGGGGCGGTAGGGATAGTCTTGCAGGCTGTCCATGACAACTAGCAAGACAACGACCAGCCAGAAGGTACTGGTAATAAGGCGGAAAGTAGTTTTGCTCATGCTTGCACGACTCAAGGATTAACGCGGCGACGAATGCGCACGCCTATGATGGACCCGGCAAAGGCCAGTGCAAACCAGACCCAGCCATGGATGCTGGCCGAGGCAATGCCTCCCAGGAATGCGCCCACATTACATCCGAAGGCCATACGGGCACTGTAGCCCATCACCAGGCCCGCAATTGCGCCTACCCACAAAGTGCGGGCATTGGGGGATTTGAAATTGGCAGGATGATTCCAGCGTGAGGCTGCCATGGCGCCCAAAATCAAACCAAAGTTGGTGACCGAAGTAACGTCAGCCAGGACGGGTTCAGCCAGACGTTGTGCGTGCGGAGCTACGCCCCAGAATGCGTCGCCAACCGGGGACCAGCCCAGAGCCGAGAATACTTTTGCGCCCCACAAGCCAATACCATAGACGATGCCCCAGGGTTGGCCTGCAACAATCATATGAATGGCATACAGCACGGCCAGCAGCAAAGCGCCCATCCACCAGCGCATTTCCCATTTGGCAGGTGGGCTGTTTTGCTCTTTCCGATGGCGACGTGCACCTCGGCCGACGAACCAGGATACGGCGGCGCAGCCTAGTACGGTAATCAACAAGGCAGTGGGCCAGCCCAAGGACACAGTCAGGTCGATAGCGGGTAGGCCGCCCAGGGCAATCCAGCCGGGCTGGTGCGATGCGCCCAGAAAGCTGCCAATGGCAAAGGTAGGCAGAACCGCGAAGGAAATGGGTGCGCCAGCACCTGCTTTATAGAGAGTGCCGGAACCGCAGCCATCGGCCAGTTGCATGGCAGCGCCAAACAGAAAGGCGCCCAATACCAGGCTGATGGTCAATGGGGCAATCGCGCCAACCAGCTCACCGCCACTATCGGCGATCAAGGGTAGGGTGAAGGCAGCGGCCAATACCAGCAGGAGCATTTGTGCCCAGATACCTTGAGGGTCACGGCGCTCGATATAGTTACGCCATCCGGTCGTGAAACCGAAACGGGCTCCTTGCAGGACGGCACCAAAGCCAATCCCCAGCAGGGTGAGCAGGCCTTGGCGCAGTCCACCTACCAGAGCGACCCCAACAATCAGGGCCAGGCTGGCCAGGATAAAGCCCAGTCTAGTCAGATAAAGCATGATCGATTTCTTTAGTTAATGGCGCGTTTGGCATCGAGTTTCAGAACTTCGAAACGGGAGGGCTGGTTATCCATAGGCAAGTTGCTGCGGCTCCATTCCACGACGGACTCGGGGTAGAGCTTCACGTTAGGGTTGCCGGCCAGTTCGGACAGGACAAACCAGTTCGTGGCAGCCCAGTGGCCGGTATTGCAGAACGAAACGGTGGGTTTGTCGTCCAGGCCTTGTTCTTTGACGATCTTGACGAGTTCTCCGGTGTCTTTCAGGACAGGTTTGTCGCTACGGAAAAAGCTGTTGAAGTCCAGCTCGCGTGCGCCGGGCAGGGTGCCGTAGCGGGCGGCGGCGTCAACGCGCTTTTCGCCTTTGAAGAATTCGGTTGGGCGTGCGTCCAGCAAGACGGGGGCTTGGCCATTCTTGATGTAGTCAGCCACTTCTTGTGTGCTGACCACCATGTCTTTGTTGTAGTGGTAGCTGAATTCGGTGGGGGTGACGGTAGGGGCGTCTTTGCTCAGGGCTTTGCCTTCGGCTTCCCAGGCTTGCAGGCCGCCGTCCAGAATGGATAGCTGGGTCAGGCCGCCAGCTTTCAGTGTCCAGTACACGCGTGCTGCTGCGCCGAAGTCCGTGGGGTTGGCGCCCGCGTAGGTGACGACAACGTAGCTGTCCTTGGAAATGCCGGCTTTGCTGAACAGGGCAGACAGCTCGGCTTCGGAGCGCAGGGCACCGGCGTTCTCGGCTGGGCCGCGGTAGGCACCATATGGAGTGTGGACGGCACCTGGTACATGGCCTGCTGCATATTCTTTGTCTGTGCGGATATCCAGAATGCGCAGATTGTTTTGATCCAGCTTGGTGGCCAGGTCGCCAGCCGAGATCAATGCGGCTGGTTTGGCTGCCGTGTCGGGTGTGCTTGGCTCTGCGGAAGCAGTCGGTGCCAGGACCGCGCTGAATGCAAATGCCAAGGAGATGAGGATTGGTTTGATCATTATTACTCTCTTGAGTAAGCAGAGGCCTGCTTAGAGGATTAAGTGCATAAGGAATGGTAATGAACGTGGCTACAGAAAATAACAATGAATTGGGGATTAGCTTATTGCTTGGGGGCGTAAGGAGGGGAGGATCTCTATATATAGAGTAGATAGGAGGGGGAGCTGTGTTTGTGCCCTGCCTTGGGTGAGCTTGTGTCTCTGTAGTTGCTTTCTGCAGGTGTGTCTTTGTCCTCTATATAGAGAGAGCGTGTCGGTGTAGAGGACGTTCTATCGGTGAGAGAAAGCTGGGTTTTTTCTACTAGAGAGGATGTGTTGAGATGACTGGTGTTCTCATGAGTGCAGACTTAGAGACTTAGAGACTTAGGGACTCGGAGAATCTAAGACCTAAGCAAAGAGACTGAGAACCAAAGGGCTATTGAAGGTCAGTGAGGATAGAGGGTGGGGGGATTGGATTACTTCTTGGGGAGGCTCACCACCCAACTATATATAGAGGGTTGAGTCGCAACAATGAATGGCCCTTCTATATAGAGAGGGCGCTCATTGTTTCAACCGCTCTACGTAGGTCGCCACTCGAGGCCCCGGGACCGGGTGTTGGGGCGGACTACTTGCCGGCGCAATGCGCCGGTCCCCTGGTCGGAGTCACAATCGGGGCGCAGTCTGAACTCGCCCAGTGATTGGTCCCCCGGACCAATCACAAACTTTGGGCTCAAACAGCAGACTGCTTGCATCCCCGATCATGACTGCGACTGCGGCAAGTACTCTGACTCGCCCCAACACCCGGTCCCGGGGCCCCGAGCGGCTAGCAGCCCTGCATAATGCTCGATCTTGGAGGCCATTCAACTCGCTATCTATATAGAGACACTGTTGATTGGAGGCATAGGGCCGATGCAGTGTTCGTGTGGTCGTTTTTTTGTCCGTTATCCATCCATCCATCCAGCAAGCAAGCAAGCAAGCAAGCAAGCAAGCAAGCAAGCAAGCAAGCAAGCAAGCAAGCAAGCAAGCAAGCAAGCAAGCAAGCAAGCACAAGGGCTGATGACTGGTGTGGGTGATGAGTTTCGCTGTCTCTATATATAGAGAAGGGGCTATTAGGCGACTGGAGAATATCTAGCCAATTTTCACGAGAAAAACAGCGGTTTGGTCTGGAAGATGCGGTTGAGGATGAGCTGGCCGCTACCAAGGCGAAAAAACTGAAGTTAAGCTAAAAAATATTTTTATAGTTATTCCTTATTGTTATCAATGGTCTAAGTGTTTTTGAAGGGTTTCTGCTTCTTAAATGCCAAGAAAAACCTCAGAGAACGCTTGCAAAGCGGAAAATCCTCGTGCTATAGTTCTTTTCTCGCTGCAGCACACACAGGGTTTTCCCGAAGCGCCGCAGAGAGCAGTTAGACAAGTTTCACCGCCTTGGCCAAGAGGCCCGCACCGAAGCTTGAATGACTGGTCAGGAAACTGACAGGGTGTAAAACCCGGAGCTTGACAAATCAGAAAATTCTGTGTTAAAGTTCTAGGTTCTGCTCCAGAGAA
>NZ_JBRFIO010000004.1:0-369746 GCF_052931795.1 Alcaligenes sp. RM2
GTTGCCCGCAGCGTCTTCAGTCTCAACCTTGGCATGTACGTTCGAATCTTGGGCCAGTTCGGTACCAGGAACGTCCACGTTCCAGGTCTTGCCATCGGCGTTAACGGTGGTGGTGTAGTCCTTACCGTTCACGGTCACAGTCACCGTGTCGCCAGCCTTCACATCCTTGCCAACCGTACCAGTGATGGTCACGTCAGACTCGGACTCGGCCTTGTTGACCACGTCGTCACCGGCAATGGTGTCGATCGTGATCGAAGCTTCGGGCAGGTCGGTGTCGACACCGTAGCCACGGTCGGCTTCAGCCGAAGCGGGGTTGCCTGCTTCGTCCTCAGTCGTAACCTTAGCGTCAACTTTAGCGTGACCCAGCAGGTCCACGCCTGGAACATTCACGTTCCACGTCTTGCCATCGGCATTAACCGTTGTAGTGAACTCTTTACCACCGATAGTGATAGTGACGGTGTCGCCGGCCTTGACGTCCTTGCCAACCGTACCGGAGATGGTCACGTCGGATTCGGACTCGGCCTTGTTAATGACGTCATCTTCAGCGATGACATTAATAGCGATCTCGGCTTCAGGAGGCGTAACGTCGACGTCGTAAGGCTTCTCGTCGGTCGCAGTCGTGGTGTTGCCGGCGTCGTCGGTCGTGGTGACTTTGGCTTCAACCTTGTCGTTGTTGACCAGCTCGGAACCAGGAACGTCCACGCTCCAGGTCTTGCCGTCCGGATTGACGGTGGTTTCGTATTCTTTACCGCCGACAGTCACAGTGACCTTGTCGCCAGGTTTGACGTCTTTACCAACCGTACCGGTGATCGTAACGTCGCCGCCCGACTCTTCCTTGTTGATCACGTCGTCGCCTGTGATCGGATCGATTTCGATCTCGGCTTCAGGAGGCGTAACGTCGACATCGTAAGGCTTCTCGTCGGTCGCCGTCGTGGTGTTGCCAGCGTCGTCAGTCGTGGTGACTTTGGCTTCAACCTTGTCGTTGTTGACCAGCTCGGAACCAGGAACGTCCACGCTCCAGGTCTTGCCGTCCGGGTTGACGGTGGTTTCGTATTCTTTACCGCCGACGGTCACAGTGACCTTGTCGCCAGGTTTGACGTCTTTACCAACCGTACCAGTAATAGTTACATCACCTTCGGACTCTTCCTTATTGATGACGCCGTCTTCAGTAATGGAATCGATGGTGATTTCAGCTTCTGGAGGCAGCGTGTCGACCGTGGTCGTGTCTTCGCCGCCGTTACCTGGGGTACCAACTTCGTTGGTGTAGCTACCGTCAGGCACTTTAACGGTGATTTCACCTTCGTAGTTCGGTGGGGGAACCAGCGTACCGGTCCAGGTCTTGGGATCTTTGTTGTCTGGTGTCAGACCTTCGATGCGACCGCCGCCGGTGACCACGATATCTTCGATATCAAAGCCAAATGGCACTTCAGTAAATGTGAAGGTAACGGTGCCGTCGTCATTGATCTTGACAGTAACGGAGGGGGGAACCAGAGGGCCGGCTTCTTCTTCGCCAGTACCGCTGTAGCCACCCAGGCGCACGTTTTCAACGGTGGGCACGCCAGGACGTGGGTATTCCAGGGCCAGAGGGCGTGTGGTTTCCACAATGCTGACCAGGCGGGTGAAGCTGCTGCCACCGCCTTCGCCACCACCGGTCAATACGGCAGCGGTTGGATCAAGTTGGGAGAATGGGTCATCACCAGCTTCAAGTGCGGCCAACACAGCCGTAATGGCTGGGTCGTTCGGGTTGGCCAGAGCAGCGGCTACTGGGTCCACATCGGTTTCTGCGATATCGCCGCTCACCAGAAAGGAGCGATTATCGGAAATGGTCATCGATGGGCTGCCAGGGATCTCAAGCTCGACGCTGGCGCCGGTCTCGGTGATGATCTCGGCATTAACAGGGACGCGCATCCCTTCTTTGACAGCTACTTTGGAGCCATCGGCGGTACGGATCCATGCCGTACCTTCAACTCGTGTCACTAAAACAGTATCCAGTGCCATGACTGTCTGATTCCTAAAAAAAGACTGCCGCCAAGCAGCAGTCAGAAATGGACTTTCTTTGATCAGAGAATAGCGAGTTGGTCCGCTAGTCGATATTGGCGTCGCCGCCAGTTCGCTGTTTTATTTATTGTTATTGACCTTACTTAACAATACGAACGGGACGGCGAGCAGGGGTTCAGGCTATGCCGTGTACTTTTAGCGCCAACATCAAACGATCTGTTACATCCAGCTTTTCAAAAACAGCCTGAAGATGGGCGCGAACCGTTCTCTCGGTGATGCCCAGGTCTTTTGCAATCAGCTGATTGGAGTGGCCCAGCGAGGCGCGTTGCGCAACCTCGACTTCACGGCTGGTCAGGGTGCTTTCCCAGCCCGCCTTGGGTTCCAGGCGACGGGTAACGTCGCTGAGCAAACGGCTCAGCAAGGACTCCCCAACCCAAACCTGCCCGCTAGCCACGTGGTCCAGCGCCTGCACCAGCAAAGGCGACGAGCTGTAGGCGTGAATGTAACCGCGAGCCCCCAGGGCCAGTACGGCCTGACCTTCGCTATCCAAAGGACGTGGGCTGGCGACAATAATCTTCATGCCCTGCACAGCCTTGGACCATTGGGGATGATTCCACAAAGCCAGGGCACTATCGACCACCACCAGATCACGCTGCTGTTGTTTCCAACGCAATAAATCGTCCATGCCCTGCCCTCTGGCGGGCAGCCAGGTGACCGAATCCAGATGACGCCAATGCTGCCACAACGCCTCATCGGCAGTCAGAAATAAAACCGAATTTACTTGTCGCATACCGCTTTTCCCTTACTGGTAACACGAGCTATATGCCATCAGCTCTTGGTCTGACTCGGGTGTTACACCTCTATCGTCAGCGCTACTCCCCCAACGGACCAATCAGCCTTAACGCTCTCTGAATGCGTTGGATCTGGCCCTGAGAATAGGTTTGAGTAAGTACTGCATAACAGTCCGCTTGCCGGTCATGATGTGCACTTCGGCCACCATACCGGGCAAGATTGGACGGTTATCGTCACCGACATACACCGTGTCCGTACGTACTTTAGCTATATAGAATGAATTGCCTTTTTCATCGGTAATGGTGTCGGCACTGGTTTGTTCCAGCACGCCGGGCAAGCCGCCATAAACAGCAAAGTCATAGGCGGTGAATTTGACCTCGGCAGTCTGGCCCGAGTGCAGAAACCCGATATCGCGCGGATTAATGCGCACTTCCAACAGCAGAGTGTCGTCAGTAGGCACGATTTCCAGAATGTCTTTACCGGGCTGCACCACACCGCCGACCGTATTGGCAGACAGGGTCTTGATGGTGCCGCGCACGGGCGAGCGCACTTCAGCCAGGCGCACACGGTCGGCCAGGGCACGTTGGCCTTGCTCCAGGGAAGCCAGCTTGGCACGTGTTTCAGCCAGTTCGGTACGGGCCTGATTGCGGAAGGTAATTTCCACCTCGCCAATCCGGTTCTGGGCCTCCTGAATCGAGGCCTGAATACGGCTGATCTGTGCCGAGGCCGCTTTTTGCTCACCGCAGTAACGAGCCACATCACGCTGCAGACGCAGCAAATCCACTTCAGACACCGCCCCGCTTTTGAGCAAAGGACGTGTCATTTGCAGTTCTTGCGAGGTCAGCCCGCAACTGGACGCAGCCTGATCACGATTGGCCTGCGTCTCACGCAATTCTTGTTGACGCTGGTTCAGCTGTTCCTGAGCCACCGAAATATTAGAGCGCAGCTCTTCGGTACGAGCCTGCCAGACGCGGCGTTCCATTTCTGCCAGATCAGGGGCTTTTTCCAGCACTTCACTGGGCATATCAAAGGGCTGGTCGGCAGCAATCGCTTCCAGTCGAGCTGCCTTGGCCATCAAGGACAAGGACTCGGCTTCGTTCTCGCCCAAGGAGGACGAGGCACGAGTAGGATCGATACGCAACAGCACTTCGCCCGCTTCCACAGACTGGCCAGGACGCACCAGAATTTCTTCAACCACACCGCCGTCCAGACTTTGCACAATCTGGACCTGGCGAGATGGCACAACCTTGCCCTCGCCACGCACCACTTCATCAATGCTGGCAAAGCTGGCCCAGACAATCAGCAGGCAGATGGCCAGCAAGGTCAACCAGATCAGCAGCGTGGAACCCCGTACATCTTGGTAACGAGCCGTCCAAGATGCGTTTTTGAGCATATTGCCACCAGGAGGTGGGGAATTGGTGTCCTGGAGTTGCGCACGCACCCAATTGGCCAGGTTCTTTATTTTCATGCTGCACTCCGGGCCTTACCAATCTGCCCACTACGCAAGGCGGCAATGACCTGATCCTTAGGACCATCCGCCACAATACGCCCCATATCCATCACGATCAGGCGATCCACCAGCTCCAGCAAGGCGGTGCGGTGGGTCACCAGCACAACTGTCTTGCCCTCACATTCTTTATGCAGGCTGCGACGCAGGGCCGATTCGCTCTGGTTATCCATATTGCTGCTGGGTTCATCCAGCAACAGAATGGACGGGTTACCGATCAAGGCACGAGCCACAGCGATAGCCTGCCGCTGACCACCCGAGAGGGATTCGCCGCGCTCGCCAATCATCATGTCGTAGCCATCAGGATGGCGTCGTGCGAAATCATCCACCCCTGCCTGACGAGCCGCTGCCAACATTTGATCGTCAGTTGCATAAGGCGTGCCCATCAGCAAATTGTGTTTCAAAGTGCCATAGAACAGCGTGGGGTCCTGCGAGACATAGCCCATGGAGCGACGCACGTCTGCCGGGTCAATCTGCTGGCTATCAATTCCGTCCAGCACAACGGTGCCGCCCGTCGGTTTGTACAGCCCCAGGATCAGCTTGGACAAAGTGGTTTTGCCGGAGCCAATACGGCCGATAATCCCTATCTTCTCGCCAGCCTTCAAGGAAAAACTGACCTTATCCAGCACGTTCTGGGTTGTGCCGGGATAGCTGAAGCTGACGTTGCGGAACTCGATAGAGCCTTCCAGATAAGGACGCGGCACAAAGTGACGCTCTTCCGGATGCTCTACCGGCATATTCATGTACGAATCCACCGAACCCAAGGAGGTACGGGCATTCTGATACTGCATCATCAAGCCAGCCACTTGCCCCAAAGGAGCCAGGCAACGGCCTGCAATCATGGAGGAAGCAATAATGCCCCCCATGGACAATTTGGTTTCCTGAACCAGATACACCCCGATAATCACCACGCTGATGGTGACCATCTGCTGCAGCATCTGCACCGTATTCACGGTCAGGGTGGAAGTCATCTTGATGCGCGCACCCTGACGAGCCAGGTATTCGGTGGACTGCTCCCAGTCGCGCTGCGCATTGCTTTGCGCATTCAGGACCTTCAAGGTTTCCATACCAGCCAGGGATTCGACCAGGCCAGCGTTACGCTGGGCAGCAGCCTGGAAGGTCTGTTTGGTCAGGCGTTCCATACGTGCCTGAGCAAACCAGGAAATACCCAGGATGATCACAATGGCCACAACGGGCGGAATCAGCATCCAGGGCGAGATCCAGGCCAGCACAGCCAAAAACAGCAGCACAAATGGCAAATCGACCAGTGTCGTCAAACTGGCCGAAGCGATAAAGTCGCGCACCGATTCAAAAGAGCGCAGATTGGCAGCAAAAGAGCCCACCGACGGCGGTCGGTTCTCCATGCGCAAGTCCAGCACCCGCTCCATAATCCGCGCAGACAACTGAATATCCACCCGTTTGCTGGCAGCATCAACTACATAGGCTCGCACACTGGAGAGCACCATGTTCATGACCAGCACCAGCCCAATCCCAATCGACAGCACCCACAGGGTTTCAATCGCTTTGTTGGGAACCACCCGGTCGTACACGTTCATGGTGTAGAGCGGAATGGCCAGCGCAAACAGATTGATCAGCAAGGCAGCGCCAATGGCGTCGCGATACAGACGCCAGTTTTGCACTACGGCTGTCCAGAACCAATGCTTGCCCTTCATGGGGGCCACACCATCTTTGGCACGCGCTTCGACACGGAAATCCGGCTGTACCACAGCCAACAGCCCGGAGTACTGCGCTTGCAGATCTTCCAGGCTGATTTCGCTGGGGCTACCACTTTCCGGGAAATGCACCCGGGCACGTTCTTCTTCCAGCCCCAGCAATACACATGCCCGGTTATTGTTCAGCAACAAAATAACCGGGAACAGATTGGTGTCGAGTTCGGTAAAGGCGCGGCGCCACACTCGGGCCGTGCAATGACCACGCGCGGCCGCTCGACTGAGCAAGGCAGGCGTCAAACGCCCACGCTGCAAAGGCAAGCCTGCAGACAAGTGCTGCGGCGTGCAAGGATTACCGTGGATACGGGTAATCTCTGCCAGGCAGGTCAGAAGAGGATCATCATGCGTCAGATGAGGCGGGATACTGTATTGCCCGCTTGCTTGTGTCGTGCTGTCAGATGAGTGGTTCATCGTCATTAATCAAATCCAGCGAATCCCGCAGGCGTTGACGGGTACGTTTGCGCTCGTTCAATTTGGCCAAGGCCTGGGGAGGCAGATCAGTCATACGAAGCACACCGTTAGCAACCAGTGCGTCAATCAAATCCTCCAGCACTCGGATAAAACTGGCATCCGAGACTGAGAGCTCTTGTTTGTAGTCATCTTCGTTCTGACTCATACGTGCCTCCCTTCACTATCCAATAACGCCAAGAAGCAGCTACTTACAGCCCGGCTGGTTTCTCGCGCAGGACTGGCGGAGCCATACCGTCGCGGTAATCAACAGAAACCGGGGTCAGGTTGCTGGTATCTGGAACAGGCGTCATACATGCCTTGAATGCCTCTTCGGGGAAGTCCAGCTTGGCGGCTTCTTCAGGCTGCTCCGAGTAAGGCTGGGACAGGCCAACTGCCGACACCAGACGGTGCGACAAGGTCAACCAACGGTATTCGGCTTGTTGCAGGTCGTAAGTGGCATTGGCCAGAGCACGACGCGCATCAAACAGTTCGTTTTCCGTATCCAGCAAGTCCAGCAAGGAGCGCTGACCGATCTGGAACTGCTGCATGTAAGCAACGCGAACCTTGGACGTAGCCAGTTCGTGTTGTTTCAGGAATGGCAACTGAGCACGCAGGCGCTCGATGTTGTTCCAGGCCACGGCCAGATCCTGCTGTACGTTGCGGCAGGTGTAATCGCGCACGTCGCGGGCAGCGTATTGCTGAGCTGTGGTTTGACGGATGCGAGCAGCATCGGCACCACCACGGAACAGGTTGTACGACAGCATCAACTGCACGTTGCTGCTTTGCGAATCGCGGTAAGCGGAACCTGGCGGATCGCTTTTGTCCTTACCGGTAGCTGCACGCAGTTCAAGCGTAGGCGACATACGGCCTTGAGCCACGTGTTTGCCCGACTCAGCAGCTTGATACAAGGCCTGCTTGGCCAAAATCACAGGGCTGGTGCGCAAGGATGGCAAGAAGTCGGTGGTATTGGCAGGAATCGACTCGCTCAGGCTAGGGGCCGCCTGCATGACTTCAGGAGCAGCCACACCCACAATGCGACGGTAGCGTTGCAGCACGTCGTTCAGGTTGCCGGCCTCGGTCATCATGTTGCTTTGAGCCAGGGACTGGCGGCCATAAGCTTGTTCCAGGTCCACACCACGGCCCACGCCGGATGCCGAACGTTCCTGAATCTGGCTCAGGATGTTCATGTGCATGCCGTAGTTTTCACGGGCCAGCTTTTCCATTTCGCGGTAACGCAGCACATCGATGTGCGCGTTGGCCGCTTCCAGAGCCAGGGAATCTACCGAAGCCAGCAGCTCGTAGTAAGTAGCCAGTTTTTCGTAACCCAACTGACGAACCTGGTTGATCGAGGAGAAACCATCAAAAATCAACTGACGCAGTTGCAGGCTGTAGCCGCTGCGGGACCAGTCGGTAGACGGGGCACCCGAAGTGCTGCCACGCCACTCTTTGCCAACCCAACCCTGGGCATTGACCTCGGGCAACAAGGCGCCACGGCTAACGTTCTGACCTTCAAGCGCAGACTGGAAATCCTGGAAGCGAGCGCCAAGTTCAGGATTGGACATAATTGCCCTCTCAATACTGTCCTTGAAGCTCAGGCTGTTTTCCTGCTGGGCAAGCGCTGGTTGCGCCAGCAGTAGCGCTGTCAGCAGCGCACTTACCGTTAGAGTTTTCTTACCACGCACGTCGGCCTCCGTAAGATCTTGTGCCGCGTTCGCAACAGACGTCATTACGTCAGCGTTGCAACGCATTGCCAGATCAAATTTAAGTACAAAAATGAAAGAAGAATGGGTTCGGTGTGTCGCTCAAACAAAGCGAAAGAAACACCACCCGAGGGCCCAATACCTATGTATTGCACATGGGCTTTACATCTAAGGCTGGCAAGTACATCGCCAGCCGCAGCAGTATGTTCATAATGGACCGGGGCAAGACAAGGCGGAGCTACAGGCTTCTGACCTGTATTCTTGGAGCATAACCTTGTGTCTGATTGTGACTTTTTACGTGACGCATAGTGAAACTCATCACGTAGATCACGGGACAAATTGTATCTTAGATTACAAGGGGCTTCGTGGACGACAATGTTAAAAATGATAAATAGCCTGTGATAAAAAAAGCAACAATACACTGAAATTAAACGATTTCGGGCGATTAGGCGCTTAACCAATAACTGTTGCGCTTATCCCACGTAGCGCGATCGTTGGTAATAATCTACAAAAAACTTTCACCTTAATAAGCATTTAGGTTACATCAAGATAAAACCAGCTTATCACCAAGCGATAAAAATCTTTTCATCGTTAAAAATATAACAATCGCTCACATTACGAATGCTGCACTTGTAACGATTTCTTATTGCAGCTAGATGTCGGTTTTCATCTCTTTGTCAGGCCTTCAAAAAGAGATGTGAAATCAAAAACTTATAACGGTTTCTTGAACCCCCCCTGTTTCGCGCCCGTTTGTTGCTTCTCTGAACAATCCGTTGCCGCAATTTCCGCCGCCCACGCTTGTCCCGTTTCTGCTCGCCCGATACCATCGAACGGTACGTATTTAGTTAGCAACACAGACAACTTGGAGGCCGCTCATGTATCAACACCTGGCCCTGTATATCAATGGTCAATTTCTGGATGGACAAGGTCGCCAGACCCAAGCCGTCATCAATCCTGCCAATGGCAGCACCTTGGGCCAACTGCCGCTGGCATCCCAGGCGGATCTGGACGCGGCTCTGAACGCCGCCCAGGACGCGTTCAAAAGCTGGCGTCACAGCTCGCCCATGGATCGCAGCGCGATCCTGCGCAAGGTCGCGGAACTGTCGCGTGGACGCGCCCAGGAAATTGGCCGCAATCTGACACTGGACCAAGGCAAGCCCTTGGCCGAGGCGGTGGGCGAAATCATGTCCTGCGCGGATCATGCGGATTGGCACGCCGAGGAGTGCCGCCGTATTTATGGCCGCGTCATCCCCGCCCGCAACCCCAAAGTGCAGCAAATGGTTCTGCGTGAGCCCATCGGAGTGTGCGCGGCCTTTACGCCCTGGAACTTTCCCTACAACCAGGCCATTCGCAAAATCTGCGCGGCTATCGGTGCTGGGTGCACGATTATTCTGAAAGGCCCCGAGGACTCCCCCAGTGCGGTCATGGCTATTGCCCAAGCCTTTCATGATGCGGGCCTGCCTCCGGGTGTACTGAATATTGTCTGGGGTGTGCCACAGGAGGTGTCGGACTACCTGATCCGCTCGCCCATCGTGCGTAAAGTCTCCTTTACCGGATCTGTACCTGTAGGCAAGCAACTGGCTGCACTGGCCGGTGCCCATATGAAACGCATCACCATGGAATTGGGCGGTCACTCGCCTGTGCTGGTCCTGCCTGATGCCGATGTAGCCCGCGCTGCTCGTCAGTTGGCTCGTTTCAAAATTCGCAATGCTGGTCAGGTGTGCATTTCGCCCACGCGTTTTTATATCCACGACGATATCTACACTGCATTTGTGGACCGCTTCACCGAAGAGCTGGCCAATGTAAAAGTGGGCGATGGTCTGGACCCGGATACGCAAATGGGGCCCTTGGCTCACGAGCGCCGCCTGCCCATGATGCAAAAGTTTGTCGACAACGCCCGTTCTCTGGGTGGCAAAGTGTTGCTAGGAGGAGAACAGATCAAGCGCGATGGATTCTTTTTCTCGCCCACAGTGCTGACGGATTTGCCCGACGATGCACTGGTCATGACCGAGGAGCCATTTGGCCCCATCGCCCCCTTGACGCGCTACAGCGATCTGGACGATGCCATCGCCCGTGCCAACAGCCTGCCCTACGGTTTGTCGGCCTATGCCTTTACGCAATCCTTGCAAGCCGCGCATCGACTGGGCACCGAACTGGAATCCGGTATGGTCAATATCAATCACTTCGGCAGTTCCCTGCCCGAGACTCCGTTTGGCGGCGTCAAGGACAGCGGCATTGGCAGCGAAGGCGGTGCCGAAACCTTTGACGGATACTTAGTCACCAAATTTGTGACCCAGATCTAAGACTGGCTCCTGGCCCCGCTTTGCGGGGCTAGGGTGAACCCCTACTGTACTAACTGCGCATTCCCGTTACATTATTCAAACACTCGTTTGAAATTAGGAAATAACGGTGAAACGCTCTGATCGGACACAGTCCGCCATTCTCGATGCAGCCGAACATCTTTTCGCGCTGTATGGCCACGAAAATACCTCCATGCGCCAGATTACGGCGCAAGCCAAGGTGAACCTGTCGGCTGTCAATTATCACTTTGGCAGTAAAGACGGACTGACACAGGCCGTGTTCCAGCGCCGCCTGAACAGCATCAATCAAGAGCGCCTGGAAAAACTGGCGTTTTATCGCCAGCAAGCCGGTGAAGGTCCTTTGAAAGCATCCCAGGTGGTGGATGCCTTTTTTGGCCCACTGATCCGCCTGGCAGGTTCAGGCAACGGCGCCCCACGCTCGTTCATTCCTTTGCCGGGGCAGGACCGCCCGGCGCCGCAGGATTTCATTCAGTCCATCTGTTGGGACGAACAAGTCGCCATCTTCCTGCCCTTCAAGCAGGCTTTGCATGAAGCTCTGCCTACCGTGCCTGAAGAAGAAATCATCTGGCGATTCCATTTCATGCTGGGTGCCACCTCGTATGCCTTAATGGGCACCCAATCACTGCGTCGGGCTTTGCAATTACCCCTTAGCGACAGCCCGGAAAGTGAGCAACAACTGCAACAGCGCTTGATGAGTTTCCTGCTGGGTGGATTACGAGCTCCTTTACCCGCCAGCACCTGAGCTGAACGGCCCTGACCACCAAGCTACACCACGGTGAACCGCGCCCCTCTCTTAGGGGCAGCAAGTCGAAGGTGCAGCATGAGGGGGTTTTACCGCCGGGCCGCTCCCAAAGCTCGGCGCCCCCGGTAAAAAGTGCCCCCTCGGGGGCAACAGGCCGAAGGCGCAGCGTGGGGGCCTTCTTCTTTTTTTTCTGAGCTAGTCCGGAGTTGCTATGTTTGTGACCTTGCTATTGATAGTGCTAGTGCTTGGCTGCGTCTACGTTCTCAAAAACCGGAATCTACGCACCAAGTGGCTAAGCCGCCCAATCTACCGCGCCTTTTCCAGCGTTCTGCCTGCCATGTCCCAAACCGAGCGCGATGCGCTGGAAGCAGGTACGGTCTGGTGGGAAAGTGAGCTGTTTCGCGGCAAACCCAACTGGAATACCCTAAGCTCTTATCCGGCCTACCGGCTCACCGATGAAGAGCGCCAGTTCATGGACAATGAAGTCAATGTGGCTTGCGCCATGATTGACGACTGGCAAGTCAGCCAGGAAGACTTCGACATGCCTGCCGAGGTCTGGAACTACCTGAAAGAAAACCGCTTCTTCAGCCTGATTATTCCCAAGGAATACGGCGGTCGCGGTTTTTCGGCGCAAGCGCACTCGGCGGTTGTCGCCAAGCTCTCCACCCGTAACTCGGCCTTGTCCGTCTCGGTCATGGTGCCCAACTCGCTGGGCCCGGCAGAACTGCTGCTGCACTACGGTACCGACGAGCAGAAACAACACTATCTGCCCCGCCTGGCTGATGGCCGTGACATTCCCGCTTTCGCACTGACCAGCCCTTGGGCCGGTTCGGACGCCGCCTCCATTCCTGACGTAGGGATTGTCTGCAAGGGCGAATGGGAAGGTCAAGAAGTGCTGGGCATGCGCGTCACCTGGGACAAACGCTACATCACCCTGGCTCCGGTTTGCACCTTGTTGGGTCTGGCCTTCCGCCTATATGACCCGGACGGTTTGCTGGGTGGCGAAAAAGACATTGGCATTACCTGCGCCCTGGTTCCAAGCGACCACCCCGGCGTGGATACTGGCCGTCGTCACTTCCCCTTGAACGCCATGTTCATGAACGGCCCCACCCGTGGCAAAGACGTGTTCATGCCGCTGGAGTTCATCATTGGTGGCCCCGCCATGGCTGGCCAGGGCTGGCGCATGTTGATGGAATGTCTGGCTGCTGGCCGCTCCATCTCTCTACCCTCCTCCTTTACTGGCATGGCCAAGCTAACCAGCCGCGCCGTGGGCGGTTACTCCGCCGTCCGTACCCAATTTCGCAGCGCCATCAGCAAGTTTGAAGGCGTGGAAGAGGCTCTGGCCCGTATCGCAGGACACACCTACGCCATGGATGCGGCGCGCACCATGACGGCAGCCGCCGTGGACCTGGGCGAGAAACCTTCCGTAGTCTCGGCCATCGTCAAATACCATGTGACCGAGCGTGGTCGTATTGTGGTGAATGACGGTATGGATGTCATTGGTGGTAAAGGTATTTGCCTTGGCCCATCAAACTTCCTGGGCCGTGCTTACCAACAGATCCCCGTCGGTATTACGGTGGAAGGCGCCAATATTCTGACGCGCAGCCTGATCATCTTCGGTCAAGGCGCTATCCGTTGCCATCCTTTCATCCTTGAAGAGATGACAGCCGCCCTGAACCCTGACCGCGAAGCCGGTTTGCGTAAATTTGACCAGGCTTTCTGGGCGCACATCCGCTACACACTGGCCAATACAGGCCGCTCCTTCTGGCTGGGCCTGGGTGGCTGGCGCTTGCTAAGTGGCCCTACTGGCACCTCCAAGGCCATGCACACCTACTACAGCCAGGCCAGCCGTTACAGTGCTGCTTTCTCCCTGCTGGCCGATGCCTCCATGCTGGTTCTGGGTGGTTCCCTGAAAATGCGCGAGCGCCTGTCCTCGCGTCTGGGGGATGTGCTGTCCGAGCTGTACATGCTAAGCGCCGTGCTCAAGCGTTACCAAGACGAAGGTCGTCATCAGGAAGATGCACCTTTGGCCCACTGGGCGGCTCAAGACGCCTTGATGCGCGCTCAACACGCTCTGGACAAAGTACTGGAGAACTTCCCGAACCGTCCTTTGGCGGCCGTGCTGCGCTTCCTGGTCTTCCCTCTGGGTCTGCGCCGTCTGGGCCCTGATGACAAATTGGACCACACCGTTGCCAAACTGTTGACCAAGCCCGGCGCCACTCGTGATCGTCTGACTTACGACACCTACTTGCCTGACGACGATATGGAACCCGTCGGTGCGATTGAAGCGGCCCTGCTGGCTTCGCTGAACACCCGCGATATTGACGCCAAAATCCGTCAGTTCGAGAAAAGCGGTCAATTGCAGGACAACCCCAAAGCCAACGTACGCGATCTGGCCGAAGCCGTCTTTCAGGCCGGTGGCATCACCGCCCAGGAATACGAGCAAATCCAGGCCCGCGACATCGTGCGTGATCGCGTTATTGCCGTGGATGATTTCCCCTTCGATTTGCGTCGGGAAAATCCTGCCGCTGAAGCCGCCAGTGGGAGCCAAGCATGAGTTTTCAACCGGTCTATATTATTGACGGCGCACGCAGCCCGTTTCTGAAAGCGCGCAATGCGCCCGGCCCCTTCTCTGCTGGAGATCTGGCCGTACAAACGGGTCGCGAGCTGTTGCTGCGCCAACCCTTTGAGGCCCCGCAGCTAAGCGAGGTCATCCTGGGTTGCGCCGCCCCCTCGCCCGATGAAACCAATATCGGCCGGGTTCTGGGTCTGCGTCTGGGCACAGGTCACAAAGTGCCGGGCTGGACCGTGATGCGTAACTGCGCCTCGGGTATGCAGGCACTGGACTCGGGCGTACAGGCCATTCAAACCGGCCGCTCGGATCTGGTGCTGGCCGGTGGCGTAGATGCGCTGTCTCACGCCCCCATCCTGTTCAGCGAAGACATGGTGCGCTGGCTGGCCACCTGGGGCAAAGCGCGTAGCCTGGGCGCACGCCTGAAAGCGCTGCGCAGTCTGCGTCTGTCCTATCTGAAACCAGTCATCGGCCTGCTTAAAGGGCTGACTGATCCCGTCGTTGGCCTGTCCATGGGGCAGACCGCTGAAATTCTGGCGCACGAGTTTGGTATCAGCCGTCAGGATATGGATGAATTTGCGGCCCGCAGTCACCGTCTGGCTTTGCGTGCTCAACAAGAAAACGCTTTTGAAGAAATCGTGCCGTTAAGCGACACGCGCGGTAATAACTACCCGCAAGACGATGGCGTACGCGAAGACTCCACGCCCGAGAAGCTGGCCAAGCTGCGTCCGGTCTTTGATCCACCTTGGGGCAATATCACGGCCGGCAATAGCTCCCAGGTGACCGATGGCGCTGCCCTGCTGATTCTGGCCAGCGAAGCCGCCGTCAAGGAACATCAGCTCAAACCCATTGGCCGCATTGTAGATGCGCAATGGGCTGGCCTGGACCCAGCCACCATGGGCCTGGGCCCTGTTTTCGCCGCGACGCCTATTTTGGAGCGCAACCGTCTGGCCCTAAATGGTCCGGACTTGTGGGAAATCAACGAGGCTTTTGCAGCCCAGGTACTAGCATGTCGTGCTGCATGGGACAACCAGGAGTGGTGCCAAAAGCATCTGGGTCGTGATGCTTTGGGTCTGCTGGATATGGACAAGCTCAATGTGGACGGCGGCGCCATTGCGATCGGCCACCCGGTGGGTGCCTCCGGTGCCCGAATTGTGCTGCATTGCTTGAATGCCCTGCGTCGTCGCAACTTGCGCCTGGGCATGGCCGCTATTTGTATTGGCGGCGGACAAGGCGGCGCCATGCTGATCGAATCGCTGCAAGGAACTGAATCATGATGCCCGTCGCTACCCTGGATTTGCAAAACTTCACGCTGTACACGGACGATCAGCAAATTGCCTGGCTGAAAATCGATTGCGTGGGCAGCTCGGTCAATCGACTCTCGGCAGCCGTCCTGCAGGAGCTGAACCAGGCGCTGGACTACCTGGGCAGCCATCCTCCTAAAGCACTGATCATTTACTCCGGCAAAGCTGCCGGTTTTGTAGCCGGTGCGGACATTGACGAGTTTTCGGAACACAACAACAACCCTGAAAAGGGCTTGGCACTGGTCACACGCGGCTGGACCGTCTTCAACAAGCTGGCCAAGCAGAGCTACCCCACGTTAGCGCTGGTGCAAGGCCACTGCCTGGGCGGTGGTCTGGAGCTGGCCCTGGCATGCCGTTATTGCCTGGCCGTAGATCAGGACGATACACGCCTGGCTCTGCCTGAAGTGATGCTGGGTATTTTCCCCGGTTGGGGCGGCATGTTGCGCCTGCCTGAATATATAGGCCCTGCCGCCGCCATGGACTTGATGCTGAGCGGCAAAAGCGTGGATGCTCGCAAGGCCGCCCGTCTGGGTATGGTCGATGCCTGCGTTCCCGTCCGTCTAGCCAAGCAAGCTGCCATCAAACAGGTGCTCAGTGGCAAGAAGCCGCGGCGCGCCAAGGGTCTGCCACGCCTGATGAATACCAAGCTGCTACGCCCCCTGGTTGCTAATCAGGTACGCAAGCAGTTGGCAAAGCGCGATCCCTATCAGCACTATCAGGCGCCCCGTGCCATCCTGGAGATCTGGGAAAAGCACAACGGCAATGCCTTGAAGGCTCCCGAGCTGATCGAACAAATCACCCGCTCCAACACCGCAGCCAATCTGCTGCGTGTCTTCCATTTGCAAGAGCGTCTGAAAAGCGTAGGCAAGCATTCGTCGACTCAGGAGATCAAGCATATTCACGTGGTCGGTGCTGGTGTCATGGGGGGCGATATTGCCGCCGTATGTGCGCTGAAAGGCATGCGTGTGACGCTGCAGGATCAGGACCGCAAGCGTATCGCCCAGGCACAAGGTCGTGCCGCCAAGCTGTTCCAGCGCCGTCTCAAAGACCGCAGGCTGGTACAAGCCGCCTTGGACCGATTGATCCCGGACCCGGACGGCCACGGCATCCCGTCGGCAGATCTGGTTCTGGAGGCCATCTTCGAGAACGCCGATGCCAAGCGCAGCCTGTACGCCACCATTGAGCCCTTGCTAAAGCCCGGTGCTGTGCTGGCGACAAACACCTCCAGCCTGCCTTTATCCGAGCTCAGCCTGAACCTGATCAATCCGGAACGACTGGTAGGCATTCACTTCTTTAACCCGGTCTCTCGCATGCCCTTGGTTGAAGTGGTGGAAAGCGAACTGCTGGCCCCGGAAGTGCGCAGCGTTGCCTACGCCTTTGTGAACCAGATTGGCAAGCTGCCCTTGCCCGTTAAAGACAGCCCCGGCTTTCTGGTCAATGCCGTCCTGGCTCCCTATATGTTGGAAGCCATGCGCTGCGTGGACGAGGGGCTGGACCCGGCCACCGTGGACAAAGCCATGGTGCAGTTCGGCATGCCGATGGGACCACTGGAATTGGCCGATACCGTAGGCCTGGATATTGCGCGTGATGCAGGTGCCCAATTAAGCCAGCAAACCGCCATGCCAGCCTGCCTGAAAACCCATCTGGATCGTCAGGAACTGGGCCGTAAAACCGGCCAGGGTTTTTACACGTGGAAAGATGGCAAAGCCCAGAAATCTCCTGCGGGAACAGTCCCAAGCGGTCTGGCAGATCGCTTGATTAAACCGCTGATCGAACAGACCGAACACCAGGTTCGCATCGGTGTTGTGGAGAACGACGATCTGGCCGATGCAGGCGTGATTTTCGGTACCGGCTTTGCCCCATTCAGAGGGGGCCCTCTGCATTACAAAGCAACACAAAAACAACGCAATTAGTTCGGATTGGCACAAATACCTATACGCCGATTGGCCTAGGTCATGCACCATAGAAAACAAACAGGTGTTTTAAAACTTGTCATAAGCCTCTGTCAGACGTCGCACCTATACCTTGGAGAAGAGACATGAAAAAGACGGTTGTAGCTTTGCGTACCATCCCCGCCTTGCTGATTCCTCTGGGAATGAGCATGGGAATGGGTCAAGCCCATGCGGCTGGTTTTAACTTGCTCGAACAGAATGCGAGCGGCCTGGGCAATGCCTACGCAGGCTCGGCCGCCATTGGTGACAATGCCAGCACGATCTACTTCAACCCGGCCGGCATGACCTTGTTGCCCGAGACCAACTTCTCGGCAGGTTTTAACGCGATTAAACCTACCTTCAAGTTCTCCGATAAAGGCAGTACCGACCCCCTGGCCCTGACGGGTGGCGCCAGCCGTCCCGCTACTGGCGGCTCAGGTGGTGATGCCGGTAAAGTCGCCGCCGTTCCCAATATTTATCTGTCCCATCAGCTCTCGCCCAAGTGGTGGGTGGGCCTGGGTATTGGTGTCCCGTTTGGTCTGACAACCGAATATGACGAAGGCTGGGTTGGCCGTTACCACTCCGAAAAATTTGCCATTGAAACCATCAACGTTAACCCGTCGGTGGCCTACAAGGTCAACGACCAGTTGTCCTTCGGTGTGGGTGTGAACTGGCTGCACATTGATGCGGACTACCGTCTGGCTACTCCGGTTGGTTATCACCCGGCTTTGGGTCCACTGGACATGGACACCCGCGTCAAGATGAAGGGCGACGCCTGGGGCTGGAATGCCGGTTTGCTGTACCAAATTACCCCCAGCACTCGTTTGGGCGTTTCCTATCGCTCGCAAATCAAGGTCACGGCTGATGGCGACACCAAGCTGCGCAACCGCAACGTGCCGGCTGGCATTCCTGCCCCCAACATCAATTGGGACGCAGAAGCCACCATCAAGCTGCCTGACACCGCCATTGTCAGCTTGGTGCACGACCTGAACTCGCGCTGGCAATTGCTGGCCGATGTGTCCTGGACAGGCTGGAGCAGCATCCCGCGTCTGACCATTGAAAACAGCGGCCCCGGTGCCAAGGATTCCGGTCTGGAACTGAAATTCAAGGATGCATGGCGCGTCGCCCTGGGTGCGAACTACCACTACAACGAGCAGTGGACCTTCAAGGGTGGTATTGCCTGGGACCAATCCCCCGTTCGCGACAAGAACTACCGCCCAACCGCCCTGCCTGACAGCGACCGCTACTGGGTGTCCCTGGGTGCTCAGTATCGCGCCAGCAAGAACGCCACCTGGGATATCGGCTACACCCACTTGTTCCTGAAAAACACCGACATGAACAACAACACGGATCCCGCTGGTCGTGGTCTGACACGCGGTACTTACAAAAACAGTGGTGACATCCTGGGCGTGCAGTTCAGCTATCGCTTCTAAGGATGCACTATGGCCCGCAGTCGCCGCATGGAGCTGCTCGCACGCCTACCCCCCACATGGCGTGCGCGCTTTTTGCAGCTGGGCTTTAACTGGCACCCCGCCTTCCGGGCAACCGGCGGGCGGGTCCACAAAGTTTCAGCGAACTTGCAACACATTGTCGTACGCCTGCCATTGCGTCGTCGCACTCGCAACATCAATGGCTCTTTATTTGGCGGCTCCCTGTTTGCCATTACAGACGGCGTGCACGCCACCATGCTTCTGGCTGGGCTGCAACGCCATGTGATTGTCTGGGACAAGAATGCAGAGATTCAGTATCGCCGCCCCGGCTACCAAACTCTGTACGCCAATTTTCAAATCAATCCAGATGAACTGGACGCAATACGAGGACAGCTAGACCAATACCACGAGGCTGAAGCCACGTTTACCGTGCAGATCCAGGACCCCGAAGGCCAGATCTACACCACGGTGGAACGCACCATCTATATCGCCGACGCCCACTTCTACAAGCAGAAAACACAATCACGCTAATTTGCCGGAGGACCGCTTCATGTTTACCCCCCGCTGTGCCGCCCTGATTTTAAGTCTGTCCCTGGGGCTACCCGCCGCCCAGGCCGCGACTGTTGCGAATGTCACCGTGCCAGACACGGTCACCGTCGAGCAGCAAAGCCTGAAACTGAATGGGGCAGGCCTGCGCAAGAAAGTTGTTTTTGATGTGTACGTTGCCGCCCTGTATACCGCTTCGCCTTCCCAGGATGCCGAGGCCATTATCCAATCCCCCGGACCGCATCAGATCCGACTGGTCCTCAAACGCGACCTGGATGCCCAAACCCTGATCGATGCCCTGAAAGACGGCATTCACAGCAACCTGACTGATCCTGAAAAACAAGAACTGGACCCTGTCATCAAGCAATTTGAAGACTTGATGCGCCAGGTGGGTGAAGCCAAGGAAGGCGACGTTGTGGTGCTAGACATGCACACCCCTCAGGTCAAGATCCTGTTCAACGACAAGACGCTGGGAGAGCTCTCTCACCCTGATCTGACCCCTGCTTTGTTGAAAATCTGGCTAGGCAAGAAGCCTGCCCAAGAATCGCTCAAAAAGGCCCTGCTGGGATTGTCTTGAACCTACACGCCTCGGAGCGCTTCATGGATAAAGTCTGGCTGCAGAACTACCCCGCCGGTATTCCTGCCACTATCGTAGATCAGGCCCAGCAGTACTCGTCCTTGCTGGATGTATTTGAACAAAGTTGTACCGAGTTCGCGCAGCGCACTGCCTATATCAGCATGGGCAAACGCATGAGCTACCGCGAACTGTCGACCAATGCCTTGGCCCTGGCCAGCTGGCTGCAAAGCCAAGGCGTGAAAAAAGGCGACCGTGTCGCCCTGATGATGCCCAATATGCTGCAGTACCCCATCAGTCTGTATGGGGTGTTGCGCAGCGGGGCCACCATTATCAATACCAACCCGCTGTATACGGCCCGTGAACTGCGCCACCAGCTGCAAGACAGTGGCGCGGAAACCATCATCATTGCGGAGAACTTTGCCCACGTGCTGCAGGAAATCCTGCACGAAACACCCATCAAGCGAGTCATTGTGACCAGCGTGGGGGATTGTCTGGGCGGCTTCAAGGGCTGGCTGGTCAATCAAGTGGTGCGCCACATTAAAAAAGGTGTGCCTGCCTGGTCCTTGCCTGGCTCCGTCTCTTTCAAAGCCGTACTGTCACAGGGACGAGGCCGCACACCGGCCCCGGTCAAGCTGACCCACGATGATATTGCCTGCCTGCAATACACCGGGGGCACGACGGGCGTTGCAAAAGGAGCCATCCTGACCCACGGCAATCTGGTTTCAAACCTGAGCCAGGCCCTGTCCTGGATTCGCCCGTATTTGAGAGAAGGCCAGATCGACTGCGTTGTTACTGCCCTGCCGCTCTACCATATCTTCGCTTTCACCGCGAACCTGCTGGTGTTTCTGCGTTTGGGTGCGGAGAACCTGTTGATCATTAACGCACGCGACATTCCCTCCATGATCAAGGACATGTCCAAGCTGCGTTTTACTGCCATTACGGGGGTGAACACACTCTTTAATGCCATGCTGAACAATGCCGAGTTCCGCAAGCTGGATTTCTCCTCGCTGCGCTTTACATTAGGTGGCGGTATGGCAGTGCAGGAAGTGGTCGCCAAGCGCTGGCTGGAAGCGACCGGCAAACCCCTGGCCCAGGCTTATGGACTGACTGAAACTTCACCAGCAGCCACAATCAATCCGCTGGATAAAAAAGAGTTCACTGGCTCAATCGGGCTGCCCGTTCCTTCTACCGACATACGCATACGCGACGAAAACCAGAACGACCTGCCGTTGGGCGAAACGGGCGAGCTATGCATTCGTGGGCCGCAAGTTACTCCCGGCTACTGGCAACGTCCCGATGAAACCGCCAAGGTCTTTGATCGCGACGGCTTTTTACGCACGGGCGACATTGGCTATATGGACGAGCAAGGTTATGTCTTCCTGCTGGATCGCAAGAAAGACATGATTCTGGTCTCGGGCTTTAACGTCTACCCCAATGAGGTGGAAGCCGTCGCCGCCCAGCACCCGGATATTGTCGAGGCCGCTGCCGTCGGTGTACCGGATGAAAAAGCAGGCGAAATCGTCAAGCTCTACGTCATCAGCCGCAATCCCGATTTGACGGAAAAAGACGTAATAGCCTTCTGCCGCAAGAACCTGACCGGCTACAAGGCCCCGCGCATTGTCGAGTTCCGCGACGACTTGCCACGTACCAACGTAGGCAAAATCCTGCGTCGGGAACTGCGTCCATAACACGTATTTCGCACGCGCTTAGACCAAGATGAAAGGGGCTTATGCCCCTTTTTCATTAACCGAAGGATTCATAAACAAATAAGAATCGGATCGTTCGTAGCCCTGATACCGCTCTTTAGAATGGGACAAACTATTTATATAAGCGAGTGTCAGAATGCACGCCCTGTCCCGCCTCTCGGAGTCCAATCGCACGGCGATTGCTCAAATTACCGACGAGCTCGATCCGCTGTCCCTGAACTGGCTGTCCGGCTATCTCGCGGGTGTCGCGCAAGTGCGCCACACCGGCCTTCCCGCTCAAGCGCCTGTTTCTCCTGAACTGTCGTTGGTGCCCGCCGCCGCTGCGCCCGCCCAACGACCTGCCACCATTGTGTTTGGCAGTCAGACAGGCAATGCCCAACGCGTCGCCGAAGCCTTTGCCCAGCGTTGTGAAGCGGCCGGCATCCCCGTGCGCCTGCTGCGCGCCGACCGCTACCCCACGCGCGAGCTGAAAGAAGAACGTCTGCTCTACGTCATTATCAGCACCCAGGGTGAAGGCGATCCGCCAGACGATTCCATCGCGTTTTTCGAGTTCCTGTCCGGTGCCCGTGCCCCCAAGCTGCCCGCACTGAAATTCGGTGTGCTGGGCCTGGGAGATTCCAGCTACCCCCTGTTCTGTGGGATCGCGGAAAAGATTGATCAACGCCTGCTGGCTCTGGGTGCGGAACGCATTCTGGACGCGGGGCTGGCTGATCTGGATATTGATACGGTTGCCGCCCCCTGGCAGGACAAAGCCTTTGGTTTTCTCGAAACGGATCACCAGGCCCACGCCGCTGCGGCCGTTCCTGCCGCCCAATCCAGCAACGTTACGGTGCTGGAAACCCAGACCCGCAGCAGCTTCACCCGCGACAATCCATTCCAGGCCACCGTGCTGCAAAGCCAAAGCATTACGGGCCGCGACAGCACCCGCAACATCTATCACTACGAGTTGTCGCTGGAAGGCAGTGGCCTGAAGTACCAACCCGGTGATGCCCTGGGTGTCTGGCCTACACAAAACGCCAAACTGGTCGAAGCGGTTATCCAGACGTTGAAGCTGGACCCGCAAGAGACCGTCACCATTCAGGACAAGTCGCACACGCTGCAAGAATGGCTTAGCCACTACCGCGAGCTGACGCAACTGACCAAACCTTTCCTGGTGGAACTGGCCAAGCGCAATAGCGATGCCGTGCTACAGACAGCCGTAAGCCCAGAGGGTTTGAGCACTTTGCAAGAGCTGCTGAAAACCCATCAAGTGCTGGACGTACTGGAACGCTTCCCGGCCACCTGGAGCGCTGCCGAGCTGGTGCAAGCCTTGCGCCCTCTGGCACCCCGCATGTACTCCATCGCCTCCAGCCAGTCCGAGGTGGACGAAGAAGTACATCTGACCGTGGCCAATGTGCATTACCAATTCAACGAGCAGGATCGTTGGGGCGTGGCCTCCGACTATCTGGCCCGCCTGAACGAAGGCGATACCGTGCCGGTCTTTATCGACCCCAATACACGCTTCCGCCTGCCTGAAGATACCAGCCGTGACGTAATCATGATTGGTCCTGGCACCGGTGTAGCTCCTTTCCGCGCCTTTGTGCAGGAGCGCAGCGTTCAGGGTGGCGAAGGTCGCAACTGGCTGTTCTTTGGCAACCCGCACTTTCACTCCGATTTCCTCTACCAGACCGAATGGCAACGCGCCTTGCAGGACGGTCAGTTGCAACACCTGGATCTGGCCTTCTCGCGCGATCAGGAAAACAAGGTTTACGTCCAGCACCGCTTGCTGGAAAAAGCAGCCGAGGTCTATGCCTGGATTCAGGGCGGCGCCCACATTTATGTGTGCGGTGATGCCAATCAAATGGCCAAGGACGTACACCAGACCCTGCAGGAAATTGCCCGCCAGGAAGGTGGATTGGACGCAGACCAGGCTCGCAGCTGGTTGGAAGAACTCTCGGCGCAGGGCCGCTACGCCCGCGACGTTTACTGAGAAGCAAGGACATGACAGAAAAGAAAATCGCCGCTATCGAGCAAGTAAAAATTGATAGCCGCTATCTGCGCGGTGGCATTACCGAGGGTCTGGCAGACCCAATCACGGGCGCCATCAGCGAAGACGACAACAAGCTGCTGAAATTTCACGGCAGCTATCAGCAAGACGACCGCGACCAGCGTGAAGAGCGTCGCAAGCAAAAGCTGGAACCGGCGTTCAGCTTCATGATTCGCGCCCGCTTGCCCGGCGGCGTGGTTACGCCCGCCCAGTGGTTGGCCTTTGACCAGATCGCCTGTGACTGGGCCCAGTTTGGCCTGCGCATCACCACCCGTCAGACCTTTCAATGGCACGGCGTGCGCAAGCCCTTTTTAAAGCCCACCCTGCAAGCCATCAACAAGGCCATGTCCACGACATTGGCTACTTGTGGTGACGTGAACCGTCAGGTGGTCAGCGCCACTAATCCCTTGCTGTCCGAGCAGCACGGTCTGGTTCAAGAGTGGGCTGACAAGATTTCCGAAACCTTCCTGCCCAAAACCCGCGCCTATGCCGAGATCTGGCTGGACGGCAAAAAAGTCGAAGACGCCATTGACGGCGAAGACTTTGAACCGATTTACGGCAAGACTTACCTGCCCCGCAAATTCAAGATCGGCATTGCCGTGCCTCCCTTGAATGATGTGGACGTATTTGCGCAGGACATCGGCCTGATCGCGATTATTGAGAACAATCAGTTGCTGGGCTTTAACGTCGCCATTGGTGGTGGCATGGGTGCCACACATGGCGACGACACCACCTATCCACGGCTGGGCAGCGTGATCGGCTTTGTACGCCCCGAGCAATTGCTGGCCGTTTGCGAAGCCGTCATCACCACACAACGTGACCATGGCAACCGCGACGAGCGCCGTCATGCCCGTCTGAAATACACCGTGGATAAGCTGGGCGCCGACTGGTTCCTGGAAGAAGTGCAAAACCGCAGTGGTCAAACGCTGGAGCCATCACGCCCCTACCATTTTGACCACAATGGCGACCGCTTCGGCTGGACCCAGGGCAGCAATGGCCGCTGGCACCTGAGCCTGCGTATCGATTCGGGCCGCATCATGGATACCGAAGTCGGCCCCTGGCTGACGGGTATGCGTGAGATCGCGAAGATCCACCAAGGGCAGTTCCGCCTGACCTGCAACCAGAACCTGATCATTGCCGATGTGCCTGAAGAAGATAAGGCCAAGATCGACAAGCTGGTCGCAGATCACAAGCTGGATGTGTACCAGACACAAAGCGGCATACGCAGCAGCACGATTGCCTGTGTCTCTTTGCCTACCTGCGGTTTGGCCATGGCCGAGAGCGAACGCTACGCCCCCATCCTGCTGCCCAAGCTGGAAGCCTTGCTGGACAAGTACCAGCTACGCGACGAGCGCATTGTGCTGCGTATCTCCGGCTGCCCCAACGGCTGCGCCCGTCCTTATCTGGGTGAAATTGCCCTGGTTGGCCGTGCTCTGGGTCGCTATGACTTGCGTCTGGGTGCGAACTTCAGCGGCGAGCGCCTGAACGTAATCTATCGTCAAAATATTGCCGAACCTGAAATTCTGAGCATTCTGGATGAGCTGTTTGGCCGCTTCGCTGCCGAGCGTCTGGAAGGCGAGCACTTTGGCGATTTTCTAGTTCGCGCTGGCGTGGTTGCCGAGCCTACAAGCCGCTTGATTCCTTTAGTTTTACAGCCAGCCTGACATGAACCTCTTTCCTTTATTCGCCAACTTGAAGCAGCGCGCGGTATTAGTGATCGGCGGTGGAGAAATCGCCGAGCGCAAAGTGCGTCTGGTCCTGGCCGCCGGTGCCCAGGTCACGCTGGTCGCCCCCTATGTGGTGGACAGTCTGGAAGAGCTGGCGAATCAAGGGCGCATCACCCTGATTCGGGAGCGCTATCAGGCCCAGCATCTACAAGGGGCCTGGCTGATTATTGCCGCCACTGACAAACGGGACGTGAACCAGGTCATTGCCCAGGACGCACAAGAAGCCCGCATTCTGGTCAATGTGGTGGACGACCCCGAATTGTCCAGTTTTCAGGTGCCTGCCATTGTGGATCGCTCACCGCTGATTATTGCCATTTCCTCTGCAGGGTCAGCCCCCATGTTGGCACGGCGAGTACGGGAGCAACTTGAAACCATGTTGGACCACAGCCTGGGTGCGATCAGCCGTCTGGCGCAGGAATACCGCAGCGCCATTCGGCGCGCCCGCCCCGAGCTGGGTGCGCGCCGCCGTTTCTACGACTGGCTGCTGGATGGCCCGGTAGGTGCCGCCCTGCGCAGTCAACAAGCCGAGCAAGCCCGCTTGAGCCTGGAGAGCGCGCTGCAACAGCCTGAGTCACCCCGCGCCACACAAGGCCGCGTGATTCTGGTGGGCGCCGGTCCAGGCGATCCAGGTTTGCTGACTCTGCATGCCCTGCGTGCACTGAATCGTGCTGATGTGATTCTGTACGATCGTCTTGTATCCGATCAGGTGATGGAGTTGGCTCGTCGCGATGCCCACCGTATTTTTGTAGGCAAGCAATTGGGCGAAGATCATCACCAGACCCAAAACCGCATTCATCAGTTGATGATTGAACACGCCCGAGCAGGTCAAACCGTGGTGCGCCTGAAAGGCGGTGATGGCTTTATTTTTGGCCGTGGCGGTGAAGAACTGGAGTATCTGGCCGAGCATGGCATCGCATTTGAAGTGGTACCCGGCATCACGGCTGCCATCGCATGTGCGGCTTATAGCGGTATTCCTCTGACCCATCGTGACCACGCGCAGTCCGTGCAATTCGTGACGGCACATCGTAAAAGCGGTCACGGTATCGAGGATTGGAACCCGCTACTGGATACCAGCCAGACAGTTGCTGTCTACATGGGTTTGCAGCAGATTCTGGGCTTTAGCCATGAGCTGGTACAACGGGGCCGCAGTGCCACTACGCCCTGCGCCTTGATTGAAAATGGTTCGCGCCCTGAGCAGCGCACCTTGCTGTCTACGCTACAAAACATTGCCCAGGATGCGCAGCAGCATCAGTTTGCCAGCCCCTGCATTCTGGTGATCGGTCAGGTAGCTACCTTGGGCAGTACCTTGTCCTGGTATGGCGAGCTAATCGACCAGCTCAGTCCACGTACAGCAATTACGCAGGATGCACACAATACCTTGGTCGCTGCATGAAGGCAGTGATCAAGGCCTAGCTAGAGTCTCGTCTCAAGATCACTTTTCTATACGTACATACCCACTAAGGCTCCAGTCAGTGCGAGATTAGCATCCTTGAATACCGCTTCAAACTGAATCCAAAAAGGCCCTCAACATCTCAATGTTGAGGGCCTTTTTTATCTTTCTGCAGCTTCTGAAAAACCACTAAGCACCAGGTAAAACTGCCAGCGCCTACAAGAACAAAACTGGCAGCGGCAGATAGCCTGAGCATGCTCTGTCACTTGTCTTTCCTGGAAATACAAAACAGTCAAAGCTCTTCGCCTGTCGGCCCAAGGGCTGATTATTTAGCGCTGTCCCAAGGCCGCAAACAAGGCTCGCAAAGCGCTATCCAGCAGATAGCCAATCAGACCAATCAAGACAATTACGGCCATCAGTTCGGAATACGCCATACGGTCGCGCGTATCCAGAATCAGGTAACCCAAACCGGCCGACACACCCAGCATTTCGCAAGGTACCAGCACAATCCACAAGACGCCGATTGCCAGTCGGCTACCCGTCAGCACCGAGCCTACAATGCCGGGCAGAATCAAGTACAACAGCGTTTCCAGCTTGGTGGCCGCCAGACTGCGACCCAGCATCAGCCAGCGCGGATTCAGATGCCGTACGCCCGAGGCTGTATTCAGCAAGACAGGCCAGACACCGGCCACACCCAACAGAAAATAAATCGGTGCATCCCCAATGCCAAAGGCCATGACGGCAATAGGCATCCAGGACAGGGGCGAGATCATGCGCAGGAACTGGAACAAGGGAGTCAATGCGGCGTGAGCTCGGGCTGACAAACCCAGCAGCAAACCGGCGGGCACGCCGACACCCAATGAGATCGCCAGCCCTACAAAAATACGCTGCAAGCTGGCACCTACGTGCATCCAGGTCTCGGACCAGCCCAGTATCTCCAGCAGGCTATGAAATGCAGCGGCCGGCCCGAATTGCTGCATCAAAGGGCTGCTGAACCAGACTGTGGCCAAGTACCACAGCATGACTCCCGCCAACAAACCGCCCAAGCCCCACAGGGTGCTGGCAATCCAGGCATTCATTTTGGGGCGTCGCAAAGACGCAGCCGATCGCGGATCAGACTGCGCCAATGACGGAGAAGAAGCAGACGCACTCAAACTCATACAACAATGCTCTCGTTGCGGGTGTATTGCTCGGACAAGCCAAACTGCGCCAGGCCCCCCTGCTTTTCCAACGCGGCACGGACAAAGCGGTCATCCACCAGATCGCTGGCTACGTGTTCAGGAGACAGCCCTTCCAGGAAACCACGCTCGCCCTGAATCAAGGTCCCTTGCAGCATTTGCACCAAGGACTCGATGTAGCTGGGGAAAGGATAAGGTTGAAAATCGATACGCTGGTCGTCCCAGTCCGGATGACGAATCACGCCAGACTTCACGTATTGCGCACGATCCGCCGGGTCCGGGGACAGCACTTTCAACAGGTTTTCTTGAGTGTGCGGGGTATAGCGGTTCCCGCCTTCACGCGACAGAATCTGGGCCGCCTCGGCACGGTGACTACGTATCCAGATCTGTGCCTTGACCAGACCATCCACCACGGCTTGCGACCATTGGGGGCGAGTCTGCAAATCCTGCTCGTGCATGAAGGCCACGCAACAGGCGTGATCGCGCCAGACGTCGCCAGTAAAGCGCAAGATGCGGCCCATGCCCTGAGTTTCGGCTAAGGCATTGAAAGGTTCGGCCACCGTAAAACCGGCAATCCGCCCCGAAGCCAAGGCCGGCGGCATATCGGCAGGGGCCATCACCACCAGATTGACCTCGTTGGGGGCCAGCGCAGCGGAGTTTTTCACGACAGGCGTCAGGCCATGTGCTTTGAGCACATGCTGCAGTACCACGTTGTGAATCGAATACCAGAAAGGAATCGCCACCGTCTGCCCGCCCAATTGCTCGGCCGAGCTGATGTTCTGCGCCACCGTGATAGCAGAGCCACTCATGTGATTCCATGCCACCACTTTTGCAGGGACTTTGCTGCCGTAGCGCGCCCACACCGTCATGGGCGAGAGCAAGTGCACCAGATTGACCTGACCGGAGATAAAAGCCTCGATCAACTGAGCCCAACTGCGCACCATCACGGGCTTTTCAACCGCAATACCCGCTTCTTCAAAATACCCATTGTGATGCGCCACCAACATGGCGGTGGCATCGGTAATCGGCAAATAGCCGATACGCAAAGGCGCATTTGACTCACTTTGTGCACGGGCAGTCCCTTGGGCCAGCAAGGGCGCAGCACCCGCAACGGTCAGCAAAGACGCCAGTTTCAGCAAGTCGCGACGGGTACGAGACGTAGGAGATTCAATCATGAGGTGCACCTTACAAAACAGCAGCGTGAACCGCCTGGGAGAGGCTTTGCTCCAGGCTGGCCACAATTTCCAGGCGTATGGCCTGAAGCCAGTTATCCAGATGAGATCGGGGGTGGGCCGGGCAGCTCCATTCACGCTGCAAGCCGGCAGGACGGCCACCTAGAAGCAGGGCGCGGTCCGCCAGCAAGAGGGCTTCATCAATATCGTGAGTGACCAGCACAATGGCGCAGCCGGTCTGATCGCGTATCGACAGAATCAGCTCCTGCATCTGGCGACGGGTTACTTCGTCCAGCGCGCCAAAAGGTTCGTCCATCAACAAGACTTGTGGACGTCGAGCCAGACAACGTGCAATGGCAACACGCTGTGCCATACCCCCCGACAAGGCACCAGGACGCTGATGACGGCTTTCATATAAGCCAACCTGACGCAGCGCCTGTTCAACCCGCAGGCGACGCTCTGCAGCGGATACGGAAGGTTGGCGCGCAAAGCCCAGACCAAAACCGGTATTGGCCTGCACATTCAGCCACGGCAAGAGAATGGCTTCTTGAAACGCCATGGCCAAAGCGGGGTGAACCCCACGCACGGGCTGCCCCAGAAAGGACACCTCTCCCTGGGTGGGCGTTTGGAGGCCTGCCAGTACCCGCAACAAAGAGGATTTACCCACTCCGCTGGGGCCCAGCAGCGCCACGATCTCGCCCGCGCGCACGCTCAAGTTCAGGTTCTGCAAGATCGTCTGGCCACCGTAGGCCAGACTGATCCCCCGAGCGGACAAGAGTCCGGCCCCTTCAGAATCGGTATGCGAGGGGGCGGGGGAACTCATACTGCATCCTGCCCAAGTTCGGCTTTCAGTTGCGCCACCGTGGGTGAAATCAAAGGCACCAGCATGGCTTCGCGATAACGGCGCAGCAGTTGCGGATGCTTGCCCTGCATATAGGTCGCCCCGCCGATCGCGGAGCTTTCCAGGGCCACAGCCTGCGACGCCAAACTACTTAGCTCGATACGGACTTTGAACAAATCAGGCGGCGTGGCCGAGCCGGGCTTACGTACGGCATCAACCAGCACATCCGACAATTCCTGCACACGATCCAGCAGGCGGCGGGCGGGCTGCTCCTGTACCCATTGGCAGCGTGGCGCATCCAGCACTTGCTTCAAGGAACGACGTGCCAAGCCCATGGTCATCCCGCATTGCAGCGCCATGAAACGGGGGCGTACCGAGCGCACAAAGTGGCCTGCATCGGGATGCAGCAAACGCTCTTGTCCCAGACGCACAGCATTGAACTTCAAAGCGGCGGTATTGCTGCCACGCAGTCCGACCAGATCCAGATCTGCGGAACGCTCCAAGCCTGGATCGCCCAGTTCTGCCACCCAAATACCGGCTTGCTCTTCAGGCATGGCGGCCACAATGGCAACCAGGCAGTTGCCGGGACGCAGATTGGTAATCCAGGGCAAGCGGCCCTCAAACTGCCAATGTCCTTGTTCAGGCTGGGCACGCACTTGCAGCTCTTCAATGCCACCCAAAAACTTGATGGCATTGGACAGACCCGTCGCACCGGCAACACTGCCATCCAGCAAACCGGGCAAATAGCGCTCGCGCATGGCGGGGTCCTGAACGTCACGTAGGTATTCAATAAAGGTACGCTGGCTCCACAGGACAAAACCTGCCGTCAGCGAATGTTCGGCCACTTCCACGATGGATTGAACGGCATCACCGAAGTCGGAAAAATCCGCTTTCAGGCCCAGGCTCAACAAACCGTCTTGCGCCAGGCGAGGCAACAAGGCCTGCGCCTGGGATGCATCGCTATCCAGCGACAGGGCATGCTCTTCCAGCCACTGGGCCAAGCCAGGCGACAAAACAGGGCGCTCTGAGGCCAGCACAGGCTGCTCAGCGCGCTTTAAGGCGTTTCCCATGCGTAGGCCTCCAGCTGGCTATTGAGCGGCGTACGAGCCAGATTATTGGCAAAGTTGCAGATCGTCGCCAAGCCAATACCGGTAATCACTTCCAGAGCCTGCTGGTCGCCGTAACCGGCAGCGCGGAAATCGGCCAGAGCCTGATCCGACACCTGACCACGGGTATCAATCACGGCGCGACTGAACAGAGCCAGAGCCTGCAGGCGCTCGTCGTTGATCTGGTCAAAGCCACGCGCACGCAAAGCGGCCAGAATTTCCGGGTCCAGCTTGGCTTTATGGGTCGCAATGGCGGTGTGACCGGCCACGCAGAAGCGGCAACCGTGAGTGGTACCGGCAACCAGTTGCACGACCTCACGCTCGACCAGCGACAGGCTGGCGGTGGCGTTCAAGGCGGACATATCCTGATAGGCTTGCAGGGCAACAGGAGCATTAGCCAAAATAGCCAGCAAATTGGACAAAAAGCCGCTACCACGCACAGCTTTCTCAAGGGCTGGTTTGACCGCCTCTGGTGCGGAGTCCACAGTATGCAAAGTTAAGCGAGTCATGATGGCGACAATTCCTTAGTTAATCCGAGAAGGTTTCATTGTCGATTGACTGGCGCCTTATCTCCATGTGCGAACATAGCGGTATTCATATTAAAAATATCCACGAAAAGAAATAAGCATATTTTCTGCATGAGCGACTCAGCCTTTCCTGACAGCCATTGCGCTGTCGACTCCAAAGACACAGGACACCCTGTGGAGGAACTGCTCTTGTCCGGGCTGGAAATCTCGGCCAGCCTGTTTCACTTGGGGCAATACTGCAATCAATGGGAAAGCAGCCTGCACGGGCACCAACGCGCAGGCTTTCATGTGGTCTTGCATGGGCCGTGCTGGCTGCATATTCAGCATCAGGAAGCCTTGGCCTTGCAGGCGGGTGACGCAGTGTTCTTCTTGCGGGATGTGCCCCATCGCTTAAGCTCCTCGCCCACGCCGCCAGACTGGAATGCGGCCATGCGGCGACAAACCATGCAGAGCCTGGAGCCACAAGTGCCACACAGTACGGGCTTGCTCTGTGGTTTTCTGGATCTGGGCCGTGGTTTGAGCGAATTGCTGCTGGCGACCGTGCCTGATGTTTTGTTGATTGATGGTTCTCAGACAGATGCAGATTCAGGACGCCCTTTGCTGGACTTGATCCAGGCCGAAATGCGACGCCAGCCGCAAGCCAACTCCAGCCTGCTGGAAAAGCTGGTGGAGCTGTTGTTGTTCTATACCTTGCGCCAGCAAATCGGACAGACACCGGCCGAAGGTGCCCTGCCCGCCGGCTTGATTCATCTGGCAAGTGACCCTGCCTTTGGTGGCCTGATCGAGCAGCTGCTGCGTGAACCCGCCAAAGCCTGGTCGGTGGACGATATGGCCGCCTATCTGAATATGTCTCGTGCCGCCTTTCACCGCCGCTTTACCTTGCTGTGCGGGTTGGCACCGGCCCAGGTACTGTTGCAGCTACGTATGCAGCTGGCCAAACGCCAGCTGGAACAAGGGCTGACCATGGAGCAGATTGCCGAGCGTATCGGTTATAGCTCTGCGGCCGCATTCAGCGCCGCGTTCAGGCGCAGTGTGGGTGTCAGCCCGGCACAATGGCGCAAGCAAGACGCGCGTCCATAAGTCAGCAAGCTGCTACAACTCTGCCCCCCAGATTGTCGTCCTAACCCGAGTACGTATGCAGGTAGCTGGCACGATATAGCCCTCGCCCCATAGTTGCCACTGCATAGAATAGAACAAGCTGTTCCCGCTTTTTTGTGAAGGCTTCCGGCTTACGCATACAAGCTGCTAAGCCCCAAGCTTGATCATTCAGTTCAGCTGCGGGTTTAAGCTGCATGACGGGCAACAAGACGAAATACGAACATTGCTCCTGTCTATGAGCTATGAGCAACAGCAAAGTGGACAAGCATAAAAAAACCCCAATCTGTAAACAGATCGGGGTTTTTGACCTACCAGAGCCAGGCCGAAGCCTGGACATCTGAGCAAGCGTTTAGATCACGCGGGCTGCTTCGATCAGACGCACAACAGTCCAGGACTTGCTGCGGCTGATAGGACGGCCTTCGGTAATCTCAACGGTATCGCCTTCGTTGTACTGGTTGGTCTCGTCGTGCGCTTTGTATTTATTGGAGCGGACGATGATCTTGCCATACAAGGGATGTTTAACGCGGCGTTCAACCAGAACGACGACAGTTTTGTCCATCTTGTTGCTGACAACTTGACCGATCAGGGTACGTTGACGTTTTGCGGTAGTTTGAGTTTCGCTCATCTTACTTTCCTGCGGTCTCAGCCATGACGGTACGGACGCGAGCGATGTCGCGACGTACTTTGCCCAATTGGCTGGTGTTGGAAAGCTGTTGAGTAGCACGCTGCATGCGCAGGTTAAATTGTGCTTTCAACAGGCTCTCGAGCTCTTTTTGGAGCTCGGCGGCATCTTTAGTACGGAGTTCGCTGGCTTTCATGACGTCTCCTTAAGCACCGATCTGACGCGTTACGAACGTCGTCGAGATAGGCAGCTTGGCAGCGGCCAGACGGAATGCTTCGCGTGCCAGCTCTTCGCTAACACCTTCCATTTCGTACAGGACCTTGCCTGGTTGAATCTCAGCGACCCAGAACTCTGGATTACCCTTACCGTTACCCATACGAACTTCGGCAGGTTTCTGCGAAATTGGCTTATCGGGGAAGATGCGGATCCAGATGCGGCCACCACGTTTGATGTGACGGTTAATTGCACGACGTGCTGCTTCGATCTGGCGAGCAGTCAGACGGCCACGGTCAGTGGCTTTCAGACCAAATTCGCCAAACGAAACTTGCGCACCGCGAGTAGCCAGACCGGTGTTACGGCCTTTGTGCTCTTTGCGATACTTTCTGCGAGAAGGTTGCAGCATGTTTTATTCTCCTTCGGACGCAGCAGGAGCAGCGTCTTTACGAGGACCGCGGCCACGACCACCTGGACGGCGGTTTTCAGGGCGGTCACCACGTGGACGACGTGGGCGGCGCTCTTCAGGGGCTACGGTGTCAACAGGCATTTCGCCGTTAGGCAGCATGTCGCCCTTGTAGACCCAGACCTTGATACCGATGATCCCGTACGTCGTGTGCGCTTCGGAAGTACCGTAATCGATGTTAGCGCGCAGGGTGTGCAGAGGCACACGGCCTTCGCGGTACCATTCGGTACGAGCGATTTCGATGCCGTTCAAGCGACCCGAGCTCATGATCTTGATGCCTTGGGCACCCAGACGCATGGCGTTTTGCATGGAACGCTTCATCGCACGACGGAACATGATGCGCTTTTCCAATTGCTGAGCAATGGAGTCGGCGATCAGTTGAGCGTCGGTTTCAGGTTTGCGAATTTCTTCGATGTTAACGTGCACTGGCACGCCCAACAGGCGCTGCAGGTCAGCCTTCAGGCTTTCGATATCCTCGCCGCGCTTGCCGATCACTACACCAGGACGAGCCGAGTAAATAGTGATGCGAGCATTCTTGGCAGGACGCTCGATGACCACACGGCCAACGGACGCACTTTTCAGCTTGCGTTTCAGGTATTCGCGCACACGGATGTCGTCAGCCAACATCGTACCGAACTCAGCACCGTCAGCGTACCAACGCGAGCTCCAGTTACGGTTAACAGCCAGGCGGAACCCAATTGGGTGGATTTTCTGTCCCATTGTGACTCCTTAAGCGCCGACTTTGACCACAATGTGGCAAGTCTGCTTCTCAATACGGTTACCGCGGCCTTTGGCTCGTGCAGAAAAACGCTTCAACGACTGAGCCTTGTCCACGTAAATGGAGGTGACTTTCAGTTCGTCGATGTCGGCGCCGTCATTGTGCTCAGCGTTGGCAATAGCCGATTCCAGAGCTTTCTTGATGATGCCAGCGGCTTTCTTGGGAGTGAAAGTCAGCGTATTCAGAGCGTGAGCGACGGACTTGCCGCGGACCATGTCCGCAACCAGACGTGCTTTTTGCGCCGAAATATGGACTCCACGAATAATTGCTGTAGTTTCCATCACTTATCTCCGGGCCTTTTTGTCCGCAGCGTGACCCTTGAAAGTACGGGTCAAGGCGAACTCGCCGAGCTTGTGGCCAACCATGTTCTCGTTGATATAAACGGGAATGTGTTGACGGCCATTGTGAACGGCAATCGTCAGCCCAATGAACTCGGGCAGGATGGTAGAGCGGCGCGACCAGGTTTTGATTGGTCGCTTGTCGTTACCCACAACGGCTGCGTCAACCTTTTTGATCAGGTGAGCATCAACGAATGGGCCTTTTTTGATCGAACGTGACATAGTGTTCGCCCCTTACTTGCGCTTACGGCGCGAAACAATCATGTTGTCTGTGCGCTTGTTACGACGGGTGCGGTAGCCCTTGGCAGGAGTACCCCATGGGCTGACTGGCTCACGGCCTTCACCCGTACGACCTTCACCACCACCGTGCGGGTGATCGACTGGGTTCATCGCCACACCGCGAACGGTAGGACGAATACCACGCCAGCGAACAGCACCGGCTTTACCGATTTGACGCAGGCTGTGATCGTGGTTGCTGACTTCGCCAATCGTGGCGCGGCAGTCGATGTGAATGCGGCGAACCTCACCGGAACGCAGACGCACTTGAGCGTACGTGCCTTCACGAGCCAGCAACACAGCGGAACCACCAGCGGAACGAGCGATTTGAGCACCCTTACCAGGCAGCATCTCGATGCAGTGAATGGTTTGACCCACAGGAATGTTGCGGATAGGCAAAGTGTTGCCGGAACGGATAGGAGCTTCCGCGCCAGACACAACCGTTGCACCCACTTCCAGACCACGAGGGGCGATGATGTAACGACGCTCGCCGTCCGCGTAGCACACCAATGCGATGTGAGCGCTGCGGTTAGGGTCGTATTCCAGACGTTCTACTTTCGCAGGAATACCGTCCTTGTTGCGACGGAAGTCGACAATACGGTAATGCTGCTTGTGACCGCCGCCACGGTGACGAACCGTGATGTGGCCGTTGTTGTTACGGCCAGCACTGCTGGATTTCTTTTCCAGCAAAGCCGCGTAAGGAGCGCCTTTGTGCAGTTCAGGGTGAACCACTTTGATCATGCCACGGCGACCTGGCGACGTTGGTTTTACTTTTACCAATGCCATATTAGTTCACCTCAGAAAAGTCGAGTTCCTGACCGGGCTTGAGCGAGACATATGCCTTGCGCACACTGCGGCGGCGACCCATGAAACGGCCAAAGCGCTTTTCCTTGCCCTTCTGATTGAGCACCTGCACCGACTCAACTTCTACTTTGAACAGCAGTTCAATAGCAGCTTTGATTTCAGGCTTGGTAGCATCAGGAGCGACGCGGAAAGCGATTTGCTGATTTTTTTCGGCAACGTACGTGGCTTTTTCAGTCACGACAGGAGCCAGAATTACTTGCAATAGACGTTCGGCGTTCATCCCAACATCTCCTCAAACTGAGCGACAGCCGCTTTGGTGACCAACACTTTTTTGTAGTGGATCAGGGACAGCGGGTCGGCGTAGCGTGGTTCAACCACAGCAACGTGAGGCAGGTTACGCGTAGCCAGGTACACGTTCTCGTCCAGCGCGTCGGTGATGATCAGCACGGATTCCAGGCCCAGGTCTTTCAGCTTATTGGCTGCCAGACGGGTCTTGGGTGCTTCCAGAGTGAAGGAATCAACAACCAACAGACGCTCGTCACGGACCAACTGAGACAGAATCGCGCTGATACCGGCGCGGTACATCTTCTTGTTGACCTTGTGTGCGTAGTTTTCTTCACCGGTGTTGGGGAATGCACGACCGCCTCCACGCCACACGGGCGAGGATGTCATACCAGCACGAGCGCGGCCGGTGCCTTTCTGGCGCCATGGCTTCTTGGTGCTGTGGTTGACTTCGGCACGAGTCAATTGCTTGCTGTTACCGCTGCGAGCATTGGCTTGGTATGCAACAACGATCTGATGAACCAGTGCTTCGTTGAATTCACGACCGAAAACGGTTTCGTTGGCCTGCAATGTGGATGCAGCTTGGCCTTGTTCGTTCAGGAGCTTCAGTTCCATGGATTAGGCTCCTTTCACAGCAGGGCGCACAACGATATTGGCATTCTTGTGGCCTGGGACAGCGCCCCGGACCAGCAACAAGCCACGCTCGGCGTCGACGCGGATCACGTCAAGATTCTGAACCGTACGGGTAACGTCACCCATATGGCCCGACATTTTTTTACCTTTGAACACACGGCCTGGATCCTGGGCTTGACCAATGGAACCGGGTACGCGGTGCGAGCGCGAGTTACCGTGGCTGTTACGCTGGCCGCCAAAATTGTGGCGTTTGATGGTACCGGCAAAGCCTTTACCGATCGTGGTGCCCGTAACGTCAACCTTCTGACCCGCTTCGAAAATGCTTTCCACAGCAACTACGGAACCGGCGGAAAGCTCGGCGATAGCAGCGGGGTCGAGGCGGAATTCTTTCAGGATGCTGCCAGCTTCAACGCCAGCTTTTGCATAGTGCCCTGCCTGGGGCTTGGTAACGCGTGTTGCACGACGGGTGCCAAAGGCAACCTGTACAGCAGCGTAACCGTCAACTGCGGGCGTCTTGACCTGGGTGATGCGGTTGTTGGACACGTCCAGCACGGTCACAGGGATGGACTCGCCTTCCTCTGTAAACACACGGGTCATGCCAACTTTACGCCCAACAAGGCCCAGCCGCCACGCGGCAGGCGTAGGTGTCGAGTTCGACATCGTTTTCTCCATTCCTGACTACGATTGGTCAGGGCTAACTGAGAGTACACGCAATAATTTGCGCGACGACCATAGCCAAAACTTTTTGGCTAAGCTAGTAAATATAGCACGCGGCTGTAAAGCCAAGCAAGATTTACTGCAAAAATCTGCCCTAAACTGCTTGATTGACAACAGTTTTTTTGAATTCGGGGTGCTTGGCTATGCAGTCTGAACCAGAAAAATTGATCTGCTGCGCATTTTCTATTGGTGCGCCTTATTGACAAAACGAGCCACGTATTCGTTCACCGGTTCATCGCGGATTTGAACGGGCGTGCCGCTTTGTTCCACCCTGCCCTCACGTAGCACCACAATGTGTTGGCCCAGCCGCAATGCCTCATCAATATCGTGAGTAATAAAGACGATGGTTTTGTTCAGGCTGCTTTGGAGGCGTAAAAGCTCGTCCTGCATCTCGTAGCGAATCAAGGGATCCAGGGCCGAGAAGGCTTCGTCCATCAAAAGAATGTCTGCATCAACGGCCAAGGCTCGGGCAAGTCCTACTCGTTGCTGCATCCCGCCTGACAATTCGTCCGGATAGTTATCGGCATAATCATGCAGACCCACGCGCTCCAGCCATTGCCGAGCCTGCTCTCTGGCCTGTGAACGCTTGTCTCCTCGGACCTCCAGACCGAAGGCGACGTTCTCCACCACCGTCAAATGGGGCAGCAAGCCAAAGGCCTGAAAGACCATGCTGATTCCATAGCGACGAAATTGTCGCAAGCTGGCCATGTCCAGCTGCAATATGTCCTGCCCATCCACCAACACCTGCCCGGCACTGGGGTCGATCAAACGGTTGATGTGACGCACCAGCGTGGATTTGCCCGAACCGGATAAACCCATGACGCAGGATATCTGCTGCGCGGGAAAGCAGGCATCGACCCCTGCCAGGCCTACGATGCAATCCGTCTGCTTTTGCACGGCCTGCTTGTCGGCCCCCTGCTTTAACAGCTCTACGGCTTCGGTCGCCCGGCTCCCAAAGACCTTATAAACGTCTCGCAGTTCTATCTTGCAGGCCTGCTCACCCGAGGGGGTAGGAATGGTATTCATGCTTGCCTCCTGACCTTGCGACGGTGACGCTGAGAACGACCAAAGGATTGAGAGATTCGGTCAATAACAATGGCCAGGATCACAATCGCCACCCCCGCCTGCAAACCACGTCCTATATCTAGTGTCTGAATACCAGCCAGCACGTCTTCACCCAAACCCTGGGCTCCAATCATGGAAGCAACTACCACCATGGACAAGGCCATCATGGTGGTTTGATTAATACCGGCCATGATGCTGGGCCGCGCCAGCGGCAAGGTGACCTTGGTCAGCATTTGCCAGCGTGTAACCCCGTACGCCTGGGCTGCTTCCATCACATGTTTGTCCACCTGTCGCAAGCCCAGGCTGGTCAGGCGAATCAAGGGAGGGACGGCATAGACAACAGTGGCCAAAACAGCGGGAACCTTACCCAGACCGAACAGCATCAGTACCGGGATCAGATACACAAAACTGGGCATGGTTTGCATCACATCCAGTACGGGCGTCAGCACTTTTCTAAGCAGACGGCTACGAGCACTAAGAATGCCAACCGGGACGCCAATCAGCACAGAAAAGACTGTGGCCACCAGCACCAAGGTGAAGGTTTGCATCAGCTTGTCCCACAGACCCATGGCGCCTATCAAGTACAGGCCCGCTACATAGAGCAGAACAGGCAAAAAGCGCCGTTGTCCCCACCAGGCCAGCAAACCGGTCAACGCCAGAATCGCCCAGGCAGGCACCTGCTGCAAGACACGCTCCACCGGCAAAATGGCATGCGTCAGAATCCAGGCGCTGATCTGACGAAAACCTGTGCCCCAATCCTGCACGGCAACCAACAACTGACGGTTAACCCAGTCTGCAGCTGACCACTCCGGGAAGAAGCGGGACTGCGCTGCGGCTACCGGCTGTATTGCCTGAGGTTCCAAAGCTGCCTGCAAGCGATCTGCCTGGGCCATTGGCATCCACTGACGCCATTGCTCTACATTCTCTTTCAGGAACTTCTGTACCTGGGTGCTGGCGTTCTGCCCACCCTCTGTCATGCCCAAAATGATCTTGTTCATCTGTTCGGGCTCTAGCTGGATCTTTTCAAACAAGGTCACCAGCTCGGGGTGGGACTCTACGAAAGGAGTAGAAGCCGCCACGCCTATATGCGCCAGGATAAAGTCCGTTGGACAGATCTTGCCCTTACCCGACACAGCGGCTTCCCAACAGCTTTCATTGAAAGGCGCGCTAGCTAACTTCTTGAAGGAATACTTGGCCATCAGACCCGCAGGCTGCCAGTAATAGAACAGGATCGGTTCACGCCTGTCATAGGCGGCGCTGATTGCCGCATCCAGAGCCGCGCCCGTACCGGGCCGAAAGTTTTGATAGTGTTCGCCCAGACCATAGAGATCGAACAGGCGACTATTGAAGGTTTCACATACCCAGCCGGAGGGGCAGTTATAAAAGCGGCCTTTATTGGGCTGTTCCGGGTCACTAAAAACAGTGGCGTAGCGCCCTAAATCCTCAACTTTCTGTAGATCGGGTGCAGTTGGCTTGATTCCCTTGTCCGGGTCGCCATCGATGACATAGTCCGGCACATACCAGCCCTGTTCTGCCCCACCCTTCAGGGTATTACCAAGTACCTGCACCTGGCCGGCTTCAATGGCTTTTTCAATGATCTCGGTACGTCCCGACCAGATCTCGCCAATTACTTGAATATCATTTTGCGCCAGCGCACTTTCCAAAGCCGCCGAGGAGCCTGGAACCCGTTCGGTCTTGCAACCGTAGGCCTTCTCCAGAATCTGCTGATACAGCTCGGTGCTAAATGCTGCGCTCTCCCAGCTCAGGTCCGCCAGCCGTATGGGTTTGTCGTCCGCACACGCTTGCGCTGATGCGCTGCTTCCCCACAGACATAGCCAGAGCGCCAGGAAATACCACAGGACCAGGAACGGCTTTCTTCTCCGATTTATCATTCTTGTCCTCCTTCAACCCTGCCCATCGTCGCATTTGTAGCCCTGGCAAAGTGTGTCCGGTCGTAAAAAGTAGACCAAAACCCGCTTTTTCCCAATAACAACACCTTGATGAACTAGCCATGAACCACCTGAGAGCAAAGCTCTTGTTCTGTTCAGGATAAACGGACAGTCGCCATTGCTCCTGCAGCGCCAGAAGGAAACGTGCAGACGAAAAAAAACGCCATGCGGTCGCATGGCGTTTCTTTCGATGTAACTCGAACAGCTAGGCAGAATTACTGCAGAGCGATTTCGACGTCAACACCGGCTGGCAAATCCAGACGCATCAGAGCGTCGACGGTCTTGTCGGTAGGATCGACAATGTCCATCAAGCGCTGGTGGGTACGCATTTCAAACTGATCGCGCGATGTCTTGTTGACGTGCGGCGAACGCAGAATGTCGTAGCGACGGATACGTGTTGGCAGTGGTACTGGACCACGAACAACAGCGCCGGTGCGCTTGGCGGTTTCTACGATCTCAGCAGCAGACTGATCGATCAACTTGTAATCGTAAGCCTTCAGACGGATGCGGATTTTCTGGTTTTTCATGGGTAATCCTAAAGAACGATATAAGTGGGGGCTTTTTGACCGGGTTTATCGATTACTCGAAGAAACGCTGACTAAAAAGCACCCCTTTTGGGGGTAGCAAAGACGCGGCGAAAAGGTTTGCACCTTCACACCGCGATCAAGGCTTATTACTTGATGATTTTTGCAACCACGCCAGCGCCAACGGTACGGCCGCCTTCGCGAATAGCGAAGCGCAGACCTTCTTCCATGGCGATAGGAGCGATCAGGGACACTTTCATCGAAATGTTGTCGCCTGGCAGAACCATTTCCTTGTCTTCTGGCAGCTCGATGGTGCCGGTCACGTCAGTCGTACGGAAGTAGAACTGAGGACGGTAGCCCTTGAAGAAAGGAGTGTGACGACCACCTTCTTCTTTGGACAGAATGTACACCTCGGCGTCGAAGTCCGTGTGTGGCTTGATCGAACCGGGCTTGGCCAGAACCTGACCACGTTCCACGTCTTCACGCTTGGTACCACGCAGCAGCAGACCGACGTTATCGCCAGCTTCGCCCTGGTCCAGCAGTTTGCGGAACATTTCAACGCCGGTACAAATGGTCTTGACCGTGTCTTTGATACCCACGATTTCGATTTCTTCGCCGACTTTGATGATGCCGCGCTCAATACGACCGGTCACAACCGTACCACGGCCGGAGATCGAGAACACGTCTTCAACAGGCATCAAGAAGGTACCGTCAACGGCACGCTCAGGCGTAGGAATGTAGCTGTCCAGCGCTTCGGCCAGAGCCAGAACGGCTTGGCTGCCCAGTGGGCCTTCGTCGCCTTCCAGAGCCAGTTTGGCCGAACCCTTGATGATCGGGGTGTCGTCGCCAGGGAAGTCGTACTTGGACAACAGTTCGCGAACTTCCATTTCAACCAGTTCGATCAGCTCTTCGTCATCAACCATGTCGGCCTTGTTCAGGAACACGATGATGTAAGGAACGCCAACCTGACGGCTCAGCAGGATGTGCTCGCGAGTCTGGGGCATTGGGCCGTCAGCGGCCGAGCAAACCAAAATAGCGCCGTCCATCTGGGCAGCACCGGTAATCATGTTCTTGACGTAGTCAGCGTGGCCGGGGCAGTCAACGTGTGCGTAGTGACGGTTAGGCGTCTCGTACTCAACGTGCGAGGTGCTGATGGTGATACCACGTGCTTTTTCTTCAGGGGCGTTGTCGATCTGCGAGTAATCGCGCGCTTCGCCGCCGTATGCCTTGGACAGAACCGTGCAGATTGCAGCGGTCAGAGTGGTTTTACCGTGGTCAACGTGACCGATAGTACCGACGTTGACGTGCGGTTTAGTCCGTTCAAACTTACCTTTTGCCATGATTTATCCCAATTATGTTTTACAGGAAAACAAAAAAATTGTTGAGCAGCCCGCCATAGGGCGGGCTGATATTGCTATTACTTACCGCGAGCGCTGATCACTTCGTCAGCCACGTTCTTTGGAGCTTCAGCATATTGCTTGAATTCCATCGTGTACGTAGCGCGACCTTGTGTTTGCGAACGCAGGCTGGTCGAGTAACCGAACATCTCGGCCAGAGGAACCTCGGCCTTGATGACCTTACCACCACCAACCATATCGTCCATACCCTGAACCATACCGCGACGGGAGGACAAGTCACCCATCACTGTACCGGCGTATTCCTCAGGGGTTTCAACTTCTACAGCCATGGTGGGCTCCAGCAGAACTGGGGCAGCCTTGCGCATACCATCCTTGAAGGCCATCGAAGCGGCCATACGGAAGGCGTTTTCGTTCGAGTCCACATCGTGGTACGAACCGAAGAACAGCGTAGCCTTGACGTCAACCACTGGGTAGCCAGCGACCACACCTGCGGACAGGGTTTCGCGGATACCTTTTTCAACGGCAGGAATGAATTCGCGAGGAACCACACCGCCCTTGATGGCGTCAACGAACTCAAAGCCACCGCCTGCTTCCAGGGGCTCCAGCTTGAGGACAACGTGACCGTACTGACCACGACCACCGGACTGTTTGACGAATTTACCTTCGATTTCGTCGCAAGTCTTGCGGATGGTTTCGCGGTAAGCCACTTGTGGTTTACCCACGTTGGCTTCCACGCCGAATTCACGGCGCATACGGTCTACCAGAACTTCCAGGTGCAGCTCGCCCATACCGGAAATAATGGTCTGGCCGGATTCTTCGTCGCTGCTGACGCGGAAAGAAGGATCTTCCTGAGCCAGACGGGACAAGGCCACGCCCATTTTTTCCTGGTCGGACTTGGTTTTTGGTTCCACAGCCTGCGAAATCACGGGCTCTGGGAACTCCATGCGTTCCAGAATGATGTGCTGACCGGCGTCACACAGGGTTTCACCTGTGGTCACGTCTTTCAGACCCACCACGGAAGCGATGTCACCAGCAACCAGTTCTTTCAGCTCGGCACGGTTGTTTGCGTGCATCTGCAAGATACGGCCGATACGCTCTTTCTTACCCTTGATAGGGTTGTAGACCGTGTCGCCCGAACGCAGAACGCCCGAGTAAACGCGTACGAAAGTCAATTGACCAACAAAGGGGTCAGTCATCAGCTTGAACGCCAGAGCGGACATAGGCTCTTCGTCGTTGGCTTTACGATGAATGACTTCACCGTCATCGTCCGTACCTTCGACAGGTGGAATATCCACAGGCGATGGCAGGTAGTCGATCACGGCGTCCAGCATGCGCTGTACACCCTTGTTCTTGAACGCAGTACCGCACAGCATTGGCTGAATTTCGCAGGCAATGGTACGTGTACGCAGACCCAGGTTGATGTCCTCTTCGGAGAGATCACCGTTTTCCAGGTACTTGTTCATCAGGTCTTCGCTGGCTTCAGCAGCCGACTCGACCATTTTTTCGCGCCATTCTTCGGCCGAAGCTTGCAGCTCGGCAGGAATGTCGGTGTATTCAAACTTCACGCCGTTGCTGGCTTGATCCCAGATGATTGCTTTCATCTTGATCAGGTCAACCACGCCTTGGAACTCTTCTTCAGCGCCGATCGGGATAACGACAGGCACGGGGTGGGCTTTCAGACGCAGCTTGAGCTGGTCGTAAACCTTGAAGAAGTTAGCGCCAGTACGGTCCATCTTGTTGATGAAAGCCAGACGAGGCACACCGTATTTGTTGGCTTGACGCCATACGGTTTCCGACTGAGGCTGAACACCACCCACCGCGCAGTACACCATGCAAGCGCCGTCCAGCACGCGCATGGAACGCTCAACTTCAATAGTGAAGTCAACGTGGCCGGGGGTATCAATGATGTTGATACGGTGTTCTGGGTAATTGCCCGCCATACCACGCCAGAAAGCAGTGGTAGCAGCCGAGGTAATGGTGATCCCGCGCTCTTGCTCTTGCTCCATCCAGTCCATGGTGGCCGAACCTTCGTGGGTTTCGCCCAGTTTGTGGTTCACACCGGTGTAGAACAGGATGCGCTCGGTAGTGGTCGTTTTCCCGGCGTCGATGTGAGCCGAGATACCGATGTTGCGATAGCGCTGAATAGGGGTTTTGCGGGCCATGGTTATATGTCCTCAGATTACCAACGGAAATGGCTGAATGCTTTGTTAGCATCGGCCATCTTGTGCGTGTCTTCACGCTTTTTCATTGCACCGCCACGGCCTTCAGCCGCATCGGACAATTCGCCGGCCAGGCGCAAGTCCATCGATTTTTCACCGCGCTTTTTAGCGGCTTCACGCACCCAGCGCATGGCCAGAGCCAAACGACGCACGGGACGCACTTCGACAGGTACCTGGTAGTTAGCGCCACCAACACGGCGGCTCTTCACTTCAACAACAGGTTTTACATTATTGATGGCAGCATTAAACACTTCGAGCGGATCTTTGCCGGTTTTCTGCGCAATTTGTTCCAGCGCGCCATAAACAATACGTTCGGCAACAGCTTTCTTGCCGGACAGCATGACCACGTTCATGAACTTGGCCAGCTCAACGCTGCCAAATTTCGGGTCAGGTAGGATTTCACGTTTGGGTACTTCGCGACGGCGAGGCATTTTTATTTCCTTGTGACTATTCAGTTGAACCGCTTTTCGCGGTCTCGGTCATTCATGACAAATGACCACTTACCTACCATGGCACTCAGGCCACGGTTGCACGGATCCAGACCAGGGAACTGATCAATGGATACATGGATTACTTGGGACGCTTGGCGCCGTACTTGGAGCGGGCTTGTTTACGATCCTTGACGCCTTGCAGGTCAAGAGCACCGCGAACAATGTGGTAACGCACACCTGGCAAGTCTTTAACACGACCACCACGGACGAGAACGACCGAGTGCTCTTGCAGGTTGTGGCCTTCACCACCGATGTAAGAAATGACTTCGAAGCCGTTGGTCAGACGCACTTTGGCGACTTTACGCAGAGCGGAGTTAGGCTTCTTGGGGGTCGTGGTGTATACACGGGTGCAAACACCGCGGCGTTGTGGGCAGTTCTCGAGCGCAGGGCTCTTGCTGCTAACGCGGCTGACTTCGCGCGGTTTACGCACGAGCTGGCTAATGGTTGGCATGACCTTTACGTATCCTATAACGTACTTTACGTACTGGTTGACGTATATGTTTTGAAAAACGCCGTCCAGTTGGCGGGTGTTGAAACCCTGGACCGGAAGCGGCATTGCGCAATACCACTCCCCATAAAACACGAAAAAGAGCGGTCTTGCACATGGCTTGGGCTTGATTTCAAGCACTAAAAAAGTGCCCGCAGCCCCTAAATTCAGGGCTGCCATCAAATTACTGCAAGGTGTACCGGCAAAGGATCCTTAAAGTAAGCTCTAAAATTTACCACAGTAAACCCTTATAGGTCAACGATTTGGACACCAATCCGGCAGTTTCCCGTTGTCACGGCACACGCATGGAAGCACTTGGTCACTCGCTATCTACATATCGTTATACTGCAGGGCTATTGCACTTCTGCGACAAGGACAATACCCATGATCATCGCTTCCCTGGAAGACGACCTCGTCCAGGCTGAACTGATTGCCCGGATCCTGACCGAGGCTGGCTATGAATGTCGCTCCTTTCATCAAGGAAAGGACCTGCTGGCCGCTCTGGCCAAGCCACATAATTTCGGTTTATTGCTACTGGACTGGGAACTGCCGGACGTCAGCGGCCTGGATGTGTTGCGTTGGGTTCGCACCACACTGGGCCATGCCCTGCCCGTCATATTCCTGACCAGCCGTACCCAGGAAGAGGATCTGGTCACGGGTTTGCAGGCCGGAGCCGACGACTATATTAATAAGCCCGTACGCAAGGGAGAGCTGGTTGCGCGCGTCAATGCCGCTGTGCGCCGTCTGGATCTGAGCACCTCGGCCACTCAGGACAGCCGCTTTTCGTTTGCAGGCTACGACATCTTTCCTGAACAAGGCCATATTGTGCTGAACGGTGAAACCGTTACCCTGGCGCCCAAAGAATTTGAGTTGGCCCTTTTACTGTTTCGCAACCCCGGCCGCCTGTTCTCGCGTGATGTTTTAAGCTCCGCGGTCTGGAACCGGGAAATTCCGGCCACCTCCCGTACGCTGGACACTCATCTGTCCAACATACGCCGTAAACTCCAGTTGCGACCCGAGAACGGGGTACGCCTGACGGCGTCTTACGCCCTGGGCTATCGCCTTGAACTTTTGACCGACCCTAGCTGATTTCTATGATTACTTTGCGTATCGCCGCGCCTCTCGTTTGCGGCCTGATTTGGGGTGGCGTCGTGTCAGCCCAACCTTCTGGCGCCCGCGGCGAAAATTTTGTCTATAAAGTGCTGGCCGGTGACACCTTGCTGGGCATCTCCCAGACCTATACCCGCCAGGACCGCAACTGGTCCGAAATTCAGCGACTGAACGCGGTGGCCGATCCCTACCGTCTACCTATCGGCAAAGAACTGCACATTCCATTTCGCATGATTCCGGAAGTGCCCGCCCCCGCCCGTATCACTCACCAGACCGGCCAAATTCTTGTGAACGGTCAAGCACTGGGTGCAGGAACGACTCATTTGCAAGAAGGCGACCTGATCCGAACAGGCAGCAATGGCTACCTGACGCTGGAGTTGCAAGACGGCAGCCAACTGAGCGTACCCGCACAGGCATCCTTGAGCGTGGCCCGCATGCGTGCCTTTGAAGGCACCGGCCTGACCGACTCGATCATCGCTCTGGACGATGGCGACGTGGAATCACGCGTTTCCCCGGAAAAAACCGGCGTAGGTCGCTTTGAAGTCCGCACCCCTGTCAGCATTACCGGTGTCCGTGGCACCGAATTGCGTGTGCGTACTCAACAAGGCGTGGCTCACAGCGAAGTGCTGGAAGGCCGCGCTGAATTGGGAACCCAGCAACGCAGCACCCCCACCGCCCTGAAGCAGAATCAAGGGGCCGCTGTAGGCACAGATGGCAATATCATGGCGCTGGAGCCATTGTTGCCCGCTCCGCAGATCTCCACGCCCGAGCGTCGTGGTGGCCAATGGAACAGCACGATTCAGGTCGTGCCCGGTGCCCAGGCCTATCTGGTCCAGACCTCTACCGACCCGCAAGGTGCCAAGCTGCTGTCGCGTAACATTACGACAGATACGGATATTCAGTTCGGTGCCTCGCGCCCTGGCACGTACTACGTTACCGTTCGTGCCATTGACCGCCATGGTCTGATGGGCCCGGACACGATCGAAAGCTTTGAAGGCGCAGCCAGCCTGACCAGCTCGGATGGCCAAGCCGTGGTCAGCAATTTTGGCGATCCAATCCTGCTGTCTCAGTTCGAGTAGCTAAACGGCGTACGGCATGAGCAGCCCGGCCCCCAGAAACAGCAAGCTACTCTCTGACCGGATTCGGAAAGAGTGGCATCTGGTTTCGGGCTTGCTGATGCTGCTGACCTTATTGTTCAGCTCCCTGCGTGACGACTTCGCGCTGGGCAAGCTGAACAACCTGATTTACGACTTCACCATGGCAGCCGCTCTTCCACAGGCTGCGCCCCCGGATATTGTCATTGTCGCCATCGACGACTACAGCATCGCCAACCTGGGCTTTTGGCCTTGGCGACGCATCAACCATGCCCAACTGCTAGGCCGTCTCGAACAGGCTCGTGCTGTCGGCATCGATCTGGTTTTTCAGGAACCCAACCCGGCTTACCCCGATGATGACCTGACTCTATCCGAGGCCATACATCATCACGGACGCGTTGTGCTGCCAATGATCTATGACACTCAGCGGCAGGCCGTGCATACCGCCATTCCCGTGCTCAGCCAGGCAGCCCAGGCGTCGGGCTACATCAATATCGAACCTGATTCAGATGGGGTAGTGCGACGTGTCGCCCTGCAGCAGACTACCCCCTTGGGCCGTGTGCTGCCGCACTTCACGATTGCCATGTTGATGACAGGCGGAGATGTGGATCTGGCCCTGCAAGCTCTGGACTCCAGTCAGAAAGACATTCCCCACATTCCCTTTCTGGGCCGCAGCGGCCACTTTCGGACCGTGCCTTACTTCAATGTCCTGAACGGTGATATTCCGCCCTCTTTCTTCAAGGATAAGTATGTGCTGGTAGGAGCCTGGGGCAGTGGACTGGGCGATACCTTTCCTACCCCTTTGTCCAAAGCCGGCATGAGCAGCATGTCGGGCGTGGAGATCCTGGCCAATACCTTGCAAGCCGTACGCAGCAATCATTGGGTGCGCACCCCACCGGCCTGGTTCATTGCGCTGGCCAGTTGCCTGCCAGTCCTGCTGGCATGTCAGGTTCTGATCTATCTGTCGCCACGCGCCACCTTGCTCAGCCTGATCGGGCTGGTCTTTGCGATCCTGCTGGTGAACTGGATCGCCATGCATGGCTTCAATCTGTGGATTCCGCCACTGGCCAGCCTGATTACTGTTCTGTTGGCCTACCCGCTATGGCACTGGCGCAGTCAGGAAGCTGCCCTGAATCAGGTGACCGAAGAACTGAACAAGCTGCAGCTGGAATACCCGGATGTCAGAACTGCTCTGAACGAGCGCCTATCGGGCTTAAGTACACGTAATCTGCCTCATCGTCTGACCCAGCTACATAAATCCATCAATCTGTTGCGCCAGGCCCAGACCAAGCGTGAAGAGACCTTGCGCTTCATTTCGCATGATATGCGGGCGCCCCAGAACTCCATCCTGGCACTAACGAGCTTGCAACGTCAGGATGACAGCAAGCTGCCGCCAGATCAGTTTCTGCACAAGATGGAAGGTTATGCCGAACAAACGCTGGAACTGGTGGACAACTTCATTAGTCTGGCACGGGCCGAGGCCATGGAAATGGTACTGAGCCCGCTGAACCTGTTTGATCTGTTGGCAGACTGTCTGGATGACGCTTGGGCCAGCGCCAGCAAGCGCTCTATCAGCCTGAACTTGAACGACTCGGAGCTGGTCTGGGTGAACGGCAATGCGCCCATGCTGCGCCGCGCCTTTACCAACCTGATTCAAAACGCCATCAAGTACGGACCGGATGGCAACCAGATTGATATAGACCTTGTGCTGGGCAACAACAGCGTTCAGGTATTCGTCAAAGATCAGGGCTGGGGAATTCCGGCAGAAAATCAGGCGACTATTTTTGAGCCTTATCATCGAGCCCACGAAAATACCGAAGGTGCACCTTCGGGTAGCGGACTAGGTTTGGCCTTTGTGAAAACCGTGATCAACAAACACGGCGGGGATATTGTCCTGGACAGCACGCGTAAGCAAGGCTGTACCTTTATCGTCTCCCTGGCCACGATTGCTATCTCCGATGAAGACTGAATTCTGGCGCGATGCCGCCCTGCCCTATGTAGAAAGCCGACGTGCCTGCAACAGCCGGATCTGCTATCAGGAGCACAGCCACCCCACCTACTCGATTGGCGCCGTTGATGGCGGTGGCAGCGTCTTTACGGGCGCACCCGGCGGCCCGGTCCAGCTTGCACCTGGGTCTGTGGTCTTTGTCCCCGCGCACCGCAGCCATGCCTGCAATCCGTTGCCAGATCAGTCCTGGAGCTATCAGATGCTGCATCTGGATGCGGGGTGGCTGGAGCAACTTTGGCAGGAAAGTACAGAGTTCAGACTTCAAGCCCAGGAGCCCATCCGCGTTAGTCACGAGCCACTGCTTTATGCAGCCTACTGTGACTTGAACTCGCTCTTGTTTTCAGCCGCTCCTCTACTGAGCAAAGAAGCAGCCCTGATCGACTTTTTGCTGCACCACGGCTCAGCCCAATCCCAGCCTTTGGCACCCGCTCCCCCACCTAGCCCCATCTTGCAGAAAACCCTGGATCGCTGGGTTGAAGGCCAATTAGCCACTATCCCCCTGCAAGAACTTGCTCGAGAAACCGGTTTTAGCCGCTACCAGCTGATTCGCGCCTTTCGTCGCCATACCGGCCTGACTCCACAGCGCTGGCAATTGAATCAACGTATCAACCTGGCCCGAAACGCCCTGCGCCAAGGCGACGAACTGGCTGATATTGCCTATCGCCTGGGCTTTGCCGACCAAAGTCATTTTCAGCGTGTCTTCAAGCACTACACCGGTGTCACTCCGGGCCAGTACCGCAGCTAAAGCGCGCGCACTTTTATTCAATACGGCACCCACGCTTCTGGTCACACTGCAGTTTTGCTTCTGGACGTACCGCCGTGTCCTTGTTCTTACTGATCGCCAGCACCCATTTCCTGGCCCTGCTCTCCCCCGGCCCCGATTTTTTCCTGATCGCCCGCAGCACCCTGGCCCATGGACGCTGGGTCGCAAGCGGAGCCTGTGCCGGTGTCGCCCTGGCCAATGGCCTGTACATCAGCCTGGCACTAACGGGCTTTGCCCGGATAAGCACTGGCAGCCCTCTCTTTGTGCTGCTACAGGGCGCTGGAGGGCTGTATTTACTGTACTTGGGCGTGAAATTCCTGCAGGTGGCCCATCACACTACTGGGCAATGGATCAAGGCCTCTGAAGCCTCTACAGGCGGCTGGTGGCATCACGCTCTGCTTGGCCTGCTCTCGGGGCTGCTGAATCCCAAGAACGCCTTGTTTTACGCCAGCCTGGCCTCTGTACTGGCCAGTAGCCGCGCTGGTACGGGCCTGCATATCTTGCTGGGTCTGTGGATGTTTTTAATTGTTTTACTCTGGGACTTGTTCATCACCGTTCTGATCGGGCACCCGCTCTGGCAGCAGCGTATACAAAAGCACTTGCCACGTATCGAACAGCTCTGTGGCCTGCTGTTGTGCCTGATCGCCGCTGCCGCCCTCTTCAACGTGGCTCAACACTTGGTCACAAACTAAACATTCCGAAAAGTGAAACCTGATCTGCACCGCCGTCAAGCTCTCTGAAGGTGATAGAGTGAGGCTGTTAGAGCCACATCAAACGATGGGAAAACAAATCATTTACGGTCTCGGACGCGGCGATATAAGCCGGTAAAATAGTCCGGGTCTTTGTTTTGTTAAGCACCTTGAGTGCGCTACAGTCTATGCTGTAAGACCGGAACAACACCCCCGTGTCCCGTTCCTTTTTTTGTCAGTTTTCAAGGAGTTACTAGAATGTTTGCCAAAATCGCTTTCACAGCCGTTCTTGGATTGGCCAGCGTGCCTGCTTTTGCTGCTTGCGACGTTACCATCGAAGGCAATGACTCCATGCAGTTCAACACCAAGAGCATCGTTGTTGACAAGACATGCAAGGAATTCACAATCAACCTGAAACATACTGGCAAGCTGCCTAAAGCAGCCATGGGCCACAACGTCGTTATCTCGAAGAAAGCCGATGAAAGCGCTGTTGCTACCGATGGCATGAAAGCCGGTCTGGACAACAACTACGTTAAAGCCGGTGACGAGCGCGTGATCGCTCACACTGACGTGATCGGCGGCGGTGAAAGCACCTCCGTAACCTTTGACGTCTCCAAGCTGAAAGAAGGCGAAGACTACGCATTCTTCTGCTCCTTCCCAGGTCACTGGAGCATCATGACTGGCGAAATCAAGCTGGGTAGCTAAGCGCATCCGCTTGTAGCCGCCAGGCGGCCATAAAAAATCCCCACGTGGCCTGGCCATGTGGGGATTTTTTTTAGCTCGAGCTATCTGGTTTTAACCGACTACCTGAAGGTAGCGGCCCACCCTGGATAAACAGGGTGGGGAACCACCAAGTCTTGCTTATTCCTGATCGCCCTCTGGGGCTGCAGGTTGCTGCTCGGGCTCGGAGGCGCCGGACACAAAGACCGGGTCTTCCGAAGGCTCAGGAGCCGACGCAAACGGGTTTTCCAGTTCACGGGCTGCTTTGCGCTCTGCCACTTCAAAGGCTTCTTTTTCCTTGCGGGCGGAATGGAAGGCCATACCGGTACCAGCAGGAATCAGACGACCCACGATCACGTTTTCTTTCAGACCACGCAGATCGTCGGTTTTGCCCATGATGGCCGCTTCAGTCAACACGCGGGTGGTTTCCTGGAAGGAAGCCGCCGAGATGAAGGAGTCGGTCGACAGCGAGGCCTTGGTAATACCCAGCAGCACGTTTTCGTACGTAGCTGGAATACCGTTTTCGGCCAGAACGCGATCGTTCTCGTTCAACAGTTCGGAGCGTTCAACCTGTTCACCCGTGATGAAGTTAGTATCACCGGCATCCACAATGTTCACGCGGCGCAGCATCTGACGAACAATCACTTCAATGTGCTTGTCGTTGATCTTCACACCCTGCAGACGGTAAACGTCCTGCACTTCGTTAACAATGTAGTTGGCCAGCTTCTCGATACCCTTCAAGCGCAGGATGTCGTGCGGATCGGCTGGGCCGTCCACAATCATCTCGCCCTTGTTCACCACTTGACCGTCGTGAGCCAGAACCTGTTTTTCCTTCGGAATCAGGAACTCGTGGCTGACGCCGTCCAGGTCGGTAATGACCAGACGCTGTTTGCCCTTGGTGTCCTTACCGAAGGAAACCGTACCCGTAACTTCGGCCAGCAGGCCGGCGTCCTTGGGCGAACGAGCTTCGAACAGTTCGGCCACACGTGGCAGACCACCGGTAATGTCTCGAGTCTTTTGCGATTCCTGGGGAATACGCGCCAGAATCTCACCCACGGACACTTGCTGACCGTCGCGAACGGTAATCAACGCGCCCACCGGGAAGGAGATATTGACCATGTGATCGGTACCAGCGATCTTGATCTCCTGACCTTGCTCGTTCAGCAGCTTGATCTGAGGACGCATGGTGATCTTGCCACCACGTGTCTTGGGAGTGATCACAACCAGAGTCGACAGACCGGTCACTTCGTCCACCTGACGAGCCACGGTCACGCCTTCTTCGATGTTCTCGAAGCGAACGGTACCGGTGTACTCGGACACGATAGGACGGGTCAGCGGATCCCAGCTTGCCAGACGCTGGCCAGCCTTGATGGCTTCACCATCGCCCACCGTAATGGTGGCACCGTAAGGCACTTTGTGGCGTTCACGTTCACGACGGTTGTCGTCAAAAATAACGATTTCACCGGAACGGGAGATCGCAACGCGTTCGCCCTTGGCGTTGGTCACATAACGCAGACCAATTTCAAAACCGACCGTACCAGCCGTCTTGGTTTCCACCGAGCTTGCCAGCGCTGCACGCGAAGCCGCACCACCAATGTGGAACGTACGCATGGTCAGCTGGGTACCCGGTTCACCGATGGACTGAGCAGCGATAACACCGATGGCTTCACCACGGTTAACCAGCATACCGCGGCCCAGATCGCGACCGTAGCAGCTTGCGCACAAGCCGTGACGGGTTTCGCAAGTCAGCGGAGTGCGGATCTTGACTTCATCAATACCCAGATTGTCGATCAGGTCGACCAGGTCCTCGTTCAGCAAGGTGCCGGCGGGGATAACCAGTTCCTGATTGTCAGGGTTGACGATGTCGGTCGAGGCCACACGGCCCAGAATCAGATCGCGCAGGGGCTCGATAACCTCACCACCATCCAGGATGGCTTTCATGGTGTAGCCGCCCTTGGTACCGCAATCGTCTTCGGTAATGACCAGATCTTGAGTCACGTCGACTAGACGACGAGTCAGGTAACCGGAGTTAGCCGTCTTCAAGGCCGTGTCGGCCAGACCCTTACGAGCACCGTGAGTCGAAATAAAGTACTGCAGTACGTTCAGACCTTCACGGAAGTTCGCGGTAATAGGCGTTTCAATAATGGAGCCATCAGGCTTGGCCATCAGACCACGCATACCAGCCAGCTGACGAATCTGTGCAGCCGAACCACGAGCACCGGAGTCCGCCATCATGTAGATGGAGTTGAAGGACTCTTGACGTACTTCTTCACCAAAACGGTTGATCACTGGCTCGGAAGCCAGCTGTTCCATCATGGCCTTACCCACGCGGTCACCGGCTTTGCCCCAGATGTCCACTACGTTGTTGTAGCGTTCCTGAGCGGTCACCAGACCCGAGGAGTACTGCTTGTCAATTTCTTTAACTTCGTTGCTAGCCTGAGCCAGGATGCTTTCCTTGACGACAGGCACAACCATGTCATTCATGGCGATGGAAATACCACCACGAGTTGCCAGACGGAAACCGGACTGCATCAACTTGTCGGCAAAAATCACGGTGGCACGCAGGCCGCAGCGACGGAAGGACTGGTTGATCAGACGCGAAATTTCTTTCTTCTTCAACGCACGGTTCAATGCGGTGAAAGGCATGCCCTTGGGCAGAATTTCTGACAGCAAGGCACGGCCAGCAGTCGTTTCGTAACGCTTGATGGTCTTGACCCACTCACCGTCTTCGCCCTTCTCGAATTCTTCGATACGGACGGTCAGACGAGTTTGCAGCTCGACTTCCTTGTTGTCGTAAGCGCGCTGAACTTCAGCCACGTCGGCCATGAACAAGCCTTCGCCCTTGCCGTTTACCAGTTCCCGGGTCGCATAGTACAGACCCAACACGATATCCTGGGAAGGAACGATGGATGGTTCGCCGTTGGCGGGGAACAGCACGTTGTTGGAGGCCAGCATCAAAGTGCGCGCTTCCAGCTGGGCTTCCAGCGACAGCGGCACGTGAACGGCCATCTGGTCACCGTCAAAGTCAGCGTTAAAGGCGGCACACACCAGAGGGTGCAGCTGAATCGCTTTACCTTCGATCAGGACCGGTTCAAAAGCCTGAATACCCAAACGGTGCAGCGTAGGCGCACGGTTCAGCATCACGGGATGCTCGCGGATCACCTCTTCGAGGATGTCCCACACCACCGGTTCCTGGCTTTCCACCAACTTCTTGGCTGCCTTGATGGTCGTAGCCAGACCCATCAATTCCAGACGGTTGAAGATGAAGGGCTTGAACAGTTCCAGCGCCATCAGTTTGGGCAGACCGCACTGGTGCAGCTTCAACTGAGGACCCACCACAATCACGGAACGACCGGAGTAGTCCACGCGCTTGCCCAGCAGGTTCTGACGGAAACGACCGCTCTTGCCCTTGATCATGTCGGCCAGGGACTTCAGTTGACGCTTGTTGGCGCCGGTCATGGCTTTACCGCGACGACCGTTATCCAGCAAGGAGTCCACGGACTCTTGCAGCATACGTTTTTCGTTGCGCAAGATGATGTCCGGTGCCTTCAGTTCCAGCAGACGCTTCAAACGGTTATTACGGTTGATAACGCGGCGGTACAGATCGTTCAGGTCGGAAGTCGCAAAGCGGCCGCCGTCCAGTGGTACCAGCGGACGCAGGTCCGGTGGCAGCACGGGCAGCACTTCCATGATCATCCAGTCTGGCTTGATGCCGGATTTCTGGAAGCCTTCCAGCACTTTCAAACGCTTGGAGATCTTCTTGATCTTGGCATCCGAGCCGGTGGCTTTCAGTTCGGCACGCAGGCGCTCGACTTCGCGATCGATGTCGATCGTACGCAGCAGTTCGCGCACCGCTTCCGCGCCCATCAGGGCGTGGAAGTCGTCACCGTACTCTTCAGTCTTGGCCAGGAAATCGTCATCGGACATGATCTGACCGCGCTTGAGCGGGGTCATGCCAGGTTCGATTACGCACCATGCTTCAAAGTACAGCACGCGCTCGATGTCACGCAGTGTCATGTCCAGCACCATGCCCAGACGGGATGGCAGGCTCTTCAGGAACCAGATGTGAGCAACCGGGCAGGCCAGTTCAATGTGACCCATACGCTCGCGACGCACCTTGGAGACGGTGACTTCAACGCCACACTTCTCGCAGATGACGCCACGGTGCTTCAGGCGCTTGTACTTGCCGCACAGACATTCGTAGTCCTTGATGGGACCAAAAATCTTGGCGCAGAACAGACCATCGCGCTCGGGTTTGAACGTGCGATAGTTGATGGTCTCTGGCTTGCGGACTTCACCGAAAGACCAGGACCGGATTTTCTCGGGCGAGGCGATGCCGATCTTGATGGCATCGAACTGCTCGTCCTGAGTGACTTGTTTAAAGAGATCGAGTAGCGCTTTCATTATTTACGCTCCAAATCCATGTCCAGGGACAAGGAACGGATTTCCTTGACCAGAACGTTAAAGGACTCCGGCATACCGGCGTCGATCACGTGGTCACCCTTGACAATATTCTCGTAGACCTTGGTACGGCCGGCGATGTCGTCGGATTTAACCGTGAGCATTTCCTGCAGGGTGTAGGCGGCGCCATACGCTTCCAGCGCCCAGACTTCCATCTCCCCGAAACGCTGACCACCGAACTGCGCCTTACCACCCAGCGGCTGCTGAGTAACCAGGGAGTACGGACCTGTCGAACGAGCGTGCATCTTGTCATCGACCAGGTGATGCAGCTTCAGGTAGTGCATGTAGCCTACGGTGACCATACGCTCAAAGGCTTCGCCGGTACGACCGTCAAACAGGCGAACCTGCGTGCGGTGTGGTGCCAGCTGCAGTTTTTCGGCGATGTCGTCAGGGTAGGCCAGACGCAACATCTGGTCGATTTCCTGCTCGGTTGCACCGTCGAACACTGGCGTAGCCAATGGCAGACCTTTCTGCAAGTTGGTGGCCATGTTCATCACTTCGTCGTCAGTCAACTCGTTGATGCGAGTCTTCTTGCCGGCAGTGTTGTAGACCTTGTCCAGGAACGCGCGCAGTTCGGAAACCTGCACGTTCTTTTCTTCTTGCATCATGTCGTTGATGCGGTGGCCAATACCCTTGGCAGCCCAACCCAGGTGAACTTCCAGAACCTGACCCACGTTCATACGCGAAGGCACGCCCAGCGGGTTCAGAACGATGTCCACAGGGGTACCGTCAGCCATGTGCGGCATGTCTTCCACGGGAACGATGCGGGAAACCACACCCTTGTTACCGTGACGGCCAGCCATCTTGTCACCAGGCTGCAGACGACGCTTAACAGCCAGGTAAACCTTGACCATCTTCAGCACGCCAGGAGGCAACTCGTCGCCTTGGGTGAGCTTCTTGCGCTTTTCTTCAAAAGCCAAGTCGAACTGGTGACGCTTTTGCTCCAAGGATTCCTTGGTGTGCTCCAGCACCAGTGCGTGTTGCTCGTCAGCCAGACGAATGTCGAACCACTGCCAGCGATCCAGATCGTTCAGGTAGTCAGCGGTCAGCTCGGTGCCCTTGGGCAGCTTGCGTGGACCACCGTTGACGGTTTTGCCGACCAGGAACTTCAAGGCACGGTCAAAGGCGTCGTCTTCAACGATTTGCAGCTGGTCGTTCAGGTCCTGACGGTAGCGACGCAGTTCATCATCAATGATGGACTGAGCACGCTTGTCACGCTCGATACCTTCACGGGTAAAGACTTGAACGTCGATCACCGTACCGACCATGCCCGAAGGCACGCGCAGGGAGGTGTCTTTAACGTCAGAGGCTTTTTCACCAAAAATGGCGCGCAGCAGCTTTTCTTCCGGAGTCAGCTGAGTTTCACCCTTGGGTGTCACTTTACCGACCAGCACGTCGTCGGCACGCACTTCGGCACCGATGTACACAATGCCGGAATCGTCCAGACGGTTCAGCTGAATTTCGGACAGGTTGCTGATATCGCGGGTGATATCCTCAGGTCCCAGCTTCGTGTCACGGGCAACAACCGTCAACTCTTCGATGTGAACCGACGTGTAGCGATCGTCAGCCACGACCTTCTCGGAGATCAGAATCGAGTCCTCGAAGTTGTAGCCGTTCCAGGGCATGAAGGCGATCAGCATGTTCTGACCCAGAGCCAATTCGCCCAGGTCAGTCGATGCGCCGTCAGCCAGCACGTCACCACGAGCCACGATATCGCCACGTTTGACGATAGGACGCTGGTTGATGTTGGTGTTCTGGTTGGAACGGGTGTACTTGGTCATGTTGTAGATATCTACACCGACCTCGCCAGCCACGTTCTCGTCATCGTGTACGCGAATAACCACGCGCTGTGCGTCAACGTCTACAACCACACCGCCACGACGGGCCTGTACGGTGGTACCCGAGTCAACAGCAACAGTACGTTCGATACCGGTACCGACCAAAGGCTTCTCAGGGCGCAGGCACGGAACTGCCTGACGCTGCATGTTGGCGCCCATCAGTGCTCGGTTGGCGTCATCGTGCTCCAGGAACGGAATCAGCGAAGCAGCCACAGACACGATCTGCGAAGGAGCAACGTCCATGTAATGGATGTTCTCTGGCGCAGTCATCATGGTTTCGCCAGCTTCACGGCAGGCAACCAGATCGTCAGCAAAGGCACCGTCTTCGGTCAACTCGGCGTTAGCCTGAGCGATGACGTAATTGCTTTCTTCAATAGCCGACAGGTAATCGATCTGTTCACTGACCTTGCCGTCAACAATCTTGCGGTAAGGCGTTTCCAGGAAACCGTACTCGTTCAGACGAGCGTACAGCGCCATGGAGTTGATCAGACCAATGTTTGGACCTTCAGGCGTTTCAATCGGGCACACGCGACCGTAGTGGGTTGGATGCACGTCGCGCACCTCAAAGCCCGCACGTTCACGAGTCAGACCACCAGGGCCCAGTGCCGAAACACGACGCTTGTGCGTGATCTCGGACAGCGGGTTGGTTTGGTCCATAAATTGCGACAGCTGGCTGGAACCGAAGAACTCCTTGACAGCCGCAGAGATGGGCTTGGAGTTGATCAGATCGTGCGGCATCAGGTTTTCGGTCTCGGCCTGGCCCAGACGTTCCTTGACGGCACGTTCCACACGCACCAGACCGGCGCGGAACTGGTTTTCAGCCAATTCGCCCACGCAACGAACACGACGGTTACCCAGGTGATCGATATCGTCGATCTGACCGCGGCCGTTACGCAGATTCACCAGCACCTGAATGGTGTCCAGAATGTCTTCGTCGGTCAGGGTCATGGGACCTTCAATGCTGTCACCACGGCCCAGACGGCTGTTCACCTTCATGCGACCCACGCGCGACAAGTCGTAGGACTCTTCGCTGTAGAACAGACGGTTGAACAAAGCCTCAACCGCTTCTTCGGTTGGTGGCTCGCCGGGACGCATCATGCGATAGATCGCGATGCGGGCAGCATTGGAATCCGCTGTTTCGTCCGTGCGCAGGGTCAGGGAGATAAAGCCGCCCTGATCCAGTTCGTTGACGTACAGGGTCTCGAAATCACGCACATTGGCTGCGCGCATTTCAGCCAGAATGGATTCGGTAATTTCGTCGTTGGCGTTGGCAATCACCTCGCCGGTTTCGGCGTTGATGATGTTCTTGGCCAGCACACGACCCAGAAGGAAATCTTCCGGGATGGAAATGTATTCGATCTTGGCTGCTTGCAGGTCGCGCAAATGCTTGGCATTGATACGCTTGTCCTTTTCAACCAGTACGCGACCATCACGGTCGGTAATGTCGAAACGGGCAACCTCGCCCTTCCAGTGTTCTGGAACGAATTGCAGCTTGCCACCTTCCTGGTGCAGTTCGATGTGATCGAACTCGAAGAAGTGGGCCAGGATCTGTTCTGGCGTCAGGCCAATGGCCTTCAGCAAGATAGTCACAGGCATCTTGCGACGACGGTCGATACGGAAGAACAGAATGTCCTTGGGATCGAACTCGAAGTCCAGCCAGGAACCACGGTAAGGAATCACGCGAGCCGAGAACAGCAACTTGCCCGAGCTGTGCGTTTTACCGCGGTCGTGTTCAAAGAACACGCCGGGGGAACGGTGCAGCTGGGAAACGATGACTCGTTCGGTACCGTTGATCACAAAAGAGCCGTTATCAGTCATCAGGGGCATTTCGCCCATGTAGACTTCTTGCTCTTTTACTTCCTTGACGGTAGGCTTGCTCACCTCGCGGTCCATGAGGACCAGACGAACCTTCGCCCGCAAGGGGGAAGCATAGGTCAAACCACGAAGTTGACACTCTTTGACGTCGAACACCGGCTCGCCGAGCGTATAGCTCACGAACTCTAGCCGCGCCATTTGGTTATGGCTTACTATTGGAAATATGGAACTGAAAGCTTCCTGCAAGCCTTCAACCTTACGCTGAGAAGGCAGCGTGTCCTTCTGCAAGAAGGTTCTGAAAGAATGCAGCTGGGTAGCCAACAGGTAAGGAACCTGCTGTACGTCTTCACGTTTGGCGAAGCTCTTGCGTATGCGCTTTTTTTCGGTGTACGAATAAGGCATGAGCACTCCGACTCAAGGGTTACACGGACCGTCAACCACGGCCCTGGTTTACGACTCTAAAAAACCCGACTTTCTACAATACTAATTAAAAATCATGGGTTTTCTGGAAACGCAAAAGCCCGGGAAGGCTTGAAACGCATTCCCGGGCATCTATCGATACTCTTACTTGAGCTCGATCTTGGCGCCAGCTTCTTCCAGCTTCTTCTGAGCGTCTTCAGCATCAGCTTTGGACAAGCCTTCTTTAACAGCCTTAGGAGCACCGTCAACCAGGTCTTTGGCTTCTTTCAGGCCCAGACCGGTGATTTCGCGCACGACTTTAATGACGCTAACTTTGTTTGCGCCAACGTCAGCCAGGAACACGGTGAACTCGGTTTGCTCTTCAGCGGCAGCAGCAGCGCCACCAGCAGCAGGAGCTGCAACAGCAACAGCGGCGGCAGCAGCCGACACACCGAATTTTTCTTCCATTTCTTTGATCAGCTCGGACAGTTCGAGCACGGACATTGCGCCGATGGCGTCAAGGATTTCAGCTTTAGTAGCCATTTTTAAGAACTCCAGATATTAGGTAAATGCCAGGTTTGGTTGTCGTTCGCAACGACGAAGTTTCCTGAAGGAAAACTGCTTACGCAGCTTCTTTCTGATCGCGCACAGCCGCCAGGCCGCGAACAAACTTGGTGGGAACTTCGTTAAGCGTACGCACAAAAGTAGCGATAGGTGCTTGCATGGTGCCCAGCAGTTTCGCCAGCAATTCTTCGCGCGAGGGCATTGTGGCCAGAGCCTTAACACCATCAGCATTCAGAACGCTATTGGGCAGCGCACCGCCCATGATGACCAATTTGTCATTGGTCTTGGCAAAATCTGCAACGACTTTCGCCGCAGCAACGGGATCTTCACTGATGGCGTACATCAGAGGACCCACGAGCTGGCTGGAGATACCGTCAAACGAGGTACCTGCCAACGAACGACGAACCAGGGTGTTTTTCAACACACGCAGGTAGACGCCAGACTCACGCGCTTTTTTGCGCAATACGGTAGCAGAAGCGACGTCCAGACCACGGTACTCGGCGATAATGATCGATTGGGCCTTTGCCAGTTCGGCAGTGACTTCTTCGATGACTACCGCTTTCTCTTCACGATTGAGACTCACGGTTGAACACTCCTTCAAACGATGTCGGGAAGGCTTCCCAACATCAACCGAATGCGGCGCACCTGGACGAGTTCTATAACGAATTCTTCCACGGGCGCCGTCTACGTTGGATGGGACGTTCTGCCCCGATTAAGCAGTGAGATGACAAGTCAGCCAACTGCTCCAACGGTCTTTGACAGCAGTGACCCTGTAAACAGGATCACAGCCCAAAGTTCTTTTTTTCTAACTGTTGATTAAACAGTCAGAGATGCAATTTCAACACGTGCACCGCCACCCATGGTGGAGGACACGGCAACCTTGCGCAGGTAAACACCCTTGGCAGCGGCTGGACGAGCCTTGTTCAAGGCGTCAACCAGGGCAACCAGGTTGGTCTGCAGCTGTTCAACGTTGAACGAAGCGCGACCAATGGTGCTGTGAATGATACCGGCCTTGTCAGTACGGTATTGAACTTGACCAGCCTTGGCGTTCTTAACAGCCGTAGCAACGTCAGGAGTCACAGTACCAACCTTGGGGTTTGGCATCAGGCCACGAGGACCCAGAACCTGACCCAGGGTACCGACAACACGCATGGTGTCAGGCGAAGCGATCACAACGTCAAAGTCCATTTGACCGGCCTTGATTTGCTCAGCCAGGTCGTCCAGGCCCACGATGTCAGCACCCGCTTCACGAGCGGCGTCGGCTTTTTCGCCTTGGGCGAAAACGGCAACACGCACGGTTTTACCGGTACCAGCAGGCAGAACCACGGAACCACGGACCAGTTGGTCGGACTTACGAGGATCGATGCCCAGCTGAACAGCGATATCGATGGATTCGTCGAACTTGGCAGTGGCAGTATCTTTCACCAGGGCCAGAGCTTCGGCCACAGGGTAGAACTTGTTGCGGTCGATCTTGGCAGCAATAGCGGCTGCGCGTTTGCTTACTTTAGCCATGACTTACACCACCCCTTCAACGTTGATGCCCATGCTGCGAGCGCTACCAGCGATGGTACGCACAGCGGCGTCCAGATCGGCAGCGGTCAGGTCGGGTTGTTTGGTCTTGGCGATTTCTTCAGCCTGAGCGCGGGTCAGCGTACCGACTTTATCCACGTTAGGACGTGCAGAACCGGATTTGATACCAGCAGCCTTTTTGATCAGGATGGTTGCTGGAGGAGTCTTCATGATGAACGTGAAGCTCTTGTCAGCAAAAGCGGTGATCACCACAGGAATTGGCAGACCGGGTTCCAGACCCTGTGTCTGGGCGTTGAACGCCTTGCAGAATTCCATGATGTTCAGACCGCGCTGACCCAGCGCTGGACCGATTGGAGGGGATGGGTTTGCCTTACCAGCTGGGACTTGCAGCTTGATAAAGCCGACGATTTTCTTCGCCATGCTTAGCTCCTTGCGGGTGATGACGCCTGGCACATGATGCGACAGGCTTCCCGGGGGTTGTAATTAATCAGGTCTTTTCGACTTGATCGAAATCGAGTTCAACGGGGGTGGCGCGACCGAAAATAGTAACGGTGACACGAACCTTGTTTTTCTCGTAGTTAACTTCTTCGACGTTACCGTTAAAGTCTGCAAACGGACCGTCCTTGACGCGTACCAGTTCGCCAACCTCGAACAGCACTTTGTGCCGTGGCTTCTCAACGCCCTCTTCCATTTGCGACAGGATTTTTTCCACTTCGCGCTCGGAGATGGGAGCGGGACGGTTACCGGAACCGCCCAAAAAGCCGGTGACTCGCGGCGTACTTTTTACCAAGTGCCAGGTTTCGTCGGTCAAGGCCATCTCGACCAGAACGTAACCAGGGTAAATACGTCGCTCTGTAATTGATTTCTTGCCGTTCTTTACTTCAACGACTTCTTCCGATGGAACCAGAATGCGACCAAACGCTTCTTGGAGATCAGCGCGTTCAATGCGCTCCACCAGAGCCTTGTGCACGCTTTTTTCCATGCCGGAATAAACGTGAACCACATACCAGCGTTTGCTCATGTGTGCCCTTTATTTCCAGCCCAGCAACAGGCCATAAATGATCCAGCCGAGCCCTTTGTCAATCAGCCACAACAAGATGGCCATAACGGCAACAAACACAAAGACGATACCCGTCATTTGCGTTGCTTCTTTACGGGATGGCCAGTGAACGCGACGCACTTCCGTGTAGGCATCACGAGAAAAAGCGACCAGGCGGCGGCCTGTATCGCTAAACCAGATGATCAATACGGCGACGATTAAGCTGGCAACAAATACCCCAGCGCGAACCAGTGAATTTTGGCCATCCAGAACGGAATAGCCAACAATACCGGCGGCGACGACTAGGACCGCTAGGCCCAGCTTGATGCGCTCGGAACCTCGGTTAACGGTTTCTACGTTGGTATTCGACATATTCCGACGAGTGACGCCACGCGAGGTGGTGGCGAGTGACTGTGGTGGCAGGGGCAGAAGGAATCGAACCCTCAACCTTCGGTTTTGGAGACCGACGCTCTGCCAATTGAGCTATACCCCTATACCTTGACAAACCGTAGCGCGCTACTTTGCTACGTTTGGCTTTTAGGCAAAAGAGGATATTAACCTCTTTCGCCCAAAATTACTACTCTTTTTTTACTTGATGATTTTTGCAACCACGCCAGCGCCAACGGTACGGCCGCCTTCGCGAATAGCGAAGCGCAGACCTTCTTCCATGGCGATAGGAGCGATCAGGGACACTTTCATCGAAATGTTGTCGCCTGGCAGAACCATTTCCTTGTCTTCTGGCAGCTCGATGGTGCCGGTCACGTCAGTCGTACGGAAGTAGAACTGAGGACGGTAGCCCTTGAAGAAAGGAGTGTGACGACCACCTTCTTCTTTGGACAGAATGTACACCTCGGCATCGAAGTCCGTGTGTGGCTTGATCGAGCCTGGCTTGGCCAGAACCTGACCACGTTCCACGTCTTCACGCTTGGTACCACGCAGCAGCAGACCGACGTTATCGCCAGCTTCGCCCTGGTCCAGCAGTTTGCGGAACATTTCAACGCCGGTACAAATGGTCTTGACCGTGTCTTTGATACCCACGATTTCGATTTCTTCGCCGACCTTGATGATGCCGCGCTCAATACGACCGGTCACAACCGTACCACGGCCGGAGATCGAGAACACGTCTTCAACAGGCATCAGGAACGTACCGTCAACGGCACGCTCAGGCGTAGGAATGTAGCTGTCCAGCGCTTCGGCCAAAGCCAGAACGGCTTGGCTGCCCAGTGGGCCTTCGTCGCCTTCCAGAGCCAGTTTGGCCGAACCCTTGATGATCGGGGTGTCGTCGCCAGGGAAGTCGTACTTGGACAACAGTTCACGAACTTCCATTTCAACCAGTTCGATCAGCTCTTCGTCATCAACCATGTCGGCCTTGTTCAGGAACACGATGATGTAAGGAACGCCAACCTGACGGCTCAGCAGGATGTGCTCGCGAGTCTGGGGCATTGGGCCGTCAGCAGCCGAGCAAACCAGAATAGCGCCGTCCATCTGGGCAGCACCGGTAATCATGTTCTTGACGTAGTCAGCGTGGCCGGGGCAGTCAACGTGAGCGTAGTGACGGTTAGGCGTTTCGTACTCAACGTGCGACGTGCTGATGGTGATACCACGTGCTTTTTCTTCAGGGGCGTTGTCGATCTGCGAGTAATCGCGCGCTTCGCCGCCGTATGCCTTGGACAGAACCGTGCAGATTGCAGCGGTCAGAGTGGTTTTACCGTGGTCAACGTGACCGATAGTACCGACGTTGACGTGCGGTTTAGTCCGTTCAAACTTGCCTTTAGCCATGGCAGACTCCTGAAGGGATAGAACGATATAGAGAAGAGAGATGTGGTGCCCATGACGCGGATCGAACGCGTGACCTCTCCCTTACCAAGGGAGTGCTCTACCACTGAGCCACATGGGCATTCAACTTCAGCCGAGAGTGGCTAAAGATTTTTACCTGGAGCGGGTGAAGGGGATCGAACCCTCGTCTTAAGCTTGGAAGGCTTCTGCTCTACCATTGAGCTACACCCGCAGACTTTTCTTCACCCTCTCCTAAAGTCGCCTTGCTGGCTGACTCTAGAAAAGTGCTGGTGGTGGGAGTTGGATTCGAACCAACGTAGGCGCAGGGCCAACAGATTTACAGTCTGCCTCCTTTAACCACTCGGACATCCCACCCGAAGCGAAAATCGAATTATGGACATGTTTTAAGAGGTCGTCAAGCCTTTTGGGAATAAAACTGAATAATTCGATGAATTTTTTAAAAAAACTGGATTTTGGGTGCTTTTCTTACTGGTTTTGTCACTGTTTTCAGGCGTCAGACATGCCGCTTTTGAATGCTTTCAAAACTGGGAAATCACGGTGAAATACGGGTAAACACATAGATTTTTTTCTGTTTTCAGCGCTTATTTTTGTAAGCAAAAGATACGAAACCGGATTTTTCACTTTTAATCCGGCTCTCGGACGTCTTCCCTGCTCTGTTCCCTGACTTGCTTGGAGTTCCTCTTGCTGTTTTCCACTGGCCGGGGCACAAGCACCATGCAGCCATGAACTACCTCCAGAAAGAAGCTTGGATTGCTGATGAACTTTACTTAGGAAGGAGCAATCCATCATTCCAGAAGTTGTTCCAGTTCAGCTCCCACCAACTGCTTCTTTTTTTTCAGCCAAATACTGCTCAGTAGCAGAACACGGGGCATGGCAAAGAAAAAGCCGACCTCAGGTCGGCTTTCTACATCAACTGCATCGCTTTCAGCGTGGCGCGGGCCTGACTTAATCGTCCGTTTGCTCCAACAAAGACGACAGCCCCTGCTTTTCCAGCAAAGCATTCAAATGCTCCCAGCCATGGAAAGCAATCTGCAACTGGCCCTTGTCCTTGGCACCGACCTTCAAGGTCACCTTGGTACCCAGGTGGTCAGACAGCACCTTTTCAAAGCGCTGTACGTCGCCATTGCGGTTCGCCTTGCTCTGGGCCTGCTTGCTGGCAGGCTCGTCATCCTCGTGCAAAGCACGGGCGACCAGCTTCTCGGTTTCACGCACCGACAGACGGCGGGCAATCACCTCGTTGGCCAACATGATCTGACGGGCAGCGTCCACAGCCAGCAAGGCACGAGCGTGACCCATATCGATGTCGCCGGCCAGCAGCATGATCTGCACAGGCTCTGCCAGGTTGATCAGACGCAGCAGGTTGCTGGTAGTCGAACGCGAGCGGCCAATCGCCTGAGCCGCCTGCTCATGAGTCAGACCGAACTCGTCCAGTAAACGCTTCACACCTTGCGCCTCTTCCAGCGGATTCAGATCTTCACGCTGGATGTTCTCGATCAGTGCCATGATGGCGGCGTTCTCGTCGCCTACCTCGCGCACCAGAACGGGCACTTCTTCCAGACCAGCAATTTGCGACGCACGGAAACGACGTTCACCGGCGATGATTTCGTATTTGCCCTTGTCCTTACCAGACAGAGGACGCACCAGAATAGGCTGCATCACGCCTTGTGCGCGAATGGACTCGGCCAGCTCGTTCAAGGCGCCCTCGTCCATGCGAGTACGCGGCTGATACACCCCAGCCTTGAGCAGTTTGACGGGCAGGTTGGAAGGTGGGCCATCGCTCACCGTCGCTTCGCCCTTTTTCCCGATGGTTGCGATAGCGCCTGCGTCTGCGCCGAGCAAGGCATCCAAGCCTCGACCTAGACCTTTTGGTTTTCGTGTAGCCATGCTTACATTCCTATTGATTCTTGTGTGCCTTATGCCTTGTCGCTGCGGGATTCTTTCTTCAAGCGCTTGATCAGCTCTTTACCAAAGTCCATATAGGCCTTGGCACCCCGGGAGTTCTTGTCATACACAATACCTGGCATACCGTGGCTTGGCGCTTCAGCCAAACGTACGTTACGTGGCACCACCGTCTTGAACACCTTATCGCCAAAGTGTGTCTCGATCTGATTGGAGACTTGCTGCTGCAAAGTTACGCGGCCATCAAACATCACCCGCAGCAAACCAATCAACTCCAAATCCGGGTTGATATTGCGATAGACCCGTTTAACCGTGTTGACCAGATCCGACAGCCCTTCCAGCGCAAAGTACTCGCACTGCATGGGGATGATGACCCCGTGAGCACTGGCCAAACCATTTAACGTCAGTAAGGACAAGGTAGGCGGGCAGTCGATCAGCACAAAATCGTAATCGTCCAACACCTGAGCCAGAGCCTGTTTAAGTTGTTGCTCACGCTCTTGCATCTGGATCAGGTCGATTTCTGCGCCCGACAGCTCCCTATTGGAAGGCAAGACGTCATAGCCACCTGTTTCTGAATGTATCTTTACGTTAGCAATGCTTTCGTCGCCAATCAGCACTTGGTACAAATTACCAGACAGGCTGTTTTTATCAATACCACTACCCATGGTGGCATTGCCCTGAGGATCCAGGTCAATCAATAAAACCTTTTTCTTCAGCACAGCAAGAGCAGCTGCCAAATTAATTGCTGTGGTCGTCTTGCCAACCCCGCCCTTTTGGTTCGCAATACAAAACACATAGGCACGGGGAGATTTATCGTCTTTTTTACTCATGATTATCCTTGCTGCACCAACCACACTAGACAACGCTGTGCCTCTAGCTCCGGTACGGTTAATGATTCTATTCGTTCGACCCGCCAGTTACTTTCAGATTGCAATGCCGCTATTTCTTGATCAGGTTCTTTACCCTTCATAGCCGCAATGCGTCCACCTGGACGAACATGCCTGCCTGCCAAATTTACGAAATCAAGCAGCGAAGAAAAAGCTCGGGAAACCACAATATCTGCCTGCATGGGTTCCAGCTGCTCTACACGCACATGCATCGCCGACAAATTGGGCAAGGCCAAAGCACCAACCATTTGTCGAACAAATGCCATTTTTTTCTCGACAGCATCAATACAGCTAATGTTCCACGTGGAACATGATGCTGCCAAAACAACTCCCGGCAAACCTGCCCCTGAACCTACATCTACAATCTTTACCGATTCTTGTGTCTGTGTATTGTTGCCGGCCAGATAGTTCTGAAAAGGACGGACAATCGACAGGCTATCAAAAATGTGTTGCACCAGCATTTGATCTGGGTCACGCAGGGCGGTCAGATTATAGGTACGGTTCCAACGCTGCAACTGATTTATATAATCCAGTAGCTTGCGTACCAGGACAGGGTCCTGATCCAGACCCAAATCCAGCAGGGCCTGATTCAGGCGTTTTGAAAAAATATCGCTCATGCCGTTTGTTTGTTCTTTTGCTTGCGCTTCAGGTGTACCAACAATAAAGAAACCGCCGCAGGTGTCACACCTTGAACACGCCCGGCCTGGCCAATGGTTAAAGGCTTGGCAGCCTTCAAGCGTTGGCGCACCTCAATCGACAATCCCTTGATGTCGTCGTAATCCAGGTCCTCTGGAATGGCTTGCTCTTCCAGTGCTGCCTGACGAGTCACCTCATCCTGCTGACGCGCCACATAGCCCGCATACTTCACCTGAATTTCCACCTGCTCAACATGCACCGGATCTTCCAGACCTGGGCCTGCTACAGGCATGCCTTGATCATTCAGCACGGCCATCAACTTGGCATAGTCCACTTCGGGACGTTTGAGCAAATCGAAGAAGGAGTACTCCCGTTCGATACTTTTACCTAACAGTGCATTTGCTTGTTCGGCAGGCAAATTGCGGGGGTTCACCCAAGTGCCCTTCAAGCGTTCAATTTCACGTGCAACCGCATCGCGTTTGCGATTGAAATGATCCCAACGGGCATCATCCACCAGGCCCAACTCCCGGCCAATTTCAGTCAATCGCTGGTCGGCATTATCCTCCCGCAGACTCAAACGGTATTCGGCACGAGACGTGAACATACGGTAAGGCTCGGTCACCCCACGGGTAATCAAATCGTCTACCAACACACCCAGATAGGCTTCGTTGCGACGTGGATACCACTGCTCTTTCTCTTGTGCCAAACGCGCTGCGTTCACCCCGGCCAACAAGCCCTGAGCGGCGGCTTCTTCATAACCTGTCGTGCCATTGATCTGACCGGCAAAGAACAAGCCACGAATCTGTTTGGTCTCCAGCGTGGGGTACAGGGATCGAGGGTCGAAATAATCGTATTCAATCGCGTAACCTGGACGCATGATGCGGGCATTTTCCAAACCAGGCAGGCTGCGCACCATAGCCAACTGGATATCGAAAGGCAAGCTGGTCGAGACACCATTAGGGTAGATCTCGGTCGTGCTCAAACCTTCAGGCTCCAAAAACACTTGATGGCTGCTCTTGTCCGCAAAGCGATGAATCTTGTCTTCAATAGACGGGCAGTAACGCGGACCAATGCCCTCGATAGTGCCCTGGTCGCTATACATGGGCGAGCGATCCAGCCCGGAACGGATGATGTCGTGGGTACGCTCGTTGGTATGCGTAATCCAGCACGGCATCTGTTGAGGATGCATGGAAACATCGCCCATATAAGAGAACACCGGAATCGGATCGCTGTCGCCAGGTTGGACTTCCAGGCGGGAGAAATCGATGGTGTTGGCATCAATGCGCGGAGGGGTTCCTGTCTTCAACCGCCCTTGCGGTAACTGCAGTTCCCGCAAACGATGCGCCAAGCTGATGGACGGCGGATCCCCTGCCCGGCCCGCAGAATAATTATTCAGGCCTACATGGACCAGACCATTCAAAAAAGTTCCTGCTGTCAGAACCACAGATTTGGCTTTGAATTCCAAGCCGATCTTGGTCACAGCACCCACAACCCGATCTCCTTCCACAATCAAGTCTTCGACTGATTGCTGGAACACCATCAGGTTGGCTTGGTTTTGTAGAACCTCGCGAATAGCCTTGCGGTACAAAGAGCGGTCCGCCTGAGCACGAGTGGCGCGCACGGCCGGGCCTTTGGAGCTATTCAGAGTACGGAATTGAATACCGGCGTGGTCGGTAGCCAACGCCATTGCCCCGCCCAGCGCATCCACTTCCTTGACCAAATGCCCCTTCCCAATCCCCCCAATAGAAGGGTTGCAGGACATCTGCCCCAAGGTATCCATATTATGGGTTAACAATAAGGTAGACACGCCGGTTCGAGCTGCCGCTAAAGCCGCTTCGGTACCAGCATGTCCGCCGCCTATGACAATAACGTCAAACTCTTCGGGATAAATCATGTCAGAACAGCTAAAAAATAAAAATCAATTATACGATTACCAGCGGAGTATGTTCCACGTGAAACACATGGAACCAATATCTGTTCCACGTGGAACACAGTTTTTTGCGTAAATACCACTGTGGATAACTTTGTGGAGAAAGGGACGCTTTTTTATCCCCAGGCCACCTTGGGAAGCACAGGCAGCGCTTGCAAAGATTTTCTTCAGCCAGAAATCCCTAGGGAGCGAAGCCATAAAAGGCGCGCTTATCACTCTTAAATCCCCTAAAAGGGGCTATCTAAGCCAGTACCTCACAACAGGTGGATAAAAGCAGCCCAAGCAGGCAGCAAAATTGTGGATAACAGAGCAATAAAAAGAAATACTGCCCGAGGACCACATCCACCGTTCTACGGTGTGGCGATAAGGAAATTTCCGCTGGCCTGCGGAGAATATAAGGTGTCGATTATGTAATCCGACTACCTTGGCTACAAGAAAAAAGTGTCCTATGCGCAAAAAGACAGCTACCCAGATAGAACAGGATTTACTTGAGACGACAGATACTTTGAAGAAACAACAGCAGCACCTTTAACGCCTAGCTTAAAACCTGGGACTTAATCGAGAGGCCGAAGTTAAGACACAGGTCTAGCCAGAAAACTCCCGCAGCTACAACACGAACCTGCAGCGCGAGAGCTGAGGAAGGAAAACAGCAGGAGAAGCCGGGCTCGGAACCTATATAGGCAATAGATATATCAATGTAAGAAACCGATCCTGAGTGCTCAGTTCCACGATCAACAGATACGCGCAGAATCTATGGTATTTTCGACAAGAATTTGTCTGATACTTCGCCACCCAACTTTTTACTCAAATCTGAAGCGCGGGTGCATTTTTATTATTCATATCAGTAGACCCATGCAGATCACATCCAAGCTCCCTTCTGTGGGCACCACCATCTTTACAACCATGAGCCAGCTGGCTCTGGAGCATAAGGCCATTAACCTGGGACAGGGCTTTCCAGACTTCAATCCGGATCCAGCCCTGATTGAGGCTGTGCACCAGGCCATGCTGGATGGCATCAACCAATACCCTGCCATGGCTGGTTACCCTGCCCTGCGAGCCGCCATTGCAAGCAAGACGCAGGCTCGGTATGGCCACCTTTACAACGTGGATACGGAAATCACCGTCACCAGTGGCGCTACTGAGGCCTTAATGGCCAGTTTCCAGGCCTTTGTGCACACAGGCGATGAGGTCGTCGTAATCGAGCCCTTCTACGATCTGTATATCCCCGCCATCGAGCTGGCCGGAGGTACCCCTGTTGCTGTCCCCATGACAGCACCTAGCGAGGCTGTACCCTACTACCGCGTCGACTGGGACCGTGTGGAACAAGCCATCACCAGCAAGACCCGTATGCTGGTAATCAATTTCCCACACAACCCAACCTGCACCATCTTGCAGCCCCAGGATCTGGACGCGTTAGAGCAGATTGTAGAAAAGCATCCTTCCTTGATCATCTTGTCCGATGAGGTCTATGAACACCTGACCTTCGATCAGAAAGAGCATCTGAGCCTTGCTACCCGCCCTCTCCTGGCAGAACGAGCAGTAATCGTTTCTTCCTTTGGCAAAACCTTCCACGCCACAGGTTGGAAAGTAGGCTACTGCTGTGCTCCTGCCAGTCTCAGCACGGAAATTCGCAAGGTCCACCAATACACCGTCTTTACCGTTCCTAGCCCCTTACAGGCTGGTTTAGCCACCTATATGCAGGATCCAGCCACCTGGGAGAGTCTGCCCGCGTTCTACCAGGAAAAACGCGATCATTTGCATCAAGGTCTGCAGAACACCCGTTTCACTCCTATGCCCAGTGAAGGGACTTTCTTCTTGCTAGCCAGCTACGAACACATTTCGGAGCTGTCCGAGCTGGATTTTGCCAAGCATCTGAACCAGAACTATGGCGTAGGCGCGATCCCCGTGTCTGCCTTCTACCTGAATCCCAATTCTGAGCAGGCTAACCATCGTTTGCTGCGTTTTTGCTTTGCCAAGCAGCTCAACACCCTGGACCAGGCTATTGAACGCCTGAAAAAGGTCTAAAGGCTCTTTTCCCTACCTTCATCAAACCGCCGTCAGGCGGTTTTTTTGTGTCCTGATTTTTGTGGACAAGTGCAGTCGTCGCAATCTTGCCTAAATCTGTCACACAAGCCCTGCAACGGCGACGTAAAACAGCAAGCATTGTCCGAAGCACAAACCATCTGCCGTAAACCACAAAACCCGCACCTTGTGCCCCACAGAACACCAAACATGAAACAGGCAATACAGCCTTCCAGCGCTGTCCTGTTGATAACTTTGGGGGTAAACCTGATTTTTTGCCCAGTTATCGCTTCTTTTCCTTTAAGAAAAGTAAAAATCAGCCAGCTCGCAGGCCTTCCTGTTTCAGTTCATGTGGCTTGCAAAAAAACAGGCCTCAAAGTTAAAACCACAAAAAATATAAATATAAAACAAGGACTTATTTCAATATCACAAGCTTCGAACAGACTTTGCAACTGTGAAAATACACAGGTCACCAAGCCTCTTCGAGCACCACAAGATACGAGCAAGCACAAACCAACGCTTTACCCACAAAATGTGGATAAGTCAAAAATTCAAACAAGATTGACCTAGTACAAGCTCCAGGCGCAACAATCCCTGCAGCCATAGCAAACTCTTGGCCAAACATGTTGTCCAGGTAGAACACCCCTCTTTTGCCACCCCGTTCCTTTGTTTGAGTTTTTCTCATGTTGAAAGAAAGCTCTGGGAACAGACGACAAAGTCGATCTTGTATGGTTCTGAAAATAAATTTTCAGCCTTTACCGCTCATATTTCTGTATGCAAAAGCCGCATAAGCCAGCTTTGAGAGAGATCGTGATTTTTGTTCATGGACTGCATCTTAGTCGAGAACTTTTAGCTTGCAAAGGGCATGGAGCTGGCCTGCAGAGAGTTGAACTTATCTTATATAACAAGCACTTAAATCTTTTATTGGAATTATTGGATGGAGCCCTGTTGATAAGTCGAACAAGTGTCTTTAGCAGCGTTAAAACAAGAGCTTAGCGCTTTTTTTTCCGGGGATAGATCTAACGCTTACCGGTGGATGGTTTAGGTACAACTTTTAGACTTCACAAAGAAGTACCTACTTATGCCTTATGTATCCACACCCTGTTCACAATGCTCTTCCTAGAGCTTATCCACAGCAAAGAAAATTGTAACAGCGGAATATAAAGTGAATTTATCGGGTTGCTTGGGTAAATCCGGTGTCTGTCATGATGATTTTCTCTGGCCAACGCAAAGCGGCCAGGTGAAAAGCGGAGCCTTCAGGTGCCTGGTCCTTGCGGCGATCGCGCCAACGAGCCCCTACGGAAAAATCCACGCAAAACGTGTTTTTCTTTGCTCCATGCCAGGAAAATGGATCTATATCCTTGAATAATAAGGAATATTTAGACATTTTCGCTGTTGGTTGAGGGAAAAGCTGGCGCCAATAGTGGCCAAAAACGACAGGAATATCGTCCTGGTAGCTGTTCCACCAAGGAGTTCGGTCGGAAAAACGCCAACGGTTGCCAGCAAAAAACGGACGATCTGCGGGTCCTTCAGTGCCGGAAGTCAGCAAACGGATGGGGTTGAAGTCATTTTTGACCAAATCGTAGTCAATGTAGGCCTGCAACAAAGGCATCAAGGCCTTTGGGTCTTCAATTTTTTCTTTCCATTCTTGTTTTGCCGCTAGATATTTATTCAGAATTCCTTTTTTTTCTGCATACGTATCAGCTTTACGCTCACATTCAAAGAAAAAATCAAGAAAATCTTCGCTTTTAACCGATCTAATTGCATCAATAGCAGGATTATTCCAGGCTGCATGCACAATTCTCAGATCATTTCTTTCCAATGCAATGGGTAGTGAGCTTAAAAACTTCCGGATTTTATCTCTATTTTGAGGTTTTGCACGCGTAAATGGAGAGTAATTCTTTAAATCTGATTGATAACGCTGATCAAAATACCAACCTGATCCATCTTTTGCATCGTCTATCAGTAGATTGATTTCATGATTACCTAATATTCCTTTTGCTTTATTATTATTTATCAAGTACTTAAGGTATTCAATTACAGCAGGGCTATCAGGACCTCGGTCACAATAATCTCCCACAAATATCAGGCTACGTTTCTCTGGATGAGAGCCATCTTCCTGGTAACCCAAATTTTGGATCAGTTGTTGCAAGGCCTGGAGCTCTCCGTGTACATCACCGATGATGTCTAAAGAACCAGCAGGTAAAGGCTGTACAAGAAAGTTGGGCATGGGTGAAGAGATCTTTATTTAATAATAACTATATATATAACTGGTAATGGATAATGGGTGTCTGTGGATAAGTGGCATAGATAGAAATTAACCTTTAATTTCAGCAACTTATTGATTACTTCTGCCTGTGCACCACCCCGATGGAGTCGGTGGACCGAAACTGGACAAGATTTGAGGCCTGGCCAGACAGGCAACTTATCCCCCTTTCATCCACAGCAGGTCCACAGCAGGCCTTCTTGGAGCTTATCCACAGGGGCCCAGAGCCAGTAGCTGCCTCAAATATAGCTTTTTTGCCCAGTCCCTGACCGATTTTCTGGCCGGATCTCGCCCGCCTGGAGCATCTGGATGAGCGGATGTCGGTGTTTGCACCAACATCATGTTGAAGTGCGAATTAAGCCCTTATAATATCCACAAATTATTCACTTTCTTATTAACCGCTGATTTCACCAGGTTTTATATTTCCATTTCTGGTTTAATCTGTTTTGTTAATAAAATTGTGGATTTCTTTGTTATCCAAACCCTGTGGATAAGTTTGATTATCACGATTGTTATCTGCTTTCTCGATCTAAACAAAACCCTGTTTTTGTAATTCAATATCGTGGTTTTGTTTTTATTTCAGTCTTTATTTCTTTTTTCAAATAATAAAAAATTATCAATCCGAATTTTTAATTTTTGTCTGGATTGCTTTCTCCTTATTTATCTATCTTTTATTTGGAATGGCCTCTTTTTTTATTAATGGGCTTCCTTAGAAAAAACAGAAACTAATCAATCATTTGAGTCTGTTTATCTCTATTCTCCAGTCGCTTTCTTTAAGTGTTTCTTGATTCCTTCCCGAGTTTTTTAGCTAAAGTTTGCTTATTTTTAATAAAAAATGACTTCAAGCAGAGTAATAAGTATTGAATGATCGGGTTTAGCGGTGGAACCTATCTGCCGACCCGACCCGACCCGACCCGACCCGACCCGACCCGACCCGACCCGACCCGACCCGACCCGACCCGACCCGACTGCGGCGGCCAGGCTGTCTTATGGAAGTCTGGGTATTTGCTCAGTATTGGATATAAACCCAGTCCTATGTGCCTGTTTCCCGGCACTCCCTCCCCTGCCCAAGCACTAGCACGCTTTATTGATCGTTCTCTGTCCGTATGCCAAACGTGGCTTTTTGGCGATAGTGGGCAATTCGTTTTGTCAGCTATCGACTTTGATAGGACAATCTGCTCACCGTGGAACTTTCGGGGCGTTTAGGTCGACAAAGCCATGGGTTTGAATCGCAAACTGCTGTCAAAGTGAGGCGAAACCGGCACTTGCTTCAGTACATGGACAACGTAATTCTGCCTTGGCCCGTGGAATCACCCACTTATCTTCAAGGGGTATGTTTTTTCCTTGTGGGCAGCAAGGGTATTCTCCTGCTAGCCCGTGGCTTGTATCGCTATAAGAAATAGCGCGAAATCTCCCCTCATGTAACAATTGCCGCCAAGGCTGTTTAATCCTTAAGTATCGTCTCGCTACTCTCCCTGTACTTCATGTCTCAACCGAATATCGAAGAAGCCGCTCAGGACTGGCACGGCTTGCTCCAGAAAGTGCCCCTGGCGGTCCGTGCTCATGTGCTGACTATCACTCAAGATAATCAGGACGAGCTTGCGACCCACTTTTATACGCATATGCTCAAGCACCCTGCCGCACAGGTGTATCTCTCGCATGATCAGGTACACAAGCGCTTGCATCGCTCCTTGCGCAGTTGGTTGGTACAGCTGTTTTCGGTGGATGAGCACAGTGATATGCAAGATCAGGTCAAGCTGCAAAATCAGGTTGGCGAGGTCCATGCTCGGGTTGGGGTGCCGGTTCACCTGGTGCTGCGTGGTGCACGCTTGCTCAAGGGGCGTTACGCCCGCTTCCTGTTTGAATCTTCGACTATTAGTTCCGAGCAGGCCTGGGAGTGCTATCGCTACATTCAGAACTTCATTGATCTGGCGATGGAGCTGATGAGCCATGCCTATGCCAATTCGCGTGAGCGTAAATCCCGTGCTGAAGAGTCCTATCGCCTGTTTGCCATTGTGCAGAACGTAGCGGCCGAGCGTGGTCGACAGCGAGCCGCGCTGCTGGATTGGGAAAATCTCTTCATGTTTGCGATGGCGGTCAACAATGGTGTGACGCCTGCCCCGCGAATCGGAGATTCGGACTTCGGTATCTGGTTCAAGCACAAGGGCGCGCATGCCTTTCAGGGCACGGTAGAGAGTCGTGAGATCCTGGACTTGATGAACCTGATTGATACCGAGCTGATGCCGGCTTTCGAGCAAGGGGACGCGAAAGGACAGGTTCTACGCTTGCATGAGCTGCGTGATCGAACCCGAGCCATTGGTTTGCACCTGGATCGCTTGTTCGAGCAGCAAAACGAGCTGGAGTCGGGCCGGGACGTGCTGACCCGCCTGTTAAGCCGTAAATACCTGCCTGTCGTGCTTAGCCGTGAAGTGGGCTATGCCCAGCAGCGGGGATCGCGTTTTGCGCTGCTGGCCGTGGATATAGACTTCTTCAAGCGGGTTAATGATACCCATGGCCATGATGCCGGTGATCGTATCCTGCGTCAGTTTGCTGAACTGCTCAGCAATAGCGCGCGTGCCGGTGACTACGTGTTCCGCCTTGGGGGCGAAGAGTTCCTTCTGGTCTTGGTCGACGTGGATGCGGATGGTGCGATGCGTGCCGCCCGTAATTTGCGTCTACGTATTCATGCGGAGACCTTCCGGGTTGTGGATGGCGAAAGCATGAGTATCACCGCCAGTATTGGTGTGGCCTTGTACGACGGACACCCGGATTACGAGCGTACGCTGCGCCGGGTTGATCGCGCCTTGTATCAGGCCAAAGAAGAAGGCCGCGACCGGGTTGTATACGTCTGATGGGACGGGCTTGCCCGCCCTTTTATGTCGTATGGCGGCAACCTGTGCTACAAGTGCGTATTGTTTTGTTCCTGCCAGTGTTTGGTGCCTGATTCCTGACAGTTGCGCGGCCTTTGAAGTGGTGGCCCCGGCCGGATGTGGCGCGTGAAACACAATTACATTGAATGGCATAAACGCTTTGGCCCCAGGCTGAAGCAGGATTTGTTTGCGAGCTGATTTTATGCATCCCCGTTTGGCTGTTCTTCCCCAGTACCTGCTCCCTAAACAGGCTCTGACCCAGTTTCTAGGCGGTTTGGCCTCCAAGCCCATGGGCGGGCGCACGACCTGGGCTATCAAGCGTTTTATCGACCGTTATCAGGTCGACATGAGCGAGGCAGAAAACTCCGACCCAGCCAGCTACGCCACCTTTAACGAGTTTTTTGGTCGTGCCTTGCGTCCTGGTGCCCGCCCTATCGCGGAGACGGCCTTGGTCAGCCCGGTTGATGGTGCCATCAGCCAGTTGGGGCCTATCCAGGGTGCCGAGGTGTTCCAGGCGAAGGGGCATAGTTACTCGACGACGGCTTTGGTAGGCGGAGACGCTCAGGAGGCTGCCCGCTATCAGGATGGGCTGTTTGCGACCCTGTACTTGAGTCCTAGCGACTATCACCGGGTACATATGCCTTGTGCGGGTGTGCTCAAGCGCATGATTCATGTACCGGGCGATTTATTCTCGGTCAATCCGACGACGGCGCGCGGTGTTCCCGGCCTGTTTGCCCGTAATGAACGTGTGGTCTGCTTTTTTGACTCCGAGCAAGGCCCGTTCGTGTTGGTGCTGGTGGGGGCGACGGTGGTGGGCAGTATGGTCACGGTTTGGCATGGTGTGGTAAATGCCTCGCGTGACGGCAAGATCCACGAGTGGAACTACGAAGGTCAGAATATCGCCTTGCAAAAGGGGCAGGAAATGGGCCGATTTCTGCTGGGTTCCACGGTGGTGATGCTGTTCCCCAAAGAAAGCGCCTATCGTTTTGATCCGAGCTGGCAGCCGCAAGGCGTAATCCGCCAAGGTCAAGCGATGGGCTATCAGGGCTAAACCCTGTTTTCTAATGAATAAAACCTGTGTTCAAGTGGACACAGGTTTTTTTTTGTCGTCGGGTCGCCTAAAGGCTCGGCGCCTCCGGCAAAAATTCCCCCTTTTTTGGGGGGGCAGCAAGCCGAAGGCGTTGTGCGGGGCTTTTTTTGACGGTTCAGCGCTTAAAAGTAATCTGTATTCAAGAGGTCTGTGGAGTGAGTATGAAAAGGTGGGGGGCGATAGTGATCAAGATTTTGGTCCTGTTATTGGTCTTGGCGGTAGCGGCCTGGGGCGCGCTGGCACTACAGTTTCAGTTGTCAGCAGGTCTGGGGCGCTGGCTGGCATTGGCTGGCTGGGTAGCGGTGGCTGGATTGAGCCTGTATGCCTTGAGCAAGGGCAAGAACTGGCTCTTTGCACCCCAGGCGTTGGGCTTTCTGGTGCTGGTAGTCTGGTGGAGCAGTATTGCGCCCAGCAACGACCGGGAATGGGCGCCTGATGTGGCCAGAATGAGTTACGGCGAGGTAAATGGTTCCGTGGTGACTCTGCACAATGTGCGTGACTTTAACTGGCGCAGCGAGACCGATTTTGATGAGCATTGGATTAGCCAGGACTACGATCTGCAGACGCTCAAATCGGTAGATATGTTCCTTTCGTACTGGATGGGCCCGGTGATCGCTCATACCCTGGTGTCTTTCGGGTTTGAGGATGGCCGCCATGTGGTGTTTTCGGTAGAAATACGCAAGGAAAAGCACGAGGCATTTTCTGCGATAGGCGGTTTTTTCAAAGAGTTTGAGTTGAGCTTGATTGCGGCAACAGAGCAGGACATTGTGCGTACCCGTAGCAATGCGCGCGGCGAAGACGTGTATATGTACAGCGTTGAATTGGCAAAACCTGCCATGCAGGCCTTGTTCTTGTCTTATGTGGAGCAGGGCCAGCAATTGCAGACTACTCCCCGTTTCTACAACACCTTGACGGCTAATTGCACCACCATTGTTTACGACATGGTCTCCAGGATCGTGGACGGCATACCGTGGGACTGGCGTGTGCTGGCTTCGGGCTATTTGGCCGAGTATGTGTATGGTCTGAATGCTTTGGCACCAGGCCATAGTTTCCAGGAACTGAAGCAACTGGGCTACATCAACCCGAGAGCCTTGTCGCAGCAGGAGGGGCAGGATTTTTCTGCTTTGATTCGAAAGGATTTGCCTCTCGTAAAGCCTTTTTAAGGCTGTTTTAGGCGCTTTTGTTCCACGTGGAACATATGTTTTACTTTATACGCTCTGAAAATTAGAGCGTATCAGGAATAAAAATAATAAATAAAAACCCCATCATATGAAAATCATGTGATGGGGTTTTTTAATCCCTGTACCCTGTTTTCCAGATTGCAGATGCGATAGAAAATAATTATTTTTGCCAAATGCGTCAGGGCCGTTCATGGACAGCTTAAGGAGTGGCCCGCCACTGCACCAACTGCTCCAGCGTCGTGGTGTTGCCACCACACACAACGACCAGAATGTTGCTGTACGGAGCCAGGGCCTCATGATCCAGGTAGAGAGTCGACAAAGCCGCGCCACATGCGGGTTCCACCAGAACGCGATGATCGGTCAGAAAGCGCAGGCATGCGCTGACGGCCTGAGCATCGCTGACCTGAACGCAGGTGGTGGGATGAGATTGGCTAATGGCGTAGGCCTGATCGCAGACGCGTGGTGCAGCCAAGGAGGTGGCAACCCCACTGACTTCGCCAAGTGTGATGTGCTGGCGCTGCCTTACCGACTCGCCCAGGCTGGCGGTGCCCTGGGTTTCTACCGCAATAATCGGGGTTTTGTCCCAACCCTGCTCCCGCAGGCCTTGGGCCATCCCGCATAGCAAGCCACCTCCGCCTACAGCCAGCAAGACGGCATCCGGCTGTACGCCCATTTGGGCCACTTCTGCGATCAGGCTGGCGTGGCCTTCCCAAAGCAAGGGGTCATCAAATGGGTGAATCAGGGCGTCGTCTTCTTGCACCAGGGTCAGCGCATACTCATGAGCTTCCTGCCAGTTCTTGCCGATTACGTGCAGCTCGGCTTTTTCCCGTTGAATCAAGCGTCTGGCGTGTTCGCTAGTGGTTTCGGGGACGACAACAAGGGTGGGCATGGTCAGGCGGCGTCCGGCATAGGCAACGGCAATTCCGGCATTGCCTCCCGAAGAAATGATAAAGCGCTTCTTTCCTTGCTGGGCATGGTGCTGACACAAGTGGCCAATACCGCGAATTTTGAATGATCCGCTAGGTTGCAGCGCATCCATTTTTAACCAGATTTGTTTGCCAAGCTGCTCGCTCAAGGCGTGTGAAAAAATGAGCGGTGTCTCAAGGTGAAGAATCATTTCTTATCGTTCCAGATTTTATAGTGATCTGAGGGGGCGCGTTAGGCGCTCCGAGCGCTGTTCACCACATTTTATCGGTCTGAAACACGTGTGGCTAAAGATCCTGGGCACGGTTTTGTGACGACCAGGACAAGCGGGCGGAAAATTGTTTGGAAAGGATGCTTATATCATCGGGCCTGGATTTTGTAACTGTTCTTGTTCTCTGCGCTAAGTCCCTTTATTAGCGTTTAATGTGAGGCAGCTTACTAACTAACTACGTGTCTGCACCTACTTACAATTTTGCTTCGTCTGGACTGTAGTGTTCAAGCTAAATCAAGGGCTTATCTGATAAAATTCCAGATAAATCGCCCGACTCAAGACCCCTTTCCGTACGGAATTCAGGCCCGGTCTTAAGCGTTTAATTTTAAGTGCATGATAAGCACCGAAACTCATTCCAATCACTCGGGCCATAAAGCAGTGTTGTTTTTTGCTTTACCTGGGCGGAATAAAAACAATAATAACCAGAACTTATTTCTAGAAAGGACGCTGTGGTAGCGGTTCTTAAAGGAATAAAGATTTTGTTATGAAAACTGCCACCAGACCTGCTGATATTTATATGCGTTTTTTGCAGCTCGCCGATTCGCTGCATACCCTGCCTTGCTTACCTTGCCTGGACCCTCTTGAAGAGCGGATCCTGGTGCTGGTTGCCAAGGCATCGAAAGACTGTTTGCGTTTGTCGGTGCGCGATGTCATGGCCGTAGAACGGCTGGGATCGCCCGCGACTATTCATACCCGCCTCAAATCCATGCGCGAGAAAGGCTGGATCGTCCTTAGTGATACGGAGGACACTCGCCGCAAACAAGTGGACTTGAGCCAGGCTGCCCTGCTGCATTTTGATCGTCTTTCCGCCTGTCTTTTAGAGGCGGCAAATGTTTGATTGATCAAATGGCGCGGCCTTGCACCCGATGTAATTGCTGAATCCGCAAAAAGAAGCGTGTGGCATCAGGTAAATAAGCGGGAAGCGCTCGGGTCCAACTAATGGAATGCAAACAGGCGTTTGCAAAAAGCGCTCGCGTGTCTGGTGCTTTAAAAATGGAAAAGATAGGCGGCATTAAAACAATGCCCTGTTCCGCGGATTTACCTGCCTTCAAAGAGTCTATTTTTCTATACTGGGGACTCACCTTGAATTCCATGCCTGGAGGCAGAATGCGCTTACCCATCTATCAGCTTGATGCCTTTACTGACACCTTGTTTGCAGGCAATCCTGCCGCCGTGGTGTTGTTACCCGAGTTCCCTGACGATGCCTTGATGCAGTCGATTGCGCAGGAGAACAATCTTGCCGAAACCGCCTTTCTGGTGCCACAAGGCCAGGACTTTCGCCTGCGCTGGTTCACCCCTACGGTAGAAGTGCCCTTGTGTGGACACGCAACATTGGCCAGCGCCGCCGTTGTGCTGCAGCATGTGCGTCCCCAGGACAGCCAGGTGGTGTTCCATACGCTAAGTGGTGCTTTGACGGTGCGTCGTGACCAAGACAGCTATGTCATGGATTTGCCTGTGCGCCCGGTTCACCGTGTGGATGACAATCCTTTGCTGGAGCAAGCCTTGGGCACCAAGATTACGCAACTGTGGCGTAATGACTTCACCCATCTGGCTGTATTGGAAACGGAAGAGCAAGTGCGACAGCTGCAGGTGGATGCGGCAGCCATGCTGGCCAGTGGCTGTGACGGATGCATTGTGACAGCGCCGGGCTCGGGCCAGTTTGATATTGTCAGCCGCTTTTTTGCTCCTGGTCACGGTATTGAGGAAGATCCGGTTACGGGCTCGGCCCATTGTGCTTTGCTGCCGTACTGGGCTCCTATCCTGGGCAAAACTCATTTGCTGGCGTATCAGGCTTCTGCCCGTGGTGGTGTATTGGATTGCACCTTAACGGGTGACCGCGTGTTCTTGAAAGGCCAGGCCGTCCTGTATATGGAAGGACACATCCAGATCGCCTGAGACGATGCCAAGCGGTTTAAACGGGCATGGCGGTGCCGTGCCTGTATTGGTAACTCCCTTCCCTTGTTTTTGGCCGATCAGCGCAGTAGTCAGCAAGACAGGCTGTACATTTTTTTTGGCCTTCTTTATTGCGACTTTTTATGGTTTTTTGATCTCTTATGATTCCTGTCGCTCCATTTTCTTTGCTGTTTCTGCTGATTATTACGCTCGGGCCGCTTGCCTTGATTATTGTGCTGGTCTGGGTGGTTTTGCTTTTAGTACAGCCACAGAGCCGGGCAAACTTTAAGAAAAACCCCTGGCCACGCGTACTTGTTTTGCTTCCTTTGCTTGTATTGGCGCTCTATTACAGTTATTTCCAATGGGAGGTCTATCAGTTCGATAAACGTCAGGCACAGGAGCTGGCTAGTCGGCAGCATGTTTTAAAAGAGCCTGGCCGTTTTGCCGGAATTGATATGCCAGCCGGAACAGAGCTGGAGTTGAGTGTGTGGGGCGACCCGGACAGCGTGTCCTGGGCTCGTTTCCCGGAGGCGGTCATGGTAGGCAATGCTCCAGTCCTGTCTTTCAAGCGCCTCCGGCCCGATTTGCAGAACTCCAGCTGGAAGCTGCATCTGGCAGGCGATACGGAATTGGAGGGCTGGCAATGTGATGGCAGCCAAGTGCTTGAAATGGAACAAGATCCCATGGCAGAGCACGGTTTTCGTTTTGTCAGCTGCTTTTTGGCTAAAGGGAATCAGATCAGGGGCTGGAGTCCCTATGCGGCGGCTTCCAATATGAACACAGCCCCGGATTTTGTTCTGGATCTACCTGCCGGCACTTTGGTTCAGGCAAGGCCGGATGGGACTTTGTATGTCAACGGTGAGCGGGATCAGGACCGTTGGATGGTACGTGTAGAGGAAGAGGGTTTACAGGTTCAGGCATGGAATCTGCCTTTGGAGCGTGCTTATTTCTCAGTCGATAAAAATAAAGATCTACTTTATCTCTCGCATGCTCAATTGGCTCGAGAATTTCAATTCGGCGGATTTAGTTATCCAGCCGGTACGCGTGTGTCGACGCCCAACTATCGCTTTTACCCGCAGTGGCCACTTTTATTGAGAATGGTATTGCCTGCGGATGACGAATCGGATCAAAGAAAAGAACAGGTTCATGACCTGCTTAGTGGCCAAGTTTTGGACGGTTTTCACTAGTTAACGACCTGATTCCGGCTTTTTTTACCTGTAATCTGCAGTTTTTCTGTGGTGAGTGTAATTAAATAAGGCGAATTTGTTTGGAATGGGTCAATTTGAGTTAATGTAAGCATTTGAAGCGAATGTATAAAATAAAAACGTATCGTTTTCAAAGGTGGAATTTAGAGGGTTGGTGGCTGCTGGTTTCGTTTTTTAAGGTTTTGGCCTTGAGCGGAAGGGACAATCCGTCGGACTGAAACCGCCCTATTGCTGGCTTAACTGAACAAGGTTAGATGCCGCTATGACGACATATCAAGGGGAACTGCTGGAGCATACGCAGGCCCACGCACAGGCTGCTTACTGGTTTACTCGCTTGAACTCGGGCGAGGCTACCGCAGCTGAATTACGGGAATTTGAGGATTGGCGCCGTGACAATCCTGAAAACGAACGTTCATATCGATATATTTGCTATTTTTGTGACGCCAGCCTGGATGCGCCCGAGCATGAGATACGCCGTTTATTGGCTGGCTCGGGGGAAAAGCCAGCGTTGCTCAAGCCCTATCACCGTGGTTTGCTGGCGGGTTTACTGGTGTTGGCCTTGGCGCTGACCGTGTTTTTCTCCTGGCCCGAGCCGATATTGCGAGAAGAGCACCTGGTATCGGGGGCTCAAATGCTGGAGCAACGGTTTGTTGATGGGGCCGTGCTGCGCTTGGGCCCGGATTCAGCCCTTGAAATCCGTGAATACGAGGACAGATTGAATCTGCAGCTTTTACGTGGACAGGTCACGCTGTTGCTGGCTGATCCCACACCAAAGAGTGTGACGGTCTTTTCCAGCTTTGCGCAGGCTCGCAGTAACAAGGGGCAGTTTTCGGCTTTTCTGGACAGCGATCAAATGAAATTTGCTGTGGATACTGGATCGGTCGAAGTATCTAGCGGGACATGGTGGCGTCGACAGACTCGGGTCTTGATTCCCGGTCAACATATTGATGTGGATCGATGGTCTGGAATGAAACGGGTTCAACCCGCTCCTGTATCTCCGAATGAGGCCGACTAACAGTCGGCCTCTTACGTTTCAGAGCGTTTAGAACATCCAGTTCAGGAATAATTTACCGTTTATATCGGCACGGCTATCCCCTAATAAACGGGTACTGGCCGACAGACCTAAACGCAGACGCTCGGATTGCTGCAAGCTGATGCTGGTGCCCAGCGCCAAAGCATGGCTATCTACCCGCGCGTAACGACCATCAAAACTCACGGATTGGGCACTGGCAAAGGCCGCTTCCTGGGTCTGGTTACGGCTTAGCAAAGCCTGCTCCCAAGCAATCGATAAGGACGTTTGCAGTTGGCGATCCTGGCTTAAATTCCAGTTTTGACGCAGGGCCAGGCCAATGGAAGCCTGCAAGGCATTTTGGCGGCTGGCGTCCAGGCGCAGACGGCTGGCGGCATCGCCGCTCTCTTCCAGTCCAGGGCGCCGGTAATGGAGGTAATCCAGAGCCAGAACCGGCCCGATGCTGCCGTTCTCGCCCAGCGTCCAGTTGTAGCCAGTCTGTACACCGAGCGAGAAGGTATGCCCTGTCCAATCCGAGGAGGGACGTGCTTGATAGCCCGCAAAGCTGATGTTGCGGTTCATCTTGCCCTGTTCGATACCCAGACGTAGTTGGGCCAAGCCATTCCAGCCTTCCTGGCTGTAGCCACGGTAGCGGGCATGCACCCCCAGGCCCAGACCGGTCAGCTTGCTCTTGGCCTGGAAGGGGGCGTCTACGTTGACGCGCTGCTCGTTGGCATTACCATGCACCCCCAGGCTCCAGTCACTGCCTTCAGCCCGGTGTTCCGCCCCCAGCATTACCCCATAGGTCTCGCTGCGGTGGTCAACATCGTTGTTACCCAGTTGCCAGTGGTAGCGGCCCCCATAGGTCTGGATGAAGCTTTGCCAGCCGCTCTTGTTGATACCGTCGGTTTGGCGCAATTGTTCGGATACCAGTTGTTCGCGACGCAAGGCGGCAGCGGTTTGGGCAGCGTAAGATCCTGCACTTAATTGGTCCAAAGCCAGGCCAATATCGCTGCCATCAGTCCGAGAGAAGTCCATGGCCTGATACACCGCTGCCAGGGACTGATTGCCCGAGGAGGCTTGTGCCAGGCTGGTACCTACCGAGGCTGCATTGGGCGAAGCAGCATATTGCGCATAAGCGTCCTGATTACGGCTGACGGACCAGCCATTGCCCGTGCTTTGTACATTCAGGGTGGGCGATGCCAGCGTGGCATTGAGCGCAGCAAACTGCCCTTGTGTTTGGCTGGCAGTGAACACCTTGTCCTGGTTCAGTGTCCAGCCGTTCTGATACCAGTCTGGTTGCAAGTCCACGTGCAGTTCACCATCCAGCTGCGCCAAACCTTGCACATCAATATGATCGTTCTGCGTGGTCGAGGCCTCCACCAGAATCCGGCCATCGGCACCTTGGACAAAGTTGCCCTTGATCGTCATGTTCCCGTAGGAATTCCCAGGGCTGAGTGTGCCGTTATTGGTGAAGTTGTATTCAGGGTTGATCGTGAATTCGCTATTGCCGTACAGGGTGGCACCCCGATCTACTCGCAAGCCATACAACTCGTGTTGTCCATTCAAGGAGGTTGCGCCCCCGGCAATGACAACAGCCAGATTGTTTTGACCTTTGATATTGCCGTCATAACGCATCTGGAAGTTAGGATCAGCCGCCTTGGTGGCACGACCGTTTTCATCGGCCTTTTGACCGAAGCTGATGCGGGTCAGGAGCAGTTGCTGGTCAGAGTCGCGACGGTTGTAGTCCGAGGTGATGTCACCAGTAATTTGCGCGCCCTGCAAGATATTGATGTTCTGCACCCAGGCATTGTCTGCGATATGGATGGCTGCTTTCTGGCCCGACAAGGTGCCGGACAGATCGTAATTGCTGATCAAGGCACCTTGCAAAATGGTCGGTACAGCTTGTAGCTGGCCATCCACTACGACTAGCCAGGAGCCGTGATACTCATCGTCGCTACCCATGGCGTTCTGGCCGAAGTCAAACAGGGCTCCGATGCCAGCTTGGCCATCTGCCCGGACCTCACCTTGCTGAACAATATTGTGATGACGACCATAGCTGAATTGCAGGCCGCGGCCATACCAGCCCTGGGCATGAACACGCGTGGCTTCGGGGATAAGGAGAGTGTTTTCGCTACCATCCACACGTACGCCTACGCCTCCTGGCCCGGCTGTCAGTAAATCCGCCGCCTGGGTAATGATGTTGCGTTCGCCATAAATGTGCAGCCCCAAGCCTTGCGTGGCCATATTGTATTGACCGGGCAGGTAGGCCGTGCCGTTTGCATTGCGGGCAAAGTAGCCATTGGTATTGTTCAGGGTGACACCGTCCCCATAGACCGAATAGCCAAAGAAGTTGCGACGATCAATGCTCAGCCCAATATCCTGCAGGGCGGCAAGCTCGGCTTCCATCAGATTCACATAGTTGCGATAGGTCTGATGGCTCATCAAGCTGTTGCGCAGCTCGGTGTGGCTCATGTAGTTGCGATCCACTCCGTATCGCGGTTGGTCATGAACGTTCAGGATGCTGACGGGGATGCCCGGCATGGCGCCATTCAGGACTTCCTGTACATGATCTCCAGTGAAGTAGCCCTTGTCTTCGCGCAGGTCAAAAGCGGCAGGATCATATGGGTTGGTGCAGACCGAGCACAGGATTTTCTGTCCAGGGCTGGGGGCTCGACCCTGGTCATCGCGCAAGCCCAAGGCCCAGGGGCTAAGGTCATTCAGGAAAAAGGGATCGGGTGGATCAAAGCTGTTTTCAGGCAGGTTGTCGGTGACTGTATTGCTGATGCCCAAAGCATGCGCCAACTCGTGGAAAATGACTGCGTTGTAGTCCGCCTTGCCAGTTAAGGGCAGTTGGCTTGGATTGACGGGGGCGGTATCCAGATCCAGCTTTCCGACGCTGATAACCGCATCGGGGTTGTTTGGGTCACCCTGGAAGATTCCGTGCAAGCGTGCTTGCAAGGCCGACAGGACGAAGTTGGGATGATCAGGGTTACTTAGTTGGGCACCATAGGCATTGGCGTTCTTGTCATTCATGGTGCCCAAGTTGATCACAGCCGGTGTGTAGCCCGCCGGCAGGTCAAGGATTTCGGCCCAGCGCTCCAGGGCGGCACGAATTTTCAGCCGACCATTCTCGTCAATATTCCAGGGGGAAACGCGTGGATTGGATTGATCCGACGTATCGTAACCGCCATCATCCGGCCCATAGATCCGCAACTCAAAGGCTTGTTGACCTTGTTTGTTCAGAATGAATTCTGTCTCGTAGGCATAAGCGCTGCCGGCCCAGCTCAAGGCCAACAGGGTGTGGCCTAGTAGTGCTTTGATTTTGAAGTCCATGGGGTTCAGATAAAGAGAAGACAATGGTTAGGAGGCACTTTTCGTATAAAAGTAAATAAAAGTGTCTTTTCTTGCTACTTATTTCTGAGTTGTGCCGAACAGCTGAGTAAAAGGCGCAACACTTGGTGAACACATCACGGTAAAGAACTACCGGGTTTCAGCCGTAACCCTCTAGGGGATGATGTGTACAAGAGAGGAAAGTATGACCATAGAGATCAGTGGACAGGGTTTAATACATAAACAAACTATGCCCGTGGCTGAACCATTAAACGCGTCGGCCATGACGCCCCCTGTGGTGCCCGAGCAGGAAGAGTCTGGTTCCATAGACTCGTCGGGACGTATCAAGGTGCACCTGTCTCCCATGGGAAAAGATCTGTCGTTGACCAGTCAGCAAGCTCAGAAAAAAGGCCGCGACAAGGACATTGATGACAGCTCTTTGCCTGACGGAGTCAAGGACATACTTAAACGTATCCGCGACCTGAAAGAGCAAATTCAGCAAAAACTGATGGAGTTGCAGCGTATCCAGGCCAGCGACAAAGGTAGTGAAGCGGAAAAGAAACAGGAGCTGGAGCGCGTGCAAGGCGAGCTGACCAGTTTGAACGGTGCTCTGTCCAGTGCCCACGCCATGTTGAACAAGGTTATGGACGACATTGAGCTGGATGGAGATAGCCGTATGGAAGTGGCAGATTTGTTGATGAAGTAAGAAGCCGTTCGACTGGCTTCGGGAGTCCTTGGGGGCGCGGGCGGTTTGTTCGGGCGCAAGCCTGTATGAACCAGTGACTGCGCCCTTTTTTGACTCGGGACAGTCTGGGGCTGCCGTCACTGATACTCAGGGCTGGTTTGCCACCGTCAAGGCCTGCGTAATTTTGTGGTTGAGCTGATGTGGAGACATCAAATCCGCCGTGACCTGTGCTTTGGTGCGAATGATGTAGGCAGTCGATGGATTCAAATCAATGCAATACACCACCAGCGATCCGCCCCCTAGGGGAGCCGCACCAATATAAACCCCTAACTGTTCGCTGGCTGCCGAGTCATTGCGCTGCTGGTAGCCTTCGCCCGCGGCGGTTTGCTGAACGGTATCCAGGCACTGGGCCACGCTGAGACGGGAGATGGAGCGCTGTTCCGCCTCCAATTCCAGAGGCATCCATTCTTGAGCTTGTGCTGCCCAAGCGCCATGAAGCAAAGCTGCCATCAAAACCCACTTGTTGAGTGTGTGCATGATGTCCTCCCGCAGGAGACGATGGAATACCCAGCATAGTCCTGATCGATGAGGACGAGCTTTGATAGGGCTTAATTCAGGGATGAATTTCGGGTTTTTACTGAGGTGGGGGCCTGCTCGCAGTAGTAGGGGTAGGCAAGTATCCGGCAGTCGGCTTGAAGAAGGTTCCAGGCCTTCTTCCTTTAGCTGCTAGTGTGGCTCTTGGTCTTTCTGCTTGTGGGCTGGAAGTTTCCCTGTTTGTTTCAGCAGTTTCTTTTCTTCTGTTTTGACGCGACGTTCCAGCTTTTTAATATCTTCCTCGGCAGGGAGCTGCTCAGGCTGGATACCGCGCTGACCCAGCATATCGCGCACGCTGCGGTTGTTCTGTTCATGCTCGCGGGTGATCGACGTCTCGCCATGTAGCTGCTCTTGCGTGACGTTGTGATTCGTCATTTCCGTGGCGAGGTTCTTGGCGGCAATGGTTAGCGTAGGCAGAAAGTCAGCCAAGGGGCGGGTTTGAATAATGCCGTAGCGGTCTTTCATCATCTGGGTGGTGTGCCCACCAAATAGCGCCGCATCCCCTTTTGATCGGATGCGGCCAAAGCCTTTGTCGTCTACCCCATGTTCATAGAGGTTTTGCGATAGTGTCCTTTCGGACTCGCGAAGGCGTTCGCGGGCATCCAGTCTGGCTTGCAGACGCATGCGATCTTCAATCAGCTCCTGCTTGCGGGTCTGGATGGCGAAGTAGCTTTGAGCAAAGGCAATCGCCGGCTTGCGTGGGTCGCCGTTCTGGGCGATGAGGTAACAGGCATAGCGGGTGAGCATGATGTCTTCTATCGAACGATCTGCTCCGCTGCCAATCTGGACCATTTTCGTGACGCCACGAAAATGGTCCCCTTCTTCGTAACCCGTTGTTTTACAAGACTCTACCGCCCGGTCGATCGCCGTCTTGAAGTTCTCCCAACGCACATAGCCTAAAGGCTCCATCAAGTCGCGGGCGAACCAGAACTCCACGCCCTCTTCTGGGATGGTGTGGCTCAAGCCGTCGAACTGGTTTGTTAGCTGCGTAATGTCTTGAGATTCCACTTGATGTCTCCGGGTTGTATGACACTTGCCATCACGTCGCCAAAAGCCTTGTCTGGTTCTGGGGCCAGTGCGATGAGACACCGAGGACGTTCAGGCCTGCATCACTTCCCAATACAAAAACTGGAGAAAATCTCCCCCAGCAAATCATCGCTGCTGAACTCGCCGGTAATCGAGCACAGATCCAGATGTGCCAGGCGGAGCTCTTCTGCAAACAGATCCAATACCTGATCGCTGTGTGTGGCGTGTTCCGCAGCCAGGCCCAGGTGGTACTCCGCGCGCTCCAAGGCCCGCAGGTGTCGTTCTCGTGCCAGCCAGGGGGACTCACTGCCGGGGTTCCAGCCTGCGATATCCAGCAAGGTGCGGCGCAGCGTGTCCAGACCGATGTCCTTACGGGCAGAAATCGGCAGCACGGTGGCGCCGCTTTCTTGTGCCGGCAAGGCCGCCTGTTGCTCAGCTGTCAGCAAGTCTATCTTGTTATAGACGCGCAGCACGGGTACGTGTGATGGCAGGCGAGTGGTAATGGCACTATCGAGCTCGTCTTGCGGGTTGCGAGCATCGAGCAGGTGCACGATCACGTTCGCCTTGGCGATTTCGTCCCAGGTTCGGGCGATACCGATGCGCTCTACGGTGTCCTCGGTTTCACGCAGACCAGCGGTGTCCACGATATGTAGCGGGATGCCATCGATGTGGATCAGCTGCATGACGCGGTCGCGGGTGGTGCCGGCGATGTCGGTCACGATGGCCACATCTTCACCGGCCAGGGCGTTGAGCAGGCTGGATTTACCCACATTGGGCTGGCCTGCCAGTACAACGTGCAGGCCCTCGCGCAGGATCGCCCCTTGACGCGAATGCTGCAGGATGCGTTCCAGCTCGTCCTGTATGCCTTGCAGGGTGGCCGCCGCCTGATACTTTTCCAGGAAGTCGATTTCTTCTTCGGGGAAATCCAGCGTAGCTTCTACCAGCATGCGCAGGTGAATGATACGGTCGGCCAGGGCGTTGACGTTGTTGGAAAACACGCCGGATAGGGACGCGACGGCACTGCGGGCCGCGGCTTCCGATGAAGCGTCAATCAAGTCGGCCACGGCCTCGGCCTGGGCCAGGTCCAGTCTGTCATTCAAGAAGGCGCGCTGGGTGAACTCGCCAGGCTCGGCCAGGCGCAGGCCCTGATCTTTACCCGCTTCCAGGCAGCGATCCAGCAGGCGGCGCAGAACAGCCGGGCCGCCGTGGCCCTGCAGCTCCAGCACATCTTCGCCGGTATAAGAATGCGGGCCTTTAAAGAACAGCGCGATGCCCTCGTCGATTGCCTCGTCTTGTGCGTCCTTGAAGGGCAAAAAGTGCGCATGACGCGCTTGCAGCGTACGGCCAAACAGGGTCTGGATCAGAGCATCAAGCTCCTTGCCGGACACACGGATGACACCAATACCACCCCGGCCGGGGGCGGTGGCAATAGCCACAATAGGGGAAGAGCTGGACATGGGCAGATCGATCAAAGAGGCAGAACAGAGCCGTATTGTAATGGAGCAGGTGGATGGTTCGGACTTGGAGCGTTAGCCCTTGTTGGTATCTGAAACGCTTGTGTTTATCTACTTGTGGCCCAGGGTCTTGAGAATCAGGCAATCAGGCAATCAGGCAGGCATCTGGGTTATCTAACCGGGGCCAAAGCAAATAAACAAGCTCTTGGGTATGTCACCACAGCGGCAAAAGTTAGCTGTCTACGCCTCTTGAGCCTAATGATTGTTCACACAAACCACCAAGATCTCCACGCTTTCCCCGTGTTCGCACAGGTACAAGTGGCCCAGATTGCTTTTGAAGTAGATGCTGTCGCGCGCCTGCAGCACGTGGCGGCGCCCGTCCTGAAACTGCATGGTCAACTGCCCTTCGATCACAAAAATAAATTCTTCGCCTTCGTGCTGGCTGAAGTCGCTGGCATCGCGTGGTTTACCGGCCAGGACACGCCCGTGCATGGGCGTCATTTTCTTGTTGATCCATTCTGATGCCAGCATGCCGTATTCATAACGATGCGCATGGTAGGTCACGGTACGTGAAGCCCGTCCCACCAGAATATCCATGCCGGATTCATTTTGATCGCGAGGTGTCTTGAACAGGTCGGACAAATCCATCTTCAAGGCCCGGCTGACGGCCAGAAATTTTTCGTAGCTCAGGCCAATCAGGCCGCGCTCTGCCTTGGACAGGGTGGACAAAGACACATTGGATAAGCGTGCCAACATCAGCAGGGTCAGGCCCTGTCGTTTGCGTTCATCACGTATGCGCGCCCCCATGGCTGTTTTGCTCAATAAGTTGGGGGCGGTGTTGGCTAAGTCTTTTGTCATAACCTAAAGAAGTAAAAAGCCATCTTCTTATAAATAATATTAATTTTCTTATAGGAAAACTCTGTCCTATTGTATAGAACTACACGTTTTACGCTGGGAGAAAGAAGGCATGACTGCGTTGTTTGATCCTACTGCTTATCCCTCTACCTCGGTGGAATGGATACAGAAACTGATTGCTTATGATACGACAAGCCGGGAATCCAACCTGGAACTGATTCATGACGTGCAGGCCTATTTGCAGCAGCAAGGGCTGGAAACTGTGCTGACGCATGACGCCGGCGGCCGCAAGGCCAATCTGTTCGCTACGATTCCGGCTGCTGATGGCACGCGTACTGGTGGCATTGTTTTGTCGGGCCATACCGATGTGGTGCCTGTCGATGGCCAGAACTGGAGCAGTGACCCTTTCAAAGCCGAGATTCGCGACGACCGCCTGTATGGCCGCGGTACTTGCGACATGAAAGGCTTTGTCGGTGTGACCTTGCAATTGGTTCCTGAAATGCTGGCGACCAAGCTGTCCAAACCCATCCACCTTGCCTACTCCTACGACGAAGAAGTGGGATGTGTGGGCGCGCCAGTCATGATTGATGACTTGGTCCGCCGTGGCGTGAAACCGGAAGGTTGCGTGGTGGGTGAACCCACCAGCATGCGCACCATCGTGGCGCATAAAGGCATTAACGCCTATCGCTGCCGGGTGCACGGTCATGCCGCGCACTCCTCGCTGACCCCCAAGGGTGTGAACGCGATTGAGCATGCCGCCCGCATCATTACCGCCATCCGTGATCTGGCCGACGACTACAAGAGCATGGGCCCTTATGACCATGATTTTGACGTGCCCTTCACCACTTTGCAGACCAGCATGATTCGTGGCGGTATCGCCTTGAATACCGTACCTGACCTTTGCGAGTTTGAATTTGAATACCGCAATCTGCCCGGCGTGGACCCTGAGCCGATCTTGCAGGAAATCCGTGAGTTCATTGACCTGAAAGTCCTGCCTGCCATGCGCCGCGAGCATCCGGATGCTTTGGTGGAGCTGGAGAAACTGGCCAGCGCTCCCGGCCTGAATCCTGAAGAACAAGCAGCCATTACCAAGCTGGTGCGTGAACTGACGCGGGACGACACGGTGCGCAAAGTGGCCTATGGCACCGAGGCAGGTCTGTTCCAGCAAGCCGGTATCCCTTCGATTATCTGTGGTCCCGGCAATATCGAGCAGGCCCATCGTCCCGACGAGTACGTAGAACTGGCGCAAGTGGAGCAGTGCGAGCAGTTCTTGCGCGCTCTGATTCGCAGCCAGGCTGTGGCCTCTTAAAAATAGACAAACAGGTTTCAAGGCAAACCCATGACAACAGAAAAAGTTACCAAGGAAAATGTGGTGCAGGCGCATGAGCGTCTGCGTCCCTATGTGCACCAGACGCCCGTGTTCGATTACCAGACCGGGCGTCTGGACAGCGCCGTCAATTTCAAGTTCGAGCATTTGCAGGCCTCGGGCACGTTCAAGGTACGCGGTGCTTTCAACAACTTGTTGAGCTTGTCCGAAGAAGCACGCCAGCAAGGGGTGACTTGCGTTTCTGCAGGTAACCACGCCGTGGCCGTGGCCTATGCCGCCCATCAAATGGGGGTGAAAGCCAAGACCGTGATGATCAAGACGGCCAGCCCGGCGCGCGTAGCGCTGTGCCGCGAATATGGGGCCGAGATCGTCTTTGCTGACAATGGCGAGCAGGCGTTTGAACTGGTGCGTCATATAGAGAAGAACGAACAGAAGACCTTCATTCATCCGTTCAGCACCTACCCCACCGTGCTGGGAACCGCCACGCTGGGCTACGAATGGTTGCAGCAAGCGGGCAAGCTGGACGCGGTGCTGGTGCCCATTGGGGGCGGTGGCTTGGCCGCCGGTGTGTCGGCTGCCGTCAAGCTGTGGCAGCCTGATTGCGTGGTCTATGGCATCGAGCCTGTGGGAGCAAACGTCATGGCGCTTAGCCGCCAGGCTGGCGAGCCGCAAAAAATCGGCGCCATGCAGTCCATCGCAGACAGTCTGATGGCTCCGCATACTGACGAGTTCAGCTTCCGTGTGTGTCAGGACAATATCGATACGCTGGTGACCGTCAACGACGACCAGATCCGTGCAGGGATGCACTTCCTGTTCAACGAATTCAAGATGGCCACTGAACCGGCTTGCGCTGTGGCAACGGCTGCCTTGATGTTCCCCTTGCGCAAACATCTGGCCGGGCAACGAGTGGGCGTGTTGTTTTGCGGCTCCAATACGGATACCGACACCTTTATCCGCCATATCACCACGCCACTGGCGCAAGGCTAATCATGCAGCTAAGCGTTTATGTAGCAAAAGCCCAGGAAGTGTATGAAGGGTTGGATATGGGGGCGGCGATTGATCTGATGCGCCAGGGTTTTATCGCCATGCAGCAAGGGCGTATTGACCAGCCCTTGCGTACGATTGTGCGCAGCCATTTGTCCAGCGGCTTTCTGGGCATGATGCCTGCCTGCATCGACATGCCGGAGATTTATCCCGAGCCTTTGTACGGTGCCAAGATGGGCACCCTGTTTCCAGACAATGTGCGCTTGGGTAAGGACCCCCATCAAGGCTGCGTGCTCTTGATGAGCGGCTTGACCGGCGAAACACGTGCCATTCTGGATGCCAGCAGCGTGACGGCCTTGCGTACCGCAGCGGTCAGTGGCCTGGCTACCGACATGCTGGCGCGCCCGGATGCCAGCGTGCTGACCTTGTTTGGTGGCGGGCATCAGGCCTTGTGGCAGTTGCGTGCCGTGGCGCAAGTGCGTCGCTTGAGCAACGTATTTGTGATTACCCGCTCCGCACAGTCGGCTCAGCATTTCATTGAAGAAGCCCAGGCGTATCTGGATTGCCCCTTGATAGCCGGAGTCTCGGCCCAGGAAGCCGTGTCCCAGTCGGATATGGTACTGACGGCCACCAGCTCTGCCACGCCTGTCTTGCAGCGCGAATGGCTGCGCCCTGGCACGCACATCACCGCCATGGGTTCCAGCATACCCGCCAGCAGTGAACTGGATGGCCCCACCATGACGGCAGGCCGTTTGTTTGTGGACCGTGCGCAATCCACTCGTAACGAGTCGGGCGAGTTCTTGAATGCGTGCAAGCAGGGCTACTTGTCGGCGGATACCGAGCTGAACGAGCTGGGCGCCGTTCTGGAGGGGCAAGCCGCAGGCCGCATCAACAATGAAGAAATCACGATTTTTAAATCCTTGGGCTTGGCATTCGAGGACGTATTGACGGCGGCCGCCTTGTTAAGCCGTCATGCCGCACAAGGAAATGGACGAGTAGTAGAACTTTAATAGCGTCATCAAGAGGTAGGGAGACAAGTAATGAAAAAGAAATGGGCGCAGGTGTTGCTGGGAACGGCGTTGGCCTTGGCAACAGGCATGTCTGTTGCCAGCAAGTTGCCGGACACCATACGTTTGGTCGTAGGTTATCCGGCCGGAGGAACAGCGGATGCCGTCGCGCGGGTGTATGCCGAGCAATTACGTGAAAAGCTGGGTGTGAATGTGGTGGTGGATAACCGCGCAGGCGCGGGCGGGCAGGTTGCCGCTCAAGGCTTTTTGCGCTCGCCTACCGATGGCTCGGTGCTGTTGGTCGCCAATAATCACATGATGACCACCCTGCCCCTGACCGTAAAAACGGTCAGCTACGATCCAATAAAGGATTTTGCGCCGGTAGCCGTGATCGCCAAGTTCGAACATATCTTTGTGGTCGGTAAAACCACGCCTGCCAATACCTTGCAGGAGTACGTGGAGCTGGTGCGCAAAGAACCGGAAAAGTACGGCCACTATGGCATTCCCGCCCCCGGCAGTGCCCCTCAGTTCATTGGCTACAGCATCGCCAAGAAGAACGATATCCAGATGTCCCCCGTGCCTTATAAAGGGGGTGCCCCTTTGATCAACGACCTGCTGGGTGACCATATACCCGCTGGCGTGGATGCGGTGGGCATGATTACCGAACACGTTGCCGCCGGTTCGGTGCGGGTGCTGGGGATTACCGGCGCGGAACGCCTGCCTATCTTGAAAGACGTGCCCACCTTTGCAGAAATGGGCTATGGCGACCTGAAAGCGTCGGGCTGGATGGGGATTTTTGCCCCGCTGGGCATGGAGCCGGAGATGGTCAAACAGTTCCAGGACGCCTTCAATGAAGTGGCCAAGCTGCCACGCATTGAAAGCGCGATTGTGCCCATCGGCTTCCGACCCGAGTCGGGCGATGCGCAGGAGCTATCGCGCATTGTTCAGAACGACCTGGACACTTGGGGACCCATCATCAAGGAGTCGGGGTATTTGCAGCAGTAAAACTCAAGGATGTGGAAAAACGCCCCGCAAGTTTGAGTGTGGGGCGTTTTTGCTTCTACGTGTAGTTTTCTAACCGCTCTGAACAAGTCGATGTTAGCAAGACCCGGACACGCCCCTGTCAGATTGCGCTTGAGGTGCACGGAATGCATATCCCGAATCCAGCACAAACTTAATTAACCGGCGTACACAACTCCACCACAATGCGCTCCGGTGTTTGCACATAAGACACCACCTGTCCCCAAGGCTTGTCCTGCGGCGGTGCCAGTTCCGTGCCCCCTTCTGCCAGCGCCTTGGCATGAGCGGCAGGTACATCATCGCAGACCAGGGCAACTTCGATGCCCAGCGGCACTTCTGACGCGTGCGGTGACAAATGGCCTTTTGGGTAGTTCATGTAGGCCAGCATTTCCCCCGCAAAGGCCAAGGTGGTTTGGCCGGTTTCCAGCTCGCCGTACAAGCCGGTTTCATGCAGCATTTTGGTGGTCAAGCCAAACGCGCGGTTGAAGTAATCCAGTGCCTGGCCGACGTCGGGAACGTAGATGATGGTGTAGCCAAATTTCATGGTGGGGCTCGGTAGGAAAACGCAGGGCCAGTGCAAAAAAAAATCGGCTCCCCGATTGTAGATGGGGAGCCGATTCTTTGATGGCTTAAACAGCCCAGTCAGGGTTTAAAGCTGACCGCGTTTTGTCAGTTCTGCTTTGACACCTGCACCGTAGGCAGGATCTGCCTTGGTGAAGTGACCCAGCTGACGCTCGATGATTTCCTTGGGAACACCGGCCATGGCGTCGGCAATATTGCTGAACAGACGCTGCTTTTCTTCGTCGTTGAACAGGCGGAACAGATTGCCGGGCTGCGAGTAGTAATCATCATCCACGCGGTGATCCCAGTGATCTGCCGGCTGGCCGTCCAGCGCCAGAGGCGGTTCGCTACGGGGAGCCTGTTGCCATTCGCCCTGGCTGTTGGGCTCGTAGTTGATCGTGCCGCCGTTATTGTCGCCAGTACGCATGGCGCCATCGCGGTGGTAGCTGTGGAACGGGCAACGCGGTGCGTTCACTGGCAGCAGCCCGTGGTTCACGCCCAGACGGTAACGCTGGGTGTCGCCGTAGGAAAAGATACGACCTTGCAGCATGCGGTCGGGCGAGTGACCAATGCCGGGCACCAGGTTGGCAGGCGTAAAGGCGGCTTGCTCCACTTGGGCAAAGTAGTTGGTGGGGTTCTCGTTCAACTCCAGCATGCCCACATCGATCAGCGGGAAGTCGCCATGTGGCCAGACCTTGGTCACGTCAAAGGGGTTGATGTGGTAGGTGCGCGCCTGCTCTTCGGTCATGATCTGAATGCGCAGCGCCCAGCGTGGGAAGTTGCCCTTTTCAATGTTCTCGTATAGATCGCGCTGCGAGCTCTCGCGGTCCTGGCCCACGACTTTGGCGGCTTCTTCATTGGTGTAGTTGGCAATGCCCTGCTGGGATTTGAAGTGGAACTTCACCCAGTGGCGCTCGCCCTTGTCGTTGATCAGGCTGTAGGTGTGCGAACCAAAGCCGTGCTGCTGACGAAGGTTACAGGGCAAACCGCGGTCGCTCATCAAGATGGTGACCTGGTGCAAGGACTCGGGCGACAAGGACCAGAAATCCCAGGCGGCGCTCATGTTGCGCAGGTGGCTGCGCGGGTCGCGTTTCTGTGTGTGGATGAAGTCGGGGAACTTCAGTGGATCCCGTATAAAGAAGACAGGAGTGTTATTGCCCACGAGGTCCCAGTTTCCGTCTTCTGTATAGAATTTGAGGGCAAATCCTCGAACGTCGCGTTCTGCATCGGCGGCTCCTGCTTCACCTGCTACGGTGGAAAAACGTAAGAAAACGGGTGTCTTGCTGCCTGGCTTGAAGACCTTGGCCATGCTGTACTTCGTGATGTCGTGCGTGACGGTAAAGGTACCGAAAGCGCCCGAGCCTTTGGCGTGTACGACACGCTCCGGGATGCGTTCTCGGTCAAAGTGAGCCAGCTTCTCCAGCAGCCAATAATCCTGCATCAGGACGGGACCACGAGGGCCTGCCGTCATGGAGTTCTGGTTCTCCTCAACCGGGCGGCCAGCGGCGGTTGTCAGGGTTTTGTTGCTCATTGTGTTTCTCCGTTGAAGCTGACCCGAACCGAGGGGGCGGGTCGTTTTAAGAAGTTGAGATCAGTCTACTTGCCTTGGTCGAAATAGTTAAATCAAATGATTTTAGTGAACAAATAGCTTTTTGCTATCAAGACGGTTTTCATCCCGATCATAGCGGTAAGTAGAAACGCTGCGCATGAATTTTCTATGAGCAGAATCTGAAAAGTTAATCAATGTTTGTAAATACGGGTCTTTAGCGAGGTTGGGCAGGATCGTTCCGAGTGATCTGGCATGGGTAGCAGGCAAAAAAAAACCCCGCTAAACGTAGCGAGGTTTTTTGTGTCAGAGCGAATTAGCTGTTGGCTGCTTTCGCGCTGTTCTTTTCGATCTGCACCATGATGTAGCGCTGCTGGGCAATGGACAGGATGTTGTTCACGCACCAGTACAGAACCAGACCGGCGGGGAAGAAGAACATCATGCCACCAAAGACCAGAGGCATCAGCATCATGACTTTGGCTTGCATTGGATCAGGCGGGGTGGGGTTCAGCTTGATCTGCAGGAACATGGTACCCATCATGATGGCGGGCAGAATCATCCATGGGTCGCGTGCGGCCAAGTCGTGAATCCACAGAATCCAGGGTGCACCGCGCATCTCGACGCTGCCCAGCAGCACCCAGTACAGTGCAATGAACACAGGGATCTGAACCAGCATGGGCAAACAGCCACCCAGCGGGTTGATCTTCTCGGTGCGGTACATCTCCATCATGGCGGCGTTCAGCTTGGCCTTGTCGTCGCCGAACTTCTCGCGCAGGGCTTGCATGCGTGGCGCAAATTGCTTCATCTTGGCCATGGAGCGGTAGCTGGCGGCCGACAGCGGGAAGAACACCAGCTTGATCAGCACGGTCAATGCCACAATGGCCCAGCCCCAGTTACCCAGCAGGGAATGCAGCCAGGTCAGCAGCTTGAACAGCGGCTTGGAGATGATGGTCAGCCAGCCGTAGTCCACCACCAGATCCAGACCGGTAGCCAGTTGCGACATGGCTTTCTGGTCTTGCGGGCCTACCCACAGGGAGGCGTCCACAGCCTTGCTTTGGCCAGCGGCGATCGAACCGACCGATTCCAGCGTGCGCACGGCGTACAGATTGTTGCCCAGCTTCAGGATTTCGTTGGTGCGTTGCAGATCCTGGGCAGGAACCCAGGCGGTTGCAAAGTAGTGCTGCACCATGCCGATCCAGCCGTTATCCACGCTGCGCGCGTAGGTGGCCTTGTTCTTGTCAATGTCCGAGAAGGTGATCTTCTGGAATTTGTCGCCGCTGGAGTAAACCACAGGACCGGTAAAGGTGCTGTACAGGCGGGAAGAGTCGGGTGGGTTGTTGCCGTCGCGAGTCAGTTGCAGGTACAGGCGTGGGTCAATCGCGGCGCCGGTATTGTTCTGGATGTCGTGACGAACCTGGATGTCGTAGCGACCCTTGTGCAGCGTGTAGGTCTTGGTGACTTTCACGTCGTCCGAAGTCGCTTCAAACACCACGTCCAGCGTATCGCCCGTCATGCTGCGCTGGCTCGAGACCAGGGTGAACGGGGTCAGGTGGTTGGGCAGGTTCTGGCCAGAGGCACCCACAATACCGGACTGGGCCAGGTAGGTGGAGGCGGGCGAGTTATCCAGCAGCACCATGGGCTGCTCGGGGTTCTCGGGCGAACCGTACTTCAACAGCTCGGCCTTGATCAGCTGGGCACCTTCGGTGCTAAAGCCCAGCTTGTAGACGTCTGTCGTGATGTCGATAGTTTGCGCTGTGGCAGACACCGCGCTGTTGCTCGAAGGCAAGGCAGCAGACGCAGTCGGCTCTTGAGCAGCGGGAACACCACCGTTTGCGGCAGGTTCGTCGGAGGCTGCTGGCGCTTGTGTGGTGGCTGGGGTGGAAGCGAACAGCGATGGTTTGCCGTTGTATTCCTGCCAGTTGTTCCACAGCAGCAGCAGTGCAAAGGAGAAGATCATCCATAGGATGGTGCGTCGGATATCCATAGCGCCTGTATCACATTTATAAAGCTGAGCAAAAGCTTAGCAGTTTAACGTAGCTGGTCAGCAAACAGGGGGTTGCCTTGAAAAACAAGGCGCAGACCAGGACGATTTCAGAAAGTGTTGCGGTCTTCGGGCGTGCGAGCGGGCACAGGATCATGCCCTCCCTTGCACCAGGGATTGCAGCGGCAGATGCGTACACCACCGAGCCATAGCCCTTTGAGCGGGCCATGAATTTCAATGGCCTGCAAGGCATAGTTGGAGCAGCTGGGAGTAAAGCGGCAGTTTCTACCGATCCATGGACTCAGAAAAAACTGGTAAAAGCGGATCGGTGCCGAAGCCAGTTTGCGCATCATGGCCGTACCTTGGAGAACAAGGTGTCGGCCTCGGTGCGAACCAGTTGCTTCAGGGCAGTCAGCGACACCTGGGGTACCTTGCTGTGCAGCCTAAAGACATAGGCGGCATTGGGCAAGCCTTCACGTTTGTGGCGGAAGGTTTCGCGCAAGATACGCTTGATGGTGTTGCGGGTGACGGCACGGTTGGCAAAGCGCTTGGGGACGATCAGTCCCAGACGGGCGCCTTCGGTCTGGTGTGGATCTTCGCCACGAGAGCGAGTGACCACGAACAAAGCCCCGCGACCTACGCGTTGCCCTTTAAGAGACTGTGCGTATTCGGTGGGGCTATGTAAGCGAGCCGTAGCTGGAAAGGAGGCACGCATGATGCGTATCGTGGGAGTCGGGCTTTAGATAATAGATCCATCACCCTGGGCCCCGCATCCCGACATGGCTTATACAGCCAGACGTTTGCGACCTTTAGCGCGACGTGCGTTCAAAACAGCGCGGCCACCGCGAGTTTTCATGCGAACGCGAAAACCGTGGGTACGCTTGCGACGGGTAACAGAGGGTTGGTAGGTGCGTTTCATGGTGTATCCAAAAAAATGAGCCGCCAGAAATCGCAGAAAATCTCCACCCCGACAGCGCAAACGCTTGGGATCTGGCAACAGAAAATCGTGTTAAGCCCGTCATTTCAGCAAATTCTTTCTGTTGTGTCAATTATTTAGCCCGATATTACGCAACTAAATTTGTTAGCCTGTGGATAACTTGGCACAGCTCAGGGTAGAATCGAGGTTTACAGAAGTGATGACCGATGAATGAATTCTGGCAGTCCTGCGTTCAGAAATTGGAGCAGGAGCTTCCCCCCCAACAAATAAGTGCGTGGATACGTCCACTGGTTCCCCTGGACTTCGACAGCGAAGCCGGGGTGTTGCGCGTTTCTGCTCCTAATCGTTTCAAACTGGATTGGGTCCGCAAGAATTTCGCCACTCGCATAGAGGAACTGGCTTCGGATTTCTACGAATGTCCCGTAACGGTTCAGTTCGAGCTGCCCTCGGCCAGCGCGGCGCCTCGTCGCGCCCTGGCCGATCGTGCCGCTCCTGCGCCTGCAGGCAGCCCCGCCGGTGAAAACCTGGCCCCTCCTGTTGCCAACCCGGCCATGACGGCGGTGGTGGATGCGGTACAGGATCGTTCGCGCCTGAACGCCGAACTGACTTTCGACAACTTCGTGACGGGTAAAGCCAACCAGCTGGCACGCGCAGCGGCCTTGCAGGTGGCCGAGAACCCCGGTGTCTCCTATAACCCACTCTTTCTGTATGGCGGTGTGGGTTTGGGCAAGACCCACCTGATTCACGCGATCGGCAATGCGCTGGTCGCCAATGGCAATGGTGTGCGGGTACGTTACGTCCATGCCGACCAATACGTGTCGGACGTGGTCAAGGCATACCAGCGCAAGGCGTTTGACGAGTTCAAGCGCTACTACCATTCGCTGGACTTGCTGCTGATTGACGATATTCAGTTTTTCGCCGGCAAGAACCGTACGCAGGAAGAGTTTTTCTACGCCTTTGAAGCGATGGTGGCTCAGCGCAAGCAGATCATCATCACCTCGGATACCTATCCCAAAGAGCTGGCCAATATTGATAGCCGCCTGATCTCGCGCTTTGACTCCGGCCTGACCGTGGCCATCGAGCCGCCCGAGCTGGAAATGCGCGTGGCAATCTTGTTGCGCAAGGCTCAGGCCGAAGGCATTGCCATGCCCGAAGAAGTGGCTTTCTTCATTGCCAAGCATCTGCGCAGCAACGTGCGCGAGCTGGAAGGGGCGCTGCGCAAGGTTTCGGCCTACGCGCGTTTCCATGGCCGCGATGTCTTGACGGTGGAAGTGTGCAAGGATGCACTGAAGGATTTGCTGTCGGTCTCCAATGGGCAGATCACAGTGGAAAATATTCAGAAAACCGTGGCCGATTTTTATAAAATCAAGGTCGCGGATATGTACTCCAAGCGCCGCCCCGCCAATATCGCCATGCCGCGCCAGGTGGCCATGTATCTGGCCAAGGAACTGACCCAAAAGAGTTTGCCGGAAATTGGCGATCTTTTCGGTGGTAGGGACCACACTACGGTGCTGCACGCGGTGCGCAAAATCTCGGATGCACGCACCAAGCAAGCCGAACTGAATCACGCATTACACGTACTGGAACAAACTCTCAAAGGATGACCATGCAACTCGTTCAAGCTACTCGCGACGCATTGCTAAAGCCCTTATCCACAGTAGTTGGCATTGTGGAGCGCCGCCATACTTTGCCGATTCTGGCCAACATCCTGCTGCGTAAAAACGGCTCTGATGTCTCTTTCCTGGCAACCGACCTGGAAGTGCAGATCACCACCAATGCCGACTTTGGCGTGGGTGAGGACAATGCAGCCACCACGGTGGCGGCCCGCAAGCTGCTGGACATTCTGAAAGCCCTGCCCGACTTTGGCGATGTGCGCCTGGGCCTGGACAGCGGCAAGCTGACCATCCAGTCCGGCAAGAGCCGCTTTCAGTTGCAGACTCTGGAAGCCGCTGATTTTCCAGTGCTGAACCTGCCAGAGCAGTGGGACGTGTCCTTGAGCATGCCTCAGCGCACTTTGAAGCACCTGTTCAATACGGTGCACTTTGCCATGGCGCAGCAAGACATTCGCTACTACCTGAACGGTATGTTGCTGGTGTTTGAACCCGGCCTGGTACGTACGGTTACCACGGACGGTCACCGTCTGGCTCATAATGCCACCGCAATTGACGGCGTGCAGGAGCGTCACGACATCATCGTGCCGCGCAAGACGGTGCTGGAAATGCAGCGTTTGCTGGGCGATACCGACGATCTGGTCAACATTGATGTGTCCAGCCGTCAGATTCGTTTCCGCTTTGGCGATGTGGAGTTGGTCTCCAAACTGGTTGAAGGCAAATTCCCCGACTTTGCTCGTGTGATTCCTTCCAACTACACCCGCCACTTCGATGTCAGCCGTGAAGTGCTGCAAGGCAGTTTGCAACGTGCTGCCATTCTGACCACCGACAAACTGCGTGGCGTGCGACTGCAACTGTCGCAAAACCAGCTCAAGATCTCCGCCTCCAACGCTGAACAGGAAGAAGCCGTCGAAGAGCTGGATATTGATTATGAACACGAAAGTCTGGACGTTGGCTTTAACGTCAGCTACCTGCTCGATGTGTTGGCCAGCATCAAGGACGAAACGGTCCGCTGGTCTGTGCAGCCCGATGCCAACGCCTCTGTGTTGATGACGCTGCCCGAGCAAGAAGACTTCAAGTACGTGGTCATGCCGATGCGCATTTAATGCAGCATGTTTGACCGGTATGGCCCGCCGGGCCATACCCGCTTGAAGCAGACAGGCTATTACAAGGTTTTATGCTATGACCGATCAAACCACGACCACCCAGCCAGCCGATTACGGCGCTGATTCCATCAAAATGCTCAAAGGCCTGGAGGCCGTGCGCAAGCGTCCAGGCATGTACATCGGGGACACCTCCGATGGCACCGGCCTGCACCACATGGTTTTCGAGGTGGTGGATAACGCGATTGATGAGGCCTTGGCCGGTCATTGCGACGATATCGTCGTCACCATCCACTCCGACAACAGCATTTCGGTGTGCGATAACGGCCGCGGTATTCCAACCGATATCCACAAGGACGACGAACACCAGCGCAGCGCCGCTGAAATCGTCATGACCGAACTGCACGCCGGCGGTAAATTCGACCAGAACTCCTACAAGGTGTCTGGCGGTTTGCACGGTGTGGGTGTGTCTTGTGTGAACGCCCTGTCCGAATGGCTGTTGCTGACCATCTGGCGCAATGGCAACGAACACCAGGTCGAGTTCCGCCGTGGCGAGCGCACTGCGCCCCTGGCGGTGACCGGTCCTGCAGAAGGCCGCACGGGTACTTGCGTGCGTTACCTGGCCGACGTGGAAATTTTCAGCAATATCGAATACCACCACGAGATCCTGGCCAAGCGCCTGCGCGAGCTGTCCTTCCTGAACAATGGCGTGAAGATCCGCCTGGTTGACGAGATTCAGGGCAAGGAAGAAGACTTTGCCTTCCTGGGCGGCGTCAAAGGTTTTGTGGACTTCATCAACCGCAACAAGACCCCGCTGCACCCTAACGTGTTCAGCGTGGCAACCGAGTCCAATGCCGGTGGTACGCCAGTATCGGTTGAAGTGGCCATGCAGTGGAACGACAGCTACGCCGAAACCGTGCTGTGTTTCACCAACAATATTCCCCAGCGCGACGGTGGTTCCCACCTGACCGGTCTGCGTGCGGCCATGACCCGCGTGCTGAACAAGTACATTGCCGACAACGAACTGGCCAAGAAAGCCAAGGTCGACACCTCCGGTGACGACATGCGCGAAGGCCTGGTCTGCGTGCTGTCGGTGAAGGTGCCCGAGCCCAAGTTCAGCAGCCAGACCAAAGACAAGCTGGTGTCCAGCGAAGTGCGTCCCGCCGTGGAAGAAGCCGTTGCCCGCACCCTGGAAACTTGGCTGTTGGAAAATCCGAACGACGCCAAGGCCTTGTGCGGCAAGATCGTGGAAGCAGCCCGTGCCCGTGAAGCGGCCCGTAAAGCCCGCGAAATGACACGTCGCAAGAGCGTGCTGGAAGGCGCTGGCCTGCCCGGCAAGCTGGCCGACTGTCAGGAAAAAGACCCGGCCCTGTGCGAACTGTACATTGTGGAGGGTGACTCCGCAGGCGGCTCGGCCAAGCAAGGCCGAGACCGTAAATTCCAGGCCATTCTGCCGTTGCGCGGCAAGGTGCTGAACGTAGAAAAAGCCCGTTTCGATCGTCTGATTTCCAGCGAGCAGATCACCACCCTGATCACCGCCCTGGGTACCAGCATCGGCCCGGACTTTGATATCGACAAGCTGCGTTACCACCGCATCATCATCATGACTGACGCGGACGTGGACGGTGCTCACATTCGTACCCTGCTGCTGACACTGCTGTACCGTCAGATGCCCGAGCTGATCGAGCGTGGCTATGTGTACATCGCGCAGCCGCCCTTGTTCAAGGTTAAGGTTGGGCGTGAAGAGATGTACCTGAAGGACGAGGCCGAGGAAGCGGAGTTCATGTTGAAGCTGGCCCTGCGCGATGCAGTGCTGACGCCATCTGAAGGTGCAGCTCCCATCACAGGCGAAGCCTTGTCCGACTACGCTCATCGCTACGTGAAGGCCAAGGCCGTGATTGAGCGCCTGTCGCGTCATATGGACGGCGATGCCCTGTCAGCATTGGCTGAAGGCGTGAAGTTGAACTTGGACTCGCAGGAAGCCGCCGAACAAACTGCTAAGGATTTGGAGAAGGCCCTGTTCGACGAAGCTGCCCCCACCGTCGTCAAAGTCTTTGCCGCCTTTGATGAAGGGAGCGAGTCCTGGCGTGTGGTGGTGCAGCGTCTGCACCATGGCAACATCCGTGTCACGGTGTTTGACCGCAACTTCGTGCGTGGTGGCGATCACCAAACTCTGGCCCGCGCTGGCGAGACCTTTGCCGGTCTGATCGGTGATGGCGCCATGGTGGCTCGTGGTGAAGGCGAGAAGCGTCGTGAAACCGCCGTGGATGACTTCCGTGAAGTCATGCAATGGCTGTTGACCGAAGCTGAACGCGGGCTTAGCAAGCAGCGCTACAAAGGTCTGGGTGAGATGAACCCCAGCCAGCTGTGGGAAACGACCATGGACCCCACTGTACGTCGTTTGCTGCGTGTGCAGATTGCTGATGCTATCGATGCGGATCAGATCTTCACCACGCTGATGGGTGATCACGTTGAGCCACGTCGTGCCTTTATCGAGTCCCATGCCTTGCAGGCGGGGAACCTGGATATTTAAGGCTGTCGGTGTTCACAGTTCCTGAAAGCTGTTCGGTTTGATGAAAACTGATCTCAGAAATTTGTGGAAAACCTCGCAGTGATGCGGATAAGAAAAATGGGCTCCGGCGTTCTTGCTGGGGCTCATTTTTTTGGTGATGACTGATGAGCTCTGAGTCTTAAAGATTCAGCGTCTTTCGGCAGGCTTAATTAATTTTTGTCAGTAGACACTGACTGATCAATTGCCAGGTGGGTTGGTGGCAATGGCGTCACGCGCCAGGAATGGAAAGGTGCGGAATCAAGCTGATGTGGTCTACTTGCAGTGATAACCCTGCTTCAGAACGAACTAAAAGAAGGGGCGTGGGGATCTGATGGTGGTACCTGACGTCGGCCTTGCAAGGCCTCTTGATCGATCGTAAAGACGCTGTAAATTATTCAATAATTCTTTGTTTGGAAATGGAATGCGACTGGACAAGTTTCTTGGTGAGAGCACGGATCTGAGTCGCTCAGATGCGCGTAAAGTGCTTAAAAGCGGAGAAATCACCGTCAATGGCGAGGTAGTGACCAAAGGCACTCACGTTGTACAAGAGGGTGATGTAGTGTGCTGGGATGATGAGCCGCTTGCCCTGATTGGCCTGCGTTACATCATGCTCAACAAGCCCGCCGGTTACGAGTGCAGCCTAAAAAATAGTGCTTACCCGTCTGTGATGATGCTGATCGATGTAGAAAAGCGCGAGCGCTTGCACACCGTCGGTCGATTGGATGTGGATACCACCGGGCTGATTTTGATTACGGATGATGGCCAGTGGACGCATCGTATTATTTCGCCCCGCCATCAATGCGATAAGGTCTACGTGGCGACCTTGGCAGAGCCTTTGCCTGATAATGCAGAAGAACTGTTCAAGGCCGGTATCTTGTTGAATGGCGAGGACAAGCCGACGCTGCCAGCCGTGCTGGAACGCATTGATGAACGTACCGCAAGGCTAACCATCCAGGAAGGGAAATACCATCAGGTGAAGCGTATGTTTGCTTCCCTGGGGAATCTGGTTCAGACCTTGCATCGCGAGCGTATAGGCTCCCTGTCCTTGGACGACAGCCTGGAGCCAGGCGAGTCGCGCTACTTAACGCCTGCCGAGGTGCAGCAGTTTGTAGAAGAGGGCTGAACTCCTGGCCCTTGGGTCTGGCTTTGATAAGTCAAAGGTGTATCAAGCCCAAGGCTTTGATGTCCTGACACTGGGAAACCAGTCAAAAAAAGCGCTCAAACACATTCTGTTTGAGCGCTTTTTTGTACCTGAATTAATTGTCAAAGTGGCTGGTGGCGCGGTGTCCTGCCTTATTTAAGCGCCTTGCGCATGATGCTGGTGTTGTGTTCATAACCCAGTTGCTCATACAGAGCGATAGCACCCCGATTATTGCTCAAGACTCCCAGCTCGATGTAGTCCAGTCCACGCACTTGTGCCCACTCCTGGGCGGTCTGCATCAGCAGTTTGCCCAGTCCCATGCCTCGTGCCGATTCCGTCACGACAAGATCAATCACATAGGCAAAGTCATGCGGCGTGATGCAGTTGTACGGCGGGGTCTTTTGCTGCTGAACAATAATAAAACCCAGCGCCTGATCGTCCTTCTCGGCCACAAACAAGGCTGCCTGGTCCGACTCGATCATGGACTGGATAAAGCCCTCGTCCTGCCGTGCTTGCAGGTAGTAGTGCGGCTGCAAATGATGCATGTGGGCGAATAGCTCGGCGTACATATCTCCAATCTTGCCAATGTCAGCAAGTTGGGCGGGACGTAGTGTGGGCATGGTTCGGGCTTGTGATAAGTAGGAAAAGACAGAAGTGCTTCAATGCTAGGTCGACAAGAAAAGAGGGGCAAGTCTTATGGTCATGAATATCCTCGTAAGGGCCAAGGCTAATTAACGTTGTTCCTGTACTGCTTGCCCTCGGGGTGGCGTTTGACAGCGTGGTCTTTGTAGCCATCTTTAGAGCGTTGATTTAGCATAGTGCTTGTTTTATACGAATCTACTTAGCGTGAAATTGACCATGACTGAAAGTGCGACCGATGCCCGTCGTGTTTACAAGGCCGCCTGCCATTGCGGTACGGTTCGTTTTATGGTGAAGTTAAGTGATGGGTTGCGTTCCGCACGTCGCTGTAATTGCTCTTATTGTCGTATGCGAGGTGCTGTGGCGGTATCGGCCGATTTGGCGGATATTCAGGTCGAGCAAGGTCAGGATGCGCTGACGCTTTATCAGTTCAACACGGCGCAGGCCGAGCATTTTTTCTGTTCGCATTGCGGCATTTACACCTTTCATCAGCGTCGCTCGAATCCTGAGCAATACGGTGTCAATGTTGCCTGCATTGAAGGTATGAGTCCTTTTGATTTTGCAGAGGTGCCTGTCAATGAAGGGCGCAGTCACCCTAAGGATCGTCCGGGCGGTGGCAGCCTGATCGCAGGGTGGTTACGCTATGAGGCCAACCCAGACTTGCCCGAGGGCTGATCACCCACCCCTACCTGTGCGGGTGTTTCGTCACGGCATAGGTCTTTCAGGCCGCAGGCAAATCCATCTGCTGCCTACGCAAGAAATACGAAGCCTCCGCCAGTTTCAGGAACCCCACCATCTCATTACGCGCATACTCCGGATCCCCGCTGGTCAGGGCCTTGCCCAGCTTTTCCAGCGCCTCTACCGTGACCTGATAGTTATCGGTATCGCTGGTATTGGCAAAGCGCACCTGGTTGGCGTGGTCGGCGGACATGGCGATGGCGTCCAGCAGGCGCTCGTTGTGTACGCATTGCAGCCAGGCTTGGCGAAAGCTGGCGTTGGCACTGAACATTAGCGCTGCGTCTTTGTGCACCATGGCCACTTTGGCCAGATCAATGGCTTTGCTAAGACCGGCATGGAGCTGATCGCGGTCGGCAATGTTGACGGCCAGTGCGGCAGCAGCCGGCTCCAGAATGCGGCGTAACTCAAAGATGTCGCGCACCATGGCGTCGGTCAGCACCGGGACCTGAAACCCCCGTGTGGTGCTATTCAATAAACCTTCGTTGACCAGTCGCAGCAGGGCCTGGCGCACGGGCATGCGGGTGCAGCCAAAGCGCTCGGCCAGCTCGTAATCCAGCAGGCGGTCGCCGGGGTGCCAGTCGCCTGCATTCAAACGCTTGCGGGTGTCCCGGTAAATGGTGTCTACCAGCGTTTCCGCCTTGCTTGCCTGTGTGGATTTACCAGTCGAAGTCGCCATACGAAACCGATCAGAAAAGAATGGATGATTGTATCGTACAGACCCTGCTGCGCTGATCGGGTTTGTGCCTAGAACTTGGTTCGTATCCCCACCCTTAACAAGGTCTGGTTACGCCCCGTGGAGCTGGGCATGCTGATTACGTTGGCCGTCGCGCCCTCGCCTTGCGCGTGCTGGATGATGGCCTGGGTATAGATATCCGTACGCTTGGACAGGAAGTAGTCGGCCGTCAGGTTTAGTTGGTGGTATTTGTTCGATCCCAGGGTGGTCAGCCCATAGCCCGGTCCCAGTACCAGATTGGGTGCCGCGCGCCAGGCAAAACCCAGCTGATAGTTGCGGAAGGTATGGTTCTTTTGCTGGCCATCGGGAGCCACGTACAGGGCTTGTGAAAACACACCGTAGATAGTCACTTTATCGAAGGCGTAGTTTGCTCCTATGCCCCAGTCGCGCAGGTAACGGCCACCAACTCGATTGGGTGCACCACCGCCTGTCAGCGGGCTGATGTCCAGGCTGGCTTCCTGCACTTCGGTATAAGCGGCACCGGTCGCAAAGTTGCCGTTCTTGTAGTTGGCCGTAAAGCTGATGGTGCGCCCGGTTTGTGCCTGCCCTTCGCGTCGTTCCGGGAAGCCGTACATGGCACCCAGTTCAACACCGGCAAAGGAAGGCGTTACGTATTTCACCGATTGATTGACCCGCTGGCCGCTCATGCGGTCGTTGTCCAGAGGGCTATTGGAATAGCCGCCTGCCGACCAGGTGGGGGTGTAAAAGGCCTGCAAGGTGTCGGTGAAGAAATCGTATTGTCTGCCGAGCTTGATGCTGCCCAGATAATCGGATTTCAGGCCCACCCAGGCTTGTCGGCCCCACAGGGCGCCGCCTTGCCCTGCTTCCCCAGTCGCCACGGAAAAGCCGTTTTCCAGTTGAAAGATGGCAGTCAAACCATTGCCCATCGACTCGGAGCCACGCAGACCCAATCGGTTGCCTTGCATGACGCCGGTATCCAGCGTGGTTTTGGAGGGGCCGTTGGCATTGCTGATCCAGGTCAGGCCCGCATCCAGAATGCCGTACAAGGTGACGTTGTTGCCGGTTTGTGCCGTGGCGCTGGAGCTGGCGATCAGCGTAGCCAGTCCAACACAGCCAGCCAAGGCGATTTTGACGTGACGGCGCATCATTGGGCACCGCCTTTGCTGGGGACAGCGTGTAATTTAGCGGCCTGATCCAGGGCGTTTTGCTGGCGGGCAGATGGCAGGGCAAAGACGCACAAGCCACCCAGCACGGCCAGACCGGCAATGGTCAATACAGCGGTGCTGGTGCTGCCGCTCATTTCTTGTGCCAGACCCATGGCGTAGGGGCCAAATAAACCGCCCAAGGCTGCTACTGCATTGATCAGGGCATAGCCGGTTGCAGCGGCGCGGCCACTCATGAAATTACCGCCCAAGGCCCAGACCAGGGGTGTGCCGCCAATGAACATGGCCGTGGCGATGATGACGCCAATAATGCGCACGGTCGGGTCCGGTGCCAGGGCAGTCATCAGCAGGCCGATAGCACCGCCTGCGCAGGCAAGGGCCAAGTGCCAGCGACGTTCCCCAAAGTAGTCGGAAGAGCGGCCCAGAATCAGCATGGCCAGAGCCGAGGCAGCATAGGGCAAGGCGGCAATATAGCCAATGTGGGTCAGGTTCTTGATACCGGCTTCCTGAATGATGGTGGGCGTCCAGAAGATCACCGCATAAATGCCCAGGTTCAGGGACAGGAGCACGCAGGCTAGCCACCACACATTGGGTTTGCCCAGCACTTCAGCAATTTTGTCCTTGCGTGGCAGCTCGCGTTGCGCGTCCTGGTTCAGGGTGTGCAGCAAGGTTTTTTCTTCCTGGCTCAACCATTTGGCGTCTTCAGGGCGGTTGGGCAAGGTCGCCCATAGCAAGGCCGCTACAAAGACAGCGGGCAGCCCCTGCAAGAGGAATAGCCATTGCCAGTTATGCAGGTGCTGGGACTCCGAAAACACATCCATGATCCAGCCCGAGAGCGGGCCTACGATCATGCCGCCCGCAGCAGCGGCAGTAACCAAGGTCGCCATGACGCGGCCCTGGCGTTGTGGGGGGAACCATTGCGCCAGGTAATACACCACGCCAGGCAGAAAGCCGGCTTCCGCCACGCCCAACAGGAAGCGGACGATATAGAACTGTGTGGGGGTGGTGACGAACATGGTCAGCACGGACAGGATGCCCCAGGTAACCATGATGCGTGTCAGCCAGGCGCGGGCACCAAAGCGGTACAGCAAGAGGTTGCTGGGGATCTCGAACAACAAAAAGCCCACAAAGAAGATGCCCGAACCCAGGCCATAGACCTCGGCCGAAAAATTCAGGTCTTGCAGCATTTGCAGCTTGGCAAAGCCCACGTTGACGCGGTCGATGTAGGCAACGATGTAGCTGATGAACAAGATGGGCATCAGCCGCCAGAGGATTTTGCCGAAAAGCAGATCCTCGGCCTTGGAGGGAGCCGGGTCCGCGGGGCGCGATTGTTGTCTCATGATAGTCCTTATTGGTAATCGCAGTAAGTGAATTCAGTTGAACTCATTTTTTGTGAATATATTCATTTTCATACTTGATGGTCAATAAGTGCTATAGGTATAAAACAAGTTAGAAATTATTTAATTTATTGAAATTAAACGAATTTATAAAAATTAAAAATCCAATTTCTAGTACAAACACCTAGACTCGTTGACAGCGATATACCCGCTCTATAAACTGAATTCAGTTTTGAATAATAGCAATAAGGAGCTGGCATATGAGCAGGCAGGAGGCCCTTTCGGCCCAGGTGATCGAGCATGTTTCGTCCCTGATTGGCTTTGATACGGTAAGCAGAAACTCCAATCTGGCATTGATTGAATGGGCCGCCAACCGGCTCGAAGCGGCGGGCGCGCAAGTGCGTTTTGATTACAACGAATCGCGCTCCAAAGCCAATCTGCTGGCAACCTTCGGTCAGGGGCCGGGGGGCGTGGTCTTGTCTGGCCACACCGATGTGGTGCCGGTCGACGGGCAGGTATGGTCCAGTGATCCTTTTGAAGCCCAGATTCGTGATGGCCGCTTGTTTGGCCGTGGCGCTTGCGACATGAAAGGCTTTATCGGCGTGGCCATGGCGCAGGCGCAACGCCTGGGTTCCATGACACTGCGCGAGCCCGTGCATCTGGCCTTGAGCTACGACGAAGAAGTGGGCTGTCTGGGCATTCCCGGCCTGATCGAGGAAATGCGTAAAGCCGGCATCCAGCCCAGCGGCTGCATTGTGGGTGAACCCACCAGCATGCGCGTTGTGGCGGCCCATAAAGGCGGCCGCATTTATCGCTGCCGCGTCAAAGGCTGCGCCGCCCATTCTTCTTTGACACCACACGGTCTGAACGCAATCGAGTACGCCGCCAATCTGGTTTCGCACATTCAGCATCTGGCGGATGAAGAGGCCCAGGTCGGCAAGCGCATTGAAGGCTTTGATGTGCCTTTTTCCACCATTTCCACCAACACGATTTCCGGTGGCAATGGCATGAATATTATCCCGGCCCATTGCGAGTTCTCCTTTGAATACCGCTATCTGCCTGGCGTGGACCCGGATGGCTTCATCGGCAATTTGCGCCGCTTTGCCTATGAGCAGGTCTTGCCGCGCATGCAGGCACGCCATGGTGATGCGGCGATCGAGTTCGAGTGTCTGGGCAGCATTCCTGCCCTGGATGACGAAGACAGCCAGGAGCTGAAAAAAATGGCGCTGGCTTTGCTGGGTGAGTCCGCCGCACAGCGTGTGGCCTATGGCACCGAAGCCTCGTTTTTCCAGGAAGCGGGCGTGCCCAGCATTGTCTGCGGGCCTGGCTCCATCACCGTGGCACACAAGGCCGATGAGTACGTCAGCCTGGAGCAGTTGGCCGCCTGCGAGTCCTTTCTGGGCAAGGTGATCCAGTCCTTGGCTGCTTAGGGCGGGATGGTTTCCGGCAGGTCTGGGGGCCTGTCTTATTTTGAAGGAATAATTTTTCATGAAGCTAGCAAAACGCATTACCGGCACCTCCCAAAAATCCTTTGGCATGTACGAGCAGGCGGCTCGCCTGCAAGGCGATACCTCGGACCTGATTCATCTGGAAGTTGGCCGCCCGGACGCGGATACGCCAATGGCGATCAAGCAGGCGGCAGCCGATGCCTTGATGCGCGGCGAGGTGCATTACAGCGATCTGCGTGGGGTGCCCGCCTTGCGTGAAGCCTTGGCCGCCAAGCTGCGCAAGCAAAACAAGCTGGATGTCGGGCCGGATGATGTGCTGGTCACCAATGGGCTGACGCATGCTTCCTTTGCCGCTTTCTGCGCCATTCTGGACGAGGGTGATGAGGTGATTTTGCTCTCGCCGCACTACCCGCAGCACATAGGCAAAATCGAGCTGGCCGGGGCGCATCCGGTGCTGGTGCCGCTGAACAAGGAACAGGGTTTTGCCATTGATGCGCAGGCCATCGAAGCGGTGATTACGCCCCATACCCGTATGGTGGTGCTGGTCAATCCGGCCAACCCCACGGGCCGTGTGTATCGCCGCAGCGAGCTGGAAGCTCTGGCGCAATTGGCGATCAAGCACGATCTGATCGTGGTCTCTGATGAAGTCTACGAGGACATTACCTACGACGATGCCGAGCACATCAGCATTGCCTCCCTGCCCGGCATGCAGGAGCGCACCGTGTCCATGTTTGCCTTCACCAAGTCCTACGCCATGGATGGCTGGCGCATTGGGTATCTGGCTGCGCCTGCCTGGTTGATGCCCGGCTTGTTGAAGATCACCGCTAACGATGTCACCCATGTGAATACCTTTATTCAGGCGGGCGCGCTGGAAGCCGTGGTCGGGCAGCAAGAAGCCTTGCGCGGGATGATTGCGGACGACGATGCCAAGCGCCGCCTGATGCTGCAACGTCTGAATGCCATGGCGAATGTCAGCTGCGCCCATGTGGAAGGCACGATTTATGCCTTTGCCGATGTACGTGCTACGGGTGTGCCTTCGCAGGAACTGGCTGAGCGCTTGCTGAAGGAAGCCCGTGTGGTGGTCGAGGCAGGCAGCTTCTACGGTCCGCAAGGTGAAGGTTTCTTGCGCCTGTGTTTTGGTTCTGCCTCGTATGAGCAGATCGAACAGGCCATGGATCGCTTGCAGGTATTCTTTGCTCAATTGGAGACTCAGGCCAGCTAAACCGCCGCTTGATCGGGTGAACTGGCAGGACCTCGGGGCCGCTTTCTGTTATGGAAAGCGGCTTTTTTTGTGTCTGGGAGCAGGTGGTTTCAACCCCACTATTTAGCGGAATACATGCCCAGGCCATGATTTTTTTATATAAATGTATAGATTAACGTCCGTACAAATAAACCGACAGACTGCGTCGGTGTTTTCCCTTAAATTCAGGCGTATTCCCCTGTGGGCGCTGGTTATAAGGTCATTATCAATCCATATTTCCATAGACAAGTATCGGCTCCTTATTATATTGTTCGTATCAAACAACAATTATGTCCGGTCAATTAATAGGAGCAGGTCCATGAAAAACGGGATACGGGGTGTACTGGCAGCAGCAGGGATGGTGGCCGCGCTGGGCGCGCAGGCTCAAACGCTCAAGCTGGGTGTGGTAGGAGGCATGACAGGTCCAGGCGCGCCCTGGGGGCTGGCTATTGATGGTGGCGTGAAAATCGCCGTGGATGAAATCAATCAGGCCGGTGGCCTGGAAGTGGGCGACAAGAAGTACAAGGTTGAAGTGCTGACTTACGACGACCACTACAAGGCAGCGGATGCAGTAACCGCCACCAACCGTCTGATCGATCAGGATGAAGTGAAATACATTATCGGTCCTATTGGCTCGGCCTCGGTCATGGCCATGAAGCCGATTACCGAGCGCAACAAGGTCATCATGCTGTCCAACAGCTACTCGACCGAAGTGCTGGATGCGAACACGCAATACATGTTCCGCGTGCTGCCTACGCAGTACGAATACAACCGTCAGCTGATTGGCTGGTTGAAGCAGGAGCGCCCCGAGCTGAAGCGTCTGGCGATCCTGTCGCCTAACGATGCGACCGGCTGGAGCACGCAAAAGATCCAGACCGCTGCCTATAAGGACGCCGGTTACGACGTGGCTGAAACCAAGTTCTTCGAGCGCTCGCAAAACGACTTCCGCACCTTGCTGACCAGCATTCTGGCCAAGAACGTGGACTTCATCGAACTGGACACCGTGCCACCCGGCCCGGCCGGTATTGTGATACGTCAGGCACGTGAAATGGGCTTCAAGGGCCAGTTCACCAAGTTTGGCGGCAATAACGTGGCTGAAACCGTGAAGTCTGCCGGTGCGGACAATGCGGAAGGAACCTTGGTGTATTTGTCTGCCGATCCGTCCAGCGAGCCCTACCAGAAGCTGAGCCAGGCTTACGCCAAGGTCCACAGCAACAGCATGGATGACTTCGTTTTCTACTTCTACGATGCCACCCGCCTGCTGTTCAAGGCCATTAACGAAGCTGGCACCGTGGACGATACCGATGCCGTGCGTGCCCGCATTGAAGCCAATAGCAGCTTTGACGGTATTCAAGGCGCGATTGTGTGGGGCGGAAAGGATGTCTATGGCGTGAACCACCAGATCGCCACCCCGGCCTACCTGGGTGTGATCGAGGGCGGCAAGGCCAAGGTCATCAACAAGTTCGACGCCCGCTAATTACCGGTTTTGTTTCAGTACGCACTCCGCCACGGCGGTGGAGTGCACCTTGATACGGTTAGCAATTATGCAGATCGCAATGCAAATCGCCATCATCGCCCTGATGTCCACGTTCGTGTACGCCCTGGTTGCCCTGGGTTTCACGCTGGTGTTTGGCATCTTGCGGGTGGTGAACTTCGCTCACGGCGAGTTCTACATGCTGGGCGCTTACGCCATGTATGTGTTTTATGGTCAGTTTGGCTGGCCCTACCTGCCCTCTATCGCGGCCGCTGCCGTGCTGGTGGGATTTCTGGGCTTACTGGCTGAACGCGGCCTGTTCCGTCGCTTTGTGGGCGACGAGATGGGCGGCATGATCATGTCCCTGGCTTTGGCGATTACCTTGCAGGCGGGGATCTCGCTGCTGTTCTCGGTGGACGAGCAATCGGTACGCCGTCCGGTGGAAGGTGCATGGCAAATTGGCCAAGCCTTTTTCGCCAAGGATCAATTGCTGATCGTAGGCATGAGTGTGCTGGCGCTGGCCGCCTTCTATTTTCTGATCGAGCGCACCCGTATCGGCATGACGATACGTGCGGTGGCGCAGGATCGGGAAGTGGCACGTCTGCAAGGCGTCAGTTCCTGGAAGATCATGGCCTTCACCTTTGCCTTGAGCTGCGGCCTGGCCGGCTTGTCGGGTGCCCTGATGGCGCCGGTTTACACCGTGCACCCCTATATGGGCGAAGCCGTGGTGGTGAAAGCCTTCATTATTGTGGTTCTGGGTGGTCTGGGCAGCTTGCCCGGTGCGGTGGTTGCCGCCCTGATTCTGAGTGTTACCGAGGCCGTGGCGTCCACCTTCTATAACGCGACCGTGGCCACCATGCTGTCCTTCCTGATCGTGATGGCCGTGTTGCTGGTCAAACCCAGCGGTTTGATGGGGAAATCGTCATGAGCGCGATCAAAACTGCTTCTTTCTATCCGCGTGATGGCGCCCTGCAATGGGTCTGGCATGCCGTCGTGGTCGCGGTGCTGCTGGGCTGGCCCGTGTGGGCCGGACAGCCTCGCTTTGCCCTGCATCTGGCCATCATGGTGTCGCTGTACGCCTGCCTGGCCATGAGCATGAATCTGGTTTTGCGCATCGGCCAGCTCTCGCTGGCGCATGGCGCCTTGTTCGGGCTGGGGGCGTATGCCTCGGCCATTTTGAGTCGAGATTATGGCTGGTCCTTTCCAGCCGCATTTTTGGGCGCCGGAGTGCTGACGGCAGCATTAGCTGTGATCACCGGCCCTATTTTTATGCGTATCAAGGGTGTGCATTTCGCACTCTTGACCTTCGCCCTTGGCGAAGCCGTGGTGCTGTGCTTTATCGAGTTCCACGAACTGTTTGGCGGCAATAACGGCTTTGGCCAGATTCCGGCCCTGCAAGCCAGTTTGCCGATTCCTGAAGGGCGTTACGGCGTTTATCTGGTGACGGTCAGCTTTGCCTTGGTGGTGTATTTCGTGCTGCGGGCCTTGTACCGCCGCGAATGGGGCATGGTGGCGGACTCTTTGCATCAGAACGAGCAGTTGGTGCGCTCCGGTGGTTTGAATGTGCTGCGCTTTCGGGTCAGTGTGTTTGTCCTTAGCGCCCTGATTGCCGGCTGGACAGGCAGCTTGTATGCCCACTACCAAGGCTATATCTCGCCTGATTCCTTCGGTTTCTGGACAGCGGTGAATGCCGTCATCATGAATGTGCTGGGTGGTGTGGGTGCCCTGGCTGGTGCCGTGGTGGGGGCCGCAATCCTGATCCCCCTGCCCGAGTTGCTGCGCGACTTGCAGCAGTATCAGCGCCTGATCTATGGCCTGACTTTGATTTTGCTGCTCTTGTTCATGCCGCAAGGTTTGGCGGGTCTGTGGCGTAAGTGGCGCGGCGCGCGCAAGGAGGCAGCATGAGCGTGCAATTGAATGTTCAGGGTCTTAGCCGACATTTTGGTGGGATCCGCGCGGTGGACGAGGTGTCCTTCAGCACGGCTCCCGGTCAGATTACCGGCGTGATCGGCCCCAACGGCGCCGGTAAAACCACGCTGTTCAATCTGATTGCCGGTACGACCAAGCCCAGCGCGGGTGCTGTCACCATGGATGGTGCCGCGATTACGGGTCGCCCGGCCGCGTCCTTGGCGCGCCAGGGTCTGGTGCGTACCTTCCAGATGACGCATGTATTTGCAGGCCACACGGTATTTGAAAACCTGTATCGCGCGGCTCTGTTCCGTCAGTTTCCTTCGCCCTGGTCGCTGTTCAACCCTTGGGGTGTGCGTCGTGGCCGCGAAGAGGCCGCGCGACAGGCAGAACAAGCCTTGGCCTTGATTGGCCTGGAGTCTGTAGCGGATGAGCAGGCCGATTCGCTGGCCTATGGCTTACAGAAGATTTTGGGTGTGGGTATGGCCCTGACAGCCATGCCCCGCCTTCTTTTAATGGATGAGCCCGCTGCTGGCCTGAACCCGGTGGAAACCGTGGCTATGGCCGACCTGATTGAACGCATCCACGCCAGTGGCATTGATGTGGTGGTGGTCGAGCACGATATGGGCCTGGTGATGCGCCTGTGCCAAAAGCTGGTGGTGCTGGTTAACGGTCGTTTGCTGGCCGAAGGCCCGACCGCACAAGTGCGTCAGGACCCGCGGGTGATTGAAGCCTATCTGGGTGCGGATCTGGATAAGGAACCTGGTCTGGAGCCAGCCGTGGAAGCCCGCGCAGCGCAAAACGGGAAGGGACACTCGGCTTCGGTCTCTACGACTGGTCAGGGAGCTGCCAAGGTCAGCAAGCCTGCGCCCATGCTGGAAATCAAGGACTTGAGCGTGTCCTATGGCGCAGTACGGGCCTTGGACAAGGTCAGTTTTGCGGTGGAAGAAGCCAGTGTGTGCGCCGTGATCGGAGCCAATGGAGCGGGTAAATCGACCCTGATGAAATCTATTAGCGGTCTGGTGCCGGTTGCTGGGGGAGAAATCCTGCTGGAAGGCCAGCCTATCCAGAACTTGAGCGCAGAACGCCGTGTGAATCTGGGTATTGCCCTGTCGCCTGAAGGTCGTCGCCTGTTCCCGGAACTGACGGTACGCGAGAACCTCTTGATGGGGGCCTATCTGCGTCGCGATCAGGTCGACATTACGGTGGATCTGGAGCGTATTTATGGCTACTTTCCGCGCCTGTTGGAGCGCGAGCAAAGCCAGGGGCGTCATCTCTCGGGCGGCGAGCAGCAAATGTGCGCGATTGGCCGTGCCTTGATGTCCCGGCCCCGCCTGCTCTTGCTGGATGAACCCTCCCTGGGTCTGGCCCCGGCGGTCACTTTGGAAGTGGCGCGCGCAATTCGCCAGATCAGCCAGGACGGCACCACGATTGTGCTGGTGGAGCAGAACGCTCGCCTGGCGCTGAAGTTGTCGAATCACGCCGTTGTGCTGGAAACCGGGCGTTTAAGCCTGGCGGGCGACAGCAAAGACATCATGAATAACCCACAAATTGCAGCAGCCTATCTGGGCCACGCCGCAGAGGCTTCGCATCATGCCTAATATTTACCAGGTCGCCATGTTCAATGCCGAGCGCTACCCCGACAAGGTAGCGGTTTCGGACGAGCGCCAGGCCTTGTCCTTTGGCCAGTTCTGCGCTCGTGCGCGCGCCTTGTCGGCTTATTTGAAAGGTTTGGGCGTACAGCCGGGGGATCGGGTGGCCATCATGACGCCCAATTCCATCGACTATCTGGCCTTGCTGCATGCCACAGCCGTAGGCGGTTTTGCTTTGGTGCCAGTGAACACCCGTTACGGTGCTGCTGAATTGCGCTACTTGCTGGACGATGCCCAGCCTACCGTGTGTATTGTGGACCCGGCCTACCGTCCTTTGCGCGAGCAGATCGAGTCCGAAGGTGGTTTGAACAGTGCTGTGCAGTGGCTGGAGCATTTGCCTGAGTCCTTGCCCGATCACCGTGCGGATGATCCGGTGCAGCACCGCTTTGGCCGTGTGGGGGATGAAGATGTAGCCATTATCATGTACACCTCGGGTACGACCTCGGCCCCCAAGGGAGCCATGCTGACACACGGCAATCTGTCGGCCAATGCGGTGAACTACATCATGGAGCTGGGCATTGATGCCAACAGCCGCTCCTTGCTGGCGACACCCTTGTTTCACATTGGCGGCTTCGGGGTGGTGAATGGCCCCATTCTGTATGCCGGTGGCAGCTTGCACGTGGTGCCACGCTTTGAGGCCGATGCCGTCATGGACGCGCTGCGTCTGTACCAGCCTACGCATGTGTTCCTGTTGTCGGCTATGTGGGTAGGCTTGACCGATCACCCTGAGTTTAAAGAGCTGTCCCTGCCCGGTGCCCAGTTTGTGCAAACTGCGGCTGCGCCTTTGGGCCAGTGGCGTCAGGACTTGATCCGAACCGTGTTTCCCAATGCTGAATTCAGCTGGGGCTTTGGCATGACGGAAAGCTGTGTCACCACCATCAAGAATCGCTACACGCAGGAGATTCTGGAGCATCCCGGTTCCATCGGTTACCTGTGGCGGCATGTGCAGTATCGACTGGTTGATGCCGACGGCAAGGTGCTGCACGATCAGCGCGGGCCGGGCGAAATGCAGGTGCGTGGCCCGACTGTGTTCAAAGGCTATTGGCGGCAGCCCGAGCTGACCGCCCAGGTGTTGGATGCCGATGGCTGGCTGCACACGGGCGATTTGATTCGGGTGGACGATGAAGGCTTTGCCTATTTCATGGGCCGCAGCAAAGATATGATCAAGACAGGTGGCGAGAACGTGGCCGCGCTGGAAGTGGAAAACTGTCTGGCCAGCCACACCGATGTGCGCGAGGCCGCCGCCTTTGGCCTGCCCCACGAGTATTGGGGCGAAGAGCTGGTTGCCGCGATTGTGCCCGCTAATGGCCGTGAGCCGGATGTGGAAGTCTTGCGCGAGTTTTGTCGGGAAAAACTGTCCGGCTTTAAAGTACCCAAACGCATCTTTATTGTGGATTCCCTGCCCCAGTCCTCGTCGGGCAAAGTGCAGAAGTTCCTTCTTCGACAAAGGTATGTCTGATGCTGACTTCTTTATCTCTGTTTGACCCTGCCGTGCTGGCTGCCTGGGCCAAGCGCGCCCGCGCCGATGATTTTGTACGGCAGCACAGTGTGCTGGCCGATGTTTGCGTGGCGCTGCGCAATACCGACACCGGCGAGCATAGTTGGCTGGCCGTGTCAGAACAGGATGTGCAGGCGGGCACAGGCCCGCGTGAGGTGCCGTTCTGGCTGGAAGGCGATAGTGCTGCCTTTGCGGATCTGGCCCAGGGCTTTCCATTTAACCGCTTGGTGCGTCAGCACCGTCTGGTTGTGGGAGGCGATTTGCGCGCCTGCGTGCAGAACTGGATGTTGTTGTACGCCCTGACCCGCCTGACGGGCGAGCTGGAGGTCTGAGCATGCCTTATGTGACAACCGCGGATGGTATCCGCGCCTATTACGATCTGGCTGGTTCCGGTCCGGCCTTGGTGATGGTGCACGGCGCCAGTCAGGACAGTCTGTCCTGGCAATATGTGCTGGACCACTTTGCGCCCTTTTACACGGTGTATGCGCTGGATTTACCCGGTCACGGCAAGAGCGGCATGCCATTGGGTGGCCCTCATACTGTCACCCCGCAAAATGCTCAGTATTTGCTGCAGTTTCTGGATGCGGCAGGTATCCAGAATCCGGTCTTGATGGGACACTCCATGGGCGGGGGTGTTGTCGCCCAGGCCGCTGCCATGGCGCCCGAGCGTATTCGTGGCCTGGTGCTGGTCGATGGCGCTTCGGTGAACGTAGTGAAATCCTCCGGCTATAACCCGCGCATTCTGGAGATGGCGCGTATCAATCCGGGCGACTGGTTTGAAGTGACCTTTCGCACCTTGATGGGCACCCTGTCCGACCCGGCCCGTGCGCTGGAAGTGGTGACGGATGCCCGTCGTTGCATTCCGGCGGTGGCCTTTGCGGATATCTGCGCTTTTGGTGGTTTTCGCATGGAACAGATTCTGGACGATATCCGCTGCCCGGTGGTGATCGTGGAAGGCAGCGAGGACTGGTCCGTGCCGCCAGAGTCCGCCAGAGAGGTCGAACGCTTGCTGCGAGAAGGCAAAGTTCCGGTGGAATATATAGAATGGCCGGGCATCGGGCATTTTCCCCAAAGTGAATGTCCTGAGCAGTTCACCCGCGACACCCTGGCTGCGATGCGCCGCCTGTCTCTTTAAGCTGAAAACCGTATGGCAAACACCGAATCCCAGTCCAGCGCCAAGCCAACCCTGTATCAGAACATGAGCGATCGCTTGTTGGAGCTGATCCGTTCGGGCTATTACCCCGTCGGCTCCAAGCTGCCCACCGAGATGGAGCTTTGCGAGATGTACGGGGTCGGTCGGCACACGGCGCGTGAAGCCATACGCAAGCTGACCGATCTGGGTTTGATCGAGCGGCGTCGCCGTGCCGGTACCACCGTGATACGCCAGCATCCCAAGCCGCAATTTGGCCTGGCGCTGGACACCACGGACCAGTTGCAGCGCTATCTGGAATTTACCGATTTGCACGTGCATAAAAAGGCGGTTTGTGTGGATAAGCAGCCGCCTGAAACCGCGCTGGACGGTGAGCCGGCAGATTGGGTGAAGGTGGAAACCTACCGTAGTGTGCCGGGCAGCAAGCGCGGCATTTCCTGGACAGATATTTATCTGCGCAAGGAATACCAGGCGGTGGCTGACCTGATTTCCACCCAGCCCGGTGGTGTGTATCCGCTGTTGGAGGAGCACTGTGGCGAAGTGGTGGAAACCATCGAGATGGAAATCTCCGCCTCGCGCTTTCCCCCGCATGTTGCCCGCTTTCTGGGCTACGAGGACTCCGACCCGGCGCTGCTGATTATTCGTACCTTCCGCAATCTGGCGGGCAAGGTCATGGAAGTGGCGGTCAGCTTTTACCCACCTTATGAATTCCGCTACGTCACGCGCCTGTCGCGCAGTGATGGGAGCCACCGCTCGCAGAGCTGATTTTTCCGAACCTTTGGGGAGACATTCATGAAACGCAAATATGGCCGCAGTGTGACGGTCAAGGTGACGGGCGACCATGCGCTGGTGCGCTTTGATCGCGGCGTGAACCGCAATGCTATTGATCAGGACACCTTGCTGGCCTTGACGCAGGTGGCGCAGGATCTGGCCTTGTCGCTGGAGATTCACACCGTGGTGCTGACCGGGGCCAAGGATATTTTCTCGGCCGGGATTGATCTGAAAGACCCGCAAAAGTGGAACGACGAGCAGGCAGGCTTGCTGGAACGCCGTGATGTGGCCCAGCGTGGTGCACGCTTGTGTCGCCTGTGGGAGGAACTGCCTCAGTTGACGATTGCCGCCATTGAAGGCGCCGCCGTCGGTGGTTCGGTTGCTCTGGCGCTGGCGTGTGATTGGCGTGTGGCATCGCAGTCATCCTTTTTGTATCTACCTGAAGCCAAGGTGGGCCTGAACATGGGCTGGGGCGCCATTCCACGCATGGTGAACATGCTGGGTGCCGCTCGCACCAAACGTGCCATCTTGCTGGCCGAACGCTTCGGTGCTGAACAGGCGCTGGACTGGGGCCTGCTGGATGAGGTCTGCGAGCCTGGTCAGGCCGTGGCGGTGGCACAGTCTTTGGCCAAGCGGGCTTCGGAGTCGCCTGCGGCGATTATCCGCATGACCAAGGAGTCGGTGAATCAGGTCGCCAATGCCATGAACCGTCTGGGCATTTATATGGATGCCGATCAGGCGCTGGTGTGTCGCGACAGTGTAGAAGGAGCCCAGGCGCGTGCGGGTTTTTTGTCCGCTGGTCGAGCCTAGATAAAACGGCTCTGCTTGGGGGCGGTCAGCGGACCGGCGACCAGGGCGGGAGAAGGTATTTTGTCGGACCGCGCTTGAGTGCGCTGCGGGCGCATCGCTTTTGATGTTGCAGAGGTCTGAACAATAAGTCCCACACCCAGCTTGGCTTGCAACCCAGAAGTTGGAGACTGCTCCAACCTTTGGGGGGGCATGACTACGTATGATGAGCAACATAAGCTGGACGTGGCCCAGCCCGAGCCTTGGTGAGACAGCCCTTTGCCTTGTTTTGATGCCAAACAGGTCACGACGGCCTGTGGGGCGGCACAATCTGCGTGGCGTTACTGTGCGCAAATAGTGTGTTACGTGCCCCTATCCGCGTTTGCGGACAAGGGGCTATCTACATCGAGGTATCAGGCGGTTTGACGCTCTTGTGCCAGTCGTCCCATCCCTTGCGGAAATAAATCCAGGCCAGCTGTCGCCACCAGATCCCAGAAGCCAGCAGGCGAGCTGGACACGACAGTGACGCCCAGTTTGTCCTCGACCTGACGTACGGCTTCCAGCGATACCAGGCCTCCGCAAGACAGCAGCAAACCTTGTGCCTGACCGGGGGCCTGCTCTTGGGCGATGTCCCACGTCTTCAGACACAGGTCTACCAGCTCCTGCGTGCGGATTTTCGACATGGCCGTGACGTCGTTAACGCCTAGTCCATAAGCGCAGACGGCCTGGATCTGGTTCTGGCCCAGAAATCGGACCAGGCGCTGGTTTACGTCATCAATATAGGACGAGGCCACCGCTACCCGTTCGATGCCGCTGACACGCAGACCGCGCAAGATGGCATGGCTCATGGTGGAGCATGGCAAGCCGGTGGATTCATGCAGGCGGGCCACCAGTTCTTCGTTAAAGTCCGAGCCACGGTAAAAGCTCAGCGATGTTCCCATCAAGGACACGGCCTGGGCGCCACGGGCAGCCAGTTTCTGGGCTGCTTCCACCACCTGGTCAATAACCTGGTCATAGCCTTCCTTGTCCACCGAACTGAGCGCCAGACCTTGGGCGATGAAATCGATTTCCGGGTACATTTCCGGACCTTCCGGAGGCACCAGACCGGCGGCTGGCGGCACGATCAGGCCAAGTACGGGGCGCTGGGCGCCAGAGTTGTCAGTCGTCATAACAGTAGCTGCTTGTTTCATTGTTTAAAGTCGAGTTGGGCGGTCTTGATGACATTGGCCCAGCGTTCTGTTTCTTCACCCAGCCATTTTTCGGTGGCCTGGGCATCTTGATAACCGGCTACCGAACCTTGGGCCAGAAAGGCATCCTGTACTTGCTTTTGCTGCATGCTGTTTTCCAATGCCTTGCTGACGGTGGCGATCAAGGCCGGGTCCACGTTTTGTGGGGCCAGCATGAACAGCGACGGTGTCACGCTATAGCCAGGAATGGTTTCCGCGACGCTGGGCAGATCGGGCATGCCGGGGAAGCGGCGTTCGGACAAGGTGGCCAGCAGACGAATGCGGCCGGAGTTGGCCAGGCCAATCGAGGAAGCCAGGCTGGCAAAGGACATGGATACTTCACCGGATGCCAGAGCCTGACTGGCGGGGGCGCCACCGCGGTAAGGAACGTGCACCAGTTCGGTTTTGGTCTGCAAGGCGAACAGTTCACCACCCAGATGGTGCACCGAGCCTACGCCCACCGAGGCGAAGGTTTCTGTTTGAGGAGGTGCCTTGCGAATGGCTTCGATCAACTCGGCCACGGTTTTGACAGGGCTGTCACCCGGAACGGCCAGCGCCAGATCAGACTGGCCCACCATGCCGATAGGGGCGAAGTCACGCTGCAAGTCGTAGCGCAGCGCCGGGTAAATATAGGGGGCGACCAGCAAGGAGGTATCGGCAAACAGCAGCGTGTTGCCATCGGCCTGGGATTTGGATACGTAGTCGGCAGAAATGGTGCCGCCTGCGCCGGATTTGTTTTCCACAATCACGGTGCGGTCCAGCTCCTTGCTTAGCGCCTGAGCGGTGACGCGGGCCAGGGTGTCGACCCCGCCGCCGGGGGCAAAACCCACGACCAGGCGAATGGGTTCGGCAGCGTGTAAAGCGGCCACAGGGCTTAATGTCAGGGCGAGCGCAGCCAGCGCACGCCGTGTGAAACGGCTTGCAAACATGAGAAAGTCTCCTCGGTATGAGTGGTAGTTTTTTTAGCTAATTATTAATTCAGTGCCGCATATAAAACCCGGCTAAAGGGTTGAGCTGGGCGTTTAGCCAGCTATAGCGCTCGCGCTTGTCGAACTCCCATTTCTCGGGATGGGCTTGGGCGACACGACGCAGGGATTCGGCCCCGGACAGCACATGGCTGGCCGCTGCCTGCATGGCGCTGGGGCCGTCACGTTGGGCCAGGGCCTGGGTCAGTGCCTGATGTTCATGCCAGGACTGCTCCATGCGGTTTTCCTGATCCAGATGGCGGTGGCGGTAAGGGTTGGTCAGACGGCGCAGATGTTCAATTTGCTGCACCATGAAGGTATTGCCGGCAATGCTGTGAATCAGGGCGTGCAATTCGGCGTTGTACGTGGCGTAGTCAGCCAGGCTTTTGTCCTGCAGGGCCTTGGCACCGCGCTTTTGCAAACGCTCCAGTTCGCGAATCTGGGCATTGCTGATGCGGTAGGCCGCCAGTTGCGTACAGGCACCTTCCAGCAAGGCCAGGGTTTCCAGCATTTCTTCCAGTTCTTCAATGGTGTGCTGGGTGACAAAAATCCCGGCGCGCGGGGCGATGCGCACTTGCCCGGTGGCCGCCAGTTGCAGCAAGGCTTCGCGCACCGGGGTGCGTGATACCCGGAAAAACGTGCACAGCAAGGATTCATCAATGGCGCTGCCCGGCGGCAGATCACCGCTGGCAATGCGGTGCTCCAGTTCGATTCGTACCCGGTCGGTATTGCTAAGCGTCATGTCTGTCTCCCAAGCCTTTTCCTGTTTTTTAGGCTTAAATGATTCTAGGGAGGGGTTTTTGATATATCAATTAAGGCTTATCCGAGGGTAAAGAAAGTTTTGCCCCGTTTTGATTCGGGAAAATTTCACGGATAATCATTTTTTGCCCCCCCCCCTCTGCCCCTGTTCGGTCATAGGGGAAAGCACGCTATTTTTCGGATAAAAAAACCATGAGCGAAGAACGGAAACCGCTGGATGCGTTGGCCAGCGGCGCCATGCTGGTCCTGTGCCTGATCTGGAGCTTTCAGCAGATTTTGCTCAAGGCCACGGCCAATGACATGGCGCCTATTTTTCAGATCGGTTTGCGCTCGGGTGTGGCCTGTGTGCTGGTGGCTTTGCTGGTTCTGGTGCGCACGCACAAGCTGGCCTTCACCGAAGGGGCCTGGAAGCCGGGGCTGATGGCCGGTTTGCTGTTTGCGCTGGAGTATTTGCTGCTGGGTGAGAGCCTGCGTTTTACCTCCGCAGCGCACGTGGTGGTGTTTTTATATACCGCGCCCGTGTTTGCGGCTTTGGGCCTGCATATTCTCTTGCCGTCCGAGCGTCTGGCCCGCTTGCAATGGGTAGGGATCGGGCTGGCGGTGGCGGGCATTGCCATTACCTTTCTGGGGCCAGCCAGTATGGATGGGGCCAATCTGGGACGCATGTTGATCGGGGATTTGATGGCCTTGGCCGCCGGAGCCTTGTGGGGCTTTACCACCGTACTGATCCGCAGCACGCGCCTGTCTGCTGTGCCGCCTTCGGAAGCCTTGCTGTATCAGCTATTCAGCGCTTTTGTGATTTTGATGGTGGCCGCTGTCGTGACCGGGCAAACCGATATTAATTGGTCCGGCTTGCTGGGCGCCAGCCTGGTGTTCCAGTCTGTGGTGGTGGCGTTCTTGAGTTTTCTGGTCTGGTTCTGGTTGCTGCGTAATTATCAGGCGTCGCGCCTGGGGGTGTTTTCCTTCGCAACCCCTTTGTTCGGTGTTTTATTCGGCGCTTTCCTGCTGGGCGAGGCCATAGAACCCCGTTTTGTGATGGGCGCTTTACTGGTGTTGATGGGCATTACCCTGGTCAGTGCCTATAGCTGGATCAGTCAACTGCGACGTCGCAGAGCCTGATTGAAGCAGCGAAATGATGCGAACGGTCTCAAGGCGCAATGCGTTGTCGCAAGCTGCTCTTTAACCATCGGCAAAACTGGCGGGCCTCACTTTGCTGTGGTGATTGTGCGTTGACATAGGCCATGTAGCTTGCGCCCGTGGCCACCTGGCCAGGGCCGAATTCTCGCAGGACGCCATCGCGTAGATGATCCATCACCAGTAAACGCGGCACAACCAGAAATCCGGAACCGGCAATGGCCCCGGCAATCGCGAAAAACAGGTGATCGTAGGTGGCGCTCATCAGTAGCCGCGAAGGCTCAATACCCTGATCCAAAGCCCATAAACCCAACATGTCCGGTCGTGAGCGCGCGGTCACCATAGGCCAGTGTTCCCAGGCCTGCCCGCTGTGCTGCTGGATCAAGGCAGGTGCTGCCACGCATACCAGCTCTTCGCGTATGAGCTCCCAGCTTTCGCTGTCGGGCAGGCTCAAGTCACGGCTGATCAACACATCAAACTCTTCATTAGGACGGGGTGGCGACAGATTGGTGATCAGATCAATTTGCATATGGTGCTGGGCGGTGAACTGGCCAAGCATGGGCACCAGCACCGTCATTGAAAAGCTGGGCATGGAGGTGCGGACTCGCAGCCTTTCATGCTGATCCTGTTGATGGGTGATTTGCTGAATGGCCATCTCCAGGGTAGCCATGGCATCTTTGACCGTGTCATACAGCTGCAGGCCGGCTGCCGTCAGCTCAATATAGGGGCCGCGCCGAATGAACAGAGCCTGTTTGCTGACTTTTTCCAAGGTGGCGATATGTCGGCTAACTGCGCTTTGGGTGATCCCCAGGCTTTGGGCCGCTCGGGTGAAATTGCCTTGTCGGCCCACCGCGACAAATACGCGCAAGGGAACCAGAGGAACATTCTCAAGCATGATTAAAACTCATGATAGGGTCACGGTTAGCAGGGGGTGGAAGTAGGGTGTAACAGAACGGTCATCTAAGATAAATACCATGATTTTCATGCAATTTTATTGAAATTACAGGAAATAATCATGCAAAACCGTTTCCCTTATCTATCCGCTTTGCTCATGCTTTCCTGCTTGGGTACGGGGGCTGCCAAGGCGGATGAAGTGGTGTTGTACTCCTCCAATAACATCGATGTGGTGAACACGGTGATCGAGCAGTTCCGTCAGGTTCACCCCGAGATATCGGTGTCCGTGGTGCGGGCTGGTTCCGGTGCCTTGATGCAGCGTATCAAGGCCGAAGCAGAGCAACCCTTGGGCGATTTGTTCTGGTCCGGTGGGTTTTCCACCTTGTCGCAGTATGCCGAGTACCTGGCGCCCTATTCGTCGCCCGAGGCCAGTGCTGTAGGTGCCCAGTATCAGGGAGCTGAGCAACGTTGGTTGGGTACCAATACCCATGTCACGGTGTTGATGCTTAACGAGCGGCAGTTGGGCAAACTCAAGGCGCCTGACAGCTGGGCGGATCTGGCTGATCCGGCCTGGAAGGGCAAGATCGTGATTCCAGATCCGGAGCGCAGCAGCTCTTCTTATGTTGCCTTGTATGGCCTGCAGGATTTGATGGGCCAGGAGGTGTTTGAGAAGGTTGTGCGCAATGCAGTGGTGGTCGGAACCACCTCCGGTGCCTACGAGGGCGTTGCCAATGGCGAGTTCGCGGTTGCGGTAACGATGGAATATGCCGCCTATCAATATGTGGCCGGTGGTCTGGATACGATTGACCTGGTCTACCCCAAAGAGGGCACTTTCCTGTCGCCGGAAGGCATGGCCTTGATCAAGGGCGGGCGTAACCCCGAATCCGCTCGCAATCTGTATGACTTCCTTGCCTCCCGCCCTGCGCAGGAAGAGGTGTTCAAAAGCGCGTTCCGTCGCCCTTTGCGCAGCGATATTGCCGTCAATACGCTGACAAGCTTGCCTGCCATGGATCAGATCCGTGTGCATGCGCTGGATGATGATCGTATGGGTGCGGATCGTGAAGACTTCCTGGCACGTTGGCGTGCACTGGTTTCCCAACGCTAGGCGGGACTGGTATGCAGATACATCTATCAGGTATTGAGCAAAGCTACGGCTCGCAAACTTTGTTTCACGGCTTGGATCTGGACATCCCCAGTGGCTCCTTGTTTACCCTGCTGGGGCCATCGGGTTGTGGCAAGACGACCTTGCTGCGCATGCTGGCCGGGTTTGTGCGCCCTGATCATGGCAAGGTGCTGTTCGGCCAAACAGACATGACGCGAGTGCCTGTGCATAAACGCAATGTGGGCATGGTGTTTCAGGATTACGCGCTGTTTCCGGATCGCAGCGTGCTGGATAACGTCAGCTACGGTTTGCTGGCGCGTGGCCAGTCTCGCTCCCAGGCTCGTGTCCCCGCGTTGGAAATGCTGGCGCGCGTGGGCTTGAAGGACAAGGCAGATGCTTTGCCGTCGGCCTTGTCCGGTGGGCAGCGACAGCGAGTGGCCATGGCACGCGCTTTGGTGATCAAGCCCGATCTGCTCTTGCTGGATGAGCCCTTGTCTGCCCTGGATGCAAAGCTGCGCACCGATCTGCGCGAGATGCTGCGGGACCTGCAGCAGGAAGCCGGCATTACTACCGTGTTTGTGACGCATGATCAGGAAGAAGCGCTGAGCGTGTCTGATTACATTGCCGTCATGGATAGAGGCTGCGTCCGCCAGGTCGGGACGCCCGAGCAGATCTACCGCTGCCCTGACAACAGTTTTGTGGCTGATTTTGTGGGAGGGGCCAATCTGATCGAGCTGCAGGAGGAGCTCGGCCAGGCTGCAGATGGCTGCCGCCGGTTCCGTACGGCGGGGGGCATTGTGCGTATTCAGTCTGTCGGACGTTTTACCGAGCGGACGATGTTGGCCTTGCGGCCTGAAACTCTGAGTGTGGATGCTGTGCGCCCGCTGGGCGAGGGTGACATTGCGGCGCGGATTGAGAGCGTGGATTACCGGGGTCCCAGCACGGCTTATCAATTGCGCACGGAGTTCGGTTTCCTGAGGGCAGTGGTCTGGAATACCGGTGTCAGTCAGAGTTGGGCCCGGGGCGATGCGGTGGTATTGCGCGTTCCCGAATCGGCTCTCTTGGTGGAGCGCACATGATGCTGGGTTCTTTGCGACGCGATCCAGCCTGGCTGATGCTGGCCCTGGGTGCAGTGGCTTTGCTGGGCTACTTTTTGCTATGGCCAGTCCTGTCCATGCTGACCAGCTCCCTGTTCAACAAGGAAGGTCAGTTTGGTTTGCACGGCTACGTGCAGTTTTTCTCCGAGCCTGCTTATCGGGAGAGTTTGTTCAACACCTTGTGGCTGGGTGGGGCCGTAACCGTGTTTAGCCTGGTGCTGGGCGCTGGTTTGGCTCTGGCTGCGGCTCGTTTTTCCTTCCCCTTGGCTACTTGCCTGGGCGTCTTGCCTTTGCTGACCTTGGTCATTCCGGACGTGGTGGTTGCAGCAGCCTGGATTGTGGTGCTGGGTAAACAAGGCGTGCTCAATAGCGTGCTGGCTCCTTTGGGCCTGGAGCTGCCTTCTTTGTATTCGTGGTGGGGTCTGGTGTTTGTGATGACCTTGAACAACTACGTGTACGCCTATGTCGCTGTGCTGGTAGGGTTGAAGTCCATGGACCGCAACCTGGAAGAGGCGGGGCTTAGTCTGGGTAGCTCCCCGGCTCGCACCTTGCGCACGGTGACCTTTCCTTTGATGATGCCGGCTTTATGCGGTGCAGCGGTGCTGGTCTTCATGCACGTTATTGGGGATTTTGGCGTTCCGGCCATTTTGGGAGCCCGTACCCCCGTGCTGGCGGTCAAGACTTATAACGAATTTGTCAGCGAAATGGGCGGTAACCCGCAAATGCAGACCACCATGGCTTCTTTGCTGGTGTTTCTGGGTTTGGCCTTGCTGCTGATTCAAAAGTGGGTTGTAGCCCGACGCACCTACCAGATGGAGTCTGGACGAGCTCCGGAGCGCGTGCCCTTGCGTGCCTGGCAGGCCGCTGTGTGCGCCTCTTTGGTATCGATCCTGATTTTGCTGTCAGTGCTACCCGTGATGGTGGTGATTGTTACCGCATTTACGCCCTCTATTGGACCGGTGCTGAAGTATGGCGGCTTTACCTTGAGCCATATGCAGCAAGCTTTGGTGCAGGCACCCGGGCCTTTGTACAACTCCTTGTTGCTGGGTGCTGCGGCAACCAGCGCCGGTGCTGTGTTTTCCATCGTGGCCGCCTATCTGATCGTAAAGCGTCCTTCCGGTCTGAGTACAGGTCTGGATGTGCTGGTCATGTTGCCCTTGACGATTGCGGGCACCGTATTGGGCATTGCCTTGATCAATGTGTTTAACAGTGGCTGGCTGGTGCTGACCGGCAGTTGGGTCATTATGGCGCTGGCTTACTTTTTACGCCGGGTGCCCACCAGTGTGCGGGCGGCCATGGGGCCTTTGCATAACTTGCGTAGCTCCATCGAAGAGGCTTCCATCAGCCTGGGCGTAGCGCTGATGCCAACCTTTGCGAAGGTCGTTTTGCCGGTGGTATGGCCTGCCGTGATTGCCGCCACGGTGTTGATGTGGATCACGACCCTGTCGGAATTATCCGCCACGGTGGTTCTGTATTTTGGCGGGATGAGCACCCTGCCTATCGAGGTTTTTCAATTGGTGGACAGTGGGCGTTTGGCACAGGCCAGTGCATATAGCCTGGTGCTGTTGATGGCGATATTTTTGCCGTTGCTGCTGACCCGTTTCATTTTCAAAGTAAAAGTAGGATGGACACAATGAGCTCTGTGCAATGTCAGGAAGAGATCGCGCTAGCCCAGCGCGTGTTGGGAGCCAAGGCATCGGCCACCAAAGAGATGACGCGTCTGGCCAATCAAATGCGGCAACAGGGGCAGTCTGTGATTACCCTCAGTCAAGGCGAGCCGGACTTTGCGACCCCCGAGCATGTGCGTCAGGCGGCTAAAGAAGCAATTGATCGTAATGAGTCCCGCTATACCGAGGTCGCTGGCACCCTGGCCCTGCGTGAGGCCGTGGTGCGCAAGTTCGAGCGTGACAATGGCCTGCATTTCAGCCCGGATCAGATCCAGGTGGGTTGCGGGGCCAAGCAAGCCTTGTATAACGCCTTGCAGGCCACCGTGCAGGACGGGGATGAGGTCATCATCCCTACCCCTGCCTGGGTGTCTTACCCTGAAATGGTCTTGTTGGCAGGTGGCCAGCCGGTCATTGTGCGTTGCAGTGCCCAAGCCGGTTTCAAGCTGCAAGCCGACCAGCTTGAACGTGCCATCACCCCCCGTACCAAATGGCTGATGCTCAATTCTCCCTCCAATCCCAGTGGTGCCGTGTATTCACGCCACGAACTGGAAGCGTTGGAGCAAGTGCTGTTGCGCCATCCGCATGTCTGGGTGATGGCTGATGATGTATACGAAAAAATCCGCTATAGCGACGAACCCTTTGCGACGCCTGCCGCCTTGTCCCCGTATATGGCAGCGCGCACATTGACCATCAATGGTGTCTCCAAGGCCTATGCAATGACCGGCTGGCGGGTAGGGTTCGCCGCTGGTCCGCTGCCTTTGATCAAGGCCATGAATCTGGTGCAGTCGCAAGCGACCTCCCATACCAGCTCCATCAGCCAGGCAGCGGCCGTGGCCGCATTGGATGGCCCCATGGATTTTCTGCCCGAGTTTGTGGAAGCGTTCCGCCGTCGCCGTGACAAGGTGGTAGCCGCGCTCAATGCCATGCCGGGCATTGAATGCGATCTTCCCATGGGCGCGTTTTACGTGTTTCCCAGTTGTCAGGGCGTATTGGGTTTGCGAGACCCTTCCGGTCAGTTGATCAGTACCGACAAGGACCTGTGCATGTACTTCCTGCGCAGTGCAGGGGTGGCTGTGGTACCAGGGTCGGCATTTGAACTACCCGGTCACTTCCGGGTGTCTTATGCCTCCAGCGATCAGGAGCTGGAGGAGGCGATGAGCCGCATTGCCCAGGCCATTGCTCGACTGAGCTGATCCCCTTACGGAGAAATAGTGTGAATAGCAAAAAAAATCAGGTGTTGAAAGAAGCCTTCTCCCAAGGGCGTTTGATGACAGCGATGGCCGCACATAACCCGCTGTCTGCTCGGCTGGCGCAGGATGCCGGTTTCGGAGCGATTTGGGGTAGTGGTTTTGAGTTGTCAGCCAGTTATGCCGTGCCCGATGCCAATATTCTTTCGATGGGAACTCACCTGGAGATGATGCGGGCGATTGCCTCAAGCGTGGATATTCCTTTGATTGCCGACATTGATACCGGCTTTGGCAATGCGGTGAATGTCAGTTATATCATCCCGCTGTATGAAGCGGCGGGTGCCAGTGCCATTGTGATGGAGGATAAAACCTTCCCTAAAGACACCAGCTTGCGAGCGGACGGGCGTCAGGAGCTGGTACGGATTGAAGAGTTCCAGGGCAAGATTGAAGCGGCTTGTGCTGCGCGCCATGACCCTGATTTCTTGATTATTGCGCGAGTCGAGGCCCTGATCGCTGGCCTGGGGCAGGAGGAGGCCCTGACGCGGGGGCTGGCTTACGAGCAGGCGGGTGCAGATGCCATTCTGATTCACTCCAAACAAGCTACGCCAGATCAGATTCTGTCTTTTGTTCAGGCCTGGACCGGCAAGGTGCCGTTGGTGCTGGTGCCAACAGCCTACCCTCAACTGACCGAGGCGGACATTGCACAACTGGGCAAAGTGGGCGTGGTGATTTACGGCAATCATGCGATTCGTGCGGCTGTAGGGGCCATGCAAGCGGTGTTTGCCCAAATTCGTCAGGATGGCGGCATTCAGAATGTGGATTCCGGCCTGCCTTCCGTCAAAACCATTATTGGCTTGCAAGGCGATGCCCATATGCGGCAGATCGAGGCTCGGTTTCTGCGCTAGAAGGGACAGTATTGGGCTTCGTATAATGGCTGATGGCCCGACGGCGGGCCATTAGCCGGATGAATACGATGCCCAAATCTGCACAAGGCCCTATCCCGGTCACATTGTTGACCGGTTTTCTGGGCAGCGGGAAAACGACTTTGATCAATCGCGCTTTGCGAGAAGCGCAGATGGCCGACACCCTGGTCATCATCAATGAGTTTGGGCAGACGGCGCTGGACCATCATCTGGTGGCGCATAGCCAGGAAAATGTGATCGAGGCTATGGGTAGTGGTTGCTTGTGCTGCACCATACGGCGCGATCTGGTACAGACCTTGCGCGACATTACCTGGCGTTTTTCGCGGGCAGGCCAGAGACAGTTCCGACGGGTTCTGATTGAAACGACCGGGCTGGCCAATCCTGCCCCTATCTTGCATACCTTGTTAAGCGATCCGCAACTGACCGGGAAGTACAGCCTGGCGGGTGTGGTGACGGTGGTGGATCTGGAGCATGGGCTGGAAACGCTGGCGCGCCATGCCGAAGCGCGACGGCAGGTGGCCGTGGCAGACCTGCTGCTGTTCAGCAAGCGCGACCGGGTGGATGCAGGGGCGGAAACGGCGCTGCGTGAATACGTGTGCGGTTTGAATCCTTTGGCGCAGCAGCAGATTTTGTCGGCCGCGCAGCCCGTTGCGCCCAGTTTGTTGGGCTTGGGCGAGCAAGCCGGACAAGGTCGGGCCTGGAGCTTGGAAGCGTTCGAGGCATTGGGGCAAGATACTGGCGATCACGATCACGATCACGATCACGATCACGATCACGATCACGATCACGATCACGATCATGTGCATAGCCATAGCCATAGCCATAGCCATAGCCACGGCACGTGTACCCTGGCTGGCAGCGGCAGCGGCAACGGCAACGGCAACGGCAACGGCAACGGCAACAGTCAGCCCAGCAGTCTTGAGTCTGCTCACTTGCATGGAGCAAGCTCCAACGAGTCCGCGGTCGGCCTGCCTGATGTTTCCCGCCATGGAGATTCCATCTACTCGTCAAGCGCCCTGTTCCCCCAAGCTCTGCCCGCCGACAAACTGCAATCCTGGTTGTCGGATCTGTGCCAGTGGGCAGGCCCTCGCCTATTGCGCCTTAAAGCTGTTCTGCCCGTCCAGGGCATGGACCAGCCGCAGGTGATTCATGCCGTGCAACATCAGTCCTATCCTTGGCAGGCCGTGCCGCAGTGGCCCTGGCCGGATCAACAAGGGCGCATGGTAGTGATCACACAGGATCTGGATTTCCAGGAGCTTTGGGCGCGGTTGCAGGCTTTGGATACGGCGGTTCGAAAGACGGATTGATACTCGCAGAGTCCGAGCCTGTCTTGGCCGGATTTTCTCTAGTCGTTGACTTCGAGCCTTTTTTGATCGGATTTTCCTGAGTCGCCGGGAGCTTGCTGGAGCATTGTCTCCTGGTTATCCGAACCGGCTTTCCACCGCTGCGGCAGACAGCACCCCAAAGCCGAAAAAAAGGACGCCTAAGCGTCCTTTTCAAAAGCCTTTGGGCTAACAGAGTTTATTGGGGCTCTACGCCCACTTTCTTGAACAATGCGGCCCACTGGGGCACTTGTTGCTCCACCTTGGCTTGCAAGGCAGCCGGGTTGGCTTCTTTGTCCATGACCGTTGCGCCCAGGGTGGCCATGCGGCTTTGGAAGTCCTTGTCGGCCATGCCGGCTTGAAGCGCTTTTACCAGGGTATCCACGACAGGCTGGGGTGTATCTTTTGGTGCCCACATGCCGTGCCAGATGCCTACTTCAAAGTCCTTGAAACCAGACTCCTGCATGGTGGGCACGTCCGGGAAGGTCGGGACGCGCTCGCGGCTGGTGACAGCATAGACCTTCACCTTGCCGGATTTGATTTGCTGGGTGGTGTTGGTGGTTTGGTCACACATGATGTCCACCTGCTTGCCCATCAAATCCGCGATGGCCGGGGCGGTGCCTTTGTAGGGCACGGTCAGCAGTTCAATACCCAGTGCCTCGGTGAACATGGTGCCGCACAGGTGGCTGGCCGCGCCAATCCCGGCGTTGGCCAGGGAAACCTTGTCCTGGTTGTCCTTCAGGTACTGCACCAGCTCCTGAATGTTGTTGGGTGGGAAGTCCTCACGGGCAATGATGGTCATGGGAACGTCAACGACCAGACCGATGGGAGACATGCCGTTGATGGCGTCATAACCGGGCTTTTTGTACAGCGAAGGGGCGGTGGAAAAGCCGATGTGCATCAGCAGTATGTTGTAGCCATCCGGCTTGGCGCGGGCGACCTGGGAAGTGCCAATGGAGCCACCTGCCCCGCCTTTGTTTTCCACCACAATGGTTTCACCCAGAACTGGGCGCATGGCTTCGGCCAGAGCGCGTGCCACGTTGTCCGTGGGACCGCCCGCCGCAAAAGGTACCACCATATTGATGGGGTGGTCCGGATAACCGGCTGCCTGTGCGGTAACCGAGCAGGCCAAGGCCGCGCCCAGACTGACAAACAGCTTGTTTAATGCAACAGCCATAATGCCTCCTTGATAAGGATTACTTATTCTTTTGGGAGATACTTGGGTCCGGTCGCTCTGTGTTGCGAAGCGTTGCAGGAGTGGCTTTATTCTACTGAGGGTGGACGTGTTTCTTTTTCAGGTCTAACCCTAGTAAGGGGCGTGAATGGACTAGGGGAATATACGGGGGCTCGCATGGCGAGCAAGCCACAGCCAGAGGTTGTGGCTTGCCAAGGTGCCTGCTCAGGCAGAGGCTGGTTTATGCAGTACCGGCGTCAGATAGGCGATGATGGAAACAGTCAGTGCGGCGGTGGCGATCAGACTGCAGAAGATCATCAGGCCCTGGTCCAGACCCAAATGGTCGGCCAGCCAGCCCAGACCCAGAATAGGCAGGATGGCACCCAGATAGCCGGTGATCAGGTAGGTAGACGTCAGGCCGGCACGCTGATGCGGGGGCGAGACACGCTGCACGATGGACATGCCGCCGTACATGCACAGGCCGTGGCCAAAGGCGGTCAGCAGCACGCACAGGATGAATAACAACGAGGAACTGGCCCACAGATTGATCAGCAAGGCGATACAGGCCAGGGTAAAGGACAGCAGACCCACGATGACGCTGCGCTTGGCGGGCCAGCGGCGGATCAGCAGCTGGAAGCCCGAGGACAGAAACAGAATAATCCCGATGGAAAAGCCGCTGGTGGCCGGGCCGTGCCAAGGCACCATTTGTGCCATGAAGCTGGGGGCCAGAGAGGCGAACAGGCTGAACATGGCAAAGGCGCAACAGGCGGACAAACAGCCAATCAGATAGGGGCGGCGCAGATGGGTGGCGGGCAGTGTCAGGCGCGGCATCCAGGTGCGCCAGTTGGTCTTTTGCGGTACCGGCTGTTTGCTGGCAATAGGCTTGATCTGAAACAGGGCATAGATGGCCAGCACACCCAGGGCCATGGAGGGGATATAGCTGGAGAACAGTGGATTTGGCACCCACTGTGCAATCAGGCCGCCTACGACCGGGCCCAGGCCAAAACCAAAGGCCAGCATCAGTGAGGTGGTAGCGGCAGCACGTTGCACGTCTCCGCCCCGGTTAAATTGCCCCAGACCGATGGAGGCTGAAGTCACAATCATGCTGGAGGCCATCCCGATCATGATGCGGCTGAACACAAAGCTGCCTACATCCCAGGCAAAGGCGGACAGGGTTACGCCGCTGGTCACCAGAATCAGGCCGGTACGCAGCACGGGCATAAAGCCTTTCATGTCGCTCAAGCGGCCCAGAAACAGCAGGCCCGTCAAACCAGCGGCCATATAGGCCACGTACAGTTGGGTAATGTGACTGGCGTTCAGGTCCCAGCGGTCCTGATACAGCGGGTATAGCGGGCTGGCCAGGGCCGTGCCCATCACCCCGATACACATGGCGATACTGATCCACACGTAGGGGTCCCACTTGCTCTTCTTGCACGCCGGGCGCGCAGCCGCAGGCTTGTCAGCAGCCTTTTGCTGGGCTGGATGGTTCAGGTTCTGTTCGACCCGTGCTTTTTGCAGGGTCCGAGCGGGGGCGCTGGCGTGAAAGTCCTTGCAGCTTTGGGAGTCTCGCCAGCTTTCATGCAGCACCCATTGTCCTGGGGGCTGGTCTTTGCGCAATACATCGAAGCGTAAACAGGCGCTGTTGGCCCGGGCTTGTCCAGCCAGCGAGTCTACATAAGCGGCCTGTGCCTGAGGGTCCAGATCGGTGAAATGGTAGTTTGTAGTGCGAAAGTACGTATCGCCCATACGGCGCAATCCTTGACAGCGAAATCATTCGGGACCATCAAGGATACTCTTTCGTGTCTGCACTGACATGGCAATTCGCTGACACTAGGCTGGCTGGCGTAAATCCAGATGTATATCAGCTACACGCACAATTTCGGCTTCGTGGTCCGGGTCGCGCCAGGTGTCCTGACAGGCCATCTGGTGCCAGCGCTGCATGGCAGGCAATTCCAGTATGCGATTCATGTAGTCCTGACAGGTTTCGTCCAGTTTCAGACCATAGGTTTGCAGGCGAAATACCACGGGAGCGTAAAAGGCATCGACGGCGCTAAAGCGCTCTCCGGCCAGGAAAGGGCCGCCAAAACGGCTCAAGCCTTCTTGCCAGATGGTTTGCAGGCGTTCCAGCTCGCCTTGCAGACGCATGTCCTGCTGATGGTGGTGGGCGCGCAGGGCGACGGCAAAGGGGCAGAGATTTCGCAAGGAAGAAAAGTTGGCGTGCATTTCTGCACTGGCGCTGCGCGCCCAGGCGCGGGCAATGGGGTCTATGGGCCAGACGCCGGGATGCTGTTCGGCCAGGTATTCGGCAATAGCCAGACTGTCCCAAATGATCTGCCCATTGGTATGTAGCACAGGTACTTGGCCCGCCGGTGCCATTTCATGGAAAGCCAGGGTGCTGAAGGAGGGGCCAAAATTGAACCAGCGTGCGTCAAAGTCTATGCCCAAGTGGCTCATTAATAACCAGGGGCGCAAGGACCAGGACGAATAATGGGGATTGCCCAGAACAAGGGTATAGCTTTTTGAGGGTTGCATGGCGGCAAGCTTTCACGAAGGTGATGGTGTTTGCACTTTAGTAGGCTTTGTTCTGCTTGGGTAGTACCAGTGCCGGCTGAGCGTTTTGGTATGCTGGTTTTTTTTGCGGATTTGGGGAGCGGTGTGCATGGCGTATGACCTGGAGAAACGGCTGGTGATTGGGCTGGCTTCCAGCGCTTTGTTTGATCTGAGCCAGTCCCATCAGGTCTTTCTGGAGCAAGGTGAGGCGGCGTATCGTGATTACCAGCTGGCGCGCGAGCATGAGCCCCTGAAGCCGGGCGTGGCTTTTTCCTTCATTCGGCGCTTGCTGGCCCTGAATGATCTATCGCCCGACGATCCCTTGGTCGAGGTCGTGCTGCTGTCCCGTAATGATCCCAATACAGGCTTGCGGGTGATGAATTCCATTCGCCATCATGATCTGGACATTACGCGGGCGGTGTTTCTGCAAGGGGGCGACCCCAGCCCTTACATCCAGCCGCTGTCCATCAGCCTGTTCCTGTCGGCCAATCAGGAAGACGTGCATCGGGCGGTGCAGCAAGGCTATCCCGCAGGTCAGGTTCTCAATTCCTCTTACGAGGATGCTTATGACGACCAGCCCATTCGCGTGGCTTTCGACTTTGACGGGGTGATCGCGGACGACGAGTCCGAGCGCGTGTATCAGCAGGAAGGTGGTTTGCCGGCCTTTTTCGAGCATGAAGTGCGTTTGGTGCAAAAACCGCATAATCCCGGCCTGTTACAGGCGTTTTTGCTGAAATTGGCGCACATTCAGGAAGTGGAGCAATTGCGTCAGGAGCAGGATGCCAGCTATGTGCCGCGCCTGCGGATTGCGATTGTGACGGCGCGCAATGCGCCGGCTCACGAACGCGTCATCAATACCATCCGCAGTTGGGGTATCGAAGTGAACGAGGCCTTCTTTCTGGGTGGCATTGAAAAACGTCGGGTGCTGGAGGTTTTGCAGCCCCATATTTTCTTTGATGACCAGACCACCCACCTGATTCCCACCGCGCAGACTTTGCCGTCCGTGCATATTCCGTTTGGGGTGGTGAACCATCCGCCAGTGAAAGTGGTGGTGCCGGAGAAAAAGAAAGGGCGGAAACAGGCCAAGACAAAGCCGCGAACTGATGCTTGATCAGGCGCGGCTTGGTTCCTGGGGGCACCCAGTCCTCAGACTTGGGCCAGGGCGCGGCTAACGGCGCGTGCAGCGGGCTGGATCAGGCTGGCTAGCGCTTCGGGGCTGATCGCCTCAAAGCGTTCCAGCGTACCCAACAAGGTCAGGCTGCCGAAGATACGCTTGGCATCATCAAAAATAGGCGCGGAAATACCGCCTATGCCCGGATTGATCTGCTCTTTGGTGATGCAATAGCCTGCACGGCGCAGTTCCTGCATATGGGCGGAAAATGCCGGCCACTCCCTGCCCAGGCGCTGTACATAATCAATTTCCTGGTTTTTCTCGTACAAGCGGCGCAGATGGCGGGTGGGCAGGTAAGCCGTGACGATACGGGCTGTGGAGCTGCGGAACATATCCATGGTGCGGCCCCGGCCAAACAGCAGCTCGAAACGCTCCGGCCCGGTTTCCTGATGGGTGGTCAATATGCGTTCGCCATATTGCTGGCCGATCAGGACATCCAGTCCGGTCTGCTCGACCAGCGAACGTAGCAAGGGGCGGCAACGGCTGACCAGCGGATCAAATTCGCGGATCAGCAGATCCATTTCTATAAACCGGGGCCCCGGCGCGTAACCTTCGGGACTGCGTATCAGCAGGCCGCTAGTGCATAACTCTTTCAGGTAGCGATAGGTTGTCGCGGGAGGGTAATTCAAGCGAGCGCAGATGGTTTCCACATCCAGAACCGGAGTGTCTGCACCGTACAAGTCCAGAATTTGCAGCATGCGTCTTAGACTATTCATGTGCCCTCGTAGAAGCGGAGTTGTTGGTTCTCTATTCTAACCATGCTGCGGCGTGTCAGTGGAGCGCAACATCGGGCATTGGCCGGGTCTACTGGTTTATACCTAAACCATCAGATTATTCGAAAATTATTCTCAGACTGCGGTAATAATCTGAGGCATAAGCGGGTCTGTTATGCATTTGCTTACACATGGCCTACTCCTTTTGTGGCGTCGGGTTCTACGCGGGCCCGGACCCGGTTTTTTTGAGGCGGACATGGATCAGGCTCAGCCCAGTCAGGTGTCTTTAGAGATCAAGAATGTGTTGTTCATCATGTGTGACCAGTTACGTGCAGACCACCTGTCCTGTTATGCCCCTAGGGGCGCATTAAAGACCCCCAATCTGGATCGTCTGGCCGCCATGGGTGTGCGCTTTGATCGTGCCTATGTGAACTCTGCCGTCTGTGGCCCGTCGCGGGCCTCGTATTACACCGGCCGCTATCCCTTGTCGCACCGGGTCACCTGGAATCGCGTTCCCCACCCCATCGACGAGCTGTATCTGGGAGATTATCTGGCCCAGTCCGGGCGAGACTGCCATCTGCTGGGCAAGACCCATCACGTGCCGGACCCGGCCGGGGCCAATGCCCGACGCTTCCAGGTTCAGCCCGAGGCGGCCGAGCGCTTCTGGCAAGGCGGCTTTACGGCGATTGAACGCTATGACGGTCACTTTGAAATGGGCCCGGATAGTGAATACCGCCAGTATTTGCAGGCTCAGGGTTACGACAGCGAGCGTCCCTGGGAAGACTATGTGATTGGCAGCCAGGATGCCCAGGGTCAGTTTGCCTCCGGTTGGTACATGCGTAATGCCAGCCTGCCAGCACGGGTACAGGCGCAGGACTCTGAAACCGCCTACTTCACCCAGCGGGCCATGGATTTCATCACAGCCAAGGACGAAGAGCCCTGGGCCTTGCATCTGTCTTTCATCAAACCGCACTGGCCTTATAAAGCGCCAGCGCCCTACCACGATCGCTTTGGCGCGGAAGACGCCTGTACGCCCCTGCGTGCAGAGCACGAGCGCCAGAATGCACACCCCGTGCATGCGGCCTATCAGCAGCATGAAGAATCCCTGTCTTTTGCTCAGGACGAGGTCTGGCGCACGATCAAGCCTGTCTATATGGGCCTGGTTCAACAGATTGATGATGAAGTCGGCCGTTTGCTGGACATGCTGGAACAGCAAGACCGCCTGAAAGACACCCTGATTATTTTCAGTTCTGATCATGGTGATTTGCTGGGCGACCACTGGCTGGGAGAGAAAGAGTATTTCTTTGAAAATGCCATACGCGTTCCGCTGATCGTGGTTGATCCACGGACTTCAGCAAATGCCACACGTGGTCAAAGCAGTGATGCCTTTGTCGAGTGCGTGGATGTCACCCCCACGATTCTGGATGCCTTGCACCTGCCCGCCCAGGAACACCGGGTGGAAGGCCGTTCGCTGATTCCCCTGTTGCACGGCCAGTCCGACTGGGCACGTGAGTACACCGTGGCCAGCCTGGATTACGCCTATCGGGAAGCCCGCCAGATTCTGGGCCGTGGCGTGGATGAATGTCGTGGCCTGATGCTGCGCGATAGTGACTATAAATACATACATTGGCAAGGCTATCGGCCACAATTATTCGACTTGAAGCAAGATCCTGACGAGCTGCACGACCTGGGCGCAGACCCGGCGTATGCAGCGGTTTGTCGGCGGATGAAAGAAGGCCTGCTGGACTGGCATGACACCCTGAAAGGGCGTGCCAGCGAGAGCTGGGCTGCGGTAGAGGATCGTACCAATGCGCATGAGCGCATGATGAATATCTTGATTGGACGATGGTAAATGCGCTGCGGGGGGCTACCAGTCGGTGGCGGGCCGCAATCAATAACGATAAGGAGTGGACAATGAAGCAGCTTAAAAATACGACGCTGGCCCTGTTGTTGGCAGGTGTGGGTGCTTTGGCCCCGATGATGGCTCAAGCCGCCTGGCCGACTACGGACCAGGTGCGTATTGTGGTCCCCTACCCACCCGGCACCGAGCCTGACATTCTGGCCCGCGATCTGGGTGTGCATCTGAACAAGGCCACCGGCAAGGTCTTTGTGATTGAAAACCGTCCGGGCGCCAATGCCATTATCGGTACTGACAATATCGCCAAAGCCAAGGGGGACGGCTCGGCCCTGCTGATGGTCGATAGCCTGGCGGTATCGACCAACCCGCTGCTTTACAGCAACCTGCCCTACAAATGGGAAAAGGACCTGAAGCCGGTCACCACAGTCGCTGGCGTGAACCTGTATCTGCTGGTGCGTAATGATTTCCCGGCCAAGGACTACAAGGAATTTATCGCCCAGGCCAAGAAAGCCAATGGTGATACCAATGTGGGCACCGGTGGCCGTGGACACGTCACGCACCTGGGCATGGGCTTGCTGGCCCGTGAAGAAGGGGTGAATTTCACCTACATCCCCTACAAGGGTATGGCCCCGGCGACAAACGCCATTCTGGGCGGTGAGACAGATGCCATGCTGGTCGGTGGCATTCTGGCATCCCAGCACGTAGATGGCGGCAAGGTGCGAGTCTTGGCGGTAGGCGCTGACAAGCGTACTGAACTGCTGCCAAATGTGCCGACGGTGCAGGAAGCAGGTGGCCATGCCAACAGCATTCCGACGACGACTTTTGCGCTGTTTGCCCCCGGCACCACGCCGGATGACACCGTGAAAGAAATTCAGGAAAAGGTGGATGCTGCCCTGAAGACCCCCGAAATGCAGGCTGCCTTCAAGAGCCGTGGTCTGGCCCAGTTCTTCACCACCCCGGCCCAGACGCTGGAGCGCGTGCAGAACGACTCCAAGGTCTATTCCGAGCTGATCCCTACCCTGGGCATTCAGCCTGAGTAATGGGCTATCTGGCAGAGCCATACATCTGATCAGTAGCCTGGCTGCTGACGGTTATGGCTCTGTGAAGCCTCAAGGTTGGAAAGGATAAAAAAACACCACACACGCCCCGTTCAGGTGAGGCGTGTGTGGTGTCTCTTGAATCTGGAAGTCGCTACAGACCAGGTTCAGAACGCCAAGCCCGCGCCATGCAGGGTTAGAACCGATAGTGTGGCCGGGCGGGCTGCGTTTTACTGATCGTTGTAGTCGTGCTGCTCGGAGATCAGACGCCGCAAGGTGGTTTTGAGGGCGCCGACATCCAGCGGTTGCAGGCGCTGCACCACTTCCTGCTCGTGCAGGCGAGCCTTGGCAATCAGGCCGGAGATCAGCGTCTGGCCTTCTTCGGTGATGCGTACCAAGGTGATGCGTCGGTCCACATCGTGGGCCACGCGGCGCAGCAAACCTTGCTTTTCCAGGCGATCGAGCAAGCGCGTGACGGTGGGTTGCTTGGTGGTGGCAATACGAGCCAGATGGCCGATGCTCACTTCGCCCGCGCCGGACAGGGTGGACAGCACACGCCATTCGGAAATGGACAAACCGTTGCTTAGCACCACTTCATGGAATTCGGCAGAGATCAGCTGGCTTGCCTGGGCCAACAAGGCGGGCAGGTAGTTTTCGACAAAGACGGTGTCGTGTTCGGTGGGGCTCATGGTGCTTATTGTCATTACAGGCTAATGGGTGCCGCAAGGCAGCAACAGGGCTCACTATAACCAAGCTGTCCGCTCGCGTGTCGCAAATAATTTAGCTACTTTACTAGGGAAAACCATGAGAATGGATATGTTGAGATATAAACATATTCCGATGAAAATAAATACCATGTTCACAATGAGCGGTAAGTAAGGAAAGAAAAATGGCTGAGCGATCGTTTGTCGAAGAAGTCAAAAAGCTGCGCCTGGGTGATGGAGACGTATTCAGTGGCGAAGGCATCCTGGCGGTGACCAAGGCCCTGCTGGAATCGGGCGTGTCCTACGTGGCCGGTTACCAGGGTGCGCCTATCTCGCACTTGATGGACGTGCTGGCCGATGCCCAGGACATCCTGCAAGAGAACGGAATCCGTTTTGAAAACAGTGCCAGCGAGGCAACGGCGGCGGCAACGCTGGCTGCGTCGGTTAACTACCCGCTGCGTGGCGCCATCACTTTTAAAGCAACCGTGGGTACCAACGTGGCCTCGGACGCGCTGGCCAACCTGGCCTCCGGCGGGGTCAAGGGCGGTGCGCTGATCATTGTGGGGGAAGACTACGGCGAAGGCTCGTCCATCATGCAGGAGCGCAGCCACGCTTTTGCCATGAAATCGCAAATGTGGATGCTGGACCCCCGTCCCAACCTGCCCTGTATTGTGCAAGCAGTTAAAGACGGCTTTGATCTGTCCGAAGCGTCCAACACCCCCGTGATGTTGCAGCTGCGTATTCGCGCCTGTCACGTGCATGGTCAGTTTGTGGCCTCGGATAACCGCCGCGCCAAGTTCACTATCAAAGAAGCCATGGAGCAGCCCACACGCGACATCAATCGCATTGTGTTGCCGCCTGCCAGCTTCCTGCATGAAAAAGAAAAGATCGAACAGCGCTGGCCTAATGCCGTCAAGTTCATCGAAGAGCGTCAGTTGAATGAATTCTTTGCTGATGGCGCCGATGACGTCGGTCTGATCGTTCAGGGCGGTGGCTACAACACCGTGATCCGTGCTCTGGAACACCTGGATATGGCCGACGTGTTCGGCGAATCCAAAGTGCCGATGTACGTGATGAACGTGGCCTACCCGCTGATCGAATCTGAAATCGTCCGCTTCTGTGAAGGCAAGCGTGCGGTGCTGGTGCTGGAAGAAGGTCAGCCCAACTTTGTTGAACAGAACATCTCCGACATCGTGCGCCGTCACAATGTGGATGTGACCTTGCACGGCAAGGATCTGTTGCCTCTGGCCGGTGAATACAACACCGCCACCATGTTGAAAGGCCTGCGTGCCTTCATGGAAAAATACGAGCGCATCGAGCCCCTGCCAGCCCGCAAACCACGCGTGATCCCGATGAAAGTCGAGACCGTGGAGCGTCCCAAAGCTGAGCAAGCCAGCCTGGTGGAAGTGGAAGCGGCTGAAGTCAAACCCTTGGGCAGCCTGGACGAGAACGTTCACGCCCGTCCGCCAGGGTTTTGTACCGGCTGTCCCGAGCGTCCTATCTTTACCGCTTTGAAGCTGGTGGAGCGCGAGCTGGGCGAGCACCACGTGTCGGCTGACATTGGCTGCCACCTGTTTTCCATTCTGCCGCCCTTCAACCTGGGTAACACCACCATGGGTTACGGCCTGGGTGGCGCCGGTTCGGCCGCCTTGAACGTGGATTCGGACAAGCGTGCGATCTCGGTCATGGGTGACGGTGGTTTCTGGCACAACGGTTTGACCAGTGGTATTGCCAACGCCGTGTTCAACCGCAGCGACAACCTGACCATTGTGATCGACAACAGCTACACCGCGGCTACCGGTGGTCAGGACATTCTGTCCTCCAAGGCCAAGAACGAAACGCGCAGTACCGGTCACCTGATCGAGAAAGCCGCGCGTGGCGTGGGTGTGGAATGGCTGCGCATGATACGTCGTACCTACGACTTGAAGACCATGACGGCAACCCTGCGTGAAGCCCTGACGACCAAGGAAAAAGGTCCCAAGGTGCTGGTGGCGCAAAGCGAATGTATGTTGAACCGTCAGCGCCGCGAGAAAGGCCAGGTGCGTAAAGCCGTGGCGGCGGGCGAACGCGTAGTGCGCGAGCGTTTTGGTGTGGATCCGGATACGTGTACCGGCGATCACTCCTGCATCCGCTTGTCCGGTTGCCCGTCGTTGTCGATCCGCCCCAATCCGGACGCCCTGCGTCAGGACCCAGTGGCGAACGTGATGAACAGTTGTGTGGGTTGCGGTCTGTGTGGTGAGGTTTCCCACGCCGCGATTCTGTGCCCGTCTTTCTACCGTGCACAAGTAGTCAGCAACCCGACTGGCTGGGACAAGTTCCGCGAAAAAACCCGCCGTAGCTTTATCGGCTGGTTGCAGCGTCGTGACGCTGCCCGTCGTGAACGTCTGGCCTTCTAAGCACACCCGTAGAGATTTTTATCATGCAGATCAAACCAATCAAGATTGCTATTTTGGCCATGGGTGGCGAAGGCGGCGGCGTGTTGGCCGACTGGATCGTCAACCTGGGCGAACAAAACGGCTACTTTGCACAGACCACCTCGGTGCCGGGCGTGGCCCAGCGTACCGGCGCCACGATTTACTACGTGGAACTGTTCCCGCACTCGGCCGCCGTGGATGGCAAAAAGCCTGTGCTGGCCCTGATGCCCATGCCCGGTGACGTGGATGTGGTGCTGGCTTCCGAGCTGATGGAAGCCGGTCGCGCCGTACAACGTGGCCTGGTCACAGAGGACCGCACCACGCTGATCGCTTCGACTCACCGTGTCTATTCCATTGCCGAAAAATCGGCCATGGGTGATGGCCGTGTGGACGACAATGCCCTGATTGCGCACGCAACCCAGGCTGCCAAGCGTTTTGTGTATTTCAATATGGAAAAAGCGGCCGAGGATTCGGGCAGCGTAATTTCCGCCGTGCTGTTTGGCGCATTGGCCAGCACTGGTGTGCTGCCCTTTAGCCGCTCGCAGTTTGAACAGACCATCGAACGCGGTGGCGTGGGCGTCAAACCCAGTCTGAAGGCTTTTGGTGCAGCTTACGCCCGTGTCGCTGAAGGCGATGCTGGCAAGGCCGATTCGGAAAACAAGCCGGTTGATATGGCGACGCTGGCCCCCCGCGACCCTGCAGTGGCCAAGCTGATTGACCGCGTCCGTGCCGAAGTGCCCGAGCAGGCCCAGCCTATCGTGGTGGAAGGTGTGCGCCGTGTGCTGGATTTTCAGGACGTGGCCTACGCCAATCTGTACCTGGACCGCCTGAAAAAGATCAGCCAGTTTGCCCGCCCTGACGATGTGGCCCTCATTCGCGAAACCGGCCGCTACCTGGCGCTGTGGATGTCCTACGAGGACGCCATTCGCGTGGCCGAACTGAAAACCCGCTCCAGCCGTTTTGACCGTGTGCATAAAGAAGTGCGCGCTGCCGACGGCCAGATCGTGGCGATCAACGAATACATGCACCCCCGCGTGGAAGAAATCAGCGAGATCCTACCGTTTGCCAGCGTTGGCCGTTGGTTGATGCGTCCTACCTGGGGCAACAAGCTGGTGAAATCGCAGACCAAATCCGGTCGCGTGATTCAAACCAGCTCGGTGCGCGGCTTCATTCCTTTGTACCTGCTCTCGGGCTTCAAGCGCTGGCGTCGTCGTACGCTGCGCTACCAGGCTGAGCAGCAGCGTATTGAAGGCTGGTTGAAGCAGATCGAACAGGCTGCCGATGCTCATCCGGCCCTGGCTCTGGAAATTGCTCAGTGCCAGCGTTTGGTCAAAGGGTATGGTGATACCCATGCCCGTGGCTTGCGTAACTACCAGACCGTGATGTCGGCTCTGGAGCGCAACCCCAGCACCCTGTCACCTGCCATTTTGGGAGCCTTGCGCGATGCGGCTTTGGCCGACGAGCATGGCGTCAAGCTGGAGGCTGCACTGCGCCAGTACGCACTGGTGTAAGGGCGACACCGGGCCGCTTTCGGGCGGCCTTGGTGAAAACCCTTGAGGAAGCGTTTTTATCCCGCCAAATACTTTATTTCTAAAATATTCATAGTAGAATATAAATTCGGATTGGCACTGCGACCAAGGCCCTGAAAGCCAGACATCCCGTGTCTACTTGGCCACTTGTTCAAGCAAGAATATCCCGCCTGTTGGTCAAACTGAATTAGCCAAAGCTTGGGGGAAAAAATATGAATCAAAGCGAAGCAGCACTCGAATTTTTGGTAGAACCGGCCGATGCCGGCTTTGAAGGCCGCGTCGGTCCCAAGGACCCCGCCAGCCTGAAATTGTGGTTGCGCATGCTGACCTGCACCAAGCAGATCGAAGACGAAATTCGTCGCCGCTTGCGCCAGAATTTTGATATTTCGCTGGCCCGTTTCGACTATATGGCCCAGCTGTATCGTTACCCGCAGGGCCTGAAGATGGGCGAATTGTCGCGCTATCTGATGGTAACCGGCGGCAATATTACCGGACTGACTGATGAGCTGGCCCGCGAGGGCATGGTGTCTCGCCAGAGCAGCCCCACCGACCGACGTGCTTGGGTGTTGCGTCTCACCCCCAAGGGCAAGAGCAGTTTCGAGGCGATGGCCCAGGCCCACAGCGACTGGATTGCGGAAATGTTTGAAGGTCTGGGCACGGAAGAGGTCGTGCACATCCATCAGCATCTGGGCCTGTTGCGGGTCCATCTGCAAAGCGCTGCTGGCTAGCATAAGGTGCATCCTGCCAGGCCTGTAAGCCAGGCAGGATGCGGATAGCGTCACGAACAGGCGCACAAAACACTTGCTAAAAAGGTGTCTACAACATGGTTTCCAAGCTGTACGAACAAGAACATCGCATCCGTTTTTCGGAATGCGATCCAGCGGGTATCGTTTTTTATCCGCAGTACTTTGTGATGTTTAACGACCTGATGGAAGCATGGATCGACTCCATGACCCCCGAGGGTTTTCACAACATGATCGCCAGCAAACGGGTGGGCATGCCCTCGGTGCATATCGAAGCCGAGTTCAAGTCCATCAGCCGTATGGGTGATGATGTGGTGATGAGCCTGGGTGTGGAACGCATTGGCAATAGCTCCTTGACGCTGCTGTTGCGCTGCATCGGTAAAGACGGTGTGTTGCGTATGCAAGTGCGCCAGACCGTGGTGACCACCTCGCTGGAGACGCACCTGGGTATTCCTATCCCTGATTTCCTGCGCAACCCCATGCAAGAGTATGTGATTGCCCAGCCAGAAAGCAGCAAGGCTTGATCTAGTTTGAAGTAGTAGCAGGCAGTGTGCAGGTCAGGTATTTTTTTTGATTTAAATAGTTGACTTGTATAATATTTATTAATAAATATACTATGCTCAGAAGCATGTATTCAGACCATACGGACATATCATGAATATCGTATGTATTGGCGGAGGCCCAGCCGGCTTGTATTTCGGTTTGCTGATGAAGTTGCAAAACCCTCAGAACGAGGTTTTTGTCGTCGAGCGCAACCGACCGTACGACACCTTTGGCTGGGGTGTGGTGTTCTCGGACGCGACCATGGAAAACCTGCGTGAAGCTGACCCTGTGTCCGCGCAGACCATCGGTGACGCGTTCAACCACTGGGACGACATTGAGTGCCATTTCAAGGGTAGCGCAGTGCGCTCCAGCGGTCATGGCTTTATCGGGATTGGTCGCAAGAAATTGCTGAACATCCTGCAGGCTCGCTGTGAAGAAGTGGGCGTCAAGCTGGTGTTCGAGACCGTGGTCACGGACGAAGCTGAACTGGCCCGCAAGTACAACGCCGATATCCTGATCGCTTCTGACGGCATCAACAGCGCCATTCGTACCCGCTACGAAGACGTGTACCAGCCCGATATCGACACCCGTAACTGCCGCTTTGTGTGGCTGGGTACGGAAAAAGTGTTCGACGCCTTCAACTTCATTTTTGTTGAAACCGAACACGGCTGGTTCCAGGCTCACGCCTACCGCTTCCAGGATGGCCTGTCCACGTTCATCGTGGAAACGCCTGAAGAGACCTGGCAGAAAGCCGGTATTGGCGAAATGTCGCAGGAAGAGGCCATTGCCTACTGCGAGAAGCTGTTTGCCGACCATCTGGATGGCAACAAGCTGATCAGTAACGCGACTCACCTGCGCGGTTCGGCCATCTGGATCCGCTTCCCACGCGTTATCTGCAACAAGTGGGTGCACTGGCAAGATTACGGCACCGGCAAGAAGGTTCCTGTGGTGCTGATGGGCGATGCCGCTCACACCGCTCACTTCTCCATCGGTTCCGGCACCAAGCTGGCTCTGGAAGATGCCATTACGCTGGCTCAGCACATGGACCACGAGTCCATGGAAGAGGCCCTGAAAGATTACGAAGCCGCTCGTAGCGTGGACGTATTGCGCATTCAGAACGCCGCCCGCAACTCGACCGAATGGTTCGAGAACGTGGCCCGTTACGCCAATATGAAGCCCGAGCAGTTCACCTACTCCATGCTGACCCGTTCGCAGCGCATCTCGCACGAGAACATGCGTATGCGTGACGCGGCCTGGCTGGAAAAATACGAGCGCTGGATGGCGACCGAAGCTGGCATGAAGCTGGCCGACGGTGAAAAGGCTCCCTCGCCCATGTTCACGCCCTTCAAGCTGCGCGACATGCAGTTGAAGAACCGTGTCGTGCTCTCGCCCACGCTGATGTACAGCGCCAAGGACGGCATGCCCGGTGCTACACACCAGGTGCATTACGGCAGCCGCGCCATGGGTGGCGCTGGCCTGATCATGGCTGAAATGACGGCCGTGACGCCTGAAGGTCGTGTCACTCCCGGTTGTACCGGTCTGTGGAACGATGAGCAGGCCAATGCCTGGAAACCTGTGGTGGCTTTCGCCCACGAACAGGGTGCCAAGATCGGTGTGCAACTGGGCCACGCTGGCCGTCGCGGTTCGACGCAGCTGGGTTGGGAAAAAGCCAATCAGCCGCTGGCTGAAGGCAACTGGCCTTTGGTGTCGGCCTCCGCCCTGCCTTACCAGGCTGGCGTCACTGCCGTGCCTGCCGAGATCACCCGTGCCCAGATGGACGAAATTCGTGACGCCTTTGTGGCCGCCGCCAAGCGCGCTGACCAGGCTGGCTTTGACTGCATCGAATTGCAAGCCGCCCACGGTTACCTCTTGTCCAGCTTCATCTCGCCGCTGACTAATCAGCGTAGTGACGAATTTGGTGGTAGTCTGGAAAATCGCATGGCTTACCCGCTGGAAGTGTTTGCCGCTATCCGTGCCGTCTGGCCAGAGAACAAGCCCATCCTGGTGCGTATCTCGGCAACAGACTGGGCCGAAGGTGGCAACACGGCGGACGACGGTGTGGAAATTGCCCGCCTGTTCAAGCAAGCCGGTGCCGATCTGATCGACGTGTCCTCGGGTGAAGTGGTGCTGGAGCAGCAGCCAATTTACGGCCGCATGTACCAGACGCCATTCTCCGACCGTATCCGTAACGAAGCCGGTATCGCCACCATGGCGGTGGGTTCGATCATGGAAGCGGATCACGCCAACAGCATTATTGCTGCAGGCCGTGCTGACCTGTGCGCCCTGTCGCGAGGCTTTCTGGCCGATGCGAACTGGCCACAACGTCAGGCTGCGGAGCTGGGTTACACCGACCTGGCCTGGCCCGTTCAGTACGAATGGGGCAAGGACTGGTTGCAGCGCCAAATCAAACGTGCGCCAGTGGCCCAGGACGGCCCTGCCAAGTCATAAAACACGAAAGGAGACAGCATCATGTCGGAAGAACGTTTTGACACCCACCGCGAAAGCGTGCTCGGTCGTGCAGATGTTGAGGACACGCCCGAACTGGTGAAGTACTACCAGGATTTGACTCAGTTTGAGGCCGGTGCCCTGTGGACCGTGGCCAACAAGATCGAGCCCTGGGAGCCCAAGTCCGAATCCGTGCCTGTGGTGTGGCGCTACCGCGACCTGCGCGATTACGTGTTGCGTTCGGTGGATCTGGTCAGCCCTGAAAAGGCCGGTCGTCGTGTGATTTACCTGAACAACCCCGGTCGCCAGGAAGTCTCGGCGGCGGTGGGCTGGCTGTACTCCGGTTTGCAGGTCATGAAACCGGGTGAAGCGGCTTCCGCACATGCGCACTCCTCCTCGGCCCTGCGTTTCATCATGGAAGGCCGCGGTGCCTACACCATCGTGGACGGCCACAAGATGACCTTGGGCGCCAACGACTTCGTGCTGACGCCTAACGGTTGCTGGCACGAGCACGGTGTGGAAGCTGACGGCCTGCCTTGCATCTGGCAAGACGGTCTGGACATTCCGCTGGTCAACGCCCTGGAAGCCGGTTTCTACGCGGTTCACCCGGATCTGACCCAGGCCATTACGCACCCCGTCAACGACGCGGTGGGTATCTGGGGTGGTCGTGGTCTGAAGCCCACCTTGCACGACTGGCAAAAACCGTACTCGCCCCTGCTCAAGTACGAGTGGGAGCCCACCTACGAAGCCTTGTCGGCCTACGCCAAGGTTACGGACGGCAGCCCCTTTGATGGCGTCATCATGGACTACATCAACCCGCTGACCGGCGGTCCTGTCATGGCCACCATTGGTGCCAGCATGCAGATGCTGCGCCCCGGTGAACACACCAAGGCCCACCGTCACACCGGCAGCATTATTTACCAATGCGCCAAGGGTGAAGGTTATTCCATCATCAATGGCAAACGCTTTGACTGGCGCGAACGCGACATTTTCTGCGTACCATCCTGGATGTTCCATGAGCACGTGAACGGCTCCTCGTCCGAGGACGCTTGCCTGTTCTCGTTCCATGACCTGCCCGTGATGCGCGCCCTGAATCTGTACCGCGAAGAAGCGCTGGCAGAGAACGGCGGCCATCAGGTCCTGCTGTAAGACTACTTGTTTAACTTATTTGGACGGCCTGCCAAGGCGGGCCGACCCGATTTATTCAAGCCATCTGCACAAGATGGCCCAATCTGGAGATAGAAATGCGTCTTGTAACGTACCGTAGTGAAGTTGCTGCCGCTGGCCGCTTGGGTGCCATTGTGGGTGATTTGGTGGTTGACCTGGGTTACCTGGGCGACGCCACAGGCCACATGCTGCCTGACAATATGCTCGATTTCATCGACCTGGGCCCAGCCGCTGTGACTTCCACGGCTCGCTTGCTGGAAACCTACGCCGACGATATGCCTTTCGGTGTGGCGCTGCCCCTGGCCAACGTCAAGCTGTTGGCTCCTATCCCACGCCCACGCAAGAACATCTTTGGTATCGGCTTGAACTACGTGGAACACGTGGCCGAATCCAGCCGTACTCTGGACACCTCCAAAGAGCTGCCCAAGCAGCCCGTGATTTTCTCCAAGCCACCAACCACCGTGGTTGGCCCTGGCGATGCCATCGAGCACAACAAGAACATCACTCAGCAAATGGACTGGGAAGTGGAACTGGCCGTGATCATGGGCACCCGTGCTCAGCGCGTGGCCAAAGAAGATGCCCTGAAGTACGTGTTCGGTTACTCCGTCATGATCGACGTGAGCGCCCGCGACTGCCGTCGTGCCGGTCAGTGGATCTACTCCAAAGGCCAGGACACCTACGCTCCTTTCGGCCCCGTGATCGTGACCGCTGACGAGCTGACCGACCCGCACAACCTGAACCTGAGCCTGACTCTGAACGGTGTGACCAAGCAAAGCTCCAACACCAAGCACATGCTGTTCAACGTGAACGACCTGATCGCTGACATCAGTGCCGGTATCACGCTGGAACCCGGTGACATCATCGCTACCGGTACCCCAGAAGGCGTGGGCGCTGGCCGTGATCCTCAAGAGTGGATGTGGCCTGGTGACGTAGTGCACGCTGTGGTTGAAGGCATTGGCGAACTGCGCCACCCCATCGTGGACGTCACCCCCCAAAACTAAGTAAAGGAGAGCATGATGCTGGAATTGCGTCAGTTCAAGGCCGCCGCCGTTCAGGCAGCGCCCGTGTTCCTGGATACGAATGCGACTATTGAAAAAGTATGTCGCCTGATCAACGAAGCGGCCGATAACGGTGCCGAGCTGATCGCCTTTCCCGAGGTGTTCGTCTCCGGTTACCCCTACTGGAGCTGGGTGATGAACCCGATCGACGGTAGCCCGTGGTTCGAGCGCCTGTGCAAATCGGCCATCGAAGTGCCCGGTCCCGAGATCCAGAAGGTTGCGCAGGTTTGTCGCCAGCGCAAGGTCAACGTGGTGTTGGGTGTGAACGAGCGCAGTCCCGTTGGCATCGGCACCATTTACAACACGCTGGTTACCATCGGCGCTGACGGTCGCATTCTGGGCCGTCACCGCAAACTGGTTCCCACCTGGGCTGAAAAGCTGACCTGGGCCAACGGCGATGCGTCCTCGATGCGCGTGCATGACACCACTATTGGCCCTCTGGGTGCCTTGGCTTGCGGTGAAAACACCAACACGCTGGCTCGTTTCAGCCTGTTGTCGCAAGGTGAACTGGTACACGTTGCCAGCTACATCGCCTTGCCCGTGGCACCGAAAGACTACGACATGGCTGAAGCGATTCGCCTGCGTGCTGCTGCTCACTGCTTTGAAGGCAAGGTGTTTACGGTGGTAGCTTGCTCGACGGTTTCCGAGGAAATCATCGAAGCCATGTCGGCCAGCCATCCTGAAGCACGTGATCTGCTGGCTCGTCCCAACAGCGCGTTCTCGGGCATTATTGGCCCCGATGGCCGCGTTCAGGGCGAAGCACTGATCGACAAGGAAGGCATTGCCTACGCCGACATCGATCTGTCGCGCTGCATCCAGCCGCGTCAAATGCACGACATCACTGGTCACTACAACCGTTTTGACGTGTTTGACCTGCGTGTGAACCGCAAGGCTTTGACTCCTGCCCGCTTTTACGAAGGCGACGCAGCGTCCCAGCCAGACCTGAATCCTGCCGAGTTCTCCGTTCTGGACGACAAGGAAGCGTAAGAAGGTTCAAGACGGTCCCTTTCCCCCAGTGGATGAGACCGGACATAGGGTAGTCCCTGCGGACTACCCTATGCCTGTCGAATCGGAGCGGCTTGCAAGCCGCGACGTGGACGGCGCAAGCAACAGTAGGCACGTGTGCGCCATACAGGCACTCATAACAACGACATAAGACCCAAGTAGGAGATGAAATGAGCGACAAGAACCCATTGGCAGCCTTTATCCAGGCGATCGACAGCAAGCAGGTCCGTTTTGTGGATCTGACCCAGACTCTGTCTCCCAGCTTCCCCGCCTTGCAACTGCCCCCCCAATTTGGCCAGACTGCCGGTTTCTCGATTGAGCGCATCAGCCAATACGACGAGAACGGCCCAGGCTGGTACTGGAACAACTTCACCTGTGGCGAACACACCGGTACCCACTTTGACGCGCCTGCGCACTGGATTTCCGGCAAGGACCATCCAGACAACACGGTCGACACTATTCCAGTGGACAACTTCCTGCGCCCTGCCGTGGTAGTTGATGCTTCTGCTGAAGTGGCCCAGAACGAAGACTTCATCCTGACCTCCGAGTTCCTGTTGAACTGGGAAGCCAAGCATGGCCGTATCCCTGAAGGCGCCTGGGTGCTGTTTCGCACCGACTGGTCTAAACGCGTGAACGACGCCGAGGCCTTCCTGAACATGCGTGAAGACGGTGCTCACACGCCTGGCCCAGCTCAGGAAGCGGTAGAGTGGATGATTCACGAGCGCAAGGTTCACGGTTTTGGCGTTGAAACCATCAACACCGATGCTGGCCAATCCTACTCCTGGCCTATTGGCTACCCTTGCCACACTCTGATGCACGGTGCCAACCGTTACGGTCTGCAGTGCCTGTGCAACCTGGATCAGCTGCCCCCTCAGGGTGCGCTGATCATGTCGGCCCCGTTGAAGATTGAAGGCGGTTCCGGCAGCCCATTGCGCGTGGTCGCACTGGTTGCTCAGTAAGTAGAAAACGGTGGGGAAGTGGCAGAACTGTGTACCATGCGGTTCTGCTGTTTTCTCACCTAGTGGTTTTCCATTATATTCGGCAGTATATATTTATCCGTAAACTATTCATCAATAAAATAAATTCACAAAAGAATGAATAGAGATCCAGCCATACAGCCAGTCTTGGTGTCAGGCAGCCGGTTTTAGCGGAGACAGTAGACGAGCCTTACGCAGCCTTTTTCAGGTTACGCGATACCGTCCCATTGCCCCCTGCGGCGCTACATCATGCCACGGCTTGGCCTTTTTGGCTGGGTAATTGATGTAGTCATGCTCAATGGTAGGCACATGATGGATACTTTTGAACTCGTTATCCGGGACATCCAGAACGCATCCCCGCTGATTCGCAGTTTTACGCTGGAGCCTGCCCAGGCCGGTTCCCTGCCCGCGTTTGCGCCGGGTTCGCACCTGCAGGTACAGATTCCTGATCTGAACGATCACCGCTGCTATTCCCTGATTTCGCTGGACGCCGACACGGCACAGGGCCCGACCTGTTACCGTCTGGGCGTGCGCCTGGAAGACAACAGCTCGGGTGGTTCGCGCTTCATGCACAGCCTGAAAGTAGGCGATACGCTGCGCGTGGCTGGTCCCAAGAATGATTTCCCCTTGCATGCTGCCGCTGAAGGCGAAACCGAAACCGTGCTGATTGCCGGTGGTATCGGTATCACCCCCATTGCCAGCATGGCCGCTGCCTTGCATCACCAGGGCCGCCCTTATCAGCTGCACTATGCTGGTCGCAGTGTGGAACAGTTGGCCTTTCTGGATGAGCTGAGCGCCCTGTCCGGCCCGGCTCTGCGTCACTACGCGGACGACAGCGAAGGCCGTTTCTGCCTGAATACCCTGCTCGACGGTCTGTCTAAAGACCAGCACATTTACGTCTGCGGCCCCAAAGGCATGATTGATGCCGTGATCGAAGCCTGCAAGCAACGTGGCTGGCCTGGCGACCATGTGCACTTCGAGCTGTTTGTGACGGCTGCTCCCCAGGAAGGCGACCAGCCGTTTGAAGTGGAACTGCGCCAAAGCGGCGTGACCCTGCAAATTCCCGCTGACAAGACCATTGTGGACGTGATGGAAGAGCAGGGCCTGGACCCCATGATCGACTGCAAACGCGGCGAGTGCGGCGTCTGTACCTGTGATGTGATCGAAGGCGAGGTTGACCACCGCGACTACTTCCTGAGCGACTCGGAAAAAGCCAGCAACAAGGTCATCCAGATCTGTATTTCCCGCGCCAAGACCCCGCGTCTGGTGCTGGATCTATAAGCCCAAGGGCGACGGAGAACATGATGGAAAAGTATCGTGATAATCCCCAGGCCATCCGCGAATTGGTACGCGAGGCCGAGGTCCACAAGGATTTGTACATCAACCAGGAGCTGTTTGAACTGGAGATGGAGCAGTTGTTCGTCAATACCTGGGTCTACGTTGGCCATGCCAGCCAGGTGCCCAATAAAGGCGACTTCTACACCACGACGGTCGGCACTGAATCGGTCATCATGGTGCGCCATACCGATGACAGCATCCGTGTGCTCTACAACCGCTGCCCGCACAAAGGTGTGCAAGTGGCGGGCGAGACCTGTGGCAACACGGGCAAGTTCTTCCGTTGCCCCTACCACGCCTGGACGTTCAAGACGGACGGCTCCCTGTTGTCCATCCCTTTGAAGAAGGGCTACGAGAACACCGGCTTTGAATGCACCGAAGGCAGCAAGGGCATGGCCGCAGTACAGAACGTCAAGGTGTACCGCGATTTCGTGTTCTGTCGACTGGCCGATGAAGGCATTGGCTTTGAGGAATTCTTTGGCGAGTCCCTGAGCACCATCGACAATATGGTGGATCGCTCCCCCGAAGGCCGTCTGGAAGTGGCCGGTGGCGTGATGCGTTACATGCACCAGTGCAACTGGAAAATGCTGGTTGATAACCAGACCGATACCTGTCACCCCATGGTGGCGCACGAGTCCTCGGCGGGTACTGCTGTGAAAGCCTGGGAAGCGGCCCCTCCGGGTACGCCCAAGCCCATGGCCGTTGAATTGTTTGCCCCCTTCATGTCGCCTTACGAGTTCTACGAAGGCATGGGCATTCGCGTGTGGGAAAACGGTCACGGCCATACCGGCGTGAGCAATTCCATTCACGCTGATTACTCCGAAATTCCGGGTTACTGGGACCAGATGGTCGAAGCCTACGGTGAGGAGCGCGCCAAAGCCATTTTGGGCGATACGCGTCACAACACTTGCTACTTCCCCAACATCATGGTCAAGGGCCCGATCCAGACCTTGCGTTTGTTCAAGCCGCTGGCCGCTGACAAAACCCTGGTGGAATCCTGGACCTTCCGCCTGGTGGGTGCACCCGACACCTTCCTGGAACGCACCCTGATGTACAACCGCCTGATCAACGCACCGACCTCCATGGTCGGTCACGATGACCTGGAAATGTACGAGCGTGCCCAGCACGGTTTGCAGTCGCGTGGTCGCGACTGGATGAACCTGGCCCGTCTGGTGGAAAAAGATGAAGACCAGCAAAAGAACGTGGTGATCAACGGCACCAGCGAAATGCAGATGCGCGCCCAGTTCCGCGCCTGGTTGAAGTTCATGCTGCCCGAGCAGCAGGCCAAGAAAGAAGAGGAATAACCATGAGCGAAATCAGCCGTCAGGCCCTTATCGATTTTGTGTATGCGGAAGCCCGCCTGCTGGATGAACAGCGCTACGAGCAATGGCTCGACCTGTTCACCGAGGATGGCTACTACTGGATGCCGCTGGTGCACGATCAGCAGGACGCCCGTTTGCACGCGTCCCTGATGCACGAGGACAAGCTTTTGCTGCGTATCCGTGTGGAACGTCTGGCAGGCCGCCGTACCTTTTCCCAGCAGCCCAAGAGCCGCAGCCATCACCTGCTCCAGCAACCCACTGTGGAAAGCATGGACGAGGAAAAAGGCGAATACACCGTGCGTTGCGCCTTCCATTACACGGAAACGCGTGGCGACAACCAAGATATCTATGTGGGTTGGAATACCTACACCCTGGTGCGCCAGGACGACGCCTTGAAGATCCGTCTGAAACGGGTGGATCTGCTCAATTGCGACGCGCCTTTCGGCAATATCCAGTTGTTTATGTGACAGGACAGGAGAATTTTTGATGGCCAACACCACGGTCTACCAGGCTTTTCGAGACACCGCCCAGAAATGGGGCGACAAGCCCTTTGTATGTACCCTGCCTGAGACCGCCGAGATCTACGGTATTGAAGCGGGCGAGCTGACTTATGGTCAGGCGCTGGAGCGTATCGACGCCTTGCGCGCCGGCTACGCCGCTGCTGGCTACGGCCACGGCCACCGCGTCGGCATCCTGCTGGAGAACCGCCCCGTGTTCTTCCTGCACTGGTTCGCACTGAACAGCCTGGGCGTGTCGATTGTGCCAATCAATCCTGATTTGCGCGCTGCCGAGCTGGAATACCTGATCGGCCATTCGGAAATGATCATGGCCATTGCCCTGCCCAGCCGTCACCAGGATCTGGTGGAAGCAGCTCAGCGTGCAGGCCAGCCCTTTGCCATCATGGCCGACGGCGATGTGCCACCCATGGTAAGCCGCGCCGCCGCCCGTTCCTGTGACATTCCTGACGAACACAGTGAATGTGCTCTGTTGTACACCTCCGGCACCACAGGCCGCCCCAAGGGCTGCATGCTGTCCAACCAGTACTTCCATTACGCCGGTGAGTGGTACCGCGACATTGGTGGTCTGGCTTCGCTGGAGCATGGCAAAGAGCGCATGCTGACTCCGCTGCCCCTGTTCCACATGAATGCCATGGCCTGCTCGACCATGGCCATGGTCAAGACCGGCGGTTGCCTGATCTCCCTGGACCGTTTTCACCCACGCAGCTGGTGGGATTCGGTGCGCGAATCCGGCGCAACCGTGGTGCATTACCTGGGTGTGATGCCTGCCATCCTGATGAAGGCCGAGGCCAGCGAAAAAGACCGTCAACACAATGTGCGCTTTGGTTTTGGCGCTGGTGTGGACCGTGGTCTGCATCCTATCTTTGAAGAACGCTTTGGTTTCCCGCTGCTGGAAGCCTGGGCCATGACGGAAACCGGCGCGGGTGCCAGCATCATCGCCAATCACGAGCCGCGCTTTATCGGCACCTCCTGCTTTGGCAAGGAAATGCCCGTGGTGGAAGTGCTGTTGCGCAAGGACGATGGCGAACCCGCTCAAGCCGGTGAAAACGGCGAACTGCTGGTGCGCTCGGCCGGTGACAACCCACGCTACGGCTTTTTCTCCGGCTACTGGAAAGACCCGGCTGCAACCGACGAAGCCTGGGAAGGCGGCTGGTTCCACACGGGCGACATTGTGTGCCGTGACGAACAAGGCTATCTGCACTTTGTGGACCGCAAAAAGAACGTGATCCGTCGTAGTGGCGAGAACATCGCTGCCGTGGAAGTGGAAAACATCATGCAGCAGCACCCGCTGGTGCGCTCCATTGCCGTGGCCGCCGTGCCCGACGCCATCCGTGGCGATGAAGTGATGGCGCTGGTGGTGCCGCACAATCCTATCGAAACCCAGGAACAGCGTGAACAGGCTGCCCAGGAAATGGTGCAGTGGGGTCTGACCCAGCTGGCCTATTTCAAGGTGCCCGGCTACGTTCTGTTTGTGGATGCTTTGCCGCTGACTTCGACCAACAAGATCCAGCGCGGTGAGCTGAAAACGGTTGCTCTGGCTGCGCTGGAAAACCCGGCCTGCGTGAACACGAATCACCTGAAAAAACGTCAGGAGGCCTAAGCCCATGGCCTTGCCGCAAGCAGCCCGCCAGGGCTATGACGATGTGGTGCTGGTCGCCCCGGTGACCATCCCCTACGAGCGCCATTCCGAGCAGACCGCGCATTGGTGGCTGGGTGCGGCATTGGGCCAGTTGCTGGCCCAGTCCGGCCTGAAAAAAGCCGACGTCGATGGTGTGTGTGTATCCAGCTTCACGCTGGGTTCGGACACTGCCGTAGGCGTGATGCAGCATTTTCAGATGAGCCCACGCTGGCTGGACCATATCCCCATGGGTGGGGCCAGCGGTGTGGTGGCCATGCGTCGTGCGGCCCGCGCCGTGCAGTGTGGCGATGCGTCCATCGTGGCGTGTATTGCGGGTGATACCAACCACCGTGAATCCTTCAAGAACACGGTGTCGGGCTTTTCCCGTTTCTCCCAGGATGCCGTCTACCCCTACGGTGCCGGTGGCCCCAACGCCAGCTTTGCGCTGCTGACGGACTACTACATGCGTCACTACGGTGCCACGCGTGAAGATTTCGGCAAGCTGTGCGTTGCCCAGCGCGATAATGCACTGCGCAACCCGCATGCCCTGATGAAAAAACCGCTGACGCTGGAACAGTACATGGAGGCGCGCGTCATTGCCGATCCCATCCACTTGTTTGACTGCGTGATGCCGTGTGCCGGAGCCGAAGGCTATCTGGTCATGCGCCGTGAACAGGCCGAAGCACTGGGCCTGCCTTATGTCCGTATCCGTTCTACCATCGAGCGTCACAACGCTTTCCCTGAAGACCCTGTGCAGCATCGCGGTGGCTGGGCCATGGACAAGGATGCGTTCTACGAACATGCGGGCCTCACCCCGGCAGACGTGGATTTCATGGAAACCTACGATGACTACCCCGTCATCAACGTCCTGCAGTTTGAAGACCTGGGATTCTGCGCCAAGGGCGAAGGCCCGGAGTTCATCCGCAAGAACACTTTTACGGTGGACGGCAGCTTTCCCTTCAATACCAGTGGCGGACAGCTATCGGTAGGCCAGGCCGGTGCAGCAGGCGGCTACCTGGGTCTGGTTCAGGCCTTGCGCCAATTGACGGATACCGCAGGCGACACGCAAGTGGCCAATGCCCGCATCGGCCTGGTGTCCGGCTTTGGCATGATCAATTACGACCGTGGTATTTGTACTGCTGCGGCCTTGCTGGAACGGGGGCAGTCATGAGCGACACCCAAATCTTGCCACCGGGTGCACGCAGCGCCACGGCAGCCGGACTGACCGAAGCCGCCCAACGCGGCGAATTCGCCCTGCAAGTGTGCCCGTCCTGCGGCACGGTGCAGTATCCCGCCCGCGATGTGTGCGGCCATTGCCTGCACACGACGCTGAACTGGCAGGCCGTTGCCGACACGGGTGTTCTGCAGGCCACGACCACCTTGCATCACAGCAACGAACCCTACTTTCAGGCACGACTGCCCTGGCGTATCGGCACAGTTGCCCTGGATTGCGGCCCTTTTGCCATCGCCCACTTGCCCGAAGGCGGGCAGGCGGACGAGAAAGTGCGCCTGAGTCTGGAGTTGGATGCTGGCGGCGTAGCCGTGCTGGTGGCGCGCCCTGCGCCCTGAATTAGCCTGGAGACAATCAAGATGACACAAGCTCAATACACCGCCATTGTGACGGGCGGCAGCACCGGTATTGGTGAAGACATTTGCCGCAAGATGCTGGATCAGGGTTACACCGTGATCAGCATGGCGCGCAATGTCCTGCCCTGGACGCACGAGCGTCTGCACTGCGTGCAGGTGGATTTGCTGGATGCAGCAGCAACCGAAAAAGCCGCCAAGGATATTGCCGAGCGCTTTGAAGTGACCCACTTCATCCACAACGCAGGCGTGATCTGGCCGGCCTTGCTGGACGAGGTCAAGCTGGAAGATTTGCAGGGTCTGACCCAGATTCACCTGGGTGCTGCCTTGCAGATTACCCAGGCGGTCGTTCCTGGCATGCGCGAGCGCCACTTTGGCCGCATCGTGCTGATGTCTTCGCGTGGCGCGCTGGGTCTGCAAACCCGTACGGCTTACGCCGCGACCAAGGCGGGCATGTTGGGCATGGCCCGTACCTGGGCGCTGGAACTGGCGGACCAAGGCATTACCGTCAACGTGATTGCCCCCGGTCCCATCACTACCAATATGTTCTACGACGTGGTTGAAGCCGGTAGCGAGCGCGAAGCCAAGCTGGCTGCTGCGATCCCTGTTAAGCGTCTGGGCCGTGCGGATGACATCAGTCGCGCAACCATGTTCTTCTCGGACCCTGAAAACAGCTTTATCACCGGCCAGACGCTGTATGTCTGCGGTGGTGCCAGCGTGGGTACGCTGACGATCTGATTGACGGGCAAGGGGACTGCCCGTGATCGCGCTTTGAGTGCGTTCAGGAGCGAGTCCATTTGCTTGGCGGTATATAAAACCCCCTTGGTTTTCCAAGGGGGGTTTTTGCTTTTGGATGGCACAGCCCCCTTGATGGACTATCTGTTCCAGCATGTCTGGCGGCGAGTGTCGTTTAAACAAACGGCTGAAGGGACCGTCTTGATTGGTGGCGGCTGGTCAGCGGTGCCGGGATTTTTTGCTGCCTAAGTTTTTTTCTTTGTCGCAGAGGCCGATTTTGGCTTTTTATCCCCGGTTTTTGGTGTCAAAAGTTGCTGTTTCAGACCTGCTCGCATCGCATGGAAGTATGTCCAACACGTGAGGGGCCTGTTCATTTTCGACTCTTTTTTTGTCACATGAAACACCTGGGCCTCAGGGTTTGGCTACCGGTCTGGATGCTGCCTGATTGCTAGTGGGCTGATTCTTTTATTGCCCTTCTTAAAGCCAATGTTCGCCTGCTCGACATTGCGCCAAGCCAGTACTCGCGCCTGTTCCAGCAATTTTTATCAGCTCTTGCACAGGACAAGCGAGGCAGTTTGTGACCGTATTTCTTGCCATGTGAGATAGAAACCACGAATCCATGATTTTGGATGGAATTAAGGGTTTCTTTCTATTTACCTGGATTTGTTCATCTATAAACTATTTAGAACAGAAATATAACAATGCGCGTCGATTTTTCGAGGTGCATGATGACCCAAAAAACGGGCCTTCGCCGGCCAAAAAGAGTGGAGCTGTAATGAACGACGATCTGCCAGGAATGGAGCTGGTGCGTTCACGTGGAGTAGTACGAGTTGTAGAGACAATTCTGGATGCTGCCTGTGTGGTCATCTTGATCCTGATGACAGGGATCACTACCGTGGACGTGATAGGCCGGTACGTATTTCACGCCCCTTTGCTGGGCGCTTATGAAGCCAGCGAACTCTTGCTGGGTGTGCTGATTTTTGCGGCCTTGCCGCGTGTTACCTGGCACCAGCAACATTTGACCGTCAGTCTGATTGACGCCTGGCTAGGTCCAGTGGCGCGTCGTATCCAGCAATTCGTGATCAATGTGGTCTCTACCGTCATGTTGGCCGTGTTGACTGTCTACCTGTGGAGTCACGCCAACGAGCTGGCCGACTACGGCGATATGAGCAACGCCTTGCAAGTGCCCATTGCCCCGTTTGCCTACATCATCGCCACCATGACCGGCATTGCCACTGTGGCTTCCCTGTTCAAGATTTTTAGCTCTCCAAGCCGATAAAGACGGAGTTTTTTCATGTTGATTTCTATTATCGGACTGGCTGTCCTGCTGGGTAGCTTATTTCTGGGTTTGCCCATTGCCTGGGGCATGTTGCTGGTTGGTACGCTGGGTTTTGCCTTCTTTACCGGCATGGAAGCGGCCTTGACCATGGCGGCGCAGACCAGCTACGACACGGCCATGAGCTACAGCTTTACCGTGCTGCCGCTGTTCATCTTGATGGGTAATCTGGTCAATGCCTCGGGCTTGTCCAAGGACCTGTACAAAGCCGCTCACGCCTTTATTGGTCACCTGCGTGGTGGTCTGGCGATGGCCACGATTGTTGCCTGTGGTGCCTTTAGTGCACTCTGTGGCTCCAGTATGGCCACCACAGCGGCCATGGGTCGTGTGGCCATGCCCAATATGCGCAAGTACAACTATGACGATCGTCTGGCTACCGGCAGTATTGCGGCAGGCGGCACCCTGGGCATTCTGATTCCGCCCAGCGTGATGATGGTGGTCTACGGGATCTTGACCGAAACCGACATTGGCAAGCTGTTTGCCGCCGGCTTCCTGCCCGGCATGATTGCCATGCTGATGTACCTGATCACGGTGATGATCATTACCGCGATCAACCCGAATCTGGGCCGTCCTGGCGAAAAAGCTAGCTGGCGCGAGCGCTTTGAGGCGACCAAAGGCGTGATGGCCATTACCGTGCTGTTCATCGTCATCATGGGCGGTATTTACGGGGGTGTCTTCACCCCGACAGAAGCGGCGGGTATTGGCGCTGCAGCGACCTTCTTGCTGACCCTGAAGCGTCGTGGCTGGCAGCCTCGCATGTACCTGACGGTGCTGATTGAAGCCGCTCAAACCACGGCCATCATGTTTGCTTTGGTGATTGGTGCGCTGGTCTTTACCAACTTCCTGACCGTGGCTGGTTTGCCTAATCAGTTGCTGGGTTTCATCCAGGGCATTGATGTGTCGCCCATTGTGGTGATTCTGATCATCTGCGCGATTTACCTGGTTCTGGGTTGTTTCCTGGAAACCATGTCCATGGTCATGCTGACGGTGCCTATCTTCTACCCGATTGTGGCCTCTCTGGGCTTTGATCTGGTGTGGTTCGGCATCATCGTGGTGGTGGCTGCTGAAATCAGTCTGATTACCCCTCCGTTGGGTCTGAACATTTTCATGATCAAGAACGTGATGCCCGATGTTCCTTTGGGCACCATTATTCGGGGTGTGACTCCCTTTGTAATGATGGATATCGTGCGTTTGCTCTTGCTGGTGTTTGTCCCCTGGATTGTTCTGGTTGTCCCGAACAGTATGTAAACCCGGCCCGGATGCAGTTGTGATCCGGGCAGCAGTAAAGCCGCTGGGTGTGCAGGTCCAGGACCTGTTTACTGTCCCATCAAGTGGCCTGGACGCCGGGCTGTAGTGGCCCGGCAGCAAAATAATTTACGAGGAGTCGAGATGCGTGTTTTCAAAAAATTGGCCTTGAGCCTGGGCCTGGCTGCAGCAGCCCTGGCACCGACCATGCCTTCGGTTGCGGCTGAAGTTACCACCCTGCGTTTTTCCCAGTGGATGCCTCCAGGCCACTTTATTGTGACCAATATGTTTGAGCCCTGGGCTCAGGAAGTGGAAAAAGCTACCGAAGGCCGCGTGAAGGTGGAGTTCATCAACGCGCTGGGCAAGCCGCAAGCTCACCTGGATCTGGTGCGTAACGGTATTGCTGATATGGGCATGTCGGTACACAGCTACACGGCTAACCGCTTCCCGCTGATCGAGTTTGCCGAACTGCCCTTCACCACTGATGACGGCGGCGTGAACTCGGTGGCTTACTGGCGCACTTACGAAAAATTCATGATGGGTGCCAACGAGCACAAGGGCGTGAAACTGCTGGGTATGTGGACCAGCCCTGCCACCGTGATCTTCACCAGTCAGGACAATGTGCAAAGCATTGACGATCTGAAAGGCAAGAAGCTGCGCTCGCCTAGCCCTTTGTTTGATGCGATTGGCAAGGCCCTGGGCATTGTGACCGTGAACGCGCCTGCTTCGGACAGCTACGAAATGCTGTCGCGTGGTGTGATCGACGGTATGTACTTCCAGTACGACCAATTGGATAACTGGAAACTGGACAAGCTGGTCAAGACTGCCGTGTCGGTGCCCGGTGGCTTTGGCAAATCCAGCCAGTACATGTTCATGAACGAGCGCAAGTGGAAGAGTCTGTCGGAAGCCGACCGTGCTGCTATCGAGAAAATCAGCGGCGAATGGATTGCCAACGACTTCGGTTCCAAATGGCAGGCTGCCGAACAGCAAGCCATTGAGAAGCACACCGCAGCTGGCCTGAAAACACTGCGCATCCAGGGCGAAGCTGCAGACCAGATGAAAGAGCGTCTGGCCTTTGTTGAAGAGGACTGGATCAAGGCTGCCGACAAGAAGGGCATTGACGGTAAAGCCGCTCTGGCCTACTTCCGCGAGCAGATCAAAGAGCTGAGCGCTGCCAAGTAATCCGCAGTACTACTACAGTTTTGGCCCCGTTTTTCTTTGGGAGAGCGGGGTTTTTTTATGTTTTTGGGAGGGGCTGTTGTAAGGGCAAAGGATAGGCAATCGGGCCCATGCTTTAGCCCTGATCGACGTTTCTCCCTGTAAAACGCCGCTTCAGGCCCTGGGGGGGCTGGCAGGGCTGACCACTTGCCGGTGCTGCGCACCGGTGCCCTGGTCAAGAAAGAGCTACGGGCGCATCCTGAACTCGCCGGGTACTTGGTCCCCCGGACCAAGTACAAGCGCCCGGCTCAAACAGCAGGATGCTTGCATCCCTACGCTCTCCCTTGCCTGCGGCAAGTAGTCTGACTCGCCCTGCCAGACCCCCCAGGGCCTGAAGCGGCTTGCAGCGGAGGAAATACTCAAGTCCTCAAGCTTTAAGGCGGGGGTGGTGGTGCCCCCGTCTCCTGGTCATAGTGCTGATTGACGGCATATTCATTGATCACCACCTTGCTCCGGAAGTATCGGGCTATGGCTTTGGGGTCAAAGTGCATATCGAAGCGATCCCGCGAACGCAACGTGGGCAGGAAAAAATACTTGGGTAGCTTTACGTGATGACGCTGATGCTTGTGGGCATCGGCCAAGATAGCGCGTCGTACCTGATCCTGCTCCCAGGTGCCGTGATAGCTGCGCAACATTAATCCGCTGGATACCAGCCATAGCGTGCCGCAGGCACCCAAGGTTACTAACAGGTTGCGCTGCATGGGTATAACGCGTTGCCCTTGCGCCAATAAATCATGTCCGTAAATAGACAAGGCCACCAGCAGATACATCAAGCCGCCATTCAAGGCTCGCTTGGGGATATTAGGTGCCAGAACCAGAATGGCGTTGGCCAGAAGCGATGCGCCAATGAGCAGCCACATTGCCCGGCGTACAGATTCAGAAGACGCAGGCCCTATGGCAAAACGCCAAACCAGCATCATTAGAATCACCCCCCAGTACCGCAATAGGGCGTCCGGGAAACGACGACCAAAATGCTCCCCAATGCGCCATAACAAGGGCTGGTCATACCAATGAGCAAAGACCTCTGCGCGTACTTGATTGCCCGGAGCCAGGACCAGCACGGCGACTCCCAGCCCCATACAGAGCAACCAAACCAGATGCCATGAACCGAGCGAACCTGTGCGCTGAAAGTGCCTTAGGCCCAGATACGCCAGCAAACACCAGCTGATAATGCCGGTGTTTTCATTGGAACAACCGGCTAGCAGGCCCAGAAGGCAGAGCGCCAAGCCTGTGATCACAGAGGGCTTGTCCTTTTGCAAGTAGTAAATAAAGGCCAGCACAAAACCGAAGTTGAACAGATTGGGCCACAGGTAGTTGGCGGCGCCTACCAACCAGAATGTGGTTTGCCCCAGATGGGGGTTGACCAGCCAATACAAGGTGAACACCAGCAGCAGTAAAGACGGGCGCAAAGCTCGTCCGGCCAGTTGGGCCCCCAGTGCTGTCAGTACCGTGACCAGGCCAAACAGGGCCGCTGTATTCAGTGTGGCTTTCAGCCATCCCGGAGCCAGCGTGAGCATGGCGCTGGAGAGCGTATCCGAGACCAGACGACCGCTCCATTGCAGGTAATGTTGCTTGATCGACGTCCATGCAATGCCTTTGTTGGCGTAGTTGAAGTCGTCCGAGATCATGGGGGTGAGCCAATAAATGGCCCACGTAGCCATCACGGCCAGCACCGCAAAAGTAATAAAGGCCCAGGCACCAAAACGGTGGCCGAGCAGGGCCTGGCTGAATCGGGATTCAGCAAAAGAGAGAGTTGGGCTCATCGAGATGAAGCGGCGTGTTTGTGGCCAGGCCAATGACGACGGTATTACACATCGCTCGCCGTCCTGGGTGTTCAGGCCCAGGTGATATTGATTATTCACTTGGCGGGAAGCGAGGAATTATCTCAGATACCCGTTGAAACACAGCGTTTAACCACTTTGCTGATCGTCATCCTTTAAATCTAAACCAAATCGGGGTTTTCCCTGCTTTTGCGGCTTCTTGCGCTTATTGGCTAGGCGCTGCGCAAAGTGGATATACCGACAAAAAGAGCACTTCTACCATTGGCTCCATCGTCATACCTAAAAAACAAAAGGAGAACGGACGTGGGGGACATCAATAAAAAAATAGCAGCAGTGGTTCTGGGTGCAGGGGTATTGGGCGCCGGCCCGGCCTGTGCCATTGAAGGTAATGGTCTGCCTATTTATCCCGATGGTTTGGAAAACTTCATGAGTGGCGCCCTGCCGCCGCCCGGTGTGCACTTGCTGATGTACGGCGGTGCCATGCGTTACGACTCGGTGCGTGACAAGAATGGCGACAAGTTGCCTATTCCTGACTTCAAGGTCGATGTGGCAATGGTTGCGCCGCGTCTGGTCTGGGTGACGGACCAGCAGGTGTTTGGTGGCCAGTTGGCATTTCATGCCCTGGCTCCCCTGCTGACCGTCAAGGCACAGGCCGCTGGTCAGTCCCAGCGCCGTAGCGGTCTGGGTGACGTGGTGTTTGGTCCGGCCTTGGGCTTTCACCCCAGCGAGAAAATGCACTACATCCTGGGAGTGGATTTTGTCGCCCCGACTGGTCGCTACAAAGTGACCGACAGCGCCAACCTGGGCCGCAACTACTGGGCCATTCAGCCCGCTGCTGCATTCAGCTACATGCAGCCCAGCGGCATCAACCTGGATTTGAAGATGATGGTGGACTTCAACTTCCGCAACAGCGACACCGAAACCCGTACGGGTAAAGCCATTCACGCCGATTACGCCGTGGGTTGGGGTTTTGGTAATGGCCTGGTGCTGGGGGTGGGTGGTTACGCCTATCAACAGATTGAAAGCGACCGTGGCCCCATGGCCGGTGACAGCAAGGCCCGTGCCTTCGCCATTGGTCCCAGCCTGCGTTACGCCAATGACAAGGGGCTGCTGATTACGGCCAAGTACCAGCAGGACCTGGGTGTGCGTGGCCGTCCTGAAGGAAAACAATTTTTTGTAAAAGTAGCGGTTCCGTTCTAAGGGCCCGCGGCAGGAGAGCGAGATGAAAGGATTGAAAGACAAGGTAGTCATCGTCACCGGCGGCGCAACACGTGTTGGCGCAGGCGTGGTCGAGGTGCTGATGGGCTATGGCGCACGTGTGGCCGTGTTTGATATTGATGCCGCAGGTGGTCAGAAAGCCGTAGGCAACGATGCTGCCAAAGCCAAATTCTGGGAAGTGGACATTACCAGCGATCAAAGCCTGAATGCCTCCATCGAGCAGGTGAAGGCGCATTTTGGCCGTGTGGATGGTCTGGTCAATCTGGCTTGTTCCTATCTGGATGAAGGCATGGCTTCCAGCCGTGAAGATTGGCTCAAGGCCTTGGATATCAACCTGGTCAGCGCGGTGCAGGCTGCCAAGGCTGTGCGTCCCTTGCTGCCGCGTGGCGGCTCCATCGTCAATTTCACATCCATTTCCTCGTCGATCGCTCAAACCGGGCGCTGGTTGTACCCGGTCTCCAAGGCCGCCTTGTTGCAACTGACACGCAGCATGGCGCTGGACTTTGCTCCTGACGGTATCCGTGTGAACTCGGTCTCGCCCGGCTGGATCTGGTCGCGTGTGATGGACGAGCTGACTGGCGGCGATCGCGCCAAAACCGATCGCGTGGCCTCGGCATTTCACATGCTGGGCCGCGTGGGCGATCCCCAGGAAGTGGGCGAAGTCGTGTCCTTCCTGCTCTCGGATTCCGCCAGTTTCGTGACCGGTGCCGATTACGCCGTTGATGGCGGCTACTCGGCCATGGGACCCGAGCAAGGTGTACCCGCCATTCCAAAGTTGGCTGAATAAGAAAAACCGGGACGCCGCCGCAGTGGCGTCCTTAGCTCCCTCAGAAGGAAAAAATCATGCGTAAAGTTGCTATTGTGGGCGCTGGCCAGGCTGGCATGCCCGTTGCATTCGGTCTTTTGGCCAAGGGCTACGACGTAGCCGTTTTCACCAACCGCAGTCCCGACGATGTTCGTGGTGGCCGCGTGATGTCCAGTCAGTGCATGTTTGCCGAGGCGCTGGACGTAGAGCGCCGTCTGGGCCTGAATTTCTGGGACGACGAGTGTCCGCCTGTACAAGGCATCGGCTTTGCTCTGCCAAATCCTGAACAGCCTGACACCAAAGCCGTGGACTGGAGCGGCCGTCTGGATCGTGAAGCGCAGGCAACTGACCAGCGCGTGAAAATGCCTTACTGGCTGGAACTGTTCGAGCAACGCGGCGGCAAGCTGATCATGGAAGACGTGGGCGTGGCCGAACTGGAGCGCATCACCCAGGAATACGACCTGACCATGCTGGCTGCCGGTAAAGGCGAAGTGGTCAAGCTGTTCGAGCGTGACGATCAGCGCTCCATGTACGACAAACCTCAGCGCGCCCTGGCCCTGACCTATGTACATGGTCTGGAGCCTACGCCTGAGTACTCGCGCGTGTCCTTTAACTTCATCCCCGGTGTGGGCGAATACTTTGTGTTCCCCTCGCTGACCCTGTCCGGTCCCTGCGACATCATGGTGTTCGAAGGCGTGCCCGGTGGCCCACTGGATCGTTTCCGCGATGCCAAGACGCCCGAAGCTCATTTGGAGCAAAGCGTTTCTTTCCTGCGCGAATTCCTGCCTTGGGAAGGCGACCGAGCCCGTAATGTGGAACTGACCGACGCCCAAGGTTACCTGTCCGGTGCTTTCCCTCCCACAGTTCGCAAACCTGTGCTGACGCTGCCTTCGGGCCGCATGGTGCTGGGTCTGGGTGATGCCGTGGTCGTGAACGACCCTATTACCGGCCAAGGTTCCAACAACGCCGCCAAAGCCGCCCAGGTGTATCTGGACAGCATTTTGCAACGTGGCGAAGGCGCGTTTGACCGTAACTGGATGCAGGAAACGTTCGAGCGTTACTGGGATTACGCCAATCTGGTGGTGCGCTGGACCAATTCCATGTTGAAGCCACCAACCGACTCTTCTTTTGCCTTGTTGACCTCGGCTCAACAATCGCCTGCCCTGGCTCATTTCCTGGCCAACAGTTTCAACCACCCACCGGTTCTGTTCCCGGCCTGGGAAGATCTGAGTGCCGCTCAGGCATTGATCGAGAAGACTCGTAGCCAATCTGTGGCTGCCTGATAGATAGTATTCAAGGAGACGTATCATGACCCCCACCGCAACGCTGCAAGACTCCCCGTCCCAAACCGCTGCCCAGCGGCAGGCCGTGTCTGCCCAAGCGTTGGCAGCCGCTGACGCCAAACCCACACCGTCCAATCTGAATGTGGTCGATAGCCGTGCGTTTCGCCAGGCACTGGGCCATTTTCCAACGGGTGTGGCCATTGTCACGACTCGTTGTCCCGATGGCCGGGCGGTGGGTCTGACCATCAACTCCTTTACGTCCCTGTCGCTGGAGCCGCCCCTGGTGATGTGGAGCCTGGTGAATCACTCGCCCAGCCTGGAAATTTTCGAGAAGTGCAGCCACTTTGCGATCAACGTGATCAGCCAGGAACAAGTGCCCGTGGCCCTGGGGTTTGCCAACTCCCAGGTCAAGGACAAGTTTGCCCTGGTCTCGCATGTGGATGGTGAAGAAGGCGTGCCGTTGCTAGACGACTGTGTGGCGACCTTTGTGTGCGAGAACTACCGTCAGCACGAGGGTGGTGACCATACCTTGTTTATTGGCCGTGTGGTGCGCCACACCACGCTGACCGAACACGAGCCTGCGGTGTTTCATCGTGGCCGTTTCGCCAACCTGACCACGCCTAGCGGAGACCGTTGAAATGAGTGATGCGCACAGCGCTGATGTAGTCATTGTCGGCAGCGGGATGAACTCCCTGACCTGTGCCGCCTTGTTGGCCCAGCGGGGTTTGTCGGTGACAGTGCTGGAGCGCAATGCGGTGGCCGGGGGCTGCATCCGTACGCAAGAGCTGTTCCCCGGTTTTACCCATGATGTTCTGTCCAGTTGGTATCCCCTGTTCATGGGTGGCGCGTCGTATGCCGCCCTGGCAGAGCCCTTGGCCAAAGCCGGTCTGGAGTTTGTCAAAGGCGAGTACAGCACGGGTCTGGCCATTCCTGGTGGCCCGTCGCTGGCCTTGCGTCAGGATATGGACGACACTGTACGTCGCTTCAATGACTTGATGCCGGGTGAAGGCGATGCCTTGGGTGCCATGGCGGCTCGCATGTTTGGCCCGGATGCCGGTTTGGTATTTGGCTTGCTGGGCGGTGAGCCTTACCGTTGGCCCATGGCCAAACTGGCCTTTGGTGCCTGGCGCGAACGGGGTCTGGATGGCTTGATGTCCTTTGGCTCGCAAGCGCTGGAAAGCTTTCGGCGCTGGGCCATGCGCGAACTGCGCAGCGACCTGGCCCGCGCCATGATTGCTCCCTGGGTGCTGCATAGCGGTTTGGGCCCGGATGAAGCCAGCTCGGCCCTGATCGGCAAGCTGACGTTCAGTGCCGTGGTCAGTGGTGGTATGCCTGTCGTCAAAGGCGGCAGTTATCAGATCGTGAAAGCCTTTACCCGCATCATCGAAGAAGCTGGTGGCGCGGTACTGACCAATTCCCATGTGGATCGCGTGTTGGTGGAAGGCAATAAGGCGACGGGCGTGTGCGTCGGTACGCAGCGCTACCTGGCGCGTCGTGCCGTGGTGTGTAACGTGACGCCGGGTCAGTTGTATGGCGACCTTTTGCCTGAAGTTGAACCCGAGTTGTTGAAGTCCGCCCAGGATTATCACTATGGCCGTGGCGGCATGCAGATACACTTTGCCTTGAATTCCCCGCCCGACTGGGTGGACCCGGAGCTGCGCCATGTCCCTATGGTGCATGTGACGGAAAGCATGGAGCAGGTGTGTTCCTCGGTGGTCACGGCCAGCAATGGCTACCTGCCTGCCAAACCGACCTTGGCCGTGGGCCAGCCGGTAGCGGTGGATGTGACTCGTGCACCGGAAGGTCACTGGATTCTATGGGTACAAATGCAGGAGCTGCCGCGTCACATCAAAGGCGATGAAGCGGGCGAGATTCCTGTGCCAGCGGATGGACGCTGGAACGAAGCCGTGCGCGAGGCTATGGCCGATCGCGTTCAGGCTCGTCTGGAAACCGTCATGCCTGGCTTGGCCGCCAAGATTATCGGGCGTCGTAGCGTCAGCCCGGCGGACCTGGAAGCCTTGAACATGAATCTGGTGGGGGGCGATCCGTATAGCGGGGTGTGCTCGCCCGATCAGTTCTTTTTCATGCGTCCTTTTGCAGGACACAAGAACGCGCGCAATGGCAACACGCCCTGGCGCAATCTGCATCAAATTGGTGCGTCGGTGCATCCAGGCCCTGGCTTGGGTGGTCAATCCGGCTATCTGGCAGCCCAGCGTATCTTGAAGGGGTGAGAGGACGGGTGAGGCGGTCAGCTTAGTGCTGGCCGCCGCGCACTCGTTGCAGGGTCTCGCTAGGCGTTTCGCCAAAGCGGCTGCGGTATTCGGCGCTGAAACGGCCTTGGTGGGCAAAGCCCCAGCGCATGGCCAGGTCGGCCAGCGTCAGGTGAGGCTCGTTGGAATGGATCAGTTCGTGGCGCAGACGGTCCAGACGAACCTGGCGCAGGTACTGCATGGGGCTGACGCCGTAGTGGTCTCTGAAGGCTTGCTGCAAGGTGCGGGAGCTCACGCCCGCAATGGTGCTGAGTTCGTCTACCGTGACCGGCAAATGGGCCTGCTCATGCAAGTGGCTGGCTACTTTCTTCAAGTGGCGCGGCAAGATGCGGGCGGGGTTCAGGGCCTGAATCTGAGCCGGTGGGTGCAGATCCAGCAAGGTTGTCACCGCCAATTGCTCCAGCTGGTTGATAATCAACGGCGAGCGCCGGATGTCTTCGTAGTTGCGTGCACAGTCCAGCACGTAGCGCAGCATGATTTGCCAGGAAGGCTGGGTGTGAGCTTCCAGGCGTACCGGAAACAGCAAACCTTGCGGGCCTACGTCCAGGCCCATGCCACGGGCGGCCTGTTCCACCAGATTGCGGTCTATCTTGAGCATTAATTGCTCATTATTGGCGTGCCAGACCATGTCCACATCCTCGTTGGGATTCAGGATCGTGGCGGCGTAGGGACTGGAGTCCACAGTCTGGCCACCGCAGCGAATTTTGGCGGTGCCGTATTGGGGCATCTGGACCAGGTAGAAACCGGCCAGGTGATCGGGTTGTATGTGTACGTCGGCGCCATAGCCCAGGCGGCTCAAGGCGACCTGACCAAACTGGGCGTGTCGCAGCCGGGTTTGCAGGGTCTGATCGGCACGTAGCTGCTTGAGCTGGTGCGACTTGAACATATCGCTGACAGATTTGCGCACGTGTTCCAGGTCAGCAGAAGCTACACGTGCCCAGTGATCGGGCTTATTTTCCATGTTTCATGTGCCTAGATGGTTCTGAAAGGCAGGAAGGATACGTAAAACCTTGAGTTTCAACGGTTTGCAGCGGCTTTATTTTAGTTGTAAAGTATATCAGTGGGCCACCGGGATTTCCCGCAGTCCCGTTTAGTTTGTTGTGTTTATTAACAGAGAGAACCGTGCAGAAAGACTTTCACTTCTACGAACCCACACAAGGCCATGGACTGCGCCACGACCCGATCAGTTCTATTGTGGGTCCCCGTGTCATCGGCTGGATTGGCACCAAAAGCAAGGAAGGTGTGCTGAACCTGGCTCCATACAGCTTCTGCAACGTGTTCAACTACCGCCCGCCTGTCATCGCTTTTTCCAGCGTGGGCTACAAAGACAGCGTGCGCAACGCAATTGAAACCGGCGTCTTTACCTGGAACCTGGCTACCCGTGATCTGGCCGAACCCATGAACATGACCAGCCTGGAACAAGATGTGCGCGAGTTTGAAGTCGCGGGCCTGACGCCTGTGGATTCCCGCCTGATTGATGCCCCCCGCGTGGGCGAGAGCCATGCCTCGCTGGAGTGCAAGGTGACGACGCACTTCCAGTTGAAAGACTCGGAAGGCAAGGATCTGAACACCTGGATGGTGCTGGGTGAAGCGGTCGGCGTGCATGTGTCGCCCAACAGCATCGTGGACGGCATTTACCGTACCGCGATCCCACGTCCGATTCTGCGTGGTGGTGGTCCTGGCGATTACTTTGAGATTACGGACCTGGCCTTGTTTGATATGCCACGTCCCAAGTCCTGATAGCAGGGCTGTAGTCAGAAGCCGCTGGTTGGCGGCTTCATTAGGATGGTTGCAAATGCATAACGGCGCCGCAAGGCGCCGTTTGCTTTATGTCTGCTCAGAGTGTGGCCGAATTCTTTGGGCGGTTTTGCCTTTTAGCCTTTGGACGAACCGCCCGCTGCCAGGAATTGTGCCAGACGAGGGCTGCGTGGCGACACCAGCACTTCTTCTGGCGGGCCTTCTTCCTCGATTTGACCTTCGTGCAGATACACCACCTTGCTGGAGACGTTGCGCGCAAAGCTCATTTCGTGCGTAACCACCACCATCGTGCGCCCTTCTTCGGCCAAATTCTGCATAACGCGCAGAACCTCGCCCACACGCTCGGGGTCCAGCGCCGAGGTTGGCTCGTCAAACAGCATCACTTCAGGTTCCAGCGCCAGCGCACGGGCAATCGCCACACGTTGCTGCTGGCCGCCCGACAAGAAGGCCGGGTATTGTTTGGCCAGATCGCGCGACAGGCCCACCTTGTCCAGATACAGCTCCGCTTTGGCAATGGCCTGCGCCTTGTCCATGCCCTGTACATGAATGGGCGTGGCGGTAATGTTTTCCAGCACCGTCATGTGGGACCACAGATTGAAGTGCTGGAACACCATGGCCAGGCTGGTGCGCAGGCGCTTGAGCTGTTGTTTATCTACCGCAACCAGTTCGTCCGTTTTGGGGTCCAGACGGGTTTTCAGTTCCTCGCCCTTGATGACGATACGGCCGGAATTGGGCGTTTCCAGAAAGTTGATGCAACGCAGAAACGTACTTTTGCCCGAACCACTGGACCCGATCAGGCTGATGACATCGCCCGGCTCCGCGCTGAGAGAGACTCCCTTGAGGACCTCCAGGGAACCATAGCGTTTGTGAATATTCTCGATGAGCAGGTTGGGCATGGAAAACGGTATCGTATTGAAAATAAAAAAGACCGGCGCGACGCGGCAGAGGGGATTACAGCACAGACTGGCCGTCAGGCAAATCATTGATGCTGTGGTTTTCCCGTACAAATCTGTGGGTCTAAACGGATTTGCGCGCATTTCTGGGTTTATGATGCAGTCTTTCCCGCAGCCCTGATCGGGCTAAGGGCGCAGCGCAAGCCGCGTTTTAGCCAAGCTTAGGTGTCCGTTACAGGGGACCTGTTTCTAGAGAGTGTTGTCATGAAAAAAGTGGTCCGTGCCAAGCTGCATGGTATCAAGGTGACCGGTGCCGACTTGAACTATCACGGCTCGATCACACTGGATCCTGAAATCTGCGAACAAGCGGGCATTTTACCCATGGAGTTTGTGGAAATCTGGAATAAGGACAGTGGCGCCCGTATTTCTACCTACGTGATCTTCGGTGAACCCGGCTCGCGCTGTGTGGTCCTGAACGGCGCGGCGGCCCGTACCTGCCAAAAGGGCGACACCGTCATCATCTGCGCAACCGAATACGTGATGAACTCCGAAGACCTGTATTCCCTGCGCCCTACCGTGCTGACCTTCACGCCGGAAAACGAAGTGGATGAAGTCATGCACTACGAAGTGGCCAAGACCGCCCAGCGCGATTACGACTTCCGCGTGGTACGCGACGACCGCCCTCGTGGTGCCGAGCGTCCACTGGCTCGTGTGGATGTGGACGCCCTGTCCGCAGACCTGCGCTCCCGTGGCCTGGATGATCGTGCCATTGCCGACATCCTGTCCTGCCACCTGGCCGATTTCGCGCCTGCGAACCAGAACTGATTGAATGTCACCGGGCCGCATCAGGCCCGCTGATGGCTTTATTGAAAAACGCGGTGTTCACTGCCTCTGGCAGCAAACACCGCGTTTTTTGCTTTAGCCCGTTCGTGGCCCAATGACTTCTGGCGCTCCAGCCTGAATATGGCATTTGGTGCAGTGCCGTAGTGCAGCGTATCGTCAGATCACAAGATACCCAGAGCGCTGCGATCAGAGCGCTTGAGTACCTTGTTCATCACGTTCAGCGTCAATATTGGGCGCGCAGCGTCAGCATCACGTTGCGTGGGTCGCCGTAGTAGTTGTAGGCGCGTTCGTGGGCAATATAACGGTAGTACTTCTTGTCGAACACGTTGTTCAGGTTGAGGGTGGCTGAAACCTTGGGCGTGAAGTCGTAGCGCACCATCAGATCAGCCACGGCGTAAGGATTTTGTTCGATACGGATCGTGCCTGCCGTGTTCTCGTACAGGAACTTGGTCTGCCACGTAAAGCCACCCCCCACTGTCCACTGGCGCAACGAGCCTGGCAGGCGGTAAGAGGTAAAGAGCTTGAACATATGTTCTGGCGTGCGCGTGTTGAAGGGCTTGCCCTGGTTGGCCGCATCTTTCACGTACTTGGTGGTGTTGTAGGTATAGCCAGCCGTCAGATTCCAGCCTGGGGCCAGTTCACCTGTCAACTCCGCCTCAATCCCTTCGCTGCGCACTTTGCCTGAGGCAATCGAGCAGTAGTCGCTGGTGGTGTAGGGGCACGGTTTGGGGCCGTCCAGATCGGTCTGGGCGCGGTTGGTTTCTTCGATACGGAAGGCCGCCAGCGAAGCCTGCACGCGGCCATCCTGGAATTCACCCTTGATACCCGCCTCGTAGTTGGCACCCACGATGGGCTTGAGCAAGGAGCCGTTGCGATCGATGGCGTTTTGCGGACGGAACACGTCGGTATAGCTGGCGTACAGCGAGTAGTTATCGTTCAGATCGAATATCAGACCGGCGTACGGTGTGAACTCGCCACTGACCTTGTAGCTCGAGGAGGCCGTGTTGGCGCCGGTGAGCAGATTGGTGCTGTCGCTGCTGTAGTCCCACCAGCTCCAACGACCACCCACGATCAAGGTAAGCGGATCGGCAAGACTTAGACGAGCAGCAGTATAGATGCCCGACTGCTTGGTGGTGGTGGCGGTGCGCGATTCATAAGGCCCAATATTGGGCGGAGGCAGCGAGGTGGGGTCCCAGTTAAAGACATCGGGCCGGATGCGGGCGTATTCACGCAGCGGCACCTGGTCTGTTTCGGTGGGATTGCGGCGCATGTTCGCACCTACTACCAGCTCATGCTTGCGGCCCAGTAAGGAGAATGGGCCCGAGGCGTACAGGTCCACGCTGGTCTGGGTGCGGTTCAGGCTGCTGGCTCGTGCGTAGTTCAGGAGTGGGCCCTGGTGCGTGTTGCGGTCCACGCCCGCGCCCGAGGCGGACAGAAACACCGTGTCTACGTCGTAGTGCTGGCGGTTGGCCGACAGCTTGGTCTGCCAGCCGTTGTCCATCTCCCAGGTCAGGTCGCCGAACACGGTGGTGCTGCGGGTGGCCCGGTGGTTCCAGTCGGCACCCAGGTAAGTGCTGCGTGGCAGTTCGAGATCGCCGCCATCGTCAAAGAAGACGACGCCAGTGCCGTTGGGCGTACCCTTGGTGCGCTGATGATCCACCCCCACGGTGGCCGTGATGGAGGGAGTGAAGTCGTATTGCAAGACGCCATACAGCACTTCCTTGCGTTCCTTGACGTGATCCACGAAGGAGTCGCGGTCGTCGTGCACGGCCACCACCCGCCCGCGCAGATCGCCGTTGTGGTTGAGCGGACTGGAGACGTCGGCTTCCACACGGTAGCTGTTCCACGATCCCACCATCGCGCTGCCGCTGGCGGCAAATTCACGGGTGGGTTGCTTGCGCACCAGATTGAGCGTGCCGCCCGGGTTGCCGGCCCCCTGCAACAGACCCGCCGCGCCGCGTACCACTTCCACACGGTCGTAGATGGCCATGTCGGCGGCCGCTTCCGAGCCGCCTGCGCCCAGCGAGACAGGCACGCCGTCAAGCTGTGCCGTATCCAGCGAGAAGCCGCGGATCTGATAGGTTGTGCCCAGCACTTCGCCTTCTTGTACCTTGACGCCGGTGGCCTGCTTGAGTGCGTCATTAAGCGTGAGCAAACCCTGGTCGTCGAGCCGCTGGCGCGTGATCACGCTGACCGACTGCGGGGTTTCACGTGCAGACAGGTTCATGCGCGTGGCCGAGTTTGCCGATGCGTTGGTGTAGCTGCCTGTGCCTTCGGTTCTGGGATCGAGTTGTCCCCGTACGGTTACGGTGCTCAGCTGGGTGACGTCACCGGCAGGTGCCTCTGGGACTTGGCGCAGATGGTAGCTGCCATCCGAGCTGGCAATAGCAGTCAGGCCAGTACCGGCCAACAGTGCATCCAGCGCGGCCTGGGGCGAAAACGTGCCGGAAACGCCTGGGCTGTTTCGGTCCCTGGCCAGCTCACCGGCTCCAGCGACCAGTACGCCGGATGCGCTTGCAAAGCGAGCCAGCGCTGTGCTCAAGGGGCCAGCTGGAATGCTGTAGCTTTGTTGTTTGGCAGACGCACTGTTGATCGTTTGGGCGTGGGCTTGAGGATGCCAGCTTGCCAGGCTCAATGCACCGCTGGCCAGGGCGAGTTGCAGCACGCAGGCCAAGGGGCTTAGTTTGAAACCGGGTCGGAAAAAGTGCATGGCACCAAAAGAGTTCGCCCCTCGGGCGACAGGCTGGGAATAGCCGGGCATGATGAATTCTGCTCCTTGGAAGCGGTGTAGTCGGCGAGAGCGAGCCGGTTTGCATGTGTCCTGGTCAGATTCTGGTTTTGTGCCAGGAGACGGGTAAAACGATGCCCTCATCAGGTATATCGAACACGCCAAGGAAAAGCGGAACTCGGAAAAGTGGAAATAGCCGGTTTGAAGCATTGGGCCGCTTGAATAGGCCCGTAAACCGGCTTGTCATGCACGGCGGCTGATGCCCGTGAATGTGTGTCTGAATCAAGGTCAGGGCTCGGCAAGTTCAATGCTGACCCACCAGGGCAGGGTTCGTTTGATGCGAATCGGCAGCACCCCCTCCAGCATTCTCAAGGCCCGGTCCGGATCGGTGGAGGGATAGCTGCCAATCACAGGCAGCTGGGCCGCCTCGGGTGAAACGCTAAGGTGGCCGCCGCGATAGCGCTGCAATTCGCGCACGACCTCGATCAAGGGTGTGTTGTCGGTGACGAGGATGCCTTTGGTCCAGCTTTGTCGCTCGGGCAGGACAGCAGTGGTAGCCGCAATCTCGGTACGCGAAAGCTGTGTCTGCTGACCGGCATGGACAATGTGCTGCTGGCGCTTGTTTGCCGTATCCACCTGTACCGCGCCTTGATACACCGCCAGAAAAGTTTCCTGACCGTCCAGTCGCACCGTAAAGCGTGTCCCCAAGGCACGCAGCAAGCCTTGACGGGTTTCGACCAGAAAGGGCCGTGCAGGATCGGCCGCTGTATCGATCAGAATTTCACCCTGAACCAGGGAGAGCAGCCGTTGATTGCCTCGGTAGTCGTGGTTCATTGCAGTGTCGGAGCTGAGCCAAACGGTAGAGCCATCGGGCAAAGTCAGTTGGTGGACTTCACCACGGGCGGTGCGATGCTCGGCTGACCAGGCCATTACTGTGCCGGGCAAGGACGTATGCTGCCAAGCCAGCCAACTGCCCAAACTGCTGCCTGCCAGTGTGCCCAGGCCCAGCAGCAATTGGCGGCGGCGTCCCATTCGTCGGTTGGCCAGGCAATAGCTTTGGACGGCAGCCTGGCGGCTGTCGCTGCTTTGGATCGGTTCAAAGCGGCCACTGATGCGCTCTACATACTGCCAGGCCTTGCGATGCTCGGCCTGAGCGGCCAGCCAGCCTTGCCAGCTTTGTCGGTCCTGGGCCGAGGCCTCGTCCGAGCGCAGCAGGGCAAACCATTCGGCGGCCTGCTCCAGCGCGTCAAATGAAGGCTCCAGCGTATCGTCGGGATGCAGTTCGGAAGTGCTCATAGGGGGGCGTACAGGCAATCAGCGTGGCTCGGGCAGGCTGGACGCCTGATGCACGGGCATGTCAGCGGCGGTATGGCGGGCTTCCAGTTTCAGGCAGCACAGCATGGCCTGGCTAAGATATCGGTGCACCATGCGTGTGGACACGCCCAGCGCCTCTGCAATTTCCCGGTTGCTCATGCCGTCGGCCATGGCCATGAAAAAGGCATTGCCCACTTTGGCAGGCAGGGTGCGCAACATGCTGTCTATCTCTTGCAGGGCTTCCAGCACCAGGGCCTGGTGTTCGGCAGAAGGAACCAGGGCGGCCGGGCGGTTGGCCAGCTCTTCCAGCCAGGCTTGTTCAATCTGACGGCGTCGCCATAAGTCCACGCACATGCCATTGGCCATGAGCCGCAAATACACACGGGCTTCGGGTTCGCTGCCGAATTGACGGGGTTTTTGCAGCAGTCGGACAAAAACGTCTTGGGCCAGATCGGCCGCATCGAAGGAATTACCTAGCCTGCGTCGTAGCCAGCTATGCAACCAGCCGTGGTAATTTCGGTAGAGCGATTCCGTGTCGGGTGAGAAGGCGGCATTGTGCATGATGCGTTCCAGTGGTGCCTGCTCGACCAGAAAAATGGTAGAGAATCGGGCAATGAGAACTGAGAATAATTCTCAATTATCAGAAAAAACCGCCCATTCGGCAAGTTGCCGTGGGCGGTTTTACTGTTGGCATCGCAAGCGATCAGGCCTGATCGCGCCCTTCTTCTACAGCATGACAAGCCACTTCGTGCGGCCCGGTTTGCAGCAAAGCCGGGGCTTCGCGGCGGCAGCGATCATTGGCCAGCGGGCAGCGTGGATGGAAGGTACAGCCGGATGGCGGGTTCAGTGGATTAGGCACTTCACCAGCGACCGGGATGCGGCTTTTGCCCGCTCCGCTCATGTCGGGAATGGCTCCCAGCAACATGCGCGTGTAGGGGTGGCGAGGCTGCGCGAACAAATCGTCGCGTGGCGCAATTTCCACAATCCGGCCCAAATACATGACGCCAACCCGGTCGGCCACGTGATGCACCACGGCCAGATTGTGCGAGATGAACAGATAGGTCAGTCCCAGTTCGCGCTGCAAATCCTTCATCAGGTTCAGGACCTGTGCCTGCACCGACACGTCCAGCGCCGAGGTCGGCTCGTCACAGACGATGAATTCGGGTTGCAGAGCCAGAGCACGGGCAATGGAAATACGCTGGCGCTGGCCACCGGAGAACTGGTGCGGGTAACGCTGGGCGTCGCTGGGGTTCAGGCCCACTTGCGTCAGCAGCTCGGCTACTTTGGCCTCTTGCTGGGCGCGGCTCATGTCCGTGTGGGTGACCAGTGGTTCGGCAATGATGCGGCCCACGCGCCAGCGAGGATTCAGGCTGGCATAGGGGTCCTGAAAAATCATCTGACGGCGTTTGCGCATGGCCTTCTGGCTGGCTTTGTCCATGGTTTTCAGGGACTGGCCATCAAACAGAATCTCGCCGCGTGTCAGCGAATACAGGCCCGTCAGCAAACGGGCCACGGTGGATTTCCCGCAGCCGGATTCGCCTACCAGGGCCAGGGTTTCACCCTTGTTCAAGGTGAAGCTGACGCCATCGACCGCGCGCAGGTTTACTTTGGGTTTGCGGTAGACCAGGCGCTCCAGCAAGGGCGGGGACACATCAAACCAGCAGGCAGCGTCCTTGACCTGGACCAGGGCTTGTTTAGGGGCGCTCATGCGGACTCCTGTGCATGCAGCCAACAGGCCGCCTGTGTTTGTGGGGGAACAGGCATCAGCTCGGGGCGTTCGACCAGGCAGCGATCAAAGCGACGATCACAACGCGGATTGAAGGCGCAGCCGGGCGGGATGGCGTTCAAGCGTGGCATGCTGCCGGGGATTTGCTCCAGACGCTCCAGCCCCGCGTGCAGATTGGGAATGGAACGCATCAAGCCACGGGTATAAGGGTGGCTGGGTTTCTGGATCACATCCTGTACAGGGCCGATCTCGATAATGCGACCGGCGTACATCACGGCCACACGGTCGGCGGTTTCCGCAATCACCCCCATATCGTGGGTAATCAGCATGACCGAGGTGCCTTGCGAGCGACAGAGTTTTTTCAGCAGGTCGATAATCTGCGCCTGAATGGACACGTCCAGTGCCGTGGTGGGTTCGTCCGCCACGATCAGCTTGGGCTCGGCCGCCAGGGCCAGCGCAATCACCACCCGTTGGCGCATGCCGCCGGAGAACTGGTGCGGATAGTGGTCGATACGCTCGCGCGCTGCCGGAATGCCGGTAGCTTCCAGCAATTCGATGGCGCGTTCCTGTGCCTGTTTCCAGGACAGAGGCAGGTGCGTGACGATGGTTTCAGCCAGTTGATGACCCACGGTATAGAGTGGGTTCAGCGAGGTCAGCGGGTCCTGGAAAATCGCGCCAATCTTGCGGCCACGAATCTTGCGCATCTGGTCCTGGTTCAGATTGTCGATGCGCTCGCCTTCCAGCAGAATCTGGCCGCCGCTGATGCGACCGGGGGCATCGAGCAAACCAATAATGGAGGAACCCGTCAGGGATTTACCGGCACCGGACTCCCCCACCACTCCCAGCACTTCGCCGGGGGCGATGGAAAAGGACACATGATCCAGGGCTTGGAGCACACCACGCCGGGTCGGGAATTCGACACACAGGTCTTGGACAGTTAAGAGTGCAGTCATGGCTTAGCTCAATTTGGGGTTCAGGGCGTCACGCAACCAGTCGCCCAGGAGGTTGACCGACAGCACCAGCAGCACCAGCATCAGGCCAGGGAAAATCGTGATCCACCATTCGCCCGAGAACAGGAAGTCGTTACCGATCCGGATCAGGGTGCCCAGAGAGGGTGAGGTGGCCGGAACGCCGACGCCCAGAAAGGACAGCGTGGCTTCGGTAATGATGGCGGTGGCCAGATGCACGGTGGCCAGCACCAGCACGGGGCCCATCACATTGGGCAGCACATGACTGAACATGATGCGCGGCGAAGACACGCCAATGACGCGGGCAGCCTGCACGTACTCACGGTTTTTCTCCACCAGCGTGGAGCCGCGCACGGTACGGGCATATTGCGGCCAACCGGCCAACGCAATCGCTCCGATCAGCACCGGAAAGGCGACCACATCGTGCATGTTCAAGGGGAACACAGCACGGGCTACACCGTCGATCAGCAAGGCAATCAGGATGGCCGGGAAGGACAGCTGCACATCGGCCACACGCATGATGAAGGCATCCACACGGCCACCGGAGTAACCGGCCAGCAGGCCCAGCACAATGCCGACCACCATGGACAGGGCTACCGAGGCCAGACCGATCAGCAAGGAGGTGCGCGTCCCGTACAACAGGGCCGAATACAGGTCACGGCCCTGGCTGTCTGTTCCCAACCAGTATTGGGGTGAACCGTTTTCCGACCAGGCCGGGGCCAGCAAGGCATCCATCAGGTCGATGGAGGTCAGATCGAAGGGATCGTAAGGAGCCACCCAGCGGGCACCCAGCGCGCCGATAAACAGCAGCAAGGCCATGATGGTGGCCGCAATGGCGACGGGAGAGTGGCGCCAGGACCAGACCAGATCGCTATCCCAGGCGGTTTTCAATTTAGCGAACATATTAGTGCCCCTTGGCGCCCGACAATTGGGTGCGCAGACGTGGATCGACCAGGAAGTACAGCAGGTCTACCAGCAGGTTGATCACAACAAATACCAGGGCAATCAGACAGAGATAGGCCGCCATCACGGGGATGTCGGCAAATTGCACGGCCTGGATAAACAGCAGACCCATGCCCGGCCATTGGAAAACGGTTTCCGTCACGATGGCAAAGGCGATGATGCCGCCCAGTTGCAGCCCCGTGATGGTGATAACCGGCACCATGGTGTTTTTCAGGGCGTGGCCAAAGTGGATGGCGCGTTGCGACAGGCCACGGGCACGAGCAAATTTGATGTAGTCGGCGCGCAGTACTTCCAGCATCTCGGAGCGCACCAGACGCAGGATCAGCGTGAGCTGGAACAAACAGAGCGTGATGGCGGGCAGGATCAAATGCTTGATCCCGTCCCAGCTAAGCAGGCCGGTACTCCACCAGCCAAACTTCAGGACTTCGCCCCGGCCATAGCTGGGCAGCCAGCCCAATTGCACGGAGAAGATCAGGATCAGCAAGATACCGATCAGGAAGGTGGGCAGAGAGATCCCCAGCAATGAAAAGGCCAGAATGCTCTGCGCCATGAACCCATTGCGCTTCAAGGCGGTGTACACCCCTAGCGGCAGGCCTATCAGCAAGGCCAGTATGGCGGCCACCACGGACAGCTCTACCGTGGCAGGCAGGCGGTCTTTCAGTAGCGTGGAAACCGGTTGGGCTTGCCGCAGGGACAGGCCAAATTCGCCTTGTACGGCCTGGGATACAAAGCGTCCGAATTGCACGGGAGCGGGTTGGTCCAGCCCCAGGCTGGCACGCAGTTCCACGCGATCTTGTTCGGTGGCGTCCTGTCCCAGCATGATGGTGACCGGGTCACCAATGTAGCGGAACAGCACAAAAGCCAGAAGGCTGACCGTCAGCATCACCAGAACAGCCTGGATCAGACGGCGAATAATAAATACCAGCATAGGCGGTCTCCTGGTAGAGCGCGAGGATCACTCGCGACCAGTGTCGTCCTTAATGTGTAAAAAGGGCCCGGCAAGGGGGCTGGTGTAGAAACGGATGACTACAGCGTAATGGGAACCAGCCCCGCACGGAGGCGGGGCTGGGGTATGAAAACAACTTAGTCGATGGTGGTCCATTGGGCCAGCATGCGGTTGTCCGCACGATGAATCACGTTGACCTTCTTGGCCATGGCCCAAGGAATGATCTGGTCATGCAGGGGAATGTGGCCCACTTCCTTGGCATGAATTTCCAGAACCTTGTGGATGGCCGCATCGCGCTTGGCGGTGTCGGTTTCGGTCTTGATCTGGTCGATCAAGGCGTCCACTTCGGCGTTTTCGTAGCCACCAAAGTTAAAGGAGCCGTCTGCGCCCTCGCCCTTGCTGTGCATCAGGCTTTGCAGGGTGTACAGCGCATCAAAGGTCGGCACGCCCCAGCCAAACATGTAGGCGCTGGAGTCAAAGCTTTGTACTTTGGGGAAGTAGGTGGCGCGTGGCATGGCGTTCAGGTTGGCTTTCACGCCGACCTTGGCCCACATGCCCACGATGGCCTGGCAGATGGCTTCATCGTTGATGTAGCGATCGTTCGGGCAATCCAGGGTGAAGGTCAGGGAGTTGTCGTAACCGGCTTCTTTCAGCAGTTCCTTGGCACGATCCTGGCTGTAAGGCAGGCGCTGGGCCAGTTCCTTGGTGTAGCCGTGAACCTGAGGGGCCACCATGGTGCCGGTGGGGGCGGAAGAACCGCGCATCACGGCTTTCTTGATGGCTTCAATGTCGATGGCCACGTACAGGGCTTCACGCACACGCTGGTCAGCAAAGGGGTTCTTGCCCTTGATGCTGCTGTACTTCAGTTCCGGATTCTTTTGGTCCAGACCCAGGTAGATGGTGCGGTACTCGTTGCCTTCCACAATCTTGGTTTGCTGGCGCAGACGCTGCAAGTCCTGCGCAGGCGGGTCCAGAACCAGGTCCACTTCGCCCGACAGCAAGGCGGCGGTACGGGTGGCGTTCTGCTTGATCGGGACGTAGATCACTTCGGTGACATTACCCACCTTGTTGCCCTTGTTCCACCATTCTTCGTTTTCGACAAAGACGGTGCGTACGTCCACTTCACGTGACTTCAGCTTGTAAGGGCCAGTACCGTTGGTGTTGCGAGCCGAGAAGGTTTCTTCGTTCTTGTTGAAGTCCTGGGGCTGGGTCACATTATTCTTTTCCGACCAGGCCTTGTTCATGATGAACACACTGGTCAATTGGCGCAGCAGAACCGGGTTGGGAGCGGCAGTAACAATGTCCACGGTCTTGTCGTCCACTTTTTCAGCCTTGACGATGCCGTTCACGTAGGCCTTGAAGTTGGACGTAGGGGCCATGGCGCGTTGAATGGAGAACACCACGTCATCGGCGGTAAAGGGAGCGCCGTCGTGGAATTTCACCCCTTCGCGCAGCGTAAAGCGCCACACAGTAGGTTCACGTTGTTCCCAGGCCGTGGCCAGGCTGGGCACAATCTGGAAATCCTTGTCGTAGTCCACCAGCGCCTCATAGACATACATGCTGCCTGTGATCGTGAGGTTTTCGTTCTGTGCGTGTGGGTCCAGCGTCATGAAGTCGCCCTGGCTGGACCAGGTAAGCGTTTTGCTGTGGCCCACCAAGGGCAGGGCGACCAGAGCTGCCAGCGCAGCAGCCAATACTGTTTTTTTCATGAAAACCTCCTGTTGGGGTGCTGGGAGTCAGCTGATAATGAGGCTGCATAGTAACCGGGCGCTTGCTACCGATTCAATACGTAGTTTCAGCCTGCTGTCAGCTTAATGATGTTTAGTGATTTATATCATCCCGGCGCTTATTCAGTGGCTCTCGGTGCACCGCTGACTTGTCGCTATAATGGTGTACATATATACAGTTAACAGGCTGATCAAGGTGGCGGCACAAGAAGAAAAACCTCTGGAGCGGCGTATCGCTCATGTGGATATGGATGCGTTTTATGCCTCGGTGGAGCTGTTGCGCTACCCGCATTTGCGCGGCAGTCCCGTGGTGATTGGCGGGCGCAGTGCTGATGCGCCCAGGCAATTGCCCGATGGCAGCTGGCAACATGCCCGTCTGGCCGATTATGTTGGGCGCGGGGTGGCCACGACTTCGACCTATGAAGCGCGTCAGCTGGGTGTGTTCTCGGCCATGGGTTTAATGAAGGCGGCCCAACTGGCCCCTGATGCCATCTTGCTGCCTGCCGATTTTCAAGCTTACCGCCATTATTCGCGCTTGTTTAAACAGGCCGTAGCCACGGTCTCGGACCATATCGAGGACCGGGGTATCGACGAGATCTATGTGGACCTCAGCCATAAAACCGAAGACAGTCACGAGCTGGCTGAGCAGATCCGACAAGCCGTGAACCAGGCTACGGGCCTGACCTGTTCGGTAGGCATCACTCCCAACAAATTGCTCTCCAAAATTGCCTCGGAACTGAACAAGCCCAATGGAGCCTGTGTGCTGACCATGGACGATGTGCCTACCCGCATCTGGCCGCTGGCTGTGGGCAAGATCAATGGCATTGGTCCCAAGTCGGTCGTGAAACTGACGGAAATGGGCATTCAGAAGATCGGGGAACTGGCCGCCACACCTGCAGAAAAATTGCAGGAACATTTTGGCCTGCGCTACGCGCAATGGCTGATGGCCGTGGCTCAAGGCCAGGACGAGCGCCCCTTATCCACCGACCGCACGCCTAAATCCATCAGTCGTGAAACCACCTTCGAGCGTGATCTGCACGTGCGCATGGATCGGTCCCGCCTGTCTGCCGTGCTGGAGTCCCTGTGTGAAAAGCTGGAGCAGGATTTACGCAAATCCGCCATGTGCGCCCAAACCATAGGCATCAAGCTGAAGTTCGAGGACTTCAAAACCGTGACGCGCGACCTGTCCCTGCCCGCTCCCGTGCTGGCGGCGGATGCCATTTTGGCCGCCGCCCGCCAGAATCTGAAACGCGCCGTGCTGGATAGACGCCTGCGCCTGCTGGGTGTGAAAGCCAGCGCTCTGCTGCCCATCAGTGAAATGCCGCAGGAGCAGCCTCGTCAACTGGATCTGGACGGTTTGTTTTAGGCAGGCAGATCTTTGGAAGGCTGCTTGGATGACAGGTTTTATACAAACGCGTCCCGGCGACTCCCACCCCGATACCGTGCAAAGATTTCAGGCTTAAAACGCTTTGGCGCCTGCCAGGGCGCGGATGTGTACCAGAAAAGGGACAATCCACGGCCAGATGGCCATTGTCCCAGGCATAAGCGTCCTGCTGGGGGTGTGCTGCGTTAGAATTAATTGTCCAGCCGCCGGGCTGGTTTATTTTTTCTTCTTTCATTTTCATCAAGGTTTGCCGTTATGGAATTCGATCGGGCCGGTGTACGTGCATTAATGGAAATTACCCAGCGTCCGGAGTTGGTCTTTGTGCGAGGAGAAGGTTCCTGGCTGCAAGATCACAACGGCAAGCGATACCTGGACACCGTCCAGGGCTGGGCCGTGAACGCGCTGGGCCACAGCCCTGCCAACGTGATCAAGGCGATCACCGAACAAGCGTCCAAATTGATCAACCCCTCGCCTGCGTTCTACAACGAGCCCTCTATCGAGCTGGCCAAACGCATCGTGGAGCACTCCTGCTTTGACCGCGTGTTCTTTGCCAACAGTGGTGGCGAAGCCAACGAAGGCGCCATCAAGCTGGCGCGCAAATGGGGTCAGATCAACAAGAACAACGCTTACAAGATCATTTCTTTTGAGCACTCTTTCCATGGCCGTACCCTGGCCACCATGTCCCTGTCCGGCAAGCCCGGCTGGGATCGCATGTTTGCTCCACAGGTCGACGGCTTTCCTAAAGCCAAGCTGAACGATCTGGAATCCGTGCGCGCGCTGATCGACGATCAAACCGTGGGCATCATGCTCGAACCCGTACAGGGCGAGGCCGGTGTTATTCCTGCGACCGTGGAATTCATGAAGGGTCTGCGCGCTCTGGCCGACGAGCACAAATTGCTGCTGATCGTGGACGAAGTGCAAACCGGCATGGGCCGTACTGGCACCATGTTTGCCTACGAACACTCGGGCATCCGTCCTGACATCATGACCCTGGGTAAAGGCATTGGTGGCGGCGTGCCTCTGTCGGCATTGTGTGCTCGCGAAGAAGTATCCTGCTTCCAGCCAGGCGACCAGGGCGGTACCTACAACGGTAACCCCCTGATGACCGCTGCTGGCGTGGCCGTGTTCGACGAACTGGCTGCTCCTGGCTTCCTGGCTTCGGTCAACGCCCGCGCCAAGCAGCTGTCCGAAGGCCTGCTGGCCATCAGCGCCAAGTGGGGCATGAACGGTGAGCGTGGTGAAGGCCTGCTGCGTGCTCTGATCCTGGATCAGGACGACGGCCCGGAAATCGTGGCTGCTGCTCGCGACCGTGCTCCAGAAGGCATGTTGCTGAACTCGCCACGTCCTAACCTGCTGCGTTTCATGCCAGCTCTGAACATCACGGCCGACGAAATCGACCTGATGTTGGCCTGGCTGGACGAAATCCTGGTCAAGGTTCGCGGCTAAGCGGCCAGCTTGCTGTAAAGAAATCCGCCTTCGGGCGGATTTTTTTTGGTCTTTGAATTTTTGTAGCCCTGCGGGTCTGGCGGCTTGGAGGGGACCTGCAAGCTGCCGTTCCTGGCTTAGAAGTCGAGTTGCTCAGGTGTAATCCCAAGCGCAGCTGCAATGCGCTCCAGGCTGCTTTTTCGCAGTCGTTCGCTGCTTTCCTGCTGTGCATAGGCAGATTGGCTGATACCCAGACGAGCGGCCAGCTCTGCCTGTGTCAGCCCAAGGTGTTCACGCCATGCCCGAACCGGTGTTGCACCGTCGATCGTGCTGCTGACGACGGCGTGGGGGATCAGCCCGCCGTCTTGGGTCTGGCTGGCGATGTAGTCCTGGTAGGGAATCACGACAAAAGCGGGATTGCCGTCCGGGCCATTGATGATCTGAATATTAGTACGTGCGTTCATCGCGCTTTCTCACTTCCTGGATGTCGATAATTCTTATCTCTACGTCCCAATCAAACAGGACGCGATAGTTTCCGATGCGCAGGCGATAGCCATACTGGTGATTCGTCAGCGCTTTGATGTTCTGCGATCCGGAGCAATTGGGCATGTCAGCCAAGTTGCAGACACCGTCGCGGATAGCGCCCTGGTGTTGCCTGTCGATCTTGCGCAGTTGTTTGGCGGCTTTGGGTGTCCAAAATATCGAGTTCATGGACAAAATATAAGTTAATTATAAGTTAAGTTACTTGATATAAGTTTGGAAAAATTGCGCGGAGGACGGCAAAAAACCATTTTTGACTCCTGTTCTTGCACTCCCACGGCTAACTTGAAACGCGCATGAAATATCACAAATGCCATCGTTGGCAGTATTTAGTTTATTTTCAAAAATAATATAAATATCAATAACTTGAAGTAATTTTATCCAGCAGTTAGCCAGCATAAGTAAATGATTGTTCTGTTGTGGTGCCAGGGGAATGGAGTCGATGTAATAGAAGCTTCCAAGATTTGCCTGCAAGCGCAGGCCCACCCCGTGAGGCACTGTTTACCATGCTCCAGCAACTGTCCAAACTCATCGTAGCTAGTGCCCTTGTGCTGGCTGTTTCTCCGGCCATTGCCGCCGATTCTTTACGCATTGGCGTGGTGCCGGGCGCCTATGCCGATTCCATCAATGCCGCGGCCCAGGATGCCAAGGCCCAAGGCATTAATGTCGAGGTGATCGAGTTCACCGACTGGACCACGCCCAATGTGGCGGTGGATAACGGCGATATTGATATCAATTACTTCCAGCATCAGCCTTTCCTGAAGAACGCCATCGAGAAAAACGGCTACAAGCTGGCCAGCGCGGGCACGGGTATTCTGGCCAATGTGGGAGTGTATTCGCTCAAGCATCAGGCGGTGGACCAGGTCCCTCAGGGCGGCAAGGTAGGCATTGCCAACGACCCCGTGAACCAGGGGCGTGGTCTGCTCTTGCTGCAAAAAGTCGGGCTGATCAAGCTCAAGCCAGAGGTCGGTTATCTGGGCAGCCTGGATGACATTGTCGAGAACCCCAAAAAGCTCAGCTTTGTGGAAGTAGAAGGCCCGCAACTGGTGCGTATTACGGGGGATGTGGATATTGCCCAAGGCTATCCGCATTTCATCGTAGCGGCCAAAGCCTTTGATCCTTCCAGTGGTCTGGCCTACTCGGGTATTGAAGATGCGCAGTTTGCCATTCAGTTCGTGGTGAACGCGGACCGTACTAACGATCCTGTCATTCAAAAGTTCATTTCCATCTATCAAAACTCGCAGTCTGTGCGTGACGTGTCGCGTGCGGCATTCAATAACGACGAGCGCCTCTACACCCTGGCCTGGCTGAATGCACAAGGAGGGGCGAAATAATGGCTGCGATCTTCTCCTCTCGCCTGCAGCGTTGGGCGCTGGGCATTCTGTTTGCCGCTGCCCTGCCGTTCAGCAGCTCTGCCGCCGTGATCAAAGTGGGCTCCATTCCCGGTGCAACCTCGGATGCGGTGCAAGCGCTGATCCCGGAAGGCAAAAAGCAGGGGCTGGATATTCAGTTGGTGGAATTTACGGATTGGACGCTGCCCAATGAGGCCGTCAACAACGGCGATATTGATGTGAATTTCTTCCAGCACCAAGCCTTTCTGAACAATGCCATCAAAGAGCGTGGTTACGACCTGGAACTGATTGGTCTGGGCTTGCTGCAAAACATTGGCCTGTACTCGAACAAGTATCAGTCTCTGGACCAGGTTCCCAAGGGCGCAACCGTGTCCTTGCCGAATGATCCGGTCAATCAGGGCCGTGGCCTGTTGCTGCTGCAAAAAGCGGGCCTGATCACCTTGCGTCATGGTCTGGATACCGGAGCCACGGTCAATGATGTGGTGGACAACCCCAAGCAGCTCAAGCTGGTGGAAATTGAAGGCCCGCAACTGATCCATTCCTTGCCGGATGTGGATTTGGCTGTCGTCTGGCCCAGCTATTTCGTCAGCGCTGGCCGCAAGGCGGATGCGGGCAAGGCCCTGGTCTATTCCGGCATTGCCGACACCTTTTATGCAATGGGTTTTGTCACGCGTAAAGACCGCGTCAACGACCCTGCCCTGAAACAGTTCGTGGAGCTGTTCCAGCAGTCGCAAGCGGTACGCAACACGATTGCAGACCGCTTTGATCACAACCCCCATCTGTACACCTTGCCCTGGCAAGGCAGCAGCACAGCGAGCAAGTGATATGGCATACACATCAGCACTACGGCGTAATTTGGACGAGCTGCGGGACACCGCCGAACAGGCCGCAGGACAGCGCGAGGTTCATAAGGCCAGTGCGTCTGCCAAAGCGGAACTGGAACAGCAACCCAGCGTCGTCAAGGCAGGCAGCGTGGCTTTTCGCAATCTGTCCAAAATCTATCAGTCCTCGGCAGGCGCCGTGCCTGCCTTGCAGGACATTGATCTGGACATCGCGCCAGGCAGCATCTTCGGCATTATTGGCCGTAGCGGCGCGGGTAAATCCAGCTTGCTGCGCACCATCAACCGGCTGGAGCGCCCGAGCAGCGGCCAGGTACTGGTGGATGGCGTGGATATTGCCCGCTTGAATGAATCGGAACTGGTGCAGCTGCGTCGCCGCATTGGCATGATTTTTCAGCACTTCAATTTGTTGTCTGCCAAAACGGTGTACGAGAACGTGGCTTTGCCCTTGAAGGTGGCCGGGGTGTCGGCACAAGACATTGCTCAGCGTGTTCAGGAACTGCTGCAACTGGTCGGCTTGCAAGATAAGGCCGATACCTATCCCAGTCGTTTGTCGGGTGGGCAAAAGCAGCGCGTGGGCATTGCTCGCGCCTTGGCAACCGGCCCGGAGATTTTGCTGTGTGACGAAGCCACTTCGGCGCTGGACCCGGAGACTACGCAATCCATTCTGAGTTTGCTCAAGGACATTAACCGCCGCCTGGGCATTACCGTCGTGCTGATTACGCACGAGATGAGCGTGATCCGTGAAATTGCCGACCGCGTGCTGGTGCTGGAAAAAGGCCGCATTGCCGAACTGGGCGAGGTCTGGCGTGTGTTTGGCAAACCGCAGCATGACGCCACCAAGGCGCTGCTGGCCCCCTTGCAGCACACACTGCCGGAGGACTTGCAGGCACGTCTGGTACAGCAGCCTCCTGAAACTGGCACGTACAGCCGCATCCTGCAATTGAGCTATAGCGGCGAAGGTGGCTGGGAGCCGGATTTGCTGCGCATTGCCCGCAGCCTGCCCGGCCAGCCGCAGCTGGTTCATGGTGGCGTGGACCGCATTCAGGGCCATGCACATGGACGTTTGCTGGTCGCCATTGAGGGGCATGTGAGCCTGCCCGATTTGACATCTTTGACGCAAGGCCCGGCGGCCATCGCGCATCACATTGAGGACATTGGATATGTTGTGGAATCTGAGTATCCCCGCTGAGCGTTATTGGCAGGCTTTTCTGGACACGTTGATGATGGTGGGCGTGTCTGGGGGCATTGCCTTTCTGGCCGGTATTCCGCTGGCAGTGCTCTTGATTGTGACGGCCCCCCATGGCTTTTGGGAGTCGCCCAGGATCAACCGGGCGGTGGGTAGCGTGGTCAATGGTTTCCGGGCCACGCCCTTCATTGTTTTGCTGGTTGCGCTGATTCCTTTCACGCGCTTGCTGGCAGGCACCACGATTGGGGTGTGGGCGGCCATTGTGCCCCTGGCAATCAGCGCCACGCCTTTCTTTGCCCGTATTGCCGAGGTCAGCCTGCGCGAGGTGGATTCGGGCCTGATTGAAGCGGCTCAAGCCATGGGCTGCAAGAAGTGGGACATCGTGCGCCATGTCTACTTGCCCGAGGCGCTGCCCGGCATTGTGGGTGGCTTCACCATCACCATCGTGGCCTTGATCAGCTCCTCGGCCATGGCCGGTGCGGTCGGTGCCGGTGGCCTGGGTGACTTGGCGATCCGCTATGGCTATCAGCGTTTTGATACGCAGGTGATGTTGATCGTGATTGCTGTGCTGATTGCTTTAGTGACTGTGGTGCAGTTTGCCGGCGACCGCTACGTGCAGTGGCTGCGCGCACGTTGATCCGAGTTCAGCCAAGGGCTGGCGCACTTAGTGGCGTCGCCTATCCCTACCGTTTTTAGTCATTGAAAAGAGTGCCGTATGAATGATCGGATTACTCAGGGCGGAGCTTTGCCCGAAGCATCTGCAAAGCCGCGTCTGCCCTTGCCCCCCCAACAGCCTCATGTGATTGGCAGTGAGGCCGAAGCCCTCGCCATTGCTCGGCAATTGGCCACTGAATTTGCTCAAACCGCTGCCGAGCGCGACCGCCTGCGCCAGCTTCCCTGGGACGAGATAGAGCGCTATACCGCCAGTGGCCTGGGTGCCATCACTATCCCCAAAGCCTATGGCGGTCTGGAAGCTTCCAACGAAACGCTGGTGCAGGTGTTTGCCATCATCAGCGCGGCTGATCCTTCCCTGGGTCAGATTCCGCAAAACCATTTCGCGCTGATCCAGAACCTGAAAGACACCGGCACTGAATCTCAAAAGCAGCGTTGGTTCAAGGCGGTGCTGCAAGGCGCGCGTTTAGGTAATGGCGGACCGGAAAAAAAGGGCAAGGCAGCGGTGATTACCGACATCACTGCCCATCTTGCGCGGGCAGCGGATGGCCGCTTGCGCGTTAGCGGCACACGCTTTTATTCAACCGGCGCCTTGTTCGCGCATTGGATTCCTTTCCGAGCTGCGGATGAGCAAGGCCGTGGCGTGCAAGTCTGGGTACGCCGCGATGCGCCTGGTGTGCAGGTGATTGATGACTGGAATGCCTTTGGGCAACGCACCACCGCCAGTGGCAGTGTGGTGTTCGAGCAGGTCCTGGTCGAGGAAGACCATGTGCTGGAAAGCTGGCGTTTTGTGGACAAGCCTTCCCTGTCGGGTCCTATTTCTCAACTGATTCAAGCCAGTATTGATGCCGGTATCGCTCAGGGGGCCTTGCAGGATGCACTGGAATTTGTCCGTAATCGTGCGCGCCCCTGGACCGATTCGGGTGTGGCCAGTGCCACGCAGGACCCTCATATCATTCAGGAAGTCGGGGCCTTGCAGATTGAGGTGGATGCCGCTCAGGAAGTTTTGCTGGAGGCAGCGCGTTTGCTGGATGAGTTGGCCGCCAAGCCCGTGGATGCAGACAGCAGCGCCCGTGCTTCTGTAGCCGTTGCCGAGGCCAAAATCCTGACGACGGAAGCGGCCTTGAATGCCAGCGAACAGCTCTTTGCCTTGGCCGGCTCGTCGTCCACCCGTGCGGCTCATAATCTGGATCGCCACTGGCGCAACGCCCGCGTGCACACCTTGCATGACCCGGTGCGCTGGAAATATCACTTGCTGGGCAATTACCTGCTCAATGGCGCCTCGCCGTCTTATCACCAATGGAACTGAGGCCATGACAACACAGCTTTCTACATTCGTACACATCATCACGTCCGAGCCCGAAGCGCTGCAAGCCGCCGAGCAGTTTGCACAATCCATTGCCCAACATGCGCTGGAGCGTGATCGCGACCGTATCTTGCCGCATCGAGAGGTGGAGCAATTCAGTCAAAGTGGCTTATGGGGCATTACGGTCCCCAAAGAATACGGCGGCGCGGGCGTTTCCGCCGATGTGCTCACCCGTGTCGTGCAGCGCATTGCCAAGGCCGATGGCAACTTTGGCCATATCCCGCAAAACCACTATTACGCGTTGGAAGTGTTGCGCGTGGGGGCGACGCACGAGCAAAAAGCCTTTTTCTACGATCAAGTGCTGCAAGGCAAACGCTTTGGCAATGCATTGGCAGAGATCGGCAAGAAGGACTTTGTCCGTCGCACGCAGTTGCTGAAAGAACCCGATGGCTGGTTTGTGGATGGCCGCAAATTCTATTGCACGGGCTCGCTGTTTGCACACTGGATTCCCACGTTGACGACCTCGCCTGATGATGGCCGCCTGTATCTGGTTTTTGTACCGCGTGGGGCTGCAGGCGTCACGCTGACGGACGATTGGGACGGCTTTGGCCAACGTGTCACAGGCAGCGGCTCGGTGGAGTTCACACGTGTTCCTGTGCAGCCGCAATGGGTCGTGCCGTTCACGGACTCCTTCGAGCGTCCGACCACTATTGGTCCCTATGCCCAGATCATCCATGCAGCACTGGATTTGGGCATAGGCCAAGGGGCTTTCGAGGCCACCTTGCCCTTTATCCGCGAGCACAGCCGCCCCTGGATTACCGCTGGCGTGGATACCGCCGCACAGGACCCCTTGCTGCTGCAGGAGGTGGGCAATGTGCATGTGCGTTTGCGTGCCGCGCAAGCGCTACTGGCCCGCGCCGCCCGCTTTGTGGACGCCGCCCAGCAAGCACCGGATGAGGACAGTGTCGCTCAGGCCTCCATTGCCGTTGCGCAGGCCAAAGCCCTGGCGACCAGCGCCAGTGTGCTGGCAGGCAGCAAGTTGTTTGAACTGGCAGGCACCAGCGCTACGCAGGCCCAGCATGGGCTGGATCGCTACTGGCGTAACGCCCGAGTCCATACCCTGCATGACCCGGTGCGCTGGAAGTACCACGCCATTGGTAATTACGCCCTGAATGGCGTGCGCCCGCCGCGCCATGGTGCTTTGTGATGCCACCTGGAAAGCTGTGTTTAGGCATGGCTGCAGGGGTGAAGAAGCGTTGCGCAGTATGGCTCAAAGCATGTCAGTAAATACGTTCTAGCAAGACACATATGCGCTTCGATATGGCCTGTTTTCCAGGCCACGAGCCTTTCTCTTTTATCTGGATGTTGATTGATGACTATCTCGAAGATTTTGAAAAAACTGACGGCGTTTAGCCTGGTTTCTACTGCTGTTTTGTTGAGCAGCACAGCGACCGCTGCGCCATTGAAAATCGGCGTTGTTCCCGGCATTTTTGCGGACTCGGTGGCCGTTGCCGCGCAGGAGGCCAAGAAGCAGGGTGTGGATGTGCAGGTGATCGAATTTACCGATTGGGCCACACCGAATGTGGCGCTGGATGCGGGCGATATTGATCTGAACTACTACCAGAACAGTAATTACCTGGCCAATGCGGTGCGCGACAAGGGCTTCAAGCTGGTCAGCGTGCAGCCGGGCATTTTGTCTTACCTGGGCCTGTATTCTCTCAAGCACGCCACGCTGGCCGATTTGCCCGATGGCGCAAAAGTGGCGATTGCCAGTGACGCCGTCAACGTAGGCCGTGGGTTGCGTCTGTTACAGCATGCAGGTTTGATCACGCTGCGCCCCGAGACCGGCTTGCTGGGCACTCCCGATGACATTGTTTCCAACCCCAAGAACCTGAAGTTTGTGGAAGTGGAAGGCCCGCAATTGGCACGTGCCACGCAGGACGTGGATCTGGCTCAAGGCTTTCCGTATTTCATCCTGGCCTCCAAAGCCTTTGATGCTACGAAAGCCTTGTCCTTGACCAGTTACGAGGACGACTCCTGGGCGATTCAGTTTGTGGCCCGTAGCGACAAGACGAAAGACCCGCGCATTGCCCAGTTCCTGGAGGTCTACAAAACATCGCCTGCGGTGCGCGAGGCAATCGATCAGTTCTACCAGGGCGAGAAAAAGCTGTATCGCCTGACCTGGTTGCCGCATTAAGCAAGGAGAATGCCCCATGACGCAGCCCAAGAAACACATCCATATCAACGCTTTCAACATGAATTGCGTCGGCCACATCCACCATGGTTTGTGGACGCATCCGCGTGATCAATCCACGCAGTATCACACTCTGAAGTACTGGACGGATCTGGCCCAAACGCTGGAAAAAGGCTTGTTCGACGGCATCTTTCTGGCGGATGTGGTCGGCTATTACGACGTTTACCAGCAAGGTGTGGACTTGACGCTGCGCGAGGGTATTCAACTACCGGTGAACAACCCCTGGCTGCTGGTCTCGGCCATGGCAGCCGTCACGCAACATATTGGCTTTGGTCTGACAGCGTCAGTGGCGGCGCATCACCCTTACACCTTCGCACGCGATGTCAGCACGCTGGATCAGCTAAGCAATGGCCGCATAGGCTGGAACATCGTGACTGGCTATGTGGATAGCGGGGCGCGGGGTTTGGGGCAGGATGGTCTGGATGCACACGACAGCCGTTACGACCGGGCCGAGGACTTTCTGCAATTGGCTTACAAGCTGTGGGAAGGCAGCTGGGAAGATGGCGCGCTGATTGCCGACAAGCAGCGTCGTATCCATGCCCTGCCCGAGAAAGTGCATACCGTGCATCACGAAGGGCCGTTTTATCGCAGCAATGCAATTCATATGAGCGCGCCCTCTCCTCAGCGCACGCCTCTGCTGTTCCAGGCAGGCACTTCGGCGCGGGGGCTGCAGTTTGCCGGGCAACATGCTGAAGGGGTTTTCATCGGTGCGCGGGACCCGGAAGCGGCCAGGGACTCGTCCCGCAAGCTGCGTCAGGCAGCGGTCAATGCGGGACGGCAAGCGCAGGACCTGAAGATTTATGCGGGTGTAGCGGTCGTTACGGGTGCTACGGAAGCCGAGGCTAAAGAGAAGTATGCCGACTATCTGGCCCATGCCAGTTCCGAGGGCGGCCTGGCGCATTTTGCGGCCAGTACCGGCGTGGACTTTGCCCAGTATGACCTGGATGAACCCATCAGCTTTGGCCCCAGCAACGCGATTCAATCCGCAGCGGCCGCAGCCCAGAAACAAGGCTGGACGACGCGCCGCAAGCTGCTGGAGCAATTCACGCTGGGTAGCCGCTACAAAACCATTGTGGGCGACCCGCAGCAAGTGGCGGATGCGCTAAGCACCTGGATTGATGAAGGCGAGATCGACGGCTTCAATCTGACCCGCATCGTTGTGCCTGAAACCTGGGAAGACTTTGCCAGCTACATCGTGCCCGAGCTGCAAAACCGGGGCCGCTATCGCACGGCGTATGAAGGTGGAACCCTGCGCCAGCAATTGTTTGGACAAGGAGATCGGGTATCTGCCACGCACCCTGCCGCGCAGTGGCGGCATTTGGTGCCCGGTTCGACCCCGGAGGCGGGATCGGATGAGGCGGCTACCTCTGCCTTGCAGGCAAGCTGATTAGGGCGAGAAAGAGCCAGTATCTGCTGCGTTGGATCATTTTTTACGACCCCTTTTTTAAGGTCAGGATCATGTTGTTTGCCCGTTTTTCTATTCGTGCCGTGTTTGCCTTGGCAGCTTTGAGCCTAGCGGGCCATGTGTCTGCTGCTGCATTGAAAATCGGCGTCACGCCCGGCTCTTTGGCCGATTCTGTTGCCGTGGCAGCCAAGGAGGCCAAGAAACAGGGCCTGGAGGTCGAGGTGATTGAGTTCACCGACTGGACCACGCCCAATACGGCCTTGGCCTCCGGGGATCTGGATTTGAATTACTTCCAGCATCAGGCTTTCCTGGACAATGCCGTCAAGGAAGGCGGCTATGCCATTGAAAGTGTGGCTTACGGTTTGCTGCCCAATATTGGCTTGTATTCCAAGCAGTATTCGTCCTTGGATGCGCTGCCCGAAGGCGCTTCTGTTGGGGTGGCGAGTGATCCGGTGAATCAGGCGCGCGGCCTGCTGCTTTTGCAGACGGCTGGCCTGATTCAGCTGAAAGAGGGGGCAACTGCGCGTGCCTCGATTCATGATGTGACGGCCAACCCCAGAAAGCTGCGCATTGTGGAAGTCGAAGGGCCGCAATTGGTGCGCGCAGCCGATGACCTGCCCTTGGTCCAAGGTTATCCAGCCCATTTTGTGAACGCCGGGCAGTCCGATCTGGCCAGCAAGGCCTTGCAGTATTCCACAGTGGATGACCTGTACTACGCCATTCGCTTTGTGGCGCGAAGCAGCCATAGAGAGGATCCGCGCATACGCCAGTTTGTGGATCTTTATCAAAACTCCCCTGCCGTGGCCGCGCAGATCGACACGTCTTTTGCGGGAGACAAGAAGCTGTATGCCTTGCCGTGGAAGACGGCGGGTCATGCCTCCATTACGCAGGTTCCTTGAGGGCTGCACATCATGATGACTGACACTGCCGTTTTTACCTCTGATGTTGCGCCACGCCGGACTGTGCCAGAAAGGGGGGCAGCGCCAGCAAGTGCACGAGCTTCCGATCTGGGCGCCTTGCGTGCCCGTTTCAGCGCCCTCTTTCAGCGCATTGCCGATACTGCGGCGGAGCGCGAGCATACCCGTACCTTGGCCTATGCGCCCATTCTGTGGCTGAAAGACAGCGGTTTTACGGCTCTGCGTGTGCCGCCTCAATGGGGTGGCAGCGGTGTCTCCATCCCGGTGTTCTTTGAGCTGTTTCAGGAGCTGGCTGCGGCGGATTCAAATGTCGCCCAAATTCTGCGCCCTCATTTCGGTTTCATCGACCGATTGTTGATTGATCGGGATGAGGCCACGCAAGCGCAGTGGCTGCCGTTGGCAGGCCAAGGAGCGATTTTTGGTAATGCCACGACCGAGACTGGTTTGGGCGCTGTAGGCCAGTTGCAAACCACGCTGGAGCCCGATCCAGAGCAGGCCGGTCAATGGCGTCTGAATGGCCGCAAGTTCTACAGCACGGGCACCTTGTACGCGGATTGGGTCACGGTGGTGGCTCGCAGCACAGGAACGGAGAAGGAGGATGAAACGGTACATGCCGTGGTCGCCACCGATCAGGAAGGGGTGGAGCGTCTGGATGACTGGCATGGCTTTGGCCAAAGGCTGACGGGATCTGGCACGACGGTGCTGACGGATGTGCTGGTGCCCGAGAGCGCTATCATCCGCTTTCCGCGTCAGGAGCCCACACCCTTGGTGGCTTATTTTCAGCTGGTGCATTTGGCGACCTTGGCGGGTATCGCCCAAGCCTTGCAGCGTGATGCAGTGGCCTATGTGCAGGCGCGCAAGCGTGTCTTTAGCCATGGTAGTGCCGCGCTGCCCAAGGACGACCCCTTGGTGCAGCATATTGTGGGAGAGCTGGCCAGTACGGCTTATATCGCCCAGCTGGCGGTACGTGATGTGGCGGCTCATTTGCAAAGCATTGCGGATCAGCGGCAGGCGGGTGTGGAGGTCTCCCGCGAAACTTTGGACGCTCTGGAGCTACGCACTGCACAGGCGCAAGTAGCCGTGGTGGAGCCCGTCTTGCGGGCGGCCACGCGCCTGTTTGATGTGGGTGGCTCTACGGCCCTGGAGGAGTCCCGTCGTCTGGATAGACATTGGCGTAATGCGCGAGCCCTGGCCTCGCACAATCCGGTGATCTACAAGGCTCGGTCGGTGGGGGATATTTTGCTGAACGAGGCCGAGCCTGTGTACTACTGGCATGTGGGGACAAAGGAGAGTTGAGCCGATGCGGTCAGAGACGGGGTCGCCTCTTGGAAACATACAGGGCACGAATTAATCGTGCCCTTTATGTTGTCAGCCGTGAGCGCGCAGCCTCTCAGGGTAAATCAACGACAAAATAGTACGTTAAGCGCGTGATGAGGCTGGCACCCAGCGATAAAGCGTAGGAACGGATACGTCCAGGTTCTTGGCCACGTCCTTGAGTGGTACACCGCTGGCCAGCAGCTTCTTGGCTGACTTGATTTTGTTGTCGTTCATCTTGGGTTTGCGACCACCCTTGCGGCCAAGCTGCTTGGCGACTTCCAGCCCGGTACGGGTACGTTCGACTGTCAGTTCGCGCTCCATCTCGGCCAGGCTGGCCATGACGTGGAAGAAGGACCGACCAGACGGCGTGCTGGTGTCGATGGAGTCGGTGAGGCTTCTGAACTGGATACCTTGTGTGCGCAGTTCGTTGACCAGATCGACCAGTTGCTTGACTGAGTGGCCCAAGCGGTCCAGCTTCCAGACCACCAATGTGTCGCCCTCGCGCAGCATTTCGAGCGCTTTGACCAAGTCTGGACTATTTGCTCGCGTGCCACTTACCTTGTCTTCAAAGACCCTCTGGCACCCGGCCTGAATCAAAGCTTCGCATTGCAATTCAAGGTTCTGATCTTGCGTCGAGACGCGCGCATAGCCGATCAGCATGGCGTGTCGCCGTCTGCATCCTGACGAACGGCAAGTAACTGTTGAAGCAATTCCGGTAGTGCTGTCTGCACGGTGTCCCACACGACATCGAGGTTGACGTCGAAGTAGCCGTGGGCGATGCGGTTGCGCATACCGCGCATATTACGCCACGGCACTTGTTCGTGTGTCTGAGCGAACTCGAGGTCAAGGTAATCCGGAAGACGGTACTTGCTCATACTGGTTGCGCCTCTGCAAGCACTTGGGCACGGACTTTAGGTGGTAGGTCACCGGGCGTCAGCAAATCGACTTGAATACCGAGCAGTGATTCCAGCTCGTCTTGCAGGCCTCCCAGGTCAAACAGCGTCGCACCAGGCAGTGCGTCAACCAGCAAATCAATGTCGCTGCCATCCTGGTCGGTGCCATGTAGTACCGAACCGAAGACGCGTGGATTCGCCGTGCGAAAGCGGCTTACGGCTTCACGCACTGCATCTCGGTTCATGTCGAGCACAACAGATGGACGCATGGTCATCCCTTCTTATCAAAACTCATCAAAACGGTAAGTTATCGAGAATGGGATTTCAAGGCCTGGTTCCTCAGATCGAAATTATTACGAGAGTTGAAACAGCCTGGCCGCATTGTCATAAAACAGCTTGTCCAGAATTGCATCCTTGAAACCCAGCTGCTGGAAGTCCTCAATACTCTGGCGAATCGGGCGGAAGGTATAGGACGAACCAAACAGCAATTGCTCGGACAGGAAGCTATTGGCTGCCTGCACATAGCCCTCGTTTCCCGGCTGGAAAATGTACATATCCGGCACCAGATGCACGTTCTCGTGCAGAAAGGCCAGGCCTATGGCCTGTTGCACATTGGGCCAATAGCCGTGATAGACCACTAAAGGCAGATCCGGGAAGGCTTTGGCCACTTTGGCCAGCCCGGCCGGGTCGTTGTAGCGCGGGTCCGGCGTGGTGGGGCCACTCATCAAAAAGACGGGTACTTTCAGGTGGCGCGCCAGTTCGTAAACGGGCCAGTAAACCGGGTCATCGGGGTGACGTGCTGGAACACCAAAACCCGGCTCGATATCAATGCCGGACAAGCCCAGCTCCTTGATGGCGCGTTCTGCCTCGGCCAGGGCTTGCTGCTCGCCTTGCAGAGCCGGATCAATACCGGCAATGCCCAGCAATTCATCGTGTCCGTGCACGATCTGATGAATGGTGTCGTTGGGCAAATGTTGCGACGGTGTGTGGCGGCCTACGACGACCGCTTTACTCAGTCCGGCCTGGCGCACTTCTTCCAGAAAGCCTTCCTGACTCAGCGACTTTTCAAAGTGGATATCGCTGCCACGAGTGCCTACGCGGCGATTCAGCCAACGCGCGGTGGCATGTTCTGGCGAGCCAGGTTCGGCTCCGAAGAATTTGTGCAGAAAGGCAGGTCGGCAGCGTAGATCGATTATTTTTTGGCTCATGATGCAGAAGAAAGTTGCTGGTTTTGAACACCGCGCGCGTCAAAGGCGCCGCCGGTCTGGGCGCGATCACTGACGGTGACGGCGCGTTTGCCCAGAAGGGGAAATACCAGCTCGGCAAAGCGGATGGATTCTTCCAGATGCGGATAGCCCGAGAGCACGAAGGAGTCCGCGCCCAGGTCTATGTATTCCTGCAAGCGCTGGGCCACGGTTTGGGCGTCGCCCACCAGTGCGGTGCCTGCCCCGCCCCGTACCAGCCCCACCCCTGCCCACAGATTGGGTGAGACTTCCAGTTGATCGCGACGGCCACCGTGCAAGGCGGCCATGCGTTTCTGGCCTACCGAGTCCATGCTGGCGTAATTGGCCTGCGCCTTGGCAATGTCCTCGTCCGTCAATTTGCTGATCAGACGATCCGCCTCGGCCCAGGCTTCTTCATTGGTTTCACGTACGATCACGTGCAAGCGCACCCCCAGCCTCAATTTGCGACCACGGGCGGCGGCACGGCGGCGGATGTCCTCAAATTTCTTGCCCACAGCAGCCGGTGGTTCGCCCCAGGTCAGGTAGGCATCGACATGCTCGGCAGCCAGTTCATGGGCGGCGTCTGAGGAGCCGCCAAAGTACAAGGGCGGATAGGGTTTTTGCACAGGCGGGAAAAAGTTGCGGCCATTCTCTACCTTGAAATGCTTGCCCTGAAAATTCACGGTGTCGCCAGAGAGCAATTGACGCCAGATCGTCAGGTATTCATGGGCGTATTCATAACGGGCATCGTGGTCCAGAAACACGCCTTCGGCGGCCAGTTCGGTGGCATCGCCGCCGGGCACCACATTCAGCAGCAAACGGCCATGCAGGGCCTGGTCCAAGGACGCTGCCTGACGTGCGCTGGAAACGGGTGCGCCCAAGGAGGTACGCAGTGCCACCAGCAGCTTGATGCGCTGGGTAACAGGAACCAGGCTGGCCGCCACTACCCAGGGGTCCAGGCAGGAGGCGCCGGTGGGAATCAGCAAGCCGTCATAACCCAGGTTCTCGCTGGTGACGGCAATGCTGCGCAGATACTCGTTGGTGGGCGCGCGGCCAAAGTCGGATTTGCCCAGATAACGGGTATCGCCCGAGGTGGGCAGGAACCAGAAAATATCGGGTGTGGTGGAGGTGATTTGGCTCATGCTGCCTGCGCCTCCAGAACAGAGTTTCGCAGCGGCAAACGCGTTTGAAGACTGTGCAGTACCGGTATGGCCAGATCAACGGTGCGCTGGATGTGCTGTTGCAGGGCGGCGCTGGTGACTTCGCCGTCCTGAATCTCCTCGGGCGTGGCATAGACCCCGATGGGCAAGGTCAGAGCCTGGAAGAAGCTGAACAGGGGCCGTAGCTGATGTTCGATGACCAGGGCATGGCGTTGGCTGCCGCCAGTGGCGGCCAGCAATACGGGGGTGCCATTCAGGGCATTCATGTCGACCAGATCGAACAGGTGCTTGAGCAAGCCCGGAATGCCCGCGCGAAAGATGGGCGAGCCCACGATCAGAAAGTCGGCCTGCTCAATGGCGGTGATGGCCTGATGCGCATGGGCGGGCAAGGCGTCGGTGGACAGGGCCGCGCCAAGTTCGGGCAGCAGGCTGACCAGCTCGATGTTTTGCACGTCCAGTGCCAGTTGGTCGTTCAGTGTGTCGCGTAGCGCATCCAGCAGCACTTGCGTGCGGGAGGGACGGTGCAAGCTTCCATTCACAATAACGGTTTTCAGAGGGCGGCTCATGGCAATTCCTTGCAGTGAAATCAGAACAAGGTGCCGCCAGAAAACGGGGGCACCTGTGCGAGTCAATGCCTTGTATTACATGCCTGATCGCCGCTGCCACGAAAGACAATTCGCTCATGTGTTTATGGTCGATAAGCGTCCTTACTCTTTTGATTTGCTTATGAAAATCAGTATTGTTGAATGTGAAAAAATGAGCTGCCAAATGGCATGGGCATGAACTGTGTCAGGAGTTCGTCGCCGGTCTTTTTCGGGGTCAAATAAAGCGATCGGAGCGGGAGTGCCAGAACTGGATAGTGCGCCGCTACGTTGTGCCAAAGCTGGATAGTTCGGCGCCAAATGGCTTCATAGAATGAAACCAGGTCAATCCGGGGGGATTGGCATCCGACTGTGTGGGAAACACAGCGGCTTTTATTTCTATGAGAGAGACAAGTCATGACTCAAAACAGCACCCCACCCTATATCGACATTGAAAAACGCATCGACAAGGTACGCGACGAATACGCGCTGGTTGAAGGCCACTTCGATACGTCCGAGGAAACCTCCCCCTGGATTCCTTTCGGCCCCAATATCTGGCTGCGTCACCTGAGCTTTGATATTCGCAACAACACCTCGGTGCACATCATGCGCGCTGACAAAGGTGGTTCTTTGGGGCGTCATCGCCACCGCGCTGTGGTGACCGGCTACATTCTGTCCGGCAGCCTGCGCTACGAGGAATACGATTGGGTGGCCCGCGCCGGTCATTACATCCACGAAAGCCCCGGTCGCACGCACACCCTGGTGTCCGACGAAGGCATGGAAACCCTGTTCCACCTGGGCACGCCCATCGAGTTCCTGGACGAGAACGACAACATCCTGGAAATCATTGATGTGTTCTGGATGATCGACCACTACACCAGCTACTGTAAGAAGCACAATCTGCCCATCAACAAGTCCATGTTCATCTAAGACTGTTTGATGCTTGTGTGCCGTGTCTGCCCCGTTTGATGGGGCAGTTCCTTGAAGCGTTGCTGGTAGTAGGCAGAAAACCGCCCCAGATGCCCAAAACCATGCGCCAGTGCCACCTCGGTGACGTTGGGGCGGGGCCGGCTTTGCAGCACCTGATGGGCGGCGTCCAGACGCAGATTGCGTACCCAGCTCATGGGGGACTGTTTGTAGTGACGACGGCACAGCAGATGCAGGAAGCGGGGACTCACACCCGCTGCCTGCGCCAGATCATCCAGTGAGATGTTGCTGTGCAAATGCGCCAGCACATAGTTCCTGGCCTGGAGCAGACGCATTTGCCCTGCCCGGGCTGCGGCTCCCATGGATTCATCCACCAGAGCCTGCACAGCCTGTTCGTCGGCGGGATGACACAGCAGGAATAAAGCCAGGCTGCTTTCAATATGCTGCGTCCAGTTGGCTGGACGGTCGCCATGTTGCGCCGGTAGCAGAAGCAGGTGTTGGATGAGGTTGGCCCATTGCGGGCCCATACAGGGGTCTAGCTTGTAGACACAGCCTCGGGTCATGCCCTCTTGTGCCAGCGTCTGATGGCCCACGCCATCAAACAAGCTGTAGGGGATCTTCACGATCAACTGTTCGCAACCGGCTTGCCACAAGGTGCGCACATGGTGGCGAGGGGATACCACCGCAATATCGCCGGGATAGGCGGTTAATCTGTGATGGCCATCGCTGATGAATTCGGCCGTGCCTTGCAAGGGCATTTGCACCAGACAGAAGTCGCCGAAAGCATCGGCCTGGATTTCCACTTCGGCACCGTAGCCCAGCCGCATCAGGCTGATCTGATCAATATCGCGGCGGTACAAGCTGGTGTTGATGCGCCCGCGACCCCAATGCAGGGCATGCCGGGAAATGGCCCGACTCAGTGGCTGATGAGACAGCTCGGCGCTGTGGGAATGAAAGACTGGATGACGGTACAACACCGACAGATCCAAGCCATTTTCTGCCGACATTGGGAACCCCTTGTTCCAGAGCATAAGGATGCGCGTGACCAGTGCCTAGTGTAAAAGTTGCGCGGCTGGGCGGGCATGGGGGCTATCCCTGATCGGGGCTGGTCGGTTTCAGAATATTATTTATTTACAGATAGATAGCCAGTTTTCTATTTTATTTAAGTTTAAAAGAGGCTGTCTGCTTCTTGGTGCTGTGGTTGAGGCTTGAAGAAGTCTGCAGCAGGAGTTTTAACGCCCCTGGGCCCGATCCCCTTTCAAGGTCATGACGGCGCTTTCCACTGTCGCAATCATCTTGCCGTCTTCTCCCTGGATTTCACAGTGGTAATGGCTGATGCTGCGTCAGCATGCTCTGCTGAAAGGCGAATTGCAGGATTTCGCTGTTGGAGCGCGGGGGACTTTGCATCTGTATGCGAATACGGCGGCCTTAACCGAGTTTCTACCGTCGCGCTTGGCTCCCTGGCTGGCACGGTGCCCCAATCTGCATATCGAACTGAAAGAGCGTACCAGCGCAGATATTGTGCGTACGGTTGCCGCCGGTTTGGCCCAGGCCGGTGTGGTGTCGGATGCAGTGCAGGCACCGGGGCTGATGCTGGAGCCGGTGGCCAAGGATCATCTGGTACTGATTATGGCTGCGGCTCACCCTTTGGCGGCACACAGCAAATTGAGCTTGCAGGATGTTCTGCATGAGCCCTGCGTGGGCCTGGGGATTGTGCCGCAAGGCGTGGCCAGCCGCTACAGGCGTCGCCATGGCTTTGTGGCGCGGCCTTTGAGTGACGCCTGGGCCAAGCGCTCCTTGTGCCTGTGTTATCAGGACTGGGGCGCCCTATCCAAACCCATGCAGCGCTTGTTGCAGCATTTGGGGTCTAAGGAGACTGTCTGAGCCCACCTTTTTTGTGAAAACGTGTTCACGGAGCTGCATGCTTTCCAAGCCGCCAGGGGGCAGATGCCAGGCGTAAGGTTCATGCTGATTTCCGCATTTTTTGTCGGATTCAGCGATCTGTTTTTCTATTGGTGGTGCTTTGCAACTCTGTCGTTTGATGACTGGCTCTAATGCCGGAGCTCACCTTCTTTGTTTTCGCTTAACACCCTAGTGGGTCAGGCTGACAAACAGTGAGCGGCCGGTGACCTTATTCCAGCCCTTCCAGTTTGCTGGCAACAAGCGGCTCTTGCGATTCTGCTGGCTCTGCCAAGTTGATCTTCACTCCAATATCGGCCGGTTTCGCGTAGTGCAGGCTGCTGGTCACCAAGGCATTGACACCTGTTGCGGCATAGGCGGCTGCGTTACCTGCATGAATCCCACCCGCTGCCAGAATGGTGACGTTGGGATGCGCGTTGCGCAGCGCAGGCACAATTTGTGCCAGGGTCTCGGGCGGGACTTTGTCGAACTGCACCACGTCCGCACCCGCCTGAGCCGCGCTATAGGCTTCATCCAGATCTGTCGCTTCGATCACGATTTTCTTTTCGCACAAGGCGTATTTGTGACGGGCAATCGCATGGCCCACCTCCTCCCAGCCACCCATCAGCGCGCGGTGCTGGGGGAAGATCAAAATGGTTTCGCCCAGTCCCAGCCGATGCGGCATGGCTCCGCCCGATAGTGTGGCTTTCAAGGCCAGCTTGCGTACCCCAGGCGCATGTTTGCGAGTGGTCAGCACAGCCACCGAGGCATCTACCGTTTGCACGGCTTGCACGACTTGATGTGTCAGGGTGGCGATGCCGCAGGCAAACTCCAGCAGGTTCTGGCCGACCTTCCAGGCGCGCAGCAAGGCTTTGGCGGGGCCTTGTGCCAGCAAGATGGTCTGACCGGGCATGGCCGCCACACCGCTGGGGGTGTAGTGCTGAGTCTGACCGCCGCAAGAGCGCACAATCTCGGCCACCTCCTCAGTGCCTGCCACGCGGATATGGTCACGCACGACGTAACGCAGTGTGGTGTTCTGGTTGTGCAGTCCCAGCATGTGGCTGGTCAGATCCAGGTAGGAGGCATCCTCGCCAATCCATTGGTCGATTTGGCTTTGTTCAAAAAAAACCGTCATTTTTGATTCCCGTAGCGCCGCAGCGCCCAAAAGCAGGCTAATGCCGTCAGCCCCAGCAAGCAGGACAGCGCATTGGCACAGTCTGTGTCGCCATCCAGGACGGCGTTGTAGATAGATAAAGACAGGGTTTCGGTACGACCCGCGATATTGCCACCCAACATCAGCGAAATGCCCACTTCTCCCATGGCCCGTCCGCCTGACAGAATCAGTCCGGTGGCCAAGGCAGGACGCAGCAAGGGCAATTCCACCCGGAAGAAGTAGGACCAGGTGCCGTGGCCCAGTGTGGCTGCTGCTTCACGCAGCCGTGGCGACAGGCTGTTCATGCTGTTTTGTACGGGTTTGACCATCAATGGCAGCCCGGCGATAAAGGCGGCGATCAGCAAGGCTGCGGGCTGAAAAACAATATTGGGTGACCAGCCGGTGGCACTGGCCAACCAGCCCTGTCTACCCAAGGCAAGCAGCAGCAAGTAACCGATAACAATCGGTGGGAAAACCAGCGGCAGGCTCACCAGTGAATCGAGTAATCCGTGGCCTGGAAAGCGCTTTCTGGCCAGTACCCAGGCCAGCGCTACCCCCAGAACCAATTGAGCCACCAAGGTGGCGGCCAGCACATATACACTCAGGCCCAGCGAGCTACTGGAGCAGCTCATCCAGGCGGACATCACAGGCCGTGACGCTCAAGAATGGATTTGGCCTTGTCCGAGCCCAGGAACTGGGTCCAGGATTGCAAGGCAGGGCTTGCAGGACGGTCCTTGAGCACGGCAAGGCTCAGATCAATCGGGTCGTGACATTGGGCTGGCATGGGCAGGATGGTACCCAGCTTGTCCTTGTGGGCCAGCGCTTCGCTGCGGTTGATGAAACCGGCGTCCACCTCGCCATTGAGCAGGTAGGTGGATACCTGCGGCAGCTTGGCGACTTCAATGCTGCGACCCTCGGCCTGGATTTTTTCGCGTTCCATGCAGGTGGTGGCGGCGCGGCCGTAGACAGTTTTCTTGGCATCACCAATGGCAATGCGGGCATAGCTGGGCTGCTGCAAGTCCTGGATGGAATCAATGGTCTTGCCCTTGGGCACGGCCAGCATCAGGGCACCCTGGCTGATGTTCACGAACTGCTGGGCAATGCCCATGGGCTCCAGAAAAAAGCGGTCGCCAATAATGGCAGCAATGTCTGGATTTTGCTCGCTCTGGGCGCGGACCTGCTGCATATTGCCAAAGCTGCTCTCTACCGTCAGGCCTGTTTCTTTATTGAAGGCTTCCATCAATTCCGTGACGGGCTTGCGGTAGCCTGCACCAGTAGCGATTAGCAGGTCGGAAGCGTGAGCGGTGGTGGTGATGGCCAGCAGGCAAGCGGCGGAAAACAGCAAAGATTTCATGGGGTTTCCTGTCGGTCAAAATCGTTATGAGTTCGAGTTTATAACGAGATGAGGCAAACAGGGATGTTCGCCAAGCTCCGAAGCCGGAGCCCCGAGACTCAAACCTGCTTGAAAACTTGGAAATGCTGCTTGTGCCGAGCGACGATTCAAATTCCTCTTTGCCGCAAAGCTGGAAACAGGAGACGAAAAAAAATCCCCATCCTGAACCAGCAAGATGGGGATTTTGGGGGTACTGTTACCCGGAGGTGAACTCCGGGCAGTATGGTGTGCTTCAGGCTTGAGCGGCTTTGAAAGCCAGACGCCATTGGTGCAGCAAAGGCTCGGTGTAGCCGTTAGGCTGTTCCAGACCCTTCAGAACCAGATCTTGAGCAGCGCGGAAGGCAAAGGAGCCTTCAAAGTTGCCGGCCATGTTCTGGTAGGCTGGGTCACCCGCGTTTTGCTGGTCCACCACAGCAGCCATGCGCTGCAGGGTTTCAACCACTTGTTCGTGGGTGACGATGCCGTGCAGCAGCCAGTTGGCGATGTGCTGGCTGGAGATACGCAGGGTAGCGCGGTCTTCCATCAGGCCCACGTCGTGGATGTCCGGTACTTTGGAGCAGCCCACGCCCTGGTCAATCCAGCGCACCACGTAACCCAGGATGCCCTGAGCGTTGTTGTCCAGTTCTTCCTGGATTTCCTTGGCGGACCAGCTGGTGTCAGTGGCCACAGGAATGGTCAGGATGCTGTCCAGGTAGTCGTTGGTGTCGCCTTCCAGACCCTTCTGGACGTCGACCACATTGACTTGGTGGTAGTGCAAGGCGTGCAGCGTGGCAGCGGTAGGCGATGGCACCCAGGCGGTGTTGCCACCGGCCTTCACGTGACCAATCTTCTGTTCCAGCATTTCAGCCATCAGGTCAGGCATGGCCCACATACCTTTACCGATCTGGGCACGACCACGCAGACCGCATTGCAGGCCGATCTGAACGTTGTTGCGCTCGTAGGCAGGCTGCCAGTCAGCTTGTTTCATGTCGGCCTTGCGCACCACGGCACCCGCTTGCATGCAAGTGTGGATTTCGTCGCCCGTGCGGTCCAGGAAGCCGGTGTTGATGAACACGACACGCTCGGTGGCCTGGGCAATAGCTGCTTTCAGGTTCACGCTGGTGCGGCGCTCTTCGTCCATGATGCCCAGCTTGACGGTGTTGGGAGCCAGACCCAGCAGGCTTTCCACACGGTCAAAGATCTCGCTGGCAAACGCCACTTCGTCAGGACCGTGCATTTTGGGTTTGACGATGTACAGCGAGCCGCTGCGCGAGTTTTTCTTCAGTTCCAGATCGCGCATGCCGATCAGGGTGGTGATCACGGCGTCCAGAATGCCTTCAGGGATTTCGCGACCTTCGCCGTCAATGATGGCGGGGTTGCTCATCAGGTGACCGACGTTACGCACGAACATCAGGGAGCGGCCAGCCAGAGTCTGGGTAGCGCCTTTCAGGTCGGTGTACTGGCGATCGTCAGCCAGGCGGCGGGTAAAGACCTTGCCGTCTTTCTTGATTTCTTCGGTCAGCGAACCGGTCACCAGACCCAGCCAGTTGCGGTATGCCAGGACCTTGTCGTCGGCGTCCACGGCAGCCACGGAGTCTTCGCAGTCCATGATGGTGGTCAGTGCGGCTTCCAGAACGATGTCTTTCACGCCAGCCGGGTCGGTCTTGCCGATGGGGCTGTTGGGGTCGATCTGCAGTTCAAAGTGCAGGCCGTTGTGCAGGAACACGATGGCTTCAGGCGCATCGGGCTGACCGCGGTAACCCAGCAGGGTCGAGGCGTCTTTCAGACCGGTGGTGCCGCCGTTTTCCAGGGTGACGCGCAAAGCGCCGTCAGTGATGGTGTAGGAGGTAGCCTGATCGTGGCTGCCTTGAGCCAGAGGAATGGTGTCGTTCAGGAACTGACGGCCAAAGGCGATAACCTTGGCACCGCGCACGGCGTTGTAGCCACCGCCACGCTGAGCACCGTCAGTGTCAGGGATGGCGTTGGTGCCGTACAGCGCGTCGTACAGGCTGCCCCAGCGTGCGTTTACGGCGTTCAGCGCGTAACGTGCGTTCATGATGGGCACAACCAGCTGAGGACCACCTTGTTCGGTGATTTCGGTGTCGACGTTGGTCGTGTTGACCTTGACGTTGGCAGGCGCTTCTTTCAGATAGCCGATGGAGCTCAGGAAGCTCTTGTAGGCAGGCATATCGGTGATGGGGCCTGGGTTGGCCGTGTGCCACTTGTCCAGTTCGACTTGCAAGCGGTCGCGTTCGGCCAGCAAGGCGCGGTTTTTAGGTGCCAGATCATGGACCAGCTTATCGAAACCAGCCCAGAAGGCTTCGGAGGAGATACCTGTGCCGGGCAGGGCTTCTTGTTCGATGAACTGATGAAGCACCTCGGCGACTTGCAGTCGCTGGCAGGAGATTCGAGTGGTCATGTGTACCCTTGCTGATAGTTAAAAGTGATTCGGTACAGTGGCAGGCCAAAACGGCCTTGCTAACTGCAATTACCTGGTCAAGAGCACTTTCAGATCTTGCTGAAATCGCGGGTGACAAGACCCACGCGGCGCCAAGACACAAATGACATCAGAGGGCGAGCAAATGCTTGAAGCGAAAATCATTAAAATACGCTAACCCATTGTAAATTAGCCTAAATACAAGCTAATTTGCGCGATGACGAGCTATGTCTCACACGCATGCCGAGCACACTGCCAGGTTGGATAACTTAAATTATGAAGGACTGACGCTAGCTGGATTTAATACTAAAAGTATTAAGACTACATACTTAATGTATTTACTGGATTTGGGCAAGTCTTATATATGAGGTAGAAGACGTGCCTGACTTCCACTTGCCATCATAAGCTGCCTCATCTGGTCCCGCTTGAAATACCTGATATGCCCGCCAAGCCGCTTGTCTAGCGCCATTAGCATAAAAACAGGGTCTTGGGTCAAGGGCTTGCGCCAGGGCTCGACCTGCCTGATCCCGGAAAAATGGAATTTGCCCAAAACCGGGGTAAAGCTGCCTGTTTAAATGGGGCCTGTGAGTAAATTCAGTCTCAAAACCAACGATAGTCGTGTCCATTGTGCGGACAGTAGGGCTTGTGATTCAGTCAAAAACCAGTAACGACATTTGCTTTGAGTGGGACTGGGTCTGGGTTGCCTTGCTCGGATATGGCAAGACGCTGGGGCGCTAGGCGAGCCATTGCAAAGGTATATGGTTGATGGCTTTAAGCGCAGGCGAAACCGATAGCCGAACATCTGTATTGGGGAGCGATGGTTCGCGAAAGCGGCAGACGGTCAGGCCTGTCTGTTCGGCTGGTACATGAGCGTCAGAATCAGGCGGCTGAATTTGTCATGGAGTCGTGTAGGAGGCGGAACAATAAACAGCTTATGATGCTTGCAGATCTGCTTGTCTTTGTTTCCCCTTGGAATACTTGTTATGTCTGATCCCAGCGGTTTTTCTCGTATCACGTCCACGCCGGAGCTGATTCCATTCAATGGCTATCAGGATGCCGGCCAGGCTTTGGAGCAGCTGCGCCATATTTACGACCGCAACACCGCTTTTTTGCGCGACTCTTTTGCCCAGTGTCTGGAAACCGGATTTCCACGCGGGCAGCGCTTCAGAGCCTGCTACCCTGCAGTGCGTTTGCGCGTCGATACCTATCAGGAAGTGGATAGCCGCCTGTCTTATGGGCATGTGGTCGAGCCCGGCGTGTACATGACCACCATTACCGCTCCTGGCCTCTATCACGATTACTTGCTGGAGCAACTGGAACTGCTGCTGCGCAATCACGGTGTGCAGGTGGAAGTGGGGGAATCCTCCGTGCCTATCCCGCTGCATTTCGCCCTGAATAATGGTGTGCAGTCCACGGTGACAACCGTGCCTGAATCGCCCGGTGACACCTTGCGCGATCACTTCGATGTACCGGATCTGGCGTATATGGACGATGCCATCGTCAACGGTACGTGGGAGCGCGTGCATAACGAACCCTTGCCGCTGGCGCCTTTTACTGCGCCGCGTATCGATTACTCCTTGCATCGTTTGCAGCACTACAGCGCTACTCGTCCCGAGTACTTTCAGAACTTTGTGCTGTTCACCAATTATCAGTTTTATGTGGACGAGTTCTGCCAGTGGGCGCGTGAAGTGCTGCAGGCGGATGATCAAGGCTATATAGATCTGGTGGAGCCGGGCAACATCATCACTCCGGCGGGTGCGAATGCATCGACAACCGGTTCGCCTTTGGCTCGCGCGCCGCAAATGCCCTCGTATCACTTGCGCCGTGCCGATCATTCCGGCATCACCCTGATCAATATCGGCGTGGGGCCATCCAATGCCAAGACCATTACCGACCACGTTGCCGTTCTGCGCCCTGCTGCCTGGCTGATGCTGGGCCATTGCGCCGGTTTGCGTACTACTCAGCGCTTGGGTGATTACGTACTGGCACATGGCTATGTGCGTCAGGATCACGTGCTGGACGAGGATTTGCCCACCTGGGTGCCTATCCCTCCTCTGGCGGAAATTCAGGTCGCCCTGGAGCAAGCCGTGGCCGAGGTGGCCGGGCTGTCCGGCTGGGAGTTGAAACGCATCATGCGTACAGGCACGGTGGCGTCCATCGATAACCGTAATTGGGAATTGCGTGACCACCACGAGCCGGTGCGGCGCTTGTCGCAGTCGCGGGCGATTGCGCTGGACATGGAGTCCGCCACCATTGCTGCCAATGGTTTCCGCTTCCGTGTCCCTTATGGCACCTTGCTGTGCGTGTCGGACAAGCCTTTGCATGGCGAGCTGAAACTGCCGGGTATGGCCAGCGAATTCTATGCACGTCAGGTTGGCCAGCATCTGCATATTGGCATCCGGGCGCTGGAACTGCTGCGCGAGATGCCCAAAGAAAGGCTGCACTCGCGCAAGCTGCGCAGCTTCCTGGAAACGGCGTTTCAATAAGATATTGCAGGCCTTGTTAGTGCCTACGCTCCTGGGTGGGTTGTTGGCTCGTAGCGCTGACAAACTACCTTTAGTGGCTTAAGAAATAGGCCGTGCTACCAAGTGGAGCACGGCCTCTTGGTTTCTTTGAGGACAGCAGATACTCATATGGTTAAAGCGTTTCAAGATTTTTATGCCGACAACTTCAGCCATTGCTACGGTTGTGGCAAACATAATCCCGACGGGCATCAGCTTAAGAGCTACTGGGACGGCGACGATACCGTGGCCCGCTACACCCCCAAGCCGATTTACAGCGGTGGCGTGCCCAACCATGTATACGGCGGCTTGATTGCTTCCTTATTGGACTGCCACGGTACTGCTTCTGCGGCAGCCTTCATCTATAGGGATCTGAATATCGAGATGGGCACCAGCGAGGAGCCGATCCGTTGCGTGACAGCCTCCCTGAAAGTGGAGTTTCGGCGTCCCACTCCAATGGGGACAGAGCTGACGGTACAAGGCAAGCTGCGTGAGCTGGATGGACGCAAGGTCTGGGTGGACCTGTCGCTTAGCGCGAATGGCGAAGTTTGTGCGACGGGTGAAATGCTGGCGATACGCTTCAAGGAATAAGCGGGATTTTTTTGGGGCTCAGCGGTCAACGTGCCTTGACACGGTGTCTTGGACTTGCTGATCGCTCAGAAGGAAGCTGGTTTTTGATATGTGTAGGCTGTAAAGAATGCCCTCAGGTTGTGCCGCCGATTTATGGCATTTCTTTCTTCGAGGGTAACCCGGAGGTTGAAAGTATCCCCACGCTGCGCTCGTAGGCTGCTGCTTTCATGAGGTTTGTTTTGTGCGGGGCAGCCAGACAATAAAAAGCCGGGCCCATTCAGGCCCGGCTTTCAGTCTTTCAAACCCAGCTAATTAGCGGCTGGCAGCAATCGCGTCGCGTGCCTTCTTCACCAGATCCTCACCAATGGTCTTGGTCCACTTCTCGACCACCCCTTCGGTTGCCTTGGCAAAGGCAGCATGTTGCTCTGGAGTCAGGCTGGTGACCTTCACACCGTGGCTTTCGATCTCTTTGAGCAAGGTAGGATCTTCCGCCGTGATGCCGGTACGGGCAATCACGATTTCACGTTTACCGGCTTCAATAGCGGCTTCACGCACGATCTTCTGGTCTTCCTCGCTCCAGGATTTCCACACGTCGCGGTTCACCACAAACACCAGTGGGTCAGACACGTAGTTCCACAGGGTCAGGTACTGCTGCTGCACGTCGTACAGCTTGGCACCGGCGTAAATGGACAGGGGGTTTTCCTGGCCGTCTACAGCCTTATTAGCCAGTGCAGGTTGTGCATCTGCCCAGCTCATTTGCGTGGGGTTGGCACCCAGGGCGCTGAAGGTGTCCATGTACAGCGGCGAACCGACCACGCGCAGTTTCAGGCCCTTCATGTCTTCAGGCTTGGTCACTTCGTGCTTGGAGTTGCTGAGCTGACGGAAACCGTTTTCACCCCAGGCCAGAGGCACCACACCGGCTTTCTCGATGTAGCCAAACAGGTCCTTGCCCACTTCGCCGTTGATCAAAGCGTCGGTGGCTTTGGCATCCGGTTGCAGGAATGGCAGGGAGAACAGGTTCAACTGCTTGATCTGGGGGGACCAGTTGATGGTGGAGCCCACGGCCATATCAATCATGCCTTGGCGAATGGCAGTGAACTCGCGTGTCTGGTCGCCTTGTACCAGCGAGGTGCCGGGGTAGATCTTGATATTGATGCGGCCATCGGTGCGCTCGCGCACCAGGTCGGACCAGATCACCGCCCCTTGGCCCCAAGGGAAAGTGGTACCCACCACGATGGACAGCTTGTACTCGGATTTGTAGGCGGCTTGGGCAGCGGGAACCACGGCCAGGGTGGCGGCTGTACATGCCAGAGCGGCCAGAATGTGACGTAATTTCATGGGTCAGGTCTCCCTTTCTATGAGTTGTGTTTCAGTCTTGTGGTTTTAGTTAAAGCCCAGGTAGCGCGGCAGCCACAGGGCAATCTCGGGTTGTGCGATAACGAGCAGCATGGTCGAGCCCATGCCCAGTAGCAGCCAGCCTACCCAACGCAGGGTGCTTTCCATGGGGACGCCCGCGATACGGCAGGCGACCATCAGGTTGACGGCGACGGGTGGAGTGAACTGGCCCAGAGCCACGTTCAAGGTCAGCAGGACCCCGAACCAGACGGGGTGCCAGCCAAAGTTGTAGGCAATAGGCATGAACAGCGGCACGAAGATCAGGAAGATCGAGATGCCATCCAGGAACATGCCCAGCACAATCAGCATGACAATCATCAGCGCCAGAATGCCGTACTCGCCCAGACCGGAATTGATGATGGCATTGGTGACGGGGTCAATAATGCTCAGGGTGGACAGCGCCCAGGCAAAAATACCGGCCAGTGCCACAACCATCATGATGACGGCTGATAATTCGGCGGCTTCTCGCAGGATCAAAAACAGATCGCGGAACTTGATGGTGCGATGGATGACCATGCCCACGAACAGGCCGTAGAACACGGCCACAACAGCCGCTTCTGTGGGAGTGAACAGACCCAGGCGCATCCCGCCCAGAATGATGACCGGGGCAATCAGGCCCCAGGCAGCTTCTCGCAGGCTGCGCCAGAATGGCGGACGTGGCAGCTCGGCTTCGGCCAATCCCAGCTTGTGACGGCGCGATAGCCAGATGGCCGGAATAATCAGGCCAATCCCCGCCAGAATGCCGGGGAACATACCAGCCGCAAACAGCGCGGGTACGGAGGCTTCGGGCACCAGCACCGAGTAAATAATGAAGGCGATGGAAGGGGGAATCAGAATGTCGGTGGCAGCACCCGCGCCCACAATACTGGCCGCAAAAGGACCGGGATAGCCCGCGCGTTTCATGGCGCCGATCATGACCGCGCCCACGGCAGCGGCGCAGGCCGGGCCGGAACCGGAAATGCCACCCAGGAACATGGCCACGCCAATGGCAACAACGGGCAGCATGCCAGGGCCGCGGCCAACCAGCGCTACCGCAAAGTTCACCAGACGGCTGGCTACGCCCGAGCGGTCAAAAATGGAACCCACCAACACGAACATGGGAATGGCCAGCAAGGGGTATTTGGCCAGACCGGCATAAAAGCTTTGCGGCACGGCCATCAGGCCAAACCAGTGCGTATCCAGGTTGGACATCAAAATCGCAAAGGCACCACCTATACCCAGGGACACGCCCACCGGCACGCCCACCAGCATCAGGCCGATGAAGATGACAAACAGCAAGGTTGCAATCATGATTTAGCCTGCCAACGACGCACCCACATGCCCAGCAAACGCAGGCTCAGGGTAGTGGACAGGATGGGCAGCCACATGCTGTACCACCAGGTCGGGACACCAATGGAGGGCGAGGTATCGCCCCACTCGAACTCGTCCAGGGCCATGCGGCCGGACAGAATGGCCATGCCGACAAAGAACAGCAGGCTCATGCCAATGCCAAACAGGGCCAGGCGGCGTTGACGACGCACCGTGCCCGCATCGGCAAAGACTTCAATACGAATGTGCAAGTGGCGCACACAGGCGCTGGCACCGGCATTCATGGTCAGGACCACCAGCAGAAAGATGGAGATTTCCTCGGTCCAGGCAAAGGAGCTATCGGTCAGATAGCGCACAAACACGTTGGCAAAGGTAATTAAAGCCAGGGTCGCCATGATCAGGACCGAAGCCCAGTCCTCTATTTGCAAAGGAATACGCAGGCCGGATTCGGCGGGCGAGGCGGCGTGATTATCGGGTGTATCTGTAGAACTTGAATCCATGAGGTCTGTCAGATTTGGCAATAAAGCTACATGCTAGCGGTCAAAGACGGGGCTGGCAGTGAGTAATTTCCCCCGGTGCAATAGCACCCGCGGGCCATCATTGGCCTGGGGAGAGACGATAGGGATGGGGGCGAGGGCACACGCAATATGGGGGTTGGTGCTTCGCCTAGCTGATGAGGTGTGAAACCTGGCCCGGCACGACAGATGGGCCTGTGTGTGGCGCTCTGAGAGGCCCGGCTGGGGTGTTGCCGGGCTTGCTGTGCGGGTGATTAGCAAGGGTGCAGGCTGCCGGTGAGGCAGCCTGGGCTAATGCAAGCTGGGGGACAGCTTACTCTTTTTTACGGTCCTTTTTCCCTTTTTTGCCTTCTTTGTCCTTTTTGGAAGGCTTTTTGTCTTTATTTTTATCCTTGTTTTTGGCTTTTTCTTTTTTCTTCTTTTTGCTCTTCTTATCCTTTTTGCCTTTCTCGCTTGAGGATTCTTTATCGCTATCCGCGTCCTCATCTTTATCCTGATCGGACTCGCCCTTTTCTGCTTGCTTAATGGCAGTAGCCTTCAGATCAGCGGCTTTTTGTTTGGATGAAACCGGCGTTTTGCGGGCCTGTTCCATTTCCGCATCCAATTCTGCGGCCACTTCGCGTAGCTCGTCGGCAACAGCCTGGGAGCGATCTGATTGCAGGGCAATCATGGTGCCACGGCACTGGGGAGCGCCACACAGGCAGCGGTAGTTCTGCTTGAGCTCCTCGGTAATTTCATCGTCGATGACCAGCGAGTAGTCATACAAAAGCTCTTCCCCGGCAGGAATATCGCGCATGGCCACAATAAAGACGCGCGAGCCATCGGCGTTCTCGTGACCTTCACAGTTGGGGGCGCAAGAGTGGTTGATCCAGCGTGAATCATTGCCTCCCTGACCACCGTCCACGATTTTGCCATTGCTCAGTGCAAAGAAAAAAGTGTGGAAAGGCTCATCCGGATTGACGGGGAACAAGGCATCGGCCTGTTCCGGCGTAAGCCGCTTGCCAGCATATTGCAGGATGCGCGTTCCGGCTGGAATATCGCGTAGCGCAAAGACGCCATTGCCATGCAGTTTGGATGGTTTGACGACGTGCCAGGGTTGGCGTTGAGTGACCATGGGGAATCAGCCTGTAAAAGGGGATAAACTGGACGGCGATCTCTATCTTACAAAACATGCAGGGCTACGCAACCATGTCACTTGAAACGACCGCCCACAACGGCGCGCAAATCTTGCTCGAAACCTTGATCGCTCAGGGTGTAGATACCATTTTTGGTTATCCTGGCGGAGCGGTGTTACCGCTCTATGATGCTCTTCATGCCCAGCCGCGAATTCGTCATATTTTGGTTCGTCACGAGCAAGCTGCCGTACATGCGGCCGAAGGCTATGCCCGCAGCACCGGCAAACCTGGCGTGGTGCTGGTGACATCAGGCCCCGGTATGGCCAATACCACCTCCGGTTTGCTCGATGCCTTGTGTGATTCTATTCCTGTCCTGTGTATTAGTGGTCAAGTAGCGACCACCGCAATTGGTACCGCCGCTTTCCAGGAGTGCGATGCGATTGGCATTTCCCGCCCTGTGACCAAGTGGAATGCCCAGGTTCGTCGTATTGAAGACGTGGCCTCCCTGACGGCCAAGGCCTTGCGCCTGTGTACCCAGGGTCGCCCCGGTCCGGTGCTGCTGGACTTCCCCAAAGATATTCAGATCGCCACCCTGCCCGCTGCCAGCAGCGACGCGCCGGCCCAGGACGAGGCTGACAGCCTCTTGGCTCCTCCCGCTCCGGCCTCTGCCCAGGAAGCGGCGATCAAACGCGCCGCCGCCATGATTGCGCACGCTCGCCGCCCCGTGTTTTACGGTGGTGGTGGCCTGATCAACTCCGGGGCCGATGCCAGCCACGCCTTCACCAGCCTGGTTCAGGAAACTGGCGCACCTTGCACACTGACCTTGATGGGCCTGGGTGCCTACCCTGCACGTGATGAGCAGTTCGTGGGCATGTTGGGCATGCACGGCACGCTGGAAGCCAACTTGGCCATGCACCATGCGGATCTGATTATCTGTGTGGGCGCTCGTTTCGACGACCGCATTACCGGTCGACTATCTGATTTCTGCCCGCATGCCAGCAAGATTCATATTGATATCGACCCCGGTTCCATCGATAAGGTGGTGCGTGCTGATGTGGCTTTGGTGGGTGATTGCTATCCTTTGCTGCGCGCCCTGCGCAAAGAGCTGTCGCATCACGAATTGCCCGAAGGTCGCTTGAAAGATTGGTGGCAGCGCATTGGCGTGTGGCGTGCTCAAGAGTGCTTGAAAGTGACGCCTCATAGCGACGCCATCTTGCCGCAGCACTTGCTGCAACGTCTGGACGCGCATCTGGAAGGCCGTGATGCCATCGTCTCTACCGATGTGGGCCAGCACCAGATGTGGGCTGCGCAGTACATCAAGTTTGATCGTCCTCGCCGTTGGCTGACTTCCGGCGGTGCGGGCACCATGGGTTACGGCGTACCTGCTGCGTTTGGGGCGCAGATTGCGCATCCGGACAAGCTGGTGGTGTGTGTCAGTGGTGACGCGTCGGTACTGATGAATATTCAGGAACTGGCCAGCGCTGTGCAGCATCGCACGCCGATCAAGGTGATTCTGTGCAATAACCGCCACATGGGCATGGTGCGCCAGTGGCAAGAGCTGATTCACGATGGTCGTTACAGCCACAGCTACAACGAAGCCATGCCCGATTTTGTGGCCTTGTCGCGCGCCTTTGGTTGGGAAGCCGAACGCGTGGAGCATCCCGATCAGCTGGATGCGGCGCTGGAGCGTTGTCTGGCCCACGATGGCCCGTTCTTTCTGAACGTGGAAGTGCTGGCGCTGGAAAACTGTTTCCCCATGATGCCAGCAGGCTATGGCCATCAACAGGTCATGTTGTCCGAAGATAACTGGTACGTAGAAGAATAAGGTGCCCGGCTGGGACACAGGCGTAAAAACCCCTATGTCCCAGCCCGAGCACTACGCATTAAATACACTGATCCATTCAGACAGGAGGGGCATGCATGATGTACCGTCACATGAAGAACCGTCTTTTGGCCGCAGGTTTGATGCTGGGCTTGGGCCTGGCGGCGGGAGCGGCCACGGCCCAGACTTCCTTGAAGCTGGCTTACGCTTTGTCCACCAGCTCTCACTATGGTGCGGGTGCAAAAGCCTTTGCCAGTGCCTTGGAGAAGGACGGCAACTACACCATCGAGGCCTTTCCCAACAGTGCCTTGGGCGGCGAGCGTGAAGTTATTGAAGGCTTGCAATTGGGCACGATTGATCTGGCCATTGTCTCTACCGGCGCAACCCTGAACTTTGTGCCCAAGACCGGCGTGTTCGATATTCCTTTCCTGTTCCGCGACCTGCAGCATGCCCGCCATGTACTTGATGGCAAGATCGGTCAGGACATGCTGGCTGAATTTCCCAAACGCGGGATTGTGGCGCTGGCCTGGGGCGAGCAAGGTTTCCGTCACCTGACCAATAATGTGCGTCCTGTCACCACCCCGGCTGATGCCAAGGGCCTGAAGATTCGCACCACAGAGAACCCCATCCATATTGCCGCTTTCCGTGAAATCGGCATTCTGGCTACGCCTATGGCCTGGCCGGAAGTGGCGACCGCCCTGCAACAAGGCACCATCGACGGCCAGGAAAATCCCTTGTCCGTGATTGTGTCGGCCAAGCTGCCGCAGCTGCAAAAGTACCTGTCGCTGACGGCTCACGTGTATGGCCCGGCCTTGGTGCTGATGTCTCCGGCGGTGTATGACGGCCTGTCCGATCAGGACAAGCAGTTGATGAAAGATGCCGGCGTAACGGCTGCCCAGGCCATGCGTGACTACGTGGACGATATCGAGAAAACCGGCGTGGATGCGGTCAAGGCCGAAGGCATGCAGGTCAATACCGTTGACCATGCCGCGTTTGCCAAAGCGGTAGAGCCTGTCTATCCCCAGTACTACAAACAGTTCGGCCAGGCACTGGTCGAATCTATCCGTCAGACTCAGTAAACGGCATTCATCATGAAAGCTCTGTTGTCCGTTCTGGATAAGGGCCTGTTTCGTCTGGTGTCCTGGGTGACGCAGTTGCTGCTGCTCTCGGCAGTGGCGGCTGCGTTCTATCAAGTGATCGCTCGTTTCGTGCTCCAGTCGCCCGCCGACTGGAGCGAGGCCTGGTCACGTGCCGCTCTGATCTGGACAGTCATGCTGGGCCTGTGTCTGGCCTTGCGTCAGGGTGCCATGCTAAGCGTGGATGTGCTGCGGCTCTGGGTCGGCAAGCGGACGCAGCATTGGCTGGATGTGGCCGTGCTGATTACGTGTCTGGCTTTTTTCGGCCTGTTGACCTGGGTCGGCATTCAAATGACCTGGCGGGTGCGGTTTCAGACCATGCCTAGTCTGGAGTGGTCCATTTCCTGGGTGTATATCGCGATCCCGATTGGTGCCGTGCTGGCCATTTTGGGCCTGTTGGCCCGTTGGCTGGAGAAACCTGCGCCTGCTGTGGTCGATAACACGCAGCTCTAATTCTCAAGACCTGATTCCGTGCCTGTAAAGCACCACCGAACTCTGGATGCCCTACGGGCATCTGTTTAGACCGGAGACCGTATCGTGTCCCAGATCATGCTTGTGTCCATGCTGCTGTTTTTTGTATTGACGGTGCCCGTGGCGATTGCCGTGGGGCTGGCCAATATGGCGGGAGTAGCCTGGGAGGGGCGCATGACTTTTCTGGTCATCGCCCAGCAGTTGTATGCAGCTCTGGACAAGTACCCCCTGGTGGCGGTGCCCTTCTTCATTCTGGCAGGCAACCTGATGGAGTCGGGCGGCATGTCCAACCGTATGGTGGAGTTTGCCAAAAGCCTGGTGGGTGGTGTGCAGGGTGGTCTGGCTTGCAGCTGTGTGCTGACCTGCATGATTTTTGCGGCGGTGGCCGGTTCCAGTGTGGCAACCACTTTTGCGGTCGGGGCAATTCTGATCCCTGCCATGGTCCGGCATGGCTACCCGGCACCGTTCGCGGCATCCTTGCAGGCCTCAGCGGCGGAGTTGGGGGTGATCATCCCGCCGTCCATTCCCATGATTCTGTTTGCCGTATCCACGGACACGTCGGTAGGCGAGCTGTTCGTTGCGGGTATTGGCCCTGGCTTGTTGATCGGCGGCGCCTTGATGCTTTATGTGTGGCTGTATGCACGTCGCCATGGTCTGGGTTTGCAGGACGGCGTGGGTCGTTTGGGTGTCTGGACGGCATTCCGTCAGGCGTGGCTGGCCTTGTTGATGCCGGTGATTATTCTCGGCGGGATTTACGGGGGTATTTTCACGCCTACCGAGGCTTCGGCGGTGGCGGTAGTCTATGCCTTGATCGTGAGCATGTTTGTCTACCGCAGCGTTAAATGGGGCGACCTGTCCAAGGTGCTGCATCGTTCCGTGGTGTCCACGGCGGTCATCATGTTCATCATCGCCAATGCGGGTGTGTTTGGTTTCCTGCTCAATCGCACCGGCATTCCGGCTGCCATGGGGATCTGGCTGGGGGAGTTGTTCAGCAGCCCCATGATGTTTTTGCTGGGTGTGAACGCGGCCTTGTTTGTGGTGGGCATGTTTGTCGAAACCTCGGCCTCGATTGTGGTGTTGGCTCCGCTCTTGCTGCCGGTAGCCATGCAGTTTGGCATTGATCCGGCGCACTTTGGCATCATCATGGTGGTCAATCTGGCCTTGGGGATGGTGACACCGCCCTTTGGCGTGAATCTGTTTGCCGCCTGTTCAGTGGCCGGGATTTCTTTGGAAAAACTGATACGTCCACTGCTGCCTTTTGTAGTCGTCATCCTGGCTTGCTTGATGCTGATCAGCTATGTGCCAGAAGTCAGTTTGTGGGCGCGAGACCTGGTGTACCGTTGATGGATCGTCTGCTTTCCTGAGCGCTGTTCATGAGCTATTTCCTCTTGTTGTTGGTTCACCTTCTGGCTGCGATTTTCTTTATCGGCACTGTGTTTTTCGAGGTGCTGATGTTGTCGCCTTTGGCGCGTCAGGTTTCCCGCCCATCGATGAGGGAGTTCGAGTATGCCCTGGGGCGGCGGGCGCGCCGCATCATGCCTTGGGTTCTGTTATTGCTCTACGGTGCGGGCTTGAGTCTGGCCTGGCAGCATCGGGCCTTGTTTGAGGTTGGTGGCGCTCGTGCCTGGATACTGGGTGTAAAGATCACCCTGGCGCTAAGCGTATTTGGGCATTTTCTATCCGTGATGGTAATGAGCCGACGCAAGACCATGACAGCGCGGCGATCACGGATTATTCACCTTAGTGTTTTTGCACACGTGCTGCTGATTGTGGTGCTAGCTAAGGCTTTGTTTTATTTGCCGCTTTAGTTGCGGTTTTGATGCTGCTGCATTGTTGGTTAGAAGGGTTTTGGGCTTCGGAGTAGTGCTTGGGACGGAGTTTGGCATAGGAGAGGTGATTAAAAGCCAGGCTCGAGTCCGTGGGGCGCTGGGGGTGGGCTGAGCACTTGCCGGTGCTGCGCACCGGTGCCCTAGTCAGGAGATAGCGCAGGGCGCATCCTGAACTCGCACGATGGTTTGTCCACCGGACAAACCATAAGCGTCGTGCTCAAACAGCAGGATGCTTGTACCCCTGCGCTATCTCCTGCCCGCGGCAAGTACTCTGACCCGCCCACCCCCAGCGCCCCACGGCCTCGAGCCTTCACACCGTTCTAATACCTCGGCCTTGCAACACTGTTTCGGTTGGGTTTGCATTGGCTGTGGCTGTGGCTGTGGCTGTGGCTGTGGCTGTGTGTCGTGTGCTATGCACTATGCGTTGTTGTTGTTGTTGTTGTTGTTGTTGTTGTTGTTGTTGTTGTTAGCTTTTCGATGCTTATGCTTGCTTAGCAGCCTATGTTTCGGTCGTTTCTTTATGTCATGTCCAGGGGCATACATAAGTATTTGGGTGGAATTGAGGTCATAAGGGTAAGAAGCCTTACAGCTTCTGGGCAAAGAACTATTGTGAGCCGTTCAGGGACCGGGTTTGGGTCTCGGGGCGGTTCAGAGTACTTGCCGCAGGCGAGTGCGGGATCCGGGATGCAAGCGCCCTGCTGTTTGAGCCCGGCGTTTGTGGTTTGTCCGGGGGACAAACCACCGGGCGAGTTCAGGGTGCGCCCGGAGCCTGTACTCGACAAGGGAACCGGTGCGCAGCACCGGCAAGTGCTCAGCCCGGAGACCCAAACCCGGTCCCTGAATGGCGTTTTCACAGAGACTCTCTTCCCCAGCCTGCAAGCCCTACACGACTACCCATAAAAAAGGCCCCCCCAAAAAAGGGAGGCCATTCTTTCAAACAAGCCGAGCTTTTTACTCCGCCTTGCTGGCCGTCTTTTTAGCAGCTGTTTTTTTAGCTGCCGTCTTCTTGGCCGCCGTCTTCTTCACTGCTGTCTTTTTAGCCGCTGCTTTAGTGGCCGTTTTCTTGGCGGCTGATTTGCGTCCTGGCTTCTCTGGACGAGGCTCGAACTCAAAACCGATCTTGCCGTCTGCCTGACGCACCAGGAAGGCCTTGAACTTGCGGTTGGTACGCGAGGACACGAAACCATCCAGCAGGTCTGTCTTGCCTTCGCCCAACAGCTTGGCCATCTGTTCGCGGGTAATTTCCTGCTGCAGAATCACCTTGCCGCTACGGAAGTCGCAGCTCTTGGAGGGGCCAACGGACTTCTCGCACAAATAACGCAAGCCGTGCTCAAAGACGGGAGACTGGCACTTGGGGCAGGGGCCGACCGGGGTCTGGCCGCTGAAATCCAGGGCTTCGTCATCATCGTCGTCGTTCTGGCCGAAGTCGAACTCCAGCTTGTACTCGTCGGTAATGCGTAAAAGTGCCGCAAAGGGACGACCCATCTTGCTGATGAAACCAGGCAGTGGGCCCAGTTCTTTCTTGGCCAATAGATCTTCAACTTCAGGCAGCTCAAAGGTGCGACCACCTGGATGCTTGCCGATAGAGAAATCGCAAGCCGTGCAGGCATAACGACGGTAATTTTCTTTGACCACGCCACCACATTTAGGGCATGGCGTCTGCAAGGTCGCGTAATCACCCGGAACCGTGTCGCGCTCATATTCCTTCGCGCGCTTGACGATAACTTGCGTCATCTGCGCGATTTCACGCATGAACACGTCGCGGTCCAGCTGACGTTGCTCGATCTGCTTGAGCTGGTGCTCCCACTCGCCAGTCAGTTCGGGCGAAGTCAGTTCGCTCACGCCCAGACCGGACAATAAAGTCATCAGCTGACGTGCCTTGGCGCTAGGCACCAGCTCGCGGCCTTCACGACGCAAGTAGGCTTCGTTCAGCAGACCTTCAATAATGGCAGCACGAGTGGCTGGCGTACCCAGACCGCGCTCGGACATGGCTTCGCGCAAGGCTTCGTCATCTACCAGTTTGCCGGCGCTTTCCATGGCCGACAGCAGGGTCGCTTCCGTAAAGCGTGCAGGTGGCTTGGTAGCCAGGGCCTTGGTGTTCACATCTTCGGTGCGAACCTTCTCGCCGTCAGCAACCGGCACCAGGGACGCATCTTCACCTTGGGCATCGCGGCCATAAATAGCCAGCCAGCCCGGTTTGACCAGCACTTTGCCTTCCGTCTTGAAGTGGTGACCGGACACCTGCGTAATACGCGTGGTGACGCGGAATTCTGCAGCCGGGAAGAACACGGCCAGGAAGCGACGGCTGATCAGCTCGTAAATCTTGTGTTCGGCATCGCTCAGCTCCCGAGGCACCTGCAAGGTGGGGATGATGGCAAAGTGATCCGAAACCTTCTTGTTGTCGAAAATCCGACGGTTGGGCTTGACCCATTTCTGCTCGACCACTTCCTGCGCAAACGGTTGCACCGAAGCGCTGGCAGGCGTGCCGCTGTCAGCCAGCGCACGCATGGTTTCTTGCACCGTACTTATATAGTCTTCAGGCAGATAGCGCGAATCGGTACGGGGGTAAGTCAGCGCCTTGTGGCGTTCGTATAGCGTCTGCGCCAAGGACAAGGTGGTCTTGGCAGAGAAGCCGAAGCGCGAGTTGGCTTCGCGTTGCAGCGAGGTCAAATCAAACAAGGCGGGCGACATCTGCGTGCTGGGCTTGGATTCCTCGGTGACTACGCCGGGTTGCTCGCGGCACGCGGCCACAATGGTTTGGGCCGCCGTCAGGGACCACAGACGCGAGTCTTTTTTCTCGGGGTCATGCTCGTCTTTGACGAACTTGGGATCGAACCAGCGGCCGGTGTACAGGCCTGCAGCGGCAATAAAGTCTGCATGTACTTCCCAGTAATCGCGCGACACGAACTGGCGAATGCGGTTCTCGCGCTCGTTCACGATAGCCAGCGTGGGGGTTTGCACACGGCCCACGGGGGTTTTGAAAAAACCGCCATCCTTGCTATTGAAAGCCGTCATGGCACGCGTGCCATTAATGCCCACCAGCCAGTCCGCTTCGGCGCGCGAACGAGCAGCCGCTTCCAGCGGTTTCATGTCTTCATCGTCGCGCAGGTTTTCAAATGCTTCACGGATCGCCGATTGTGTCATCGAACGTAACCAAAGCCTTTTTACCGGTTTTTTCGCACCGGCGTACTGCATAATGTAGCGAAAAATCAGCTCACCCTCGCGCCCCGCGTCACAGGCATTGATAACAGCGGTGACATCCTTTCGTTTGATCAGCTTGACCAGCAGTTTCAAGCGCTCAGTCGATTTCTTGTCAGTCGGGTTGAGCTCAAACTGAGGGGGAATAACAGGTAGATGTGTGAAGCTCCACTTGCCGCGGACCGGATCATTAGGGGCCACCAGGCCCAGCAGATGGCCGATGCTGGAGGCCAGCACATAGCGATCGCTTTCGAAATAATCACCTTCTCGAGTGAAACCGCCCAATGCCCGCGAGATATCTACGGCGACTGAAGGTTTCTCGGCAATGATTAGTGTTTTATCCATATGATTCCAGTGACAGCAACTGCGCTGCAATGCGCGAAATGATACGAGGTGCTTATCCCTCTATGCAAGTTATGAGACCTGACAAGACTAACGTATGGCCCACAGACTGGCGAGTGTTTCTGACAAAACTGGCCTGGGGTTTGGCCGTTTTGCTGCTCGCTAGTGGTCTGGTGACCTGGATTGCGGCCAATTGGGAAAACTGGGGGCACGTAGCCAAATTTGCCCTGGCTCAAGGCGCCGTGCTGGTTTCTGCAGGGCTGGCCTTGCTGTTTCGCCGACGTTCCGGTGGCTGGGGTCATGATCTGGGAGTGCCGGCTGCCTTGACCGGCCTGGCCGCCGTGGCCACGGGCGGTTTGCTGGCGCTGATTGGCCAGACTTATCAGACCGGCGCAGACCCTTGGCAGCTTTTCGCATTGTGGACTGTGCTGATCATACCTTGGGTATTCACAGTGCGCAGTGTCTTTCTGTCGGTGCTGTGGCTGGTACTGATCAATACCGCCTTGTACTTATGGATAGATGTTGCCCGCTTGGGCTGGTTCGGGCGCAGTTACACCACGCAGACCTTGCTGGCTCTGGCAGTCAATGTGCTGCTGTTGCTGGCAGCCGAAACCATCTGGCGTGCGCGTCATGACCCGTGGCGCATCGTGCCGCGTGTGGCAGCAATTGCGGTGGGCTTTTTCATCGGTGCCCAGGTCATGGAAGGCAACTCCTTGCTGGGACTGGTCCTGTTCCTGGTGCTGTACGGTATTTATCACTACCGCCGCCCGGATTTGCTGATCATGTCCTTGGCCTCGTTCGGCGCGTATGGCTCCTTGAGCATGCTGATTATCGAGTATGCAGGCGATGCGTTCCTGCTGATCGTGGTGGTTATTGTGGGTCTGGGCCTGGGCTTGCTGCGCTTCCTGCAGCAACAGGTCGTCCATTGGCGACGGACTCATGCTGGAGCTGAAGCGGCTGCAACCCAAGCATCAGTGAACGCAGCAAGGACAACAAGTCCTGCCGCCCCAACAGCAGAGATCCTGGCCAACGCACAGGCTAGTGTTCAAGCTGACGCTCAGGATAGTGACGAGCATCACCCCTGGTATCTGCGCGTGATCAAGCTGTTCTTATACCTGCTGTTACCGCTGATTATTCTGCTGTACCTGGGTGTTTCTCTGGAATTGAGTCTGGAAGCGTTGGGTGTACTGGGCGGCATCATGGCTCTGGTGTCCCCCGTGCTGTTTGCCAAGGCTCACACAGTACCCAGCCAGGATCTGGTCGGCGGCTGGGTTGCGTGTGCGTTGCTCTTGCTGAGCGTGCCGGTTATGGACTTGCGCTACCCCTGGCCACTTGAGGCCAGCGCCATGATAGCCGTCGTGATCAGTACCTTGCTGTACAGGCTTGCCAAAGGCCAGTTCGTATTGCGCATGTTGCTGGTGATTTGGGCACTGGCCGCGATCGAGTTTCTGGTGATCGAGCGCTTGTTTGAACGCTGGACCATGATGCCTTATTGGGTGCTGGAAATGCCCGCGGCATTCATGTTTTTTGCCGCCTTGTGGCTGGGGCATCTTTATTTGCGTGGTGAGCGCAAGCCGCATTTCTGGCTGCCCTTGTTCTGGTCCTTGCTGCTCGCTTCCCAGATTCATCTTATTTGGGCGGGCACACTGTTTTATTCCATGCCCTTTTGGGACGAGTCGCGGCCGTACCTGACCGTAGCTGGCTTTCTGCTGGCCATGGCTCCTTTGGCAATACTGGCGTTTTATTGGCGCGGTTGGCGTGACCAACCCCTGGTCTATGGCATTGCCTTGCTGGGGATGGCCGCTTTGTGCGCAGTCTGGACTCCCTATCCGCCGGTGGCCCTGGCCTTGAGCTGGATTCTGGTAGCTTATGCCTGGCGTTATCTCAGCTTGTTGGCGGTGGCCGTGGCAATGGGCCTGTTCTGCCTCTGGCGTCTGTATTACATCCTGAATATCAGTTTGCTGGACAAGGCCGAGCTGTTGCTGGCAACCGGGGTGGGATGTCTGGTCTTTGCCTATTTGGGTCAGTTGAGCCGCAAGAAGGCAGGGACGGCAGCAAGCTTGCAGGACGCGCCCAAAGGTATGGTTGCCAGCGTTCTGCTGGGGACCATGCTGGTGCTGGGTGTGGCCAACGTGGCCATCGTGCAAAAAGAACGTATCTTGAGCGATGGTCAGACGGTGTTGCTGGAACTGGCTCCGGTGGACCCCCGTTCGCTGATGCAGGGCGACTATATGTCCTTGAACTTTGCCCTGTCGCAGAACTTGTCTGCCCTGTCCTGGGGCTTGCCCAAGGATGCGCTTGCCAAGATGGACGCTCAGCAATGGGTTGTTGTGGCGGTGCAGCTGGATGAGAACAAGGTGGCGCAGTTCAAGGGTGTTTATCTGGAGCAGGACGGCCAGGAGCGTCTGTGGAGCGAAGAAGGCCCTGTGGCTGAACCTTCCGATGTGATGCGCTTGCGCATGCGTCGTCACCGCAGTAACTGGACGCCTGGAACAGATGCCTGGTTCTTCGCTGAAGGCTCGGCAGATCGCTTCGATGCCGCCCGTTATGGCGAGTTTGCGGTGGTCGAGGATGGCCAAAGCCTGCTGCGCGCGATGCTGGACAAGGACAGAAAGGAAATCAAGTAAGCCTGAGCTGAACAACTGCGTTCAATAGCCTGTAGCCGGATTGTCTCTAATAAAGACAATCCGGCTTTTTTGTATCTGGGGTTTGTTTCGCTAGAGGCAGCCAAGCCAGAGCCAGTCAGCAGCAAGCCTAATCAAAAAGGCCCGAGTCCGATGTGGCGTCGGATTCGGGCCTTGGCTTTTTGTGTTGAAGGACCCTCTTTATCGGGGCCGGTTCTTGAACAAAAAATAGGTTCCTGTGTATCAGCTTAGTGGGACTGACGGGTGGAGTCGTCGCTGAGCAGCTCTTCAAAGATCAGGTGATCGATTTCGGCTTCGTGGCTCCACAAAACCATCAGGGCGACAATTTTTATTTTGTCCAACGAGACCGGGCTTTCGTCCACCGTCATGGCGCTTTCAATCAGGATTTCGCGCAGGTGGGCGGTAAGAGCGCCGGAATTCTGCAAAAAGGTGATGAAACCCATGGCATCAGCGCCCAGCACATGTTGTTCGTGCTCAGAAAAAATACGCTGACTGTTGGGACTGAGTTGAGCCGTAGGCTGACACTGCTGCGAGGTCTCGCCCAGTGCATGTAACCAGCCCAGTGCGTCGTTGATGTCCTCGTCTTCAAAGCCAATAGCGGCCAATTTGTGGGCCAGAACCTCCGCCTTGGGACAGGACTGGGGGTTGTAATACGTCTCGAATAGATAAACCAGGATATCAAACATGGGTATAAGGTTGCCGTCCTAAGTGATTAAAAAAACTGCGTGATTTCGGTAACCAGTGACCAAACTTTACGCTGATTTGCGGTAGGGGGCAAATGGGGTGTTCAGGGGATGGATGGGTCTTGCCTTGCGCATCCAGACTGCTTTTTGCCTGGGTCTGCTCTGGCAGACGCCCTTTGCGGCGGGGCGTCTTTATGATTGAAACATAAATCGATTGTTGGGGCAGAAACTGTCGTTTATTTGAAACCCTGCAAGTGGGACCGCAGCGGTTGAAAGGCCACTAAACTAGCTGGCATCCGCATCCGCATCCGCATCCGCATCCGCATCCAGCCTCGGCTCGTGGCTCAACTGTTCGGGCTTGGCTCCGCAGGCAGCGGGAAGCGCTGCGCCCACGCACTGATGGCCTGGCTCCAGAACTCGTCCAGGGTGTTCGCAGCCACGGGAGCAAACCCCAGAAAGGCCCAGACGCGTTGCAGTGTCTCCATAGGATGCTCCAGGTCAAAGGCCGGGGCATGGTTCTGTTTGGAGAGCTTGCGGCCTTGCTCATCGCAGGCCAGCGGCACGTGCAACGTGCGCGGTACAGGCAGGCCCAGGACTTTTTGCAGTACGCGTTGGCGGGCGGTGGAGCTGAGCAAGTCGGCACCGCGTACAACATCGGTGATCTGGCTGTCTGCATCATCAATGACCACAACAAACTGGTAAGCCCAGAGCTTGTCGGCGCGCTTAAGGATGTAGTCCCCTACTTCTTTGGCTACGTCCTGTTGCTGCGGCCCGGCCCAGCGATCGGTGAAGTGTTCCACCCCTTCCGGGACACGCAGCCGCCAAGCACGGATGGCACGGTCTACCGGGATGCCGTGGCGGCAGGTGCCTGCATAGGGATATTCGTGCGAATCCGGCGCGACTGGCAGGGAAGCCGCCAGAATTTCCTGACGGGTGCAGGCGCAGCCGTAGACAAGATCTCGCTCGCGCAGGCCATCAAACACTTCTTGATAGCGTGCCTGCCGCTGGCTTTGCCAAAGCACCTCGCCATCCCAGCGCATGCCCAGACCTTGCAACTGCTGCATGATGATCTGGTCAGCCCCTGCGACCACGCGTGGCGTGTCTATGTCTTCAATGCGTAGTAACCAGCGCCCGTTCTGGGCGCGTGCATCCAGGTAGCTGGCCATAGCGGCCACCAGTGAACCCTCGTGCAAGGGACCACTGGGACTAGGCGCAAAGCGACCACAGTAAGGGGTAAGGGGCTGGGCGGTCATGAGTCGTTCTTAACGGCAAGAGCCCCTGGACGGGGGCTCTTGTTAGTGCGACTTTACGCCTATTTTTCCAGCCCGGCAATGCGTTTTACACGGGCTGGAAGGGAGGAGTTTCAGCTCTCCATGGTGACCAGTTCTGCGCCCTCGGGCACTTGATCTCCCACGGCAAAGAACAGCTCGGCCACGGTGCCATCAGCCGGTGCCTGAATGGAATGTTCCATCTTCATGGCCTCCATGACCAGTAGCACATCACCCTGCTTGACGCTGTCACCAGCGCCCACGTTCAGGGCAATGATCTTGCCGGGCATGGGAGCGGTCAGACGGCCGCCGTGGGCTTCCTGGCTGTTGGTACCGGCGCTGGCCAAGGTGTCGATCACGGCCAGAGTCCAGTCCGAACCGGCCTGGGCAACTTGTAGATGGTCGCCATCTTGCAGCACCTGGGCGCGATATTCGACCTGATCCAGCCACAGACGTAAGGTCAGGGTTTTGGCCAGACCAGCGGTTGTCTCGGCTTGCCAGCGCAGCACGTGTTGAGCTTCGCCCAGTGTGATCTGCCACTGGTTTTCACGACGTTGTAGTAGTACTTCGTGAGTTTGTTCGCCTAGTTGCAAGGCTACTTTCTGATCGTAGTCTCCGCTTAGACGCCAGGCGTCATGCACCGCCCAGGGGTCGGAGTTGGAGGCTTGTCCGCTCAGACCCTGGTGAGTCAGCACGGCGCAGGCGGCGAAGGCCAGCACAGACGCTGGAACGTCCTGATTGCTGGGGAACAGCGCATCGTGACGGCGTGGGATCAGACCTGTATCCAGATCGGCCTGGGCAAAGGCTTCATCGCCCAGCAGGCGTTGCAGGAAAGTCTTGTTGGTGTGTACGCCGGCCACTTGAGTATCGGCCAGCGTGCGAATCAGGCGACGACGGGCCTGCTCACGATCAGCACCATGGGTGATCACCTTGGCAATCATGGGATCGTAGAAGGGGCTGATGACGCTGCCTTCACGCACGCCGCTGTCGATACGCACATCACCGGAGGTGAAGGACGCATGGGCGGGGTACTGCAAGCTGCGCAGTGTACCGATGGAGGGCAGGAAGTCCTTATCGGGGTTTTCTGCGTAAATGCGAACCTCAATGGCGTGACCATTGATGCTCAGTTCTTCCTGCTTGGCAGGCAAAGGCTGGCCATCGGCCACACGCAGCTGCCATTCCACCAGATCGTGGCCCGTAATCAGTTCGGTGACGGGGTGCTCCACTTGCAGGCGGGTATTCATTTCCATGAAGTAGAAACGCCCGTCCTGCTCGGCAATGAACTCCACCGTGCCTGCACCCACATAGTTCACGGCGCGTGCTGCTGCAATGGCCGCTTCACCCATGGCCTGGCGACGCTCGGGCGTCATGCCGGGGGCGGGAGCTTCTTCAATCACTTTCTGGTGACGGCGCTGTACCGAACAATCGCGTTCGAACAAGTACACGTACCCACCGTGCTGGTCACCAAAGACCTGGATTTCGATGTGGCGTGGCTTGGTGATGTAGCGCTCGATCAGCACGCGGTCGTCACTAAAGCTGCTGGCAGCTTCGCGCTGGCAAGAGCGCAAGGCCTCCAGGAACGCGCCGGACTCTTCCACAATGCGCATGCCCTTGCCGCCACCACCGGCACTGGCCTTGATCAGCACGGGGTAGCCGATCTGGTCGGCTTGTTTGTGCAGAAAGTCGGGGTCCTGATTGTCGCCGTGGTAACCGGGCACCAAGGGTACACCGGCTTTTTCCATCAGGGATTTGGCGGCGGACTTGCTGCCCATGGCCGCAATGGCTTGAGCGGGCGGGCCTACAAAAATAATGCCGGCTTCTTCACAAGCGCGAGCAAAGTGCTCGTTCTCGGACAGAAAACCGTAGCCAGGGTGGATGGCATTCGCGCCAGTGGCACGGGCGGCTTCCAGAATGGCGTCGATCTTCAAATAACTGTCGCGTGGCTCGGGGCCACCGATGCGCACGGCTTGATCACAAGCACGTACGTGCTGGGCGTCGGCGTCCGCGTCGGAGTAAACCGCAACGGTACGCAGCCCCAGGCTGCGGGCAGTGGCGGCCACCCGGCAGGCAATTTCACCGCGATTGGCTATCAGCAGGGTCTGAAACACAGTGTCTCCTTGTCTTACATGCGGAACACGCCAAAGCGGGTGTCTTCAATAGGGGCGTTCAAGGCGGCGGACAGGCCCAGGGCCAGAACGCGCCGGGTATCCGAAGGCTGGATGATGCCGTCATCCCACAGACGCGCGGTGGCGTAGTAGGGGTGGCCTTCATGTTCGTATTGCTCACGGATGGGGGCCTTGAAGGCTTCTTCTTCCTCGGCACTCCAGGTCTGACCACGGGCTTCCAGGCCATCACGGCGCACGGTAGCCAGCACGCTGGCCGCCTGTTCACCACCCATGACCGAGATACGGGCATTGGGCCAGAGGAACAGCAGGCGTGGGCTGAAGGCGCGGCCACACATTCCGTAGTTACCGGCACCAAAGGAGCCGCCCAGAATCACGGTGAATTTGGGCACGGCCGCGGTAGAGACAGCAGTCACCAGCTTGGCTCCGTGGCGAGCGATCCCTTCGTTTTCGTACTTGCGGCCCACCATGAAGCCGGTGATGTTCTGCAGGAACACCAGAGGCGTCTTGCGCTGGCAGCACAGTTCGATGAAGTGGGCGCCCTTCTGGGCCGCTTCGGAGAACAGAATGCCGTTGTTGGCAATGATGCCTACAGGCATGCCGTGGATATGGGCAAAGCCGGTCACCAGCGTGGTGCCAAAGCGGGCCTTGAATTCATCAAAATCCGAGTCATCCACAATGCGGGCGATGACTTCGCGCACATCGTAGGGTTTGCGGGTGTCGGCAGGGATGATGCCGTTCAGCTCTTGCGGGTCGTAGCGTGGCTCGCGCACTTCTTTCAGCTGCCAGGGCAGTTTCTTCTCACGGTTCAGGCGGCCTACGCAGCGGCGCGCCAGCTCCAGCGCATGCAGATCGTTTTCCGCCAGATGGTCAGCTACGCCGGACAGACGGGTGTGTACATCGCCACCGCCCAAGTCTTCGGCGCTGACCTCTTCACCGGTTGCGGCTTTGACCAGTGGAGGGCCACCCAGGAAGATGGTGCCCTGGTCGCGCACGATGATGGATTCATCACTCATGGCTGGAACGTAGGCACCGCCAGCGGTACACGAACCCATCACGACAGCAATCTGGGCAATGCCCTGGGCCGACATATTGGCCTGGTTGTAGAAGATGCGGCCAAAGTGGTCACGATCCGGGAACACGTCTTCCTGGTTGGGCAGGTTGGCCCCGCCCGAGTCCACCAGGTACACGCAGGGCAGATTGTTCTGTTGGGCAATTTCCTGGGCACGCAAATGCTTCTTCACCGTCAGTGGGTAGTAAGTACCGCCCTTGACTGTAGCGTCGTTGCAGACCACCATGCATTCAATGCCTGCAATGCGGCCAATGCCCGTGATGATGCCGGCACCGGGAGACTCGTTGTTATAGACGTCCTGGGCAGCCAGAGGCGAGAGCTCCAGAAAGGGAGTACCGGGATCAAGCAGACGTTCGACGCGTTCACGGGGCAGCAGCTTGCCGCGACCCACATGGCGTTGCCGGGAGGATTCGGACCCACCCAAGGCGGTTTTCTGTAGCTTTTGGCGCAGATCAAGGATCAGGGCCTGCATGATCGAGGCGTTGTCCTGAAAGTCTTGGGAACGCGGATTGATGCGGGATTCAATAACTGACATGGCGTGCCTGGAAAGAGAACAGAGAAAAGCCCATAAAATCAGCCGGGCCGCAGCCCGGCTGATGAGCTTGCTTTAGACCAGCTCGACGGCCAGGGCGACAGCTTCGCCACCGCCAATGCACAGCGAGGCAATACCGCGCTTGCCGCCGGTCTTGCGCAGTGCGCCGATCAAGGTTGCCAGAAGGCGAGCACCCGATGCACCGATGGGGTGACCCAGGGCGGTAGCACCACCGTGGATGTTGACCTTGTCGTGCGGGATGTTCAGCTCTTTCATGGCGGCCATGGTGACCACGGCAAAGGCTTCGTTGATCTCGAACAGGTCAACGTCAGCCACGCTCCAACCGGTTTTATCCAGCAGTTTCTGGATAGCAGCGACTGGAGCGGTCGTGAACCAGGCCGGTTCTTGCGCGTGCTGGGTGTGAGCCACAATGCGGGCCAGCGGTGTGGCACCCAATTCCTTGGCTTTTTCTTCGGTGGTGATCACCATGGCGGCGGCACCGTCCGAAATGGACGAGGCGTTGGCAGCGGTAATTGTGCCGTCTTTCTTGAAAGCGGGACGCAGCGTGGGGATCTTCTCGGGCATGGCTTTGGTGGGGGCTTCGTCCTTGGCAACAACGACATCACCCTTGCGGCCAGCGATGGTGACTGGCGCAATTTCCCATTCAAAGCTGCCGTCATCGCTGGCTTGGCGAGCGCGGCGCAGCGACTCCAGCGCGTAGGCGTCCTGCTCTTCGCGGCTGAACTCGTATTTGCTGGCGCAATCTTCGGCAAATACACCCATGGCGGTGCCACGGCTGTACGCGTCTTCCAGGCCGTCCAGGGCCATGTGGTCATACACGGTGGAGTGACCGTAGCGGTAACCTTCGCGGCCTTTCAGCAGCAGGTAGGGAGCATTGCTCATGCTTTCCTGACCGCCGGCCACCACCACGTCCACGCTGCCTGCCTTGAGCAGGTCGTGGGCAAACATGGCGGCTTTCAGACCGGAACCGCAAACCTTGTGAATGGTGGTGCAAGCTACACCCTGGGGCAGACCGGCGCCCAAGGCAGCCTGGCGTGCAGGAGCCTGGCCCTGACCGGCTTGCAGCACGTTACCCATGATCACTTCGTCGACCTTGTTGGCCTGAATGCCCGAGCGCTCCATGGCCGCCTTGATGGCGACGGCGCCCAGTTCGTGGGCGGCCAGATCGGACAGGCTACCCATCATGCCGCCCATAGGGGTGCGGGCGATCGAGACGATGACAACGGAATTAGTCATGAAAGACTCCTGGTTGCAAAGAGGAGACCGGCGCGCGTTTGGCAAACTCGTGCAGCTGCCGATCTTTGTTATACGGAAAAATATTTTCGATCCGACCTTGCGTCACTCGCAAGCGGCACTGAGTCCACCATTCAGGCTCCAGCAGTTCTGCATGGTGGGCCATGAAGGCTTTGCGAATACGAGGGTCGGTCAATAGAAAGTAGCCGAATTCTTCGGGAAATACATCGTTCGGGCCGATGGGATACCAGGGTTCGCTGGCCATTTCGGCTTCTTCATTTGGTGCAGGCGGAATGGCGCGAAAGTTCATCTCGCGCATGTGCTGGATTTCGTCGTAGTCATAGAAGACGACGCGGCCCAGACGAGTCACACCAAAGTTCTTGAACAACATATCGCCGGGGAAGATGTCGGCGGCGGCCAGTTCCCGGATCGCCTTGCCGTATTGCTCCACGGCGGCATTCAGGGCGGGGTCGCTGGCTTTGTTCAGATACAGGTTCAGCGGGGTCATGCGTCGTTCAATGTAGACGTGGCGCAGCAAGATGGTGTCCTCGGACTCTTCCAGCAGGCTGGGCACTTCGCGGCGCAACTCTTCCAGCAAGGCTTCGGAAAAGCGTGCCTTGGGCAAGGCCACCTGAGCGTAGTCCCAGGTGTCGGCCATGCGTCCGACACGATCATGTTTTTTGACCAGCTGGTATTTGCTGCGCACCGTGGCGTGGTCCATGCCCTGCTTTTGAATTCGGTCGCGGATTAGCTTGAACACATAGGGGTAGGACGGCAAGGTAAATACCGTCATCACCATACCGGCAATACCGGGAGCCAGATCAAAGTGATCGTGCGAGTGCGACAGGTGGTGCAGAAAGTCGCGGTAGAACAGCGTCTTGCCCTGCTTTTGCAGACCGATGGCGGTGTACAGCTCGGCCTTGGGCTTGCGGGGCAGCAGGCTGGACAGGAAGTCCACATAGGCCGACGGTGCTTCCATATCGACCAGGAAATAGGCGCGAGTAAAGCTGAACAGCGTGGACAGGTCGTCCGTGGTGTGCAGCAAGGCGTCTATATACAAGTGTCCCGAGGGCCGATGCAAAATAGCGATCGAAAACGGCAGCACTTCACCCTGATTGATCAGGCGGCCCACCACATAGGCACCCTTGTTACGAAAGAACAGGGAGTTCAGCACCTGAATCTGGCAGTCCGAGCCAATGCGCGAGCCATAGCCACGTGGCAGGCGGCGGCATAGCTGACGTACCGCCATGCGGGCCAGTGTGCGTACATCGCGCGGCAGGTCGGCAAAGGGGGCGGCCAGACCAAAGTCGGCCAGCATATTGGTCAGGCTGGTTTCCAGACCTTCCTCAGTGGGGTAATAGACCCGATACGAAGGCAGCGCGCCGTCCAGATAATCCGTGGCAACGGCTGGACGCACGAAAATAAATTCGTTGCGAAAGTAGTGCCGGTGCAGCACGCGGCAGGAGACGGAGTTGAAGAAAGTCTCGGCACATTCCGGCTGACGGTGGCCCGACAGCAAACGCACAAACTCAGCCTTGGCTTGCAGCCACAATTGCTGCTGGGCCTCGTCCAGATGCGCCGGATCGGAAGGCGTGGGCTGATGCAAACGCAGATTCTGGCTAAGCACGGCCGCACATTCACGCACCCGTGTCGCGTAGTACTCGATACGTTCGCGCGAGAGCTGCTGAATACCATGCCAGTCGCCCGATTCGTACAAAGACTTGGCGCGCTGGGCACTATAGCGAAACAGCGCGTAGTGGCGATTGAAACCATCCAGCATGGCCTGAGCCACCTGGATAGCCGTCATCCCCGGTTTTTGAACCGGGGTGATGACGGTGGTTTCGCCAAAATCAGGGTTGGACATGCCTTTGCCTTTTTAGGCGGTTTCGGCGAACAATTCGCGGCCGATCAGCATGCGGCGGATTTCACTGGTGCCCGCGCCGATCTCGTACAACTTGGCATCGCGCCACAGGCGGCCTGTGGGGAATTCGTTGATGTAGCCGTTGCCGCCCAGAATCTGGATACCTTCACCAGCCATCCAGGTGGCTTTTTCAGCGCTGTACAGGATGGCGGCTGCGCAGTCTTTACGCACAGAACGTACATGGCCTGCACCCAGACGGTCCAGATTCTTGCCCACGGCATAGCACAGGGCGCGGCTGGCTTGCAGGGTGGTGTACATATCGGCCACCTTGCCTTGAATCAGCTGGAATTCGCCAATGGCCTGGCCGAACTGCTTGCGGTCGTGGATGTAAGGAATCACCACGTCCATGACGGCTTGCATGATGCCCAGCGGACCACCGGCCAGCACGGCGCGTTCGTAGTCCAGGCCGGACATCAGCACTTTGACGCCACCATTGAGTTGGCCCAGCACGTTTTCTTCAGGGACTTCACAATCCTGGAACACCAGCTCGCCTGTGTGGCTGCCGCGCATACCCAGCTTGTCCAGCTTTTGGGCAACGGAGAAACCGGCAAAATTCTTTTCGATCAGGAAGGCGGTAATGCCGCGTGCGCCGGCTTGCGGGTCCGTCTTGGCGTACACCACCAGGGTGTCAGCGTCCGGGCCGTTGGTAATCCACATTTTGGAGCCATTGAGCACGTAGCGATCGCCCTTCTTTTCGGCGCGCAGCTTCATGCTGACCACGTCCGAACCGGCACCGGGCTCACTCATGGCCAGAGCACCGATATGCTCGCCGCTGATCAGTTTGGGCAGGTATTTCTGCTTCTGGGCTTCTGTACCGTTGCGGTTGATCTGGTTCACACAGAGGTTGGAGTGCGCGCCGTAGGACAGGGCCACCGAGGCGCTGGCACGGGAGATTTCTTCCATTGCGATCATGTGGGCCAGATAGCCCAGGTTCGCACCACCGTATTCTTCGCTGACGGTCATGCCCAGCAAACCCATCTCACCGAACTTCTTCCACAAGTGCATGGGGAACTGGTCATCGTGATCCAGTTGAGCCGCTAAGGGGGCAATTTCGGCCTGGGAGAAGTCGGCGACAGCGTCGCGCAGCATGTCCAGGTCGGAGCCAAGATCGAAATTCAGGCCGGGCAGGCTCATGAGACACTCCGTGGAAATAAATGGGTTGTGGAATTGTATTTATATTACGTTTACGTAAACGTCATATATATGGGTTTTCCCTTATCGGGACTCCAACTTCAACTGTTCGCTCATGGTGTGACAGATGTCGAGCTGGTCCTGAATCTCCTGCAAGGTCTGATCCAGGTCCTGCCGCTGACGCTCCAGGCGCAGGCGGTGCTCGTTCAGGACTTCCTGATAGTGCTTAAGCTGGGAGGCCGTGTCCATCGGGGATTCATACATATTGATCAGCCGCAGAATCTCCGATAACTGCAGCCCCAGGCGCTTGCCACGCAGAGCCAGCTTCAGGCGGGCACGATCGCGGGGCTGATAAATGCGCTGTGTACCTTGGCGCAGCGGGCTCAAGATCCCTTGGTCTTCATAGAAGCGCAGGGTACGAGGCGTGATGCCAAACTCGTGCGCCAGATCCGATATTGTCCAGGTTGTCGTTGTCATTTTTAGTGTGATTTACGTAAACGTAAACTATCATGCCATAGAGCTAGAGAGGGAACTAGGGCCTTTTAGTATGGACAGCCCTTACGCCCTACAAGAGCCATTCATTGGAGCGAGCATGAATCCTAACGAACAAAAATTGAATTATCCCTGGGCAGATACCCTGCCCCCAGCGGGTGGCAGCCTGGAAGTCGCGCCGGGGGTGCGTTGGCTGCGTATGCCTTTGCCTTTTGCGCTGGATCACATCAATTTGTGGCTATTGCGCGACCAAATCGAGGGGCGCGAGGGCTGGACCATTGTGGATTGTGGCGTCGCCCGTCCCGAAGTGCGCGAACTGTGGGAACAGGTCTTCCAGAGCGAGCTGGAAGGCTTGCCCGTGCTGCGCGTGATCGTTACTCACATGCACCCGGATCATGTCGGTTTGGCGGACTGGTTGTGCCAGCGCTGGAATGCACCTTTGTGGATCAGCATGACGGACTACGCGACCGCCAGGCTGTGGTCGGGGACAGGTGGACGCCAGACTGGTGCAGAAGCCGGTGGCCCGAATGGTGTGGCGGCAGAAGCGCATTTTGTCCGTCATGGCCTGCAAGATGAGAAAGCCAGAGAGCAGATTCGCAGCCGTGGGGATTACTACCCTTCGATGGTGCCTTCGGTGCCCGAGCGTTTTGTGCGCCTGATGGATGGTCAGCGTGTGGTGATTGCCGGTCGCCCCTGGCGCTTGATTGTGGGTTACGGCCATGCCCCCGAGCATATGTCCCTGTACTGTGAAGAGCTGAAGGTGCTGATCTCCGGTGACATGCTTTTGCCGCGTATCTCCACCAATATCAGCGTGTTCGATACCGAGCCCTTTGCGAATCCTTTGCCGTTGTACCTGAACTCCCTGCTCTCCTATCAGGATCTGGCCCCGGATACTTTGGTGTTGCCTTCGCATGGCAAGCCTTTCCGTGGCATGCACGAGCGCATTCGTCAGCAGCAGGAACATCACGCCGAGCGTCTGGAAGAAGTGTTGGAAGCCTGTGCCCAGCCCTGTACCGCCGCCGATATTCTGCCTGTGCTCTTTCATCGCAAGCTGGACTCGCATCAGATGACCTTTGCCATGGGCGAGGCCATTGCTCACCTGCACGCCTTGTATTTTGATGATCGTTTGCGTCGTGAGATGGGCGAGGATGGGGTTTACCGTTTCCAGCGCATTTAAACACTGGGGCGCCTCTTAATAAGAAGGGGCAATATAGCGACTGTTGGCGGAGGCGACCGGGCCCGCTCGCCTGTGGTAGCGTAGAGCTTTTCTTGCTACCGCCTGCCAACACTATGAGCTCTGATCTCGCCCTGGACACCGCCTTGCAACATACGGGTCTGGCCCCGTTCGATCCGCATACCGATGCGGCGCCGGTGGCCGTGCCCATCATGCGCACCAGCACGGTGCGCTTTCGCAATCTGGACGCTCTGGATCGAGCCCAGGCGGACAAGGCAGATCCTGAAAAACGCTCGGTTACCTACGGGCGCTCGGGCATGGATACCCACGCTGCACTGGAGCAGGTGTTCTGTCAGCTGGAATCTGCCACCCAGGCTTTGCTGGCACCGTCCGGCATGGCAGCGATTACCTTGGGTTTGCTGGCACTGCTGGATTCTGGCGATCACGTGCTGATTGCTGACAGTGCTTATGGTCCGGTGCGTTATCTGGAAAAGACCGTGTTGCGCCGGATGGGCATACAGGCCACGTTCTGTGCACCGACCCCCGAGGAAATGGCCCGTCATCTGCAGGACAATACCCGCATGGTGTACGTGGAGTCACCCGGCTCCTTGTTGATGCAAATGCTGGATATGCCCGCCTTGGCGGAGTTTGGTCGCAAGCACGATTTGCTGCTGGTTACTGACAACACCTGGGGCTCGGGCTATATCTACCGTCCCTTGGAATTGGGTTTTGACGTGTCTATCGTGGCTGGGACCAAGTATGTGGCAGGCCACTCCGACTTGATGTTGGGTGCTGTCATGTCTGCAGATCCAGCAATCAACAAACGCTTGCACGACAACCACTATGCGCTGGGTTTTTCCATCAGTGCCGATGACGCCTGGTTGGCCTTGCGCGGTGTGCGTACCCTGCCTATTCGTATGCGTGAAAGCGCCGCCAATGCGCTGGCCGTGTGCCAATTTCTGGATAGTCGCCCTGAAGTTACCCGTATCTATCATCCCGCTTGGCCACAAGATCCTGGCCATGCCTTGTGGCAACGTGACTGCACCGGCTCTAACGGCATGTTGTCGGTGCAGCTACGACTGAACAATGCGCAGGCACGCGCATTCGTAGATGCCCTGACCCTGTTTGGTATCGGCTTTTCCTGGGGTGGTTTTGAAAGCCTGGTGCAGTTGGTGGATACGGCGTTTCTAAGTGGTCATAGCTACTGGCAGGACAGCCAGGACAGTCTGGTGCGCCTGCATATCGGTTTGGAATCGACCAAAGACTTGTGCGCTGACCTGACGCAGGCTTTTGAGACGGCGGCGCAGGTTTAACGCTTTAACTGACTAGTCAGGCAATGCACAAACCCTGGCTTAAATGAGCCAGGCTTGCACTGACTTTGGGCAGCAGCTGTCGGCCTATGGGCCAGATCAGACTCAGCGGTAGCCCCTCGGTATCGAGTTGCGGCAGCACGGCGATCAATTCACCGTTATCCAAATGCTCCTGCACCAGCCAGGTGGCTAGCTGAGCGATGCCGCCGTGTGCCAATACAGCCATGATCTGGGCCTCGGCATTGCCTACGACCAACCCCCCTCTTTGTTCCTGTCGTTCTGTCAGGCCGTTGTCATGCAGGATGCGCCAGGGGCCGGTACTGCCATCGGCCCGACCATATAGAACCTTTTCGTGGTGCTGCAGGTCGGCTAAGGCTGAGGGGACCCCTGCACGGTTCAAATAAGTGGGTGAGGCGCAGAAAATCAGGCGCTCGCGGCCTAGATGCTGATAGCCCAGGTGGGGTGAGTCCGGTGCCGGACCACCAATGCGCACGGCCAGATCGATGCCTTCTTCCACAACATCCACAAAGCGGTCTGACAAGGACAGGTGCATGTCCAGACGCGGGTATTGCTGTCGGAGCTGCAGCAACAAGGGCCATACCTTCAAGCGCCCGAATGTGGCCGGGGCATCAATACGCAGCTTGCCTAGCGGGGCCTCATGACGAGAGGCCAAGGATTGCTCGGCCTGTTCCAGTTCAGACAGAACGCGTACGCAACTGTGATAGAACGCCGTACCGGCATCGGTCAGCGCCAAGCGCCGGGTACTACGCTCCAGCAGGCGTGCACCCAGGCGCTCTTCCAGACGAGCCACGCTTTTGCTGATGGCTGAACCGCTCAAGTTCAGCGCCTGCCCGGCGGCGGTAAAACTGCCGGCATCAACGCTGGCGACAAAAGCGGCGATGCCTTTCAGTCGTTCGGATGGGATCATGGCGAATCTATTCTGGAATATTTGTCATTAATAGGAGGAAAATTTACCAGAGATAGGATCTATAGTCTTGAATAGACTGGGGTTTCCTTGATTGCTGGAAGTTGAAGATGTCTACCCTGGTCCACTCAAGCCGGCCTGCCCATGCAGGCAGTGCCTTGGCAGTCGTGATTCTGGCTGCAGCCGCCTTTGTTATTGTCACCACCGAATATTTGATTGTTGGCCTGTTGCCCGCCTTGTCCCGAGATTTGGGAATCTCAATCTCCCTGGCAGGGCAGTTGCTGACCCTGTTTGGCTTTACCGTGATGCTGTTTGGGCCGCCCCTGACGGCCCTGTTGGCGCATGTGGCGCGCAAACCCTTGTTTATCAGTATCTTGCTGCTCTTTGCGGCAGCGAACGCTTTGGCCGCTGTGGCCCCCAATATCTGGGTTCTGGCTTTGGCGCGGTTTTTGCCAGCCATGGCCTTGCCCGTATTCTGGGGCATGGCCAGTGAAACAGCGGGCCGTCTGGCGGGACCGGAAGCCGCGGGGCGAGCCGTCTCCAAAGTGTATTTGGGCATTTCAGCCGCCCTGCTGTTTGGCATTCCTTTAGGAACGCTGGCCGCTGACACAATGGGCTGGCGGGGAGCGTTCTGGATGTTGGCGGCCTTGTCCTTGTTGATGGCCTTGTTACTGGCCGCGTGGATGCCAGCAGTACCGGGAACGGCACGCGTGCGTTTGGCTGAACAAGCCCGCTTGCTGCGCGATAGCCGAGTCATGGCACATATTGCCTTGTCGGTATTGGTCTTTACCGCCATGTTTACCGCCTATACCTATCTGGCCGAGGTGCTGGAGCGTGTCATGCAGGTGCCTGCCGCTTGGGTGGGTTGGTGCTTGATGGGCTTTGGCGCGATAGGGCTGGTGGGCAATTACTGGGGCGGACGTCTGGTGGATCGGAGTGCCTTGCGCAGTACGGCTTTGTTTGTCGTCTTGTTGGGCGTGGCGATGAGTCTCGCGGTGATGGGGGCTTCGTCCTTGTATCTTTGGGTACCTGCCTTGGCCTTGTGGGGGCTAGCGTATACCGCGCTGTTTCCGGTGTGTCAGGTACGAGTCATGCAGACTGCGCCGCAGGCTGAAGCCCTGGCAGGAACCTTGAATGTGGCGGCAGCCAATGCGGGAACCGGTTTTGGGGCGATTCTGGGTGGAGCGATGATTGCGCAAAGTGGTTTGCTGGCTGCTGTGTTAACGGCGGCGATCCTGGCCTTGTTGAGCGGTGTTCTGGCGATGCTCTGGAGACGACTACGCGCTTGATCGGGCGAGGTTGAGGTTTATGCCTGGGAACCGCAAGCGGAAACGCCAAGGGCCCTCAAAACCGGAACGAATCCAGTCTTGAGGGCCCTTGGCGGTATGGCTCTGCCAGATCGCTAATTAGCGATTAGTGACCATCTTCACCAGCTCTTGAGCTTTGGTGATGCTTTCGTCGTAACCATTGGCCAGTGCAGGTGAAGTCACAAACTTGCCGCCCACGGCCAGGCTAGGTGTGCCCTGGATCTGGTAGGTGTTGGACAGTTCGTTGGCTTTATTGGCCTTGGTCTGCACACCAAAGGAGTTGAAGGTCTGCTCGAAGCGAGCCTTGTCTACGCCTTGTGCGGCTGCCCAGGCCGTGATGGTCTTGGCATCAAAAATGCGCTCACGTTTCTGGTGGATGGCTTCAAACACCTTGGGATGCAGGTCCAGACGGTCCATGGCTTCCAGGGTGTAGTACAGCTTTTGCAGATCAGTCATGCCGGCATTGAAGGCAACAGGCACACGGCGCAGTACGACGTTGTCTGGCAGGGTCTTGGACCAGGCTTCGACCTTGGGTTCCAGGATGGCGCAGTGTGGGCAGCTGTAGGAGAAGAACTCCAGCACTTCGGTTTTACCGACGCTGTCCGAGGGCTGAGCCGCAGGCAGGGTAACGTAGCCTTGGTCGGCTTGTTGAGCCAGCGCGCTGGTGGCGGGCAACAAGGTCGCCCCAGCCAAGAGACTGGCACCGACCAGGGATCGTACAAACAATGCGTTCAGCTTCATGAATCAATTTCCTTAATGGGGAAGATGAGGTCTATGACCTGTGCAATGGCGGAAAAGTTCACCTTGGGGCTGCCTTTGGCACAAATTGCTTAGGGCCGGACCACCGAAGTATCAATTTTTTCCTCGGCCAGACGGCTGCGTGCCCGGTTCATTTCGTCTATGCCCTTGAAGGGGCCCATGCGTACCCGGTTCACCGTGCTGCCATTGACCTGTGCACTTTGCACTGAAGCGTCAAAGCCTAGCATCAACAAGCGGGCCTTCATGGCTTCGGCGTCCGCATTGTTGCGAAATGCGCCTGCTTGCAGGTAGTAGGGGGTGGAGGTGGTGGCTGGCTTGGTCGCCGCCGGGGGCGCAGCCGGAGCTGGTGTGGCGGGTTTGCTGGTGGCCGGTGCCGGGGTGCTTGGAGCGGCAGGCGTTGTGGCCGGAGGCGTTACCGCAGGAGCGGTATTGCGGGTCTCTGGCTGGCGAGCTGGTTCCGTACCCATGGCGGGCAAGGTGGCGATCAGATCACCCAAGGCGTCCGGTGCAGCAGGCTTGGACGGGATGCTGGGCAAATTCACGGGGGGCAAGGTCAAACCGGGAATGGTGTCGCCCGGCGGAGGAGTTTGTCCACTGGAGCTGCCATACAGGTCCCGGTTCGGGTCCAGCAAGTCTCGCCCTTCAGGCAAGGCAACGGTAGGTTTGTCCCGGCTGGCCTTGTCCACAAAGGGCATGGGCACTTTGGTGACAAACAGGGCAACGGCGACCGCCGCGCCCAGACCCAGAATCAGGCCAATCAGAATGCCGGTATACGTACCGCCGGAACTACTGGATTTTTTACGTGCTCTTGCCATATCTGCCTATGGGTTTACATACGTTCGGGTGCGGACACACCCAGCAGGTTCAGACCATTGCGAATGACTTGGGCGCAGGCCTGGGCCAGACGCAGACGGGCCAGACGCAAGGTGGTGGCGTCTACTGACACGCGCTCGGCGTTGTACCAGGAGTGGAAGTCCGCCGCGCAGTCGCGCAGCCAGAAGGCAATGTGGTGAGGAGCCAATTCGCGAGCGGATTGGGCCAGCACATTGGGGTATTCGGACAGGCGTTGCAGCAGGGCGATTTCGGTGGGGGCGGTCAAAGGCGTGATGTCGGCCTGAGGAACCTGATCCAGCAGTTCTGCCGACTGGTTCAACACGGAGTTGATACGGGCATGGGCGTACTGGATGTAGTAAACCGGGTTTTCTTCGCTCTTGGACAGGGCCAGATCGATATCGAATACAAATTCGGAGTCGGCACGGCGCTGGATCAGGAAGAAGCGCACGGCGTCCTGGCCTACCCATTCGATCAGGTCACGCAAGGTGACGTAGCTGCCTGCGCGCTTGGAAATTTTCACTTCCTGGCCATTGCGCATGACTTTGACCATCTTGTGCAGGATGTAGGCCGGGAATTCCTTGGGGATACCCAGACCCAGACCTTGCAGGCCAGCGCGTACACGGGCAATGGTGCCGTGGTGGTCGGAGCCTTGAATATTGATGGCGTGGTGGAAACCGCGTTCCCACTTGGCCACGTGGTAGGCCACGTCCGGCACGAAGTAGGTGTAACCGCCTTCGGATTTGCGCATTACGCGGTCTTTGTCGTCGCCTGTGCCCAGTTCCGTGGTGCGCAGCCACAGCGCGCCGTCCAGCTCATAGGTGTGACCGGCGTCGATCAGGGCCTGCACGGTTTTTTCAACCTTGCCGGAGGTATACAGCGAGCTTTCCAGGTAAAAGTTGTCGAACTTCAGGCCGAAGGCTTGCAAGTCCAGATCCTGCTCGCGGCGCAGATAGGCCACGGCAAAGCGGCGAATGTCTTCCAGATTGTCCAGATCACCACTGGCGGTGACGGAAGCACCATCGGCAGCCTGAACGGTTGCGCCGGCCAGATAGTCGCGGGCGATGTCCAGGATGTAGTCGCCTTTGTAGCCGTCAGCAGGGAATTGCTCGCTGTCGGGCTCGATGCCACGGGCACGGGCATGCACGCTGGTGGTCAGGTTGTCGATCTGGTTACCGGCGTCGTTGTAGTAGAACTCGCGGGTTACGTCGTAGCCTTGGGAGCTGAATACGCGGCACAGCGAGTCGCCCAGCGCGGCTTGGCGGGCGTGGCCCACGTGCAAGGGGCCGGTCGGGTTGGCCGACACGAACTCCACCATCAGCTTTTCCTGAGTAGGAGCAAGGTGACCGAAGTTATCGCCCTGTTCAGCAATGGTCTTCAGGACAGCCTGGTGCGTGGCGGTGGACAGACGAAAGTTGATAAAGCCCGGACCGGCAATTTCCGCGCCTGCCAGCAAAGCGGCGGCGTTCGGATCCGCCAGGAGGGTATCGACGATTTGCTGAGCCAGCTCGCGCGGGTTGCGACCGGCTGGTTTGGCCAGTTGCATGGCAATATTGCAGGCAGCATCACCGTGCGCAGCCACTTTGGGGCGCTCCAGCGTGATGTTGGGTTCAGCCTGGGGCAAGATGGCACGGACGGCAGCCTGGAGGCAGGCGATTAATTGAGATTGTTGCTCAGCAAGCATAGGAAAGGTCTGGATTGGTAGAAAGACAACTGCGGCGTGTGGAACACGCCCCAGATGGAAGGCGCGACATTGGCCCGCCGGATAGCCCCACATGATAGCGTGATTTGACGCCAAATTCTTTTCAAGAAGCCTGTCGCTCCCATCCCAGGTGGTTATGTAACCACGTATCGTAAGCGTCCATGTCTACCCAACCCACTTGATTTCCGGGACGGATGCGCCAGCTGTTATGGCGTTTGATCACGGTTTCAATGGATTGTTGGGTAGCCTGCCCCAGACGTGGATGCAGGTCCTGATACATCAGGTTTCGACCCGCTCCGTGATAGTCCACACCCCGCAAACTGCCTTTAGTCAGTCGCAGCCCAGGCAGGCGCATGTCCAGTAATACAGGGTGAAGGACGCTAAGGTCTGTGTGCGCCAGTTCCGCCAGCGTCAGGCCCGTCGCCCTGGCCTGCCAATGCATCCAGGCCAGCGCTACCTTATCCAGATCGCTGATGGTTTCTTCGTCTTCATCAGGCAGCACACCGCCGCCAATTTGGCTGTGCGCGCCGATAAAAGGCATTTCCACGGTATTCATGGCCTCTGCCAGGGCGCTTAAAGGGAAGTAGGCGCGGTGTTCATGCATGGCGACGGCATGAGCAACCCAGCTCCAGGCGTCAGACACACCCAGGCGGTATTGGGAGTTGCTGCCGCCTCCCAGCCCGAACTGGGCCACGGTGTCGAACAGCCCTAAAAAACGGGGCGTGATGCAGGCACGGATGGCGCCGCGCTGCGGATCATTCAGCACAAACCAGCCCTGCTGCACGTGGTCCAGAATTCGATTGGAAAAGTCTCGTGCCAGTGCCGCTCCCCGAGAGAAACCCAGCAAGTCCACGGGTACAGCGTTAGGAGCCGGGCCTTGTTCCTGCATGCGATTCAGAAAATTGTTCCATTGCGACTCCAGAATCTGCCCTGCTCGCCAAGCAGTCAGTGCATCCCAGTTCAGGGTGACTGGATCACCCGGCCCTGCGGCATAATGCACCGCCCCATCCTGATACAACTGCGACAGTTTCCACACATTGCTATTGGTAATAGGAGCCTGTCGTGTGCCATCAAAGGCGAACAGGAGCAGGCCGGTGGGATCAATATGACGCAAAGGCTGTTGCTGTGCGTAACCCACGGCCTGGGTTTGTGGCCAGGGCCCCAACGGGTCCGCTTCCAGATACTGTCCGTGATCGGGTAGATAGGTACGCAAGAGATTGTCGTGCCAGCCGGTAGCCGATTCCGCGTACTGCCCCGGCAGACGTAGATTGAATTCCAGGGTTTCAAGCAAAGGTTCGGCCTGTCCTAAAGGGTTCAGGTCGGCAGCCCAAACCGGCTGGGTTTGCTGATCGCTAATCAGCCGCACAGCTCCCATCAAATCACTATGCAGGTAATACAGCTGCCCTTGTCCGTCTGGCTGATAAACAATCATGCCTATTGGTGTCAGCCCGGCATACAGATAGCGCCGGGAGATGAGCTGGCCGGGTGTAGCTGGTAAATCCAGCTCAGCCATTAATTGCTGGCCGTGAAAGAAGAAGGCACGCTCCTGATTGCCTTGCTTGCGCCAGATGCGTTGGCCAAAGGCATCGTGCCGGTATTCGACCAGTGTGGAGCTTGCTGTTTGCACACGCTTCAAGCGACGGTTGGGGCCGTAGTCCAGATTCAGGTTTCCGACGGCTTTCGCCGTGCCGGAGGATGAACGCTGAATGGAGGCGGTTGGCCTCGGGTGGCGTGCAGCCAGTTCACCGTTGTGGCTCCAGGCCAGCCACTGTTCGGGTTCTGTCTGGTCCTGGCGGAAAGCGATGAGCCGGCTTTGGGCGTCGTAGTGCAACAGCCAATGACGGGTTTGCTGTAGCAGCGGGTATTCATGACGATCCTCCAGCACCCTGCCTTGGGCATCCAGACGGCGGGCTTGTGTCCAGGCAGGTTTGCCATCCGGCTGCAAAAGCATCAAATCCACCGCCTGCCCGGTGCTGTTCGCATGGCTGATCAGTTGAAGGCCATTGCCCCAGGCATAGCCCACCTCTTGTGCGTGGATCACGGTCTGGCTTTGCCCGGTTTGCTTGATCCACTCCAGAGACAGCAATCGTCCGCTTTTGTCCCAGTGATAGCGTAGCTGGCCACCTTCCGGCAGGGTGTGCCGCGTCAGCTTGCGCTGCTCGTCGTACTCAAAGCGCTCGGTCCAGCGTTGGCCGGGACTATGGCGGCGTTCCAAACGGCGCTCTTGTAGTAAACCGGCCCGCAATTTGAGCCATTGCGTTTCTGTGGGATGAAGAATGCGCAGCGCGCCAGGCCCGAGCCAGTCCAGCTCACTGCGTTCAGTGTCCTGACCTTGCTGATGTTCAAGACTGCTCAGGCGTCCCTGTTGGTCGTACTGAATTTGGAGCGCGCCTCCTTCGGCATATTCGAGGTGCGTCAGTTTGCCATTCGGGTTCCAGCGCCGTGTTTCGCTTCCATGCTGGCTGGTTGCCCAACTTTGCAAGCGCCCTTTTTCATTCAGCTCCAAACGTAATGCTCCCCAGTCGCCCTGCCTTTTCTCCAGTCGAGAGAGCGTTCCATTTGCCCGGCGTTGCGCTGTCCAAGGTCCGGCCTGCAACCAGCGCCCTTGCGGGTCATATTGCCATTCCGTGCTGTGGACCGGGCAGTCCCTACACAAACGACTTTCCAGTTTTTGTAGCCGCTGCAGGCCTTGATAGTCTCGGTAATGGAAGCGATGTCGCTCCGTACCTATGGACCATTCGCTCAGACCCGGCTCATAGCGTGCCGTCCAGTCTTGCTTGAAGGCGTGGGAGATCAACCTATTGACTCGGCCTTGGGCGTCGTACTCCCATTGTTGGATTGGCTGAGGGGCTTGCCCCGGTGCTTGCAGGCTGCTGCCACCCAAACGGTGCGACCAAGGTGTGGGGGCTGGATGATAGAGACGTTGCATGCCGTCCGGACGGCTGACGCTGGCCAGCCAGATTTGTTGATCCTGCTGTTCCAGAAGCAAGCGAAACGGCCCGGCCGGGGTTTTAATATTGATAGCCGTAGCCGTAGCCGTAGCCGTAGCCGTAGCCGTAGCCGTAGCCGTAGTTGCCTCCGTCGTCGCTGCTGCTACTGCGGCCGTTCCCGCTGCCCTTACCGCCCTTGTGACATGGGTCAGGGAACTGGTTTTAGTTTGGGATAGAACCTGTCCTGAAGCCTGAATTTGAGTTTGGTTTTGTCCTGGTTCTTTGCTCTGTTCTAGCCCTGGTAGCGACACCGTCTTTTGCGCTTGGCTTTCCCAGTCAAACACCAGCGCTTGGCCCAAATGATTACGCACAGTGTTAACCGCATACGCCTGTGGATGCGTACCTGCAAAACGTTCTATATCCAGCCACTGCTGAGTAGATATACGCGCATGGATTAACCAGCCCTGCTCATCAAACCGCAGAATCAAACCATTCGGCCCTTGCCAGAACCAGCCCGAACTTTGCCGCTGTGCAGGTGGGTACAAGCGCGTTTGTCTTCCATCCGGCATGAACAAGGCATGGCCTTGCTGCCGCAATTGCAGGTCGTAATTCAAGGCCCAGCCAGTTTGCCCAAGTGTCGGTGTGGGGTTTTGCCCCTGCCCATTCCAATGACGCTGTAATTGCAGCAAAGGCCAGGCCTGGCTTAGCGGCAGGTCTGTATCACTTTGGTATTTTTGTCCGCTGAGCAAATCCACGGGATTGAGCAAACCCATATCCGTTGCGGGCTCGGCCTGTTCTCCCAAGGCGGCCGCTGGTGCGCAGCGGGTGGAAGATGGAGGCAATGGACATTCAAGCGAGCTTTGTGACCAGACCAGGGACGGCAAGGTGGTCAAGAGCAAGATTAACCATGGCAGAAACGCGGCAGGCATGAAGGACTCTCCAAGACGGGGAAAATCCTGCTATCTTGCAGGGGTGTGTATCCTGAAAGTCGAATCGGAAACACAAAGATCCATAAGGAGAAACCGTATGCTAGTCGTCTTTAAAAGCAAAGCCGCCGCCGATGTTCTGATGTTCTCTGAACATGCCATGCCTATTCTCCGGGCCGCGGGGCGTTCCTATCCTGATGGTTTGCCCGAGCGTGGCGTGTTCACGGCAGAGCAACTGTCCGAAGCTATTGGCAATATTGAGCGAGCGATCGGGCAGGACCGGGAAAACAAGCATTCGCCCCACGAGGACGAAGACGATGAAAAGGAACACCCGATTTCACAGGCCGTGAGTTTCAGCCAACGCGCCTATCCTTTGCTGGATATGTTGCGCCAGGCGAATAACACTGGCGTGCCGGTGATGTGGGAACCGGCTGATAGCTCCTGGTAGTCCCTGGAATGTCGGCCTGCCGACAATTTGGCAGGCCTTCTTTGCTTAAGCTCCAAAGTTGATCTATTTTTTTCGGAGATCGTCTATGAGCGCTATGGTGCTTGTGATCTTTAGTCCTCGCCAGCACATAGAGCTGGTCACTCCTATACAAACCATTGACGCGGACAGCGGCAAGCAATCGCGTGACTGGTTTGATCGCACCTGGCAAGAGCTTGGCTGTGAACCCCTGCGGGCCAGCGGCAAAGTGCTGTTGCTGGACAAGATTATGGGCGTGGCCGATGCCCTGGGTTACACGCTGCTGTCGCAAGATGATGAGCGCGCCCAGGAATTTGCACGCCATTGCTTGCAAGCGGTGGGCTCCATGCAAGTTACTGTGGATTTGCCGGGTTTGGCGGTCACGTACTGATCTGCGGCAAGGCAAACAAAAACCGGCTCTTGGGCCGGTTTTTTTTCTTTCTGATTCTTCGGCAAGGGTTGCCGTGTGTGCTGTGACACCCTTATCCTTGCCTGCACCATCTTCAACTTCTTCCTTCCCAGCGCCATGGATCTGAACACGCTAGAAAAGTACCTTGATGCCTCGCCTGCGCTGCAAGCGCATAAACAGTATTTCCTGGACCTGGCGCAACCGGCGGTTGCCATCCGTTTGGGGAAAGACCAGGGTCAGCCTTTGCAAAGCCGCTTTGGTGGCCAACCTATGGTTCCTCCAGGCTTTACTTGGCCCGAGCATCCGGACGGTGAGTATTTATTTGTCGGCCAGATCAATTTTGCGGAGCTGCCGGAAGGACCGGATCGCCCAGCGAATTTGCCCACGAGCGGGCTGCTGTCGCTGTTTTACGGTATGGATCAGGAAGACGCCATTTTCTGGCGCGATGAGGACTATCTGAAGGCTTTTTACTGGCCGGACACCACTGATTTTCACGAGCTTCAGGCCCCTCATGACTGGGGTACAGCAAGTCGGGAAGTGCTGTTCGAAAACTGCATTGATATTCCTCGCCATGAAGAGCTGCGCAAGGATTGGCCAGTGGATATGGACGAGCTGTATGACTGGTTTGAGGAGCTGGAAGAAAGCGGCGACTTGCCGCGCGACTATCTGCTGGGTCGCCCCTCTTGGGACAGCCTGGGCTATGACCCTACGCCAACGCAGGACGAGTATCCCAGTCAGTCGCCATGGCGTTCACTGCTGACCTTGCAGTCCCATGATGAGTTGAACTGGTGCTGGCAGGATGGTGCCCGCTTGATGGCCTTTATTGAGGAGGACAAGCTGCGCGCCAAAGACTTCAGCCGTCTTCAAGTGGATTGCGGCTAAACAGGGGGCAAGCTCCGTGTGGTGAGATTGGCCGTTTAGAGGCATATTGGCACAGCCATCTGTACTGTGCCGCGAGCATTGGCTTTACGCTCTGGTGCCGAACAGCCGAACAGCCGAACAGCCGAACAGCCGAACAGCCGAACAGCCGAACAGCCGAACCAACCGGGCTATTCCAACTGACCAGGTCCAGTCCGACCTGGCCCAGTCCGGTTTACCTACGGCGGGGGGCCACAATCTAATGGCCCGCCCACGAAAAACCCGCCTTGTGGGCGGGTTGCGGGCAGAGCGACGATAAGCCGGGCTGCGAAAGCGGGTCAGGCGCGGTTATGGTGAACCGGGCGGGCGCTTGGGTGGGATCACCACCCAAGTCGCGACATGAAGACGGTATTAAGCCGTGGTGGCTTCAGCTTCTTGCTGGGCGATGGTGTGGCGGTTAACCGCACTCAAGATCGCCAGGAAGGAGGAAGTCACGATGTCGGCGTGGATGCCCACACCAAAGCCCGATGGGCTGTCGCCGATACGCATTTCCACGTAAGCGGCAGCGCGGGTTTCAGCACCGGAACCGATGGCGTGCTCGTTGTAGTCCATGATCTTGATAGACAGATCCAAGGCATTCACAAAAGCAGAGATCGCACCTTCGCCCGAACCCTTCAGGGTGCGAACCTGGCCGTCGTGCTCCACATCCACTTCAATCGTGAATTGCTGGCCGCTGTCGGCGTGAGGCTGGCTGATGATGTTGTGCTTGAGCAGCTTGTAGTGCTTCTTGCAGTTCAGGTATTCAGATTCGAAAATGCCGTACACATCTGCAGGCGTCACTTCCTTGCCGGAAGAGTCGGTGACGCGCTGAATGGCGCGGCTGAATTCGATTTGCATGCGGCGTGGCAAGACCAGACCGTGCTCTTGTTCCAGCAAGTAGGACACACCGCCCTTGCCCGACTGGCTGTTGACGCGGATCACCGCATCGTAGCTGCGGCCCAGATCGGCCGGGTCGATAGGCAGGTAAGGGACTTCCCAGATTTCGTCGGCTTTTTGCTGGGCCAAACCTTTCTTGATGGCGTCCTGGTGGGAGCCGGAGAACGCGGTAAAGACCAGGTCGCCTGCGTAAGGGTGGCGTGGGTGCACGGGCAACTGGTTGCAGTACTCGGCGGTGCGACGCACTTCGTCGATGTCCGAGAAGTCCAGTTCAGGGTCCACGCCCTGGGTGTACAAGTTCAGGGCCAAGGTCACCAGGCAAACGTTGCCGGTGCGCTCGCCGCTACCGAACAAGCAGCCTTCGATACGGTCCGCGCCAGCCATCACAGCCAGTTCAGCGGCAGCGACCGCAGTGCCACGGTCGTTGTGCGGGTGCACGCTCAAGGTGACGTTGTTGCGCTGTTCCAGATTGTTGTGCATCCATTCGATCTGGTCGGCGTACATATTGGGCGTGGTGGCCTCAATCGTAGCGGGCAAGTTCAGGATGACACGTTCGTCGGCGGCTGGACCCCAGGCTTTCACGACGGCGTTGCACACCTCCAGAGCAAATTCGGGCTCGGTAGTGCTGAACACTTCGGGCGAGTATTCGTAACCCCATTGGGTTTGCGGATACTTGGCCACTTCGTTCTTGACCAGGCGTGTACCGGTCAAGGCAATTTCCTTGATCTCGTCCTTGCTCAAGTTGAAAACAATCTTGCGAAAGGCGGGGGCACAAGCGTTGTACAAGTGAATGATGGCGCGTTTGGCACCGGCAGCCGCTTCAGCCGTGCGCTTGATCAGGTCTTCGCGCGACTGCGTCAGGACGATGATGGTGACATCTTCAGGAATGCGGTTTTCGTCGATCAGCTTGCGAACGAAATCGAAGTCGGTCTGCGATGCGGATGGGAAACCGACCTCGATTTCCTTGAAACCGATTTTGACGAGTTGCTCGAAAAAGCGCAGTTTGCGAGCCACGTTCATGGGCTCGATCAGGGACTGATTGCCGTCACGCAAGTCCGTGCTCATCCAGATGGGCGCTTTGGTAATGCGCTTGGAAGGCCAGGTGCGTTCAGCGAAGTCGCGATCAAAGGCGACAAAAGGACGATACTTTTGAGAGGGGTTTTTCAGCATTGCCATGGGGATACCTGTCGGACAAAAAGTGTTGATTACTTCTTGCCGTCACCAGCGATTGCAGCATTTACGTAGGCCGGTGGCGGCACAAATGACGTAGATGTGGCTGAGTATTGGCTGCCGAACTGCCACGGGACACTAGGCCCGGCAACCGGACGCTAGTAGTAGCAGCTGGGATAGGCTGGAGGCAGGGGCCGAAGAACGGCCTTCACGCACGGAACGCGACAAGGCTGCTTCAGCGGCGGGGCTGAAACCTTGGCAGGCGTAGGAGAATTGGCGTGCGTGAGTCATGACCGTTAGTCAAACACAAAAAAAACAGGAAGGCAAGCTTTAGGCTTGTGGCTCGTGACGTTCGTAGTCGGCTTGCAGCAGGCGGCTTTGCTGCTCGGCCAGTTCGATTTTGCTAAAACGTCCGGAGCGCAACTCGCTATGGGCTCGTTGTAAATCGCCCACAGTCAACGGGCTGCGCTGGTCGGGCCAGCACCACAAAATCACTTCACGGGCCGGACGGCTGAGTGATCGGGCCAGTTGAGCCACCGTGGACTCGTCGATAATGCGTTGCTGGTTGCGTCGCATGACCCCTTGTACGAAGCCATACAAAAGATAGGCAATAATGAGGGTTATGACGCCCACTACCGTCCACCAGAAAAACGGGTTGTACTGCTTGATCAGCGCCAGGTTTTGAATGCTCAAGGCCTGCAGGCCGGAGTAATCCAGGCCACGCCCAAAGCTGATAAGACGGTTGAGCAGGTCCCACCAGATAATGGCGACCACGATAGTGACTACGGTGCAGATAATAGTGGCCGTGGCGCACAGCTTGAACAGTGTGCTGCGCAGAGCCTGACTATCGTTGGCGGTGGGTGTCTGGGCGTTGTCAGTTTTCATGGAAACGATTGTACCTATGCTTACGCGTCAGTCACTAGATTTACGCCAGCAGCAAACGCTGGTTTTGACGCCGCAATTGCAACAGTCTATTAAAGTGTTGCAGCTATCGGGGGCCGAGCTGGAGCAGGAGTTGGCTCAAGCTTTGCTGGATAACCCCTTGCTGGAACGTCTGGACGTGCAGACGGATGTCGCCGCCGAGCCATTGCCCGAAGCCGCTTCGGGCGAGGCGGAATCCTCGTGGGCGAGCCTTGAGTTTCCCAAACATCAGGGAGATTCGGACGACCCTGACTGGACTCCCGAATCGGCCATTGCCCAGGACCTGGCTGCTTATTTAAGCGAGCAGCTGGGACTGTTGCGTTTGAGCGACCGTGACCGCGCTTTGGCCCAGTTATTGATCGATGAGCTGGACGATAACGGCTACCTGCCCGTCTCGCTGGAAGAGGTGCTGGACTGCCTGCCCGACGAGCTGGATATTGATGAAAGTGATTTGCGCTGTGCGCTGGCCCAGGTGCAGTCCCTGGACCCGGCCGGTGTCGGTGCGCGGGATCTGGCCGAGTGCCTGGACTTGCAACTGATGCAACAGGCTCAGCAATTGGAACCCGCCTTGCTCGATTGCGCCCGCTATCTGGTGCGCGAGCATGTCGGCATTCTGGCCTCTCCCAGTCAGTTGCGTCAGCGTTGTGCCGGTCGCTATTCGGCCGAGCTGGTCGAGCGCGCCCATCATCTGGTCTTGAAGCTGGACCCCAAGCCGGGGCGGGCCTGGACGCAGGACGTCTCGGCTTATGTGGTACCCGATGTGCTGTTGATTCGCGGCAAGGACAATTGGCAGGCGGCCTTGAATCCCCTGGCTGTGCCACGCCTGCAATTGGTGAATCTGCACGATTACGAAATTGAAGCGCACCCTGCCTTGCTGGCAGAGCGCCAAAAAGCGACTGGCTTGCTGCGCAGCGTTAACAGCCGTTTCGTGACGATTTTGCGGGTGGCCCAAGCGATTGTGCAGATGCAGCAGGACTTCTTCACGCAAGGTGTGTCGGCGCTCAAACCCATGCAATTGGCCGATCTGGCAGCCGAGCTGGATTTGCACGAGTCCACGATTTCTCGTGCAACGCGGCAAAAGTACATGCAAACACCGCATGGAGTGATGGAGCTTAAACAGTTCTTTACCGTGGCCTTGGCCAGTGCTGATGGCAAGGCTGATCTGTCGGCGGCTTCGGTACGGGCACAGATCGCACAGATGATTCGTGACGAGTCGCCAGCCAAGCCTTTGTCGGATCAGCAGATTACCGATCTCTTGCAGGCTCAGGGCCTGACTTTGGCGCGCCGTACGGTGGCGAAGTACCGGGAAGCGGAAGGTTTGGCACCGGCTTCACAACGCAAGATGCGGGCGGCGGCTGGGGTCTAGGAAAACGGGCCACAGCAGGTCAAAGGTTCCTGGCGAGCCTGGCCGAGCAACTCGCAGCCTTGGACGTCAAAACAATAAACAAACAGGGCCTGCGCGCACATATGAACAGGCCCTGCAAAAGCCCTCCTTTGCAGCCATCTGCTCCGCTCAATTAAATAGCCAAGGCTCCTGCTTCTTGCGCTGCTGTTCGTAAGCCCGAATAGTTTCCATCTTTTGCTCCGTCACGCTGACGTCATCCAGCGCTAGCAGCAAACGGCGTCGGCGTTCCGGTTCTATCTGGAAGTGAATGCGCTGATCGGGGCCGATCAACATGCCCGCCTCCAGATCGACCATCCATTCAGCCCAGGGATGATTGGTGGCGGTGACAAACAGGGCATCTACCTGGTCGGTGTTGAGTTGTAATGGCAACAGACCGTTTTTAAAGCAGTTATTGCGAAAGATGTCTGCAAATGAAGTGGCGATCAGCACCGAAATACCCAAATCCTTCAGTGCCCAAACTGCGTGTTCGCGGCTGGACCCGCAGCCGAAGTTCTCGCGTCCGAGCAGAATCCGGGCTCCCTGGGCGTGCGGCTGATGCAGGCAGAAACTGTTGATGGGTTCACGCTCGTCCAGTGGTTTGCCGGGGTAGCCAATGTCCGCGTACCGCCAGTTGTCGAAGGCATATTGTCCAAAGCCAGTGCGCGACAAGGATGTCATGTACTGCTTGGGCAAGATAGCGTCGGTGTCTACATTGGCACGGTCCAGCGCAATCAGGCGCGAGCGCACGGAAGTAAAAGGTGTGTTCATGCGGCGTCCCAGTTACGGATATCGACAAGATGGCCCGCAATTGCAGCGGCAGCAGCCATGGCGGGGCTCATCAGGTGTGTACGTCCCAAGGCGCCCTGCCGGCCTTCGAAATTGCGGTTGGAAGTGGAGGCGCAGCGCTCGCCCGGGTTCAGGCGGTCTTCGTTCATGCCCAGGCACATGGAGCAGCCCGGCTCGCGCCATTCAAAGCCGGCTTGCGTGAATATCTGGTCCAGGCCTTCCTGCTCGGCCTGACGGCGTACCAGACCCGAGCCGGGTACGACCAAAGCTTGCAGCACTGTGCTGGCTACGCGTTTGCCTTTGACCATGGCAGCGGCGCTGCGCAGGTCCTCAATACGCGCATTGGTACAGGAACCGATGAACACCCGGTCTACGGTGATGCCTGCCAACGGCTGCCCGGCCTGCAAAGCCATATAGTTCAAGGCGCGTTGGGCATCAGCTTGTTTGCCCGTGGCAGCGGCTAATGGATCAGGTACAAGCTGGTCGATGGCCGCCGCCATATCGGGCGATGTGCCCCAAGTGACTGTGGGGGCAACCTGCGTGGCGTCGATCAGCAAATGCTGATCGTATTGGCAGCCTTCATCGCTGATCAGCGTGCGCCAGTACTGCTCTGCCTTGTCCCATGCCTCTCCTTTTGGTGCCAAGGGGCGGCCGCGCACATAGTCCAGGGTCTTGTCGTCCACAGCGACCAGACCAATACGGGCCCCCGCTTCGATCGCCATATTGCACAAGGTCATGCGCCCTTCCATGGACAAGGCACGGATGGCGGGGCCGGTAAATTCGATGGCACAGTCCCGTCCTCCATCCGCACCCATGCGGGCAATGATGTGCAGGACCAGATCCTTGGCGGTGCTGGTGGCAGGCAATTCACCTTGCACATCGACCTGCAGGCTGCGCATGCGTTTTGCGGCCAAGCATTGCGTGGCCAGAACATGCTCCACTTCGGAGGTGCCAATGCCAAAGGCCAAGGCCGCAAACGCACCATGCGTGCTGGTATGGGAATCTCCTGCCACGATGCTGGAGCCGGGCAAGGTCATGCCCTGCTCGGGTCCGATCACGTGGATGATGCCCTGGCGCTCGTCATCCAGGCCAAAGTAGCGCAGGCCAAACTCCCGGCTATTGATCTCCATCTGGTCGATCTGTGCCTGCGCCAACGGGTCTTCCAGACGCTGATTGCGGCGGTGCGTGGGCACGTTGTGGTCCACCGTGGTCAGCGCAGTTTCCGGGCGACGCACTTGGCGTCCGGCCAAGCGCAAACTCTCGAAGGCTTGCGGACTGGTGACTTCGTACAACAACTGGCGGTCTATGTAGATCAGATCATGCTCATCGTCTACCGTCGCAACGCGATGTGCATCCCAGAGCTTTTGAAAAAGGGTGCGGGCCGTGCTCATGGTTGGCACACCTTCAAGGCGTAGGCTGGTCCTGCTTTGTGCAGGCGACTTTGAACGGGCTCTTGCGTCAGGGCTGCGATTTCTTCGGCCAAGGGCTGGAGCGCTTCCAGACTCAAGCCTGTTTCCACACCGCTGATTTGGAACATATGGGCCAGATCTTCCAGGCTGGCATTGCCGCTGGCACCGGGGGCGTAAGGGCAACCGCCCAAACCGGCCAAGGCTGCGTCAAACCGACGCCCTCCTTCGCGATACGCGGCCCAGGCATTGGCCAGGGCCAGCCCGCGGGTGTCATGGAAATGGGCGGTGACGCCTTGTTCACCATACAAGCTCAAGGCAGCCTGGGTCAGACGTTCCACATCGGCGGGCGAGCCCATGCCGGTGGTATCGCACAGGCTGACGGAGCTGGCTCCCATGCGTTGCACTTGTTGCATCAGTGCAATCACGTGCGCGGGGGCGACGGCGCCGGTAAAGGGGCAGCCAAAAGCGGTGGACAGGGACACGTTGACTGGCGTTTTGCCCGCCGCTTCCAGCACTTGCTCCAGCTGGGCCAGTGATTGCGCAATGTTCATGCGCAGATTGGCCAGGTTATGCGCTTCAGAGGCCGAAAATACAAAGTTCAGCTCGTCCATATTGGCCGCTAAAGCACGCTGTGCACCGCGCAGATTGGGAACCAGGGCGGTGTAGCAGACTTGGGGCGCGCGCGCGGTCAGGCTAGCCAGCTCGTCGGCATCCGCCAGGGATGGGATGGCTTTGGGCGAGGTAAAGGACGTCAGCTCTATCTTGCGCACGCCGCATCGAGGCAGTGCTTGCGCGATACGCAGCTTGTCCGGCGTAGGCACCCAGCGTGGCACAATTTGCAGGCCGTCACGCAAGGTGACATCAGTTAATAACACGGTACTCATTCCACGATTCCTTGTTCACGCAGAGCTTGGCGGCGCTCCGGGCTCATGCCCAGTTCTTGCAGGATGCTGTCTGTGTGTTCACCCAACTCCGGCCCCAACCATTGGGTGGCACCGGGACTGCGGCTTAGCTTGGGGACGATGCCGGGTATGGTCAGTTCCTGGCCGTCCTCCAAGGTGTGTTTCTCCAGCATGCCGCGGGCCTGGTAATGCGGGTCATCAAGAATGTCGGCGGCGGTGTAGATGCTGCCGCTGGGGACTTCAGCCTGATCCAGCACGCTCAACACCTCTTCCAGGCTGCGGGCCCCTGTCCAGTCGCCAATCGTCTGGTCCAGCATGGCGCTGTGTTCCACCCGTCCGGCGTTGTCGGACAGGTGCGGATCGCTGGCCAGATCAGGACGGTTCATGGCCTGCATCAGACGGATGAAAATGGCGTCACTATTGGCGGCAATCACTACCCATTTGCCGTCGCCGGTGGGATAGGTGTTGGAGGGGGCGATGCCGGGCAGGCTGGCCCCGGTACGTTCGCGCTGATGACCGTTCAGTTGATAGTCTGGAATCAGGCTTTCCATGATGGCAAAGACAGATTCATACAAGGCCACATCAATCATCTGCCCCTGCCCGCCTTCCTGACGTAGATGGTGCATGGCCAGCAGCGCGCCAATCGTGCCGTACAGCGAAGCCAGCGTATCGCCCAGGCTGACACCGGCTCGTACAGGGGGCCTATCCGGATAGCCGGTGCCATAACGCAGGCCACCCATACATTCCGCGATGGCGGCAAAGCCGGGGCGACGGTGATAGGGGCCGTCCTGTCCATAACCGGAGACGCGCACCATGATCAGGCGTGGGTTCAGTGCGTGCAGCGTTTCCCAGCCCAGGCCCCAGCGTTCAAGCACGCCGGGGCGGAAATTTTCAATGACGATGTCGCTTTGCAAGGCCAGTTCACGGGCAATTTCCTGGCCCTCGGGCTGGCGCAGATCCAGCGCAATGGAGCGCTTGTTGCGACTTTGTACGCGCCACCACAGGGAGGTGTCCTTGTGCAACTGCCGCCAGCGGCGTAGCGGGTCGCCCTTGCCAGGCGGTTCGATCTTGATGACATCGGCCCCGAATTGGGCCAGCAGGCTACCGGCATAGGGGCCGGCAATCAAGGAACCCAGCTCCAGGACTTTGATGCCTTTGAGCGGGGGTTCGGTAAAGCTGTTCTTATCCATTTCTGTTTCCTCCAGTTATTGATTCTGGGATAGAAAAAGAAAGTAGAAAAGCAATCAAATATTATGCTGCCATCGTAAAAAACGTGGATGGAAAATAAAAAAACCCGCATGAAGCGGGTTTTATTTTTTAAAGCGTTCTGGGTAACCAAAGAATGATTTCGGGGAAGATTGTCAAAATCACAATCGCCAAAATTTCCAGTGCCACAAAGGGCAGAGCCCCGCGTGTAATCTGCTGTAGCGATATTTGTGGGGCAATGCCCTTGATCACATACAGGTTCAAACCCACCGGCGGCGTAATGACGGCCATTTCGCAGGCAATAATCATCACAATGCCAAACCATAATGGATCGTAGCCCAGCGCCACAATAACAGGCAGTAAAACAGGTGTGGTGATCAGGATAAGAGAAACAATATCCAGGAACATGCCGATCACAATAAGAAATAGTAGAACGAATATCAGAATGACCCACGCCGGTTGAGACGAAGCCGTAATCAGCGTGACCAGCTTTTGCGGAATCATCAGACGCGTCATGATGTAGCCAAACAGCAGCGCGGCGGCCAGAATCAGCAAAATCATGCCACTGGTGACGGCGGTGGAGCGCAGAATCTGCAAGGCCGTGCGCCAGTTCATTTCCTTGTAGGCAATGGCAATGATGAATGCCCCTGCAGCACCAATGCCGGCCGCTTCTGTCGGAGTAGCAATACCCAGATAGATCGTGCCCAGCACCAGCAGAATCAGCAAGGAAGCGGCCCAGATGTCTTTCAGGGCGGCCAGTTTCTGTGCCCAGGTAACGACTTCCGAATTGCGCGGTGCGGACTTTGGTTTGAATATCGCAACCAGAGCGACATAGATCACCATCATGACGGTGACCATCAAGGCGGGTAGCAAGGCACCAATGAACAGCTTGCCGATGGATTGGTCAGCCATTTCGCCATACAGCACAAAGCCAATGCTGGGTGGAATCAGCAAAGCCAGGGCACCGGCCGCAGCAATCGTGCCGCCAGACAGGCTGGGCGAGTAACCACGCTTGAGCATTTCTGGAATGGCAAAGCGACCAATCGTGGCGGCACCCGCCACGCTGACCCCGCTCATGGCACCGAAAACGGCCGAGCTGCCCACACTGGCTACAGCCAAACCACCGGGCAGGCGGTTCAGCCACAGATAGAACAGCTGATACAACTTGCCGCCGATACTGGTGCGGGCGATGACCTCACCCATCAGAATGAACAGCGGAATGGCGATCAGGGAATAGCTGGCCATGCCGCGGTGCAAGGTGGCGGGAATGACGTCCAGGCCGCCCAGGCCGGATTTCATCAGAATGCCGGAAACACTGGCGACACCCAGTGCGGCAAAAATGGGGGTGCCGATAACCATCAGGATGGCAAAGCAGGCCATCATCAGGCTGAAAATGAGCATGGAATCCATGTCAGAACTCCTTGATGCTGTCGTTGGATTCCACACTGTTCGGGATGAACAGCTGGCGCAGAGCAGCCAGGCCCAGCAAGGTGCCACCCAATGGGATCATGCCGTAGGCAATCCACAGGGGGAAACGCAGCATGGAGGCCGAGCGGTAGTTACGGGCAATCGCGGTTTCCACCACGGAAATACCCGCCCACAGCAGCACCAGGCAGAAGAACAAGATGCACAGCTGCGAAATGCAGGTGGCCAGGCGCTGGCCGCGTGGCGAGAAGCGCATGTGGAAGGCTTCCACGCTGACGTGGCGGTTTTCCAGGTGAACCCAGCCGATGGACAGCCAGGAGCAGACCAGCAGTAAGTACACGCACACTTCGGTGATGTAGATGCTGGGGCTATTAAAGACGTAGCGTGCAATGACGCCGTAGGTGCAGGCAATCATCAGAGCGGCTAGTGCAACTTCGGCCACCAGAATGGCGAGCCGGTTGCTACCGCGCGCAAATGCGCCCAGAAAATGAATAAGTGGATTCATGGTGTCTCCACACGAGGGATGCGCGCCGGCTGGTGGTCCGGCGCGCAGTCACGCGTGATCAGGGCTGGCGGGTTTTTTCGATCAGTTCCAGATAAGCGGGACCGTTTTCAACCTGCTTGCTCCATTCATCAATGGCGGCTTGGGTTTGCTGACGCATTTCGGCCAGTTGAGCGGGCTCAACACGATTGATGGTCACACCGGCTTGCTCGTAGCGTTGCAGGGCCTGGCCTACAAAGGCGTTCACGCGCTCAAACTGTTCTTCGTCGCGCTGGTGGGCGGCCTTGCTGATGATTTCTTGCAGATCAGGTGGCAGGGATTCCCACTTTTTGCGGTTGATGGTCAGCACGGACACATCGATACCGAAGTTGGCGATGGACAGGTACTTGGCCACTTCATACAGGTTGCGGCCAATGCCGGTTAGCAAGGGACGTGGGGTGGCGTCGATCACGCCACGGTCAAAGGCCAGGTACAGCTCGGAAGACGGCATGCCGGTAGGTGAGCCCCCCAGCAGTTGCAGGGCGCGTGCGTCCATGGAGCTGGTCGATGCCCAGACTTTGCCCTTGATGTCCGCGGCCGAGTTGATCGGTGCCTTGCGGCTGTAAAACTCGTACGGGTCCCAAGGGGCCAGGCCCAGCACCACGGCATCGTGGGTGTCACGCAGTTCCTGCTCGGCACCCAGCTTGAACAGACCTTGATCCAGGGCACGCTTCAGGTGGGCCGTGCTGTCAAACAGGAATGGCAGGGTAAAGATGTTCAGCGCTGGCACGGTGCCGCTGGGGTACGTGCTGGTCATGTTGACGATATCCACGTCACCGCGCGACAAGGCTGGCAGCTCCTCGTAGCCATCGAACAGCTGACCGGAGTGGAACACGTTGATCTTGATGCGACCCTGGCTTTCTTTTTCCACGGTCTGAACGAAGTTCTCGATGGGTTTCCAGGCGTATTCGTAGGCCGGGGGCAAATAGGTTGAGAAAGTCAGCTCAACTTCTTGGGCTTGGGCGGGCGAGATGCCCAGCGCCAGGGTGCAGGCGGCCATCGCCGCTGTCAGGGCTTTTTTCATGAGAGTCTCCTGTGGTTTCTTTTTTTGTTGCGCGTTTAAAGCGTGTGTAGATGAGCGATCAAGTCTGCCGAGGGCAGGACTTCGGCGTACTTGCTGGCCATATCGATCAGATTGCTGCGATGTTGGGCTGCCGAGCGGTCAGCCACCGCATCTTCAGCCACGAACGGGGCAAATCCCGACTGCAAGCTGTCCACCACGCTGGCACGCACGCAACCGCTGGTGGTGGCACCGGCCACAATCAGCATGTCGCAGCCCTGATGGGCCAGCAAGGCGGGCAGCGGCGTGCCGTAAAAGGCGGAAGCCTGGGTCTTGTACAGGATGATGTCTTGTTCGGGGTCGTAGTCCAGCCGTGGGTCCAGCTCACAGGCAGTCGAACCACGCAGCAGGCAGCGCAAGGACGAGGCCTTGGTCAGCCACAGATTGGCGTCGGCCAGATGGGCTTCGTAGCCGATGATGGTGAAAATAACGCGACCCTTGCCACGCATGGCGCGAATCAGGGTGTTGGTTTGTTCGATCTGGCTGTCGCAGTTCGAGGCCAGTGGCGTCAAGCCAGGCTCGGTAAAGCCGCGTTGAAAATCGATAACGACCAAAGCCGGCTGTTGCCCCATGGGCAGGGTGCCGTCAAAGCCCCCTTTCAGATTGTCGCTGTCGCGCATCTTGTTTCTCCCCTCACTCTCTATTCCTGACTTAAATAATCAGGTTCCGTATTATGTGCGTAGTCTGTCATCGCTAATGACGTGAGTACAGCGTCAAATTGCGATGGTGCTATCGCAATTGATGATGGCAGAGTGCTTGTCGACCCGCCCTTCCTAGGATGGAATACTGGCTTATGAACATCGATCCCAAATCTTTACGGCTGTTTTTATTGGTGCTGGAACGCGGCACCATCTCGGGGGCGGCCGAGCAGTTTCATATTGCGCCTGCCGCGGTCAGCAAGCGCCTGAGCGATCTGGAGCAGCAACTGGGCGCAGCCCTGATTGAGCGCAGCAACAAGGGTGTGTATCCGACGGCAGCGGGCAAATCATTGGCGGCCATGTCCCAGCGCCTGCTGGACGATATGGATGCCATGGGCGCGCTGATGCGCGACTTTGCCGGCGGGGCCACTGGGCATGTGCGGATTGCGGCCAACCTGTCGTCCATCACGCAGTTTTTGCCGCAGGCTTTGAGCTCTTTTATGGCGCGTCACCCCAAAGTGCGGGTGTCCTTGGAGGAACGTATCAGTGCTGGAGTCGCCCAGGCGGTGGCCGATAATAATGCTGATCTGGGAGTACTGATTCGAGGCGTAGGCAGTGCCGAGGTGGAGTACTACGACTATCGCCAGGACGAGCTGGTGTTGCTGGTGCCTGCTACCCATCCTTTGGCAGGACGGGGGGAGTTGGCCTTTGCCGACACGCTGGATTTCGACTATGTGGGGATGCACACTGGCAGTCACCCCAATTTGCTGCTGTTACGTGCCGCCAGCGAACTGGAGCGCACCTGGCGTTGCCGCGTGCAGGTGACCAGTTACGATGCCCAGTGCCGCATGATTGAGGCGGGGCTTGGAATTGGCATGTTGCCGCGTTCTGTGGCCGAGTCCTATGTACAAAGCCTGGGCCTGGCCTTGTGCGTGATCAAGGAGCCCTGGACCTCACGTCGCGTGGCCTTGTGCGTGCGTAGCCGCTATAGCTTGTCGCCCGCCGCGCGCTTGTTGATGGACCATCTATTGCAGAATTGATGCGACTGTCGTTTTCAGGCCAAGACCGCAAGGGCAGGCTGCAAGCCATTCCCAGGGCTATATCGAGGAAAGACAGTTCTTAATGAGAATGACTCTTGATATTTTCAGGTTTCTTGATAATAATAGTTCTCATGTTTATCTGCATATGTAACGCGATCACCGAGCGTCAAGTACAAGAAGCAGTACGTGGCGGCGCTTCCAGCCTGGCAGACCTGCAAGGTCAGCTTGGCGTGGCGTCTTGCTGTGGCTGTTGCGCGGAGACGGCTCAGGACTATTTGCCCGGCGGACGCTATGCCAATCAGACCATGATTGCCAGTCTTGAAACCGCCCGGGTGGATTACGCTGCCAACGACAGCCTGATCCCTGCCCCTGAGTTCGGCCGTCTTGTTTGTCGCGCCTAAGCGCGTGTTTTTGATCAGGATTTTCCATTCCCGCTATTGTTAGTGGGAATGATTGTTATTGGTCCTGTTACTAACCCAAAAGTGCAACGCTTTCTGGGTGTTTAGCTGTTTTTTAAGCCATGGCACATGCGTGCATGGTAGCCTGTCACATTCATCCCCCATTGTGTTTTTGCCTGCATCGCGCCTGAGTGCGATCTGTGGCGTGAGCAGCATTTGTGGGGGCTCGGCGGCTCCTTGGGGGGAGCGCCGTCAGATTTACAGGAGAACAGCATGTTTGGCGATAAAGTGGTAATTCAGCATCTGAACAAGCAGCTAAAGAACGAACTAACAGCAATCAATCAATACTTCTTGCACGCTCGCATGTTGAACCATTGGGGCTTTAACAAGCTGGGCAAACACGAGTATGACGAGTCCATCGGCGAGATGAAGCACGCCGATATGCTGATCGAACGTATCTTCATGCTGGACGGCCTGCCCAACCTGCAGGACATGCACAAGATCATGATCGGTGAGAACGTGCCTGAACTGTTGGGCTGTGACCTGAAGCTGGAACAGGCTGCCCGTCAGACCGTGGTAGAGGCTATCGAGTACTGTGAGTCCACCCGCGACTACGTGTCGCGTGATTTGTTCTTGAAGATTCTGGACGACACCGAAGAGCACATCGATTGGCTGGGTACACAGCTGGAGCTGATCGAAAAAGTGGGCCTGCAAAACTACCTGCAATCGCAGATGGGCGACCACGAATAAGTCTTTGTGTGGTCAGACCAAAAAAAAGCACCCGTTACTAACGGGTGCTTTTTTATTGTCCTTGGCAGCTTCCTGCTCTGGAAACGAAGCCTTCAATTGCAAAGGCAGCGTAGCCTGGGAAGCGACTACAGACAGCTTAGAAGGACTTGCTTGGGCAGCCAGGCACCTTGCCCCAGGCATTGTTCGGACCGCAGTACTTGTTGCGGGCATCCCAGGAACAACTTGGGCGATCGAAAAAGCCTTTTTGGCTACAGGCATTCAACTCTTGCTGCAGCTGTGCCTGCCAGGCACCGTTATTGTTGCCGGCCACTTGAATATCTTGTGGTGGCGGTGGTGGGGGCGTGCCTATATCTACCGGCTGGATAGGCTCGGAGCCACCCAGGTTTACACGAGCAATCCCTTGCAACTCCCGGTTCTGCTCGGTCATGGCAATTTGAATGGCCTGCTCCAGCGAAATGGACGTGGTGGCCAAGGCAATAGGTGGCTTTTCTTCCGTCAGCGTGGACGTGTCAATTTCCCAAGCGATCGGTGTGGGTGCTTGCGGCACTCCCAGGCGGCCATTGGGTAAAGGCTGCGGCGGTTGCGCGGTAAAGGGTTTGCCATCGGCATCAAGCGTAGGCAAGTCTGACGGGTCGGGGGTGCTGACCGCCATGGACTTTTCAGGGCCGTGCGCGATTAGCCAGTTCCCCAGTTCCAGGCCGCCCCACACTGAAGCACCTGCGGCCAGCAGCAAGACAGCAATGATAAAACGCCAGGGCATAAGCGATGTCTCGGTTGAATCAGGGGCAATCCGGTCGGCCGGATGCGCGTAATTAAAAGAAAAGAGCCGTCATTGTAGCGAAATGTCGGCCCTGCTCTTGTGACAGAATTAGACGGCATCCCCGAAAACGTGTCCACCATGTTCACGTAATGCGTGGAATTCAATGCCCGGATTCAGCTCCTGAGCCACGCGCAACTGCGCAGGCGAGCTTGCTAAAAAGGCAGTGGCCTCGACCACGTCATAAGCAATATTGCCCGCGTTGGTCTCGATAAACTTCTTCATGTCCTTGGGGTCTTTGGCTGTTACCCAGCGAGCCATATTGAAGCGGCTGGACGACAGGCGCGCTTCCACACCGTACTCCGTTTTCAGGCGGTGGGCCACCACTTCAAACTGCAGTTGGCCAACCGCGCCCAGCAGCATCATGCCGCCTGCCATATGGGGACGGAACACCTGAATGGCGCCCTCTTCACCCAGCTGGGTCAGGCCGGTACGCAATTGCTTGGTGCGCAATGGGTCTTTGACCTCAATGGACTGGAACAGTTCGGGGGCGAAGAAAGGCAGCCCGGTAAATTGCAGGTTTTCGCCTTCGGTCAGCACGTCGCCCAATTGCAGGATGCCGTGGTTGGGCACACCGATAATGTCGCCAGCAAAGGCATCATCCAGCAGTTCACGGCGTTGCGACAGGAAGGACACCACGTTATTGGGGCGAATTTCCTTGCCGGTACGAGACACTTTCAGTTTCATCCCGCGCTTGAAATGGCCGGAGCTGACGCGCACAAAGGCCACGCGGTCACGGTGGGCGGGGTCCATATTGGCTTGCACCTTGAACACCACACCACTGAACTTGGGCTCGTCCGGCTGCACTTCACGCTGCAAGGCAGCGCGTGGGCCAGGAGAAGGAGCCAGATCAACCAGTGCGTCCAGCACTTCCTGCACACCAAAGTTGTTGATGGCCGAGCCAAAGAAAACGGGGGTTTGCTTGCCAGCCAGGAACAGGTCCAGATCGAATTCGGGGGCTGCAGCATTGAGCAGCTCGATTTCTTCCTGAGCCTTTGCAAAGGGCTCGCCAAAGCGTTCGGCAATCACAGGGTTGTCCAGGCCAGGGATGATTTCATCCTCGCCATGACGTTCCTGACCGGGCTTGAACACACGCATATGATTGGCGCGCAGATTGAACACACCGCCAAAGCGACGTGCCATCCCGATAGGCCAGGAAAACGGCACCACTTCCATGCCCAGGTGCGATTCGATTTCCGACAGCACATCCAGCGGCTCTTGAACTTCGCGGTCCAGCTTGTTCACGAAAGTGATGATGGGCGTATTGCGGGCCCGGCACACTTGCAAGAGGCGAATGGTTTGCGGTTCCACACCGTTGGCCGCGTCAATCACCATCAAGGCGGCGTCCACGGCGGTCAGCACACGGTAGGTGTCTTCGGAGAAGTCCTGGTGACCGGGGGTGTCCAGCAAGTTGATCACGCAGTCGCGGTATTCCATCTGCATGACCGAGGAGGCCACCGAAATACCACGTTGCTTTTCAATTTCCATCCAGTCCGAGGAGGCGTGACGGCTGGCTTTACGGGCCTTGACGCTACCTGCAATCTGAATCGCACCCGCGAACAACAGCAGTTTTTCTGTCAGTGTGGTCTTACCCGCGTCAGGGTGAGAAATAATGGCAAAGGTGCGGCGTTTCTTGACTTCAGAGCGTATGTCACCGGACGACATTGAAAATCCTTGTGGCAGCGCCAGTCTGGCGCGTGGAAAACAGTGAGCGAATTATCCGTAAAGCAGAGCTTGGGGGCAAGCTGATGCGTGCACAAGGCTAACGCGACACGCTGGCCAATACCGTCCCTGCCAGAATAAATAGCGAACCGAACACGCGGTTCAGCAGCCGGACATGGCTGGCCTGACGCAGCAAATGCAACATGCGAGCGGCCAGCGACGTGTAGCAACCCATGGCCACCAGATCCGTAAAGCACAGGGTCATGGCGATCAGCAGGTATTGCAGCGGCATGGGCCGATTCAAGTCCAGAAACTGGGGCATGATGGCCAGCAAAAATACCAGACCCTTGGGGTTGGTGATATTGATCAGGCAACCCCGTATCAACAAATCGCGAATACGAAAGTCGCTGGGTTCCTGACCTGTGACCTGCACCGGCATGGCGTCGGTGCGCAATTGCTTCCAGCCCAGATAAATCAGGTAGGCGGCACCCAACCATTTAAGCGTGGTGAACGCCAGTTCCGAGCGCGCCAGGACTTGGCCCAATCCCAGGCTGATGATGAATATCTGGATCATGATCCCGATATTCAGGCCTATAGCCATCCAGTAGCCACGCTTGAAGCCGTATTTCAGGCCGGAGGACATGGAGGAAATCGCACCTGGGCCAGGTGAAAACGAAATAACCCAGGAAGCCGCAAAAAAGGCGAGCCAGGTGCTCAGTGCCATGGTGTGCTCGGTTCAAAGGCGGGCGCTGTGCCCGCCTTTGGCAGGCACAGTCCCTTTGCAGGGTTTAGGCTTTGGCTTGTGCGGAACTGCGGTTGCTGCGGTTCGGGCCGCGGCTGTCTTGACGGCCACCGGGGCGACCTTGGCCAGCACGGGCTGCGCCACCGCCTGCACCGCCAGGAGCGGCGCTGCGACGTGGGCGGTTGTCGTTGCCAGGACGGCGCGGACGGCTTTCGCCATTGCCACCACGGCCTTCAGCGGAGCGACCTTGACCACCACCGTTAGGGCGACGGGCACCAGGAGCACGAGCGCCAGGAGCGCTGTTGAAGCGGCGCTCTGCGTAGGTGTCTTCCTTGGCTTCTTCAGCCAGAGCGGCGCGCGAAGGAGGCGTCCAGCCTTCCACCACGATGCGTTCGATAGGATTGCGGGTCATGCGCTCGATCTGCTTGAGTAAACGCATTTCGCTGCGATCCACCAGCGACAGAGCCACGCCTTCGCTACCGGCACGGCCAGTACGGCCAATGCGGTGAACGTAGTCTTCAGGAACGTTAGGCAGTTCGAAGTTGACCACGTAAGGCAGTTGATCAATGTCCAGACCACGTGCGGCGATGTCGGTGGCAACCAGTACCACAACCTTGCCGTTCTTGAAGCCGGCCAGCGCACGGGTACGAGCCGCCTGGCTCTTGTTGCCGTGCAGGGCTTCAGCGGCCATACCGTCCTTGGACAGTTTTTCGGCCAAACGATTGGCACCGTGCTTGGTGCGGCAGAACACCAGAACCTGGTTCCAGCCGCTTTCGCGGATGATGTGGCTCAGCAGATCACGCTTGTGTGCCTGGTCAGCCAGAATCACTTGCTGGGTAATCAGTTCGTTGGTGGTGTTGCGGGCAGCAACGGCCACTTCGTCAGGGTTGTTCAGCGAACCACGGGCCAGTTCACGGATTTCGTCCGAGAAAGTCGCCGAGAACAGCAGAGTCTGGCGATCAACCGGCATCAGGCTGATGATCTTGCGAATGTCGCGGATAAAGCCCATGTCCAGCATGCGGTCGGCTTCGTCCAGTACCAGGATTTCCACGCCGGTCAGGTCCACGGTGCGTTGACGCACGTGGTCCAGCAAACGGCCAGGAGTAGCCACCAGAATGTCCAAGGGCTTGCGCAGCGCATGGAACTGGGGGTTGATGTTCACGCCACCAAACATGACCATCGAGCGCAGACGGGTGTGCTGGCTGTACAAACGTACCGATTCTTCAACCTGGGCGGCCAGTTCACGGGTAGGGGCCAGGATCAGCGCACGTGGGCGGCCTGGTTTACGGTTTTGCTGAGGGTTGTTCAGCAGACGGTGCAAGATAGGCAGGGTAAAGCCTGCGGTCTTGCCGGTGCCGGTTTGAGCGGCAGCCAACAGGTCGCCACCTTCAATGACCTTGGGGATGGCCTGGGCTTGAATAGGGGTGGGGTGGGTATAGCCTGCGTCGGTTACAGCACGCAACAGAGGTTCTGCCAGCTCAAGAGAGGCAAAAGTGATTTGAGAGTCCAAGAATTTTCCAGTGACTAGCCCAAAAGCCCTCTTTGGGGCCCTACCAATCCAGGCTAAGGTGTTTTGTTATGGCGACAATGCCACGGCAGGGGCAAGAACGCCGCCTGCTGCAAGAGGCGCAGTGATTGGTGCGCTGCGCAATCTGCCATTATAGCGTGAAATTAGTAAAAATCCTCATTGACCATCTTGTATCATTTTGAGCGGTAGCGTTAAAACAACCTGCTTCAAACGTAAACGGTCAGGCGGATTGCCCTGCCGGATTTGACAGAAATTGTTAAGCGCCGCCATAGACGTACTTGTTATGCTGCGGTACGCGGTTTACGCTTGGCGTGCACGGACCGCCGGGCTCTGTTTGGCACGTGCCCGAGCAAATGGGTCGTAACCCGTTTTTGTTGTTTATCTGCTTATTTTTGCAGGAAAAAAATCATGACATCATGGATACGATGGGTCTTTATCAGCAGCGTGGCGGTTTTGCTGTCGGGTTGTGGGTATAACGAGATCCAGCGCCTGGACGAGCAGGTCAAGGCCGCTTGGTCGCAAACCTTGAATCAATACGAGCGCCGCGCCGAACTGGTGCCCAAGCTGGTCAGCTCGGTCAATGCCTATATGGTGAACGAGCGCGCGGTGCTGACGCAGGTTACCGAGGCGCGCGCCAAGGTCGGCACCATTCAGATGAAAGTGGATGATCTGGACAACCCCGAAGTGATGGCTCGCTTCCAGGAAGCCCAGAATCAGTTGTCTTCGGCGCTATCGCGTTTGATCGCCGTGTCGGAAAACTACCCGCAACTGAAAAGCGATGGCCTGTTCCGCGACTTGATGACGCAGCTGGAAGGCACGGAAAACCGTATTGCCACCGAACGCGGCCGTTATGTACAGACGGTGCAGGAATACAACCTGTTCATCCGTCAGTTCCCTACCCTGATTACCGCCAAGCTGTTTGGCTACAAGGTCAAGGAAAACTACGGTGTGGATCGTCAGAGCGAAATCACGCGTGACCCCGAGGTCAAGTTTGATATTCCTGCGACCCCCGCTCCTGCTGGGTATTGATTAATTCTGGAGGTGGAGTCATGAACGTGCACGATCTTGCACTGACTGCTGGGCCTGGGTCTGCACGTTCTGGCAGGCTGGTCTGGGCCTGTGGTTTGTTGATGGCCTTGTTATTGCTGTGCTGGCCCTGGACGCAGGCGCAGGCCAAACCTGAACCGATTCCCGCCATTGCGGGGTGGGTAACGGATACCACGGGCACCCTTAGCCCGGATCAAAAAGACGCCCTGAACCAGCAGCTCAAAGCCGTGGAACAGGAAAAGGGCGCGCAGGTCGTGATTCTGATGGTACCTACCACAGGCGAAGAAACCATCGAACAATACGCGTTGCGTGTCTTTGATCAGTGGGAAATTGGCCGCAAGAAAGTGGACGATGGCATCTTGCTGCTAGTGGCCAAGGATGATCGCCGTATGCGTATCCAGACCGGCTATGGTCTGGAAGGCGCGGTCACGGACTTGCAGGCGGGGCGCATCATCCGCGAACAGATGACGCCTCGTTTTATCGAAGGCAACTTCTATGCCGGTATCCAGGCCGCAGCCGATAGTCTGGTGGGTCTGGTCAACGGCGAAGAGCTTCCCCCTCCTCCTAAAAATGCCCCTGTCACCTCGTCGGGTGAAGAAGGTGTGTTCTGGGAGCCTTTGCTGGCTGTAGGCGCGATTGTATTTTTTGCTTCGCCTTTGTTTGCCGCCTTTGCTGCTGGTGTGTTCACGCTGGTGGTGTCGGGCAGTATTGGCCTGGCCCTGCTTGCCGCTGTTGTCGGTGCAGGCTTGAGCATGATTGGCCGACTCTTTGGGGCAGGCGGCAAGTCCAGTTCCGGGCGTGCCTCGCGCCGGGGTGGTGTCATTGGCGGCTTGGGCGGTTATTCCTCCGGTGGTTTTGGCGGGAATGGTGGCAGCAGTGGTGGTGGCTTCGGCGGTTTTGGCGGAGGCAGCGGCGGCGGTGGTGGCGGTAGCGGAGGCGGTGGCGCTTCCGGTAGTTGGTAAGGCCACAGGGGAGCGACATGAGTGTGAATTGGAAAGAATTGTCGGGTTGGGCATCGGTGCAAGGCCAATGGCTGCGCCGTCGTCATTTCAATGCCGAAATGTTGGGCCATCTGGCTGAGCAGATCCGCAAGGGTGAAGAGAACCATAGTGGTGAACTGGTCGTGGCGATTGAAGCGGTTTTGCCCGCCCATGAAGCCGATAGCGCCCAGCGTGCCCTTGAGGTCTTCGGTCGTTTGCGTGTCTGGGACACGCCCTTGAACTCCGGCGTCTTGCTGTATCTGGCCTTGGGTCAGCGCCGTATCCACATCATTGCAGACCGGGGTATCAAGGCCGATCAGGCTCAATGGGCGCAGATCTGTCAGCAGTTGGAAAAAGATCTGGCCTCGCGTGAGTATTTGTCTGGTTTGCTGGCCGCTGTCAGCGCGATTGAAACCGTCTTGCAGCAAGGAGCTCCAGCGCAGACTCCGGGCGCGGCGGCAGTCAATGCCTTGCCTGACGAACCTGTACTTCTTTAAGTGATGGCCAGTGCCATGAAACCGTCTGAATCCGTCGGCTCCTGGCAGCAGCAAACTCTGGTTGAAGCCATACGTTTGCGCGAGACCCTGTGGGGGCCTGTTGAAGACCTGTCTGAATCGCGCCGTGCGCGGGCTGCAGGCGGCCCCTTTGCCCAACGTGTGTCGGCTCGGGCCTTGGCGCTGGCGCGACGCGATGGGCTGGAACAAGCCTGGACGCGCTGGTGGCGTGTTGCCCGCCTTCTATTGATTGCCATGGCGGTGCTGGCTTTGCTGGCCGGGGCTGGTACAGCTGCGGGTGCATTGGGCGATGGCAGTCGAGCCGTGAATGTAGTGACGGCTTTGGGGGCGTTGCTGGGTCTGCACGTACTGACTTTTATTTTCTGGCTGTTCAGCCTGGCCTGGTCGGGCAAAAGTAGCGGCACAGGCAGTTGGGCCGGTGATGCCTGGTGGTGGCTTAGTCGCCGCTTCGTCAAAGGCGACGCCAGTCTGGTTCCCCAGGCTTTTGCCGCCGTGCTGGCGCGCCGGGGCAGCCAATCCTGGTTGGCCGGTCTGATCAGCCATAGCTTGTGGGTGCTGGCCTTTTTGTCGGCCCTGAGCACCCTGCTGCTACTGCTGGCCTCACGCCGCTATCACTTCAATTGGGAAACCACGCTTTTGACGCCGGATACCTTTGTCTGGCTGGTTGAAGGCCTGGGCGCCCTGCCATCCTTGTTGGGCTTTGCCCTGCCCGATACCCTCACCATACGTAGCAGCGATGGCCTGCAAATGCTCGATGCCCAGGCTCAGGCCCTGTGGTCCAGCTGGCTGTTGGGCGCGGTGGTGACTTACGGTTTGCTGCCTCGTGTGCTGGCTTTGGCCTGGAGCCTGTGGCAATGGCGTAAGCACACGGCTCGTCTGAGTCTGGACGACAGCTTGCCGGGTTTGGCAGAGCTGCGTCCTCGTTTGATGCCCGTTAGCGAGCCGACGGGTGTGGATGAATTGGCGTCGCCCGACAGAGTGGCGCGCATTCAAAACCAGCCAAGCACGCCTTTGGCGGCCAATGCACTGTGTGTGGTGGGGTTGGAGTTGCCACCAGAACATAGCTGGCCCCCTGCTTTCATGCAGGCGCAGATGCAGGATCTGGGGCGGGTGGACTCGCGGGCCGAGCGTCTGGATATTCTGGGCCGCTTGCAGTCTGCCAGCCCTCGTCATTTGTTGATGGTCTGTGATGCCGCTCAGACGCCGGATCGCGGGGTGGTGGCAACGCTGGTTGAATGGGCACAATTGGCCCAGCAGTCCGATGTGGTGTTGCTGGATGAAGCCATGGCCGATCCGGATCAAACGCGCCGTCGTAGCTGGCATGAGCGTTTGGTGGCGGCAGGCTTTGCGCCTGGGCAGATTCACGATCAATGGCCTGACTTGTCTTTGAAGGAGCCATCATGAGTGCTGCGGCTTTGACGCTGGCGGTGGTGGGTCACACCAATACGGGCAAGACCTCTTTGCTGCGTACCCTGACACGGGACACGGAGTTCGGTCAGGTCAGCAATAGCCCTGGCACCACACGGCATGTGGAAGGCGCCAGGCTGACGGTGGACGGCGAGGCTTTGGTGGAGTTGTTCGACACTCCTGGTCTGGAAGACAGCATGGCCTTGCTGGACTTCATGGATCAGCTCAGCCAAGCCGGTGAACGTATTGATGGGCCAGAGCGGGTACGTCGTTTTCTGGAATCCCCAGCGGCACAGGGCCGTTTCGAGCAAGAAGCGCGCGTGTTGCGCAAGCTGCAATCCTGCGATGCAGGCTTGTATGTGGTGGATGCGCGCGATCCGGTCTTGAGCAAGCATAAGGACGAACTGACCTTGCTGGCCTATAGCGGGCGGCCGTTGCTGCCTGTTCTCAATTTCGTTCGTAGCCCGCAGGCGCGGGTGCAGGAATGGCGCAGTGCCTTGGCGCGCTTGGGTCTTCATGCCTTGGCGGAATTCGATACAGTGGCACCGGCTTTGGATGGCGAGGCCTTGCTGTACGACAAGCTGGCGGTGCTGCTGGAGACGCATGCTGGGGTGTTGCAGCAGTTGAAGGTGGATTTGGCGCAGCAGGCAGTATTGCGGCGTCGGGATGCCTTGCGCTTGCTGGCAGAGCTGTTGATTGATGTGGCGGCCTGGCGTGTCAGTACACCCTCGGACAAGGAGTCCATGGAGCTGGCGGCACAGCAGCTAAGGGAGCCGGTGTTGGCGCGCGAAGCCAAGAGCGTGCAGGCTTTGCTCAAGCGCTACAGCTTTGGCCGTCAGGATGTGGTGGCGGATTTGCTGCATTTCGAGGGCGGCCGTTGGGGCATGGACTTGTTTGATCCCCAGGCTTTGAAGGAATTTGGCGTGCAGTTGGGCAAGGGTGTGGCTGCAGGTGCCATGGCAGGCGCCACGCTGGATGTGATGACAGGTGGCCTGAGCCTGGGAACCGGGACGGTTCTGGGCGCCTTGGCCGGTGGTTTGTGGCAAGGCGCGGATAAGTGGGGCCAGCGTTTGATGGGCAAGTTGCGGGGCGAGACGGAACTTAGCGTGGATGATGCCGTGCTGCGTTTGCTGGCTGTGCGGCAGCTAAGCTTGATTGCGGCTTTGGAGCGGCGCGGTCATGCCGCACAGACGCCGATTCGCCTGGGCGAGATTGATGCCGAGAATTTCGATCAGGCCTTGCAGCGGGAATTGAATGTCTGGCGGGCGCAAGGCCTGCCGGAGGAACTGGCGCAGGCACGGATACATCCGACCTGGTCTACCTTGCGCTCAGACTATGCGCCGGATTCGCGGCGGGAGACCTGTGTGCAGAGCTTGGTGCAGCGTTTGCTGGGGGCGCGTAATGGGCCGAATGCTAACGCTGTCAGGCAGGCGCAGGAATAATAAACCCCGGCTTATTTCTTTTCATCTTTCATTAAGTGCGCATAGCAAACCGGCGAGCTGGGTTCATTGCCGTCGTGTATGCGATCTTCTTCAAGCAAAGCCTGAATCACAGCCTGTTTGAGCACCGTCAGGTACGAGGTTTGCGGGTCGTGGGTGGCGGTTAGCAATTGCAGTTCGCCTTTGCGGGCCAGCTTCATCAAGGAGAGCAAGGAATCAGGATCATGCTCTAGCTGTTCCTGATAGCGACGCTGGAATTGCTCGGGCGAAAGATCGCCGCTATGAAAGCTTTTGCGTAATTCACTTGTGGGGCTGGCCTCGTGCAGCCACTGGATGTCGCCCAATTCGCCTTTGCTCAGGCCGCGTGGCCAGAGGCGGTCTGTGAGTACCCGGGCCGATTTGCCGGCAGGCTCATGGACGGCGTCGTAAATGCGACTCAAGGTGATGGTGTAGGGCATGACTGGCTCCGGGAGCGTCAGGCTTTTTGTGTTTACGCGCTGGCGGTCAATGACTTATTGTCTATTTTTTCTGTGAGTCAGAGTCGCGTATCGACAGGTATCGGCGAATCGAGCCTCATGCAGACTAGCAAATGGTTGTGTAGCAGCCTTGCAGCCGTGTGTGGTGATGTTTCGGATCGCCAATCACATTAGCTGCAAGGCTGCCGTTTTGTATTTATACGGCGTTTTACGCTTTCTTGCTGACCAGTCCGTAGATAAACAGGACGATGATGGCACCCACAATGGAACCGATCCAGCCTGCGCCTTCACCAGGCACGTACCAGCCCATGGTTTGTCCCAGGTAGCCTGCGACAAAGGAGCCGACAATACCCAGGATGGTGGTCATTATCCATCCCATTTTTTGATCGCCAGGCATGATGGCTCGTGCCAGCAAGCCTACGATAAAGCCCACAATAATCATGGAGATAATACCCATCGTGCTACTCCTGTTCTGTGTTTGCCGGTCTGGGATTCGGACCGCTCTGCTTATCTTAGGTATGGAGTTTTTAGGCGTCTATCGTTTTGCGTTTTTGAAACAGTTAAAAACGTCAGGTTTTGTAAATGGAGGGTGTGTAATCAGATTTGCTTAAGTCAGCAAGGCAGGTTTACGTTTTTGCACCCACTGTGTGGCCTGCTCATAGGCGTAGGACAGTTGCAGCACCGCCATGTCGGCCTGTGCAGGGCCCATGATCTGTAAGCCCATGGGCAATCCGGCTTCGTTAAAGCCCGCAGGCACGTTCATGACGGGCAGCCCTGCCAGAGAGCCGCCGATCACGATTTCCATCCAGCGGTGGTAGGTGTCCATTCTGCGCCCGGCGATTTCGCCAGGCCAGTGGGTGGTGCCAGCAAAGGGGAAGACCTGGGCGGTAGGCAGCACCAGATAGTCGTAGGTCTGGAACAGCTTGCGCAGGCTTTCGTACCATTTGCTGCGGTTGATGGAGGCTTGATAGACCTGCGCCCCGCTCAGGTTCAGGCCCCCCGCTACTTCCCAGATCGCCTCAGGCTTCATTTGGGCGCGCAGTTCCGGTTTGGCGTACAGGCCCTGTGCGCTTCCGGCTACGGTGAAGTGGCGCAGCGTCAGCCAGGTTTGCCATAGCTGCTCCATGGAGTAGTCGGGCTGGGCCGCTTCAACGGTGCAGCCTATGGCTTCAAAGCTCTTCAATGCGTTTTGGCACAGGTCCAGGATGCCGGCTTCCATAGGCAGGTAACCGTTGTAGTCGCCCAGCCAGCCAATGCGGGTGCCTTTGAAGTCGCGTTGCAGTTTCCCGGCGAATTGTTGTGGGTCTTGACCGATGCTAAGCGGGGCGCGAGCATCGAAACCGGCCTGGGTGGACAGCAGCATGGCCAGGTCGGACACGGTACGGCCCATGGGGCCTTCGTAGCCCATTTGCTGGAAGAACACTTCGGAGGACGGGCCATAGGGCACGCGGCCTTGGGAGGGGCGAAAGCCGTAGACGTTGTTGAAAGCACCGGGGTTGCGCAGGGAGCCCATCATGTCGCTGCCATCAGCGACGGGCAACATGCGGGTGGCCAGGGCCACGGCGGCCCCGCCACTGCTGCCGCCAGCACACAGATCGGGCTGGTAGGCATTGCCGGTGGTACCGAACACGGAGTTGTAGGTATGCGACCCCAGGCCAAATTCCGGGGTATTGGTTTTACCGATCAGAATGGCACCGGATTGCCGCACGCGCTCCACGACAATGGCATCTTGTTTGGGCAGATAGTCCTTGAAAATCGGTGAACCGCTGGTGGTGACAATATCGACCGTGGCCGCCAGATCTTTGGGTGCCTGGGGCATGCCGTGCATCCAGCCCATGTACTGACCAGCTTTCAGTTGCTGATCGCGCTTGTCGGCCTGGGCCAGCAGGCCGCTGCGTTCTTGCAGGGACACAATGGCATTGACCTTGGGGTTCACACGGGCGATGTGGTCCAGATAGGCCACCATCACTTCGTGGCAGGAGACTTGGCGTTGTGCGATCCAGCCCGACAGAGTCAACGCGTCGGCCATGATGATGTCTTGAGCCGTGCCCGGACCGGGAGCGGTTTTTGCGAAGGCCTGACGTCCCAGGGAAGGGGCCATACCCGCCAGCGACAGCAGTCCGGTGGTTTTCAAAAAGCGGCGGCGTGTACCCAGCGGCGTTGGGGAATCAGTCATGTTTGTCTCCGGTGTTTTTGTAGGGCCATCCAAGTGGCCAAGCCATTCTATGCAGGTACAATGCGCGGCTCAAACGCCAAAAAATCATCAAGTTGATGCGGTCTGTGCATAAGCCGACTCAAGCGTCAGCAAGGGGACAAGCATGGACTTTCGCAAGCTGCGGCACTTTGTGGCCGTTTGCGAACACGGTACGTTTCACCGGGCCGCGCAAGCTGTCCACTTAAGCCAGTCTGCCTTGAGCCGTAGCATTCAGGCTCTGGAGCAGGAGCTGGGTGTGCCGCTGTTTGATCGCAGCAGTCAGCGCATTTTCTTGACGCCTTATGGTCGGGTACTGCTGGAGCGAGCCCCCCGGGTTTTGCAGGAAGGCCGTGCCTTGCAGCGCGAGCTGGCCTTGCTGCAGGGCGAGGACGCGGGCAGTCTGCGTTTGGGCTTAAGTTCGACCCCCGCCGCGGTCTTGCTGCATCCGTGCATGGTGGCGCTGCTCGACGAGTACCCGCGTTTGCGTGTGGACGCGGTGATTGGCCGCACGCTGGAACTGATCGAAGGTTTGCGCCGGGAACACTACGATATGGTGGTGCTGGACGTCAGCGCGGTGACTGATGTGCGTGGCCTGGATATTGAGTATTTGCCTGCCATGGAAGGCGATATGCTGGTACGCGAAGGCCACCCGCTGTTGCAGCTGGAGTCGCTGGACTTTGCTGCGATCAGCCAGTATCCCGTGGCCTGCTCCGTGATCAGTGATGATTTGACCGACCGTCTGATTGCCGAGTTTGGCGCCCAAGGCCATCCCGACAGCTTTGTACGCTTTTGTTGTGATAGCTTCAGCATTCAGCGCGATGTGGTACTGGATAGCGATATGGTCTTGATGAGTGTGCTGGCGGCGGTACGGCGCGATATTGATGCCGGTGATCTGGTGCCGCTGGGCCTGTTTTCTTCTTCCTTGTCCGGGCACTATGCCTTGGTGCGTTTGTCGGGTCGCACGCAACTGCCGGCTCTGGATATTGTGTACGATCTGGCGCGTCGCCTGTGCAGGGCCTAGGCTAGACGCCCCGCTTTCTGATCTGCCTTGTTTGAGGGTTTGCTGATGACGATTCCCTTGCCCATTCTGGACCTGAAGCAGTCAGGTGCCGAACACGTTTTTCGCGCTTTCATTGGCTGGTGGCCAGACGCGCAAACCCGCGCCTGGCTGGCGGAGCAGGCGCTGCACGCACATGCGATTTATGGCGGGCGGATGATGCAGCCTGATCACTTTCACTTGACCCTGGCGTTTCTGGACGGCAGCCGTGTGTCGGATCTGCAGACTTTGGCGACACAGATGGCGCAATGGACGGTGCCGCAGATCAAGTTGGATCTGACCATACGGGATGTATTCGAGAAACCAAGGGTAGTGTGGGCCGGGCCGGACGAGTCGCAAACTCAGGCACTGGCGGCCTTGCAGCAGTGGCATGATGAGATCTGGGCCAAGCTGAGTGCTTTAGGCTGGACGCAGCCGCCGCGTCGTTTTCGCCCGCATGTGTCCTTGCTGCGCCATGCGCGGATTGCCGCCGGTCAGTCCCATTGCCATGCTTTGCCCACGCAGGCCTTTGTGGGTGATGGTGCCGGTCTGATCGTGTCCGTTCCCGGTGAGCTGCGTAGCCAATATCATCTGGCCGCCCTGATGAAGCCTGAAAGGACAGGTGCATGAATATCCGCTTTTTAGAAACCTTTATCTGGATTGCCCGTTTGGGTAGTTTCCGTGCGGCAGCGAACAAGCAGCATCTGACACAAGCCGCCGTGTCGGGGCGGATTGCAGCCCTGGAAGCCGAGTTCCAGAAAACCCTGTTCGAGCGGGGCCACCGCGATCTACGCCTGACTCCCGCAGGTCGAAAATTGATGCAGTACGCCGAGCAGATGCTGGGCATGGAACATGATTTGCGTGAAGCTCTGGCAGGCTCCAGCCGCTTGAGTGGACGGGTGCGCCTGGGCGTGGTCGAGTCCATTGTGCATACCTGGTTCAAGGATTTGATTCGTCAGCTGCATGCGCTCTACCCCGAACTGGAAATTGAGCTGACCGCCGAGTCCACCTTGCGCCTTCACGACTTGCTCAAGCGCGGCACCATTGATGTGGCCTTGCAGACCGACCCCATCATGGGGGACGGCATACGCAACTTGCCCATGGGCTCCATGCGCATGGGCTGGGTATGCATGGCCGATGAGTCCATGCCGGTACGCAGCGGTTTGCAGGAGCTGGTGCAACGCTGGCCTTTGGTGACCTTCCCTCGTGGTTCCCAGCCGCATCTGGCCTTGGTGCAGCTGCTTGAGCCCTTGCCTGTGGATCAGGCCCGGATTCACTACGTTTCTTCAATTGCCGCCAGCACGCAATTGATCGAAGCCCAGCCTTGCATTGCCACCTTGCCCCTGGCGGCAGTCAGCCGTCAGCTGGATAGCGGTCTGTACCAGGAAATTGTTTGCGAACATGCCTTGCCTGATTTGCGCCTGGTTGCCAGTTGGCGGCCCGACCCTTTAACGCAGACCGCTCAAGCGGTGATTGGCGTGGCGCTGGAGCGCATGCACCATTTTGCTGCCCAGCATCCTGGCCTGGCTTTACCCCCGCCAGACACGCGTGTCTTCGCGATTTAGCCTTTGAGGGTTTTCCCCTTGCCTGCGCATGTGTACTGAGCGTGGGCTTGCTTGATAATCTATATACCGCGCCATTCGCTTGATCTGATCGCTTTTTCTTATTGCCCCAGGCTGAAATAAACCGTTTGGAATCTGCTTGGCAGCCGTTGGACACTCCCACAAAGAGTGTGCAATGACCTTGATTCGGGAGGGCTGTCGTGTCTGCTACTTTTCGCACTGATCGTGATGCGCCGGGGGAACTGTTCATCTGGACAGACATCGCCCCAGAGCATGAGCAGGATTTCAATCAATGGTATGAGCGCGAGCACATGGCTGAACGCGCTGCCATACCGGGTTTTCAATGGTCGCGCCGTTATGTGCGTCAAGGCGCCGGGCGCAAGTATCTGGCCTTGTATCGCACCGAGTCCCTGCGGGTTTTTGGGACGGCGGAATACAAGAAGGCCTTTGAGCAGCAAACGGATTGGTCCAATACCAACTTTGCCCGCATGAGCAATACCCAGCGGCGCGTGATGGTGGTGTCCTTGCTGGGAGGGGTTGGCACCGGGGCCGTGGTCTTGCTGGTGCGTGTGCCGGAGGTGGCTCAACGGGAAGCCCTGGCACGTCAATGTGCCGCCTATCTGGAACAGACCGATGGCCTGCTGGCCTTGCGTGTGCTGACGCCAGACCCAGAGCTTTCGACCCCTTTGCCGTCCGAGGATACGCAGCAGCGCAGCCTGGACCCCTACCTGGTGGCGGATCTGACCACCTTGAATGCCGCTCGTACCCTGGCTGCCCGTTTGCAGCAGGATCTGGGGGTGGCGACCAACGATGTATCCGAGTTTTCTTTGTTGTGGGATCTGCAGTCACGGGATCTGAATGCAAGCCGCTCATAAGGCGGCCATCACCTCAATTCTTGGGAGAAGCGACATCATGATCAAAAAACTACTTTCCATGGCTTGCGTTCTGGCGCTGGCTGGCACCGCGCAGGCGGCGACCAACTGGAACATGAGTACCGAGCAGCCTGATAACAACTTCCTGACGCAAAACGCGCGTGAGTTTGCGGCAGACATCAAGGCGGCCACCAACGGGGAACTGAATATCAACGTGCAGTCGAACTCGGTGCTGCTCAAGCGCCCCGAGGTCAAGCGCGGTGTACAGCAAGGTGTGGTCCAGGCTGGTGAAATGCTGGTGGCGGCCATTGGCAACGAAGATCCTTTGTTCGAGGTCGATAGTGTGCCGTTCCTGGCCTCGTCCTTCGATCAGTCGGAAAAACTGTGGAAAGCCACTCGTCCCTTCCTGGCCGAGCGTCTGGACAAGCAAGGCATTGTGCTGGTCTATGGCTCGCCCTGGCCACCACAAGGCATCTACACCAAAAAGCCGGTGGAGCAGCTCTCTGATCTGGCTGGTGTCCGTTTCCGTGCCTACAGCCCCGCTACCAGCCGCCTGGTTTCCTTGATGGGAGCAGTGCCCACCACGGTGCAAACACCCGAAGTGCCTCAGGCGTTTTCTACCGGCATTATTGATGCCATGCTGACTTCGCCCGCAACCGGGGTGGATTCGCAGGCTTGGGACTACGTGAAGTATTACTACGACGCCCAGGTCTTCATTCCACAAAGCTTTGTGATCATCAATAAGCGCGCCTTCCAGCGCCTGCCTGAAACTGTGCAAAAAGCCGTGCTGGATGCGGGTGCACGTGCCGAGGAGCGAGGTTGGGCCATATCGCGCGAGCAAACGTCCAAGTTGACGCAAACCATGGCGGATAAAGGCATGGTAGTGGGTAATCTCAGCGAAAAACTGTCCAGCGAAATGCACGCGATTGGTCAAACCATGACCGAAGAGTGGCTGAAGAAAGCCGGTGCAGATGGTCAGAAGTTGCTTGACGCTTACCGTCAACCATAAGCAAGGGGTGCGTCCATGATCGTTCTGGAGCGTATGGCCAGAGTCTGCGGCGCACTGGCCGCATTCTTCCTGTGTTTGATCGGGGTTGTGGTGACTGCGCAGATTGTGGCGCGCCTGTTTTCCATGCAAATACCCGCCTCGGATGACTTTGCGGGCTGGTTTATGGCGGCGTCTATTTTCCTGGCGCTGCCTTATGCCATGTTGCGCGGGGATCATATCCGCGTCACGCTTTTGCTGCAGGTGATTCCTGAGCGTTTGCATCGCCCGTACGAGCTGCTGGCCACCACGATTGGTCTGGTGCTGGCCGCCTGGTGCACTTGGGAGACGGCTCATTTTGTTTATGAGTCCTTTATCTACAAGGAAGTGGCCCAGGGCATGGTGGCGGTACCTCTGTGGATTCCGCAACTGGGTATGCCGATTGGTCTGGGATTGTTGACCCTGATGTTGTTGCGGCGCTTGCTGCACGCGGCGCAAGGTCAAACACTGGAGGCAACTGAACATGGCTGATTTATCTCAGGCAATAGTGCTGTTTGTTGTTCTGCTTGCCTTGCTGGCCAGTGGCGTGTGGGTGGCGCTGGTTCTGATCGCTTGCGGTATTTTGTCTATCTTTCTGTATGCCGACGCGCCTGCGGGCATTATCTTTGCCACCAAGGCCTGGGACTCTTCGGCCAGTTGGGCCTTGACGGCCTTGCCCCTGTTTATCTGGATGGGGGAAATTCTGTATCGAACGCGGTTGGCTGAAGATATGTTCAGCGGCCTGGGGCCGTGGGTACAGCGTTTGCCTGGGCGACTGGTGCACGTGAACACGTTTGGTTGCGGTATCTTTGCCGCGGTCAGTGGTTCCTCGGCGGCAACGGCGGCGACCATCGGGCGCATCTCCTTGCCCGAGTTGAAAGCGCGCGGCTACGACGACAGCATCAGCATTGGCTCCCTGGCCGGAGCAGGGACCTTGGGCCTGTTGATTCCACCGTCCATTGTGATGATTGTGTATGCCGTTGCTGCTCAGGTTTCCATCATCCGCCTGTTTGTGGCGGGTGTGCTGCCCGGCATCATGCTGATGTGCCTGTTCTCGCTGTACATCGCGATCTGGTCCTTGCGCCACCCGGACCGTGTGCCTGCTGATGTCGAAACCTTGACCTGGGGCGAGAAAGTTCGCCGTCTGCGCTTGCTCTTGCCCGTGGTGCTGCTGATCATGGCGGTGATCGGCTCGATCTACGGCGGTATCGCCACCGCCACCGAAGCCGCGGTGCTGGGTGTGATCGGCTCTTTGGTCATCGCTGCGTTTGGACGATCGCTTAACTGGAAGAATTTTGTGGAGAGTTTGCTGGGGGCGGCACGGACCTCCTGCATGATTTCCTTCATCCTGATCGGTGCTGCTTACCTGACCAGTGCCATGAGCTTTACCGGACTGCCTGCGAATCTGGCCGCCTGGATCGGCTCCCTGGGTCTGAGCCAATACGCCTTGATTGCCGTATTGACTGTGTTTTTTGTGATTCTGGGTGCGTTCCTGGATGGCATCTCGATTGTGGTCCTGACCACATCGGTCTTGCTGCCTGCCGTGATTGCGGCGGGTATTGATCCAATCTGGTTCGGTGTCTACCTGATCCTGACAGTGGAAATGGCGCAGATCACCCCGCCTATTGGCTTTAACCTGTTTGTGATTCAGGGCATTACCGGACGCAATCTGTTTGAGCTGGTGCGCATGGCGTTTCCGTTTTTCCTGTTGCTGGTTCTGGCGACAGCCCTGGTGACGATATTCCCGCAAATCGTCATGGTCTTGCCCAACGCCATGTAAGGGGGAAGGGAGATGGCAATGGCTTACGTAACTCTGGGTTCTCAGCGCTACAAGGTAGAGCGCGCCTGGACTCAGGCGGACATCAGCAGTATCACCAGTGTGGCGGTGCTGGCTGATGGGCGCATCGCCGCCTTGCTGCGTCGCCCGGCCTGCGTGCTGGTGCTGGCACCGGATGGGCAGGTGTCGGCGCGCTGGCCTCTGGAGGAAATCCTGTGTCCGCACCATATCAGCGCCCGGCCGCAAGGTGGGGTGCTGGTCACGGATCTGGACGGGCATCAGGTTCTGGCGCTGGACGCCCAAGGCAATGAGCAATGGCGTTTGGGCAAACCCGAGCAGCCTCGCTGGCAAGAGCCCTTCAACCATCCCACGCATGCTGTCGAGTGCGCCGATGGGGGCTTATGGGTCACCGATGGCTACGGCAATACGGTGGTCCATCGCTTTGACCCGCAACGCCAATGGCTGGCGGCATTAGGCGCGCCGGGCTCTGGTCCCTTGCAGTTCAGCACCCCCCATATGCTGGCCTGTGCCGCCGACGGCTCGGTCTGGGTGGCTGACCGGGAGAACAACCGTGTCCAGCATCTGGATGGGCAAGGCCGTTATCTGGGCGAGCTGCGTCCCATGCACAAGCCCATGGCGGTAGCTGTGCAAACAGACGGTGCGGTGTTAGTTAGTGACCAAACGGCCAGTCTGTCCTTGTTCGACTCGGATTCGGGCACCTTGGTGGGACGTTGCCGGGTACAAGGCGTGTACGGGCACGGCCTGTCCGCCGGTTTGGATGGGCGTATTTATATAGCGGAAATGTTGCCGGATTGTTTGACCTGCTTACAGCCTGCTTAATTGTCCACAAAGCATGAAAAAGTAGCCGGCGCTATGGAAGCTCTCAGAGCAAATCCATTAGACTATGCGCATGAATACGTCCGTGCCTCTGTATGTTCGTACAGATTCCTCCGGCCAGCTGCAATTGCTAGGCGATTGGTCCTTGCGTCACTACGAAGCGCTGCAAAGCAGTTTGCGCTCGCTCAGTGACAAGCAGGGCCGTTGGTCTTTGGATTTCAGCGAACTGAAGTCCTTGGACACCACGGGAGCTCAAGTTCTGTGCGAATGGCTGGGTGCCGAGCGCGTGCAGGCGGCCTTGGACAGTGCTCAAGGCTTGTCCAAGGAGCGCCATCAATTATTGCAAACCGTTGCCAAGGCGATGAGCCGCATGGACCATGAGCAGTTGGTTCCGGCGCGTTGGGGCATTACAGATTTGTTCGAGCGCGTGGGCTTGTCCATGGTCCATATTTCGCGCAATGTGCGCGAGCTGTTGGGTTTTATCGGCCTGACGCTGGAAACCCTGATTCTGAACATGCTGCGGCCCAGCCAGTGGCGCGTTACGTCGATCGTGGCGCAGCTGGAAGAGACGGCCTTTAACGCCGTCCCTATTGTGGCCTTGCTGACTTTTCTGGTGGGCGCGGTGATTGCGTTTCTGGGGGCGACGGTGTTGGCGGACTTTGGTGCCACCATTTACACCGTAAACCTGGTCGGCTTTTCCTTTTTGCGTGAATTTGCAGTGCTCTTGACCGCAATCCTGATGGCAGGCCGCACCGCCAGTGCCTTTACCGCGCAGATCGGCTCCATGAAAGCGAACGAGGAAATCGACGCTTTGCGCGCCCAGGGCTTGAATCCCATGCTGATTCTGGTCATTCCGCGTGTACTGGCCATGTTGCTGGCCATGCCTATTTTGACCTTTGTGGGTATGGTGGCCGGGATCTTTGGCGGTGGGCTGGTCTGCGCCCTGATTCTGGATATTTCACCCACCATGTTCATCAATATCTTCAATCAGGATATTGATTTGCGGCACTTTGTGCTGGGTATGGCCAAGGCCCCGATCTTTGCCTTTTTGATTGCCGTCATCGGTTGCCAGGAAGGGTTTAAAGTCACCGGTAGCGCCCAGTCCGTGGGTGAACACACGACCTCGGCGGTGGTGCAGTCCATCTTTATCGTGATCCTGATTGATGCGCTGGCAGCGCTGTTCTTCATGGAGATGGGATGGTAGAGGCCACCGCTCGTCCCATTATTCAAGTACGTGACCTGGACAATCGCTTTGGCGATCACGTTGTGCACGAGCATCTGGATATGGATGTGTATCCTGGTGAAATCGTGGGCGTGGTGGGCGGCTCCGGCACGGGCAAGTCCGTGCTGCTGCGCTCCATTCTGGGATTGCGCCCGCCTACTGGCGGCACAGTACGCATTTTTGATCAGGAAATAGGCACGTTGTCGCCCGAAGCCCGTTCGAGGCTGGAGCGTCGTTTAGGCGTGCTGTTCCAGCAAGGGGCTTTATTCTCCTCGCTGACGGTGGTGGAAAACATTGCCATGCCCCTGATCGAGCATATTGGCTTGTCCCGGTCTTCTGCAGAACATATCGCCGCCATGAAAATGTCTCTGGCGGGTTTGCCGGCCAACGCGGCCACCAAATATCCGGCAGAGCTGTCCGGTGGCATGATCAAGCGTGCCGCTCTGGCACGTGCTCTGGCACTGGACCCGGAAATTCTGTTTCTGGACGAACCCACTGCCGGGCTGGACCCGGTCGGTGCGGGGGATTTTGACCAGCTTATTTTGACCTTGCGCGATGCGCTGGGATTGACCGTGTTTCTGGTTACACACGATCTGGATACGCTCTACACCATTTGTGATCGAGTGGCCGTGCTGGCGCAAAAGCGTGTGCTGGTTAACGACACATTGGCGCGCGTAGAGCAAGTTGATAACGACTGGATCCGGGAATATTTCCACGGTCCACGGGGACGGGCCGCCGAACAGGCCCAAAACCGTCGTCAGGAGCATAGTTAATGGAACCGCGTGCCCATCATGTATTGATCGGGGTCTTTACCTTGGTAGTGGCTGTGGCTGCTGTCCTGTTCTCGCTTTGGCTGGCCAAGGCGGGGCAAGATGCCGAGACCCGCGATTACGATATTGTCTTTCTGGAAGGTGTGCGTGGTCTGTCTCGTGGCAGCGCCGTGCAGTACAACGGCCTGCGGGTTGGTGAGGTGCGCTCGCTGCGCCTGGACCCGAACGACTTGCAGCGTGTGCGTGCGCAAGTGTCAATTCAGGCCGCCATCCCTATTCACGAAGATACCCAGGCTCGCCTGGCACTGGCTGGCATTACCGGCCAATCCGTGATTGAACTTAGCGGGGGGACACCGAACAGCCCCTTGCTGGAAGCCACCGGCGATAACCTGCCCATGATCGTGGCTTCGCCTTCCCCTCTGGCTCAGTTGATGGCCGGTGGTGAAGAGTTGATGACGCAAATTTCCAAGCTGCTGGAGAACGCCAATACCTTCTTGTCGTCCGAGAACTCCAAGTCCCTGTCCGCCAGTTTGCAAAAGCTGGAAGCCTTGATGGGCCAGCTCTCGACCGCTAGCGAAGGCGTGCCATCCTTGGTCAAGGAGTTGTCCCAGGCCAGCCAGCAAGCCACCACCTTGCTGTCGTCTACACAAGGTCTGGTAGACCGTCAGGGTACGCAAGCCATGAATGCCATCCAGAAATCCATGGAGGATTTCAGCCGTGCCACACAAAGCTTGAACAAGCTGTTGGAGCAGAATTCGGCCGCTATTGGCCGGGGTGCTCAGGGTCTGACCGAGATCGAACCCGCCTTGCGTGAATTGCGTCAGGTGCTGGCCGGTTTCCGTGCCGTCACCTCCCGTCTGGAAGATAATCCAGCCGGGTACCTCTTGGGTCGCGACAAATTACAGGAGTTCACACCATGATGCCCACTGTTGTGCGTCGTTTCTTGCAGGTATCGCTAGTCGGTCTGGCCGTTTTGTCCACCGCCTGCTCGGTCCTGCCTCAGGCCGAATCCCTGACGTATTATCAGCTTCCCGCTACCAGTTTGAAGGCCCAGCAAGCGCCCGCTTCGCATAAGAGTCTGATTATTCAGGTGAACCGGCCCCACGCCGAGCGCCTGCTGGCCAGCTCGCGCATTACGGTTCTGCCTCAAGGTAACGAGCTAAGTGCCTACAAAGGCGTACGCTGGGGTGACGATGTGCCCGCCTTGTTGCGTAATCGACTGGCCGATGCCTTGCGTGACTCGGCTCAGTTCCGGGCGGTTGTGCTGGATACCGAATCTGTCATCGCTGATGTGGAAGTGGGCGGGACGCTGGGAGCATTCCAGGTCGAGTATATTCAGGGCGCCCCACGGGTACGGATTCAGTTTGATGCGCTAGTACGCGATCAGCGCTCGGGCCAGTTGATTCAGACCCGTCGCTTTGTCGCTCAACAGGATGTTGTCGGCACGGCCGTGCCACAGGTGGTTGAAGCATTTGGGCAGGCCACAGATGCCTTGTCCTTGCAGGTCAGCCAATGGTTAGCTTCTTTAACGGTCCAGGCTAATACTTTTTAATGATATGTACGAGTCGCGCGATCAGCCCTTGATTTCGGGGTGGCAATTTACCAAGCGCCTGTTGGCGCATGCCCTTATCGGTATTGTTTTTGTGGCCTTTTCTCTGATGCTGGGTGCATTGGGCCATATGTGGTTTGAAGAGAATGTGCACTGGCACGATGCGGCCTTGAATGCCGCCATGATGGTCGGTGGGCTGGGGCCGATGGCCTTGCCTGAAACGTGGGCTGGCAAGGTATTCTTTGCCATTTATGGCGCGTATATCAGTCTGGTACTGGCCGCGACTTTCGGTCTGATTATTGCCCCTGTGCTGCATAGAATTTTGCACACCTTCCATCTGGAAGACTAGGCAACAGAAAAAAGGCCCCACACTACGCTTTTCGGTTTGCTGCCGCCCGAGGGGGCTTTTTATTGGCGGCACCGAGTCTTAAGACGGTCTGGCGGCAAAAAAGGCACTGTGTTTTGAGCAGTTCCAACAGGTGGGATCTCCCTCTTTTGAAGAAACTGCCTAAAACACAGCGCCTTTTCTATTGCTTCGCTGTGAATCAGCTTTGTACCCGTTCCTGCTCCAACTTGGCGATCAAAGCGGGTAGCTCGTCCATGCGGCGGAAGGTGTCACGCACACCCAGGCGGCGCAAATCCTCCTCCTTATCAGGAACCGGGCAGTAGCCCAGCACCGTGGCGCCTGCGGCCAGGCCTGCACTTGCGCCAGTCACGCTGTCTTCCACGACCAGGCATTGTTGCGGGTCAACGCCCAGCCCTTGAGCGGCGGCCAGATAGACATCCGGGTATGGCTTGTTGCGTGGCGTTTCAGCGCCGCTATAGATATGGGTGCCGAAGTAATCCAGCAGACCAGTCTGGCCCAGTTGCAACACCAGCTTGGCGCGGTCAGCGCCGGACGCGCAGGCAATCATGCCGGGCTTGTCGCGCAGGATCGCATCCAGCGTGTCCTGAATACCGGGAATGGCCATGACTTCATTGGTCAGTGCGTGGTTGCGGCGCATGCGAAAGGCCATCACCCATTCCATATCCAGATCTTTACCTGTCATCTTGCGCACGGTGGGCAGCTCGTCGGGTAGCGCCTTGCCAATGAACCAGTCATAGCACTGCTCATAAGTCATCACCCAGCCTTCTTCTTGCAACATATCCCGCAGTACACGAACCGTGATTGGCTCGCTGTCTACCAGCACACCGTCACAATCAAACAGCACAGCGGAAAATGTCATGGGTAATACCTTTTAAGCCAATAAAACTAGAAGTCTGTGATGATACAGCAGGCCGTCCGCATACAGAATTCAGGTGCAATATCGGCGCCAGACCTTATGGGTCCGTAGCGTGCTTAGTGAAAACCCCGACTTATAAATAATTGATTATTGATATATTTATATCTAAACTAAAATTTCATAACAAACCTTTCTGCGGAAGTTCCGTCATGGTGAATAAAACAACTCGGGTGGTGGCAGCGGCCTTGCTGGCTTTGGGAATGGCTGGCGCGCAGGCAGCGGAAGTAACGCTGAAAGCGGTATCTGTCTTTACGATGGACACCTTCTTTACCAAGCGCTTCAAACAGTTTGTGGACAAGGTCAACGCAGAAGGCAAGGGCCTGGTGCAGATCAACGTGATTGGTGGTCCAGAGGCCATTCCTCCTTTCGAGGTAGGTAACGCGCTACGTTCCGGCGTGATTGATTTTGCCAATACCACAGCCGTATTCCACGCCAATCTGGTGCCTGAAGCATTGGCTTTGACGCTGACGGAAAAACCCATGAGCGAGCTGCGTCAGAACGGCGGCTACGAGCTGATGGACAAGATTCACCGCGAGAAAGCCAACATCACCTGGCTGGCTCGTACGACAGATGGTTTGCAATACCACATCTATACCAACAAGCCTGTGACCTCGGCAGACCTGTCGGGCTTCAAGCTGCGTGGCGTGCCTGTGTACCTGTCCTTCTTCCGCGAAATTGGCGCAACGCCGCTGCAGATTCCACCGGGCGAGGTCTACACCGCGCTGGAGCGCGGCGTGGTGGACGGCTATGGCTGGCCTTCCGTAGGCGTGATGGAAATGGGCTGGCATGAAAAGACCAAATACCGTGTCGAGCCAGGCTTCTACAACGTGGAAGTGGGTTTCTTCATGAACCAGAAGAGTTGGGAAAAACTGGACGAAGACCAGAAAGCCTTCATGCGCAAGCAAATCGAGTGGATGGAGTCGCAGAACGTGACAGAACACCAGATGGCAATTGATGAAAAAGCGGCTACCGAACAAGCCGGTGTGCAAGCCTTGGTTCTGGAACCTGACGTAGCTCGTGCCTTGCGTACCAAGGCTTACGAAGCAGGCTGGGCCGGTATCGATAAATCCAGCCCCAAATACGCCGCGCAACTGCGCGAACTGTTTGGTGGTTATCAGCCTTAAACAAGATTGCTGATTACGTAGTTTTTGACAGTGGACATTGCGCCCTTGGGGACAGTGTCCACTTTTTGATGGTGCCATACGGGCGGCAAGATGCCCGCTCTTTCAGTGACTTTGATCTGCGGAGAAGACGCGATGTCTGCTGCAACTGCCCCGGAAGGCCAGCCTTCCAACACGACCTGGGGGCGTCCTTACGCTCTGTTAATGAACGCTTGCGGAGCCGTTGCGGCGCTGACTTTCGGGCTGATGAGCCTGCTGGTTTGTGCCGACGTGGTGCTGCGCAACCTGGGTTACGACGCGCTGTCCACCAGCGTGGAAGTAACCGAATACATGCTGATCATTGCCACCTTCGTGGCAGCGCCGTGGGTGCTGTACCTGGGCGGCCATATCCGTATCGACGTGCTGTTCAACAATCTGCCCACGTTTGTCCAGCGCTTGCTGGACCTGATCTCCAACCTGCTAGGTCTGGTGGTTTGTGGTGTGTTGGCCTGGCAATGTGCCGTCGTCGCTCTGGATGCTCACGAGCAAGGAGCCATGGTATTTAAAGCCCTGGTGTTCCCGGAGTGGTGGCTGAATCTGCCTTTGCTGTTTGGTGCATCCATGCTGGCGCTGGAATTCCTGCGCCGCCTGATTTCCCGTCCTGTTGAGCAAGGAGTCTGAGCATGGAATGGCACATGGCCTTGATCCTGCTGCTGGGATCACTTTTTCTCTTGATGGCCATCGGCACACCGGTGGTCTTTGCCTTCCTGTCCGTGAACTTGCTGGGCGCGTGGCTGTTTCTGGGTGAAGCGGCTGGTTTGGCCCAATGGGCGCGTAACACCACCGCCTCTATTGGCAGCTTTTCCTTAACGCCCATCCCATTATTCGTCCTGATGGGCGAGGTGTTGTTCCACACCGGATTGGCCTTCAAAGCCATCGACTCCATCGAACGCATGATCTCGCGCGTGCCGGGCAAACTGTCCATCGTCAGTATTTTGGGCGGTACGACCTTCGCTACATTGTCGGGTTCGTCCATTGCCAACACCGCCATGATGGGCGGCGTGATGCTGCCAGAAATGCTGCGTCGCGGTTATCACCCCACCATGGCCATGGGACCCATCATGGCGGTAGGCGGTATCGCCATGCTGATCCCACCTTCGGCTCTGGCCGTCATGCTAGGTAGCCTGGCGGGCATCTCCATTGAACGACTACTGATTGGCGGCATCCTGCCCGGCATGTTGATGGCAGCAGGCTTCCTGGCCTACGTGGTCGTGCGCAGCCGCCTGCGTCCGCAAGACGCGCCCATGAGCGACGAAGATCCAGCCACTCGCCTGAAAGGCTGGGCCTTGTGGAAACCCTTCGTGTTCAACGTCGTGCCATTGCTGGGTATCTTTATTGCGGTGGTTGGCTCGATGCTGGCCGGTTGGGCATCGCCCACTGAGTCGGCCGCGATCGGCGTCGTGGCTTCGGTGATCGCCACCATCGCCTACCGTGCCCTGACCCTGAAAGCACTGTGGAAGAGCCTGATCGAAACTGCCAAAGTGTCGGTTGTGATCCTGTTCATCCTAGCCGCCTCCACCACCTTCGCCCAGCTGCTGAGCTTTTCTGGAGCTAGCGCAGGCTTCCTGGGCATGATCAAAGACTACGACCTGTCGCCCTTCGTGCTGGTTATCTGCATGCTCCTGGTGCTGCTGGTCATGGGCATGGTGCTGGACCAAATCTCCATGATGATGATCGCTTTGCCCTTCTTCATGCCTTTGGCTCTGGCCGCAGGTGTGGATACCGTCTGGCTGGGTGTAATGATCCTGATCGCACTGGAGATCGGCTTGCTGACGCCACCGTTTGGCCTGTTGCTGATCGTGATGCAAAGCGTGGCACCCCCGTCCATCCGTTTGCCCCACATCTACCGAGCCGCTGTGCCCTTCCTGGTCATAGAAGTCGGCATCCTGGCCCTGGTCTTGTTCGTTCCCTGGATTGCCGTGGGCTTGCCAGGACTGATCGGCTAAGACAGAGCAGGCAGTCTGAAAGCGGGACAATAAGGATGTTGTCCCGCGAAGAAAGCTGGAGTCTGGAAAAGCTTTCCAAACTAAAAAACCTCAGTTCGGCAGATGCCAAACTGAGGTTTTTTTATGCTCGATAGTGCTGACCATTTTTTGCCGCCTATTTATGTGCAGCAAAGTGATTGATGTGGAAGCGGCGCATAAAAACTTAAATGATTTTTCTGCCTGTTGCTGAGGTCGATTCTGGAGCCGAGCAGGACGCAGGCAGTGTGTGTATCGACAGCGTTCAAGTCAGTTTTTAAGGCTTAAGCGCATAAGCCGCTACGTTTTTAACCTGTGTAGTAAAGCGCACTCAGACATTGGCAAGTACGGGCTTAGGACAGTGACTGTTTACTCCCATCTTTCCAAGCAATTCCTTTCATCCAGCAGCTCCACGATCAACCTTTACTACGATCAGCGATCCCGTTAAGAACACTAAGTCGGAGCATTCAAACCCCGATCAGCAATCGTCCGATAAAAGATGCTGTGAGCTGATTGAGGGGCTGTCCCGGTGTTGGGGCGGATCAGGTGACTTGCCGCCGGCAGATAATTGCGCAGGGGTGCAAGCACCTTGCTGTTTGAGTCCGACGTTTGTGGTTTGTCCGGGGGACAAACCACCGGACGAGTTCAAGGTGCGCCCGTAGCGATTATCTGACCAGGGCACCGGCGCATAGCGCCGGCAAGTTGCCAGCCCCAACACCGGGACAGCCCCTTAATCAGCGTCTTATAGCCACCTTCTTCATCGCGTCGAACAGTGGTTGACTCCAAACCTTGAGTCACCCTGATCTCTACACTCTGGGCATCTAAACCCAACCCCATCCAATCGAGCCATTCCAAAGAAAGCAGTTGAGAAACTGCCTTTACTCTCGCACAGGATCAGCATAGATCCCGCCATCCCGCAAAGCCAAAGCGACCTTATCCCCTCGCTGGACAGCCTCATCCAGCACACGAGCAATCAACACCGGCCCCGCATCGCTGGCAACCGTAGCCAGCATATACACCCCAGTCTCCTCGCCAGAGATGGCACTACGCGTCAATTCTGTGACCACACCAGACGCACACCCCTCAGCCAGAAACTCATCCCCATGACACCTCGGACACAAGAACCGCGCCGGAAACATCCGATGATCACACTGCACACAACGAAATACAGAAGGGCTCATCACAAGGCCTCCAAAACAAGCGCGGTCGAACACATGCCATAGCGATACTCCACCATGCCGTATCCCGTGACCAAACCGTAACGAGCCTGCGCCACCTGACGCTCCCCCGCCTGACCGCTCAACTGACGCATCACCTCCACCAGTCCATGCAGACTGCAAGCAGCCCCGGCCTGCCCAGCCGACAATTGCCCGCCAGAGGTATTCAAAGGCACACGTCCCGTCGCAATCGACTCGTGAATAAACTGCTTGGCGTTATCAGCCCGAAAGAAGCCCAAATCCTGCAATTGAGCCAGAACCATGACGGGGTAGTCATCATAAATACTGAGGACATCCATATCAGCCGGACTCAGCCCCGAGTCCGCCCACAAAGCCGGAGCCAAAGCCGCCAAACCCGTGCTCAAACCATCGCCTTGCTGATCATCAATATTATGAAAGCTGCGTAAAGCCTTTACCGTAGTCGCAGGCTGATTCTGCGCCGCCGGATGATCCGCGCGCATCACAATCAAGGCATTGGCTCCATCCACCACCGGCACACAATCCAGTCGCGTCAAAGGATCTGCCACTTGAGGCGCATTCAAGTACTTATCCAGACTCATGGGACTGCGATACGCAGCACCCGGATTCATGCTGGCCCATAGCCGCTGGCGCATGACCAGAGCTGCGTAGTCCTCTCGCTCCAAACCCAGCTTGCGCATTTGATTCGCCGTCAGCATGGCAAAGCGATGATTCGGGCTGCCCGCGCCCAAAGGCCGCAAATGATCGTAAGTTGTTTGGTTATAGTTTTCGACCAGTTGCTGGAAGTCCTTGGCCTGAAAATGATCCCCGGCCACAATCGCAATACAGCGGGCATCACCCGCCTGAACCGCACGAATAGCGTGCTGCAGAATATTCAGGCCACTGGCGCCGCCATTGCTATCATCCATGATCCAGCCTACCTTCAAGCCCAGCTTCCAGGCCAGATCAATAGCCCGATCCGGTGCATGGGTAAAGGAGGCTACCCCCAGACCATCAATGTCGCTGGCCTTCAGACCTGCTGCGGCAAGAGACTGCTTGAAAGCCTGGGCCAGCAGCTCGGAGGTGCCAAGTTGACCACGCCGGGTGTAGGTGACCTCGGTTGCGCCCAGCAGGCGCACCGTGTCCAGATTGAAATTAGGCGTCATATTGAATTCCTGTGGCAGCCATCAGCGGCGAACCTGATAGCCTGCTTTTTCTCTATCCCAGGTGTTGGGACCAATGCCGCGATCACGTAGGGCAAACTTCTGAATCTTGCCATTTTCCGTGGTGGGCAAGACTTGGGCAAACTCAATAAAGCGCGGTACGGCAAAGTAAGGCAGACGGCGCTCGCAATGCTGTAGCAGCTCCTCGCAGCTGACCGTGCAATCCGGACGCAACACAATCATGGCCATGACCTCGTCTTCGGCCAGCTCGGACTTGGCGGCATAGACAGCAACCGTATGGACCGCAGGATGGCTGGCCAAAGCCTGCTCGACTTCGTAGGAGGAAATGTTCTCACCACGACGACGAATCATGTCCTTCAGGCGGTCCACAAAGCGGTAGTAACCATCCGCATCGCGCACGACGCGGTCACCCGTGTGGAACCACAGGTTTTTCCAGGTTTCGACTGTCTTGTCCGGTTGACCGTAGTATCCCAGCGCGAAGGCGTAGGGTTCATCGGCGCGCAGTAACAGTTCGCCCACTTCACCGTCTGGCAAGGGATTGTCGTGCTCATCCACGACCAGAGCCTCAAAACCTTCCGACACACGGCCCATATAGCCATTGCGCTGTTCCTGAATGCCACGGCCCATGACATAGTTAGTCTCGGTAGAACCAAAGCCATCCAGCAGATGCATGCGGCAGCGCTCCAGAAACTGGCTATGAAACTGCTCGGGAACACCCGGGCCTAATGCTATGCGCGTCTTGTGCAGCTTCTCTGCCGCCGTCTCAGGTTTGGACAGCAAGATAGGCACCATTGCGCCTAGCAGATAGGTAATCGTGGCGCCGGTTTCATACAGATTGTCGAAGAAACGGCTGGCCGAGAAACGCTTGTCCACCACCATGCAGGCGTCGCTGACCAGAGCCTGGAAAAACGTGTTCAAGGCATTGGTGTGGAACATGGGCAGGCAGGTGTACAGCACATCATCGGGCTTCATGCCCAGCTTGCTGGCAGTGTAAATGCCCCACCAGTAGAACTGGGCGTGCGGGCACTGAACGCCTTTGGAAGGGCCCGAGGTGCCGGAGGTGTACAGAATGGCCAGCGTATCGCCGGGGCCTATATCGGCAGGCTCGCAGTAATCGCCCAAAGCAGGCAGATCGCAGGTGCTCACCGCCAGTGTTTGTGCCGCTTCCTGGCCTTGAATCAACCAGGCTTGCTGGACGGCGGTAGCGCCAAGGTCCACATCGGCCAGCAGCGGCGTCAGATCCGTTTCCACTACCAGCAAACTGGCTTGGCTATTGCACAAGATGTGCTGCAACTGCGCCCCGCGCGAGGCCGTATTGATAGGCACCACAATCGCGCCCAGCCAGCCGCAACCCAGAACCATATCCAGGAATTCGTGGCGGTTGGTGCACAGCAAGGCAACACGGTCGCCACGTTTGATACCGGCACGGCTCAATCGGCTGGCACTGGCAGCGGCCCTGTGCAAGGTTTGCTGGCCGGTGTAGTGAGTGTTGCGGTCTGAAAACAGCGGAGCATCACCCATGCGCTCTGCGCGCAGGCGCAACAGGGCGGGTACCGTGCGTTGCGTGGCAGGTATTGAAAACAGCGGCAATTCAGAAGCAGGAATGGAATGGGCGTGCATGATCTATCTGTCTCCCGGCCAACGCGCGATCAAGGCGGCAAGCCGATATGCATGGGTGAAATTACTAATATCCTGCAAACAGTATACTGCAATATATTATTTTGAAATTCCTGTCCTTCACCGGAAAAACCCGAAGTAGCAGAGCTCACCAGGCAGTGGTATTTCGCGCAAACCAGGGGCGGAGCAAGGACAGAAAAGGGGGCGTTTTGCAGGCCGGAGCAGGATAGCCAGCAAGACGGTTGATCAGGTTTATGGACGACAGTTGATCAGCAACAAACAGGCCAGGCTCACGTGTTTGAGCCAATGTGCTTCACAATGACTTTGAATAAGCCCACAGGGGCAACGGGGATAGAACAATGAAGGTATGGCTTAAATTAGCAACGTGTTGTGCGCTGATGTTGGGTGCACAGGTCCATGCTCAAAACAAGAATGTGACGCTGGTTGTGCCTTACCCACCGGGCGGTGCGGCTGACCAGTTGGCGCGGGTGATTTCTCAGGAAATGGGCACACGCTTTGATCAGAAAGTCATTGTGGAAAACCGCCCGGGTGCGGGTGCCCAGGTTGCCATGAACGTGGTGAAAAACGCCAACCCCAGCTCCTTGGGTACAGTGTTGTTCCTGGCCGATAGCGGTGCTTACTCCTTGAACCGCCACCTGTACCAACGTCTGAATTACGACGTGGCTACCGACCTGATCCCCATGACGCTGGCTGCCAAGGCGCCGGTGTTCCTGCTGGTCAATAAAGACAGCCCCTTCAAGACGGTTCAGGATCTGGTGGCTGCAGGGCAGAAGCAGGAGCTGACATACGGTTCGCCTGGTATGGGTACGGGCACTCATCTTTTGGGCGAGATGCTGCGCAAAGAAACCGGCGCTCGTCTGGTGCACGTGCCTTACAAGGGCGCAGGCCCCGCTTTGATTGATGCCGTCAGCGGCCAGATCGACTTTATCTTTGACGTGCTGACGGGCAGCCGTGGCTTCCTGGAAGATGGCCGCCTGCGCGCCATTGCCGCTGCGACAACCGAGCGCAGCCCTTTGCGTCCAGACGTGCCTACGATTGCCGAAGCCGGTATCCCCAATGTGGCATTTACCATCTGGTGGGGTATTTCGGCCAAAGCCGGTACGCCTGACGAGGACGTAGCCCGCCTGACCGAGCAACTGACGGCTGTCCTGAAAGAGGATGCAGTGGTCAAGAAATTCGTGGACTTCGGCATTCAGATCGAGCCTTCCACTCCCAAAGAGTTTGCTGATCTGATCGAGCACGATGCTCAGGCCATGGGACCAACCATCAAGGCCCTGGAAATCACGCTGGACTAAAAGACGTGATGGCTTGAAGAAAAAAGGCGCTACGGCGCCTTTTTTTGTTGTGCGTGGGCTGTTCCGGAACCAAGAGGGGACGCTGTCTTCAGCACACAAGGCAATTGCTTGGGCTGATGGGCTAAACCTTGTATATGGGTTACAGCCGGGGCTTTATATTGCCGGTGATTGAGCAGGAAGCATCGATGGCGGCAATCACCGCCTGCCTTGCAGCTTCCTGCTTATGCTGAATCATTAAGCCAGCAGCTCCGCCTGCTTGAGGCAGTAAGCCGAGCAGCAGATGACCAGATTTTCCATGATCAGATGGGCCGCCTGCTCTTCCTGACGCTCGCTGAAAGCCTGACAAATCCCCTTGGCCCGCTGCATGGTTTCCAGACGGAATTGAGGGTCTTGCAAGCAGGCAATCCGGGCCTGATCGGCCTGGTCATGCAGACGCGCCATCGTATCGACCAGCTGCTTGTTGGGCACCATGCTGATCCAGGCGCTGCGGAACGCCCAGTTGGCCTGAATATTGTCGATGGGATCGCCTTGCTGATGGGTAGCTTCAATACGGCTCAAGGCCTGTTCCATGGCCTGCATGCCCACTCTGCTTTGATTGACGCAAGCCAGCTTGGCGGCAGGCGGTTCCAGCAACAGGCGTACCGAGAAAATATCTTCAATATCCTGGGCGGTGTAGACCCGCAATACAAAACCGCGCGATGTTCCTTCCAGCACCCCTTCGTTTTTCAGTTGCAGCAAGGCTTCGCGCACCGGCATGCGTGAGACATTCAGGCTGGCGGCAATTTCGTTATCCACCAGCCGCACATCAAAACCGATTTTGCCCAAGGCAATGTCCTGGCGCAGCATGCCGTAGACTTGTTCACGGATATTGGGTTCGCGTTTTTTATAAGGATTGGCAGCCATAAGCTCGCCCGGCGCTTGGCGCACGGCAAAAGACTCAAAGGGCTATAGGATACCAAGTAAGCCATGGGGGCTGACGCGTTTTATGTCAGGCCAAGTTGCAGGATAATAAGTTGTTTTCAGACCAGCACGCAGCAGGAGGGCCAGTCGATGCGGTGGCGGCATGTGGAAATTTTTGATGCGATTTGCCGTGGCGGCTCGTTGACGCAGGCCGCGCAGCTGCTGCATATCTCTCAGCCAGCGGCCAGCAAAATGTTGGCGACTGCAGAAATGCAGCTGGGCTTTCGATTGTTCGACCGTGTGCGCGGTCGCCTGATCCCTACGCGTGAGGCCAGCATTCTGGCTCCCTACGTTGCGCGTCTGCATCAGAATCTGGATGACGTCAGCCGCTTGGCGCGTAATCTGCGCTCCCACCATGAAGGCTTGTGGCGTATTGGCAGCAGCCCGGCTTTTGGTTTGGAGCTATTGCCGGTGGCCTTGAGCCGTTGTCGTCGGGCTCACCCGGCCATGAGTTTCGAGCTGCGCACACACCACAGCGGGGAGCTCTTGCAAGCTCTGGAGACGCGCGACCTGGATATGGTGATGAGCTTTGATCAGGGCGAGTCTTCCGGTGTGCAACAGCAGGTGCTGGCCCATACCGAACTGGTGCACGTTACCTTGCCGGGCGTTGCACCCTTACGCCATTGGGAGGAGATGGCCGAGCGTGCTTTCATCGCTTTGGACGCTGACGATCCCGTTGGCGCGATGGTGGAAGATCTGCTGCAAAGCTATGTCCCCGATGTTGCCCCCTTCATGCGTGTGCAGACCCATTACGTGGCTTGTGGCCTGGTTTTACAACAGGTGGGCGAGGCCCTGGTGGATCTGGTTACGGCCCGAGCCATGCAAGGCCGAGGCCTTGCCATACACCGCCTGCCCGAGCCTTTGCCAATTCCAGTCAGCATTTTGACGGCTCACGACGATGCCGGTTCTGGCTCGCGTGAACGTGTGTTGGACCACATCCGGCAGGCTCTGCTGGAATGCCGTTTTCCGGATTGAGTAGAACGCTGATTCCATAACCCAGGGTTATGGAGTGCGCCAACTATTCATTGGCGCTCTGCAGCGACCCCCAAGACAATAGAGGCCAGTTATTGGGGGTATTTCCATGCATGTATGTATTATTGGCGCCGGTGTCATTGGGATGAGCACCGCGTTCATGTTGCGCCAGAAAGGGGTGAAGGTCACGGTACTGGAAGCCGGTTCGCAAGTAGCCGGACAGACCAGCTTTGCCAACGGCGGACAACTGAGCTACAGCTATGTGGCCCCCCTGGCCGATCCCGGTGTGTTCAAGGATTTGCCACGCTGGTTATTGAATAAAGACTCGCCCCTGCGCTTCAAGCCTGCGTTGAGCCCGCAGCAGTGGCGCTGGCTGCTGCATTTTCTGAAAGCTTGCCGAGGCGATGTGGTGCGCCGTACCACCGCGCAGATGTTGACCTTGTCCTATCTGAGCCGCGATATCCTGCACGACTGGCAAGAGCGCTTCAATCTGGAGTTTGCCCATCAAAACAATGGCAAATTGATTGTGTTCCGCAGCCCTGGCCCGTTCCAGCATGCGCGTGAACAGGCGCAATTGCAGGCGGATATGGGATCGTCACAACAAGTGCTGGAAGCGGCCCAAGTGCTGGAGCTGGAACCTTCTTTGCAGGCGTTGGGCTTGCGCTTGCAGGGTGCGATTTACACGCCTAGCGAAGAAGCGGGCGACGCTTATCTGTTTTCCGTGGCCTTGCACGAGCGCATGCAAAACGACAGCGACTACCAGTTGAAGCTGAACACGCCGGTGCAGCGCTTTGTAATGGAAGGGCGCGATATCCGTGCGGTGCAAACCGCTGAAGGCGAGATTCAGGCGGATCAGTTTGTTGTTGCCAGCGGGATGGGTACGGTGCCTTTACTGCGTCAGCTGGGTGGCCGTCCCCTGATCTACCCGCTGAAGGGCTATAGTTTGAGCCTCCCCTTGGAAGGCTTGAATCAGGCCGTGCCGGCTATCAGCGTGACCGACTACGAACAGCGCATTGTGTATGCCCGTTTGGGTGAAGTGCTGCGTATGGCCGCGATGGTAGATATTGGTTTTGATGGCCTGGATATTCCCGCTGCCCGTATGGCAACTTTGAAGCAACAGGTGAAGGATCTGTTCCCTGGCCTGCCGCTGGAGCAGGCGCAGACCTGGGCCGGTTTGCGTCCTGCTACGCCTTCGGGCAAGCCCGTTGTGGGGGCCAGCAAGCTGGCCGGTCGCTTGTGGGTGAATGCAGGCCACGGCGCATTGGGCTTCACCTTGGCTTGCGGTAGCGCGGCGATTCTGGCGGCTCACTTGACGGGCGAGGCTTCGCCTATTGATGATGCTCCATTTCGTCCTTAGACCTTGAAGCGGATGATGGGTACGTGGCAATCAATTGTCCGTGGCCGGTCGTGGGTTTACGGTAGCAGGGCGTGGTATTGAACGTTTGGCGCTGGGTAATTGGCCGTTAGTAATCAGTAGCGATGATTGCGCACCAGTAGATGGAGATGGGCAAGTTTTCCCTTGGAAGCTTGCCCATTTTTTTGACGTATTTGTTTTTAGACGGTTGCCCGCAAAACCGGCGTCGCTTTGAAGCCCGCCGTCAGCAACAGGGATAGCCCATAAATAGCTACCGCCAGCACCGGAATCGACCACAGCGCATTGAAATCCAGTGCCGTGAACAGGTAGCGGTACATCAGGTCGATCAGCCAGGGGTGGATCAAATACACCCCCAAGGTCAGCTCCGCCAGATGGGCACTGATACGCGAGTTGATCAAGGGCTGATCCCAGTCACGCAGCAGCAGAATCAGTGCGATGGACATGGGGATGACGGTGATGCTCAGGTAATCATAAAAGTACGCACCCGTTTGTCTATCGTGCGTGATAGCCAGTGCATAAAAGCCCCAGGCCGTTGCCATGATACTGCCCAGCAGCACCGTGATAGTCAGCCAGCGGGGCACATTCGCCGGCACTTTGCGCAGCAGGTAACCGAGCAGGAAATAGGGCAGATAGGACAGGAACCAGGTAAAGAAGGGCGCAGAGTGGGTGTTCAAGTCCGGATTGCTGAGGGTGCTAAGGGCGGACAGCACAAAGGCCGCTCCGGTCAGCGCAGCCAGCTGCTTCAAGTTGGTGTTCTGAACCATGCGACGCAAAAAGGGCGTGAACAGGTACAGGCACACAATCATGTACAGAAACCAGAGATGGAAATAAGGCCGACCCTGTAGCAGCCGCTCCAGATAGGGATAGGGGTCCGCGTCCGGCGTCCACCAATGCTGCTTGAAGGCCGTCCAGCCCAAGTAGAAAGCGGTCCAGAACAGCAGCGGAAGCAAGACGCGCGATGCTCGCTTCCGATAGAACAGCTTCATGCCTTCCTGGGGACGAGGCTCGAGCAAGAGTGCGCCGCTGACCATGACGAATACCGGCACACACCAGCGGGTGGCGGCATCGTAAAGGTTGCCACTCCACCAGTTGGCGGTGCCCAACTCGGCGTTCAGGACGGCATAGGCGGCGATATGCAGGCAGACGACAGAGAAAATCGCCACGATCCGTGCATTGCTGATCCAGTTCATGACAAGACAGAAAAATCAGAGACCTCCCCATCCTAACGAGCAGACGTTTCTGATTTGTCCCCCAAATACGGGATTTAGCGTCCAGTTTTATCTGGATGTGACTGTATGGCTGAAGGTGGTATGTGAATGCGGATTGGATGAAATCATCCCGCTCCCTTTCGAGAGAGACTGTAAAAGGGTGTATAAATTACCAGCGTTATACGGTTAAATAGCAGGCTTAGCCAGACAGACCCGCCAGGGCATTCCTGAGCGGGCGGTGCTGGGCAGGAGTACGGTGGATGGAGCTGGATTTGAGGGGCTTGGATGTGCTGATTGCCCTGGTCACCTTGGCGCTGGGTTTGCTGATCGGGCTGTGGCTGAGGGCGCGCATGAGTGCGCCTGTCGAGCAGGCCTTGGCGGATCGCTGCGCACGTCTGGAACAAGATCTGGCCCATGCACAGGAGCAGACTCAGGATGCGCAGGACCGGGCAGTGGAGCTGGACAAGGAACTGATACGCCGCGATGCCCAGTTGCAGGCTCAGGAGATGCGCAATCAGGCCATACAAGAGGACCTGGAGCATAGCCGCGAGCAGATGCGTTTGCAGTTCGAGTCTTTGGCCCAGCAGATTCTGGAGGCTAAAGGACAGACCCTGCGTCAGGATAGTCAGCGCACTTTGGATGAAATGCTGCGACCATTCCGGGAGCAATTGGCAGGATTCCAGCTGCGTGTGAATCAAGTGCACGATGAATCCGTCAAAGGCCAGACTGCCTTGAGTCTGGAGCTGCAGCGCATGCAGGAAATGGGTCTGCGCATGAGTGCCGAGGCTCACTCCCTGGCGGTGGCGCTGAAGGGCGACAAAAAGACTACTGGCAACTGGGGTGAAACTCAGCTGGAAAAAACGCTGGAAGTGGCCGGTTTGGTACGAGGTGTCCACTTTGACACACAATGGCAGGCCCGCGACGAGCAAGGCCGCTTGCGATACCCTGACTTCGTGGTGCACCTGCCTCAGGACAAGCATCTGGTGCTCGATTGCAAAGTATCCCTGGTGGATTACGACCGCGCTATTCGCGCTGAGACTGACGAGGAACGTCAACAAAGCCTGCAAGCGCATGTGCAAGCGCTACGCAATCATATTGATGATCTGGCCTCCAAGGATTACAGCGCCTTGGCAGGCTTGAACAGCCCCGGCTTCGTGTTCATGTACGTGCCCATTGAAGCGGCCTATATGCAGGCTTTGCAGCAGCATCATGGCCTGTTTGACTACGGCCTGGGCAAGAACGTCCTGATGGTCTCGCACACAACCTTGCTGCCTATTTTGCGTACCGTAGCCAATATCTGGATGATGGTGCGCAGCAACGAGCAAGCCCATGAATTAAGTCAGCGCGCAGGTGATATCTACAACCAGGTATCCATCCTGGCCGAGCGCCTGAAAAAGCTGGGCGAAACCTTGGGGCAGGCGGGCAAACACTACAACAGCACGGTGACTGCACTGGCCGGCCAGCAAGGCTTGTACGGCAAAGTCAGCCGCTTTGCCGAGCTCTCGGCCAGGGCTAAACGCACTCAACCTGGCATTGAGCCCTTGCATACGGATATAGAGCACGAACGTCTGGATTGGGTCTTGCCGGAAGAGGCAGAGCCAGTTCAGGACAAAGAGCCAGATACCTAATCTGGAGCAGGCTTGAGGATATAGGGTAGATTGCAGGCCGAAAAAGCACATGGCGTCCGAGTACGCCGTGTAGCTCACATCGATTTATTGTTTATTCCGCGCGTCGTCGCTCAGGCATGAGCAGGTCCATGAAAGGACACGACTTTGGGCCTTGGCTTTTGCTCTGCCTGCCAAAGATCGTAGTGGGACTGCATGTTGATCCACATTTCGGCACTGGTTCCAAGGGCGTCGCGCAGGCGTAAGGCCATGTCTGCCGAAATACCGGCAGAACCATTGAGAATGCGCGATAAGGCTGCACGCGTTACGCCAAGGCGGGATGCCGCCTCAGTGACACTGAGTTCGCCCAAGTATTCCCGCAAGACTGGGCCGGGGTGGGATGGGTTGTGCATACGCATAATGTTTTCCTAGTGATAGTCCTGGTAGTCCACCAAAACAGCGTCTTCGCCTTCAAAGTAAAAGGTTAGACGCCAGTTTCCGCTAACCGATATTGTGTAGTGATCTTGTACAGATTGGCCTTTGGGGTTTTTGCCAGATAACTTGTGGAGCTTCCATCCGGGGGCGTTCATATCTTCCGCTTGAGTAGCAGAGTGCAGGGCCGTTAACTGAATCTGAAGGCGAACAGCATGCTTGGCTTGAATGCCGGGTTTGGAGCCGGTTTCAAAGTAAGCCTGAAGACCCTTGTGTCGGAAGCTCTTAATCATTTGTATAGTGTATATGATCGCTATACGATATGCAAATATTGACGTTATTCTTGGCCTATTTGCTGTTTCGCCTGGGGTTGAGTTTTTGAACTGGCTGAGGGGCGTTGAGGCTGGTTTAGTGCGGTCGATGGCTTTTATGGTTGAGCGCCATCATCCTGCTCAATAAGCTCCAGCCACTGCTCCACCAATTGCGGTGCACTGAACAGATAGCCTTGCAGCGCATGGCAGCCGCGACGCAGCAGGAATTCTTTTTGCTGCTCGTTCTCCACGCCCTCGGCCACGACATGCAGGCCTAGCTGTCTTGCCATTGCCAGCACCGTGCGCACAATGGCGTTGGCTTCCTGTTCCATGGGTACGCCCAGGATCAGGCTGCGGTCCATTTTCAGCTCATACAGAGGCAGGCGGCGGATGGCGGCCAGGTTGGAATAGCCAGTGCCAAAGTCGTCCATGGAAAAGCGGATACCCAGGTCTTTCAGCTCGCGCATCATGGAGTTGGCGGAGGAAAAGTCTTCCATCAGCACGCCCTCGGTGATTTCAAAGATCAGGCGATGGGCCGGTGCGCCGCTGGTTTCCAGGATCTGGCGTGTACGGCGGGCAAAGTCAGGGCGGCGGAATTGAATCGGGCTGACGTTGATGGAAATGGGGAAGCTGCATTCCTGGGTCTGCAGCAGCAGATCACAGACGGATGCCATGATCCAGTCGCCCAAGGGGGTGATCAAGTCCGTGCTTTCGGCCAGCGGAATGAACAGGTTGGGTGTCAGCATGCCGCGTGTCGGGTGCAGCCAGCGCAGCAGCACTTCGGCCCCGCTGATGCGGTTTTGCTTGTCGTACTGGGATTGGACAAACAGGCGCAACTGATCCGAACCAATAGCAAATCGCAGGTCGTGCTGCAGGCTCAGGTGTTCTTCAAGCGCCTCTTGCATGCCAGGTTCGTACAAGGTGATCTGGTTGCGGCCATTCTCCTTGGAGCGATACATGGCGGTGTCGGCCTGACGCATCAAGTCTTCAGAGGTCAGCGTACTGTCGGTAATCAGCGCCAGGCCGATACTGCTGCTACTCAGGTAGGAGTGGCCTTCGATGCTGTAGGGCTCTTCCAGACGGGTGCGTACCAGTTCAGCAAATTCCAGTGCTTCTTTGTAGCAGTCGCGCACAGTGCCGGGATGCAGGATTTTCAGGATGACGAATTCGTCTCCGCCCAGGCGGGCCACGATGTCCTGGGGATCAATCATCAAGGACAAGCGGCGCGCGACTTTGCGCAGCAAGGCATCGCCAATCGCGTGCCCTCGTGCATCGTTAATGTGCTTGAAGCGGTCCAGATCCAGGAAGTACAGCGCACCGGGTCGTTTGTACGGCTCTATGGTCTGCAGGTGACGTTCCAGACGCTGCAGCAGCAGGCGGCGGTTGGGCAGCTCGGTGAGCGGGTCATAGAAAGCCAGCCGGTAGTTCTCTGACTGCGTGGCTTTCAGGGCCGAGATATTCGTGGAGATACAGTACAGACTGGTCTGCCGGGTCTCGGGGTCTTTGACCGGCATTTTGATGGAAAAGAACGTGGCGCGTATATCGCCTTTCCGGTCGCGTACCACTTCTTCCACGGCCAGGCGTTCACCGCTGTACAGCACCTGCTCGTCGTTATGGCGGAACTCGTTAATAGTTTGTTTGTTGGCGTACAAATCCTGGTCGGTTTTGCCCACAATGCTGACGGTCGTGTAGTTCAGGTCTTCGCACAGCTTGCGGTTGGCGTACTGATAACGAAACTGATCGTCCTTGATGTAGACGTACGCATCAATCGCATCCAGTACCGTATGCAGATGGTGCTCGGTACGGACCAGTTTCTTGCGTTGACGACGCAGGCCAATGCGCATCAGGGTGACGGTCAGCAGGGCAATGGTCAGCAAGACACCCAGTGTCAGCAAGGCGGGGATAATCCAGGGCTTGGTCGGTTTCTCGATCAGGCGCAGGCCCCATTGGTTCAGTGTTTCTGTGTAAAACGGGTCGTTATTGTCTTGCCATTGCTTGATGTGAGTATCAATGGCGGCCAGCAGGTCCAGGTGGCGGTCCTTGGCCGTGACAAAGTAGGTATTGGTTGGCTCCAGCCGGATGGGGGCGGTTTTCAGGCCATGCTCGCCCGCATGGCGCACTCCAAATAAATGGCCGACTACGGCGGCGTCGGCCTGTTTGCTTTGGACCAGTTTCAGGGCATTGTATTGGGAGTCAGTAATGACCAGCCTGGAACCCAACTCCAGTTTCTGCAAAATATTGTAGAGCTGGGTTAGTTGCAGGGTGCCGCTCATGACAGCAATGCGCTTGCCATTCAAGTCGTTCAGAGCACCGATATGGGTGGTTTTACCTGTGAAGATCTGAGACCAGTCCTCCAGCACGGCGCGACTGTGAAAGCTGTACAGGGCGGCGCGCTCAGGGGAATAAGCCAGGCCGGGCACAATGTCCAGCAAGTCATTTTGCAGGGCATTCAAGCATTGCTGCCAGTCGCATTGCACGGCTTCCAGAGTCCAGCCTTCACGCTTGGCAATCTCCAGCAGGAGTTCGCCCATGATGCCGCCGGGCCTGGCTTGGCTGTCCAGCAGCAGTTTGGGTGGGTTTTCGTAAATACCCACGCGCACAATATGCTGCTGGGAATGCGGTGCAGCATGGGCGGCGGGGGCGACGAAACCCAGAGTGGCCAGCATGCCTAGCACGTACATTGCCCTGCGCAGCGATAGAGTAAAAAGGCGGGGCAAATTCATAGGGTAGAGGCTGCACAAAGCAGGTAATCGGGGGCGGGTGCGGTCATGCAACAATGATGCGACTAATTTAACTGAATATTGAGATGCGGGGCGGATGCTGCCACATTTCGGGCACAAATAGCAGGGAGCAGGCTAATGGCGGATTGTGAAACGGTAGAAGTGTGTGTTAAAGGCCGGGTGCAGGGGGTGGGGTTTCGGGCAAGTGCGCTGCGCCATGCTCATCTATACGGCGTCAAAGGTTGGGTCAGTAACGCGGCCAATGGGTCGGTTGAATTGGTGTTGCAGGGCAGTACGGATGCGATTGACCAGATGGTTAGCTGGCTGCATATTGGCCCTGAACAGGCCCAGGTCGAGCAGGTAGATATCCAGCGTTCTTACACAGACAAACGCTACGATTTTTTTGATATACGTTAGCGCGGCAGCGTTGACGGCAGAAGCTGGTGGGGCGCATTTCACCGACAAACAAGTGATTACGTGTCGGATAGTTTGCGGGCAAACCCTAGGAAAACACTTGTTTTTTTTTAGTCGGTTCAGATTACCATTCGTTTTATTTCCAGCAGAACGTCGATGGAAGCCGAATGGAACCTTTGCTGCGACTGCAACGCATTTTGCCAGAACTGACGCCTGAGTTGCTTCGGGCTGCCCAGTGGGTTGAACGCCATCCTGTTGAGGTCAGCCTTTGGTCCATGCGCAGGCAAGCTCAGGCCTTGTCAGTGGCTCCCGCCACGATGCTGCGTTTGGCACGGGCTGCCGGTTATGACAGCTATGACCGTTTCCGGGCGCCGTTTCAACAAGCCTTGCATCGCAATGACGACACCATGGCTTCGCGGGCTCAATCCTTGCAAGGTAGTCGCGCTGCAGAACAGCAGACCCAGGCCTTGGGCCAGCAGCAGGAGGCAGCCGTGGAGTCTGTCCTTCGGCTTAACCCGGCGGGCAGTCTGGATGCGTGTGCCAAATCCATTCTGGCGGCACCCAAGGTTGGCTTTCTAGGGGCGGGCGCCAGCTTTGCCTGCGCCTTCCAGATGCATTACGCCTATCAACTGATGTGTGGCAACGGGGTGCTGCTTAACCGAGCCGCAGATGTATTGGTGGAGCTGGAAACTGGCCTGGAAAGTGGTGGTGTGCTGCTTGTGATCAGCCAGGCCCCGTATGTGAAGGCCGTCGTGAACAGCGTTCGCTCTGCGGTGGAGCGTGGCACGACCGTGGTGGCCCTGACCGATAGCGTCTTGTCACCCATTGCACAAGGTGCCAAGCATGTATTGCTGTTTGATCCTCATACGGGCAAGCAGCCCATGGCCAGCTTTTTTCATTCCTTGGTAGGGCCTGTGACCGTAGCCGAACATCTGCTGGCTCGTATCGCTGCACAGGGCGGCAAGACAGTAGTAGAGCGTCTTGCGCAGCTGGAGTCCTCATTTCGCCGTCAGGAGATTTATTGGCAGGAGGGTGATGTTGCTGTCACTAATCCGCCTTGAGCACCACGATAGAAAGTAAACCGGGCATTCCGGCAATTCAAATGGGGTCCACCCCAAGGGAGACAAAAGATGAAGCACACTGCAAAGAAAACAGGTAAGAAACTGGTGTTGGCATCAAGCACAGCCGCCGCTTTATGTGCCATGTTATTGAGTCCTTTGCCGGCCAGTGCCCAGCAAAAATTTGTCAGCATCGGAACGGGTGGGGTGACAGGGGTGTATTACGCGGCCGGTGGAGCTATTTGCCGGTTGGTGAATAAAGACCGTGGGACCGATGGCGTGCGATGCTCTGTCGAGTCTACCGGCGGTTCGGTGTTTAACGTCAATACCATCAAGGCGGGCGAACTGGATCTGGGGGTGGTGCAATCCGACGTGGGATACAACGCCTATAACGGCGAAGGGCAGTTCAAGGACGGCGGTGCCTACACCAAGCTGCGCTCGGTGTTTTCCATCCATCCCGAACCCTTTACGGTGTTGTCGCGCAAAGAAGCCAATATCAGTACCTTTGACGACTTCAAGGGCAAACGGTTTAACGTAGGCAATCCGGGTTCGGGCACACGAGCATCGATGGATCAGTTGCTGCAGGCAATGGGCCTGGATAACAGCTTTTTCTCGCTGGCCTCCGAGCTGCGCCCGGACGAACATGGTCCAGCCCTGTGTGATGGCAAGATTGATGGGTTCATCTATGGAGTCGGGCACCCTTCGGCCAATATTCAGGACCCGACCACATCTTGTGGCGCCAAGCTGGTTCCTCTGACGGGGCCTGCTGTAGAAAAACTGGTCGAAACCTATCCTTACTATGCCAAGGCCGTCATTCCGGGTGGTCTGTATCCTAACAACCCAGACGATGTCCAAACTTACGGTGTTTTAGCGACCTTTGTGACGTCAGAGGATGTCCCTGAAGAGTCCGTTTATAACGTCGTCAAAGCCGTGTTCGACAACTTTGATGATTTCAAGCGTTTGCATCCTGCATTGGCAAACCTGAAAAAAGAAGACATGGTCAAGAACGGCCTGTCTGCTCCTTTGCACAAAGGGGCTGAAAAGTACTTCAAGGAAAAAGGGCTGTTGTAAGGCGGCCTGATATTGACCAGGCTGGCTACGCTGGCCTGGTCGCAAGTGCCACCGCACCGGCAGTGGTCTTGCTTCTGGTTTGGAGTTCCTGGGCTGCCTGGCCCAGGTGATCGGTGCCTGGTCGTTTGACCCGGCTGCATCGGCGCTTCAAACCAGACTTTCCTGGAGATATATGCAAATGACACAACAAGAACAGAAGAAAATGGGGCCGGACGTCGCCCTGACACAGGATGAAACGGCAGAACTGGAAAAGCTGGTTGCAGACGTAGACAGGGGCGGGCGCACTGTTGCGGGCGCAGCGGGCATGGTTTTGTTTCTGGCGGCCATAGGCTGGTCCTTGTTCCAGCTTTGGTACGCTTCCCCGCTGCCCTTTGCCCTGAATATGGGCATTTTCAATGACACTGAGGCGCGTGCCCTGCATTTGGGCATTGCCATGTTTCTGGCCTATCTGGCTTTCCCTGCCCGCAAAAAGTCGGCTCGGGACCGTATTCCAATTCATGACTGGGTCCTGGCTCTGATCGCTGCTTTTTGCGGCTCATATTTGTTCTTTTTCTATAAAGAACTGGCCATGCGCCCAGGCATCCCGACCACAATGGATGTGGTCGTGGCCAGTGTTGGCCTGGTGTTGTTGCTGGAGGCTACACGTCGCTCTTTGGGTGCGCCGATGGCCGTGTTGGCACTGATCTTTATCGCTTATATTTTTCTCGGCCCCTGGTTGCCGGATGCCCTGTCTCATCGTGGTGCTTCATTGCAGCGCCTGGTCTCGCATATGTGGCTGACTACCGAAGGGGTTTATGGGGTCGCACTGGGCGTTTCGGTTTCTTATATCTTTATTTTTGTATTGCTGGGCTCCTTGCTGGATCGTTGCGGGGCGGGCAATTACATGATGCAGGTCTCGTTTGCCTTGCTGGGGCATTTGCGTGGTGGGCCTGCCAAGGTTGCCGTGGTGTCCTCGGCGGTGAATGGCATTGTGTCTGCGTCCTCCGTTGCCAATGTGGTGACGGGCGGTATTTTCACGATTCCCCTGATGAAGAAAGCCGGTTACGGCGGTATTCGGGCCGGGGCCATTGAAACGGCGTCTTCCGTCAATGGCCAGATCATGCCGCCTGTCATGGGAGCGGCGGCCTTCCTGATGATTGAGTATGTTGGCATTCCCTATACCGACATCATTCGACATGCGCTGCTGCCCGCGGTCATTTCGTATATCGCGTTGTTTTATATCGTGCATCTGGAAGCGCTCAAGCTGGGAATACAGCCGATGATGTCATCGGGCAAACCCAGAACGTTCATGCAGAAGCTGGCCGGCTGGGGCATGGGCACGGCGGGTACTTTAATTGTGATGGGACTGGTGTACTGGATAGGCGTAGGGGTTCAGGCGGTAGCTGGTGCCGCCGCTATCTGGATTTTGTTGTTCCTGCTGCTGGTTCTGTATGTGTTTTTGCTGAAAGTGGCTGCAGACCACGAGGACCTGCCCACCGATATCAATGTCAACACACCGGTGCGCCCCGAACCGTGGCCAACGGTGCGAGCCGGTTTGTATTTTCTGATCCCTATCGGCATTCTGGTCTGGTGTCTGACGGTAGAAGTGATGTCTGCGGGCCTGTCGGCCTTCTGGGCCGTTGTGGCCATGTTGTTCCAGATGGCAACCCAGCGTCCCATCATTGCCTGGTTCCGCAAGCAGGCGACAGCTCAGCCATTGCGCCAAGGCGTCGGTGAAGTCTGGGTGGGGCTACAGGAAGGTGCCCGCAATATGGTGGGCATCGGCATTGCTTGCGGGACGGCCGGCTTGATTGTGGGTGCTATCACCTTGACGGGTCTGGGCCTGCGCATGACAGCTTTTGTGGAGCTGGTCTCCATGGGCAATGTGCTGGTCATGCTGTTTTTTACCGCCGCTGTGTGTCTGGTTTTGGGCCTGGGTATGCCTACCACTGCCAACTACATTCTGATGGCGACCTTGATGGCGCCGGTGGTGGTGGAGCTGGGGGCGCAAAGCGGCATGATCATTCCGCTGATTGCCGTCCATATGTTCGTGTTTTATTACGGGATCATGGCGGACATCACCCCGCCTGTGGGCTTGGCCACTTTTGCAGCCGCTGCCATTTCAGGGGAGGACCCGATCAAGACAGGGGTGCAGGGCGTGACCTATGCCATGCGTACGGCCGTGCTGCCCTTCATGTTCATCTTCAATCCTATGCTCTTGTTGATCGGCATACATGGTGTCTGGGAGTTGATTATGGTCGTGGTGGGAGCGACCGTGGCTTCCCTGACATTTGCGGCGGCAACCATGGGATGGCTGCGCATCAAAACAAGCTGGCTGGAGACCGTCTTGCTCCTGTTGGTGACGTTCATGCTGTTCCGACCGGACTGGTTCATGGACCATATCAGCGAGAAGTACCAGAGTCGCCCCGCGTCAGAGTTGATGCAGATTGTTCAGAACACGCCAGACGGAGGCAATCTGGTGGTGCAACTAGCGGGGATGAATCTGGAGGGTAAAGACTTGCAGAAAACAGTGGCTGTATCATTGCCCGGCTTGCCGCAAGGAGATGGGGCGGCCGGCTTGGCAGCGGCGAGCAAGCGTTTGTCTCAGGCTGGGCTGACGGTGATGGCTTTCGGCGATACGGCGCAAATTGCCTCGGTGGCTTTTGGCAGTTCAGCGCGGCGGGCCGGATGGGAGCAGGGCTGGGATATTCAACAGGTGAAAGTGCCACATCCAGATCGTCCTTCCGAGTTTTGGGTTTATATTCCTGCTTTTCTGATTCTGCTCTGGTTGTGGTTAAGGCAAGGCCGCCGGATCCGTCATGATGCCGCCCCACAAGGTGCTGTCCAGAGTTGATCGAGCCAGCAGCCTCGGCGGCGGCTGATAGTACACTGATGCCACTGGATGGCTGGCCCGCTGCAATAGCGGGCCATTTTCTATCTATTTTGTTTTTGTAATGACACCAATAACAAGTGTGCCGCCCCTGCCTTCGCGCAATGGGGTCAGCCCCAGCAAGGTATGGTGCCCACGCGGGCCCTGGCTTTTGCTGGAGGAGTTCTTGCTGGAACGCTTCCCTCATGTCAGCCCCGAGGTCCTGCTGGACAGACTGGCACGAGGCGATATTCTGGATCAGGACGGGGTGCCGCAACATTTTGGTTCGCCTTATCAGCCCGATCGTTGGTTATGGTACTTCCGCATGGTGGAAAACGAAGCGGTCGTCCCTTTCGATATGCCCGTTCTATACGCGGATGAGCGTCTGATTGCTGTGGACAAGCCGCACTTTCTGGCTACAACGCCGGGCGGTCGCTACTTGTACGAAACTGCGCTGACTCGTCTGCGGCGGGACTTCGGAGAGGATGGCATCAGCCCCATTCACAGGCTGGACAGGGAAACGGCGGGTATCTTGCTGTTTTGTCGTGATCCTGCGGCTCGCGGGGCCTACCAGTCCCTGTTTCAGCAGGGCGGGATCGAGAAAGAATATGAAGCGGTCGCGCCGTTTCAGGAAAAGCTGGCAAATGGGCTGCTGTACAGCAGCTGCATGAAAGAAGTGCCCGGCAAGTTTGTCATGTGTGAGGTTGAGGGCGAGGCCAATAGCAGCACCGAAATTATTTGCGAACGCCACTGGCAGGCTGAGCAGGGTCAGGAGCTGGCCTTGTACCGCCTGCGTCCCAAAAGTGGCCGCAAGCACCAGTTACGCGTGCATTTGAGCAGCCTGGGGGCACCTATCATCAATGATGTGTTCTACCCTGAGCTTTTGCCGGAGCGTGACGCGGACGACTTCAGCCAGCCCTTGCAGTTGCTGGCTCGGCACATTGCCTTTGTGGACCCCATAACGGGTGAGCAAAGACGCCTCAGCAGTCAGCGGCAGCTGGAATTGGCTTGAGCCTATTGGCATTGCGCTTGAGTACGCTATTGTCGAACAGCCACAGCCACAGCCACAGCCACAGCCACAGCCACAGCCAGTCTTGCTGCTGGTGCCCTTTATCTAGCCAGCTAGTCCAAGGGACGATGGCGAAAGCCCGAACCTTAATAGTCGCGGAAAGCCGCCTCTATCTCATCGTGCTCCAGTTGAGCAGCCAGACACAGCATTAATAAAATTCGGGCCTTTTGAGCAGGCAAGTAATGCGCGGCAATGGTGTTGTGATCCTGGTCATACGCACTGTCTGTCACAGGTCCTGCATGGATGCGAGAAGCCCGCACACACACCACGCCTAGTCGGTGTGCCCGGCTGACACCTTCCAAGGCTCCGGGGGTCAGGCTGCCGTTGCCAGTCGCCGCCACCACAATGCCTTGCACACCGCTTTGTGCGGCGTGGCGGTACAGTTCGGCCAAAGTATCGGGGTGATCGTAAAAAATCTGCACTTTAGGAAGGCTGTGCAAAGAGCGCACATCGAACAGGCTGCTGTGCGTATGGGGCAGCAGCGTACGCATCATGAAGCGCGGCTGCCCGCCTGCAACCAGACCCAAGGGGCCGGCATCGGGTGAACCGAAGGCGCTGGTCTGAGTGGTGTGTTGTTTGCTCAGGAAACGGGCGCTGTGTATCTGGTCGTTCAGCAGTACCAGTACACCTTGATCCTGTGCCAGCGAAGAGCAGGCTACTTGCACGGCCTGATACAGATTCAGCGGACCGTCGGCACTCAAGGCCGAAGCCGGGCGCATCGCCGCCACCATAACCACGGGTTTGTCGGTTTTCAGGGTCAGGTGCAGGAAAAAAGCGCTTTCTTCCAGCGTATCGGTGCCGTGGGTAATGACCGCGCCGTTGATGTCCGGTCGTGCGAGCAGAGCATTGAGCTTGTGGGATAGCTCCAGCAGCATCAGCGAGCCCATGGCCCGGCTGTCCACGTTGAAAATCTGATGGCACTCCAGATCGGCCAGCTCGGTGATACCGGGCACGGCTTGCAATAGCGTTTCTACGCCCTGGGTGATGTCGTAGTCCGTCAGACCAAGATTGGATTGGGTTGTGGCGGCAATGGTGCCGCCGGTGCCTACCAGGGCCAGTTTGGGGCGAGTCGGCATGTGAGGGTGCTCCGCGTCCAGTTGTTGCGCTAGGGGGTGCGGAGAGCCTGGGGTGGCGCCGGTTTAACGGCGCACTTTCAACCAGCGCTCGACCAGGTGCACCACCGATAGCAGGGTAAAGTTGATCAGCAGGTACAGCAGACCCGCAATAACAAAGGTCTCGATGATGGCGTAGTTCTGGTTCATCAAGCGTTTGGCATGACCGGTCAGGTCCATGACGGCAATGGTCGAGGCCAGACTGGTGCCTTTGATGGCCAGCACAATTTCATTGCTGTATGCGGGCAAGGCCTGGCGAATCGCCAAAGGAAACGCCACGCGACGAAAGCGCATCCAGGCGGACATGCCGATGGACTTGGCTGCCTCGATCTGGCCCACTGGCACAGCCTGAAAACCGCCCCGGAAGACTTCACTGACGTAGGCGCCACTGTTCAGACCAATGGCCAGAATCGCGCAGCGCATGCCGTCGCTGAACAGCCACCACAACGTGGGTGAGTCCTTTACAAAACTCAGGGTGCCCACACCGTAGTACAGCAGGAACAACTGCACCAGCAATGGGGTGCCACGAAATACCGTGCTGTAGCTAAAGGCAAAGCTGCGCAAAATGCGGCTATGGGACTGGCGCATCAGGGCCAGTGACAGGCCGATGAACAGCGACAGCACAATGCCCCACAGACCGATATAGACGCTCATGCCGAACCCCTTGAACAGGGTTTCAACGGTGGTATTGAATAATTCCAGATCAATCATGCCTGGGCTCTCATGCCTTTGCCGGTATAGCGTTCGGCCAGCAAAAACAGGGCCTGACTACAGGCACCAATCAGAAAATAAAGCACGCCTGCAATCAGGTACATGGCCATGGGTTCGCGTGTATTGGCGGCACCCAGAGTAGCCGCCCGCATGATCTCGACCAGACCCACCAGGGAGATCAGAGCCGTGTCTTTCAGTGCGGTTTGCCAGACGTTATTGGCGCCGGGCAGGGCGTACCAGAACATTTGCGGCAGGATAATGCGGCGCAGGCGCTGCCAGGGGGACATGCCAATGGCTTTGGCGGCCTCGATCTGGCCTTCGGGAATGGCTTGCAAGGCACCGCGAAACACCTCCACGCTGTACGAGCCTGCAATCAGGCCAATGGCCAAAATGCCGACCAGTGCGGGGAACCAGCGCGTCATCACATCTTCCATGCGCATGAAATCGGCCAGATCGGAGACGACTTGGACCGAGCCAAAAAACAGCAGGTAGATGATGAGCAGCTCGGGGATACTGCGAACAACCGTGGTGTACAGGCTAACGGGGCCACGCAGCCAGCGTGGCCCGTTGGTCTTGATGCTGGCTCCTGTAATCCCAATGACTACGCCCAGGGCCATGCCCAAAACGGAGATCAGCAAGGTCATTGCTGCTCCGCGAAGGAACATCCAGCCCCAGCCTTCGCGCAGCACATTAAAAATGGTCTCTAGCATCAAGTGGTACTTCTCGACTTATTTCTTGCAGATCTCGTAGTTGGCGATGTCGATGTCAAACCACTTTTCGCTGGCGGTCTTGACGGTGCCATCGTCGATCAGCTTGCACAGGGCAGCGTCAACCTTGGCTTTCAGTTCTGCATTGTCTTTGTGAATACCGACGGCAATGCCATAACCCAGAGTTTCAGGGTCGGAAGAGCCTTTGATGACCAGCTTGGACAGTGCAAAGTTGTCCTCGCCGACTTTATGCAGGAACTTGGACTGGGAGGTCAGGTCGGCAAAGGTGCCGTTCAGACGACCGGCGTCCAGATCGATTTGCATCTGGTCCAGGGTCTCGTAGTTCTTGACGGTGGTCTTGGGGGCTTTCTTGGACAGGAAAGCGCCGTGAGTGGTGCCACCTTGAACGCCAATGGTTTTGCCAGCCAGGCCATCAAAAATAGCTTGTTCGTTGTCGGCACCGACCAGTTCACTGTTCTTGGGCAGAACGAAAATGGCGTCTTCAACGGCGTAAGGAATACTGAAATTCACGCGCTTGGCACGCTCGGGGGTGTAGGACATACCCGAGATGATCAGGTCAAAGCGTTTGGCATCCAGCGAAGGAATCAGGCTGTCAAAGGCTTGCACGATGAATTTGCAATCGCTGTTCAGCTCCTTGCACAGGGCAGCGCCCACGTCGGCGTCAAAGCCGGTGACTTTACCGGCTGCGTCCACCATGCTCCATGGTGGGTAACCGCCTTCGGTACCGATTTTCAGGGTGTCTGCCATTGCAGCCTGGGAGCCCAACAGGGCCAGGCTGGCACAGATCAGGGTCTTGCTGAGGAAACTCATGGTCTGGCTCTCCTTTGTGGATAGGCTGGTCAGAGCCGTATTGGCCCTGCTGGTTTTCCAGCCGGTGTCGTATTCACGAAGCGATGATCTTACTGCATTGGTTGTAGAAACTGCTGTAGACGCTCGGATTGTGGCCTATCGAACAGATCTTTGGGATGGCCACGTTCTTCAATCAGGCCGTTGTGCATGAAAATGGTCTCGGAAGAGACGTCACGCGCAAAATTCATTTCGTGGGTGACCAGGATCATGGTGCGGCCTTCCTGGGCCAGTTGGCGAATCACGCGCAGTACTTCGCCCACCATTTCCGGGTCCAGCGCCGAAGTCGGTTCGTCAAACAGCAAGACATCCGGGTCCATGGCCAGGGCACGGGCAATGGCCACGCGTTGCTGCTGACCGCCGGACAATTCGGCCGGGTAGGCATCGCATTTGTTGCTCAGGCCCACCTTGCCCAGTAGTTCGCGGGCGTATTCAGCCGCTTCACGGGCCGGGCGGCCTTTGACGTGGATGGGGCCTTCAGTGACGTTTTGCAGCACCGTGCGGTGCGACCACAGATTGAAGTTCTGAAACACCATCCCCAAGCGGGCGCGGACTTGTTCCAGCAGGCGCGGATTGTCTGTCTGGCAAATGCCCTTGCGATTGCGATGGCTGCGCAAAATGTCATTGCCGATCTGGATTTCGCCCTGATCGGGGACGACCAGATGGTTAATGCAGCGCAGCAGGGTACTCTTGCCCGAGCCGGAGGCTCCAATAATGGAGAGTACGTCGCCCTTGTGAGCTTGCAGGGAAATGCCCTTGAGCACCTCGTTGGTGCCAAAGCGTTTGTGGATGTCGCGTACCTGGACCGCCGCGTTCAGGTCATTGTTATTCACAGCAACGTCCTTGCGGTCAAAGAGAAAGGGGGTAAGGGTTTCATACGGGTGTCATATCCTGGATGCCCCGATTCTACCGCTTTCCCCCTGTTTTTTTTGCACAAGCGCTGTATTTTGCTCATAAAAAGCGGCATAAACCGGGTACGCCGCCTTATGAGTTTATGGATACAGGCCGCGTACCTGACGAGATTCCAGAATGCGGGCGCAACCCACGATAAAGGCAGCCGTACGCAAGGTGACGTTGTGCTCTTTGGCAACCGCCGCCACCGTGGTGTAGGCCGAGCGCATCATCATTTCCAGACGGTTGTTGATCTCGTCCTCGGTCCAGAAGAAGCTGGAGAAGTCCTGGACCCATTCGAAGTAGGACACGGTTACGCCACCGGCGTTGGCTACCACGTCCGGAACAATGATCACGCCCTTGTCGTTCAGGATGTCGTCGGCTTCCGGGGTGGTGGGGCCGTTGGCGCCTTCGATCACAATGCGGGCGCGGATGCGGTCGGCATTGTTCTTGTTGATCTGGCCCTCCAGCGCGGCCGGGATCAGCAGATCGGTTTCGATATGCCAGAAGTCTTCGTTGGAAATGGCCTCGGCATTGGGCGCTCCGGCCAGACCTTTGTGCTGTTCCATGTGGTTCAGCAAGGCCAGTACGTCCAGACCGTTGGGGTTGTATACCGTGCCGGTGTGATCCTGTACGGCCAGCACTTTGGCACCGGCTTCCTGGAACAGGCGGGCAGCGGTGCCACCCACGTTACCGAAGCCTTGCACAATGACGCGGGCGCCATTCAGGTCGATACCGGCGTCGCGGGCCGCTTCACAACCCACGGTATACACGCCGCGGCCAGTGGCTTCCACACGGCCCAGGCTACCGCCCAGGGAGACAGGCTTGCCGGTGACCACGCCGGTGCTGGTGCCACCGACATTCATGGAGTAGGTGTCCATCATCCAGGCCATGGTCTGGGCGTTGGTGTTCACGTCCGGGGCTGGAATGTCCTTGTTGGGGCCAATAATCACACCGATTTCGCTGGTGTAGCGGCGGGTGATGCGCTCCAGTTCGGCCTGGGAGTGGTTGCGCGGGTCAATACGAATACCGCCCTTGGCACCGCCAAATGGCAGGTTCACGGCAGCCGATTTGATCGACATCCAGGCAGCCAGAGCCATCACTTCGGACAGGGTGACATCCTGGTGGTAGCGCACGCCGCCCTTGCCTGGGCCACGGGAAGTATTGTGCTGAACGCGGTAGCCCTCGAAGTGGGCCACGGTACCGTTATCCAGTTCAATGGGTACGTCGACAATCAGCGTGCGCTTGGGGCGCTTGAGTGTTTCAACCCATCGGGACAGTTTGCCCAGATACGGAGTGACTCGCTCCACTTGTTCGAGATAAATACCCCACGGGCCGACGTCGTCGGCGTTCAGGTATGACGGCAAAGCATGGGTGGGACGATCTGTCATGAGCTCCTCGATAAGGTTGGGAAACGGGATACGAGTACACAGTGAAGACGTGTGATTGCGCACAGACGCAGAACCTGGCAAACACGCTGTGGATGGGCTTAGCGGTGGCCGTGTGCAACAGTTATGCTATCGGAAATGGCCGCTGTTGTGTTTGCAGCGTTTGCGATGGTTTTATCTGGGTGCGTGTGCATTGATGGCTTCTTCTGACTCTTCCCTTTCTGGTCGCTTGGCGCAATTGCGCCAACGTATCGAACAGGCTTGCTTGCAGGCCGGCCGCCCTGCTGATGCGGTGGCTCTTTTACCGGTAAGCAAAACCTTTCCTGTGCCCGTGCTGGCTCAAGCCCTGGATTTGGGCCTGTCGCGAATGGGCGAGAACAAGGTTCAGGAGATTCGAGACAAGCAGGCAGAGCTGGCCGATCGCGCGGTGCAGTGGGTGATGATAGGCCATCTGCAGAGCAATAAGGCCAAAGATATTGCACGCTTGGCCAGCGAAGTACAGTCTTTGGACCGTTTGTCCCTGGCTCAGGCCCTGGATCGACACCTGCAAAACGAGCAGCGTAGCCTGGACGTGCTGATCCAGGTCAAGACCTCGCCCGAGCCCAGCAAATTTGGTTTGGCCCCTGAAGAACTGCCCGCCTTCATGCAGTCCCTGCGTTCGCTCGATACCTTGAAGGTCCGTGGTCTGATGACCATGGCCGTCAATAGCGATGACCCCCAGGCAGTCCGCGCCTGCTTTGCCAGCCTGCGCCAGTGGCGCGATCGTCTGGTGGAGTTGGGCCATGAACAGGTGCAAGGCCTGTCCATGGGCATGAGCGGTGATTTCGAGCTGGCGATTCAGGAAGGTTCCACTGAAGTGCGAGTGGGTTCGGCCCTGTTTGGCGCACGCGATTACAGCTAATCGATATCCGCATCGTTACTAATGCCCTGTGCAGGGCTGTCCGCGCATAATGTCTCTGCGCATCCCGGACGGGAAGCTTAAAACTTAAAAAAATAGCGCCAAAAGCGCTGTCTACACGCATGGAGGAGACATCATGCATTGGAAGAACTTTGGAGCCGGTGTGCTGTTGCTAAGCGCCAGCCTGACAGGAACGGCCTTGGCAGCAGACTGGCCCCAGTCTGCCGTCACCTGGGTAGTACCTTATCCCGCAGGCGGCGGTTCAGATGTGATTGCCCGGCTGGTCGCCAAGCAGCTGGAAAGCAGCCTGGGCCAGACCTTGATTGTGGAAAACAAACCGGGGGCCGCCACCATTATCGGCGCGACCTATGTCAGCAACGCCAAGCCGGATGGTTATACCGTAGGCACGGCTGATTCGGGCACACTGGCCTTTAACTCCTCTTTGTACAGCAAGCTGCAATATGACCCGGCTGCCTTCACCTATGTGGGCGGTCTGGCCCGCTTCCCCCTGATGCTGGCAGTGCCACAGGAGTCGCCCTATAAAACCGTGGCCGATCTGTTGGAAGCAGCGCGTAAACAACCTGAAAAGCTGACGTCCTCGTCCGCTGGCAGTGGCTCTCCACACCATTTGGCTTTGGAGATGTTCAAGCAGCGCACGGACACCAAGATCGTGCACGTGCCTTACAAGGGAGCCGCACCCGCCATTCAGGATTTGCTGGGCGGTCAGGTGGATATGTCCTTTGTGGATTCCGCCGCAGCGCTATCCAACATCAAGGCCGGCAAATTGCGGGTGCTGGCGGTTGCCACGCCCGAGCGTAGCAGTCTGTTGCCTGATGTGCCAACCATGGCCGAAGCGGGTATTGCCGACTTCTACGCCTATGCCTGGCAAGGTTTGGTGGGCCCATCCAAGATGGACGAAGGCGCCCGTCAACGCTTGAGCCAGGACTTGATGCAGGCCCTGAAAACGCCCGAGCTGGATCAGCGTATTCGCGAGATGGGGGTGGAACCCATGCCCATGACGCCCGATGAATTCCAGGCTTACGCCCAGCGTGAACGCGCTGAATGGGCCACGGTTATCGAGCGTGCGGGCATCCGTATGGATTGACCTTGATGCGGTCGAAAGTGGCCGCATAATCAGGCGGCATATTCATCGCCGTAACGTTTCAGACCGTCCAGGTCCAGCACCTGGACGCCACCATACTTGATCAACAACAGCCCTTCGTTTTCCAGTTGGCGCAGGGCCTGGTTGGCTCGTTGGCGCGACACACGCGCCAGGTAGCCGATCTCCTCCTGGGTAATGTCCAGGCGCAGACCTTTTCCGGGGTAGAGCAGCGGGTTGAACAGCTCTGCCAGACAGCGTGCCACGCGGGCATCGGGGGTAGACAGGCTGTTGTATTCCGCCTTGCCGATAAATTGCGCCACGCGTTCATTGAGCTGATGCAGGAGGTAGCGGTTGAAAGCAATGCTCTGGTCCAGCAAATCGTTAAAACTGTGTACGGGCAAGCGGGCCACCTGGCTGTCGCGCAAGGCGACCACATCGTATTTGCGCTCTTCGTTTTTCAGCAAGGAGCCTTCGCCTATCCAGCCACCGGCGGGTACCCCGGTCATGGAAGCGATCTTGCCTTCGGAATTTCCCACCGACACTTTGAGCAAACCCGAGAGCACGCCAATCCACGCGGTGGCGCGTTCTCCCTTGCGTTCGACGATGGCCCCGGCCTCGTATGCGGTGATCAGTGTGTCGCGGCGGACACGCTCTTGCAGCTCGGGTGTCAACAAGCGAAACCAGGCGGCTCGCTCCGATAAAGCATCTACAACATGCATGAGGATTAACCCTCGATAAAGGTCGAATGTCATGTCCGTGACAATCTTCGGGACGGGCAACCGATAACTTGATTATTAACAGGCTGCAAATAGCTTGAGGGCATAACATCTGCCTTCTGCCGCAATCATAAGCAGCCTCCTGGACCATAACAAGCCGGGAAAATTCGGAGGAGACATGGTTGTGCGGATGGATAAAGAGCAGGTAGCGGGTTTACCCGGCACCTTCCCAGCCTGGATAGAACACCATGCCCAGGTGCGCGGCAACAAAGTTGCCATGCGCGAAAAAGACCTGGGAATCTGGCAGACCTGGACGTGGCAAGAGCTGGCTGAACAGGCCGAGCAACTGGCTGCGGGCCTGGCCGGGCTGGGTGTCAAAGACGGTCAGCACGTCGCGGTGATCGGTGAAAACCGCCCGCGCCTGTACCTGGCCATGATGGCGGCGCAAATGCTGGGCGCTGTGCCCGTGCCTTTGTATCAGGATGCGGTAGCCCAGGAAATGCTGCACGTATTGCTGGATGCCAGCATACGCGTGGCCGTGGTCGAGGACCAGGAGCAGGTCGACAAGCTGCTGGAAGTCTGGGACCAGTGCCCCGATCTGGATGCGCTGATCTATGACGACCCACGCGGTCTGCGCAATTATCAGCAAGAACAGCTGCAATACATCGAGCAGGTCATGGAGCAGGGCCGCCTGCAATTGGCGCGGGATCCGGACTGTGTGCGACGCATCTGGAAGGCCATTACGCCTGACCATGCCGCCGCCATGTTCTACACCTCCGGCACCACCGGCAAGCCCAAGGGTGTGGTACTGACTCACGGCGCGCTGGTGGATCGTGGCCTGGCCATTCAGGAACTGGAATCGCTGACCGATGCCGAGGAAGTGCTGGCTTATCTGCCTCCCGCCTGGATCGGGCAGAACATGTTTTCCTACACGCAGTTCCTGGTCACGGGCTTTACGGTGAATCACCCTGAGTCACCCGAAACCGTGTCGATCGACCTGCATGATATTGGCCCGACCTATTACTTTGCGCCTCCCCGCGTGCTGGAAGGCTTGCTCACGCAAGTGACTATCCGCATGGAAGATGCCGGTGCCCTGAAGCGCGCCTTGTACAAGCGTTTCATGTCTCTGGCGCACCGTGTGGGTGTGAAGATTCTGGACAAGCGCCCCGGCGTGGGGATGTGGGATCGCCTGTGCTATGGCCTGGGCAATATCCTGATCTACGGCCCCTTGCGTAATGCCTTGGGCATGAGCCGCGTGCGTGTGGCCTATACCGCTGGTGAAGCCATCGGACCCGATCTGTTCGACTTTTACCGTTCCATTGGCATCAACCTGAAGCAGCTCTATGGCGCTACCGAGACCTCGGTATTCGTCTGCGTCCAGGAAGACGGCCATGTGCGTGCCGACACCGTAGGCCCACCTGTGAAAGGCGTGGAAATCCGCGTGGCCGATAACGGTGAAATTCAGGTGCGCAGCCCCGGCCTGTTCAAGGAGTACTACCGCAACCCCGAGTCCACCGCCGAGTCCTTTACCGAGGACGGCTGGTACCACACGGGTGATGCCGGTTATCTGGATACCGATGGTCAGTTAAAGATCATCGACCGTGCCAAGGACGTGGGCAAGCTGGCTGATGGCTCCTTGTTTGCACCCAAGTACATCGAGAACAAGCTCAAGTTCTTCCCCTTCATCAAGGAAGCCGTGGCTTTTGGCGATGGTCAGGAGGAAGTGTGTGCCTTTATCAATATTGATCTGGAGGCCGTGGGTAACTGGGCCGAACGTCGCAACCTGCCCTATGCCGGTTACACCGATCTGGCCGGTAAACCCGAGGTCTATGCCCTGATTCGGGATTGTGTGGCTCAGGTCAATGCTGATCTGGCTAACGACCCCAAGCTGGCCGGATCGCGCATCAGCGCCTTCCTGATTCTGCACAAAGAGCTGGACCCCGATGACGATGAACTGACCCGTACCCGCAAAGTACGTCGCGGCTTTATCGCGCAAAAGTACAAGGTTCTGGTCGATGCCCTGTTCAATGGCCTGGACAGGCAGTTTGTGGAGACAGAAGTGAAGTTTGAGGATGGGCGCAGCGGTCGCATTTCGGCAGACCTGCACATTGAGCGCATGACAGACGCAGCAGCAAGGAGCGCATGATGAGTGAGGCGCAAATGCCGGGCCGTCGCATTGGCCCAGTGGTACTGGATTTGAAGAATATTTCGCTGTCCTTTGGTGGTGTGAAAGCGCTGACCGACATCTCGTTCAACATCCGTGAGCACGAGATCCGCTCCATCATCGGCCCGAACGGCGCAGGCAAAAGCTCCATGCTGAACGTCATCAATGGCGTGTATGCACCACAACAAGGCGAGATTGTCTTGCGTGACCAGAGTTATGCCCGCATGAACTCGCGTCACACCGCCGAGCAGGGCATTGCCCGCACCTTTCAGAACCTGGCTCTGTTCAAGGGCATGAGTGTGCTGGACAACATCATGACCGGCCGCAATCTGCACATGAAAAGCGGGGTGTTTGCCCAGGCTTTCCGACTGGGCGGTGCCGAGCGTGAAGAGATTCGCAACCGTGAATACGTGGAAGGCATCATCGACTTTCTGGAGATCCAGGCCTACCGCAAAACGCCGGTAGGACGCTTGCCTTACGGCCTGCAAAAGCGGGTTGACCTGGGGCGGGCACTGGCGATGCAACCGAGCATTCTGCTACTGGATGAGCCCATGGCGGGCATGAACATCGAAGAAAAGCAGGATATGTGCCGTTTCATTCTGGATGTGAACGAAGAATACGGCACCACGATTGTTTTGATTGAACACGATATGGGTGTGGTCATGGATATTTCGGACCGTGTGGTGGTCCTGGACTATGGCAAGAAAATTGGTGACGGAGTACCGGACGAAGTACGACAAAACCCGGACGTCATCCGCGCCTATCTTGGCGCTGGCCATTGAGGGGAACGGACATGGCATTTTTTCTTGAAACTTTGCTGGGCGGCCTGATGAGCGGGATGTTGTACGCCCTGGTCGCGCTGGGCTTTGTGCTGATCTTCAAAGCATCGGGTGTCTTTAACTTTGCACAGGGCGCCATGGTGCTGGTGGCCGCGCTGGCCATGGCCCGTCTGTCCCAGTGGATTCCGCAGTTGCTGGGCATGGAGCCGGGCATCCTGGGCAATGTGCTGGCTTTCATTGTCTCGGCCATCTTGATGTTTGTGCTGGCCGTCGTCATTGAGCGCTGGGTGCTGCGCTATCTGGTGAATCAGGAAGGCACAACCTTGCTGATGGCCACGATCGGTATCAGCTATCTGCTCGACGGTCTGGGTCAGATCGTGTTTGGCAGCTCCGTGTATTCCATTGATGTGGGCATGCCCAAAGACCCGGCTTTCATTCTGGAGTCCATGTTTGAAGGCGGCGTGCTGGTCAGCCTGGAAGACCTGAGCTCGGCCGTGGTTGCAGCCTTGCTGGTTGTGGCCCTGGCCATCTTCTTCCAATACACCAGCGTGGGCCGTGCCCTGCGTGCGGTGGCGGACGATCATCAGGCAGCGCAATCCATTGGTATTCCCTTGAACCGTATCTGGGTGGTGGTCTGGACCGTAGCCGGTTTGGTGGCTCTGGTTGCCGGCATTATCTGGGGCTCCAAATACGGGGTGCAGTTCACCTTGTCGACCGCAGCGCTGCGCGCCTTGCCGGTGGTGATTCTGGGTGGTCTGACCTCGGTGCCCGGCGCTATTGTGGGTGGCCTGATTATTGGTGTGGGCGAGAAGGTGTCCGAGGTGTACCTGGGCCCTTATGTAGGTGGCGGCATCGAGATCTGGTTTGCTTATGTGCTGGCCCTGGTGTTCTTGCTGTTCCGACCACAAGGTCTGTTCGGCGAGAAGATTATTGATCGCGTCTGAGGTGGAGTCGATATGATTTACCGCGAAAATGGTCAGTTCAAAAGCAGCTATCGGGCTGACCAGCAGATTTTTCCCATCCGCCAGGATCGCTATGTGGTGTTGGGCTTGTTGCTGGTGGCATTCCTGCTGGTGCCAGCCATGGCATCCAACTACTTCCTGCAAGCTATTCTGATCCCCTTTCTGATCCTGTCTTTGGCAGCGATTGGCCTGAACATTCTGGTGGGCTATTGCGGCCAGATTTCCATCGGTTCGGGTGCTTTCATGGCTGTGGGTGCGTATGCCGCCTGGAACTTTGGTGTCCGTATTCCGGAGCTGCCACTGGTCCTGCAGATCCTGCTGGGCGGCGTGTTTGCCACCTTGGTAGGCGTGGCCTTTGGTATCCCCAGCTTGCGTATCCGTGGCTTGTACCTGGCCGTCACGACCCTGGCTGCACAGTTCTTTGTGGATTGGGCTTTCCTGCGTATTGCCTTCTTCACGAACTACTCGCCTTCGGGCAACGTGTCGGTGCCTGCCTTGAGCGCCTTTGGCTTGCCGGTTCAAACCCCCATGCAGAAGTACCTGTTCGTGCTGATCTTCGTGGTGGTGTTTGCTCTGCTGGCCAAGAACCTGGTGCGTGGTGCGATTGGCCGCCAATGGATGGCCATTCGTGACATGGACGTGGCCGCAGAAGTGATTGGTATTCGTCCGGTCTACGCCAAGCTCACCGCCTTTGCCGTCAGCTCTTTCATCATCGGTGTGGCCGGTGCCTTGTGGGCTTTTGTGCACCTGGGTTCCTGGGAGCCGCTGGCCTTTGACCTGAACCGCTCCTTGCAGTTGCTGTTCATCGTCATCATCGGTGGTCTGGGCTCGATCGTAGGCAGCTTTTTCGGTGCCGCGTTCATGGTCTTGCTGCCCGTGTTCCTGACCAACGTGCCGCACTGGTTTGGTGTGTCTATTGGCGTGGATACAGCCTCGCATATTGAACACATGGTATTCGGTGCCCTGATCGTATTTTTCTTGATTGTGGAGCCGCACGGTTTGGCTCGACTCTGGAGTATTGGTAAGGAAAAGCTGCGCTTGTGGCCCTTCCCCCATTAACAGCAGGTAGGCAGTTCATTACAACAACAGCCCCGCCAATCGGGACGGGGTACTTAGACAAATGGTACTTATCGGAGGACCAGGAGATGACAACACGACTGAAACGCGCTGTGCTCGGTTTGAGTGCTTGCGCTGCAATGCTGACCATGAGTACAGCCGCTGTAGCAGCCGAGGAACAGTACATTCCCTTGCTGACCTACCGCACCGGCTCCTTTGCCCCACTGGGTATTCCATGGGCGGATGGCAAGCTGGACTATCTGGCTCTGGTCAATGAACGTGACGGCGGTGTGAATGGCGTCAAGCTGGTATACGAAGAGTGTGAAACGGCGTACGCCACGGACCGCGGCGTAGAGTGCTACGAGCGCATGAAAGGCAAGAACGGCGGGGCGTCTGGTTTTGACACCCAGTCCACGGGCATTACGTTCGCCCTGACCGACAAGGCCTTTGTGGATGGCGTGACCATTGAGACCATGGGCTACGGCCTGTCGCACTCGGCTAACGGTGCGGTATTCGAGTGGAACTTCCCGCTGCTGGGTACCTACTGGACTGCTGCCGACGTCATGATCCAGGACATCGCCAAGCAAGTGGGCGAGGACAAGCTGAAGGACCAGCGCATTGCTCTGGTTTATCACGACTCGCCGTACGGCAAGGAGCCTATCGCCCTGTTGCAAGCACGCGCCAAGGAACAAGGCTTCAAGCTGGATCTGTACCCTGTGACCGCCCCTGGCGTGGAACAGAAATCCACCTGGCTGCAAGTGCGTAAAAACCGTCCTGACTTCGTCCTGCTGTGGAGCGCCGGGATCATGACGCCTACCGCCATCCGTGAAGCTCAGGCTGTGGGTTACCCACGCGACAAGATCTACGGCATCTGGTGGGCAGCTTCCGAGAGCGATGTGGTCGATCTGGGCCAGACCGCCAAGGGCTACAAGGGCATCACCATTCACAACAGTGCTGGGGACGGTCCGGTGCATGACGCTGTGCGCGAGATGCACGCCAAAGGCAAAGGCGCTGAAAACGGTGACAAGTACGTCGGCACGCTGGCTCACACCCGCGGCATGATGATCTCCATGATGCAGGTTGAGGCTATCCGCACCGCACAAGAGAAGTTCGGCAAAGGTCAGCACATGACTCCCGAGCAAGTGCGCTGGGGCTTCGAGAACCTGAATCTGGACGAAGCACGCCTGAAAGAGCTGGGCTTTGAAGGCATCATGCGTCCCGTCAAAACCTCGTGCAACAACCACATGGGTGATGACTGGGCCCGTATCGTGCAGTGGGACGGCAGCAAGTTCGACGTCGTGTCCGACTGGTATCAGTCCGACAAGAAGTTTGTCGATCCTTTAGTCAAGGAAATGTCGGCTAAATACGCCGCCGAGAAGAAAATTACGCCTCGCACCTGCGAAGGCTAAACCCAGGCGCCCAGGGTTCGCCCTGGGCACTGCATTGCGTGGGGAAGATTATGAGTGAGACCGTAGGCCAAGTGGATGAGACGCCCATCTTGTTGGACGTCAATGGCATCGAAGTGATTTACAACCACGTCATTCTGGTGCTCAAGGGCGTGTCCTTGCGTGTGCCAGAAGGGCGGATTGTTGCCTTGCTGGGCGCCAACGGTGCCGGTAAAACCACGACCTTGCGGGCCGTATCGAACTTGCTGCGCGCCGAGCGTGGCGATGTGACCAAAGGCCAGATCCATCTGCGTGGCGAACGTATTGATCAGCTGACTCCGGCGGATCTGGTCAAGCGCGGCGTGGTGCAGGTGATGGAGGGGCGTCATTGTTTTGCGCACCTGAGCATTGAAGAGAACTTGCTGACCGGGGCCTATACCCGTTCCTTGTCGCGCGGTGACCTGAGCGCCGAGCTGGACAAGGTGTATCAGTACTTTCCGCGTCTGAAGCAGCGCCGTACCAGCCAGGCAGGCTACACCTCGGGCGGGGAGCAGCAAATGTGTGCCATTGGCCGTGCCTTGATGGCCGACCCGGGCATGATCTTGCTGGATGAACCCTCCATGGGCCTGGCACCACAGGTGGTGGAAGAAATTTTCGAGATCGTGCGTGACCTGAATCAGCGCGAGCGCGTCAGCTTCTTGCTGGCCGAGCAAAACACCAACGTGGCTCTGAAGTATGCCGACTACGGCTACATCCTGGAAAACGGCCGCGTCATGATGGATGGACCCTCCCAGGCCTTGGCCGAGAACGAAGACGTCAAGGAGTTCTATCTGGGCGTGTCCGGGGGCGAGCGCAAGAGCTTTCGCGACAATAAATTTTATCGACGACGCAAGCGCTGGTTGGCGTAACTCCCAAGGATTTCCAATGTATCAGCAGGGCCTGGCCTGTATTGAAAGCAGCAGGATCAGCACAGGAGCAGGCCACCGATCGGGATGCACACAAGGTGCCGCCCTGACCCCTTTTGACGTTTTTAGTTTTGGGCAGCTTCTGGCTACACGGGGTGTGGTAGCAGAGCTTGGTATCGACACCTGTCTGTCTGCGGACAGAACGTCGGCTGGGCGCGGGAGTGTTTGAATGCCAATTCATCCCACTGGAGGAGAGATGAGCGAATATTACGACGAGCGCGAAACCCTGGAGCCGGACGAGCGCGAAGCCGATTTACTGTCCCGTTTGCCGCAGGTCTTGCAAGCGGCCGCAAAAGGGGCCCCTGCGATTGCCAAGCAACTGGGTTCGGTTGATCTGGCCGCCGTGCGCAGCCGCGAGGATCTGCTGGCCATTCCGGTGTTTCGTAAAAGCGAGCTGCTGAAAGCCCAGCTGGAAGCGCGCGAGCAGGCTCGCTCCGGGGCGCCGTCTGCGGATTACGCGCAGTCCGTATTCGGGGGCTTTTCCTCCATTGCCTGGGGTGCGGCCCGCAAAGTGTTTGCCTCGCCCGGGCCCATGTACGAGCCAGAAAGCCGTCGCCCGGATTATTGGGGCTTTGCGCGCGCACTGTACGCGGCTGGCTTTCGCCGCGAGGAACTGATTTTCAACTGCTTCTCCTACCATTTCACTCCGGCTGGCTCCATGATGGAGACCGCCGCACATGCCCTGGATTGCACGGTGTTTCCAGGCGGCGTGGGTCAAACCGAACAGCAAGTGCAGGCCATGGCCGATTTGCGTCCACATGGTTATACCGGCACACCCAGTTTTCTGAAGATCATCATGGAAAAAGCCCAGTCCATGCAGATTGCTCTGCCAGGGCTGAGCAAGGCCTTGTTCTCCGGCGAAGCCTATCCGCCTTCCTTGCAAAAGTGGTTCAGCGAGCACGGCGTGGCAGGCTATCAGGCCTACGGCAGCGCTGATCTGGGCATGATTGCCTATGAGACACAGGCCCGCGAAGGCTTGGTGCTCAATGAAAACCTGATTCTGGAAATTGTGCGTCCTGGTACAGGCCAGCCGGTTGCGCCGGGCGAAGTGGGCGAGGTGGTCGTGACCTCCTTTAACCCCGACTATCCGCTGGTGCGTTTCGGGACAGGGGACTTGTCTGCTGTCATGCCCGGCCAGTCTCCTTGCGGTCGTACCAACCAGCGTATTCGCGGCTGGATGGGGCGGGCTGACCAGACCACCAAGGTGCGCGGCATGTTTGTGCATCCAGGGCAGGTGGAGCAGATTCGTCTGCGTCACAAGGAACTGGGCCAGGCGCGCTTGGTGGTGCGTGGTGCCAGCGGCCAGGATCAGATGGTGTTCCAAGTTGAAGTCTCCGCCAAGCCTGAGGGCTTGGAAAGCGCTTTGGCCGACTCGATTCGTGAAATTACCAAATTGCGTGCTCAGGTGGAGTTCATGGAGCCAGGAGCCTTGCCTCGGGATGGTAAAGTCATCGAGGACCAACGCAGCTACGATTAATTAGCCATGTAGATATGCACACAAGTAGCAGTCGGGCTGCGGTACTATGCTGGAAAATAGTCAATACCTATATCTTTGAGGAGAGCCCGATGCGCTTTGTGCCAGTTTCTGCTGTAGTCCTGGCCTTGATGGCCAGCATGCCTGCTGCCCAGGCCGACACCCTGGACAACGTCAAACAGCGCGGTCACGTGCTGTGTGGCGTGACCACCGGATTTGCCGGTTTTTCTGCCCCTGATGACAAGGGCACGTGGACGGGGCTGGATATCGACGTGTGTCGCTCGGTAGCCGCCGCCACCCTGGGCGACGCCAGCAAATTCAAGGCGGTGCCCTTGAACTCGCAGCAGCGCTTTACGGCTCTGCAGTCCGGTGAGATTGATCTGTTGGCTCGTAACACCACCGTGACTCAGCAGCGTGACACCGCTGTCGGTGCGATCCACGCCGGTATCAACTTCTACGACGGTCAGGGCTTTTTGGTGTCCAAGAAACTGGGCGTATCCAGCGCCAAGGAATTGAACGGTGCCACGGTTTGTATGCAGACTGGCACGTCTAACGAAAACACCATGGCTGACTGGGCGCGTGCTAACAAGGTTGAATACAAGCCTGTAGTGATCGAGCAGTTCAACGAAGTGGTTAACGCTTTCGTGGCTGGCCGCTGTGATGTGTTCTCTACCGACGCTTCCGGTCTGGCGTCGATCCGTATCTCCAAAATGGAGAACCCGGACGACTACCTGGTGCTGCCTGAAATCATTTCCAAAGAGCCGCTGGGCCCATTCGTCCGTCAGGGTGATGACGCCTGGCTGAACATTGTGAAATGGTCCATTCAGGCCAGCTTCAACGCCGAAGAGCTGGGTGTGACCGCTGCCAACGTGGACGAGAAGCTCAAGAGCAACAACCCCAATATCCAGCGTTTGCTGGGCGTGACTCCCGGTGCCGGTAAAAACCTGGGCCTGGACGAAAAATGGGCTTACAACATCATCAAGCAAGTTGGTAACTACGGTGAGTCCTTCGAGCGCAACGTGGGTAAAGGTAGCCCGTTGCAAATCGAACGTGGCCTGAACGCCTTGTGGATCGACGGTGGCCTGATCTACGGTCTGCCTATTCGTTAATCCTTTCGGGATTTGCGATATGCAAAAAGCAGCTCTCAAAGAGAGCTGCTTTTTTATTGACTGTTCGATCTGGGGGCGATGACGTTGATATGCTTTTTGCCTCGCCCGGCGATATGGGCTGCCCTGAACTCTCGGTGTAGGTATCACCGTGTATTGGAACACGGCGATAGATAGGCTGCTTAACTGCAACGCACGGTTCTCGGTTTATCCCCATATGGTTAGCCGTATGGGGCAAACAGAGAGACTTAGCTCTTGCGCCGCAATACCAGCGAAATCTTGGCAAAGGCCACTTGCAGATCCTGTGTGGCACCCTGGAAAATCACAGGGCGGCCACGCCGGGTAAAGCAGATCAGGCGCTTTGAGTTGAATAGAGGTACAAATTTGGCAAAGTGAATATCCTGCCATTGCACCTCCCGTTTCATGATCCAGTTCTGGCGTATGCCATTCTGGTCAATCGTGGTGACGCCGTGCCACATGTGCCAGGCAATCAGAATCAGGCCGGTAAACAGCAGGACCAGGCAGCCCGCCAGGACGGGGCTGATGGTGGCCCCTTGTGGGGAGCTGGCCACCAGCGCGAAACGCACGCCGATCAGGGCCAGCACAATCCAGGCGCTGGCTGCTACCCATTTGGGCCAGGAACGGCCTTGAATGGGAAGCGTGCCCAGATCCTTCAACATGGCATCAATTTCCTCTTTCGAGGGAGCTTGGCTCATCAGCACGCGGCGGCCCCTTGCTTGCGGGCGGCCAGAGCGTTACCGGCGTTGCTGGCCGATTTGCGCTTCAAATGAGCCGAAATCCATTGCCCCGTGTCTACCACGGCGTTCAGATCAATGCCGGTTTCAATATCCAGGCCTTGCATCAGGAACAGAACGTCTTCAGTGGCGACGTTGCCGGTTGCCCCCTTGGCGTAGGGGCAGCCGCCCAGACCGGCTACGGAGCTATGAAAAATATGGATGCCAGCTTGCATGGAAGCAACGATATTGGCGATGGCCTGGCCGTAGGTATCGTGGAAGTGGCCGGACACATGAGCCGGGTCAATGTGCTCGGTTACCATGCGCATGACGTCATACACCTGGCGGGCCGTGCCTACGCCGATGGTGTCGGCCACGTCGATCTCGTCACAGCCCAGTTCGATCAGGCGTTTGCCCACTTTCAGCACATTGGAGGGAGCCACAGCGCCTTCATAGGGACAGCCGAAAGAACAGCTGATGGAGCCGCGCAGACGCAAACCGGCTTCTTTGGCAGCCTGGGCAACCGGGGCAAAGCGCTCCAGCGATTCTTCGATGCTGCAATTGATATTGCGCTGGGAAAATGCCTCACTGGCGGCGGCAAAGATCACCACTTCGTCAGCCTTGGCGGCCAGGGCACCTTCAAAACCACGCATATTGGGTGTCAGAACCGAATAAATTGTACCGGGACGTCGGTCGATAGCAGCCATTACATCTGCGCCGTCCGCCATTTGCGGCACCCATTTGGGCGAGACAAAGGACGCGGCTTCCACGTTCACAAAACCGGCGTGGGACAAGCGGTTGACCAGTTCGACCTTGATGTCGGTGGGGATGAATTCTTTTTCGTTCTGCAGGCCGTCCCGAGGGCCGACCTCCACAATCTTGACGCGCGATGGGTATGACATGAAGTTTCCTGAAGGGGTAGATGGCTGGGGCTGGAAGGCCCTTACGTAATCGTCATGATACCTCTTGAAGGCCAGGGCTGGCGTCCTAGGAACTGCCCTATGGTCTTTAAGGTTTCAAGCGTTGAAAGCGTCCGTCTGCCAGGGGCTCGATGCAGCCTGCCAGCTCCAGTTCAGCCAGAACGGCGGGCAGTTCGGTCGCCAGCAGGCCTGTGCGCCGCATCAGCTGTTCGGGGCTGAGGGGCGCAAAATCAATGCGCTCAAGAATAGGGCGTAATTCCTCGGGCAAGGCTTCATAAGGATTGGGTTTTGAACCAGTTTGTGGAGCCGTATCCAGATTGAAGTCGCCTTGCACATTGCCCAGTTCGTCCAGAATATCCTGGGCGCTTTCCACCAGTTTGGCACCTTGGCGTATCAAGGCATGGCAGCCGCGAGCCAAAGGGGAGTGAATGGAGCCGGGAATGGCAAAAACTTCTCGACCTAATTCTCCGGCCAGACGGGCCGTGATCAGGGAGCCACTTTGTTTGGCCGCTTCAACCACCAGTACGCCTTTGGCCAAGGCAGCCACAATGCGATTACGGCGTGGGAAGTGATGGGGCATGGCCCGGGTGCCCAAAGGAAACTCGCTCAGCAATAGACCGTCATCGCTGATCTGATGAGCCAGATCGCGGTGTGCTGCCGGGTAGACCAGGTCCAGCCCCGTCCCCATCACGGCAATAGTGCCTGCGGAAGAAGGGCCGGCTTTTAACGCTCCTTTGTGTGCCGCTTGGTCGATGCCGCTAGCCAGGCCGCTGATGATGCACCAGCCTCTGGAGGCCAGAGTAGCTGCAAAATCTGTCGCGATTTCCTGGCCGGATTGGGTGGCATGGCGGGCTCCCACAATAGCCAGTCCTTTGCGTTGCAAGGCTCCCAGATCGCCGTTGGCATATAGCAGCAAAGGTGCGTCGTGCAGGTCCAGCAAGGAGGCGGGATAGGTGGGGTCAGCGAGCGTCACGATATGGTGATTGGCTTGCTTGAGCCATGCCGCCGCTTGTTCAATCTGCGCCTGCAGCTCGTCCAGTGGTTCCTGGCTTAGTTGCACAGCCAGTTCGGCCGGAATATGACGTGACAGGGTTTGAACCGAGCTTTGATAGATTTGCTGTGGCAGTCCACAGGCAGCCAGCAATTGCCGGGCCTGGGCGGGCGCAAGCTCTGGCTCCAGCGACAGGCGCAACCAGGCACGCAATTCTTCCGAGATTTCATCCGAGCTAAAATGATCAGGCATAAGGTAGTGTGGCACGAAACCGATCTTTGTTCTGTGTGGCCCGGACGTTTGTATCCAGTGTGACTGCCGCTTCGGGGGCTAGGGCTTCATATGCTGCCGGGGCAATCGGGTGCCGCCCTGAAACTTGTTTTATTATATCGACTTATCGCTTTTTCTTCGGACATGACAATGGCTTTGCTTCCTATCCTTAAATTTCCTGACCCACGTCTGCACACGGTTGCCAAACCCGTGCAGGAGGTCGACGACCGTATTCGCAAACTGGTCAAGGATATGGCCGAGACCATGTATGACGCGCCCGGCGTAGGGCTGGCCGCGACGCAGGTTGACGTGCACGAGCGCGTGGTGGTCATTGACGTATCGGAAAGCGGCAATGAATTGCTGGTGCTGATCAACCCGGAAATCACCTGGAAAAGCGAAGAGCTGAAGGTCTACGAAGAAGGCTGCCTGTCTGTACCTGATACCTACGACAAGGTTGAGCGCGCCGCCAATATTCGCTTCAAGGCCCAGAATGAAAAAGGCGAGTGGTACGAGAAAGAAGCCGATGGCCTGCTGGCCGTGTGTGTTCAGCATGAACTGGACCACCTGGATGGCAAGGTGTTTGTGGAGTACCTGTCCGTGCTCAAGCGTGAGCGTATCCGCAGCCGCCTGCGAAAGCAGCAACGTGAAGCACTGAAGGCAGGGCAATAGTCGCCATGCGTATTGTTTTTGCCGGCACCCCGGATTTTGCCCGTATCGCCCTGGAAGCCCTGTTAGCGCAGGGCTTTGATGTTCCTTTGGTCATGACGCAGCCAGACCGTCCAGCTGGCCGTGGCATGAAGCTCAGTCCCAGCCCGGTCAAGCAAGCCGCTGTGAACGCTAATATCCCGGTGCTGCAGCCGCACAGCTTGCGTCTGGATGGCAAATATCCCGAGGAAGCAGCCCAGGCCCGCCAGACCTTGCTGGATTTACAGCCGGACCTGATGGTGGTGGCAGCCTACGGCCTGATTTTGCCCAAGTGGACTTTGGAGCTGCCGCGCTATGGTTGCTTCAATATTCATGCCAGCCTCTTGCCTCGTTGGCGCGGTGCGGCACCGATTCAGCGTGCAATTCAGGCGGGTGATGCGGCCACGGGCATTACCATCATGCAGATGGATGAAGGCCTGGATACCGGCGATATGCTGGTGCGCAGCGAGCTGGCGATTCGTGATGATCACAGTGCCGCAACCCTGCATGACGATTTGGCGCAGCTAGGTGCACAGGCCTTGCTGGAAGCCTTGCAGCAAGTGCGTGATGGCACCTTGCAGGCGACTCCCCAGCCAGAAGAAGGTGTGACCTACGCCGAGAAACTGTCCAAGGCCGAATCGGTGCTGGATTTAGGCCAACCGGCCAAGGAGCTGGAGCGCCGTATTCGCGCGTTTGACCCAGTGCCTGGCTCCACCCTGTCCCTGCCCGGTTTGGAGCAGCCCGTGAAGGTTTGGCGCGCTCAGGCGCTAGAGCAAAAGCATTCAGCAGAACCTGGTGAGGTTCTGAACGTCAGTGCCCAAGGCATTGACGTGGCTTGCGGTGAAGGTGTGTTGCGTTTGCTGGAGCTGCAAAAAGCCGGTTCCAAGCGTCAGCCCGTCGCCGTCTTTGTGCAGGGCTGGCAGTCTCGCTAAGCCTTGCCACCTGGACTCAGGCGCCAGACCTGTTCTGGCGCCGCCACTCCAGAGTCCCAATCACAATGCCGCTGGTACACACCACGGCAATCCCGATCCAGGTAAAGACATCCGGGAACTGACCCCAGATCAGCCATCCCAGCGCGGCTGCGGCCACAATTTGCAGATACACAAACGGGGCCAGCAAAGACGCCGAGGCGCGTTGATAGGCCTGTATTTGTAGCAGATGGCCCAGACAACCCCACAGTCCGGTCGAAATCAGAATCAACCATTGGAAAAAGCTCAGCTCTTTTAAGGCAGGCAGGGCGGCGGGCAGTAAAAAGGGTAAGGCAATGGTCAGGCAGATGCTGCCGACTGCACCGCTCCAGATCAGGGTGGTCAGCGAATTGTCCACGGCCACGCGACGTGTTGCGATAAATTGCGTGGCGAACAGACAGGCGGTCATCAAGCCAAACATCACCCCTATTGGGTGCAGGCCAGCGGTAGGTCGGATGATGATCAGCACGCCCAGAAAGCCGACTCCGGCAGCTACCCAGCGACTGATGCGCGGTGGCTCTTTCAGAATCCAGGGGGCAACAGACAGCACCAGCAAAGGGGCCAGAAAGTTGATGGAGGTGGCTTCGGCTTGAGGCAGATAGCTCAAGGCGTTGAAAAACGAGAAGGTGGACAGCATCATCACTGTGCCACGCAAAATTTGTGCTTTGGGGCGGGAGCTGCGCAGGATCTTTCGGCCCTTGACCGGCAAGACCAGCGCCAGCACTAATCCCAGATGGATGACGTAGCGAAACCAGCACATCACCAGCAGGGGCACGCCAAAGCCCATGATCCATTTGCCGCTGGCATCCAGACCCGACAGGGCCCAGGAAGACAGAATCAGAATGAGCACCCCCGCCAAGGGAAAGACCGTGGGCGTCATGGTCTGGGGCAAGGAGGAGGACTGGGGTGTGCTCATGACAGGCTCCTGACGAAAAGCACAAGGACGGCCGGATGGCCGTCCTGGAAGGAACGTAAATCTTACTGGATTAGCGTTTGCGCAGGGGTAATACCCGTTCGATTGCTGAACCTACTGCCAGCAGATGTTCGTCGTGGTAGGCAGGAGCTGCCACCATCAGGCCCACAGGGGCTTCATCAGCGGCATGGCAAGGCAGCGACAGGGCGCAGCCGTCCAGGAAGTTGATCAGGGTGGGGTTGCGCAGGACCAGGCCGTTAGTGGCGAAGTAGACTTCGTCCGACTCTTTCAGATCGGCAATGCGGGGAGCGACAACGGGCACGGTAGGCATCAGGACGGCGTCGTAGCGCTCCAGACGGCTTTCCACCGCGCTGATCCAGGCCTGGCGGGTGTCTTGCAGTTCGATGTAGTCGGCGCAATCGATGTCCTTGCCGCGCAGAATGCGGGAAGCCACGCGTGGGTCGTATTGCTCGCCCTTGCTTTGCAGGGTGTCGCGGTGCACGGACCAGGCTTCGGCGCAGACAAAACCGCCTTTGCGGTTGATCTGCGGCAGTTGGTCAAACTCGGGCAAGTTGATTTCCTCAACCACAGCGCCTTGCTCACGCAGCAGGGCGATGGCACGGTCAAAGGCGGCGCGCACGGTTTCATCAATGCCGTCAAACACAAAGGTCTTGGGCACAGCCAGACGCAAGGTGTCCAGGGCAGGTGTTGCCACGGGCACATAAGGCTGATCGGTCAGGATGGAGTCCACAATGGCGCAACACTCTACCGAGGCAGCCAGAGGGCCATTGGAGTCCAGGCTGCGCGACAAAGGCATGGTGCCTTCGCTGGGAACGCGCTCGGCGGTGGGTTTGAAACCGGTCAGGCCGTTAAAGGCCGAAGGAATACGGATGGAGCCGCCCGTGTCGGTACCAATGGAGAAAACCGACATGCCTTGAGCGACGGCCACGCCGGCGCCGGAGGACGAACCCCCCGGGATGCGGGCATTGTCACGGTCCCAAACGGAACGAGGCGTACCGTAGTGGGGGTTGATGCCCAGACCGGAGAAGGCAAACTCGGTCATATTGGTGGAGCCGATCAGAATGGCACCGGCGCGCAGCAGGCGCTCCACAATGGTAGCGTTCTGTTCGGCCGGTTCGGCGTCTTTCAGCACAGCCGACCCACCCAGAGTGATGTAGCCCGCGATGTCATGCAGGTTCTTGACCGACATGGGCAGACCTTCAACCAGCGAGCGGCTCAAACCGGCAGCGCGCAAAATGTCGGAGGCTTTGGCGGCGGCCAGAGCCTGTTCAGCAAACACTTCGATGAACGTGGCAGCGCCGTCACGGCTTTCGTCCTGGATACGGTCCAGGGCTTGCTGGGTCAGTTCGACCGAGGTGGTTTCGCCACGATCAAGAGCACGTTGCAGTTCGGTAATAGTCGCTAGCATGGGTCACTCGCAAAATAAATGGGTGGGGCGGGCTGGGCCAGTTTAGGCTACTTCAGGCAGGATTTCGGTTACGTAGGTATGACGGATGCTGCGTTCGCGGCGGGGGTCATACAGTTCCATGGTGAACTGGGTAGCAGGGCGAATGCCACCAATGGCAGCCACGGTACCGCAGGTCATGCCAAAGCCTTCAGGCATGGTGGTGGACTGGAAGTAGCCTTCGATCAGCTCCAGCGGGTTCTTCAGGGTGGACAAGGGACCATCCTGGTACAGGACTTCCTTGCCGTCTTCCTGAATGTAGGCGCGGATGATCAGCTCGTCCCAGTAGTCGGCCACATCGCTGAACAACCAGGCTTCGCGGGCAACGGGCTTGGCGCAGATCTGCTTGGACAGGGCCACGCTGTGGGCTTCCAGCACGCGGTCCGTGTGGTCCGAGGCCAGGCTGACCAGCAGGCGGCCCTGGTGGTTGAACACAAACACTTCGGTCTCGCCGGACGAACCGGAGCCCACGACCTGGATGTCGGCATCCTGGATCATCTGGTTGGCGGCGATGCGGTAGTACAAAGGCACCGAGCTAGGGCGTGGTACGCCCAGTTCGGCCAGCTCTTCAATGTGGTGCTCGATGGCAGCCAGATCGCGGCCAGCCCAGCCGGCCACGATGCAGTGCTGCAAATCAGCTTCGATGATTTCAGTGTGGGTGGCCTGGGCCAGTTCAAAGGTCAAACGCATAGCAGTACTCGTTTACTCAAAGACAGATTGGGATTAACCGAACAGGCGTGGCAGCCACAAAGCCAGATCCGGGAAGATAGCCAGCAGGCCCACCATGGCCAGCAGCATGATCACAAAGGGCAGGCTGCCCATCATGACGTCATTCATGCTGCCGCTCTTGCGCAGGCTCTGGACCACAAACAGGTTCAGACCAACCGGCGGAGTGATCAGCGCCACTTCCACCAGAATGATGATGGCAATACCCAGCCACACCGGATCAAAGCCCAGGGCGATCATGATGGGAGCCACGATAGGGATGGTGGTGATCATCATGGACAGGGTTTCCATGAAGCAGCCCAGCACCAGGTAGAACACCACGATGATCATCAACATGACCATGGGCGAGACACCCAGGCCCGTGATGGCGTCGGTCAGCGCATTGGTCAGGCCAGTGGCGGACATGACAAAGTTCAGGAAGGCCGAACCGATCACGATCAGCATGATCATGGCGGTGGCTTTCATGGTGCCTTCCAGCACTTCCTTGATCATGTTCCAGCTCATACGGCCCGAGAAGGCAGCCAGAATCAGAGCACCGACCACACCCAGGGCAGCAGCCTCGGTTGGGGTGGCAACACCGGCGTAAATCGAGCCCACGACCAGCAGGAAAATGCCCAGTGGTGGAACCAGGTGCACCAGGCTGGCAAAACGCTGGCCCCAGGAGGCCTTGATCTTCGCACCGCCCCATTTGGGTTTGACCATACATGCAGCAGCAATTGCCAACATGAACAGCAAGGCCATGCCCAAACCGGGGATGATGCCGGCCAGGTACAGCTTGGGCACCGAAGTATTGGTCAGTACGCCGTAGATCACCAGGTTGATCGAAGGCGGAATCAGAATGCCCAAGGTACCGCCAGCGGCCAGACTACCCAGGAACAGAGGCTCGTTATAGCCTTGTTTCTTGATTTGCGGCAGGGCCACGGTGCCCACGGTGGCAGCAGTGGCCACGCTGGAACCGGAGGTGGCGGCAAACAGGGCGCTGGCACCAATGTTGGCGTGCATCAGGCCGCCGGGCAGCCAGGACAGCCACAGGCTCATGGCGTTGTACATGCGTTCAGCCATGCCCGAGCGCAGCAGGATCTCGCCCAGCATGATGAACAGGGGAATGGCCACCAGCAGGAACTCGTTGCTGGTGCCCCAGGAAATTTCACCCAATGCGCCGGTCAGGGGCAGCATGGAGTACAGCGGGTCCAGAATCAGGCCCAAAACACCCAGGGCAGCGCCCACGGGAATGCTCAGTCCGATCAGAACGAGCAAGAGAGTCAGTGCGGTTGTAATCATTTGGCGTCTCCTTGCACCATGCGTTTGCCAGCCTCGGCTTCTTCAGAGGCTTCTTCCTGGGTGCTGCGGATACCGCACAGGGATTGGATACCGGCCAGGTCACCTGTAATCAGGGCCAGGCTGGAGCGCAGCAGCATCAAGGCCAGAACGACGCACAACCAGATCAGGCCGCCCACCCACAGGAACTGGGGAATCCACAAGGGAGTGCCCATGGCGGTGTTGGCGGTGGACTGGTTGGTCCAGGACAGGCCGGCCACGTCGGTGGCGTACAAGGTCAGGTAGACAATGAAAACAGACAGGGCCACCAGAGCAATCCAGTCCAGCAGGGCAGCCAGACGAACAGGCAGGTGCTGATAGATGGCGTCGATACGGATATTGGCCCGTTGCAGGGTGGCAAAGGACAGTGCCCAGGAAATGCTGATGGCAAAGGCATAGCCGGACAGTTCATCCGAGCCGCCCAGAGAGCTGCCACTGAATTTGCGGAACAGGACGTCCGCGGTGATGTAGAGGGCGCTGATCAATGTCAGGCTGCCTGCGAACCAGATGGCGACGCGCGACAGGGATGTGGCGGCGGACAGCAAACGGTTCAGCATGGCGAATTTTTCGGTATTTTCCATGATGTCTACCCCGTACAGGGTCTAGGAGGGAGGGGCCTGGGGTACAGGCAGCCTGCCACCGTGAGTCTGGTGGCAGGCAGGACGTACAGATTTACTTCTTGGCTTCGAAGCCCAGGATCGGGCTCAGGCTGGTGTTGAATGCAGCCACGGTGTCGGCGGCGCTACGCTCGGCCCACTTGGGAACCACGGTCTCGCTCATGACTTTCTTGAGCAGTTCACGGTCAGCGTCGGTAGGCTTGACCAGAGTCATCTTGCCTTTGACGGGCTGCGTGCAAGCGTCGGCGCCCGTGTTGCAGTCATAGCCTTCCTGTGTTTCCTTGGCAGCGGCAACCCAGATTTCTTCGGTCATGGCCTTGATGTTGCTGGCCAGGAACTCTTGAACTTTGGGGTCCAGCTTGTTCCAGGTGCCCAGGTTGGCAGCGTGAATCTGCTGGTTCCAGTTGATTGGCATTTCGTACAGCTTGGAGCTGACTTCGTACCATTTGGCCGAGTAACCGGACATGGAGCCGGTAATGGCGCAATCGACCACGCCGTTTTGCAGTGCGGGAACCACTTCACCGAATGGGATGGTCACGCTGTTGCCGCCCAGAGCCTGAACGAATTCAGCCTGAGTACGGCTGCTGGTACGCACCTTCTTGCCTTTCAGGTCGCTCAGGCCATTGAAGTTGCCATTGCAAAACAGAACTTGGGCAGGGTAGGTGGAAAAGCCCAGAACCTTGACGTTGCTCTTGGCGTAGAACTGTTCGTAGGCGGGAGTGAACGCGTCGGTCAGCTTCTTGGCCACTTCAATATCGGGAGCCAGACCAGCCAGGTCGATCGCTTCGTTAATGGAGTTGTCGCTGGCAAAGTAAGCCAGGGTGGCGGTACCGAAAGGAATCACACCTTGGCTGATCAAGCGCATGATTTCAGGACCTTTCAGGCCCATGTCGTTAAAGCCCTTGATATCGGCCGTGATCTGGCCGCCGGACAGCTCAGGTACTTTCTTGGTCCAGAAGGGCTGCTCGGTGTTCTGGTAGGCGGTCAGGTTGCTCAAGCCACCGACAACTTTCAAAGAAGTCTTGGGCAGTTCCTGGGCCATGGCAGCAGAGCCCAGGGCCAGCGAGCCCAAAGCCAGGGAGGTCAGTACGATTTTTTTCATAAGGTGCTCCTAATAGCGGTCCAGCTGTATGGTTGATAGAGTGCGCTCCCTGTTTGAAGGGGCTGCATATTGAAACCAAAGGGGTGACCGGTTTTGTGTCGGTCAAAACTTGCTTAAAGCGCGGCCAGCCGTGTGTTGGGCAGATCGGTAATCAACATATGGCCAGGGGCATGCGTGATACAAAACTGCGGCTTGGCCTGGGCGGCGACGGCTTGAGGGGTAACGCCGCAAGCCCAGAAAACGGGTAATTCGTCGGAGCCGACTGGCACAGCATCGCCATAGTCGGGTTGTTGCAGGTCGCTTATTCCAATCAGGGACGGATTGCCAATATGAACCGGGGCACCGTGCACGGACGGAAAGCGCGAGGTGATCTGAATGGCGCGAATGGCATCGGCCGCACGCATGGGGCGCATCGATACCACCAGCGGGCCAGACAGGCGCTGTGTGCCCTGGGTCTGGATAGAGCTGCGATACATGGGCACATTCACGCCCGCACTGATATGGCGTACATCAATGCCGTCGGCCAGCAGCGCTTCTTCAAAGGAGAAGGAGCAGCCAATCAGAAAGGACACCAGATCATCGCGCCAGACATCTTCGATGTTCAGTGGCTCGGCGCTGAGCTCGCCGTTCTGCCAGACACGGTAACGAGGGAAATCCGTGCGCAGATCAATCGAGCCACCCAAGGTTGGCACCTGAAACTGACCGGGTTCCGTCACGGCTAATAAAGGGCAGGGTTTGGGGTTGCGCTGACAAAACAGCAGGAACTCATCGGCCCAGTCTTTGGGCAGAATCATCAGGTTGGCCTGCACATAGCCTGCGGCCAGTCCTGCGGTAGGACCAGTATGAGTTTCTTGACGGATCAGCTCGCGGCATTTTTCAGCCTCGGGCGCCAGCACAGGCAGGGTTTGCAGGTTCATGATGACCACTCGCACAAAGGGGGTTGATCACAGCCTCGGATTGCAACCGATCAGATAATTTGTGTCCAATCGTATGTTTGAATCCTAGGCCATAACGATTACTTATCGGACTGCACGTATTGTTGGGCGATTTCTTGGGCGTGATTGGCCACGACGCGGGCAATATGACTGTCCGGAGAATCCATCCAGCAGGCAAAAAATTCGATGGCCGGCAGGGGTTGATCCACCTTCAAAAGGCGCAGTTTTCCCTCGGAAAGCTCGTCTTTTATGACCTCGGGAGCCAGCACGCTGGGGCCCATGGCATGACGCGTCATTTGCACGATTGTGCTTAGCGATGCACTGCCAAAAATACGTGGGGATTTGACGCCGGCACGCAGCAAAGCTTCGCGTGTGGCGAGGTAGGGAACGCTACCGGATGGATAGGTGATTACAGGGTAAACCCCTAGCTCGGAAACGCTGACTTTGCGGCCATGCAACTTCAATTCGGGACTGGCGACCCAGCCTAACTGATAAGCGCACAGTCGAATGCATTGTTCTTTGGGATCCTGGCCTACGCCCACAATCATGGCCATATCAATCTGGAAGCTGGCCAGTTGCTGGCGCAGCACGCTGGTGGTGTCGACATGAATCTCGATGACCAAAGCCGGGTATTCCTGATGCAGCTTGTCGATCAGCTCATGCAGCCAGGTCTGCACAATGGTTTCAGCCACCCCCAGACGCAGCAGGCCGCGGATGGCGTTCTGCTCTTTGGCGGCGCGCAGCATCTCGGTACGCAGATCCAGCATGCGCTGTGCGTGCGACAACAACTCCTGGCCTTTATCGGTCAGCTTGATGCCCCGGGCACCCCGATCAAACAAGCGCAGCTCCAGACTGGATTCCAGTCCGGCGATACGCTGAGAAATAGACGGTTGGGTCGTGTTGAGTTTTTCGGCAGCTGCCCGGAAACCGCCAAGCTCGGCAACCCATACAAAGGCTTCGATCTGTTTGAGATCAATCATGTTTCCGGTCCAGAAAATAGGCAGTCTTATTATGCCTGATGGCAATTGGCGGGCATAAGTAGAGCAGGCGGATATTTTTCTGCATCTTTGTTTGATTGGACGCGGCCACCACTATAATTCGCCCATGACTTGCAAGATACTGATTGTGCGTACGTCCTCTTTGGGAGATCTGGTGCATATGCTGCCAGCAATCTCGGACATTGCACGCCATGTGCCCGGTGCACAAATTGATTGGCTCGTAGAAGAGAGCTTTGCTCAGATTCCGGGCTGGCATCCGGCAGTAAATGAAGTGATCCCGGTGGCGCATCGGCGCTGGCGCAAACAGTGGTGGTCTGCCCAGACACGCCAGGAACGCGCCGCCTTGCGCGAACAACTGCAATCACGCCAATACGATGTTGTGCTGGATATGCAGGCGCTGATGAAATCCATCTGGCTGGTACGGCAGACTAAAGGCCGTCGTCATGGGCTGGATTGGAAGTCGGCGCGTGAACCGCTGGCCTCGCTGTTCTACGATGTGCGTCATCGCGTCGGTTTCTGGCAGCCTGCTGTGTTCCGTCAGCGCAGCTTGGCCGCGTCTGCCTTTGGCTATCAGTTTGAAGGCGCACCTGATTTTGGTTTGCAGGGTTTGGCCGCGCAAGCCCCCAAGGACGAGGATCCTTACGCCATCATCATGCCGTCGGCCAGCCGCGACGATAAGCTCTGGGAGCCGGAGAACTGGCAACAGGTCTTTGATCGCCTGCAAGGGGAAGGGATGGCATTGCGCTTGTTGGCGGGCAGCCCTGCCGAGTCCGCTCGTGCCGAGGCGCTGATTATTGGTCGCAGCCAGGCTCAGGTGATGCCACGAATGGATTTGACGCCTATCGCTTTGCAATTGGCTGGAGCGCAAGTCATGGTGGGTCTGGACAGTGGTCTGACGCATTTGTCAGCCGGTTTGGGCCGTCCTACTATTGGTATCTATAAGGCCTCGACCCCAGTGCGTACCCCCCTGGAAGGTTCCGCCTACACCGCCAGCCTGGGCGAGCGTGGGCATCCTCCTTCAGCGGAAACGGTGCTCTGTGCCATCGATCAGGCGCTGGGGCGGACAGGCGTGCCGGAGGCGGCCTTGTTGGACGCGCCAAAAGGCTAGTTCGGGTCTGATCGCCAATTCGTTTTTTTGTCAGCTGGCTTTGTGCTTACAATACGCGATGCTAAGGGGCCTGCAGCCCCGCCTGGGCGCAGGCCCTTTGTCTGCCTGACATTATTTTCTATTCGTCTTCCTGGTAGCGCCGAGCGTGGCTTGGCTGCTGCTGATTTCGTACTGAGGCTAAGCGGGTGAACCGATTCTTCTATACCGCCTCTATTCGCATATTGGCTCCAGCTTTGATGGCCTGGATGGGCTTGCGTGCCCGTCGAGCTGGTGGCGAATGGCAGGTGTTATCGGGTCCCCGCTTTGGTTTTTATGGTTCGCTGCCTGCGCCCAAGAAAGCCCCGGTGTGGGTGCATGCGGTCAGCTTGGGTGAAACGCGTGCGGCGCAGCCTTTGATTCGTGCTTTGCTGGATCAGGGTGAGACGGTCCTGTTAACCCATATGACAGTTACGGGCCGTACAGAAGGTGCGACTGCGTTTGCGGCTGAGATTGCCAGCGGGCAATTGCTGCAACAATGGCTACCTTACGACTTTCCGGGCTCGGTACGACGTTTTTTCGCCCATTACCGGCCATGTGCCGGGGTGCTGATTGAACGCGAGGTGTGGCCCAATCTATTGGCTGCGGCACGCCGGCAAGGTGTTCCCATGATGTTGGCCAGTGCCCGGTTCTCGGAAAGTGCATTGCGTACCAGCCTGAAAGCAGGTTCGGTCATGCGAGAGGCCTACCGCTCCTTCAAGTTGATCTATGCACAAAGCCTGGCTGATGCACAGCGGCTGGAGTTGGCGGGCGCACAAGGCGTGCGCGTGTCAGGGAATCTGAAGTTTGATGTGGTTTTGCCACAGGACAAGATTGCACGTGGCCGTGGCTTTGCCAGTGACCTGGGACGGCGTGTGGTGGTGATCGCCAGTACGCGCGAGACTGAGCATGTCGATTTCATTGATGCCATTGCCCATTACCTGCGCCGTGAACGAGAGCATGGTAGCGAGCTGCATAGCCCAGTCCTGTTTGTTGTGATTCCACGTCACCCGGAGCGGTTTGAAGAAGCGGCAGATTATCTGAATCAGCTAGGTTTGCGTTCCGTGCGGCGTAGCGAGTTGCTGGAGCAGGGCGATACCAGCACCAGTGCTCTCAAGGCTTGTCGTGAAGTGGATGTGCTGCTGGGCGACACCCTAGGTGAAATGCACTGGTATTACGGCCTGGCACGAGTCGCCATTGTGGCGGGCAGCTTCCAGCCCTTGGGCGGGCAGAACTTTATCGAGGCCTGCGCAGTGGGTGTCCCTGTGATTGTGGGCCCGCATACTCATAATTTTGCCCAAGCCATGCAAGATGCCATGCAGGCCGGCGCTGCGATACGTGCGGGTACGCCAGCCTTGGCGTTGCAGCAGGCACTGGAGCTAGTAGATGATCCAGCACGCCATCACAAAATGGCTGATGCGGGTTTGCATTGGGTTCAAATGCACGAAGGCGCAGTGCAGCGTGTACTTTCTGGATTGGCACAAATCCGCGATTAAATACGTGGCTGTTTATTAGCTAATAAGTATTTAGTTTTACGTGTTTTGGAATTTGTGGCGATTTGAGGACAGCTCGTCTTGATTTGAATCAAGTTAAATAAAAAAGCCCGCATTTAGCGGGCTTTTTTGAGATCTAAAAACTAATCGAGATCGATTTACAGTTTTTGGATGCTCTTAGCTTGTGGACCCTTTTGGCCTTCAGCCGACACGTACGAAACGCGCTGGTTTTCTTCCAAGGATTTAAAGCCCGTGCCCAAGATGTCGGAATGGTGAACGAAAAGATCTTTGCCACCGTTGTCGGGGGAGATAAAGCCGTAGCCTTTTTCGTTATTGAACCATTTCACGATACCGGTTTCTGTTTGCATTTCCTGCATTCCCTAAAAATGACGAGCAATCTGCTCAAAAAAGATTGTCAAGATGTAAAAATCAGGGCAATGAGTATTAGAAACAATACCGTATTGAACAAACTTCGACGAACTTGAAATCCTGCACCGCCAATCGTAGGGGGTATTTAACCTGTAAGTCAAGCTAAATCGACCCTCTGCGTGGTTTTAAGGCAGTGTTTGATCAACAATTGCAACCAAGCTTGTTATCGTAACGGACCCCTCTGCGCCCCTCGTTAAAGTCCGTGGTATTTACGACCAAATTCAAGCGTAGCATGAAAGAAACCGGACTTGCTACCACAGTCGTAACGTGTGCCTTCATATTCATATGCATATACCGCACGACTTTCCAAAAGACTGGCAATTCCATCCGTTAATTGAATCTCTCCACCTACCCCTGCTTGAGTGCGTCGCAGGTGGTCAAATATTTCCGGTTCCAATACATAACGGCCTACAACGGCTTGTGTAGAAGGGGCTACTTCGGGTGCGGGCTTTTCAACAATTCCATTAAGTCGAGTTGCTTTTGAGTCGACTAAATTACCCGAAACAATTCCATATTTATTTGTTTCATTTCTATTTACATTTTGAGTTGCCACAATACTTCCGTTGTATTGATGCGCAGCCTCAACCAGTTGCCGCGATACAGGTGTGGTGGCGTCGATCAGGTCGTCCGCCAGCAGGACCAGGAAGGGCTCGTTGCCCACGATGGGGGCAGCGCACAGCACGGCATGGCCCAGACCCAGCGCGCGTGGCTGGCGGGTGTAAATACAGCTGACATGGCTGGGAATGATGTTTTGAACGGCATCCAGCAATTCCAGCTTGTTCTTGCCTTCCAGTTCGTGTTCCAGTTCCGGGATGCTGTCAAAGTGATCTTCAATGGCTCGCTTGTTGCGGCCGGTGATAAAGATCAGTTCTGTGACTCCAGCGGCGACAGCCTCTTCGACAGCGTACTGAATCAGTGGTTTGTCGACAATTGGCAACATTTCCTTGGGCATGGCCTTGGTGGCGGGCAGAAAACGTGTGCCTAGACCGGCGACGGGGAAAACTGCTTTGCGTATGGGTTTCATAGTGTCGTCAATCGAGGATCAAGGGGAAGCGGGCGTTGGATGGGCCGGGGTTCCAAGTTGAATGGCATCTTGGTTACGCTGCGAAAACTGTCTAGGCTCACGGCCTTGTTCGCTGGGGGGCGTGCCAAAAAAGCCTTGTCCAAAAGCCAGCAAGGCCAGGTTTGCCACCAGGATCAGTATGAAAAGCAGTCGCATCGCAAATGCCCTGAAAAATACAGTTCAACCCAAGATTGTACGGGTAGGGGAGTTTAAGTTCATCCGTTTTAATGCCAATCGTATCTATGGGTCACCGGCAGTTCACAGGCAAGAGGGGGCAGAGGGACGGTTATAAGCTCGAATCGACTTACGGGTGCGCCGCAAACAGCGACAGACCTCGCAAGGCAGGAGTTTCCAGCTCGTGTAGATGGGGGGGCTCTATATTGAGCAAACGGCAATGATGACTTAATTGTTCTAACAGTTCTTGCTGGGCCAGTGCGCGGCCACCGCCCGCCAGAAAGACCAATGGGCTGTGTCCCAGATGCTGACGGCCTTTCTCCCATTGTCGCAACACGGCTCCGGCCTGTGCGGCAGCCACCCCGGTACTGATAGCTTCTTGAGTATTGCGTGGGAACGCCGCAGTTTGCCCATGCGCCTCAGGAAGCTGCGCCGTATTTTGCTTGAGTGAAGCCAGCATCAAGCTGGGACCGGGCAGAATGGAGCCACCTAAAAAGTGACGCACTCCATTTTGTGCAGGTCCCAGCAAGTCAATCGTGGTAGCAGTACCAAAGCTGATCAGCAAGGCGCCTTGGTCGACCGGGTATTCCTGGGTTAGCAAATCGCTTAAGCCTAATAAGGAGGCCCAGCGGTCGGCACCCAATTGGCCAGCCTGTTCATAATCGTTGTGCAGCCCAAAAGCCTGCTCTTGGGCCTGCAACCAGCGTACCGGTCCCAAGCCCAGACGGCTGACGGCCGCATCAATTTGCGCTTGAACCTGTGGCCCGGCCACATTCACCCCTAGTGCTTGCACACCTTTTTGATGGGCGAATTCTTGCAGCGGGGCCTGGCCTGCCTCCAGCCAAACCGCCAATTGATCCAATTGGTCGGCATGCACGCTAACCGGCTGGCTTTCACGCGCGCCGCTTAAAGGATGACACCACCCTAATTTGATACGGGTATTGCCAGAGTCGATGAGCAGGGTCATGCCGGATCGTCAGAGCTAAAAAGAGTGCAGTATAGCGATCAGCGGTGAGCGCGAACGGAAACTTCGCCCACTGTGACCGCACGTTCGGAACCATCGGGGTGGCGCAATAATAATTGCCCCGAGGTATTGATGCCCGTCACGATGCCTGTATGCAGGACTTGGCCATTGTCAATGATATGGACTTGCTGGCCAATTAGCGCGTCAACTTGCGCGTAGCGTGTAGGCAGATCAGCAAAACCGTGGGCTGTGACATGATTCAGGCTCAGGTACAGGCTTTGCGCGACTTTGGCCACAAGGTCCGAACAGCGTGCCAGAGACGCTTGCTGGGAGTGTTCAGCAATGCTGGTCCAGTCTGCAATGGCGCGTTGCGTGTTCTGGCTGATGGTCTCTGCTTCACGCAGGTTCAGGCCTATGCCGATAATCACCACATGATGGTCACTGGAGCTGGGCGCTGCACTGGCGCGGGTCGCCTCAACCAGAATGCCGGACAGCTTGGCCTGATCCCATAGCACGTCATTCGGCCATTTCATGGCCAGACGATTACGCACTGCCGGTTCCAGAAACTGGCGCAGCGCTTCCGTTGTTGCCAGACCGGACAGCGGCGAAAGAGTAGGCAGCTGCCGCGCAGGCAGAAAAATATCAAAGGCACAGGAAAACATCAGGTTTGCACCGACGCTGTTCTCCCATGTGCGTCCGGCACGCCCACGACCACGACTTTGCAGATGTGCGCCCAGCAACCAGGGACGCACACGCGGCCCGGATTCCTGACGAGCCAGGGCAAGCAAATCGGCGTTGGTCGATTCGGTCGAGTCTACCCAGCGTATCTGGGGAAAATGTGGCAAGCGCGTACGCAGCTCTGCCACTATATCGCGCGGGCTGGGTAGGGTGAATGCAGAAGAGGTATTCATGACAATCCGGTACACTGGATGAGTTAAACGTAATCTTATGTGATATTTGATCTGAGCATGTCTGAACGCGTAGATACAATCCAATTTTCCGGCCAGGCCGGTGTTATTGACTGTGCTCTGGACTGGCCAGCGGGCGAGCCCAAGGGTTGGGCCTTGTTGCTGCATCCTCACCCTTTGCATGGTGGGGCACGTAACAACAAAGTGGTGACAACCTTGTCGCGCAGTGCCACTCAACATGGTTTGCTGGCAGTACGCCCGGATTTCCGTGGTGTCGGAAAGTCTGCCGGGGAGTTCGATAGCAGCCGCGGCGAAACTGCCGATATGCTGGCTTTGATTGAGCAATTCCCATCACATTTCCCGCAGTGGAGTTCCGGCCCATCCATGTTGGCCGGGTTTTCATTTGGCACTGCAGTCGCTGCTCAAGTGTATGCCAGCCTGCAGGAAGCCCAGGCACCTTTGCCCGGCGCCTTCATCCTGACTGGTACTGCGGTCAATCGTTTCCGCTTCCGGGATGTCAGCCCTCCTGCCGATACCTTGCTAGTGCACGGTGAAACCGACGATGTCGTTCCCTTGTCGGAAGGCATGGACTTTGCGCGTGAGCATCAGTTGCCCATGGTTGTGCTGCCCGAGGCCGGCCACTTTTTTCATGGCAAGCTGATTCAGCTGCGTGAGTTGGTCAGCCGTCATTTGGCCGGGCTTGGAACCTAAGCCGGGTTTTGCTTTCAAATCGTTGCGTTTTCCTGTTCAGACTCAGGGGCCTTGCCCCTCACAGGCCCAGATGGCTCTGCCATAATGGGTTCTTTCCGCCACTGTCAAAGCAATCGATTTTTTCCATGACTTCTATTCAAAAATTTGCATCTCCAGTCCTCTCTCGTTGTGTGGTGGCACTTGCCCTGGCGCTGCCTATGGTGGCTCAGGCACAGACTCAAACCCCTACCCCGACAGAATCGGCTCAAGTGCTTGGCGCTCAGACGCCTGCCTTGCCAGGTGATTTGTCCGTTGTACCCGCACCTAGCCTGACGGCACGTGCCTGGTTGTCCATGGACGTTAATAGTGGCCAGATCATCGCGGCAGAAGGGCTGAACGAACAGGTCGAGCCTGCCTCCCTGACCAAGCTGATGACGGCCTATCTGGTCTTTGATGCTTTGGAATCCGGTCGCCTTAAGCTGGATCAGACCGTTGTGATTTCGGACAAGGCATGGCGCACCGAAGGTTCGCGCATGTTCGTGAAAGTTAATTCGCAAGTGGCGGTGAATGATCTGCTGCAAGGTGTGATCGTGCAATCGGGCAATGATGCCTCTGTTGCCTTGGCCGAAGCCGTTGCGGGTAGCGAAGGTGCTTTTGCCGCCTTGATGAACGAAGAAGCCGCCAAGCTGGGTTTGACGGCTACGCATTTCAAGAACTCCACCGGCTTGCCTGATCCCGAGCATCTGACCTCGGTACGTGATCTGGGCGTGTTGTCCGCGGCACTGGTTGCCCGCTTCCCCCAGTATCTGCACTACTACAGCCAAAAAGAGTACACCTACAACAATATCAAGCAGCCCAACCGTAACCGCCTGCTGTGGCTGGACAATACAGTTGATGGTTTGAAAACCGGCCATACCCAATCGGCAGGTTACTGCCTGGTATCGACGGCCTTGCGCGATGGTCGTCGTGTGGTGTCGGTTGTCGTGGGTACGGCGAACGATGCCGCCCGTACAGAAAACAGCCTGAAGCTTCTGAACTGGAGCTTCCAGAACTTTGAAACGGTCAAACTGTACGACGCCAGCAATCCTGCTGTCACCGCCCGTGTTTGGGAAGGTGAGGTCGAAAATGTAGGCCTGGGTACAGAAGGAGCCTTGTGGTTGACTGTTCCTCGTGGCAAGTCCTCGGAAATCAAGCCTGTTGCCAACTATACCCAGCCTTTGCTGGCTCCGTTGAGCAAGGGTGACAAGGTCGGTACACTGACTTTGTCCCTGGATGGCAAAGTATTGGCAGAACAGCCTTTGCTGGTGCTGCAAGATGTGCCCGAGGCAGGCTTTTTCGGTCGTATGGCCGACAAAGTGCGCTTGATGTTTGAGTAATTCCTTGGTGCGAGGCTAAATCCTATGATTGCAGGCATTGACCCCGACAGCATTGTTTATTTGAACGGCGATTTCGTGCGCCTGGGCGAAGCGAAGATCTCGGTACTGGATCGTGGCTTCATCTTTGGCGACGGCATTTATGATGTCGTGCCTGCTTATCACGGGAAACCTTTCCGTATAGATGGACACCTGGGGCGCTTGGAGCGCAGTCTGGCAAAAGTGGGCATTACCAATCCTTTCACTCGACGTGAGTGGGAAAAGCTGGTGCTGGATATGCTGGCACGTTCAGGCCGAGGTGCCGACTGCATGGTCTACATTCAGGTGACGCGCGGTGTTGCCAAGCGCGACCATGCCTTCCCCAGCAATGTGCCGCCCAGCATCTTCATCATGGTCTCGCCCTTCAAGCGTGTGCAGCAAGAACGCGAAACGGGTTTGAAGGCAGTGGCTATTGAAGATGAACGCTGGCTGCGTTGCGATATAAAATCCGTTTCTCTGCTGGGCAATGTTTTGGCCAAGCAGCAGGCGGTTGAAGCCGGCGTGGACGAGGTCATTCAGTTCAGAGACGGTTTTCTGACCGAAGGGGCCTCCTGCAATATCTGGATTGTGCGCGACGGCACTTTGCTGGCACCCATGCGCAACAATTTGATCCTGGAAGGGATTCGCTACAGTTTGATGGAAGAGCTGGCCGCCCAGGCGGGTATAGCTTTTCAGGCGCGTCAGATCTCTCGTGAAGAGGTCGACACTGCCGATGAAATTATGATGACGTCAGCCACCAAAGAGGTGCTGCCCATCGTTGTATTTAACGGTCAGCCCGTCGGTGACGGACGACCCGGCCCTGTCTTTGCCAAATTACGTGAGGGCTATGACAAGGCCATCAAGGCTGCGGAGCAAGCATGACCATTTCCCCCGAAGAATCGTTGATCGAATACCCCAGTGACTTTCCTATCAAAGTCATGGGACAGACTCACGAAACCCTGCAAGACGAATTGCTGGCTATCGTGCTGGAACACGATCCAGGTTTTGACGCTGCCACCATTGAGGTGCGTCCCAGCAAGGCAGGCAACTACACGGGCCTGACTTTCACGGTGCGCGCTGTCTCGCGTGAGCAGTTGGATAACCTTTACCGTGCCCTGCATGCGCATCATCTGGTGCGTGTGGTGATGTAAAGCAGGGATCAGGCGTTCATGTCCGACTCAGTTCGTATCAAGTGGTTTGAGCGGCCTAGCGCCTATGAACCCATCTGGCAGGCAATGCGCGACTTTACCGAGCAGCGCGGGCCAGAGACTGCTGATGAAATCTGGCTTGTCGAGCACACGCCTGTCTACACTCAAGGGCAAGCCGGCAAGCCGGAACATCTGCTGAACCCCGGTGGCATCCCCGTGGTGCAAACCGACCGGGGCGGGCAGATTACCTATCACGGCCCTGGGCAGTTAATGGTGTACTGCCTGTTTGATCTGCGCAGGGTAGGCTTATACGTCAAAGAATACGTACGCCTTTTGGAAGAGGCTGTTATTGCCTGTCTGACGCATTTTGGTGTCGAAGGTGCTTGCTGCAAGCCAGGGGCACCGGGTGTCTATGTACCGCAAGGGGTGGCAAGCCAGGAGTTGGCCAAGATTTCCGCATTGGGGATCAAGATTCGCAATGGCCGCTCTTACCATGGACTGGCCTTGAATTTAGGCATGGATCTAAGCCCATTTAGCGGCATCAATCCCTGTGGCTATGAAGGGCTGCAAACAACAGATATGCGTTCGCAAGGCGTCGTGGTTCCCATGGACGAGGTTGCACAGTATTTGTCTAATTATCTATCGCAAGCGATGGCTCTGCGCCTACAGGCAGCGGCAGCTTAAATAGTGCAGCGATAAAGCGCCGCATGTGGCGGCGCTCATCTTTATATTGTTATTTATTCGTCAAGTGCCGCCTCAGGTTCCGCTCCAGTGCGGCGCGCGTTTCTCGATAAAAGCATCAATACCTTCGCAGGCATCATTGCTCATCATATTGTCAGCCATGACCTGACCGGCGTAGTCGTAGGCTTGTTCAATAGCCAGGCTGCGCTGGCGGTAGAACATGGCCTTGCCTGCGCGGACGGCGACCGGACTCTTGGCCATGATGCTGTCGGCCAGTTTCTGTACGGTTTGATCCAGCTGGTCTTCGGCTACCGCGTAATTGATCAGCCCCAGCTCTTGAGCTCGTTGGGCGCTGATGAATTCGCCAGTCATCAACATTTCCATGGCGGCCTTGGGTGGCACGCAGCGTGACAGGGCAACAGCAGGGGTGGAGCAGAAAAGACCAACATTAATGCCTGATACTGCAAAGCGAGTGGACTCGGTGGCAACAGCCATATCGCAGGTAGCAACCAGCTGACAGCCCGCTGCGGTGGCCAGCCCTTGCACACGAGCAATCACCGGCACGGGCAAGGCCAGCACACCTTGCATGACGCGGCTGCAGCGGCTGAACAGATCACGGTAATAGTTGTGTTCGGGTTTGGAGCGCATCTGTTTCAGATCGTGCCCGGCACAAAAGGCCTTGCCTTCCGCCTGAATGATGACGCACTGCAAGCTGGGGTCCTGGGCCAGCTTGTCCAGAATGTGTTGTAAAGAGTCCAACACTTCTTCAGACAGCGCGTTGTACTTGGCGGGCCGGTTCAAGGTGATGCGGGCCAGTCCCTGATGCTGTTCCAGCAGGACGGGATCGGCGAGGTGCTCTTGTGACATGCAAGTCTCCGTACTTATAGTATGTGCAGGTTTTATTTTCGGGTGTTGCTGCATCGTTAAGTCGACCTCTATATTAGAGGGGTCTGGTACAAACTATCGCCCTTGTTCTAGGCGCTTGTAAAGCGAAGGGGCTACAATTGACCACTGCGCCCATCGTTTAGTGATGTTGCCCGCACGCTGTTTTTCTATTTAGACGCCTATGACCACCCCTACAGATACGTCCGTCGATTCCAAACCTACTGTGCGCCCTCGCGTTGTCGAATACGACGCAACGCAGAAGCAGAAGGCCGAGGCCAAGACCTCGCGCATTCCCATTAAGGTCGTGCAGGCAGAGCGTTTGAAAAAGCCTGATTGGATTCGGGTGAAGGCGGCTGCACCGAATTCCCGTTTCTACGAGATCAAGGAAACTCTGCGCGAGCACAAGCTGTTCTCGGTGTGCGAAGAAGCTTCCTGTCCCAATATCGGGGAGTGTTTTGGCAAGGGCACGGCCACCTTCATGATCATGGGCGACAAGTGCACACGTCGTTGCCCATTCTGTGATGTGGGCCATGGCCGTCCTGACCCGCTGGACGAGAATGAACCTGCCAACCTGGCCAAGGCCATTGGTGCCATGAAGTTGTCCTACGTGGTTATTACCTCCGTAGACCGTGACGATTTGCGTGATGGTGGCGCTGCCCACTTTGTGGAATGTATCCGTCAGGTGCGCGAGCATTCGCCAACTACGACTATTGAAGTGCTGGTGCCGGACTTCCGTGCTCGTCTGGATCGTGCGTTGGGGATCCTGAATGCCTGCCCTCCAGATGTGATGAACCACAACCTGGAAACGGTACCTCGCTTGTACAAGCAGGCGCGTCCTGGTTCGGATTACCACCACTCCTTGAAACTGCTGCAAGAGTTCAAGAAGTTGCATCCAAACATTCCAACCAAATCCGGTTTGATGGTTGGCTTGGGTGAGACCAACGAAGAGATTCTGGAAGTGATGCGCGATATGCGAGCTCACGATATTGATATGCTGACCATTGGCCAGTATTTGCAGCCATCCGGCCACCACTTGCCCGTGATGCGCTACGTGACGCCTGATGAATTCTTGATGTTTGAGCGCGAGGCCTATGCAATGGGCTTTACCCATGCGGCGGTTGGTGCCATGGTGCGTTCGTCCTATCACGCAGACCAGCAGGCGCATGCAGCAGGTGTGCAACCTTAAAGATAAGAGAACAGGTCTTTGTAAGACTTGGCTTTTATTTGAAGAACCCGGCCTTGGTGCCGGGTTTTTTTATGACTTCCGGGTTTTCCGGTGTTGTTGATCCGCGTCTGCCTGTTTTTTTACAGGTTCCAGGGCAGCCAGCGAGCCGGAGAGTCGTTAGCGGTTTTGGGGCATGTATCCCTGGCTGCCTGTATCAATTGCTTGCCGGTGTCTTTTTATTCGGACGGTGGGCTTTCTACTGTATCACTCTGGGCCTGGGCCTGGGCCTTGGTAGACAAGCTCTCTATATAAGGCTCCAGCACTTCGTCGTAATCTTCGACGCCCAGATACCAGGCCGTCAGACCTTTGCTGTCTTGTTTGAGATCAGTCCAGCAGAATAAAGAGCGATCAAAAGAGTCCTTGATGGTCTCGTTCACAAACTTGAACAATTCATCCAGCAAGGGCAGGCTGCTTAAGGGGACGGCAAATGGCGTTTCTCCCTGAAATTGCCAGCCATATTGTTCGAGCAGTTCGTTCGACCAAAGAGCATGTTGTTCTTGAGAGCTTAATTCTGGATTGGCAGGGCTTAAAGGCATGGTTCTGGATCAGGTAAGGGGAACGGATGGTCAAGCGCCGGTGGCAAACCATTGTATGGGAGCGACGCCTTGCTCCTTGAGCCACTCATTGGCTTGCTGGAAATGACCGCAACCAATAAAAGGAACAGGGGGGCGGCGAGCAGCCAAGGGGGAAGGGTGATTGGCTTTCAAAATCAGGTAAGGATGCTGGGAGTGCTGCTGAATCAGTGCTTCTTTGGCTTGGGCGTGGGCACCCCACAACATATAAACAATAGGGCGTGTAGTCTGCTGGGCCAGGTTCATCAGCAGGGAGTCAGTAATCTGCTCCCAGCCTTTCTTGGCGTGAGAGGCAGGCAAACCATCTTCTACAGTCAGCGATGTATTCAATAGCAAGACACCTTGTCGACCCCAGTTGCTCAGATCATGACTGCTTGGCAAGGCGGTGTCGGGATACTCCAGCTCCAACTCTTTAAAGATATTGCGCAGACTGGGTGGAGCCGGGCAGGTGTCAGGCACAGAAAATGACAGGCCCTGTGCCTGATTGGGCCCGTGATAAGGATCCTGGCCCAGAATCACTACGCTGACTTTTTGCAATGGCAGCAGCTCCAGTGCGCGGAAAGGGGCGGCCGGATAAATAGAGGCGCCATCCTGGCACTCCTTGTCCAACCACTTGGCCAGAGTTGCCAATATGTCTTGCAGCTCCGGGCGATCCAATGTGGCACGCCAGTCGCTGGGAAGGCGGGCAATTTGATTCAGGATGTTCTCGGTCAGGAGATTGCCGGAGAGTAGTTCCTCACCAATCAGGCTGAGCTGTGCCGCAGGGGCTTGAGAAGATGAGCGGGCCATAGTCTGCATACAGAGTTATTTGTCCGCCTATTGTAATAGGGGAGAGGTGGCCTACCTATCTGCTTGGATGGGGTGCCTCTATATAGAGAGGGGTTTGGCGGTCAAAAGTAGGTGCTTGGTATGCCTCTATATATAGAGGGATGACCGGCGCTCTATATATAGAGTGTTGTAGACCAGGTTCCAGATTAGCGGTCCATGGTGGTAGCCTGGGATTTGTGTAGCCTTCCCCAGGATTGCAACTGCATTCTTATCTTGTCTGTCTGTCTGTCTGTCTGTCTGTCTGTCTGTCTGTCTGTCTGTCTGCGAAAATACGTTTGGGGCGGGAATTCAGCGCGAAACAGGAGAATCGATGCTGAGCTGGAGAGGATACGCCTGGAATCGACCTGTTCTGCGATGGGGCATCCGGGCGTTTCACCTGCCAGTTCTGGTGTCTCTCCAGCTATGAACGAAATATAGTCATTTTAGTGTCATTTGGTTACATTTAAATTTTATCATATATAACAATGATCTAAGTGGAAAAGCACTGTAAACCGCCTCTTTTACATGAAATTTTGAGGTAAAAAACTTGCAAAGCGGAAAATCCTCGTGCTATAGTTCTTTTCTCGCTGCAGCACACACGGGGTTTACCCGAAGCGCCGCAGAGAGCAGTTAGACAAGTTTCACCGCCTTGGCCAAGAGGCCCGCACCAAAACTTGAATGACTGGTCAGGAAACTGACAGGGTGTAAAACCCGGAGCTTGACAAATCAGAAAATTCTGTGTTAAAGTTCTAGGTTCTGCTCCAGAGAACGCAACGTTAAGTTTTTAAGCGGTTTTGCAGGTTGAAACGGTTTTGAGAATTTACCCTTGTTTGTGAAGTTAGATAGTTAACCTCACGGTTGATTGTTCAGTAGGTAAGAAAGAACGAAAGTTCTGGTTTAAGCGGGACGAGTTGGACGGTTTTAAAACTTTCTAGCTTCTTCAAAAAACGCTTGACACACTGCCTGATCTGCTTCATAATCTCGTTTCTCTGCTGCTAACACAGCAAGGCACGAAGCGCTAAACGCGACGAGCCAGCCGGGTTAGTCAGTAGAACGACAGGCAACTGTCACTGCTCTTTAACAATTAACAGCCGATAAGTGTGGGCGCTTGGAATGAGCGAGTCGAACCCTTCG
>NZ_JBRFIO010000005.1:0-258370 GCF_052931795.1 Alcaligenes sp. RM2
ACAACCACGACCGCATCAAGCTCAAACTAAAAGGCCTGAGCCCGGTGCAATACCGAACTCAGGCCTTCGAGCTCTAACTTCTGACCGTCCAACTTATGGGGGTCAGTTCAATGCGGGGCTCTATTTTTGTCTGCGTCGAACGCGCCTTATTTGACGATCTTCAGGTGCGAGACCTTGTCAGCGTCTTTCTTGGCAGCGGGAGCTTCCGGTGCAGCTTCAGGAGCGGCGTCCGGTGTGTCACCTTCTGCGTAAGGCTCGGACTCCACCACTTCAAAACCCATACCAGCGCCTGTTTCGCGTGCGTAGATGGCTGATACAGCTGCCACGGGTACGAAAATGTCTTCCGTGACGCCGCCAAAGCGGGCCTGGAATTCAATGTAGTCGTTGCCCAAGATCAGGCCATTGGTGGCCAGATGTCCGATATTCAGGGTGATTTGTCCATCCTGAATATGGCCGCGTGGAACAACCGTGTTGGCGTCTACCGTGACCACGATGTGTGGGGTGTATCCGTGGTCGGAACACCATTCATGTAGAGCGCGCAGCAGGTAAGGCTTGGTCGAGGTTTCTTGCATAGTGGATTAGCGACGCATGACTTTTTCGGAAGGAGTCAGTGCTTCAATGTAAGCAGGACGCGAGAACACGCGCTCGGCGTACTTTTGCACAGGAGCAGCGCTCTTGGGCAGTTCGATACCGTAGTGGTCCAGGCGCCAGAGCAGGGGAGCGATTGCCACGTCCAGCATGGAGAACTCTTCGCCCAGCATGTACTTGTTCTTCAGCAAGATGGGAGCCAGCTGCGATAAGTGGTTGCGGATTTGCTGACGGGCCAGTTCTTGTGCCTTGGCATCCGCGTTGCGGCGGTCTTCCAGGGCGGCCACGTGTACAAACAGTTCCTTTTCGAAGTTGTACAGGAACAGGCGTGTGCGGGCGCGCATGGTGGGGTCCGCAGGCATCAGCTGAGGATGCGGGAAACGCTCATCAATGTATTCATTGATGATGTTCGATTCGTACAAGATCAGGTCACGTTCTACCAGGATCGGCACCTGTCCGTAGGGGTTCATGACGGCGATATCTTCAGGCTTGTTGTACAAGTCGATGTCGCGGATCTCGAAATCCATGCCTTTTTCAAACAACACGAAACGGCAGCGCTGTGAGAATGGGCAAGTTGTTCCAGAGTAGAGCACCATCATGGTAGGAGATTCCAGTCGTAGAAATAAAAACAAGAGCCTCACGGCTCAGAATTTAAAACCCTGCAAGGGGTTTTAACAATAAAAAGCCGGGCAGGCTAGTTAGGCCTGCCCGTCTAGCATAGCGTTTTACTTGATGTCTTTCCAGAAAACGCTGTTCAGGCGCCATGCAACGGCAAAGAACAAGAGCAGGAACAGGATCACGCCCACGCCAATTTTCTTGCGCTCCAGCTGCACAGGCTCGGCCATCCAGTCCATGAAGTTGGCCAGGTCGGCCACGTCGCTGTCGTATTTGGCAGCAGCCTTGGCGTTAACAGGCTCAAGCTTGACGGTGTCAGTAGCGTGACCGGTGTAATCGGCCAATACTTCTTTCTTGACGTCGGAGAAACCGGCTGGATCGTAAGTAGCCGTGGTCTTGACCCATTCCTTGCTGCCATCGTCCTTGGCTTCCTGGGCCACGGTCGTGCGGTGCAAGGTGACGCCACCTTGGCGCTCCCACATGGCGTGAGGCATACCCACGCTTGGGAAGACCAGGTTATCCCAGCCGGTTGGGCGGGATGCGTCACGGTAGAAAGTGCGCAAGTAGGTGTAGATGTAGTCCGCGCCGCTAGGGCCCAGGTTGGTGGACTTGGCACGCGCAATCACGGACAGGTCCGGAGGAGCAGCGCCAAACCACTTCTTGCCCATTTCGGGGGTCATGGCGATCTTCATCAGATCACCCACCTTGTCCGAGGAGAACAGCAAGTTTTTCTTGATGTCCTCTTCGGTCAGGCCGATGTCTGTCAGCTTGTTGTAGCGCATGGAGTTGGCGCTATGACAGTTCAGACAGTAGTTCACAAACAGTTTTGCGCCATTTTGCAACGCCGCCATGTCATTCATGCGGTCGGGCGCGCGCTCCAGGGCATAGCCACCTTCGGCGGCACCAGCCACCGTGCAGGTAAGGGACAAGGCCAGAGCGCCAAGCAGTTTCTTAATCATGGTCATTCCGTTTCGTGTTGGGGGCCTAGTGAGGGCGGAAAGTCACGCGATCAGGTTCGGGTTTGAACGTACCCATGCGGCTCCATACTGGCATCAGCAGGAAGAAGGCCAGGTAGATCACCGTACCGATCTGGCTCAGCAGGTTGAACAAGTCGTTCGGAGCCTGTGTGCCCAGGTAACCCAAGATCAGGAAGTTGATGATGAAAATCGCGTACAGCACTTTGTGCCAGGTAGGACGGTAGCGAATCGACTTCACAGGCGATTTATCCAGCCAAGGCAGGAAGAACAGGATCACGACCGTACCACCCATGGCCACCACGCCCCAGAACTTGGCGTCGATAACACGCAGCAGCACAGCAACAGCGATCAGGACAGCGGGTACGACCAGGCGCCAGATACCGGGCAGCTTGCCTTTGACGAACAGCACCAGAGCACCCAGCACGGAAGCACCGGCCAGAACCCAGGTAAAGTCGGCAGTCGTGGCACGCAGCATGGAGTAGAACGGCGTGAAGTACCAGACAGGAGCAATGTGCGGAGGAGTCTTCAGTGCATCGGCAGGGCTGAAGTTGTTGAACTCCAGGAAGTAGCCGCCCATTTCAGGGGCAAAGAACACAATCGCGGCAAACACAATCAGGAAGCCCGCCACACCCAGGATGTCGTGCACGGTGTAGTAAGGGTGGAAGGGGATGCCATCCAAAGGACGACCTTGAGCGTCTTTGGGGCCTTTCTTTATTTCCACACCGTCGGGGTTGTTGGAACCCACTTCGTGCAGAGCGATCAGGTGAGCCACAACCAGACCCAGCAGGACCAGAGGCACCGCAATCACGTGCAGAGCAAAGAAGCGGTTCAGGGTGGCGTCGGACACCACGTAGTCACCACGGATGAAAATAGCCAGGTCAGGACCAATGAAAGGAATGGCCGAGAACAGGTTAACAATCACCTGGGCGCCCCAGTAGGACATCTGGCCCCATGGCAGCAGGTAGCCCATGAAGGCTTCAGCCATCAGACAGAGGAAAATGGCAACGCCAAAGATCCAGACCAGTTCACGTGGCTTGCGGTAAGAACCGTAGAACAAGCCGCGCAGCATGTGCAGGTACACCACCACGAAGAACATGGAAGCGCCTGTGGAGTGCATGTAGCGGATGATCCAGCCACCGGGCACTTCACGCATGATGTATTCAACCGACTCAAAGGCCAGCTTGGCATCTGGCTTGTAGTTCATGACCAGGAAAATACCAGTCACGATCTGGATAACCAGCACCAGCAGTGCCAGAGAGCCAAAGAAGTACCAGAAGTTGAAGTTCTTCGGCGCGTAATATTCTGACATGTGCTCTTTGTACATGGATGTCAGGGGGAAACGCCTGTCAATCCATCCCAAGAGTCCTGTCGTTTCGACGGTTTTCTCGCCAGCCATGAAACGGCTCCTTTATCTTTTTAAATAGTACGTATTGGGTTACAGCCGCCTTAGGCCTTGTTGTTTTCGTCTACGCCGATGGTAACCATCGTGCCGTCAGCCGAGAACTCGTAGGGCGGGATTTCCAGATTGTCTGGAGCAGGCTTGTTGCTGTAGACGCGGCCGGCCAGGTCGAACGTGGAGCCGTGGCAGGGGCACAGAAAGCCGCCTTCCCAACCACCGGGCAGACCAGCGCCAGCGCCAGCAGCCAGATGCGGGGTAGGGGAGCACCCCAGGTGGGTGCAGATACCGATACAGATAAAGATTTCAGGGCGACGCGAACGGTATTCGTTCTTGGCGTACGCAGGGGTGTAACCGGGGCGATCCGAGTCAGGGTCGGCCAGCTGGCTGTCCAGCTTGGGCAGTGCGTCCAGCTGCTCTTTGGTGCGGTGCAGAATCCAGACGGGTTTCCCGCGCCATTCCACGGTGCGCATCTGACCGGGGGCGATACTGGAAATATCGACCTCTACGGGAGCGCCGGCCGCTTTTGCTTTCTCGGAAGGAGCAAAGGAGCTGACAAAGGGAACAGCTGTCGCCACACCAGCGACACCACCTAATGCACAGGCGGTGGCGACCCAGGTGCGGCGCGAAGGATCGGGCGGAAGATTGAAATCAACCGCGCCTATGGCATCGGGCTGTGTCGTATTCTGACTCATTCTAGTATCCTTATTCCTGCCCGACTCGGGCAATACCACAATTTACGGATTTGGGCCTGGGTATATTATTCAACCGCACATTATACGCGTTACCCAGCGCAGCATAACTTGATCAAAGGTGAACATATGAACAAGGCTCGAGGTTTCCTGAACGAATTCCGGGAGTTCGCAGTTAAGGGCAACATGATGGACCTTGCGGTCGGTGTCATTATTGGCGCTGCTTTTGGCAAGATTATCGACTCGCTGGTAAAAGACATCGTCATGCCCGTCATCAGTTTCATCCTTGGCGGCGAAGTGGATTTTACCAACCAGTTCACGGTCTTGCGTACACCAGAGGGCTTTACCGGCCCAGAAACCCTGGAAGCTCTGAATGCGGCCGGTGCTGTTGTTTTGTCGTGGGGTAACTTCCTGACCATTTTCATCAACTTCATCTTGCTGGCCTTCGTGGTGTTTTGCATGGTCAAGATGATTAACCGTATGCGTGCCACCGTGGCCAAGGCTGAAGCTGCTGAGGCCGTACCCGAACCAACCCCTGAAGACGTCATCTTGCTGCGCGAGATCAGGGATTCGCTGAAAAAATAAAAGCCCGGACTTATCAAAGCTTTAAGGTGCCTTTCGGCACCTTTTTGTTTATGTAAACCCACCGGCAGGGTCAAGTTTGCCCGCGCCGGATGCCTGATTTTAGCCTTTCAGGGCCTGGGCTTGTCTAGCCTGTGGCGCTTTAAAGCTTGTTCAAGGTCATATGCGCGGGTTTTTGATGAAATCAGATCGGGTTATCCAGATCGATGAACTCCACTTCTATGCCAAACTGGCGAGCGATTTCTTCGCCCAAAGCCTTGGCCCCATAGCGTTCGGTTGCGTGATGGCCGGCTGCCATGAAGGCAATATTGTTTTCCTGCGCACTGTGAAATGTCTGTTCCGAAGCCTCGCCGCTGATGTAGAGATCGGCCTGCGCAGCGATGGCGCTATCAATAAAGCCCTGTGCCCCTCCTGTGCACCAAGCTATTCGGCGGATTTTCCGTTGTAAATCGCCAACAACCAGTGGCTGCCGTTGTAAATTATTGCAAACTGTCAGGCTGAATGTTTCCAGTGAAACTGGGGTTGGCAGTTCACCCAGCCAGACCAGTCCATCCGGACCACAGGTTTGTGCCACGCCGTCTGCGTCGCGCAGCACCTCGATGCCTAACTGGCGAGCCAACTGGGCGTTATTGCCCAGGACAGGGTGAGCGTCCAGGGGCAGGTGATAGCCCAGGAGGTTAAGCTGATGCGTCAGGACGCGTTCGATACGAGTTTTTCGGGCGCCTACAATGCACGGGTTTTCGTTTTTCCAGAACCAGCCGTGGTGCACCAAAATTGCGTCCGCCTGGCGGGCAATAGCGGCATCAATCAGTGCCAGCGAGGCCGTCACGCCGGTGACGAGTTTGCCAATATAGGGCTTGCCTTCGACCTGAAGCCCATTGGGACAATAGTCCTTGAAACGGGCGACATCCAAGGTGCTATTGAGCCAGCTGGCCAGTTCGGCTGTTGAAACCTGAGTCATGGAAATCCTTATCTGAAAGAGTGCTATGCGTCGATTGTGGCTAGTGTTTGCTCAAGCGGTGACAATTTGTCTGGCGGGCTTTTTTATTGTAGTGACGCTGCGACCGCAGTGGGTGGGCGCGCCCGAGGCTCCCGTCCGTTCTACGAATACGGTGGTTTTGCCTGCACCGGTTCCGCCCCTGGTCCCCGCGGCTGCTATGGAGCAGGATGGCCCGCTGTCGTATGCCTCGGCTGTCACTAGCGCCGCGCCGGCGGTCGTTAATGTGTACACCAGCAAGCATTTGGAAGGCAATTCCCCCTTGCTGGAAGATCCTGATCTGCAGCGCCTGTTTCGCGAACTGCCCGACTTGATGGGTCGCCGCTCCACAATCAACCTGGGTTCGGGCGTGATCGTACACGAGCAGGGTTATATCCTGACCAATTACCACGTGATTGAAGCGGCTGATGCCATCGAGGTGGCATTATCGGATGGACGTCAGGCCAAGGCGCGTCTGATTGGCTCGGACCCTGAAAGCGATCTGGCTGTGCTGAAAGTGGATCTGCCCAAGCTGGCTGTGATCCAGACCCAGGAACAGGATCAGTTGCAGGTGGGCGATGTGGTGCTGGCCATTGGCAATCCTTTCGGAGTGGGTCAGACCACGACGATGGGCATTGTCTCCGGCTTGGGACGCAATCGCCTGGGCATCAATATTTACGAAAACTTCATTCAGACCGATGCCGCCATTAATCCCGGCAACTCGGGTGGGGCCCTGGTGGATGCGGTTGGCCGTCTGGTGGGAATCAATACCGCTATTTATTCCGAAACGGGCGGTTCGCTGGGTATCGGTTTTGCCATTCCGTCCTCGACTGCGCTGGCCATCATGAACGAAATTATCCGTAATGGTGAAGTGACGCGCGGCTGGCTGGGCCTGGAGCCACAGGACATTACCCCGGACCTGATCAAGTCTTTCAAACTAAAGAGTGATGCAGGTGTGATTATTGCCAGTGTGCAACGTCACGGTCCGGCTGCCGAGGCGCATTTGCAGGTGGGCGATATTGTGTTGCGCTTGAATGGTCAGCAGGTGGCCGATTCAATTGGCCTGCTCAATCAGATTGGCCCAGTGCAACCCGGGCAGACCGTGACATTAAGCGTGTTGCGCGATGGCAAGGAGCTGGACGTTCCCGTCAAGGTCGGTATGCGACCTCAGGTGCGCAAATAGGGCCGGCAGCTTCTCCTCTTCGCTGGAGTTCACTGAAAGGGCGTAACGGTGCGTTCAAGGCCTTGCAGGCCGTACAGGCTCTTGGGTAGTGTGTGATGCTTGCGTGGTCAGGCGATTTGCATTTGGCTACGCTGTTTTGCAGATCGTAGTGGCGCGAAGGCTTGGCAAGGTATCTAAAAAAATGGCTCTCTGGGCTACTCCTTTTGGAGCAAGGCAAGAGAGCCATTTTTGGGTCTGCACGCCATGTGACGCGTACAAACAGGTGTTGCTTTGATCGTTTTACAGATCCAGCTCGCGGCCTTCGCTGTTTTCCGCTTCCCGTTTCTTGATCAGGCTGGCGGCCAGAATCCCTAATTCATAAAGCAGGCATAGCGGGGCGGCCAACAAGATCTGGCTGACCACATCGGGCGGAGTCACGATAGCGGCGATCACAAACGCGCCCACGATTACATAACCACGGATTTCGCGCAGCTTGGCTACCGTTACAACGCCTGTTTTCACCAGCAAAATCACGGCGATAGGCACTTCAAAGGTAATGCCAAAGGCCAGGAACATGGTCATGACAAAGCCCAGATAGGCTTCGATGTCCGGTGCTGGTGTAATCGATTGCGGGGCAAACGAGGCGATGAAGTGAAACACGGTGCGGAACACCACGAAATAACAAAACGCCATGCCGGCAATGAACAGCAAGGTGCTGGTCATGATCAGCGGCAGAGCCAGCTTCTTTTCGTGGTTGTACAAACCTGGCGCAATAAAGGCCCATGCTTGGTAGAGCACGATAGGCAAGGCCAATACGAACGATGCCATCAAGGTGACTTTGACCGGCACCATGAAAGGGGTAATCACCCCGGTGGCAATCATGCGCGTACCCTCGGGCAGAGAGCTCATCATGGGCTGGGCCAGCACATCATAAATGGCCGAAGCGCCAGGATACGTAAACAGCACGATAAAAATCCCGACCACGGCAATGACCGCGCGTAGCAGGCGTGTGCGCAGCTCGACCAGGTGGGAGATGAAGGTATCTTCTTGAGGCGCTTCGGTGCTCATGCCGTCGGTCCTTTAGAGGGTTGGGCGGGAGCATCCGTAGGACGGGGAGCGTCGTCACTGGCTGGCGCACTGGGCGCTGGCTGGGCGGCTGCATCCGTATCGGGCTGACTGGCAGCCGATTCTTTCGCGGGGATGGCGTCGGGGCTCGCCTTGACGTTCTCGGCGGTATCCGAGAAGGCCTTGCGTGCGGACTCCGACGCGTTTTGCAGGGTGTCGCGGGCTTCTGTCAGAGGCTGGCTGATGCTTTTGCCCGTGTCCTCGACCGAACTGCGCACCGAGCGCGCGGCGTCCTCCATCTGGTCTTTGAGCTTGTTCACCTCATCCAGATTGATTTCGCGTTGGATATCGGTCTTGACCTCGTTAACGTAGCGCTGCGCGCGGCCAAGCAAATGGCCGACGGTGCGCGCTACTTTAGGAAGACGTTCGGGACCGATGACGATCAGGGCAACCACTCCAATCAGGAGCAGTTCGCTAAAGCTGACATCAAACATTCAGACTCACACAAGAAGGGGATCAGGCGCGATCGGATTTTTCCTTGGCCTGCACGTCGATCGTTTGAGGATCGGCAGCGCGTTGGCTGACGGTTTCGGGTGTTTTTTCTTCTTCACCTACGTCTTTCATGCCTTCTTTGAAACCTTTGACTGCACCGCCCAGATCCGAGCCGATATTACGCAGTTTCTTGGTGCCGAAAACCAGGGCAACGATGACCAGAACGATCAGCCAGTGCCAAATGCTAAAGCTACCCATAATGTATCTCCCTTAAGCAGCCATGGCTGCGCGTTGTTGCCATGGGCGCTCACCGCCCAAGATGTGCATGTGTAAATGGTTGATTTCCTGCCCGCCATCCAAACCGTTGTTGATGACAATGCGGAAACCGCCTTCAGGGCCGGGGCGACAACCAGCCTGTGCGGCCAGGGAAGGTGCCAAAGCCATCATTTTACCCAACCATTCACTATCCTGGCCTGATACGTCCTGCATGGACACGACGTGTTTCTTGGGGATTACCAGGATATGGATAGGTGCAGCTGGGTTGATGTCGTGAAATGCCAGAAAGTCCTCGTCCTCGTACACTTTTTTGGACGGGATCTGATCGGCAGCAATTTTACAAAACAGACAGTTCTCGCTCATAGCAACCTCGGTAGCGAAGCACTTGCTGGGCAAGTGCCAAAAATCTAGGTATCAGGACAGTGTAGCGCGTCTAAATGACAGAATTACACCTGGTCCTTAGGGCGCGAAGCTTTTTCTTCCAGGCCTGATGTACCTTCGCGGCGCAGCAGTTCTGTCAGGACATCGCGGGGCTCCAGACCGTAGTAAGTCAGGGCCACCAGGCTATGAAACCACAGGTCTGCCGTTTCGTAGACGATGCGCTCGCGTTCTTCATCCTTGGCAGCCATGACCAGCTCGGTCGCTTCTTCCCCGATTTTCTTCAGGAATGCATCCGGTCCCTTGGCCAGCAGCTTGGCGGCGTAGGAAGAGGATGGGTCCCCGCCTTGTGCAGGCAGGCGGGACTTCAGGGTGCGGCCAAGATGATCAAGGATGGTCTCGACAGTAGGTTGTTCGCTCATCGGTAAATATGCTCCGGGTCTTTCAGGACGGGGTCAACCGCCACCCATTGTGCCTGATCGCTCTGGCCTTGCAGCTGGCGATAAAAGCAGCTTTCACGACCCGTATGACAGGCGATCTGGCCAACCTGCTCCACGCTAAGCAAAATAACGTCGCCATCACAGTCCAGGCGCAAGTCGCTGACGTGCTGCACGTGGCCGGACTCCTCGCCCTTGCGCCACAGGCGCTGGCGGGAACGCGACCAGTACACGGCGCGGCCGGTGCTGACGGTCTCTTGCAGGGACTCCTGGTTCATCCAGGCGACCATCAAGATTTTGCCCGTGGCCTGGTCCTGCGCAATCGCGGGGATCAAGCCTTGTTCATCAAAGCGGATTTCAGCCAGCCAGGCCGGTAAGTCAGCCATTAGCGTCGCACCTGAATACCTTGCGCAGCCATGAAATCCTTGGCTTCGGCAATAGTGTGTTGACCGTAGTGGAAGATGCTGGCGGCCAGTACGGCACTGGCGCCGCCCTTGATCACGCCATCGGCCAGGTCTTGCAGGCCGCCCACTCCACCAGAGGCGATAACGGGAATGGAGACCGCCTCGGACACGGCACGAGTCAGTTCCAGATCAAAGCCGGATTTGGTGCCGTCGCGGTCCATGCTGGTCAGCAGCAGTTCGCCGGCGCCGTATTCGGCCATGCGGGCTGCCCATTCCACCACGTCCAGGCCGGTTCCACGACGACCGCCGTGGGTAAAGACTTCCCAGCGTGGTGCTTCGTTTTCGGCGCTGACACGGCGTGCATCAATGGCGACGACCATGCATTGCTTGCCATGGTGATCGCTGGCGGCACGCACCAGGTCCGGGTTGCTGATGGCGGCGCTGTTAATGGACACTTTGTCCGCACCGGCATTGAGCAGGCGTTGGATGTCGGCTACTTCGCGCACACCACCGCCCACTGTCAGGGGGATGAAAATCTGGCTGGCCACCTGTTCGATGATGGGCAAGATCAGATCACGGTTGTCCGAGGTGGCCGTAATGTCCAGGAAGGTCAGTTCGTCGGCACCCTGGTCGTTGTACTTGCGGGCGATCTCGACCGGGTCTCCGGCATCGACCAGATCCACAAAGTTGATGCCTTTGACCACACGGCCAGCGGTCACGTCCAGACAAGGAATGATGCGGCAGGCTAATTCGTTGGTGACGTCCTGGCTCATGCCTGGTACTCGTCAGCGAAGGTTTGCGCCTCGGCAAAATTCAGGGTGCCTTCGTAAATGCTGCGACCCAAAATCACACCTTCGATGCCTTCGTGCTCTACGGCACACAGGTCTTCGATGTCTTTCAGGTTGGTAACACCGCCGGAGGCGATGACGGGAATCTTCACGTGCTGGGACAGCTTGACGGTGGCTTCGATGTTCACGCCAGTCAGCATGCCGTCGCGGCCAATATCGGTGTAGATAATGGACTCGCAGCCGTAGTCTTCAAATTTCTTGGCCAGATCCAGTACGTCGTGGCGGGTCAGCTTGCTCCAGCCGTCGGTGGCGATTTTGCCGTCACGGGCATCCAGGCCAACAATGATGTTGCCAGGAAAGGCGCTGCAGGCGTCTTGCAGGAAACCAGGGCTTTTGACAGCGGCAGTGCCAATAATGACATAGCTCATGCCAGCGTCCAGGTAGCGCTCGATGGTATCCAGGTCGCGGATACCACCGCCGATCTGTACGGGAATTTCACCGTCGATGGCAGCAATAATGGATTTGATGGCTTCGCTGTTCTTGGGCTTACCGGCAAAAGCGCCGTTCAGGTCCACCAGATGCAGGCGCCGGGCCCCTTGTTCCAGCCATTGTGTTGCTATTTTGGCCGGATCATCCGAGAAAATAGTGGCATCGTCCAGGTCACCCTGGCGAAGGCGCACACAACGCCCGTCTTTGAGGTCGATGGCGGGAATCAAAAGCATGGTCTTTAGCCGTAAAAAACGTAAGAAATACTGGGTCGGAAAAAGTCAGAACAACGCCGGGAAGCTTGCTTGAAAAATCATGGCTTCCAGTTGGCGAAATTCCGGAACAGTTGCAGGCCGTTGTCTGCGCTTTTCTCAGGATGGCATTGCAACGCAAAAATATTAGCGTTTGCTATCGCCGAGGTAAAGCGTTGGCCATAGTGCGTCGAACCACAAGTTTGATCTATATGCAGCGGATCGACAAAGTAGCTATGAACAAAGTAAAAGAACGCGCCATCCTCAATGCCAGCCCATAAGGGATGATCCTGAGTCTGGTGTACGCGGTTCCAGCCAATATGGGGCACTTTCAGCCCGGGGCCGGAGGCGTGGTCGCTGCTTTTGTAGTTCGGGCCCTCAAAACGGCGCACTTGGCCGGGAATCAGACCTAAACAGGGGACATTGCCTTCCTGACTGGAATCGAACAGCATTTGTTCGCCTACGCAAATGCCCAATAAGGGCTTGTTGCGGGCGGCTGTCAGCAAGGCATCACGCAAACCGGATTGGTCCAGGTGGGCCATGCAATCGGGCATGGCACCCTGGCCGGGTAAGACAACCCGGTCCGCATCCAGAATGGCTTGAGGGGTTTGAGCAAGAACGATGCGCGCATCAGCTGCGGCGGCATGCAGTGCTCGGGCAACCGAGAAGATGTTGCCCGAACCGTAATCGACAATAGCGATAGTGGTCACGATGTGTGTCCGAAGGACGTTTACAGAACCCCTTTGGTCGAAGGCACCACGCCTTCGCTACGTGGGTCCAGCTCCAGAGCCATACGCAATGCTCGGCCAAAGGCTTTGAACACGGTTTCGCACTGGTGGTGTGCGTTTTCGCCGCGCAGGTTATCGATGTGCATAGAAACCAGGGCGTGATTGACAAAACCCTGGAAAAACTCGCGTGCCAAGTCTACATCGAACTGGCCGATTCGTGCGCGGGTAAAGGGCACAAAATAAAACAGGCCGGGGCGACCGGAGAAGTCCACCACTACGCGCGACAGCGACTCGTCCAAGGGCACATAGGCATGGCCGTAGCGGCGCAGACCGGCTTTGCTGCCTACGGCCTTGGCAAAAGCCTGGCCCAGTGCAATGCCGATATCCTCGACAGTGTGGTGATCATCGATGTGGGTGTCGCCCTCACAGTGCACGTCCAGGTCAATCAGACCGTGGCGGGCGATCTGGTCCAGCATGTGGTCCAGAAAGGGCACGCCGCTGTTGAGCGAGTGACGGCCGGTGCCGTCCAGGTTAACGGCCACGCGGATGCGGGTTTCATTGGTATTGCGGGTAATCTCGGCGGTACGCATATCAGTGCCGGCGGCAAGGCCGGTATCAGGATTGGTTCAATCGGAATTGCGCGCTGGCAGCGTGGGCGTACAGGCCCTCGCCTTGTGCCAGCGTAGCGGCTATGGGTCCCAGTGTTTGGGCGCCTGATTCTGAAACCTGAATAATGCTGCTGCGTTTCTGGAAATCGTAGACGCCCAAAGGTGACGAGAAACGCGCAGTGCGTGCCGTCGGCAGGACATGGTTAGGCCCGGCACAGTAATCGCCCAGCGATTCGGAACTGTAAGGGCCCAGGAAAATGGCGCCAGCATGGCGGATTTTGCTCAACAAGTCCTGGGCGTTACGGGTAGAGACTTCCAGGTGTTCCGGTGCGATATGGTTGCTGATCTTACAGGCCTCGTCCAGATCGCGGACGTGGATCAGGGCACCGCGACCAGACAGGCTGCGACGGATGATGTCCGCGCGTGGCATGGTGGGGAGCAGACGTTCGATGGCCGCTTCAACCTGGTCCAGGAAGTCCGCATCGGGACACAGCAAGATGGCCTGGGCCAGCTCGTCGTGTTCCGCCTGGGAGAACAGGTCCATGGCCACCCAGTCAGCAGGAGCACTGCCGTCGCTGATGATCAGGATTTCGGACGGGCCGGCAATCATGTCGATGCCAACGACGCCAAAGACGCGGCGTTTGGCAGCGGCGACATAGGCGTTGCCGGGGCCGACAATCTTGTCTACCGGCGGGATGGTGTCCGTACCGTAAGCCAAAGCGCCTACAGCCTGCGCGCCACCAATAGTGAACACGCGATCGACACCGCCCAGGGCGGCAGCCGCCAGCACGATGGGGTTGCGCACGCCATCGGGTGTAGGCGTGACCATGATCAGCTCTGGAACACCCGCCACTTTGGCAGGAATGGCGTTCATCAGAACCGAGGAGGGGTAAGCGGCCTTGCCACCGGGGACATACAGTCCCACACGGTCCAAGGGGGTAACTTGCTGGCCCAGCACGGTGCCATCGGCTTCCGTGTAGGTCCAGGTTTCAGTGCGCTGATGCTCGTGGTAACGACGCACACGCTCGGCGGCCTGTTCCAGTGCCTTGCGCTGATCGGCAGGCAGGCTGTCCAGAGCCGCAAACAGTTCTTCTTTGGAGATTTCCAGTGCCGAGGCCTGTTCAACAGCCAGTCGGTCAAAGCGCTGGGTGTAATCCAGCAAGGCCGTGTCCCCCTCATGCTGGATACGATGCAGAATTTCGGCACAAGCGTGCTCGATAGACGCGTCTTCGGACGCTTCGTAAGCCAGTAGAGTGCGCAGTTCGGCATCGAACTGGGCGGATTGGGAGGTCAGGCGATGGATCAGTGACATGTCGCTATGGGAAAAAGCTAAGGTTCAAAGGCCAGTGTATAACATTTCGCTTAGGCAAAAGGCGGTCTGCGCCTTTTGCGCAAGCAGGATTGTCAGGCTGTTTATCCCCCGCCCGTGGCAGGGGAAGTTTTACTCGTCTACCGAAGCGCGAGAGAAAGCGTCGATCAGGGGTTGCAACTGGGCACCACGGTTCTTCATGGCAGCCTGATTGACGATCAAGCGCGAGGAAATGGGGGTGATGTCTTCCACTTCCACCAGCTTGTTGGCACGCAAGGTGCCGCCGCTGGAGACCAGGTCCACAATGGCGTCGGCCAGACCGACCAGCGGAGCCAGTTCCATGGAGCCATACAGCTTGATCAAGTCCACATATACGCCTTTGCTGGCGAAGTGCTCGCGGGCAGCGCGGGTGTATTTGGTGGCGATACGCAGGCGCGAACCTTGCTTGACGGCCGAATGGTAGTCAAAGCCTTCGGCCACGGCCACACACAGGCGGCAACGGGCAATGTTCAGGTCCACGGGCTGGTACAGGCCGCCGGGGTGCTGTTCCATGTGCTCGTACAGCACGTCCTTGCCGGCAATCCCGATATGGGCGGCACCGTATTGCACGTAAGTTGGCACGTCGGTGGCACGCACAATAATCAGACGCAGGTCCGGGTTATTGGTGGGCAGGATCAGTTTGCGCGACGTTTCGGGGCTTTCCAGCACCTTGATGCCTGCCTCTTCCAGCAAGGGCAGGGTTTCGTCAAAAATCCGGCCTTTGGACAAGGCCAGCGTCAGAGGTTGATTTAAACCGGCGGGACTCATTAGGTTTCCTTGCTGCTGATTCGCTCGATGTTGGCGCCTACGGCTTGAAGCTTGGCTTCCATGCGGTCGTAGCCACGGTCCAGATGGTAGATGCGTTCGACGGTAGTGTCACCCCGAGCCGCCAGGCCTGCAATGACCAGGCTGGCTGACGCACGCAGGTCGGTTGCCATGACGGTGGCGCCAGTCAGGTAAGGAACGCCGGTAACGACGGCCATATGGCCTTCGATATCGATCTGTGCACCCAGTCGGTTCAGTTCCTGTACGTGCATGTAGCGATTTTCAAAGATGGTTTCCACGACCGAGGCGGTGCCGTCGGCAATGGTGTTCAGTGCCATCAATTGAGCCTGCATGTCCGTGGGGAAGCCGGGGTATTCGCTGGTACGGAAGCTGACCGCCTTGGGGCGACCATTCATGCTGGCCTTGATCCAGTCCGAGCCGGTTTCAATCTGCAGTCCGGCTTCGCGCAGCTTGTCCAGCGTGGCGCCCATGGCGTCAGCATCGGTATTGCGCAAGGTCAGTTCGCCACCGGTAGCGGCAACGGCGCACAGGAACGTACCGGCTTCAATACGGTCGGGGCAGATGGTGTGTTTGGCACCGTGCAGGCGCTCGACACCGTCAATGACGATACGGTCGGTACCGTGGCCCTGGATCTTGGCACCCATTTTGATCAGCAGCTCGGCCAGATCAATAATTTCCGGTTCGCGGGCTGCGTTTTCCAGAATGGTTTGGCCTTCAGCCAGAACGGCGGCCATCATCAGGTTTTCGGTGCCGGTGACTGTCACCATATCCGTGCGCACCACGGCACCGCGCAAGCGTTTGGCGCGGGCATTCACAAAGCCGTGCTCGACATGGATTTCTGCACCCATGGCCGCCAGACCCTTGATGTGCTGATCCACAGGGCGTTGGCCAATGGCACAACCACCGGGCAGGCTGACGCGTGCCTCGCCAAAGCGCGCCAGCAGGGGGCCCAGCACCAGAATGGAGGCGCGCATGGTTTTCACCAGTTCGTAGGGCGCTTCCAGATTGGTGATGTTGCCTGCATTCAGCTCCAGCGTGCCATTGCGCTTCTGGGTGACACCCAACTGTCCCAACAGCTTCAGAGTAGTGTCGATGTCACGCAGACGCGGGACATTGTCCAGGTACACCGTGTCAGCAGCCAGCAGACTGGCGCACAGAATGGGCAGGGCGGCGTTTTTGGCGCCAGAGACGGTGATCTCGCCATTCAGGCGTTGTCCGCCTGTGATGCGTAATTTATCCATTCGGATTGGCCTTGTATTCGTCGGGGGTAAGCGTGCGCATGGACAGGGCGTGGATTTCGGCTTTCATCCGGTCGCCCAGGGCTTTGTAAACCAGTTGGTGACGCGCAATCAGGCGTTTGCCTTCAAAGGCGGTGCTGACGATCAGGGCCTCAAAGTGCGAACCATCGCCTTGCACTTGCAAGTGTTCACAGGGCAGGTTGTCGGCAATGTATTGGTGAACTTGTTCGGGGGTCGGCAACATGAAATCAATTCCGTAATTTATAGCCTGAGGCAAGCAGGCGTAGCGAAATCAGACACAGCGCAACAAAGACGCTGGCGACAACGGTCAGGCTGAACCAGGGAGAAATATCCGAGGCGGCAAAAAAACCGTAGCGGAACCCGTCAATGGTATAGAGCAACGGGTTCCAGTGTGAAACAGTTTGCCAGAAGGGTGGCAGGCTATGGATGGAATAGAACACACCCGACAGAAAGGTAGCAGGCATGATCAGGAAGTTCTGGAATGCCGCCAACTGGTCGAATTTTTCAGACCACAAGCCGGCGATCAGACCCAAGGCTCCCATGATGCCGCAAGACAGGACGGCAAAGGTCAACACCCATAAGGGTTTGGAGACAGGCAGAGAGACAAAGAACAGTGACACCAGCCAGACACAGAGGCCCACACAGACCCCGCGGGCGATGGACGCCAGCAGGTAGGCGGCGAAAATCTCGCGGTGCGAGAGCGGGGGCAGCAGGATAAAGACCAGATTGCCCGTGATGCGGCTTTGAATCAGTGATGAGGACGGGTTCGCAAAAGCGTTTTGCAACATGCTCATCATCATCAGGCCCGGAATCAGGAAGGCGGTGTAGGGCACGGAGTCGTATACCGTGACGCGGCCTTCAAGGACGTGGGCGAAAATCAGCAAATACATCAGCGCCGTCAAAACGGGCGCAGCAATGGTCTGAAAGCCCACTTTCCAGAAACGCATCAGCTCCTTGCGCAGCAGCGTAGGAAAGCCCGAGCCCATCTTGGGCTGAGGGGGCAGGCTCAGGGTGCCGATCTTGGCAGCGGGGGCGTCCGTGTTTTGAGGTACGCCCCAGTGTTTGGGAGAATTGTTCTGGTTCACAGTGCGACTCCCATTTTTCCTTCGTTGTGCATGATGCGCACAAATGCATCCTCCAGATCGTGGCCGCCTGCGCGCTCCATAATGGCTTGCGTGGTATCCAGGGCGACGATCTTGCCACTTTTAAGCATGGCCAGGCGACCACAGAGGGCCTGGGCTTCTTCCAGATAGTGGGTGGTCAGCAAGATGGTGTGGCCTTGTTGATTCAGGCGAATGATGAACTCCCACAGCGTGCGGCGCAGGTCCACGTCCACACCGGCAGTGGGCTCATCCAGAATAATGACAGGGGGGCGGTGCACCAGCGCCTGGGCGACCAGAACGCGGCGCTTCATGCCGCCGGACAAGGCGCGCATGTTCACATTGGCCTTGTCGCTCAGGGCCAGATTGGCCAGAATCTCGTCGATCCAGTCGTCATTGTTTTTCAGGCCAAAGTAGCCCGATTGCAGACGCAAGGTTTCACGGACGGTGAAAAAGGGATCGTAAACAATTTCCTGTGGCACCACGCCCAGCGATTGGCGGGCTTTTTGATACTGGGTGCGCACATCGTAACCACAGACACTGACCTGGCCGCTGGTGGGACGGGTCAGGCCGGCCAACATGGAAATCAGGGTTGTTTTGCCGGCGCCGTTAGGGCCGAGCAAGCCGAAAAATTCACCATGTTCGATAGTCAGGCTGACCTGATCGACGGCCAGAAAACCGGCATCGGAACGGGGAGGGGAAAACAGGCTTTTGAGTCCCCGGCTTTGGGGAGCGAAGCGTTTACTGACGTTATCGAGTTTGAAGGCGGACATGGCAGTTTGGGTTGGCCTGACGCGGGTGTGGCGGGGGAAGTCGTCGCTGTAGCGTCTTTGTTAACTAAACAGGCCTACGCATGGGCGTAGACCTGTTTGGGGGTGATCAGGCTCTTTATTATAGAGTACGACTCTGGTCTGCTTAAGAATGCCCGACCAAAGCGCCCGTGCTTGCCACGGCCTGCCTTAACTGTTTTGTTTGTTCAGCGCCTGAATCAGGCCATCAATACCACCTTGCTCAATTTGCTGGGCAAACTGGTTGCGGTAGTTTTGAATCAGCCAGATGCCTTCTACGTTCAAGTCGTAGATTTTCCAGCCTTCCGGTGTTTTTTCCAGGCGGTAATCCACACCGACCGGGCCACCGTTGGACTGAGTCAGCGAGGAGCGCACCACCACGTCGTCTGCATTGGAATCGCCACGGAAAGGCAGGATGGTCAGCTGTGTCTTGTCATCCACGCGGGACAAGGCGCCACTGTAGGTGCGAACCAAGGTGCCCTTGAACGCTTCGACCAGTTTCTGACGCTGTTCGGGGTTGGCTTGACGCCAGTAGCGGCCCGCGGACAGACGTGTCGTCTTTTCCAGGTTCACGTAGGGCATGATGTTTTCGTTCACGGCAGCCAGAATGGCAGCGCGGTCACCCTTGCGGATGGCGTCGCTTTCCTTGACCACTTGCAAGGCTTGATTGCCGACCGATTCAACAAACTTGTTGGGCTCCCCTTTGGGATCTGCAACTTGTGCCTGGGCTGCGATGGCGTGCAAACACAGAGCCAGGGCCGCACAGACGGTCAGGATCCAGGAAATCAGGCGAGAGGGGGAGGACTGCAAAGCAGTCCCGCCCAAGGCGGGACGGGAAATCATAAAAAACTCCAGAAGAATGTTCTGCGGGCAGCGCGTTTTTATTCGTCTGCGTCCGAGTAGTCAGGTAGGTCCTGGCTGGTGTCGCCACCGGTGCGGCGGGCTTGCACCATCGCATGGCGTCTTTGCAGGTAAGCGTCGCGTATGAAGCTGTAGCGGTCAAGGGCGATGTCGTTAACAAGTTTTTCTGCATCCAGCACGCCAGCACGGGCATCCAAGGCCCACAAACCCAGGATGCTGTTGCGTACCGGTACATCCTTGATCGCCATGATCGGACCCGTGGAGGAGAAGCCCTCCAGGAAGCTGGTGCCACGTGCCACACCGTCGCGAACGGTGCTGGGGCCAAAGAAGGGCAGAACCACGTAAGGGCCAGACTTGACGCCCCATACGCCCAGCGTCACACCAAAGTCGTTGGGGATGCGCTTGGAGCCATTCATGGTGGCAACGTCAATACAACCGCCCAGGCCCATGGTCGAGTTGAACAGGACTCGGCCCAGGGTGTTGAAGAAGTCAACGTGCTCGCCTTGCAGGAAGCTGTTGACGGCCGACCAGGCATCGCCCAGGTTGTTGAAAATGTTACTAATACATGTGCGTGCAGGCTGCGGCGTCAGGGCGTTGTAGCCTTCTGCAATCGGTTTGATCAGCGCGCCGTCCACGGTTTCGTTAAAGGCGTAGATGCCACGGTTCATGCCTTCCCAAGGGTCCTGGGGGTTGGGGTTGGGCACACTGGCGCAACCGGCCACAAGCGCAGCACTGGCACCGATCAGGCTCAAACGGACTCCACGAGGCAGGGAGTAAGAGCGGCGAGTTGTTGTATTCATGGTTGTGTCGTCTGTAATGAGCATGAACGGGCGGGTTTGCTTACTCCGATTTGGAGCCGCCGTCCTTGGAGGCCGTGTTGTAGAGGAACTTGCTGATCAGTTCTTCCAGCACAACCGCGCTTTGAGTATAGGTAATGGTGCTGCCACCTTGCAGGTCCTTGTCGTCGCCACCAGCAGTCAGGCCAATGTACTGTTCGCCCAGCAGGCCTGACGTCAGGATGGAGGCCGAGGTGTCGACAGGAAACTTGTAGTGCTCGTCCATATCCAGGGTGACCACGGCTTTGAAGTCCTGGTTGTCAAAACCAATGGAGCCTACCCGGCCAACGACCACACCGCTGGCCTTGATGGGAGCGCGTGGTTTCAGGCCACCCAGATTATCGAACTTGGCCGATACCTGGTAGGTTTTTGCAAAGGAAAAAGAACTGAGGTTACCCGCGCGCAGGGCCAGGAATGCCAGTGCGACCAGCCCCAGCAAAACAAACAGGCCAACCCAGAAATCGGTTTTCTCGCGATTCATAGTTGAGCAATTCCTAAATAGTTAACTGAACATAAGGGCGGTGAGCAGGAAGTCCGTGCCCAATACCGCCAAAGCGCCGCTGACGACCGTGCGTGTGGTCGCGCGAGAAACGCCTTCGGGCGTGGCCTTGGCATGCCAGCCCATATACAGCGCAATCAAGGTCACGATCAGGCCAAATACCAGGCTTTTGATCACTCCGTTGAGTACGTCATCAATCACATCGACACCGTTTTGCATTTGCGACCAGAAGGCGCCTGCATCAATGCCGATCATCTGCACACCGACGACATAGCCGCCCAGGATGCCGACCATGGAGAACACGGCGGCCAGAATGGGCATGGCAATGATGCCGCCCCAAAAGCGCGGTACCAGCAGGCGGCGCAAGGGGTCCACCGCCATGACTTCCATGGCGGCAATCTGTTCACCGGCCTTCATCAAGCCGATTTCAGCGGTTAACGATGTACCGGCCCGGCCTGCAAACAGCAGGGCGGTGACGACCGGTCCCAGTTCACGTACCAGAGACAGGGCGACCAGCAGGCCCAAGGCCTCTTCGGAACCATAGCGGTTCAGTGTGTAATAACCTTGCAAGCCCAGCACAAAACCCACGAACAGCCCGGAAACGGCAATGATCAGCAGCGAATAGTTGCCAATAAAGTGGATTTGCTGGGAAACCAGACGGGGGCGACGCCACAGCAGGGAAGACCGGGCCAGCAAGGCCACGAACAAACGGCTGAAGGCACCCAGGCCGTAGATGCTATTGCGTATCGCAGCGCCTAGCGCGCTAATCGGGGCGGTGATGAAATTCATGAGCGCGTCGTCCGATTCTGGAGCCAGGCTTCAAAAGCCGGGGTGACGGGATAGTTAAAGGCAATAGGGCCATCGGGTTCACCACGCAGGAACTGCTGCACGTAAGGATCCTTGGAAGCGCGCAGCTCGGTGGGCGTGCCCTGGGTCAGCAAACGTCCCTGGCCAACAATATAAACCTGGTCGGCAATCGCAAAGGATTCGGCCACATCGTGCGTAATCAGTACTGAAGCGCAGTTCAGGCGGTCGGTCAGGTCGCGAATCAGCTGCGCGGTAATGCCCATGGAAATAGGGTCCAGGCCGGCAAAGGGTTCGTCGTACAGAATCAGCTCGGGCTCCAGCACAATGGCACGGGCCAGGGCAACCCGGCGGGCCATACCGCCAGAAATTTCATTGATGCCCAAATGGGCAGCCGCGCGCAGGCCAACGGCGTCCAGCTTGTCCAGTACACGGTCCTGAATGGCGGCTTCGGAGTCGTTCGTCAGCTCCCGCAGGGGAAACGCCACGTTTTCAAACACGTTCAGGTCCGTAAACAGGGCACCCTGTTGAAACAGCACACCCATGCGTTGGCGCGTCTGGCGCAGAGCCTCGCCGTCCAGCTTGGCCAAGTCCTGGCCAAAAACCGTAACAGTCCCTTTCTGAGCACGAATTTGTCCGGTCGCAGCACGCAGAAGTGTTGTTTTTCCGGAACCTGACCCCCCCATCATGGCGACGACCTGACCTTTCTGAACGGTCATGGACACGTCCGCGAGCACGGTAAAGGCACCGTAGCCCAGCGAGGCGGAGTCCAGATTTAGTACGGCTCGGTCAGTATTTACAACCATGTCGCGGGCAAAAGGGGATAAAAGGACCTGCCATTGTACCGCTTGCAGCTCTGGCGTCTCAATGTCTTGCGTGCTATGGGGCGGGATTGTGGCTCTTGATACTTCAAACCGGCTTTGGTGGTGAAGTCGCCCTTTTTTGTGTCGAATTTGTTTTAGATAGCGGGTTGTATCAAGGCGAACAGCAATCCGCCGCCTGCCAGCAACCATAAAGGGTTGATGCGACTTAGCAGCAAAATGGCTGTACAGGCCAGAGCCGTACCCCAGGCCCACAGGCCGCCCTGGGCCGCTTTCAGAATTGTGCCGCTGGCGGCCAGGATCATGCCGGCGGCAATGGGCAGCAGACCAATTTCAATGGCGCGGATGATGCGTGTGCCCTCATAGCGCTTCCAGATTGTTGCCAGGTAATAGATCAGCAGGGCAGAGGGCAGGAAAATGGCGACGGATGCGGCCAGGGCACCGGCCCAGCCAGCCGCCTTCCAGCCCACCAGGGTGACAAGCAAGGATTTCGGGCCGGGTGTCAGGCGCGACAGGGCGAACAGATCCAGAAATTCCTGATTGCTGAGCCAGCCATGGATTTCTACCGATTGCCGGTGAATCTCCGGGATGATGCTTTGCCCGCCCCCTATAGTCAGAAAAGACAGGGGAGCAAAGACGCGCATGAGCTGGAGCAAAACCGTGATCATGGTTGCTCCACCGTTTTGTCTCCAAGTTGCAGCCAGGCGTACCAGACGGACAGCGGTGCACAGATCAGAATAACGGGGATCAGGCTCCATTCCATGACGAAAATGCCGGCAAAAACGGCCAACATGAGGGCAATGGGCACGATTCCGGTGGCTGCGCTGCGCGCCGAGCGTACGCCCATTTCAAGAGACAGGCCAATAGCGGCGGCGGCAATTCCGGCCATGACTTGAGGCACCAGGGTAGAGCCCGTCAGTTGTTCCAGACCAATCAGCATCAAAATGGCCAGCAGTAGCGGGGGAAGCACCATGCCCAGCGTGGCAACTAACGCCCCAGGCCCGGCCAGCAGACGATAACCAATCCATATAGAGAGGTTCACCACATTGATGCCGGGCAGTGCTTGGGACAGCGCCAGACCGCTAAGAAAATCTGCCTGGCTCATCAGGCGCCGCTGAACAACAAACTCACGCATTAACCAGCCACTCAAGCCCCCACCAAAGCTGGTCAGGCCAATGCGGGCAAAGATCAGAAATAGAGCGCTCAGGGATAAAGGGGCTGCTTCTTGAGACCGGGTCATAGAGCAATGAAGGCGGATAGGGCTCGTCAAAAGTGGAAGTTTGAACATTCTGGCATACAAATTAAGCCGTTCTTGCCCTCTTGTGCGCTCGGGTGGCGGCCTGATCCTTCTTGCTGGGGGTGCGGCGTGGCCTTTATTGGCAAGAAAACGGCTGTCGGGCAGCGGTCGTTCAAATTTTTTTCTACCCTCAAGCGCTGCTTTTTTGTTTGAAATATTTAAAGATAAAAATTAATTAAAATGGGTGCAAAAATTAAATAAAAAATGAATTGAAATAAATAAGAAAAGTATTAAAAAAATAACTTGAAACCATGTGTGATGCCCACTTGAGGGGACGGGTGCTTCCGGCGGCTAATGAAGGGTGTAATGAGCTTTTTATGGGTTCAATCTGTTGAAATAAAAGAGATTGAAACGATCGTTTGAATTTATGATGGCTTGCTGGAGCGGCTGAGCAGCCCGATCCGGATCCAAACATGGACAGTTTCATGAAGATGGATTTGATCTATACCCATCTTTGATTGAAAATAAAAAAGACTTTATGGTCGTAAAAGCGGTTGTGCGTGTACGATTATTCGATTGCCTCGCATCGTAGAGCGTCCGTTTGGGACCTTATGCTGCGTGGGGTTTCAGTTTCCTGGAGACAAACCTATGACATCTAGTTCAGCCAGTGCAGTGACGGGCAGTGCCCGTACCTTGCGTCGGGTCGCCGTGTGCGGTGCCGGCGTCATGGGCGCGCAAATTGCCGCCCATTGCGTGAATGCAGGCATACCAGTAGTTCTGTTTGATCTGCCCGCCCGCGAGGGGCCCAAAAATGGCATCGCCCTGCGTGCCATTGCCAATCTGCGCAAAATGAATCCAGCTCCTTTGGGTACGCCAGACCTGGCCGACCTGATCGAGCCCGCCAACTACGACGACAACCTGGACCGTCTGGCCGATTGCGATCTGGTAATCGAAGCCATTGCCGAGCGTCTGGACTGGAAACAGGATCTGTACCGCAAGATCGGGCCAGCACTGAACCCTAATGCCATCATCGCCAGCAACACGTCCGGCCTGTCCATCACTTCCCTGGCAGATGTTTTGCCGGAAGTGCTGCGTCCACGCTTTTGCGGCGTGCACTTTTTCAATCCGCCACGCTACATGAGCCTGGTGGAGCTGATCCCCACGAAATACACCCAGCCAGAGCTGCTGGATGTTCTGGAAACCTTCCTGGTATCGCAACTGGGCAAGGGTGTGGTTCGCGCCAAAGATACCCCCAATTTCATCGGTAACCGCATCGGTGTCTTTGGCATTCTGTCCGTGTTCGAGCAGGCTCGCCGTTTCTCCCTGACTTACGAGCAGGTTGATGAATTGACGGGTACACGTCTGGGTCGAGCCAAATCGGGTACTTACCGTACTGCTGACGTGGTTGGCCTGGACACTCTGGCACACGTGATCCGCACCATGCAGGATCAGCTGCCCGATGACAGTTTCAAAGCACACTTTGGCCTGCCACCAGAAGTGCAGGGCCTGATTGATGCAGGAGCTTTGGGTCAAAAGACCGGTGCCGGTTTCTTCCGCAAGAAGGGCCGTGAAATCCAGCGTTTCGATGCTCAACAGCGCGATTACGTGGCTGCTGACCAGAAAATCGATCCTGATGTCGCCGCCATTCTGGCTGTACGTGACCCGGCTGAGCGCCTGCGCCAGCTGCGCGAGTCCGACAAGCCTCAGGCTCAATTCGTGTGGGCCGTGCTGCGCGACACCTTCCACTACAGTGCCATTCATCTGCAAGACATTGCCGACAACGCCCGTCAGCTGGATCTGGCCTTGAAATGGGGCTTTGGTCACAAGCAAGGCCCGTTCGAGATCTGGCAGGCTGCCGGATGGCGGCAGGTGGCCGACTGGATCAATCAGGACATTCAGGACGGCAAGACACTGAGCAGCCAGCCGCTGCCAGACTGGGCGACTCGTGGTCCTGTGTGGGAAGCGCAAGGCGTGCATACCGCTGCCGGTTCCTGGAATCCGTCGCAAAGCCGCTTTGAAGGCCGTAGCGATCTGCCTGTTTACCTGCGCCACATTGGCACACCTTTGCTGGTGGGCGAGGTCGAGTCTCTGGAAACCACCACGGTTTTCGAAGATGAGTCGGTACGCTGCTGGACGCTGCCTGCACCGCACCCACAAGACGTGCTGATCGTGTCCTTCAAGACCAAGATGCACACGCTGAGCCCTGGTGTGGTCAATGGCATGTTCAAGGCGATTGAGCTGGCTGAAGCCTCGTATCAGGCTCTGGTGGTGGCCCAGGATGGCGATCCATTCTCCGCTGGCGCTGACCTGAAAGCCATTTTGCCCGTGTTCGAGAAAGAAGGCGTGGCCGGTGTTGAGCCGGTAGAGCGCGCCATGCAGGACATGGTTCTGCGTATCCGTTACGCCCAGGTGCCTGTGGTGGCTGCGGTTGCCGGTCTGGCTCTGGGTGGTGGTTGCGAACTGGCTGTGCATTGCGCGCACCGCGTCGCTCACTTCGAGTCCTACATTGGTCTGGTTGAAGTGGGTGTGGGTCTGGTTCCAGGCGCAGGTGGTCTGGCTTACTCGGCTCGTCGCTCGGCTGAACTGCAAGCCATGGGTGCACCTGATGCCCCGTTGCTGGCCTACCTGAAGCGTTTTGCTCTGGCTATCGCCAGCGCACAGGTGTCGCGCTCCGCTCTGGATGCGCGTCAGCTTGGCTTCCTGAAAGAGTCCGACACCATCGTCATGAATCGTCAGGAACTGGTTTATGTAGCCGTTCGTCAGGCACAGGCTCTGGCCAGCGCTGGTTGGCGTGCTCCATTGCCACGTCGCTTTCCGGTTGCCGGTCGCGATGGCATCGCCACGTTGAAAGCTCAACTGGTGAACATGAAAGAAGGTGGTTTCATCTCGGAATATGACTTCCATATTGCCGAGAAGGTCGTAACCGTGATCTGCGGGGGCGATGTGGATCCTGGCTCGCTGGTGGATGAAGCCTGGATGATGGCGCAAGAGCGGCAGGCCTTCCTGGAGCTGCTCAATTCCCCCAAGACCCAGGAACGTATTACTGGGATGCTGACCACTGGCAAGCCAGTGCGTAACTAGAGCGGATCAAGGAGTAGACATGACTGTACAACAAGCTTATATCGTCGCTGCCAAGCGTACGCCCATCGGAAAAGCGCCTCGCGGTGTGTTTTCGTCCTACCGTCCTGACGAGCTCTTGGCGGAAGCCATTCGCGGCATGCTGGCCGATGTGCCCAAACTGGACCCTGCCGCCATTGAAGAAGTGGTGGCCGGTTGCGCCCTGCCTGAAGGCCCGCAAGGTTTTAACGTTGCGCGTATTTCTGCCTTGCTGGCAGGCCTGCCGCATACCGTGGCCGGGATGACCGTCAACCGTTTCTGCGCCTCGGGTTTGAGCGCCATTGCGATTGCGGCCGACCGTATCCGTACGGGCCAGGCAGACATCATCGTGGCTTCGGGTGTGGAATCCATGAGTCAGGTGCCGGTGATGGGTGTGAATACCACGTTCAGCCCCGAGATTTTCGCTTCGGACGAGAACTACGGGATCGCTTACGGCATGGGTCTGACCGCTGAAGAAGTAGCGCGTCAGTGGAAAGTCTCCCGTGAAGATCAGGACGCGTTTGCCTTGGCCTCGCACCAGAAAGCCGTCAAGGCTTGGGAATCGGGCGAGTTCACGGGCGAAGTTCTGCCTGTGACGGTGACACGTCGTCAACCGAACCTGAGCACGCAGGAAATCTCCGTCAAAACTCAAGTGGTTGATCGCGATGAGGGACCACGCCCTGATACCAGCCTGGAAGTGCTGGGCAAGCTGCGCCCCGTATTTGCGGCGCGTGGCTCGGTCACGGCCGGCAACAGTTCGCAGACTTCGGACGGGGCAGGTGCCTTGCTGGTTGTTTCCGAACGCGCCTTGCGCGAGCACAATCTGACTCCGCTGGCCCGTTTCGTGACTTTCTCGGTCCGTGGTGTGCCACCAGCAATCATGGGTATCGGTCCTAAAGAAGCCGTGCCTCATGCGCTGGCCTTGGCTGGCCTGAAGCAAGACCAGATGGACTGGATCGAGCTGAACGAAGCCTTTGCTGCTCAATCTCTGGCGGTGATTCGTGATTTGGGCCTGGACCCCGAGCGCGTCAATCCGCTGGGTGGTGCTATTGCCATGGGTCACCCTCTGGGTGCGACTGGTGCCATGCGTGCCGCCACCGTGGTTCATGCCTTGCAGCGTCGTCAGCTGAAATACGGCATGCTCACCATGTGTATCGGTACAGGCATGGGAGCCGCCGGGATTTTCGAGCGGACATAATTTCCGATCTGCTGCTGTTTCTATCGTTGCTGGACAAAGCCGCCTTCGGGCGGCTTTTTTATTGGGGCGTCCCCCGCATCGGTGGGCAATAGCACAATACGTGTAAGCAAATTTGCTTAAAACCCGCTAAATGTCAAAAAAGTAAAGTTTTGTTGTTGTCATAGAGTAGACATGGGCTCGGGCCATAGTCCTTTTCATTGTGTTGAACAGCTCACACGGAGGATGTATGGGATTGCCCTTGCGCATGGTGTCCAGCCTGCATGTTCCCCCCATGTTCTGGCAGGGACGGGTCAAGGCTCGTCTGGAGTCGGGGCAGTTTGAAGTCGACTGCGGCGAGCGCTGCTGGATTGTGCCGCAGGCCGTCAGTTGCCTGGTGCAGCCGCAAGTGGGTGACAAGGTCTGGGTAGGCGGTGCCGATGGCGAGCAGGCCTATGTGTTCGCCGTGCTGGAGCGTCCCCAGGGCGGGGCTTTGCATCTGGTCGCCGACCAAGGCTTGCATGTGCAGGCGGCGCAGGGTGGGGTACATATCCAGTCCGAGGCGGACCTGACTTTGCAGGCAGGTGGCCATTTGCGCCAGTCTGGCCGGGAGATGAGCCTGACCGCAGGCACGCTGCGGATTTTGTCGCGCGTGCAGGAAACCGTGGCGGATCGCCTGTCCCAAGTGTGCAATCACGTATTTCGTCTGACTGAAAAAGAGGAGCGTTGGCGTGGGGGCCGCATGGACGTGCAGGCCCAGCATCAAATGCGTTTGCATGCCCGCCATACCTTGATGACTGCGCGCGAGCTGGTCAAAGTCGACGCTGACCAAATCCATATGGGGTAAGCATGCTGACAGAACGCCTTGTACAAGTGCATAGCCCGCTCGGGCCGGAGGTCTTGCTATTTCAGGCTCTGCAAGGTCGGGAAGCCTTGTCACAGCCTTTTGAATTGCAGGTGGATGTGGTCTGCAATACCCCCTTGCTGGATTTGCGCAGCTTGCTGGGCGAGTCCCTGAGCCTGGAAATCAAAACACCTTTTGCGGTGCCGCGCTTTCTGGATGGTCGTATCAGTGCATTTCGCCTGATGGGTAAAACCGGCCGCAGCGATCGCTTCTACACGTATCGGGCCACCTTGCGCCCCTGGCTCTGGTTCTTGAGCCAGAACATGGACAGCCGGATCTTTCAGGAAAAGACCGTGCCCGAGGTCTTGCAGGATGTGCTGGGCCGCTACCCCTTTGCCTGGGAGTCGCGCCTGACGCAGGACTATCCGCGTCAAACCTATTGCGTTCAGTATCAGGAAAGCGACTTTCAGTTTGTTAGCCGCTTGATGGAACGCGAGGGGATTTACTACTGGTTTGAGCACCGTAATGGCGCCCATACCCTGGTGATGGCCGACGATGTGGGTCAACATGCGGCTGCGCCCTGGCTTTCTGAGCTGCCCTTTGTTTCCCCCGATCGGGTAGCGCATCCCGATGTTGAGCATATCCATGCCTGGCACCCGTATGAGCAAGTCACTCCGGGCCGCTACGCGACCGCTGACTACGACTATTGCAAGCCGGGAGCCAGCCTGGACGCCACGCGCAGCAACCCGGCTGAACACGCCTTGGGTGATTTGGAAGTCTACGAATGGGCGGGTGGCTACACCGAGCCTCAACATGGTGAACATTACTCCCGCTTGCGGTTGGAAGCCTTGCAGGCGGTCCGCAGTCAGGCACAGGCCCAGACCAACGCGCGTGGTGTCGCGCCGGGTTATTTGCTGTCCGTACGCAATCATCCGCGCCCCGAGGACAACCGCGACTATCTGGTGACGCAGGTCGATTACGACTTTCTGGATGTAGGCCATACCGGCGAGAGCGGCATGGCCAGTCACTACTTCATTGATTTTCTGGTGATCCCGTCCAGCCAGCCGTATCGCCCTTTGCGACGCACACCTATTCCGCGTACCTACGGCCCGCAAACGGCCAAGGTGGTGGGCAAGAGCGGCGAGCAGCTGTGGACTGATCAATATGGTCGCATCAAGGTGCAGTTTTTGTGGGATCGCTACGGGCAGGCGAATGAAAACAGCTCCTGCTGGCTGCGTGTTTCCAGCCCGTGGGCAGGTGGTGGGTTTGGTGGCATTCAACTGCCCCGAGTGGGCGACGAAGTGATTGTGGATTTTCTGGGAGGCGACCCGGACCGGCCCATTGCTGTCGGTCGTGTGTATAACGCCAGCAATATGCCGCCCTGGAATCTGCCGGACAATGCCACACAAAGCGGCTTTTTAAGTCGTTCCAAAGACGGTGATCCCAGCAACGCCAACGCCTTCATGTTCGAGGACAGAGCCGGACAGGAGCGTATCTGGCTGCATGCCGAGCGCAATCTGGATACGGAAGTCGAGGGTGATGAAACCCATACCGTCGACGGTAACCGGACTACTGTGGTCACAGGCCACGATACCTTGAGTGTCACGGCAACCCGCACAACAACGGTGCAGGATCTGGAAACCGAGACATTCAATAGCGGCGTCGTACGTACGGTCATCGGGGATCTGGTTGAAACCATAGAAGGCGAGCAGACCCGAACTCATACCGGTGATGTGACGCGTACCGTGACGGGCAATGTCACCGACACCTTGACCGGCGATTTGACCCGAACCATCACCGGCGAGGTCACTCATACGGTCACGGGCGATGTCACGGATTCCATCACCGGCACTCGCAACTCCACCCAAACCGGCGATTACACCCGCACGATTACCGGCGCGGTGGATTACACCGTGACTGGCGATGTCAAAGAAACCATTACAGGTGATGTGGACCTGACCACCACCGGCAATATCACTGACACCCTGACTGGCAAACTGACCAAAAGCATTTCCGGTCCTGTGGACATTACCGCCGCAGCGGGCGTGAACATCACCACGCCTAGCTGGAAGGTGAATGTCACAGGTATTGAAAAATGGTGGATTCCGCATACCGAAAAAGTGACGGGGTTCCGCCGGAACGGCACGATTTCCTCGCTGGATGCCTGGGGTATTCGGGCGCAGGGCTATCTGGTCAATTTCCAGGCTGCCGTCATGAAGATGGACCACTCGGCCTTCAAGGACGAGAAAGCCTACGCCGCGATCAAGACCAGTGCGGTGTATCTGGGCAAGCAGGCGGTGCGCGTCGGCAGTTCGGCTCTGCGTTTGGCCAAGTCCGGCTTGCACATCTTTTTTTAAGGACGTCCGCGACGATGTTGGGACAGATTATATGGATGGCTTTCAGCGCTTTGATGGGAGCCATCATGATTTCGATTGGTATTGCTCTGGAGTGGCGGGATTGGCTGCCTTATCTGGTCATCTTGCCCATGTTGATCGCAGTGGGTGGTTTTGTGGCTGGGTATAGGGGTTTTACGCGCTATTGGCGTGCTCGTCCTGAGGAACGCTTGTATCAGCGCCTGCATCGTGCCGAGGTCGTACCGCAACAGGCCGTGATCGTATCTCAGGATGAACTGCTGCCAGAAGTCTTCAAATCTGCTTATCCGCTCGTGCGCCTGGGTCTGGACGTGGATGGCCAGAAAACCCATGTGGATGTACTGGTGCAGCCCGAACTGAGCAAGCGATTCAAGCCGGGTAATTGGGTCAGCGTGCTGTGCGATCCGACCAATCCCCAGTTGTGCGCCCTGAACCGTGAACAGGTGACCTTGCAGCTGAAACCCGCCGCTAACTCCTATGGGGATTGATTGATGGTGGCGCTGGCTTCGCAGTTGATCGGGGATGACGCACACGTGGGTCCGGAGCAGTCAGGCAGTGCTCCTGCTCCAAGTCAGTCCTGCTCGTGCTCTCCCAAAGGACAAGTCCCATGCGCATCGTAAAGCCCTTGCGCTTGGGTGTTTTGGCACGTCCCTGGAGCTGGCGTGGACAACACGCGCTAAGCGTGTCGGTACAGGCCTGGTGCTCCATGGATGCCCCGCATGTCTTGAGCACCGATGCACGTATGTGGCAAAGCGTATCCGGCCTGATGCAGGACGACGATGTGCTGGATCTGGCCTTGCCCAAACCTTGTGCAGAGTTTCTGGTCTCTGGCCATGCCTGCGCTCCTGGTGGTGAGCCGGTATCCCAACTGGCAGTACAGGCACGTGTCGGCCCGATAGAAAAGCAGCTGGCTGTATTTGGGCAACGTCAGTGGCGGCAAGGCAGACCGGGGGAGGCAGAGCCTTTTACCCGCGTGCCTTTGGACGGAAGCCGTAGCTGGGGCGGGCCGCAGTATCCCGATAATCCCGCCGGCATGGGAATGGAAGCAGCCAGTCCGGGCGAACCGCTTTGCTTGCCGCAGGTAGAGCCTTGGGAAGGGCGCTTGCACCGTTCTGGCCAGCAGGGCCGTCCAGCGGGTTTGGGGCCGGTATCGCCTTTGCGACCACGTCGCTTTCGTTTGGCGGGCCGTTATGACCCCGCCTGGCAGCAAGGCGATCCAGGCATGATGCTGGACAGCCTGGACCCACATTTTTTCAATGCTGCTGAACCGGACCAGTGGTGGCGTGAGCAAGGTCATTGGCCCGCAGACAGTTCTTGGGAACTACACCATCTGCACGCCCAGCGACCCCGGTGGAGTGGCAGCTTGCCGCAGTGGGAGGCGATCTGCTGGTATCAGGATCGTCGTCTACCTGGTCTGCAAAAGCTGGACCTGCGGCACACCACCGTCTGGTTCTTTCCTGATTTGGGCCACATGCTCTTGCTGTACCAAGGAAGCGTGCCGGTTCAGGACGCGCAGGCGCAAGATGTGAACTTATTAATGCCTGCCCTGGAGCCCTTGGGGCAGCCGCGTGGTCAGGACCATTACGAGCAAGTGCTGCGCTTGCGTAGCGAAGGCGATCAGGCCGGATTATTTGCCTTGCGCGACCAGGATTTGCTACCCGCTGACTGCTGCGCACCTTTGGATGATTTTCAGACTAGCGCAGACGACCCTTTGTCCTTGACCATGCGGATGCGCCTGGAGCGCTGGGCGCAGGACGCGGCACAGGAACACCCGGCTTGGCAGAACGAGCTGTTTTCCTTGGCGCAGGCTGGGCCTCCCAAACCTATGGATGTGGACCGAACGGATTGGGTGCAGGAAGTGCGCCAAGCCAATCGCCAGCAATGGGAGGCGCGTCAGCAGATGGAAGAGGGCATGGCGAAAGTGCAGGACTTGCAGCGTGAATCTCCATTTCAGGATCAGGCCGGCACCCGTGTTACGGCGCGCGATACGCAGCAGATGTTGTATGAGCTGGATGCAGCGGCCAGCGACCAGGCGCCTGTGTCCGGCTTGCTATCCAAACCCATGGAGCAGGCCAGACGTGCGATGCAAACTTATGCCCCTGCACCGCCTGTTGCCTCTGATCTGCGTCAGCAGCGTTTGCGCAGGCGAGTGGAGTTGATTCTGGCCGGAACTCGCAATCTGTCTGGCCTGGACTTGAGCGGTTTGCATTTGCAGGACTTCGATTTCTCCGGGGTGCGCTGTGTTGGCACCTGCTTTAACGATGCGGTTCTACGGCAAGGCACGTTTGCAGGAGCTGATTGCTCGGGAGCCACATTTGTGCGGGCGCGATTGGAGCAGGTTCAATTCAATCAATCCCAATTGGATGATGTGGATTTCAGCGCGGCAGTACTGCAATCCGTACAGTTTCGTCAGGTGCAGGCGGCCCGATGGCAGCCGCGCGAGTCCAGCTGGCAGGATGTCTTGTTCCAGCAGTCGAACCTTCAGGAGCAGGAGTGGCTGGATGTGGACTTGCTGCGCTGCACCTTCGAGACCTCGCAGTTAAGTGGCGTGCAATATTTGATGCGCTCGCGCTTGTCCGAATTGTCTTATCTGGATTGCCAGTTACAGCAATGCGCATGGCTGGACTGTGATCTGCGGGACCTGTCCTTGAGGGGCTCCAGCCTGGAGGACACGTCCTGGCTGCTGGGTCTGTTGGGCGGTGTGCTCGATTGCCGTAACAGCCGCTGGCGTCAAAGCGTGGTGTCCGGCGTGGACATGCCGGGGTCAGACTGGCGCGGTGCCCGCTTGGAAGAAAGCAATTTGCGTGGGCTGGATTTGTCGCAATCCTGTTTTGAACAGGCCCAACTGATTCGCTGTGATTTATCCGGTGCCAATCTCCAGGGGTCGCAATGGACGCAGGCCCGCCTGAGCGACTGCATTCTGATCGAGACTGACTTTGGCCAAGCCATCATGAACAAGGTGGATATGAGCAATAGCCTGGCCGGGGGCGCGAATGTTCAAGGCACGATGCTGGACACCGTGAACTTCTTCCGCGCTGATTTGACGGGCTTGCAAACGGATGCGCGTACCCGCAGCCGCAATCTGTATTTACGCACGGCACGTCGCGATCCTGCCGGGGGGCAAGTCTGATGGACGCACATGCTTTGCGTTTGCGCATTCGGCAAGGCGAGCCTTTGCTGGGGCTGGACATCAGCGATCTGTATTTGCCACCGGGCGATTATTCAGGAGCGGTGTTCATCGCTTGCCGTCTGCCGCGTGTGCAAGCCTTGGGCGTCAATCTGGCGGGTAGCCGCTTTCATCAATGTGACTTGAGCGGAGCAGTACTGGACGCCAGTGTGCTGGATGGCTGCGCCTTTATGGAATGCGTGTTGATCGGCTTGTCCTGCAAGCATGTCCAGGCCAGGGAGGTGATGTGGCAGGACTGTGATTTACAGGGCGCTATCTGGCAAGGCGGAGCCTGGAGCGACAGTCACTGGGCGCAATGCATTTTGCAAACGGGCAACTTCGACCAAGCTCTTTTGCAGCGTTGCTCTTGGACTGGCTGCCGCGCAGGGGGCTTGTCCTTGCAGTCGACCCGTCTGGAAGATGTGGTGGTCACCGAAATGGATTGGCGGGGCAGCACTCTGGCCGGTAGTCGCTGGCACAGGGTGACGGCCAAAACCTGCAATTTCCAGGGCATGGACCTGTCGGGGCTGGATTTCAGCGGCAGTGTCTTGATGGAGTCCGACTTTACTCAAGCGGATCTAAGCCACGCTCGTCTTTGCGGCACCAATTTCAAGTCTGCCATCTTGAATCAGGCCGTGCTGAACAAGGTCCAAGCCAAGCAGGCTTTATTTGTTCAGGCACAGGCCCAAGGACTGCAGATTCGGGAGGCGGATCTGACACAAAGTCTGTGGGCTCAAGCCCACGCTCCCGAGGCAGATTTTCGTGGCTCTTTTTTGCAGCAGGCCTACTTCGCGCAGGCAGTGTTGGAGCGGGCCCGTTTCGAGCATAGCCAACTGCGCTATGCGGATTTCTCGTATGCAGATTGCCGCCGTGCTCGCTGGGATGGCGCACATTTTGAGCGCACCCAGTTTCATCGTTGCTTGCTGGACAAGGCCGGGCAAGAACAGGCCGCAGGCTGCCTGCCCAATGACCCGGCCTTGCATGAGTCTGAGAGCTGGACCGCGCGTCATATGAATCTTGAATAAGGAGCCCTGATGTTTGCCAATTGCCAACGGGGCGGCATGGATATTGCCTTCCCCGACATCTGCAAGACACCACCGGCTCTGTTGCCGATTCCTTACCCGAATTTTGCGACGGGCCTGATGGGTATTCCCAATGCCTGGAACATCCTGTTGCAGGGTGGGCCTGCCCATAACTTGCTCACAACGATACCCTTGAGTAATGGTGACAATCCGGGTGTGGCTTTGGGCTTGATCTCGCAAACCGTGATGTCGCGTTCGCGCTCCATTACCTGTGTGCCTAATGTGCTGTGGAAGGGAATCCCGGCGACCCGTCTGACTAGCTTGAGCATGCAGAACACGGTGAATACGGTGGGCATGCGGGTAGTGCCCAGCCAGTTCAAAGTGCTGTTGCTAGGTGGCGGTGGTGCCGGGGGCGGCGCCGGTAAAGGCGGCAAGGGTGTGTCGGGCAGCGGGCCGGAGGCGGCGCGTAAAGCGGCAGCACGTGAAGCCAAGCGGGCGCAGCTTAAACGCAACCGGCGTCGGGGTGCGCAGCGAGAGCGCGAGGTCGAGGCCGAGCTGAAGCAGGAAGGCCACGAGGTCATGGGCACGCAGGTGTCTGCAAAAACCCCATTGACCCGCCGTGTGATCGATATACTGATCAAGGACAAGAACACGGGCAAAATCCGGGCGGTCGAAGTCAAGAGCGGGGGAGCGCGCCGCTCCGCAACCCAGAAGGCCAAGGACAAGGCAATGGAGAGCAAGGGCGCAGAGTTGATTGGCAAGAATGCACCCAAGCAGCCACTTCCCAAGAACATACGCATACCTACGGAGGTACGACATTGAAAACGCACACTGATCCCGTTAAATATGACGCTGTGGACTGGCATGTGGGCGGGGACTACCCCTCTGATCTGGGCCCGCAAGGTGGTCGCACGCACATCGGCATGTATCTGGCCTGGCTGGTGGAAAAAGGCCTGCTGGCCAATGCTTTTATGGACCGCTACCCCAACGAGGTGCGCCAGTGCCGTGATCACATGATCAAAGGCTCGCAACTGCTGCAAGAGTGTTGCGACGATGTGCTGGTCAGCGAAGACATGTCCGAGCAGGGCAAAGCCTTTAGCGATTTTTACTACGACGAGCTGTATCTGGATGATTACGTGGATACGCTGGACGACGAGGTTTTGCCATCCATCTATCACGTGCCTGACGATTGGGACAGCTACGAAACCTTGCGGCCGGTTCTGGAGCAGCGCTACCAGCACTGGCGACAGGAGCAGGGGCTGGACGACTAGCACCTAGCTGATCTCTATTTGCTTCCTTTGAAAAGCGCTGCCTGCGGGTGGCGCTTTTTCTTTATTTGCTTCAAAAAGAGCGTAAATACATCCATTTTGCAAAATAAGTAAGGAAAAATTTTCGTCAAAAAGGTGTCACCTTCAGTTCCTAGACTGGCTCCGTGATCAGTTATCCGAGACGACAGCTATGGTCGAAGGAATACAGGAGCAGTGGCAGCCAGCCTGGATTTTGGCTCCCGAAAACGCCCACTACGGCGAGAACCTGGAATACGAAGCCGACTTTCTGGCCTTGATGCAGGCTTTGCAAGTACAGGGCGAGCAGCAGTTTGGCCAAACTATTATCCCGGCTCAGGTTCCGGACTGGACGCGCATCGTGCGCCTGGTGCAGGACTTGCTGGACCGCTCGGCAGATATTCGCTTGCTGGTGGTACTGGCCCAGGCGAGATTGCAGACAGGTGGGTTGCCCGCCTTGGGGGAGGTGTGCGACTGGCTGTTGAGCGCCCTGCAACAAGGCTGGGAGCACGTTCATCCGCGTCTGCACGACGATGGCGAGCTGGACCCCTTGCCGCGCGTCAATGCGCTGGCCGGGCTGTCGGCTATTGATGGTCTGGGTCGCCTGATGCGTGAGGCTCCCGTGGTCAGCCTGGGGCATCGTCAACTGAATTTACGTGAAGTCGGCTATGTGCTGGATGGCAGTCAGAAAGATAGCGGCCTGCCGGGTCGTGACCGTCTGGTTGAAGAGCTGCGCCGTGCCTTTGCCGCCGGCCAAAGCCAGACCGTGGCCTTGAGTCGTCTACGTCAGTTCCGCCAGGAGCTGGAGGCCCTGGTGCATCGTCATCTGGATGCCGAGTGGTCCGTGCGTCTGGACGGAGCCTGGGACACCGTGGAAGCCGCCTGCGCAGTGCTGGACGCGGCAACCTCACTATCTGCTCCTTCCGCTCCCGAGCCTGTGCAGGCAAGCGACCCCACCATTCCTGTGCCCCCGCAACCTGCTCATCAGGTCGCTCCGGTGATGGGCTTGGCGAGTTGGCAAAACCTGCATGTTTCATCCCGCGAAGAGGTGGTGTTGTTGCTGGACAAGCTGGTGGCGTATTTCGAGCAGCATGAACCCAGCCATCCTGCCCCTTTGCTGCTGCGTCGTGCCCAGCAACTGGTGCCCATGGGTTTTCACGAGCTGATTCGTGACCTGGCTCCCGGTGCCTGGGATCAGATCCAGGTTTTCATGCCTCGATCCGAAGTGGCGACAGCCGCTTCTTAATTCCATAAATCAACTGGAGAAGACCTGATGTCTGTGAAATCCAATTCTGGCAGCGGCCAGAAATTCCTTGGGCGCAATCGGGCTCCGCGTGTGCAAATTGAGTACGACGTTGAACTGTACGGCGCCGAGCATCGTGTGCAACTGCCATTCGTGATGGGTGTGCTGGCGGATCTGGCCGGGCACAACACGGAGAGCCAGCCGGAGTTGGGCGAGCGCAAGTTTATGGAAATCGACGTGGACAACTTCGATGACCGCATGAAGTCCATCGCACCCAAGCTGAACATGCAGGTTCCCAACAGCCTGAAGGGCGATGGCGTGCTGGGAGTGGAAGTGTCTTTTGACTCCATGGACAGCTTCTCCCCGGCTGAACTGGCCCGTCAGATCGAACCTTTGGCTCGCCTGCTGGAAGCTCGTACCCAGCTGGCGAATTTGCTGACTTATATGGATGGCAAAAGCGGGGCGGAAGAACTCTTGTCCCGTCTCCTGCAGCAGCCCGAACTCTTGCGCGCCCTGGCTGGCCGCCCGCCCCAGGCCCTGACGATGGACGAGTCCCAGCCCGATCAGGACAACGAGCCCAAAGCATAAGGAGCCCACCCCATGACTTCCACCCAGACATTGACCGCCACTCGCGACACGGCCCAGCTGGATGAACTGTCCAGCCTGTTGCAGCAAGAGTTTCGTCCCAAAACCGAGCAGGCTCAGCAGGCGGTTGAGTTTGCCGTCACCACGCTGGCCGAACAGGCGTTGGACCAGTCCGTGACTTTGAGCGATGACGCCTATCAAACCATTCAGGCGGTGATTGCCCAGATCGATCAGAAGATGACCGAGCAGATCAATCACATCCTGCATCACCCCGAATTTCAGCGGCTGGAAGGGGCCTGGCGAGGTTTGCACCATCTGGTCAGCAACACCGAAACTGATGAGCTGCTGCGCATTCGGGTGATGCCCGCGACCAAGAAGGAATTGGCGCGCAACTTGAAGCGCTACAAAGGGGTGGCCTGGGATCAAAGCCCCTTGTTCAAGAAGGTGTATGAACAGGAATACGGCCAGTTTGGTGGCGAGCCCTTTGGCTGCCTGGTGGGGGATTATCACTTCGACCACAGTCCGCCGGATGTAGAGATGCTGGGGGAACTGGCCCGTATTGGCGCGGCGGCCCACAGCCCGTTCATCGCGGGAGCGGCGCCTTCCGTGATGCAGATGGAGTCCTGGCAGGAGCTGGCCAATCCGCGTGATCTGACCAAGATCTTCTCCAACACCGAGTACGCCGCCTGGCAAAGCCTGCGCGAATCCGACGATGCCCGTTATCTGGGCCTGGCCATGCCCCGCTTTCTGGCGCGTTTACCCTACGGTGCACGTACCAACCCGGTTGATGAGTTCGACTTCGAGGAAGACACCGACGGAGCCAGCCACGACCGCTACACCTGGGCTAACTCGGCCTATGCCATGGCGGTGAATATCAACCGATCCTTCAAGCATTTTGGCTGGTGCACGGCAATTCGCGGTGTGGAGTCGGGCGGTGCGGTCGAGAACCTGCCTTGCCATACCTTCCCCACGGACGATGGCGGTGTGGACATCAAATGCCCCACGGAAATTGCCATCAGTGATCGCCGCGAAGCCGAGCTGGCCAAGAACGGATTCATGCCCTTGGTACACCGCAAGAATTCCGATTTTGCGGCCTTTATCGGCGCCCAGTCCTTGCAGAAGCCCCAGGAATATTACGACGCAGACGCTACCGCCAATGCCCGTCTGGCCGCGCGCTTGCCCTATCTGTTTGCCTGCTGCCGTTTTGCGCATTACCTGAAATGCATTGTGCGCGACAAGATCGGTTCCTTTCGCGAGCGCGACGATATGGAGCGTTGGCTAAACAGCTGGATCATGAATTACGTGGACGGCGACCCGACCAACTCTTCGCAGGAAACCAAGGCACGCAAGCCGCTGGCCGCCGCCGAAGTCTCGGTGCAGGAAGTACCGGACAACCCCGGTTATTACGCTGCCAAGTTCTTCTTGCGCCCGCACTACCAGCTGGAAGGCCTGACGGTCTCCCTGCGCCTGGTGTCCCGTTTGCCTTCGCTTAAAGGCGAGCAGAACTGATTCCCACCCTGGCCTTTTGATGGCCTTATTCGACCTCCAAGGAGAAAAGCGTGTCTGTTGATATGTTCATGAAAATTGAAGGCGCCAATGGCGAGTCCAAAGACTCCAATCACAAGGATTGGACTGATATCCAGTCCTTTTCGTGGGGTGCCTCGCAACCGGGCAGCATGAGCTCGGGCGGTGGCGGTGGCCAGGGCAAGGCCAATTTCAACGATCTGCATGTGGTCGCTCGCATCGACAAGGCCGCGCCTGCCGTGATGAAGCACTGCGCCAGCGGCAAGCACCTGGGCAAGGTGGAGCTGTCGGTGTGCAAGGCCGGTGGCGAGCAGGTGGAATACACCAAAATCACCCTGGAAGAAGTGCTGGTGACTTCGGTTCAGCTCAATGCCGAGCGCGATGTGGAAAGCGTAATGGTCAATTACTCCTTCCAGGCCGCACGCGTCAAACAGCAGTACTGGGAACAGTCCGACCGCGGCAGCAAAGGTGCTGAAACGCTGGTGGCCTGGGACATCAAGCAAAACAAAGAAGCCTGATCGGGCTTGGGTTTTCAGGCAGGGCCGCTATGGACCGCTTTCGCTTACCGGGACGCCGCGGGGCCGCGCTGATGCGCGGTCAGGCGGATCGCTTGCAACCTTGTCTGCTGGACAGGCTGACCGACGAGCGGCCCGATCAAACCTGGGAACCTCCCCAGCCCATGAGCCAGTACCAGATGCGTCAGGCGGTATTGCGCGATCTGGGTCATTTGCTCAATACCCCCAATCAGGGCGCTACCCCCTTGATGCAGGCCTTGGCTCATGTGCGCCGCTCCTGCCTGAACTACGGCATGAGCCCGCTGGCGGGCAAGACCATGAGCGAAGTGGAATGGCTGGATGTGGAAGAAGCGCTGCGTACCGCCATCCTGCATTTCGAGCCGCGTATTCTGCCCGATACCTTGCAGGTGCATTGTCTGGATCACAGGGCTCAGCGCGATTTGCATAACGTCTTGAGCTTGCGTATTCAGGGCCATGTCTGGTGCGAGCCGTATCCGCAGGAATTCTTGCTGCGCACCAGTATTGATCTGGAAAGCGGGCAGTTGGACCTTGAAGAGAGTTACGCATCGGGATGAATCCGGAGCTGCTGCATTACTACAACCGTGAATTGGCTTACCTGCGCGAGCTGGGAGCCGAATTTGCGCAAGCCTACCCCAAAGTGGCGGCCCGTCTGGGTGTGCACGATACGGCGGTGGCGGACCCCTATGTCGAGCGTCTGCTGGAAGGATTCAGCTTTCTGACGGCTCGCATTCAGATGAAGATGGACGCGGAATTTCCCCGTCTAAGCCAGCAGTTGCTGGATGTGATTCAGCCTTCCTGGTTGATGCCCACCCCTAGCATGGGACTGGTGCAGTTTCGTCCCAGCATGAGCGAAGGTGCTCTGGCCAAAGGCTTTACCATGCCGCGCCACACCGCCTTGCGCTCCCGTATTCCAGCCGGAGAACAAACCGCCTGCGAGTTTTCTACTTGCCATGCCGTGGACTTGTGGCCCATGAGCTTGTCGCAGGTACGTTTAGGCGATGTGGCGGCTGATCTGCCCCTGGCGGCTTTAGGCAACCGACAGGCCGCACAAGCCCGTTCGGCTTTGAAACTGGACTTCACGGTGCATGGCGGTTTGACACTGGAAGAGCTGGCTCTGGATGAGCTTAGCCTGCATCTGGACGGCCCGGAATTTGACAGCAGCTTGCTGCTGGATGCCTTGCTGCGGCAGGCGTTGGGGGTGTTCATCCAAATGGAGGACGAGGCCCCACAATTTCTGGCTACGTCTGATTGTCTGACACACGATGGCCTGGAAGATGATCAAGCCATCTTGCCCATGATGTCTCACGAGTTCTCCGGCCATCGCTTGCTGCGGGAGTATTTCGCCTTGCCGGGCCGTTTTGCTTTTGTACGGCTGCGTGGTCTGCAAGCAGCTATCGCCAGAGGACGTGCGCAGGAGCGAAAAAGCCGCCGCTGGAGCCTGCATATTGTCCTTAAGCAGGCTTGGCCCGATCTGGCGGCACGCGTTGGCCCTGGCCATGTGCGTTTGTATTGCACGCCGGTCGTGAATTTATTTCGACGACGCAGTGAACGCATGGCCTTGCGCCCACAGGCAACAGATCATCATGTGGTCATGGACAGAACGCGTCCCATGGACTTTGAAGTTTGCCTGATGGAGCAAGTGCAAGGACATGGCCGACAGGGCACGGACGATGTGCTGTTTCGCCCCTTGTATGCCAGCACGGCGCAGGATGCAGGACGCTATGGTAGTTACTACACTGTGCGACGCGAACCGCGTGTCGTGTCTGATACTCAGAAACGCTGGGGTGGCCGCAGCAGTTATGGCGGTAGCGAAGTGTATTTATCTCTGGTGAATCAGCACGAGCAGTCCGAGTTTTTCGGCATGAATCAGATCAGTGTCACGGCCTGGTGCAGCAACCGTGATTTGCCCTTGCTGCTACCGCGCTCGCCCGAGTCTGACTTCAGCCTGCAAGTTTCGGCCCCTGTGGCCGGTGTCAGTTTATTGGGTGGTTTGACCCGTCCTCGACCTGCATCAACCGGCGGCCGTCAGGCCTGGGATTTGATTTCACAGATGAGTCTGGCCCAGTTGGGTGTGGCCCAGTCCGACCCTAAGCAGGCTGCAGGTCGCTGGCGTGCCTTGCTGGCCCCGCATGTGGACAGCGCTGATGCCGGTGCCTTGCGTCAGTTGGCTTCCATTGTGGCGGTGCAGGCACGGCCTGTGCAGAGGGCCATGCCGGTGCCAGGACCCTTGGTGATGGCGCGTGGCGTGCATTTTGAGGTCACGCTGGACCAAAGTGGTTTTCCCGGTGGCCGTCCCTTTGTTCTGGCCGCCGTGCTCAGTCGTTATCTGGCCCGTCATGTCAGCCTGAACAGTTTTGTCTCTACCCAGTTTCGTTCCGAGACAGGGGTGGAACTGGGAGCGTGGGGGCCGCAAGCAGGTACGCGGGCGGTGCTGTGAACCGGGCCGAGCAGGAACAGCTAAAGCCCCAGGCTTCTTTGGAAGAGCTGGGCCGTATCATTCAGCAATGGCCTTATGGCCATGATCTGTTTCGGGTTTTGCGGGCCGTCGATGCCTTGCAAGCCGCCCAAGGCCAGCCTCGTTTGGGAACCGCGCCTACGCCTCGCCAAGAAGATGTGCGGGTAGGTCAGCCGCCTAGTTTGGCTTTTGCGGCCTCCAGTGTGCAAACCGCTCGTTGGGACGATGAACAACTGCATCTGGATGTGCAGGGTTTTGGTTTGTGGGGGCCCAACGGCCCTTTGCCGCTGCACATGACGGAGTACTTTTTTCAGCGTAGTCGCAACTTTGGTGACCGCGCTGGTGTGGCCTTTCTGGACCAGTTTCACCACCGTCTGTTTTTACTGTTTTTCAGAGCCTGGGCACAAGCGCAGGCAGTCTGTGACCTGGAACATGATCAGGATGGTTTTACACGCTGGCTGGCCAGCCTGGCCGGAGTCGGGAGCCAGAGCGAATCGGCTCCCATGAGCGACCATGCGGTCCATTTTCAGGCACCCGCGCTGGCGTCTCAAACCCGTAGCGCGCCTGCTCTGCAATCGCTTCTGGCCAGCTATTTCCAACTGCCCGTCAGCATTCAGCAGAACGTGCCGGCTTGGGTGCCGCTGGATGATCAAACTCAGGTCAGCCTGGGCCGCAGTTGTTCGGGGCTTGGGAAAAATACCGTTCTTGGCGCACGTATTCTGGATGTGCAGCAAACCATACGAATACGGATTGGCCCTTTGAGTCGGCAGGACTATGGACGCTTCTTGCCAGGTCGTCCGGCCTGGCGACAATTGCGCTATTGCCTGGCTTTGTATCTGGGCTTGGAGTGGTCGGTTCAGTTGCAACTGGTGTTACAAGCCAGCGAGCAGCCTGATCTGGGTTTGGGGGCGGGCTTGGGTCTGGGCCAGGAGACCTGGCTAGGTCAGCCCGGCACACAGGACAGAGCGGATCTGTGCCTGTTTCTGGACAGCCGTCCAGATTGGCAAGATCCGCGCAGCTAAGGCTTAGGCCTGACGCATTCCCTGCAAAAGATCGAACTCGTTTTCCTTGTCGGACAAGGTGCTGACCCACTCCGGGGCGCGACCCAAATCTGGCTGCCAACTGGCTGCCGGAATGGTGCTGTCGGTGCTGGGTGAACTGGCTGGTTTGGCTGCTGTATCGAAGGGGTGCTTGTCCGAGGGCGCAGGCATGGGACCACCGACCGGGACCATGCCGGGAACATGCAGATCTGCGAAAGGATCGGCCGCCGGCGCAGCTGCCAAAGGCGTTTCATCCTGTGTGACGGGGCTGACTCCCGATTCCACCCGGTAGTGCATTTCCCCCAAGGTCAGGCGATCCCCATTCTGCAAGGTCTTGACCTGTGCCAGTGCCAATTCGATGCCATTCACGGCGACCTGACCGTCTGCGCTAGCTCGTTGAATCGTCAGCACATCGTGCTGGCGACGCAGGTAAGACAGCACGGGCGGCGTTTGATTATTATCGGGCAAAACCAGATCAGCCTGAGTCCAGGAACCGCAGACCAGACCGGGTTCAGGAACAGGGCGCGGGGCTCCACCGGACTCTGCTTGCAAACGCCAATCTACAGCTGTGCTCATGGCTGTGCTCCTGCCACTTTTTCATAAACCGGGCCCCAGGTGGGGTGACCGCGCTCGGCCTGGGCCAGGGTAAAGCCAGGGTCTACAGCCCGTGCCTGCTTGAAACGCTCTTCACACAAAAAAGTGTAGTCGCGCACGCAAAAGCTGAAGGCCTGCAGTTTCAAGGCTTCGCTGTATTGATTGGGTGCGGCAGCAGGCAGGGTGCTGGAGCGGCCCACTTGCCGGATCACGGTGCTGTAGTCACCTTCATTAAAGGCAGAGCGTATTTGCTCCAGTTCAGCTTCGGCAGCCGGGCTGAAAACAGCCACTGGCTTGTTCTGAGTTTGGGCGCAGGCTGTCAGTAAAAGGGCCAGAGCCGGAACGATCAGGCGGGCAGGTAAATACATGGCAGGAAAAAGAAAAGTTGTACTTGCCCTCAAGACTAGGAAAGGAAAAAGACAGCCACATGACATGACGCGGACGGTTTTGTAAGAGTTGTTGCGCAAGGGTAAGCACCGAAACACCCCGTGTCCTTAACAAAGTTGTCGCATTCATGCTTTTAGATGGGGCGCATTGCCATTCAAGGAGACATCGTGACCGTTCGCCGATTGCTTCGTTTGTGTTCGCTGCTGATGCTGGGGTTGCTGGCCTCGTGTGCGTCCACCTCCAGTCGCATGGCCGTGCCCTACGAGATTGTTCTGACTGCGGATGAACAGCTCAACCCGGATGCCACGGGTCGGCCTTCCCCGGTACAGGTGTTTGTGTTCGAGCTGCGCTCGGGCAGCACCTTTGAATCCAGGGACTTCTTCGCCCTGCAGTCCGACCCGCAACAAGCCTTGCAGGCGGATCTGCTCAATGTGGAGCAGATCGTGCTGCGCCCCGGCCAGACCTATACCTTCAAACGGCCGGGCGATTTGCAAGCCACCGCTGTTGGCGTGGTCGTAGGGTATCGCGAGCTGGATGCCAGTGTGTGGCGTGTCCTCTTGCCGCTGCCCGAGTCGCGCACCACCAATATCTACAAGTTCTGGCAGTCGGCCCCGGACGCCGTCCAGGTCAGTCTGCAATTACGCAAGAACGCCATTCATGTCGTTGATTGATGGGCGTGGAACGGATTATTTCAATGGATAAAGTCATTTGGACCGAAGGGCTGTTTTTACGGCCTCAGCATTTTCAGCAGATGGAGCGCTATCTGGAGCACTATGCCCACGCCGGAAGGCGGGCTGCGCAGCCGTTTTGCTGGGGCTTTGAAACCTTGAGTCTGGACGAACAGGCCCTGAGTATGGGCAGTGTCGCATTGCGCGAAGCGCGCGGCTTGTTGCCGGATGGCACGCCTTTTGATTGCAGGCCGGGAGCGATGCAGATTGTGGCCTGGACAGCCCCTGAAGTGGTGCGTCCCGAGCGTCTGATGCTGGTGCTGCCTCGTCGTCAGGCCGGGCGGGCAGAGGTTCAGTTTGATGGGCACAGCTCGCGTCGTTCGCGTTATGTGGTCAGCGAGCAGGATTTGTATGACAGCAGTGGTTTGTCACCTGAACCGTGCCTGTCGCAACTGGGGCGTTTGCAGCCTGTTTTGCTGCCCGAATCCGAGGTGTATGAAGACAGTGTTGCCATGCCCGTGGCCCGCATTCTGGAGCGCAGACCTGACCGCTCGCTGGTGTTGGACCCGGATTTCATTCCCCCTATCTTGTCCATTCAGGCCCATGCCCGGCTAAGTGCTCTAAGCGCGGATGTACAGGCGTTATTGCAGACCCGTGCCCAAGCTTTGGCAGAACGCCTGGGGCCGGGAGGGCGCGGGCAGGGCGATGTGGCCGACTTCATGATGCTGGAGCTGGTCAATCGCTATCGGGCTGCCTTGTGGGCCATGGAGCAGCGCGTACACGTACATCCTGGCGAGCTGTATCAGGCCTGGATGGAATTACATGGTGCTTTGGCTACCTACACCCAGGACGGGCGTCAGCCGCTGATCTGGCCTTCCTATCAGCATGACGATCTGGCCCAGTCCTTCTTGCCGCTGGTGCTGGAGTTGCGCCGTGCCTTGTCCGTGGTCCTGGAACAGCAGGCCGTGTCGATTGCACTGGAGGACAAGGGGCAGGGCGTACGTCTGGCCCAGATTGCGGATCGTGCGCTCTTGCGGCAGGCGGGTTTTGTGTTGGCCGTGCAGGCCGATTTGCCCGCCCAAACCGTGCGGCAGCATTTTGCGGCACAGGTGAAATTGGGGCCGGTAGAACGCATCCGCGATCTGGTGCATCTGCAATTGCCGGGCATCGGTTTGCAGCCTTTGTCTGTCGCGCCACGAGCCTTGCCGTATCACGCAGGATTCACCTACTTCGAGCTGGAAAAAGGCGGCGAGCTGTGGCGTCAGCTGGAGCAGAACGGCGCATTGGCCCTGCATTTGGCCGGAGACTTTCCTGGCCTGCAACTTGAGTTTTGGGCGATACGCCGCTGATCCGGAGCATGGCTATGAATGAGACAGTTTCCTGGAGTAACGGCCCGGTCCCGGACGAGCGCCGATCGCGGGCGGATGCGCCGCGCTTTGTTCCGCAGGGGGCCAATCCCCTGTTGGAGGCCGCCAACCCTTTGCTGGTGATGGTGTCCGATATACGCCGCAGCGCCCGACATGCAGACCCGGCAGGTCTGCGTGCCAAGCTGGTGGCTGAAATCCGTCAATTTGAGTTGCGCGCCCAGGCCGTGCCCGTGGCCAATGAAACCATTCTGGCCGCTCGTTATTGCCTGTGCACGACCTTGGATGAGGCGGCCGCGCTAACCCCTTGGGGGCAAGCCGGAGTCTGGTCCTCGCACACCTTGCTGGTCACTTTTCATAATGAAACCTGGGGCGGCGAGAAGTTCTTTCAGCTTCTGGATAAATTGATGCAAAGCCCGGCGGCGCATTTACAGCTGTTGGAGCTGATGTATTTCTGCCTGGCTTTGGGTTTTCAAGGCCGCTATCGCGTGCATGAGCAGGGCGCCAGCCAGCTGGAAACCGTGCGCCAACGGCTGTACATGAGCTTGCGCCAGTATGGGCAGACGGTACCAGCCGCTCTGTCCCCGCATTGGCGCGACAACCCGGCGCAGAAAGTTGGCAAGCCTTTGCCTGTGCCTATCTGGGTGGCCGTTTGTGTGGCCTTGCTGCTGTGCTTGTTGATGTATCTGGGTACCAGTCTGTTGCTGAACCGGCAGTCTGATCGGGCTTTCGAGGACATTGTGGCTTTGCGCCTGCCGGCCTTGCAGACACAGGGCCAACCACCGTCTAGTGGCGTCGCACCGCCAGCACCTTTGGCCTTGGCAGAGCTGCTGGCCCCCGAGGTGGCCGAGGGTCTGCTGACCGTGCGAGATCAGGCCGATCGCAGCGTCATTATCCTGCGCGGCGACGGCCTGTTCGATTCAGGAGCTGACCAGATCCGTGCGCCGTTGCTTCCCGTTATTGCACGTATCGCAGATGCATTGGAAGCCGCGCCGGGCTTGGTGCTGGTAGATGGCTATACCGATAACGTCCCCATACGCAGTGTGCGCTTTCCTTCCAATTTTCATCTCTCGCAGGCTCGTGCCGATTCGGTCAAGGCCGTCTTGCAGGAGCGCTTGAGTCAGCCAGAACGTGTACGCGCACAAGGCCGGGCCGATGCTGCGCCTGTGGCAGACAATGGCACCGCTCAAGGTCGGGCACAGAACCGACGGGTGGAGATCACGATCGTGCCCTTGAGCAAGGAGGCCGGGCAATGACACGTCTTTTGAGTCTGGTCTTTAGCCGTAGCGTCTGGACCTTTGTGGGTGTGCTGATTCTGCTGGTGCTGATCTGGTTGCTGGGGCCTTTATTGGCGATTGGCCAAACCCGGCCATTGGAAACCGAGCCGTCGCGCTGGATTGCGATGGCTGTGGTGGTGGTGTTCTGGTTGCTGCGCTTGTTGTGGCGCAGCTGGCGTGAAGGCCGCTTGAACGCGCAGTTGCTAGGCCAATTAAGCCGCCCGGCGCAGAAGGCATCAGCATCGAGCAATACGGCTACGCCGCATCCTTTGCAAAGCCAGTTTGATGAGGCCATCGAACTGCTCAAGCGGATTCGCTTCGGTTCGCATATGGGCGGACGCTTGCGCTCCTTGCTGTCGCGTCAGTACGTGTATCAGTTGCCCTGGTATGTGTTCATCGGTGCACCCGGAGCAGGTAAAACCACAGCGCTGGTCAATTCCGGCTTGCAGTTTCCCTTGTCGGAGCGCTACGGAAAAACGTCTCTGCGAGGTGTGGGGGGCACGCGCAATTGTGACTGGTGGTTTACCGACGAAGCCGTCCTGTTGGATACGGCAGGACGCTACACCACGCATGAAAGTGATCCGGTAGGAGATGAGCAGGAATGGCGTGGTTTCCTGGGCCTGCTCAAGCGCTATCGCCGCAGGCAGCCGATAAATGGCACTTTGCTGACTATCAGCGTGCCAGATTTGTTGTCCAGCACGGCCGCGCAACGTCACGATCATGCGCAGGTCTTGCGCCAGCGCTTGGCTGAATTGCGCGAGCGTTTGGGGATTCAGTTTCCTATCTATGTGCTGGTCACCAAAATGGATTTGCTCCAGGGCTTTCAGGAGTATTTCGACCATTGTGATCGTCAGGAACTGGAGCAGGTCTGGGGCTTCACCTTGCCTTATGAAAGCTCGCGCGAAGCGGGATTTTCCTTGTCGCATACCTATGGGCGCGAGTACGAAGCCTTGCATCAACGCCTGGAGCGTGGTCTGGCGGCCGTGATGGCCGAGCAGCCCAACGAAAGCGTGCGTGCCGAAGCCTATCTGCTGCCACAACAGTTTGCTCGCCTGGGGCCGGTGCTGGAGGAGTTTCTGGAACAGGTGTTTAGCCAGTCCCGCTTCGAGGCACCCCTGTTGCTGCGCGGCGTGTACTTCACCAGTGGTCGGCAAGGAGGTGTGCGTCTGGATCAGGTGCGGGACTCCATGCGCGAGTATCTGGAAGTGGATGTGCAGGCGGATCAAGCGCAGCCGGTGGCCGGTCAGGGCCGCAGCTATTTTCTGACCCAGCTGCTGAAAGAGCTGATCTTTCAGGAGGCCGGTGTTGCAGGCCGCGACGAGCGCTGGGAGCGCCGCGTGCGCTTGCGTCATTTTCTGGTCTACGGTCTGGTGGCGGTGGGTGTGTTGCTACTGGGGCTGGCCTGGAGTCGCAGCTTTCTGTTGAACCGCAGCTATGTGGAGCAGGTTGAAGGACGTGTTCCGCAGGCTCAGCAACAGGCGGACCAAACACAGGTGCTGGATACCACCCCGGCGGTCGGCTTGCTGCCTTTGCTGGATATGTTGTCGTTGCTGCCGCAAAGCGATCAGTTTCCCTTGAATGCGCCCGGTTTGGAGCGGCGCATGGGCCTGTATCAGGGTGACAAGATGAAGGCCGCTGCCGATACCGTCTACCAACGCGCTTTGGAGAAATTGCTGGCCCCCTTGCTGGCGCGTCGTATCGAAACCGTGTTGCGTAGCGAGCAGGCGCAGGACCTGGAGTACGGCTACGAGGCCCTGCGCGCCTATTTGATGCTATACGACACGCGGCGCTATGACGCTGCCCATTTGCAGACCTGGTTGCTGGGCAGTTTGAAGCAGGACTTGCCGGCTGGCTTTACCCAGTCGCAATACGACAGGCTGGAGAGCCATGTCCGTGCAGTGACGCAGGCGGGCTTGCTCTTGAATCCCTTCCCGCGCAATGAAGCCTTGATTGAACAAAGCCGGGAACGTCTGGCGCGTATCAGTCTGGAGCAGCGCACTTATAGCCGCATGCGCCGTATTCTGGCCGCCACACCCGGTTTGATACCTATGTCGGTCTCAGGCATGGCCGGGCCATACGCGGCCTCTGTATTCAAGCGCGAAAGTGGCAAACCGTTAACCGAAGGGATAGACGGTCTGTACACCTACGAGGGGTACTGGACCGTGGTTGAACCACGTATCGACAGCGAATTGCAGCAGATGCGCGAGGATGACCGCTGGATTCTGGGGCTGGATACGGGCGCAGGGCAGTCCGAGGCGGCGCGTCGTGCGGCAAGCCAGGAGCTGCGTCGTCTGTATCTGCTGGATTATGTGCGTGTGTGGGATGAGTATCTGGCTGATTTGCGCCTGCTGCAAGGCGGCAGCTTGCTGGAAAACATTCAGTTGGCTCGGACCTTGTCCATGGCCGATTCGCCCCTGAAGCAGTTGGTCCAGCAGGTGGCTTTGCAAACTCGTCTGTTGCGAGAGGATGCGCAGCAGGGGGCCTCCTTGGGGGCACAAGCCAAAGTGCGGCTGGACGATACCCGGCAGGCGTTGGAGCAGATGTTTGGCCCGGTCGGCTTGGAGGGTAGTCGTCGTAATGAGCCCCAGGCCAAGCAGGTAGAGGCGATTGTGGATCAGCACTTCGAGCCTTATCACCGTCTGGCCTCCAGTAGTGGCGGGGCACCAGCGCCTATTGATGGCACCCTGGAGTTGCTGGATGAGTTCTATGCTTTCTTGACCTCCTCGGATGCTGCTCTGCGCAGCGCGGGTACACCGCCGCAGTCCAATGTCTTGACCAAGTTGCAGGCAGAGGCAGGTCGGTTGCCTGGGCCTTTGCGTGATGCGCTGGATCAGTTTTCGGTAGGTGCTTCTGCCGAGATCGCGTCGCGGACTCAAGCCAGTTTGGGGCAGTTGGTAAATGCCACTATTGGTCAGTTTTGCCGTAGTGCGATTGCCGGTCGATATCCCTTCGCCGCTCAATCCAGGCAGGATGTCGCACCTAATGATTTTGCCCGCATGTTTGCGCCGGGTGGCTTGATGGATGCCTTTTTTCAAGAGCATCTGATGCATCAGGTGGATATGTCAGGTGGACGCTGGCGTTTCAAACCGGGCATAGATGGGCAGGCAGCGGCCAACTTCCGTTATCTGGATGCGTTTCAGCGTGCGGCTGTGATTCGGGACGTGTTCTTCCCGGCAGGCAGTAATCAACCGCGTATTGATATGGCGTTCACTCCGGTTCAGCTGGATGCAGAACTGTCGCAAGTGCTGCTGGATGTGGATGGCCAGGTGCTGCGTTATGCCCATGGCCCACAGGTTGCCATGGGGGTACAGTGGCCGGGGCCGCGCGGGGGCCGTCAGGTCAGTCTGGAGGCACAGCCACAATCCGAAGGGTCAGGGATGAGGGCGACAGGTGCCTGGGCGTTGTTGCGATTGCTGGACAAGGCACAGCCTGTATCGGGTGCGTCTGCCGGGGCACAGCGCTTGTCTTTTGCTTTGGGGAGTCGTCAGTTTGTGGTGGATGTGGTGGCCAATAGCTCCAGGAATCCGTGGCGTTTGGCGGAGATGAGAGGGTTTAGCTGCCCGGGGAGCCATTGAGATGCGCCAGGATGATTTCGACTCCAGCCCGGAGGTGATGTGGTACGGCAAGATTCCGGCCATGGGGGACTTTGTACGTCGACGTATGCCCGAGCCGATTTTGTTGCCGTGGGAGCGCTGGTTCAGCAGTGGTGTCAGCCAGATTCGTTCGCCCAGCAAGACTGCTGGAGCCAATATGCCCAGCTCGCCTGTCCATGCCTGGGGATTTCTGATGTCCTTGCCGCAAGGGGGCGTGCAAGCAGGAGCGGTCATGCCCAGTCAGGACCGGGTTGGGCGCGAGTATCTGGTGTGCGCTTTGGTGCCTTTGAATGCCGAGCAATGTCAGCGTGTCCGTCTGCCTGTACTGGCCAATATGGTTGAGCAATTGGGCCTGTCCTTGCAGCAAGGGGTGCGGTTTTGCTGGGCGGCAACCCAGTTGGATCAAACTTTGTGTAGTGCCGTGCCTTATGCCGGTTTGCTGGCGGAGAGTGTTGCCGCCCAGTCCGAGCAGCGTGATGCCGGGCAGGACATTCTGGATGTTTTGTACGGCTCTCGTGCGCCGTCTGTGCCACAAGACCCGTGGGCTGTCCTGCAGCCTTGTCTGGAGCCCGGCTCCCACCGTAGTTACTGGTGGTGCCTGGGCATGAACAATCCTGGCTGGCGCAGCGTGACGCACAGCGGCGAGCTAAGTCTGGCCCTGTTTCGGCGCTTGTTCGTGTCAGCAACAGCGGCAGATGCAGCAAGCCGCGCCTATCAACCATGGTGAGACCTTTCATGAAACGTACAAACTCTGCCAAGGATGTCCAGGGTCGCCCTTTGGGGCAGATTCTGGACTCTTTGCTGCTGGACCAACGGCTGGTGATTCTGGATCAATTGGCCTTGCAACTGGCCGAGCTGCATGAGCACCAGGAATGGTATGGCGTGCTGGGGCTGGATACGGTGGTTTTGAGTGATGAAGGTCTGGTTCAGTTATTGCCGCTGGAGCAGAACATGCACAAGCGCAGTCTGGCACAGGCGCGTGCTCAGGGTATGGCCTTTGATGAGCCTTGCGCGGCCCCCGAGCAATATGTGGATGATCCTGTGCGGCCTGCTGGCCCCTGGACGGATGTTTACGCTTATGCGGCCTTGCGCTGGCAACTGACGACGGGCTTTCCTCTGATGGCCGCCCCTTGGCGGCAGTTGAAAGATCCTGTGGTGATGGACGAGGACGCGGACGGTCCGACGCAGGCCATGTTGCAGGGTCTGGCCCTTGACTGGGTGCAGCGGCCTCAGTCCATGGCTTCTTACCGAAGGCTGGAACGATTGGGGCAAGTGCCAGAGCCTGTGCCCGCACATGCTCCCGCTGCGCAAACTGTGCTGCCGATTACGCCTGAACGGCGGCCTTCCTTGCCATTGTGGCTGGCGGGCTTGGCAGTAATCGTTCTGGCAGGGCTGGGGGCGGCGTATTGGAGCGGCGATGGCGATACTTCCGGGCCCGCTGTTGCTTCGTCTGATGCCAATCGTCCGGCGGTGGTGGGCGACACGCCTGAGGAGTCCACATCAAGGCCGGGACCGGGATCAATCACGTCGGAGTTGCAGGGCGGGCTGGTAGCGGATGGAGAGTCCAAGCCGAATGATGTGGCTGCTTTGGGTGCAGGGGTGGGGTCTGCCTCCCAATCGGGGCAGCCTTCGGTGGCAGGATCAGATCAGCTTGGGTCGCAGTCGACAGGTGCACAAAATGACTCGGTGACAGGGCAGCAATTAGCCCAGGCTTCGGGCTCGCAAGCCGCGACAACAACGGAGTTGAAACTGCTGGCCGAGTCGGGAGCTTTGCAGCCTGCTTTGCCAGTTCAAACACAAAACACATCGGATGATGCAGCTCGCCTGGTTTTGGCCGATCATGCTGCCGGAACAGCCGGAACAGCCGGAACAGCCGGAACAGCCGGAACAGCCGGAACAGCCGGAACAGCCGGAGCCGCTGGAGTTACAGGAGCTACTGGAGGGGGAGCAGCAATAACAGGCGCCCCCGGAGTTAATGAAACTACCGGGGCAGCGGGAAGTGTCGGAGCAATGGGAATTACCGGGACTGCTACGGCCACTGCATCAGGGGTGGCCGCAAGCACGCAAACCGACTCCTCTGAGCCTTCCGCGCAAGTCGATCATGTGGAACAACTGGATCCTGTCGCTGCCAAGCCTGCGCCACCTGCCAAGGGCACAATCGCCCTGGATATACGGCCTTGGGGGGAGGTCTATGTGAATGGCCGAAAGCAAGGTGTCAGCCCGCCTTTGAAGTCCTTGTCACTGGCTCCAGGCTCGCACCGCATTGTTGTCAAGAATGCGGGATTGCCAGAGTTCAGCACAACAATTCGAGTGCGCTCAGGAAAGACGGCCAGCGTCAGTCACGAGTTCAAATAGGCTGCGAGAACCGAGAACCGAGAACCGAGAACCGAGAACCGAGAACCGAGAACGAAGACGCTTGAAGGCGGCGTAGCTGACTTACGTCGTCTTGCGCTTGCCGATCAGCCCTGTAGCCAGCAATGTCCCGAACAGAACGGTACTCATACCGATCAGCATCTGTGCGGTCAGGGCCTCGTCCAGCAGCAAGGCACCCCACAACACCCCAAAAGGTGGCACCAAAAAGGTCACCGTAATGGTTTTGGAGGGGCCGACATTGGACAGAAGGCGGTAAAAAATCAGATAGGCGACGGCCGTGCACAGCAGGGATAAGGACAGCGCAGCCCCCCAGGCATGCAGGCCCGGAAACTGTGCGGGCCACCAGTAAATGGCTGCGGGCAATAGAACCAATGTTGCGCTGACCATGCTGCCTGCTGCTACTGCCTGTGGCTGCACGCCGCGCAGATAGCGGGCGGTAAAGTTGGCGGCAATACCGTAAAACACTGTGGCCAGCAAAGATGCCAGCACAGCCCAGCCTTCGGCGCCTTTATTGAAGCTGAGCTTGTCGTACACCAGAATCAGAATGCCCAGGAAGCCCAGACACAGGCCCAGAATCCGGCTGGGTGTCAGGCGCTCTTTCAACCAGACTCGTGCCACCAGTGCGCCGAACAAGGGAGCCATGGCATTCAAGACGGCCAGCAAGCCAGACTCCAGTCGCAAGGCTGCGAAGGCGTATAAGGAGAAGGGCACGGCGGCATTCAGAATGCCCAGCGCAAAGATGGGTTTCCAGTTCGCCAGAAAGATGGGCAAGCGTCCGGTGACGGTGATGTAGCTCATCAAGGCCAGGGCGCTGACACCGACCCGTATGGCGGTCAGGGGAAAGGGGCCAAAGTCGGGGACCGCTTGCAGCGTAAATAAAAACGAGCCGCCCCAGATGGCGGCCAGCAGGAATAAATCGCGTAAGTCTTTGGGGGACATGGGAGTCAGATTGGTGGCGGCGGTCCGCATGGGCCGCATAACAGAGCCGATTGTAATCCTCTGGCCGCGACCAGGACATCGATGCGGAACGTTCAAGTGGAAGGATCTGAAATCCCTTGATGCTTTAAACAGACAGCTCGTTGTTCAGAGCCCGTTTCAGGACGTTGAAGACGCGTTTGTCCCCGCATTGAGCGACGTTGAAACGCAGAAACTGGGCAGCATCAGGAGCTTGGCTGAAAACAGGGCCAGGGGCCAGCACGATGCCATGGGGCAGGCAGGCGCGTGTCAGGCTCAAGGCATCATTTCCGGCCGGCAGACGGACCCAGAGAAACATGCCCTCGCGGGGGCGCAGCCATGGCGTCAGGCCAAGTTGCTCCAGCTGTGCCACGGCATGATCCATGGCTTTGGAGAGCCGGTATCGAACTCGTTCCAGATGTTTGCGATAGCCGCTGTCGCCAAGCGCGCTGTTCAGAATATGTGAGGCCAGGCGGTTGCTGCTGAAACTGGTGGCGGTACGCAAGTCGACCAGGCTCTCGATCCATGGAGTCTGGGCCGCGATATAACCGCAGCGCAAGGCGGCCGACAGTGTTTTGGAAAAACTGCCTATCTGTACTACGCGGGACAGCCCATCCAGTGCCGCCAGTCGGGTAGCGGGTCGGGTCTCCAGATCCCCGAAAATATCGTCCTCAATAATGTAGAGGTCGGCGCGTTGCGCCATGGCCAGCACGCTATGGGCCGTCATGGCCGAAAGACGTGCGCCGGTTGGATTGTGTATGCCTGAATTGGTGATGTACAGGCGGGGTTTGTGTTCTTTAAGGGCAGCCTCAAAGGCCGCCAGATCAGGGCCCTGATGGGTATAGGGCACGCTGGCGATTTTGGCCCGATGCGCTCGCAGCAGCGCATGGAAATTGAAGTAGCAGGGGTCGTCCACCAGGACCGTATCGCCTGGCTCCAGAAAGAAGCGACAAAGCAGGTCAATAGCTTGAGTGCCCGAGTCGGTCAGCATGATGTGATGCGGGGCAGCATCTATTTCGGACTGCACGAGACGACGGGCCAGCATTTGTCGCAAGGGCTCTAGGCCCAGAGGCGAGCCGTAGTCCGTCAAGTCCGCGCTGGGGCTACGGGCGGCCTTACGTAAACCGCGGCGCACTCCTTGGTCATACATCCAGTCCGAGGGCAGCCACCCGCAGCCGGGCATCAGGACATCGGCCTCGGCTTCCAGAGATTGGCGCGAGATCCATAAAGGATCGATATCCTTTTCCAGAGCTGGTTCCAGGGCGGCCAAGCTGAGTGGAGCCAAAGGAGCCGTCACATAAAAGCCGGAACCCGCGCGAGCCTCGATCAGACCTTCAGCGGCCAGCCTGCCATAGGCTTCGACAATCGTGGATACCGACACGCCTGCCGATTTTGCTTGTGCGCGTACGGATGGCAGGCGGGTACCGGGCGGGTAGGTCCGTGCCGCGATGCGATCACGTACGGATTGCATGATGTAGTCGATACGGGTCAAAGCAGACATGAGGCTGGCTCGGGTACGGTGTATGGGTCCGGTGAGCAGTACGGTTTTTTAAAACTGTACTGGACTGTGCCTGTGTATGCTGGCATAGCTGTGTTGTACTGACAAGCATCTTTGTTGGAGAGTGAATGATGGATAGCAAGGCAGTCAGCTGGCTAAATGGCTTTATAGGCGTAGCAATCTTTGCCGGATCTCTGCCGGCCACACGTGTTGCTGTGCTGGGTATGGATCCTTTTTTCCTGACTGGCGCGCGAGCGGTAGTCGCCGCCTTGTTGGCAGCGGTCTGGTTGCTGATCGGGCGTGTGGCACGGCCAAAGCGATCAGACTTGTTACCCCTGGCCGTGGTTGGTTTTGGTGTCGTGCTGGGGTTTCCCTTGTTGACGGCGCTGGCCTTGCAGTACATCACTTCGGCGCATTCTATTGTGTATGTCGCCTTGTTGCCTTTGTGCACAGCCCTCTTCGGGGTAGTCTTGGCCGGAGAGCGGCATAAGCCCGTGTTCTGGCTGTGCTCTGTTTTGGGCTGCTTGCTGGTGATGGCCTATGCTGCGCGAGAAGGTCTGGATGCGGCCTGGCAAGGGGACCTGTATATGCTGGCCGCCGTGGTGGTGTGTGGCTTGGGTTATGCCGAAGGTGGACGCCTGTCGCGTCGTTTGGGTGGCTGGCAAGTTATTTGCTGGGCCCTGGTGCTCTCCTCGCCTTTCATGTTCGTCATGATGCTGTGGTTCTGGCCGCAAACATTCAGCAATGTGAATACAGCAGCCTGGTTAGGTTTCGGCTATGTGTCAGTGTTCAGCATGTTCCTGGGATTTGTGTTCTGGTATCGGGGGTTGGCGCAGGGAGGGATTGCCGCAGTGGGGCAACTGCAGTTGTTGCAGCCTTTTATGGGCCTGGGACTGGCTGCCGCCTTGCTGGGTGAGTCCGTCAATGCCAGCATGATCTGGGTGACTTTAGGCGCTGCCTTGTGCGTGGCGGGGGCGAGGCGCTTTGCTTCGTGATGGCAGAAGCCGGACGATAAAAAACCGGCCTGTCCCATTCATGGACAGGCCGGTTTCAAGACAAGCTGAGCAAGCGTTTTAGGCTTCCGCGTGCTTGGCTGCTTCTACCGCTGCATGCGTATCTTCTTTAGCACCATTAAAGAACAAGTTCAGCAGAACGGCAGCAATCGAGGTCAGCAGGATGCCCGATTCGATCAGCGGGTGAATGGCGTGAGGCATCCACTGCATGTAGTTGGGCGCAACCAGAGGAATCATGCCCACGCCAATGGAGATAGCCACAATCATGGAGTTGTTGCGGTTGGTCTTGTAATCCACGCCGGACAGAATGCGGATACCAGTAGCCGTCACCATACCGAACATCACAATCCCGGCACCGCCCAGAACCACGGTGGGCAGGGACTCAACCAGGGCAGCCATTTTGGGCAGCAGGCCCAGAATGATCAAAATCACACCCCCGGCCACGCAGACAAAGCGGCTGCGCACGCCTGTCACGGCAACCAGGCCCACGTTTTGCGAAAAGCTGGAGTAGGGGAAGGTGTTGAAGATACCGCCCAGCAAGGTGCCCAGACCGTCGGTGCGCAGGCCGCGTGCCAGATCTTTCTGATCCACTTTCTTGCCTGTCATGTCGCTAAGAGCCAGGAACATGCCGGTAGACTCAATCAGCACCACAATCATGACCAGTGTCATGGTCGCAATGTGCAGGATATTGAACTTGGGCATCCCGAAGTGGAAGGGCAGAACCAGATCAACCCAAGCTGCATTGGCGACTTTCTCGTAGGTCATGATGCCCATGGCCGAGGCCACAACGGCGCCAATAACAATACCCAGCAAGACGGCCACGTTAGCCAGAAAGCCTTTGGCAAATTTGGCGATCAGCAGAATCGAGGTCAGCACGATGGCGGCAATACCCAGGCCAGTCAGGTTGGCGTAGCGCGGGTTCGGTACCGTTGCTTTCAGGGCCAGACCTTCTGGAGGTGGGAGCAAGGCCGAGCCGGGCATGGCCGCGGCCGATTGTGCGTGCTGAATCCAGGCCAGGTGGTCGGGGTTGATGACCGTGGGGGCGGTAGGGCCAACAGGGTTACCGAAAATCCAGTTGATCCCCACTCGCATCAGCGTAATGCCGATCATGGCAATAATGGTGCCGGTGACCACAGGCGGGAAAAAGCGCAGCATGCGGCTGACGGCAGGGGCGATGATCATGGTGATGATCCCTGCCCCGATGACCGTGCCAAAGAGCAACTGGGCTCCTTCCTGGCCGGGGTTGGCCTGTGCCATGGAGACCATGGGGCCGACAGCGGCAAAGGTCACACCCATCATGACGGGCAGCTTGATACCAAAATACTGCGTAAAGCCCATCGATTGGATGATGGACACGATGCCGCAGACAAACAGGTCAGCAGCAATCAGGATCGATACTTCTTCAGACGTCAGGTTTAATGCCCGGCCCACAATTAGTGGAACCGCGACGGCACCGGCGTACATTACCAGAACGTGCTGCAAGCCCAGTGCAGCCAGCCTGCCGTTCGGTAATCGTTCGTCGACGGGTGCGGTGGTCGCGTTCGTACCCATGAAATGTCTCCAGAGTGGATTAATTATTAGATGAAGCCATTTCAATGTAACGGCGTGCGACAGCCCTGTCATAAGACAATTCGTATAGAGCCTAGGTGGACCTAGCTATAGATGAGGGATAACCCCCAAAAAAAACGCCCTGATTTGGGCGTTTTTGATGCGGCTAAGGGAAAACACTGCTTTGGTGACACATGGTCAGGTCATGGGGGAAGGTCGTTGTATACCGGCACCAGTAACGGGTTCGCGCTCGTCGCGCGTATGTCGTGTTTGTATCAAAAATGAGTTTTTCACTACGACTTGATGGTTGTGTCAGGCCTATTGGAACGTCAGCAAGTGTCAGTTATGACTGCCTTGTAAGCTGCCTGATAGTCCTGAAAAAGCTCGTCTTGCGGCTTTAGCACAGCATCGGATTGTTACAGTGCGGCCCTGCTCGATTTCAATTCTTTATAGATTAGAACAACTGCGTAATGGTAACATTCGCAGCTGCTAATCTTTTTGCAGTGCAGCAGGCTACCGCCAAGTAGGCAGGATTTTTTGGCGAGGAGCAGTCTTTGCTTAATGTCGAATTGAAGTTTTTATTTCGCTAAAGGTGGCGACGAAATAAAAAAATCTTTGATATTTTGCCTAGTGTCTTGATTAGACAGCCTTGGTAAATATACCCAAGGCTTTGTTATTTTTCAAACACTCGTTTTTTTTGGTTAACAATAAATAGAATAATATCGTCAGGGAATATTTTATTTGAATATTTTATTTTTAGCATTATTGCCTAAATAAAATTCGAAAATAAATATCATCGAATTGCATGGAGTTTATATATATACCATGTAATTGGGGTTTGTAAATCATAGTAACGGGATGTAAGTTTCGCCATTGTTTACTGGTGTGCTGCCTGCGACACGGCTATGTCAGAAGTCGTTGTCCGAAATAGCGTTTTATCAAATATGACTATTCCGTGCTCCGCGGTGACAGGGCAAGTCAGTAAAGATCGAAAGGGTAGGGTGCGTGTCTCAAAATACAGGCAAGGGTGCTAAGGAGTTAGAAGCATCCCGTACGGATATTAATAAAAGCAATACTGCGTCTGGAGCAATCGCCATTATTGGTATGGCGTTTCGCTTTCCGGGTGACCTGTCGCAGCCCGACCAGTTCTGGAATGCCTTAATTGAAAAACGCGACCTGGTTACGGAAATCCCGGCGGATCGCTGGGCGACGGCCGAGTTGCAACACGATAAAAGGTCCGAGCCGGGGCGTAGCATTACTTTTTCGGCTGGTGTCTTGTCGCGCATCGACGAGTTCGATGCGGACTTTTTCGGCATTTCCCCTCGCGAAGCCGCCTGGCTGGACCCCCAACAACGCTTGTTACTGGAGCTGTCCTGGGAAGCCATGGAGAATGCGGGCGTCTTGCCCTCCAGCATGGCCGGTAGTGACTGTGCGGTTTATGTTGGTATTTCCGGCCTGGATTACGGCATGCGCGGTCTGGACGATTTAGCCAGCCTGACAGCACATATGATGACCGGCAATACCATGAGTATCGCCGCCAACCGTCTGTCCTATATCTACGACCTGCACGGTCCGTCCATGGCGGTGGATACCGCCTGCTCGTCTTCTTTGGTCGCTTTGCATCAAGCCTGCTCAAGTTTGCGCAATGGCGAGGCTTCGACAGCCTTGGTCGGTGGCGTCAATCTGTTGCTGCACCCTTATCCCTTTGTTGGCTTTACCAAAGCGTCGATGCTATCGGCAGATGGCCGTTGCAAGGCGTTTGATGAGGCTGGTAATGGTTACGTGCGGTCCGAAGGTGGCGCGGTACTGATGCTCAAGCCCCTGGAGCAGGCGCTGGCCGATGGCGACCAGATACAGGCCGTCATTTTGGCAACAGGCGTGAATGCCGATGGGGCTCGCAAGACCGGCATTACTATTCCTAGCTGCCAGGGACAAATTGAGTTGATGCGCTCCGTGCTGGAGCGCAGTGGCCTGACAGCGGCTGATGTTGACTTTGTAGAAGCCCACGGTACCGGTACAGCCGTAGGCGATCCTGTTGAAACCACCGCCATCAGCGCGGTGTATGGCAAATCGCGTGAACAGCGTTTGCCTATTGGTTCAGTCAAAGCGAACTTGGGCCATATGGAGTCGGCCTCCGGCATGGCTGGCCTGGTCAAGACAGTGCTGGCATTGCAGCACCAAGCCTTGCCGCCTGCTTTGCATTTGAATACCCCCAATCCCGCCATTGATTTTGATGGTTTGAATCTGGAGCTGCTGCCCCAGGGCCGCGAATTGCAGCGCACCGATGGCAAGCCTTTGGTCGCAGGACTTAACTCGTTTGGCTTTGGTGGTGCCAACGCCCACGTCTTGTTGCAGGCTCCTGTAGCGACAATGGCCCAATCGGCAACGGTGCCGAACTCGGGTTTGCCGCCTTTGGTTTTGTCGGCCAAGACAGAAGCCGCTCTGCGTGAGCAAGCGGGTAATTATGCGGACTTGCTGGACGGCAAGACGGCGCAAGATTTTTACGATGTCAGCTACGCGGTCACTCACCGTCGTCAGACTTTGGCTCGTTGTTTGATCATTCAGCCCGAAACGGTTGAAGAAGGCGTGGCGCAATTGCGTGCTTACGCGCAAGGCCAAGCCCCACAAGGTTTGCAAACCGTAGACGCCCTGAGCAAAGAAGGCCAATTGGCCTTTGTCTACGCCGGTAACGGAGCGCAGTGGCTGGGCATGGGCGTGACCTTGTTGCGCGAGTCCCCTCGTTTTGCGGCTTTGCTGTCCGAACTGGACGCCATGATGCAGCCCTTGGCGGGCTTTTCGCTGCTGGAGCAATTGCAGGCCGAACCTGCCGCTTCCCGCATGGACGACACGACAGTCGCCCAGCCTTTGTTGTTTGCTGTACAGGTTATTGTGACGCGCATGCTGCGCGAAGATGGCATTGAACCTGATGCCGTGGCTGGCCACAGTGTGGGCGAAATCGCTGCTGCCTGGGCCGCTGGTGCCTTGGATCTGGAACAAGCCATACGCGTTATTTGTGCCCGTAGTCAGGCTCAAGGTCTGACTCGTGGCCAAGGCCGGATGGCCGTTATCGGTCTGTCCCAGGAAGCGGTGAACACCTTGCTGGAAGGCTTGGGTGCGGACTTGGGCGTGAATGTGGCGGGGGTAAACAGCCCTTCCAATATCACTCTGTCCGGCAGTCTGGACGGCTTGCTGCGCATTCAATCTGCCTTGGAAGGCCAAAGCGTTTTCTTCCGCCTGCTGGATTTGGATTACGCCTTTCACAGTCCCTATATGGATGGCTTGCTGCCGCATCTGGAAAAGAGCCTGGGCGATTTGCAGCCCGGTCAGCAGGCTCCACAAGCCCGTTTTGTCTCGACCGTTACGGGCGACGAACTGTCCCCGCAAGAGCTGGGCGTGGATTACTGGTGGCGCAATATTCGCGAACCCGTGCAGTTTGAGCAGGCTATTGCCTGTCTGGCGAACCAGGGCTGCCGCGTATTTCTGGAAATTGGCCCGCACGCCATTTTGCAGCGCTACATTCGTGAAACCCTGACTCAGTGTGAGGTTCAGGGTGTGGTGTTGTCCAGCTTGCGCAAGCATGACGATGGCCCGCAGCGGCTGACTGATACGGCCTTGCATACCCTGGCTTTATTGCCGACCCAGTTGAAAGCCCGTTTTCCCGTTGCTGGCAATCCAGTGGAGCTGCCCGTTTACCCATGGCAGCGCGAGCGTCATTGGTACAAGAGCAGCACAGAAGGGATGCGCTCCATCGAGCGTCGTCGTGTGCATGATTTGCTGGGTTGGCGTTTGCCGGATAGCGATATCAGCTGGGAAAACGTGCTGGACCCGGTGATTTTGCCTTGGCTGGCGGATCACAAAGTGGGTGGTGCCATGGTGTACCCAGGTGCCGCTTACCTGGAAATGGCTTTGGCTGCAGCCCGCGAGTGGCTGGGCGAAGCACTGATCCTGGTGGACGAGCTGGATATTCTGGCTCCGCTGGTTTTTGATGGTGAACATGCCCGCAGCCTGCGTTTTGTGCTGAGCCCGCGTGATGGCAGCTTCCATATCAAGAGTCGCCAACGCTTGAGCCAGGACGAGTGGGTGGTACACGCCAGCGGTCGTATTCTGGCTTCGGATGAACGCATGCCCGTGGCGGAGCTCTCGCCCCTGGCCTCGGCTGAACTGCAGATTGATCGCGATCGACACTATCGCTTGGCGCATTCCCTGGGTCTGGATTACGGTCCGGCCTTCCAGGGTTTGAAAGCCTCGCAGGTTCAAGGTACTTACCTGAATGCCGAACTGGAGATGCCCGTCAGCCTGGAGCAAAACGGCTATCTGCTGCACCCGGCCTTGATGGACGTGTGCTACCAGTCCCTGGTGGATTTCTTCGCACAAGATATTGAAGCAGGCCAAGGTGTGGCCTTGCTGCCTGTGAAAGTAGGCCGTTTCACCCTGTCTACGAAAGGGCAGGTAACGCATTTTCGTGCACACCTGCGTCGTAGCAGTGCCCGTTCGGTACTGGCGGATTTCGAGTTGTATGGTGCTGATGGCCGTTTGTTGGCCAGCGCCCAGGCCTGCCGTTTCCGTGCTGCGTATTTCTTGCGCCAGGATCGTCACGCGGTGTCCAACTGGCAAATTACCCCTTATCTGCGTCCTCATCCTCGCGATGAGCGAGTTGCCGTTACGCTCTCGCCTGAGCAACTGGCCCAAAGCGGCTGGGCAGCACTGGCTGACCAGCAGCAAGAGCGAGAAACCTGGTTCCAGCAGACTTTGCCTTTGCTGGATGCCTTGAGCCTGTCCTTTATTTATGAAGCCTTCCAGAACGTAAAGCCTTCCGAACTCAGCACCGAAGTATTGAATAGCCCGTATGGCCGCTGGCTAAGCGAGCTGTTGCGCGCTGAAGAGCTGCTGCAAGATGACGAAGGCTATCGTGTGGTGGAGCAGGCCGATATGCCTGCCGCCCAGGACTTGTGGCGCACAATTTTGCAGGATTCGCCTAGCAGCTTGCCGCAACTGACCCAGATTGGTTCGGTCGGACGCCAATTGCCGGCCTTGTTGCGTGGCGATATTTCAGGCGAAAAACTGCTGGCTTCCTTGCGCCGTTCCCCCGTGGTTGAAGTGCTGTATGACGATGACCCCATGTATCTGGGTGTGCGTCTGGCACTGGAAACCCAGTTGCGAGAACTGGCTGCGAACTTGCCCGCCTCCCAGCGGCTGCGCGTACTGGAAGTCGCCGTAGGCCCAAGCGATTTGCCCAAGACTCTGGCTGCTTGCCTGTCCGAAGACCAGTTTGAATACGTATTGGCTTTGCCAGATGCTGATTTGCAGGCTCGTCAGGCAACGCAGCACCATGCTTTGGCCAACGTGCAGGTGCTCGGTTTTGATCTGCAAGACTGGCAACTGGAGCAGGTCGATAAGCCCCAGTTCGATGTCGTGATTTTGCGCCACAGCCTGCACCGTACCGTGCATGTGCCTCCCGCCCTGATGCGGAGCAAGCAATGGCTGGCGACGGGTGGGGTCTTGCTGGTGGCCGAGTGTCACCCTGACTGGCATGCAGACTTCTTGTCCGGTCTGGACCAAAGCTGGTGGCACGCCGCCGGTGAGTCGCAATCCTCCTCCTTGTTGTCGCCCGAAGGCTGGCACACGGCGTTGGAGCAAGCAGGTTTTGAGCAGGTGCAAACTGCGCAAGAGCCTGCCGCACAGGAATTGAGTGAAGGTGCCTATTTGTTGCTGGCCAAGGCCGCCACAACGCAGGCGATTCCAAACCAGGAAGCCGTCGCTGCAGCGAAATGGGTCTTGTTGTTTGATGAGGCTTCTCAAGTTCAAGCCCATTCGTTGCAAGCCCGTTTGGAAGCAGCTGGCCAAACAGTTAACGCTCAAATCTGGCCGCTCAGTGCAGACATTCTGGCTGATGAGAGTCCTCTGAATGTAGTGCAGATGCTGGGTTGGGCCGATACTGCTGCTGCGGTCAGCCAGACCAGCGCGCAACTGCTGAGCCTGACGCAGGACTTGTCCGCCCGTACCGTTGCAAGTCGCCTGTTCCTGGTGACGCAAGGCGGCGCCTTGCCGGCGATGGCAGAGGAATTGGATTGGACGGTGAATCCCGCCCAGTCGGCCTTGTGGGGCTTTGGTCGCGTCGTGATGAACGAGCTGCCCGCCTTGTCCTGCACATTGATTGATCTGGCCGGTGATGTGAATGCCAGCGATGTCGCTCAGCGTCTGGAACTGGAGTTGCTGTGGCCGGATGAAGCAACAGAAATTGTCTTGTCTCAAGACGCACGCCATACCTTGGTACTGGAAGAGGCTACTGCGGCAGCGACCGCCCAGCTAAGCCAGGATGCCCATTTCAAGCTGGACTTTCAGGTGCCCGGACAACTGCGCAATCTGGAATGGCAAGCTGTTCAAGCGCCGAGCCTGGCTGCAGATCAGGTTGAAGTCCGTACCATGGCCGCGGGCCTGAACTTCCGTGACGTGATGTATTTGATGGGCTTGTTGCCGGACGAAGCCGTCGAAAACGGTTTTGCCGGTGCCAGCCTGGGTCTGGAGTTCTCGGGTGTGGTTACACGCGTTGGTGCTGATGTCACCAATTTGATGGTAGGCCAGCCGGTGATGGGCTTTGGTTCCTCCTGCTTTGCCAGCCATGTGGTGACACGTGCGGATGCTATCGCTCCCATGCCTGAAGGCTGGGATTTTGAAGCTGCCGCCACCGTTCCAACGGTGTTCTTCACGGTCTACTACGCCCTGACGCATCTGGCTCATATCCAGCCCGGTGAAAAAGTGTTGATACACGGTGCCGCAGGTGGTGTGGGGATTGCTGCAATCCAGCTGGCCCGTCATTTGGGCGCAGAGATTTATGCCACTGCTGGCACGGACGAGAAACGCGTATTCGCCTCCTTGCTGGGCGCTGACCATGTGTTCGATTCGCGCAGCCTGAGCTTTGCTCAGGACGTGATGGACGCCACTGGCGGTGAAGGTGTGGACGTAGTGCTGAACTCGCTGGCGGGTGAGGCCATGCGCCGCAGTTTGGACGTCCTGAGTCCTTTTGGCCGTTTCCTGGAGTTGGGCAAGCGTGACTTCTTCGAGAACACGCCGATTGGTCTACGTCCCTTCAAGAGCAATATCAGCTACTTCGGTATTGATGCCGACCAACTGCTGACGGGACGCCCAGCTTTGGCGGGACGTTTGTTCAAGGAAGTCATGGAGCTTTTCCATGATGGCGCGCTGTTCCCACTGCCTTACCGCAGCTTCGGTGCCGAGCATGTGGTTGATGCATTCCGCGCCATGCAGCAGGCTCGTCACATCGGCAAGCTGGTGGTCTCCCTGAAGGATGCCCAACCCCGTTTGCCTGCAAAACAAATCGCTGCTCCTCTCGACTTGTCCGAACAGGGCACGTGGTTGGTTACGGGTGGCTTGTCTGGCTTCGGTTTGGCTTCCGCCCAATGGCTGGTCAAGCGTGGCGTGCGCTCTCTGGTCCTGGCTGGTCGCCGCGGTGCCGAGACCCCTGGTGCACAAGAGCTGCTGAAGCAGTTCCAGGCACAAGGCTGTCGCGTGCAATTCGTGGCGTGTGACGTTACGGATTCCGCAGCAGTACAAGCTGTTGTCGCGCAGATTCAGACGGGTGATAGCCCACTGACTGGCGTGCTGCATGCTGCCGCCGTGTTTGATGATCGCCTGATCGCCAATATGGATCAGGATAGCTTGAACAAGGTACTGCAAACCAAGTTGGTGGGTGCATGGAATCTGCACCTGGCTACTCAGGATTTGAAGCTGTCCCACTTCGTGCTGTATTCGTCTGTGACGACCTCTATTGGTAACCCCGGACAGGCGAACTATGTGGCCGCCAACGCGGGCCTGGAAGGTTTGACGCGCTTGCGCCAGAACCTGGGTCTGGCGGCGTCCTGCATTGCCTGGGGACCGATTGGCGACGCAGGTTACCTGACCCGCAATGAAACTGTGAAGGACAGCTTGGGCAAACGTCTGGGCAAGGCACCGTTGCAGTCGGATCAGGCACTGGATCAACTGGATCGCGTCCTGGCCGTCAATGGCGAAGTGTCCATTGTGGCCAACTTCGACTGGAATGCCTTGGCACGCTTGTTGGCCTCGGCCCAAAGTGAACGCTTTGCTATCTTGAACCGTGCCCGCAAGGATCACGACTCAGGCAGCGATGGCCAGGATATTCACACCTTGATCGCGGGTAAAACGCCCGAGCAAATTCACGCTTTGGTGGCCGAGTGGGTGGCGCAGGAAGTTGCCAACATTCTGCGCACCGAAGTAGACCGTATTGAAACCCAGCGCTCCTTGCATGATCTGGGCATGGACTCCTTGATGGCTGTGGAACTGGCCCTGGGGTTGGAGCAACGCTTTGGCGTGCAGTTGCCCGCCATGGTGCTGAATGATTCTCCCACCGTCTGGAACGTTGCGGCCCGCATTGTGGACAAGCTGACGGCCGGTGGCGAGGACTCGGCAGAGCAGGACGCTGGGCACTTGGTAGCCGATGTCGTACGTCAGCACGGGGACGATATGTCCGAGGCTGACTTGCAAGGCTTGGCAAAAGATGTACAGCGATTGGCAGAAACAGGAACATCACTGATCAATGAGTAAGAACGATCTGGCGCCAGGCAGTAAAGCACAACTGATACAGCGCATTCTGGGACGTAAAACCGGGCAAGCGGCCAGCAATGGCCGCATGGCCGAGCAGTCCGCCACCCATCAGGGGGCGGCCAGCCATATCCCGGAGTCCTACACCCGCTTTGACCGTCATCCCGGTTACGAAAAAATGCTGGTGCCCAAGGCCATGGCTGATCGTATGGGCGTGCGTAACCCCTTTTTCCGCAGCCACGATGGTGTGGCCGCTGCGCGCACCCGTATCGACGGGCGCGACTATCTGAACTTTGCCAATTACAACTATCTGGGTCTTTCTGCACACCCGGAAGTGAATGCGGCCGCCAAAGCTGCGATGGACCAGTACGGCACATCGGCTTCGGCCAGCCGTTTGGTAGCAGGCGAGCGCCGCGTCCAGCGTGAATTGGAAGAAGAGCTGGCGCAGAACTATGAGGTGGATGATTGCGTGGTTTTTGTCAGTGGACATGCCACCAACGTCAGCACCATTGGTTACTTGTTCGGTCCCAAGGATCTGGTGATTCACGATAGCCTGATCCACAACAGTATTTTGCAAGGCATCCAGTTATCGGGTGCCGCCCGCCGTTCCTTCCCTCACAACGACAGCGCCGCTCTGGAGCGCATTCTGGCCGAGATTCGTGGCCAGTTTGAACGTGTGCTGATTGTGATCGAAGGCTTGTACAGCATGGATGGCGACATTCCGAACCTGCCTGCATTTATTGACATAAAGCGGCGGTATAAAGCGTTTTTGATGGTCGATGAAGCGCACGCCCTGGGCGTGCTGGGCAAGACAGGCCGCGGCTCGCATGAGCATTTTGGTGTGGCAGGCCGCGATGTCGATATCTGGATGGGCACCTTGAGCAAGACCCTGGCAAGCTGCGGCGGCTATATCGCTGGCGACCGCGCGCTGGTGGAACTGCTCAAATACGCCGCCTCCGGCTTTGTGTACAGCGTGGGGATTTCCCCCGTGCTGGCGGCTGCTTCGCTTAAAGCCTTGCAGATCATGCGCCGGGAACCCGAGCGTGTGCATACCCTGCAAGAGCGTGGCAGCCAGTTTCTGAATTCGATGCGCTCGATGGGAATCAATACCGGCTTTGCCGAAGGCTACGCCGTGATTCCCGCGATTACAGGCAGTTCTCTTAAAGCAGTCAAACTGTCCGGCCAGTTATTTGATGCCGGTCTGAATGTGCAACCCATTATCCATCCTGCGGTGGAAGAAAAAGCAGCGCGTTTGCGCTTTTTCCTGTCTTCCACGCATAGCCAGGATGACATAGACCTGGCGTGTGAAACCGTTCACACGCTCATGAAGAAATAAGCATGGCTCAATTACTACACACAGCAGTAAGCAAGATTGCAGCAATGGGGCGACCCGTACTGGCCAGCACCTTGGTCGCCGTACTAGCCGGATGTGCCACGATGCCTGATTGGATGCCTGCAGACGGCCCCAGTCGCCAGCAAGTACAGGAACGACGTGAAGGCCGTATCGAAGGCATCACCCTGGTCAACGTGACAGATGAGTTGACCAAGAAGTTGGCCGCTAAAAAGCGCATGGGTGACTTTGCCGCCCAGTTCCCCAGCACAGGTTCGAACAACTACCTGATTGGCCCCGGCGATGTGCTGGAAGTGTCGGTTTGGGAAGCACCGCCTGCCATGCTGTTTGGCAGCATTTCCCTGGATCCCAAGGCAACGGCAGCAACCACCAATGCCGTCGCTTTCCCCCAGCAAATGGTCACGCCCGACGGCATGATCAGCATGCCTTTCGCTGGCCGTATTGCCGTCAAAGGCCGCAACACCCAACAGATCGAAGAAAGCATTGCCAAGCGTTTGCAAGGCAAGGCCAATAATCCGCAGGTTCTGGTGCGTGTCATTCAGAACAACACCTCGAACGTGACGGTCGTGGGGGAGGTCAATCAAAGCGTCTTGATGCCCTTGACGCCTAAAGGTGAGCGTTTGCTGGATGCCCTGGCCGCAGGCGGTGGCGTCAAGCAAGCAGTCAACCGCATTGCCATTCAGCTCTCGCGAGAGCTGAACACATCCACCATGGCGCTGGATACGATTATTCGTAATCCGAACCAGAACATCATGCTGAAACCGGGTGATGTGATCACGGCGCTGTACCAGAACCAGAGCTTCTCCATTTTGGGTGCCACCGGTAAGAACGAAGAAATTCCATTTGAAGCTCAGGGCATTTCCCTGGTACAGGCCCTGGCCCGTTCGGGTGGCCTTGATACGTCACGAGCTGATGCCCGCGGTGTGTTTGTCTTCCGCTTTGAGGATGCTGCGCTGGTGGACGGTGCGCCTGAATCAACACTGCTGGACAAGAAGGGCGTCGTGCCCGTGGTGTACGAGATCGACCTGCGTGACCCGGCTTCTTTCTTTGTGACGCAGAACTTCCCGGTGCAGGATAAGGACGTGATCTATGTCTCGAACTCGCCAGCGGCGGAGTTCCAGAAGTTCCTGCGTCTAGTGGTGTCGGTGGCTGTGCCTAGTACGACCTTGAACAACATGATGAAGTGATCGTGCACATGTTTAAGAACAACTCCTTCAACAGAGGCCGAGATGAGTAAGCAGGTGCGCAGCCCCATGGCCGTCACTTGGTCGGTTTGGCGGGCGTTAGTTTTGCGAGAGTCCCTGGATCGCTTGTTTGATATGCGGGCTGCCTGGTTCTGGTTGTTGATGGAGCCAGTGCTGCATATCAGTTTCATCACGTTCATCTTCACTGTGATTCGTTTGCGTACAGTCGGTGGCATTGATGTCACTGTCTGGATTGTGGTGGGCATGTTGGCGTTTTTCATGTTTCGCCGTACAGCGATGCAGGTGATGTACGCGGTCGATAGCAATAAGCCTTTATTTGCATACAGACAGGTGCAACCTTTTGATACCTCTATAGCTCGTGGAGTCTTGGAAGCATTTCTAATGACCTTAGTGTCCGCAATTATTTTGACGGGCGCGGCACTGCTCGGGCATGACGTGCGGCCTGACGATCCTTTGCAGGTTGTGGTGACGATGTTCGGGTTATGGCTCTTTGGCGTGGGCTATGGCTTGGTTGCCTCTGTATTGATGGCCTTGGTGCGCGAAACTGAGCACATACTGAAAATCATGATGATGCCTTTGTATTTGATTTCAGGGGTCATCATGCCTATTTCTGCTGTTCCTCAACCTTATCGGGATCTGCTCTTGTTCAATCCTTTAGTGCATGGATTGGAGTTGGTGCGCAAAGGCTTTTCGAATTACTACCACATGGTGCCGGGCATCAGCATGGGGTACCTGTATCTGTGGGGGATAGTCAGTCTGTTTTTAGGCCTGATTTTGTATAGACGCTTTACACAGCAGTTGGTGATGAAATGATTGTCGTCAAGGATGTGTATAAGCGCTACAAAACCGCCCATGGTGTGGGCCGTTGGGTGTTGGAAGGTGTGAATCTGACTATTCCTCCCAAGGTTAATGTGGGGCTTATTGGTTCCAACGGAGCAGGGAAATCAACGTTGTTACGTTTGATTGGAGGGGTTGATCATCCGAATAAGGGAACTATCCAGCGTTTGTGCCGGGTGTCCTGGCCTATGGGCAATGGTGGTTTGGAGGGGACCTTGTCTGGTCGTCAAAACGCCAAGTTTGTTTGCCGAGTTCATGGCCACCAAGAGGATTTGGCAGATCGTTTGGCCTTTATTAAAGATTTTTCCGAGCTGGGTCGAGCTTTTGAGGAGCCTGTTTATACCTACTCCTCTGGCATGCGGTCCCGTCTTCAGTTCGCTTTGTCCTTTGCTTTTAATTTTGATGTTTACATTTCGGATGAAGTAACGGCGGCAGGTGACGCAGCATTCCGAAAAAAAGCCGCGGATGCTTTTAAAACCATGACTGATCGTGCGGGCCTGATCATGGTAGCCCATGACAATAAAACCTTACGACAATTTTGCCAGGCCGGCGTCTGGCTGCATCAAGGACAAGCGCACTGGTTTGACCAGATTGACGATGCGCTTAATGCCTACAAGGATTCGCTTCCAAAATGACAGATACACCTCAAGTCACGACGCAGGATGCTAGCGTTGCATCCAATACAACCGTTTCAAAGAAATCTACCTTTGGAGCTCGTCTCCGCTCGTGGTTTTCATTGCGCTTATTTGATCATGCCGTTAGCGCAATCCTAATTTTGGCGGTTCTGACAACAGCGTATTGGTTGGTGTTTGCATCCAACCGCTATGTATCTGAAGCCAATGTCATTATTCGGAAAACAGACTCGGTAGGCGCACCCTCTTTTGATTTAGGGATGTTGGTATCCGGTGTGGCTACAGTAGATCGCGCGAACCAGCTGTTACTACGTGATTATTTGTTGTCGGTGGACATGCTTAAGAAACTAGATCAGTCCTTGGATTTACGTACGCACTACAGCTCCTCTGATCATGATTTGGTGTCGCGAATGTGGTTTCAAGACGCATCACTAGAGTGGTTTCATCGGCATTATCTGCGTCGGGTAGAAGTGGAGTTTGATGACTTCTCTGGTGTGTTGCGTATCAAGGTTCAGGCTTACAACCCGGAAATGGCCCAGGCTATTACTCAACAGCTGGTTGAGGAAGGCGAGCGGTATATGAATGTGCTCGGCCACGAAATGGCCCAAGTTCAGGTCGACTTCTTGGTCACCCAAGTTGACCAAGCCCAAGAGCGTTTTCAAAAGGCTAGCCAAGATCTGCTGAACTATCAGAATGAGGCTGGCCTACTGTCTCCCCAGGCGACAGCAGAAAGTATTAATGCAATTGTTGCTGCGTTGGAAGGGCAACGAGCCCAGTTACAGACCCAGTTGGCTTCTTTGCCTAAATCTTTGGATCGGGATCATCCGAATATCTTGATGCTCAAGCAGTCACTGAAAGCAGTGGACCAACAGATCAAGCAGGAAAAACTCAAGTTGGCGACGCCTTCAGGCGGAACTCTAAACGCATATGTCGAAGAGTTCTATCGCCTGGACATGAATGTGAAGTTCACACAAGAGCTTTACAAGTCATCTTTGACTGCTTTGGAGAAGGGCAGGATTGACGCCACTCGTATGTTGGAGAAGGTGTCCGTGTTGCAGTCCGCTACTTTGCCTGAATATCCCATGGAACCACGCCGCCTCTACAACACGTTAGTGACGCTGTTAGTGGCCTTGATGCTGGCAGGGATTTTGAAGCTGCTCAAGAGCATTGTGCTGGACCATGTGGATTAAGAATACTTTCAGGGGAAGTAAATAATGGCCGTTTCGCCAGTTCAGGCAGATCAGCCTGGCGATGTGCCTGCTGATAGATATGTGCAGGCACTACAGGACGAAAATCAGTTGCTGTATAGCCAACTGCATCTTGTCCAAGCCGAGTTGGAGCGTTTGTTTTATGAGGGGCAGGCTCAAGCTGTGCCTTCTACGATTATTCACATCGCCCCAGTTCACAACTCTTTGGTGGAGAAGCAGGCAGAAATTCTGCGCTGTGAGGCTTTAATTAAAGCCCAAGATGAAGTTCATATTTTGCAGACGCGTTATGCCTTGGCCAGTCAGCTAGGTGAGATTCTGATTCAAGGGACTCACTCCGTGGGCTCTATGTTGTCCACGCCTACTCGTTTGCTGAAGGCCTGGAAACAGAACCGACGTGAGGTTCCCCCCAAGGTGTTAGGAGGGAAGCAATTTGGCAGAGTGTTGGAGGCATTTAAAGAGGGCGGGGAGGAGGCAGTGGAGGCCCTTCTAGCGCGGGCTTCAGTGTCTACAGCAATTCAGGCCAGTGCTTGGACTGCTGTAGCTCGCGGGCAAATGCAGACCCATGCGACTTTGGCAGCCAAGCTTGCGTATCGAGCTTTTTCCTTGGAGCCACGTGCTTTTAGACAGAAATGGTTAGCTTTCCGTTTACATGAGGCTGGCGAGTTAGCGCAGGCAGAGGCTCTTGTTACTTTGCTCCCGGATGAGGTGAGCTTTAGTGAGTCGGAGGGGCGTCAGCTCACTAGATTGAAGGACGAGGCAAGGCAAGATCGTTTTAATCAAGCTCGCAAGATCCTCGGGCATGCGGATCGTGAAAACAGATTACGTCAGCAATGGCAAGATCTGGCTGCATCGCGTGATCAGCTTGCGATGCAAGGCGTACTTCAATCAAAGCAGTTGATCGCAACACAGCAGATGGTCAACAAACTGCAACAAGAAAAGGCTGCAATGGAATTGTCCGCTCAAGAAGAGCGGCAGGCCTTGATGCGAGCCCAAGATTTGGTTTCATCCCTGCAGAAAGAAGCCGAGGAGCAGAAAACTTTGGCTAAACAGTGGTTTGAGCAATGCACCACGTTGCAGTACGGAGTGGCTGAGTTGACACAGACTCGTAACGAGCAGGCCAGTCAGGCTAAAGAACAGCTTGCTGAGCTAGAGGCCCTGAAGAGGGAGCTGTCTGAGTTAGTTGCAAAACAGAGCGTGCGTGTTGCACCTAGAAGTAAAAAGCGCAGCCAAGATAGAAAGCGGTGAAATTGCTGTGGTTAGAGCATAAAAAAAGCGGTAAAGCACCTAACAGTTTTGCTCTTCTCAGCAACGTGCTGGGTTTGCAGTTGGGGCTCTAAATGTAATTTTGGTCAGACAACGTTTTTATGTTTGATCGTTGATTTCTCTCAGGACAAGAAGAAGGTTTATTGATGAAGATTTTGACCGTATTTGGCACACGACCTGAAGCCATCAAAATGGCACCGGTTGTTAAGGCCTTGGCTACCGACCCTGCATTTGAAGCGCGCGTTTGCGTCACTGGTCAGCACCGCCAGATGCTGGATCAGGTTCTGGATATTTTTTCCATCAAACCTGATTTTGACTTGAACCTGATGAAGCCAGGCCAGGACCTGTATGACATCACCAGCAACGTGCTGTTGGGTATGCGTGATGTGTACAAACAATGGCAACCAGACATGATCCTGGTGCATGGTGATACGACTACCACCATGGCCGCAGCTTTGTCGGCCTATTACGCCAAGATCAAGGTTGGGCACGTAGAGGCTGGCTTGCGTACTCATAATAAGTACTCGCCGTGGCCAGAGGAAATGAACCGCCGCCAAGCAGGCGTACTGGCTGATGTGCACTTTGCTCCAACCGAGCAATCACAATCGCATTTGTTGCGTGAAGGTGTAGATCCCAAGACGGTACACATTACGGGCAATACCGTCATCGATGCGCTGCTGGATGTGGCAGCACGCGTACGTCAGGACTCGGAACTGCGCAGCCGTTTTGAGGCTCAGTTCTCTTTTATCAATCCAGCCAAGCGCTTGGTTTTAGTGACGGGGCATCGTCGCGAAAACTTTGGTTCCGGCTTTGAAAACATCTGCCTGGCCTTGCGCCAGATTGCCTCCCGTGGCGATGTGCAGGTGGTGTATCCAGTGCACTTGAATCCAAATGTTCAGGAACCAGTACGTCGTATCTTATCCGACGTTTCCGATGTTCATTTGATCGAACCACTGGATTATTTGCCCTTTGTTTACCTGATGGATCGTTGTGACCTTTTGGTCACTGACTCCGGGGGCATTCAGGAAGAAGCGCCTTCTTTGGGCAAACCGGTATTGGTGATGCGTGACACGACCGAGCGCCCTGAAGCCGTGGATGCAGGAACTGTGCGTTTGGTGGGAACAGAAACACAAGCCATTGTCAGCGCTGCCACGCAGCTGATGGATGACGCTGCTGAATATGAGCGTATGGCACGGGCGCACAACCCTTATGGGGACGGCAAGGCCGCTACCCGCATTAGTGAAATTTTAAAAACCTTGATCTCTTGATTCGGAAGACCAGCATGTTTGAAACTCTCTCCATGATCGGCTTGGGCTATATTGGCCTGCCTACTGCAACATTATTTGCCTCACGCCGCAAGAAGGTCATTGGCGTTGATGTGAACGCTTACGCGGTCGACACGATCAATCAAGGCCGGATTCATATTGTTGAACCTGAACTGGATATGCTGGTGCAGGCCGCCGTGCACGGTGGCTACTTGCGCGCTACGCTGACCCCGGAACCTGCTGACGCGTTTCTGATCGCCGTCCCGACCCCCTTTCTGGAAGGCAACAAGCCTGACCTGAGCTATATCGCCGACGCCGCTAAAACCATTGCGCCAGTGCTGGCCAAAGGCAATCTGGTTATTCTGGAGTCGACGTCTCCTGTTGGTACGACCGAGCAATTGGCGCAGTGGCTGGCTGAAGCTCGTCCTGATCTGAGCTTTCCTCAGCAAGCAGGCGAGGAGGCTGATATTCAGGTGGCCTACTGCCCAGAGCGTGTTTTGCCCGGTCGCGTAGTGCATGAGCTGGTTAGCAATGACCGTGTTATTGGTGGCATGACTCAAAAAGCTACCGAGATGGCAATTGAGCTGTACCGAATTTTTGTGGAAGGTGCTTTGGTGCCAACCAATGCCCGCACCGCTGAAATGTGCAAACTGACAGAGAACAGCTTCCGTGACGTCAACATCGCGTTTGCCAACGAGCTGTCTCTGATCTGCGATCGCTTGAATATTAATGTGTGGGAACTGATCAGCCTGGCTAACCGTCACCCACGCGTTAATATTTTGCAGCCTGGTGCCGGGGTGGGTGGTCACTGCATCGCCGTGGATCCTTGGTTCATCGTGGACAAGACGCCTGAACAAGCTCGCATTGTGCGCTTGGCTCGTGAGATTAACGACTACAAACCTGAATGGGTTGTAGAGAAAGTTAAAGCCGCTATTGCAGGTGTTTTGTCGTTGCGTCCTGATGCGCGTATGGCTGACATCAAAGTGGCTTGCCTGGGCCTGGCGTTCAAACCCGATATCGATGACTTGCGTGAAAGCCCTGCTGTTGGTGTTTCCAAGAAGATTGCCAGTCTGGGTTGCAAGGTGCAAGCCGTAGAACCCAATATCAGCGAATTGCCAGCCAAGCTACAAGGTACGGGTATTGAGTTGTCTGCTTTGGGTAGCGCTATGGCTGATGCCGATGTTGTCTGCGTTCTAGTTAAGCACCGTCCATTCATTGAGCAAATGACTGAGATTCGAAAGCATACCCAATGTATTGACGTTGTTGGGCTGTTTGATTAATTGTTAGTGGGTTTTTTGTTTTGAGATTAATTAAATCGGCCTTTATGGGCCGATTTAATTTGTGGTATTAATTGAATTGGGGTAATGGATCATCATGAATCCAGCAAATGTTCAAAAAGCCTTAGACGCCTTTTTGCGAGCGGATTATGCCGCCGCTATTAAAATTTATCATGAGCTGGGTGCATTGCTTGGTGAGCAGTACTTTAAAGCAAATATTGAGATTTGTCGTGCTCGTCTGGGTTTGAAAGAGGTTGGGGTTGCCTTAACTGCTATTGCTGATAAAAGTACTGATAGTAGAGATGCAACTGAAAAGAAAAAAAAGAAAGAAAATCCTGGATCGCTAGATTGGCGAGGCCATATGGAGCTGTCAAGGAAAGATCCAGTTTGGTATGTTTTGTCTGCGCAGGAAGGAGCTGAATTACGGATAGAAGTATCAGTTGATTACTTCGAGACAGATGAAAAAAATAGAAAAGCGGTATTTCTATTAAAAGGCTTTGATAAAGATGGTAGTGAGGTAGATGAAAGCTTTGGGAAAATGGCTAAATCCAGTCATTTACAGGCTAGGTTCAAATATCTACCAGCGACATTTGGCAAAAAGCAGCAAGTGCATACCTTTATTGTTCCAGATGGAGTTGTGGAGATACATTTAGGTCTGTGCGGGTTTAATCTTCAAAAAAATGAGAAGGTTTTTGTAGATAGTGTTAGGGTAAAAGAAAAAAAAATAAAATATAAACAAGAGGATTTTATTGCGCCTAGCGCCTTGGCTGCAGAGATTAGTATCTTGGGGTGGCCGGATTATCCCGAAAATGGTAAGCCATATGTAATGGGGGTAATGGATGAGTTTACGGCTGGGTGTTTTGAGCAGGATTTGAATCTTATTCAACCAAGACCGGATAATTGGTATGCTCTTTTGGAGAAATATAAACCAGAGTTGGTTTTTATTGAAAGTGCATGGAAGGGTAATTTTGGGAGTTGGCAATATAGAGTTGCAGAGTATTCCAATAAACCTGGTCAAGAGGTTGCGCAGCTTTGTAAATATGCTCGTGAAAAAGGTATTCCAACCGTATTTTGGAACAAAGAAGATCCTGTGCATCACGATAAATTCATGTGCAGTGCCAAGCTTGTGGATGGAATATTCACTACTGACGCAAATATGAAAGAATCATATTTCCGGAAAACAGGTAACCCCAATATTCATGCGCTCCCATTTGCAGCACAACCTGCGTTGCATCGCCCAGCTCCGTTAACCGGGCGCAAGCAAAAACTGTGCTTTGCGGGAAGTTGGTATGGAAACCGTCATGCAGAGCGGGGCCAGTCGATGCGGTGGCTGTTAGAGACGGCTAATCAATACGATTTAGACATTTATGACCGAAATCATGGGACAGGCGTTTTCCCTTTTCCTGATGAGTTCCAGAAAGGAATTAAAGGAAGCTTGCCCTACAAAGAGCTTTGTGAGGAATACAACCGCTATCGTGTATTTCTGAATGTCAACTCGGTAGTTGATTCGCCCACGATGTTCTCTCGTCGTGTTTTTGAGCTGATGGCTTGCGGTACTCCTATTGTGAGTACTTACGCCAAGGGCATTGAGAATCTGTTTGAGTCCGATGCAGTTTGGTTAGTGCGTAGTCGTGAGGAAGCGCAAGAAGCGATTCATACATTGATGACGGATGATGTTGAGTGGCGTCGACGGAGCTTGGCTGGAATTAGAGAGGTATTTGCTAAACACACCTATGCTCATCGTTTGAACACTATTTTTACTCACTTGAATGTTGCGACGCGTTTACCTACGGACCCATCCGTGATGCTATTTGCAAAAGCCAATAATGCCGACGAAATGGCGGCTTTGGTGGGATTTGCAAAAGATCAGGAGTATCGCCAGTTCCTTCTTGGTATCGAGTGTTCGCCAGGTATCGCACTTAACTTCAGTGATATTGATGAAAATATTAAGATCTTGAAGCCTGGAGAACATGAGCCTTGGCTAAAGCAGCAAGGTTCGGCTTATCCCATCATGGGGTGGATTGGCAGTAAACACGGATACGGCTCCCATTATCTGCGTGACTTAGCTAATGCCAGCCTTTACGAACCTGGGCTGGCCGGATGGGCCAAGGCGAGTGGAGAAGATCGTTTTAGCGCTGGTGGTGACGCCAACTTGTGCTCAGTCTTGTGGCGCGCCTCGGAATTCGCGGCCGCCTATGTGTGTGCGCAGCCGGATGCCAGAGTAGAGCGGGATGATCTGTATTTTGTAGATAGCGATCAGTTTGTATTAGATGGTGCAGCCTCGCAGGCAACGGTTGGAGTGTAAATAATGAGTAAACGCGTATTGGTCTGCGGTAGCCCAGACTTGAACTTTATCGATGGGTCGTCTATCTGGGCTCAGACTATTGCTTTGGCCCTGGCAGCGACATGTCAGGCAGAGGTAGATTTCCTTGCCAAGAGTAAGCCGGAAAGAGAAGAGCTATTTGCACCATTAAGAAACGCTGACCACCTTACTATTGTGGACGGGACAGTACCAAGCTATTGGAATGGAAAAGGTTTTAAGCGATTGTCTTTGCCAATGATGGCGGAATTAGCTGTCAAATTGGACCAGACTAACACCTACGATGTAGTGGTGGTGCGTGGTTTTGATATTGCTGCGACATTGCTGGAGCATCCTGCGGTTCTGAAAAAATGCTGGCTTTATTTAACAGATATACCGCAGCAGTTGGATGAGTACACTGCAGAGTTACGTGAAAAGATGAGTCGTCTGGCAATGGGTTGCCAGCGCCTTTTGTGTCAAACACAAGGTTTTGTAAGGCTGTGGCAAGAGCTTGTTCCAAATGTTGGCCTTGATAAGTTCAGCCTGTATACGCCCGTTATTCCTGACTTGCCAGTTAACTTGGTTCCATTGAACCAGAGGTCGATGAGAGCGGTCTACGCAGGTAAGTTTAAAGCTGATTGGATGACACTTGAGATGGCGGAGCAGTGGCCTGAGATTCATCAGCAAGTCCCTGGTAGTGAGTTGATCATGATTGGAGACAAAATCCATCATGAGGCAGGTTGGCCAGAATATAAGGCTCGCATGCAGCAAGCGTTAGAGAGTACTGCTGGTTTGCAATGGCTAGGAGCTCAGTCTCGTGAGTCGGTGCAGGCCCAATTGCAGTCCGCCAGAGTGGGGCTCTCGTGGCGTGCGGAGAGTATGAACGATACAGTCGAGTACTCAACTAAGATTCTTGAATATGGTGGCGCGGGTTGCGCGGCAATTTTGAACCGGAATACTTTGCATGAGCACCTATTAGGTGTGGATTATCCCTTGTTTGCTAATAGTGCAGAGGAGTTTTCGCGTCAGTTACGTAGAGCATTCCAAGAGCCGGCTGTTGCGGAAGCCGCTGCTAATGCTTTGACTAAGTTAGCTCGTCGTCACACTTTTTCGCAAAGGGTGAAGGAGATTCAAACTTGGCTACAAGGAGCGCCTGAGATAAAAGCTGTTAATGGTAAGCTGCGTGTGCTGGTGGCTGGACACGATTTGAAGTTCTTTGCTTTGTTGCAAGATGCGCTGGAGTCAACGGGTCAGTTTGAATTCTTGGTGGATACTTGGGCGGGCCACGATAAGCATGATGAGCGAAGGAGTTTTGAGCTTTTAGAACAAGCTGACATTATCTTTTGTGAGTGGTGCCTAGGTAATTTGAAATGGTACTCAAATAATAAAAAGCCACATCAGCGTCTAGTAGCCAGGTTTCATGCTCAAGAACGAACGCTTCCGTATGTGGCAGAATCAAATTGGGATAATATTGATCATATTAGTTACGTAAGTGAATTTATACGGAAAGAGGGGCAAAGTGTATTTGGTTTTCCCGATGAAAAAACATCGGTTATTCCAAATTTATTGGATAAGAATAAATTTACTCCATTGAGAAAGACTGGGGATGCGCTCTTTACATTAGGGATGATTGGGGTTTCTCCTTCGTTGAAAAGACTGGATCGTGCAATTGATTTGCTTGAGGCTTTATTGAAAGAGGATAGTAGATATTGCCTTAGGGTTAAAGGCAGAAATCCCTTGGAATATGATTGGCTTCTAAAGCGTGATGAAGAGCTTCAGTATTATAAGAAAATTTACTCTCGAATTAATAGTAATCCCCAACTTCAATATAAATTGATTTTTGATCCGCCAGGTGATGATGTTAACGATTGGCTTAGCTTGGTTGGGTATATCATATCTGCTTCTGATTTTGAGTCATTTCATATGGCTATCGGAGAAGCGATGTTGACGGGCTCAATGCCAATTATTTGGAACTGGGAGGGGGCGGCAGAAATATGGGGAAGGGAATTTATTGTTGATAGCGTGGATGAGGCTAAAAATCGAGTTTTAAGCTCTAATGAGTACTCGGCGTTAGAGTTAATAGAGAAATTAGAAAAATATAGTTCTGTAAACGTCTCGCGTAGTTGGGGGCAGTTGTTAGGGTAGAGAGAAATGAGCTTTGTAAGGGATGTGGAGTTATTCGAGGAGCAGGGGTTTTCTCCTATTCAAAGGCCTGATTTGGATTTTTATAAAATGGAGATACCATTCGATTGGGGGGTTAATCCATATAAAGATTCCAATTGGTGTTTTCAGCTGCATACCTTAAGGTATTTGATGGTTTATTTGTCTGCGTATAGGGAAAGTCGAGACAGTAAATACCTTTTGAAATTAATTGATTGGTTTCAAGATTGGTGGGGTTGGGCAAAGAAAAATAATTCAGAATTTCTATGGCATGACATGGCTACAGGGATTAGATCGGAAAAGTTATTTCAGCTAGCTAAAGAGTTGAGTGATCAGGGTATGCGGCTTCCGGATTGGATGCGCGAGATGATACTGCAGCATGTAAAGACCTTGAGGGGGCCCGGTTTTATTAGACTTAACCATAATCATGGCCTTTATGCCATTCATGGGCTGAGATGTTTAGCAGAAACTCTTGGCCCTGGAATGAAGGCTAATGTTGTTTCTTTATGCTATGAAAATTTCGGGAAAATAATAAAAAATCAATTTGATGGTAATTATGTGCATAAAGAGCATTCTCCGCATTATCATCACTTGGTTCTTGATTCCCTAAAAAGATATAAAAAAACAAAGCTGTATGACGGCATGCCTGAGCTTGATCAGTATATAGATGGAGCGGAGTGTGTGGCTGTGAACCTCTGTTTACCTGATGGCCGAGAAATTCCCTTCGGAGATACTGATTATGAAAATCCAAGAGAGTTAAAAGAATGTATTGACTCCGAAGTTAGTTTATGGAGTAAGTCGGGCTATGTGATAGTTAAAGAAGGGTTGAGTTATTTATGTGTGATTAATAATTTTAATAGTGGTATACATAAGCATTGGGATAATCTTTCTTTGGTTTATGGGGTAAATGGTACTGACATACTGGTGGACCCCGGAAAGTATAAATATACGAGTGACGATTTACGGGAATTTGTGGTGTCCTCGGTTGCACACAACACTATAAATATAGAAGGGTTGTCTTGGGGGGCAAAAGAGTTGGTGAGGAGGTCTTTGTTTATCAGTGGTCAAAAAATAGAGACTGGAGTGGTTGTGGAAGGAGGGATGGCTATAAGATGTAATAACGATATTATAAGTTTTGAAAGGCAGATTGAGTACAAAAAAAATCAGTTGATAATAAAGGATAAAGTGTTGGGTAAGAATGAGGGTAGGGCTTACTCTAGATTTAATTTTCATAAGGATTTTTGCATTCAGTCTCAGACTGATGAGAAAATTGTTTTAAGTAAAGGTGATTTTTTTGTGGAAGTACTTTTGGATGGAGGTGATTTACTCTTAAAAGAGCCAAAATATGCTTTGGATTGGGTTCCTGTTTCCTATAAATACGGTAGCTGTGAGCAATCGATTTCTTTGAAGGTTTATAATCCCGGGTTATTAGAGACCAAATTTAATGTTTTGTTGTGATTTTTGGGTGGCGTATGAGGTCTGGGTTCGATTCATGTATAACTGTTGGTACTAGAGAAATAAAATATAATTTTAAAAAGGCAAAAGTTAAAAATAAACCAATATTATTTGTTTTGCATGGTCATGGCCATCACGATAAACCTGCTTCTTTTCGTAGTGATGATTGGAATATTGTTTGTCCGCTGGATTGTTATGGTGTGGAAGGTAAGGGTACTTGGTACTTAGGAGAGTTAGGTGATTTCTTCTGGATCTCTGCTATGAGGTTAATAATAGATGAGGTGCGGAAAGAGTGTGGCGACGGTCGACTGTATTTCTGGGGGTCATCGATGGGAGGATACGGCGCCTTATTGCATGGCTATTTAAATAATGCGGCTGCCGTTTATGCAAATATCCCACAAACGTTCCTTCTAGGGAGTCGGTATTCTGATGGCGGGGCCTCCAGGTATTTTGATGGAATTCTTGATCGTGGTAGTTTGTATAATGATTTGAAAAATATTTTTTTAGAATCGACTGAAACATTATTTTTTCTATGTTTTAATCAGCTTGAGCGGGATAAATATTTTTCTGAGCAAGGTTTAAGTTTTATATCTCATCTCGAATCTATTAACCAGAAAATGTATGTCGAGGTTCGTCCGTTATCGACGCATGGAGTGAATCATAAAATCTGGGAAACAGTAGAGCTTTTTAAGAGTTATGATTCAACTATAGATCCCGACTCATGGCTGTTAAAGGTCGATGCTCACAGAGAGGGGAGCACCGTGGTAGCGCGTAGTGTTATCAATGAAAAACATTTTGAAAATGGAGTTGATTACGCATTCTATTTGATGGTCAATGGGGTAAGAGTTGATGTTCGTTGGTATACGGATGATCCATGTGCAACTTTAATAGTTCCTGATGATTTAAGCTGTGAATCAATTAGGGTGCAAGGTTACGTACGTGATAAAAATGATGAGAAGAGAAAATTTCTAGAGATAGCAAGAATAAAACTTTAAAAAAAATTGACATCAACCTGAAGTGAGTCTTCTGATTGAGAAAGTAGTTATGGGAATAATGGGTTGCTTGTTTGAGTAGAAATAACTATGCGATATTAACCGTTGACACAGAGGCCTTGCCGAGGCGGGCGAAGGATAGTCACGTTCAACGTTTAGTATGGGGGCGGCACGAGACTGGTACTGCAGGCGTTATGGAAATTTCAGCTCTCGGTCTTGAGTGTGGTGTAAGACATGTTTTTTTTTCGGATTTCTGTGGCTGCTATTCATCTTTGCAGCAGATGCGGGACGTCGTGGGCTGGCTAGATGCTAATGGCCAAGATGTGCAGCTTCATACTCATCCGGAGACGTTGCCTAGATCATTTTGGAAAGATCATGACTTATTACCTTCTCCGCGCTATATGGATGAGTATGACAATCAGGCTCGGGCAGGCTTCGTGCTGCGCTATTTCAGCAAATTAATTACCGACATCACTGGTAAACCAATTCTTGCCCACCGCGCAGGCTCATTCCGCTGGAATGCCTTAACGATTCGGGCATTGCAAGAACTCAATATTCCCTTGTCATTCAACCAATCTATGCGAGCCTTGGAAAGTGGTCGAGGCGTACATGGTGAGCCTGACTGTCTTCCTTACACCTGGTCCAACGGCGTAATCGAAGTCCCTGTCACTGAGCGCTGGGTCCCCGGAGTGCCCGGCTTCCGTCCGGATCGTTGGGTCAGCCTGACTTACCCCGAGTCTCCATACTTCAAATTCGGCTCGCGCCCTATTCCTGCTTGGAAACATCCTTTTGCACCTAAGCCAGCACCAGTCACGGTGGTGCTCTTACACTCATGGTCTTTGCTTGAGCGCGATGAAGCAGGACACGCGGTATATCGAGATGATCGATTGCTGGAGGGTTACCGCAAATTTCTGCGCCGCCTTGTCAAGGATTGTGAGGTCATCACGACCGCAGAATTCTTGGAGCTACATGCGCAGGGTAAAATAGACATTTCACGAACAGTTAATTTAGAGCAGGTAGAAGCACAGGTATGAGGGATCGCTACGCAATGATTACGGTGGATACGGAGGCGCTGCCCAAGCGCGCGTCTGCGGACCACGTCAATCGTCTGATCTGGGGGCGATTTCCGAAGGGCACAGCTGGTGTTGCCGAGATGTGCAAGATCGGTGATGAGTTCGGTGCCAAGCATGTCTTTTTTACAGACTTGTGTGGGGCCTATTCCTACCTGGACGAGCTGAAGGACGTCGTACGATGGCTGGATGAGCAGGGCCAGGATGTGCAGCTGCATACGCATCCTGAGTATTTGCCTGACAGCTTCTGGGAAGAGCATGGCCTGTCCAACCGTCCGCAGTACATGAACCAGTACACGGACCGGGCTCGGGCCGAGTTTGTTTTTCGGCACTTTGCAGATTTGTTGACTGAGCAGACGGGGAAACCGGTTCTGGCGCATCGTGCAGGTTCCTTTCGCTGGAATGCCGATACGATCCGGGCATTGAAAGAGGTGGGAATTCCACTATCTTTTAATAATTCGATATGTGCTGTGCACAATGGCCAATGCGTATACAGCGAGGCCACCAATGACCCTTATGTTTGGTCCAATGGCGTCATTGAGGTTCCCACGACCGAGAAGCGGATTCTGGGTAAGTTAGGTAAGCCAGATTGGTGGGTTCGCCTGACTTACCCAGAGTCCCGCTATTTCCGGTTCCGGCCATGGTGGGGAAATTTGTTGCTAAATGCTGTTAGCGGTAGCCCGTCTTTTGCCGTGTTCTTGTTGCACTCTTGGTCTCTTTTGTATTGGGACGAGAACGGTTTGGGCGAGTACCGGGACGATCGTCGCCTGGAAGGGTATCGCAAGATGTTGTCGCGCCTGACCAAGGATTACGATGTGATAACGACAGCAGAGTTTTTGGATTTACATGCTCGAGGCAAGATATCCACGCCGCAGTCCGTGGATTTATCGTTAGCGCAGTACACGCCTCCACCGAAAAAAAACAAGAAGGCGAAGGCAAAGGCTTAAGGCGATGGCGCTGAAATTCTTACAAAGGCTGCTGGGTGAACCCTGGTTAGCCTTTAATCGGTTTTTGACCGTACGTATGTTGCGTCGCAGGACGCAGCAGTGTGGCTCGGTGCAAACCCCTTATGAACCGATACAAGGTCGCATGCTGTACGTGGCGGCCAGTGCCTTGCCGTATCACATTAGCGGCTATACCACTCGTACGCATGCTATTGCTCAGGCTTTGCAGGAGGCCGGTGGCGATGTGTGTGTCTTGACTCGCCCTGGCTATCCGTGGGATCGCAAGGATAGATTGGCTGATGCGTCGGCGCAGACAACGGTGGTGGATCAGGTCCAGTACGTTCATGTACAACGTCCGGCCAATAATCGCCCCGTCATGCAGTTCGCCATAGAAGCCGCCACCTCCATCGCCCAGGAAGCCATCAAGCAGCGCGTCGCCGTCATCCATGCCGCGTCCAACCACGTCAATGCCTTGCCGGCCTTGATTGCAGCGCGCCAGTTAGGCATTCCGTTCCAATATGAAATGCGTGGCTTGTGGGAGTTGAGCCGGGCCTCCCGTATGCCAGAGTTCCGTGATTCTCAAGGTTTCAAGCAAGGCCTGGAGTTGGAAGGTCTGGTTGCCAGCCAGGCAGACCGTTTGTTTGTGATTTCCGAGCAATTGGGGCAATACGCGCGCGAGCACTGGAATGTTGATCCTGCACGTATGGGCCTGATGCCCAATTGTGTCGACCCCTCGCGCTTTACCCCTGGCGCTGCCCAGGATGTGCAGCCCAACACGATTGTTTATGCTGGCTCCCTGATTGTTTATGAAGGTCTGGATGTCTTGATCGACGCCGTGGCGGATCTGGTTGGCCGTGGTAAGGATGTGACCCTGACCATTATTGGAGATGGGGAGGCGCGCGCTCAGTTGCAGGCTCAGGTGCAAAGTCTGGGTATGGAAAAGCATGTACTGTTTGCTGGTCGGGTCTCGCCTGAGGAGGCTCGCGCCTTGCAGGCCAAGGCTGCGCTGGTATGTATTCCTCGTCGTCCCTTTGAGGTGTGTCGTATTGTGCCTCCCATCAAGCTGGTTGAGGCGATGGCGATGGGCAAACCTGTTCTGGTGCCGGATCTGCCGGTGTTTCAAGACGAAGTTGGGCCATGTCGTTCGGTGCGTTTTTTTAAAGCAGGGGATGTGCAGGACTTGGCTCGTGTGCTGGATGAAACCTTTCAGGCAGGTCCAGAAGTGTTGGCCCAGGATGGTGCCTTGGCACGTGAAGAGGCCACGCAGCGTCGCAGTTGGGCTGACTTTGTGGTGCATGCTTTGCCGGCCGGGGCTAATTCATGATTGGTCGCGCAATCCGGGCTTTGGGGGCGCGCATCTATACGCACCCAACCGTCAGCGAAGACGGCAAGCCCGCGGGGCAGTTTGGGCAATTGAAAGTAGCCTTGGTGTCGGACTATTTCACGGCAGACTGCCTGTCAGCCGAATGCTCTATCCGTATTCTGAACCCGCGCAATTACGAGGAGGTCATCTCCTCCTGGAAGCCTGATCTGCTTTTTGTGGAGTCCGTGTTCCATGGGCTGGGTGGCGCGTGGCGCTACGAGCTGGCCAAGCAGTCGCGACTGATCCGTTTGCGTACGCCTCGCACGATTTACAAGCTGGTGCAGTTCGCTAAGGATCAGGGTGTGCCCACGGTGTTCTGGAACAAGGACGACGGGGCGTATTTCGAGCACTTCATTGATGTGGCCAAGGCCTTTGATTATGTGTTCACCACGGACAGTGATTGCCTGCCGCGCTATCGTGCTCGCTTGAATCCTGATGTGCCTGTGAACACCCTGAGCATGCCGTATCAGCCTGCGTTTCATAACTTCACGGGCTTTGATTTCACACGCAAGGAAGGGTGCTTTACGGGCAGTTATTACCGCCGCATCCTGAGTGAACGTAGGCGCTTTCTGGACATGATTTTCGGGGCCTGTGAAGATGCGCAGATGCAGCTTAATGCCTACGACAGAAATCACGACAGATTGTCCCGGCATATCGAATTCCGCTTTCCGCGCTCGACGCATGTGCAGGTTCATGGTCAGGTTCCGCACCGCGAGACGGGGCGTATCTACAAAGAACATGTGATGTGCCTGAACGTGAACTCGGTCACGGATTCTGACACCATGTGCTCGCGCCGTTTGCTGGAGATTCTGGCCAGTGGGGGCATTGCGGTGACTAATCCCGGTCGTGCGGTGGATCGTTATTTCCGCGATTTCTGCCACGTGGTGCATTCCCGTGAGCAGGCCACTGAGTTGTTTGCACGTCTGCGCCAGGGCCCCACCGCGCAGGATTGCGAGCGTGCGGCAGCGGGGGCGGCGTATGTGCGTCAGTTCCACACCTGGGAGCATCGCCTCCAGGAGCTGGCTGATGTGGTCGGCTTCTAGGGTGCGCTTGTTTCCATGATTGTGAGCATTTTTGCGTACCTGATTCAGGCGCTGTTCTTGTTGGTTGTTGGGGCCTTTGCCCTGTACGTGGTTCTGGAACTGCGGGTACTGCTGATCTCGCGACGGGTGGAGCGTCGTAAGCTAAGCGAGCTGGTGCAGACGTCCGCCTCCTTGCAGCAGGATTGGTGTCCCAAGGTCAGCGTTTTATTACCGATTTATAACGAGGCCGCTGTTGTCGAGCGTTTGATCGATGCGGCTTGTCGTCTGGATTATCCGGTGTCCGCGCTGGAAATTCTGGTGCTGGACGACTCAACAGACAAGACTGCGCTGTTGGCCCAGAACAAGGTGGATCAGTGTGCTCGGCAAGGTGTGCCCATTCGCCGCATTCAGCGTGCTGACCGTGCAGGCTACAAGGCCGGGAATCTGGTGCATGGCATTCAGCATTCCCAGGGCGAGTTTTTTGCGATCTTTGATGCGGACTTTTTACCGCCAGCCGACTTCCTGCAGAAAACCATTCCGCCTTTCAAGGACGAGAAGCTGGGTTTTTTGCAAACGGGTATTGGCTATGAGAACCGCGACCATTCTTTTCTGACCCGTTTTCAGGCCATGGAGATGGGCCACCAGCAGTATGTGACGGTGGGGCTGAGTGAAGATGGGGACATGGCCTCGCTAAGTGGCAGTTCCTGTGTCTGGCGACGCGCTTGCGTGGAAGCCTTGGGGGGCTGGAATGCCTCTACCATTACCGAGGACGTGGACCTGGGCTATCGAGCTCAGTTTGGTGACTGGAAATACGCTTATTTGCGCGATGTCGTATCCATGTCCACCTTGCCCGAGAACATCAGTGCGTTCCGTGTGCAGCGGGAGCGCTGGGGGCGGGGTCTGATTCATAGTGCCTTCAAGCATCTCGGGCAGATGTGGCAGCAGGACATGCCCTTGATGAAGCGCATGCATGCGTTTTCCATGATGTTTTCATCGGTCATGCTGGCGTCGATTTATGCCCTGATCTTGCTAAGCCTGCCGCTGAATTATTTGCTGAATTTTGATCATGTCGTCTTGCAGTGGGGCGCGCCGCTATTCTTTTTGCTGGTCGCTGTCTGGGCGTTGAATAATGCTTTCGGTGCCCGCAAGGGAGCACGTTTTGATGACAGGCCGGGCGTGTTGGGCACCTTGTGGCATACCTACTTGTATGTCGCCATGTTCCCGCCCATGGCTTGGTATTATTTTGTCGGTGGTGTGCGAGCCGCCTTCAAGGTCTACGGGGAATTTAACCGTACGCCAAAAGGTGAGGGCGAGAAGGTGGCAAGACAGCCCCGCATCAATCTTTATTTGCTGATTGGTGAAGTGTTCACTTTCCTGTATTCGGCATTGGCCTTGTATGTGGCCATACGCATGGGCAATTACTTGTTGATTCCTTTGAATGCGACGGTTTGTGTCGGCTTTGGCATGGTTTTGTACTGGTCCTTCCAAGAAAGGAGAGCGCGTGGGCGTCGCTGAACCAGCAGAGCAGGAACGGATTCTGATTACCGGTGCCACCAGTGCCATTGGTGGCGAGCTGGCGCTTTACTACGCCAAGCCCGGTACAGAGCTGACTTTGCATGGTCGCAATGCTGCGATTCTGGAGCCTTTGGCCGAGCGCTGCCGACAGGCGGGTGCGCAGGTACAGACGCATCAGATGGATTTGTGTGATCTGGATGCCTTGCATGACTGGTTGTCGCAATGCGCAGCCTTTGATTTGGTCATCGTGAATGCGGGTATGAATATCCATATAGGTCCCAATGGCGAGCCCGAGGTCTGGGAAGATACCGAGCTGCTGCTGGATATCAATGTGAAGGCCTCGCTGCGAGTCGTGCAATCTGTGCTGCCCGCCATGCGGGCGAAAGGGCGCGGTCAGATCGTCTTGATGAGCTCCTTGGCCGCTTACTTTGGTCTGCCCACCACGCCGTCCTATAGCGCCAGCAAGGCGGCGGTCAAAGCTTATGGTGAAGGTTTGCGCGGCTGGTTGGCCCCGGAGGGGATCAAGGTCAATGTGGTGATGCCAGGCTACGTTAGCTCGCCCATGTGTGATGCCATGCCAGGCCCCAAACCATTCCTGTGGACCCCGCAAAGAGCAGCCAAGCGTATTGCCCGTGGCCTGAAAGCCAACAAAGCGCGTATCAGCTTTCCGTTTCCTTTGAACCTGGGTTGCTGGTTTCTGGCAGTGCTACCCGCCCGGGTGTCCGTTTTTATTCTGAGCAAGATCGGTTATGACGCTTGAGCCGGGATTCTGGACTGCTATCCTGGCGGCCTTGTCGGGGCTGGCCCTGACAGTCGGGCTGGAGCGTTTCCTGCAAACAGCAGCCAGCTTGAGTCGTCCTGCAGCGGCCTGGGCCTTGCACATAGGCCTGTACGGTTTGGCATATGTCGCCCTGGTTTTTTTGCTGGGACGGCCTGTCTTTGCCACGGCCTTGCTGTGCGCTTTTTTCCTGTTGCTGGTCGTGGTCAGCAATGCCAAGTTCAAGGCTTTGCGTGAAGCTTTTGTATTTCAGGACTACGAGTATTTTACGGATGCGATTCGTCACCCTCGGCTCTACATTCCTTTTCTGGGGTGGGGGAAGTTCTTTCTGGCAGCAGCGGGTTTTATTGCCGCATTGACGATTGGCTTGTGGCTGGAAGCCGTGCCTGCCTTGCGGGCTGCCTGGACAGCGCAATGGGGAGCCTTGGCGCTGCTGGCTGTGCTGAGTCTGGGCTTGCTGCTTTGGGGCAATAGTGCGCGTTTGATGGTGCAGATTGCACCTGAGCAGGACGTGCAGGCCTTGGGGCTGTTAGCCAGCTTCTGGCGTTATTGGCAGCAAGGGCGGGAGCGCCCCAGCTTGTCCTCCCCTTTTGAAAGTGTTGCTCCAACGTCTGCACCTGTTTTGTCCGGTGCGGATTCTTCGGGGGATCTGCCGCATCTGGTTTCCGTACAAAGCGAGTCTTTCTTTGATGCCCGGCGAATGTCTGACGGGATTCGACCAGAAATTCTGGCGGAGTTTGACCGCTTCAAAGCCGAAGCGGTTGCCAGCGGATACTTGCAGGTCCCCGCTTGGGGCGCGAATACCGTGCGCTCGGAGTTTTCCTTCTTAAGCGGTATTGAAAACAGCACTTTGGGCGTGCACCGCTTCAACCCCTATCGTGCAGTATGTGCGGGATGGTCTGTGGCGACTTTGGCTTCCTGGTTGAAGCAGCAGGGTTACCACACGATTTGTATCCACCCTTATCCCGCCAGTTTTTACCAGCGCAACCGTGTATTTCCGCTGTTTGGGTTTGACGAGTTTCTGGACATCAAGGCCTTTGCGGATGTGGAACGTACAGGCCCTTATATTGGCGATCTGGCGGTGGCGGATAAAGTCGCCAGTGTGCTGGAGCAGGCTACAGGGCCGGTATTCATTCATGTGATTACGATGGAGAATCACGGGCCTTTGCACCTGGAAAAGGTTGCAGCGGGTGATATCGAGGCCTTGTACCATCAGCCTCCTCCGCAAGGCTGCGAGGATCTGACGATCTACTTGCGTCACATCCGCAATGCCGATGCCATGCTGACACGTCTGCGCGGAGCTTTGATCTCGTCGGACAGGCCTGCCAGCCTGTGCTGGTATGGCGACCACGTTCCCATCATGCCCTCGGTCTACGCGGCGCTAGGTACTCCTTGTGGGGATGTGGATTACTTTATCTGGAACTCTACTCAGGGGCAGGCAAGAGCGCCGCGTCGGGATGCGGCGATTCATGATCTGGCACGGGAGTGGATGGGCGCGAGTGGATTGATGAGCCAGTAGACGCTTTGTCTACTGTAGTCCTAGTACCAATCAACAACATTGCTTGCCAGGGCGTTATGCATTCCCGCATCGCTGGACACCAAGATGGCCCCTATTGAATGGGCATGGGCTGCAATCAACATGTCCATATACGAGAGCGAGCGACCTTTGGCTTCTATGGCTACACGGAAAGCCGGATAAACATCGGAAACGGAATCATCCCAATCCAGCACAGTCATCGTGCTTAGCAGGGCTTCTGTTGTCGCCTGCAAGGTAGGTCTGGACTTTTTGGCAAACCCATACATCAGCTCAGCGAGCACAATATTAGATACAAAAATATTGCTGGGACTGTGTCCCAGCATAGTTTCTCTTACTTTGCCCCTGTTCATGGCAGCATTGGAAACAGCATTGGTATCTAGCATGTAGATCATTCTTCCCACCCTGCGAAATGATCTTTCTCGGGGGCGGGGTCTTGATCTCTGTTCAGATCTTCCAGGAAACCTTCGAATTCAGCAGGGTCATTATTAGCGGCAACATTAAGGAAGTGATCCCAGCCTCTTGGCTTTGAGGACAGAATGACATCACCAGACTCTTGGTCTCGTCGTATGAAGACTCTTTTCCCTTCGAATCGAAAACCTTCAGGTAGACGAACCGCTTGACTATTTCCACTCATGAACACGCTTGTTGTCTTGCTGGTGGGGTGAACTTTCTTGGCGGGTAGTTTTACGTTTGTACGCATAGTTACCTCCATGGGTTTGGTATATACGGATAGTATACACGTGGAGGCTGATGAGAAAATAGTGCCCTAGGTCTTTGATAGATAATGAGATTGGGCAGGGGCAGCTAAGTGGACAGCCTTAGTTCTTGAAAGCCTCTATCCAATGCCGAGTAGACGCATCATGCTCAGCAGAGGCTTTTTTCTCTCCCGACAGCTCCTGCAAAATCCCGTTCGCCAATACTTTCCCGTACTCCACACCCCATTGGTCAAAGGGGTTGATCCCCCAGATCAAGGCCTGTACAAATATCTTGTGCTCGTACAAGGCCAGCAAGGCGCCTAGCGAGAAGGGGTTCAGGCGAGGTAACACAATCAGGGTGTTAGGGCGGCCGCCCGAGTGCACGCGATGGTGGGCCAGTTCGGCAGCCTGCTCGCCCAGACCTTGTTGTTCGCACTCGGCCAGGGCCTGCTCGTAGGTTTTGCCGCGCATCAAGGCTTCGCGCTGTGCCAGGCAGTTCGCCAGCAGCAGATTATGGTGCTCGGCCTGATTGTGATCTGCCTGCTGGCACACAATAAAGTCCACAGGAGCGCCATCGCTGCCCTGGTGTAGCCACTGATAGAAGGTGTGTTGTGCGTCTGTTCCGGCCAGTCCCCAGACAGCTGCGCCGGTAGCGATTCCAACCGGTTCACCGCTGGTGGTGACCGACTTGCCCAGCGACTCCATATCCAGTTGCTGAATGTAGGGCACCAGATTGCCCAGGCGGAAGTCGTAGGGGGAAATGTTCAGTGAGCCATAACCCAGCACACTGCGGTTGACCACGCCAGCCAGTGCCATTTGCACGGGCACGTTGGAGGCGATGGGGGCTTCCTGAAAATGCTGGTCCATGGCTGCAGCGCCTGACAACATCCCGGCCACCACGTCACTGCTAACCGCTAAAGCCGTGGTTAAGCTGACTGCCGACCACAGGGAGAAGCGGCCACCTACCCAATCCCAGAACTGGAAGACATTTTTTTGTGGAATCCCCCAGTTGGAGGCGGTTTCAGGGCGGGCGGTGACCGCAACGATTTGTTCGTAGGGGTTGGCAACGCCAGCGGCTTGCAGCCATTCCAGGGCCCGCTGTCCGTTCTTGAGAGTCTCGGTCGTGGTGAAGGATTTGGAGGCGATCACGATCAGAGTGTCGTGAGGGTCCATGCCCGACAAGGCATGTTCCAGCGCATGGCCGTCGATATTGGCCAGAAAGCGTACGTTGCGCCAGCTGTGGCGATAGCCAAAGGCCGCCAGGGACAGGCGCACGCCCCAGTCGCTGCCACCAATACCAATATGGATTATGTTGCGCCAGCGGCGCTCGGAGTCGGCGACGCGCACGAATTCGTTCATACGCTCGCGTTCCTTGGCAACTTCCGCCGTGGGGGCGGGGGCGCGCAGGGCGCTGTGCCAGGCGGCGCGTTGTTCGGTGCCGTTGACGATGCCGCCGTTTAGCAACTGCTTGCGTGCCGTGTTGAAATGGCGGGCTGCTAAAAGAGCGGCTCCGGCTGCCTGAAGTTCTGGCGAATGCCGCTGTCCACTCAAGTCCACTTGCAAGCCTGCGGCTTTCAGGCAATGCAGGTCCAACGCGTATCGATCAGACTGGTGTGCTGCCTCGCAAAACCCGGTCCATTCTGGCAGACCGGGTAAAGGGGCGGCAGAGGGAAGGATTTCAGCGTTCAGGGGCATGGGGTTTTGGCCTGCAGTAGACGAAACCGCCATTGTACGAGGCTTTATCGGGCTTGAGCGTCTGCCGGTAAGCGGGTTTGTCTTGGTGTTTACGAGTGCATCCGTACTAGCTGATCACCATCGTAGGGCAGCACCCATGCCTGCAAACCAGGATCGCCAGCCAGTACCCGAGCTATCTCTGGTGGCGACATCCAGGAAAAGGCTGTGGACAGGGCGTCGGCAATGGTGGCATTTCCGGCCACGACAGAGACACTGCGATACAAAGGACGGGCCTGACCATTGGCGGGGTTGAACAGATGGGTGACGGAGCCATCCCGGCTAAGTGCTGTGCCTGCTCCTGACGAGGTGCTGACTGCCTGATTGTGTATATCCAGATTCAACAAGCTGGCTGGCTCTGCTTGATCGCCTGCCAGACCGACGCGCCAGGGACGATTTCCCGGAGCCGTGCCCAGGCTGCGTATCTCGCCCATATCGACCAAAGCGTGCTCCAGGCCTGCCTGTTTCAGCTGTTCAGTGATGCGATCGGTGATGTAACCCTGAGCAATCCCGTTCAGGGTCAGGGCCATGCCGGGGTGTTGTAGCAGGACTGTGTCACCTTGAATGTGGATGGCTTGATAGCCGACTTGCTGCAGCGTTTGGCTAATCTCGGCGGCATCAGGAATGGATGTTTGAGTGTTGCGTTGAGCCGCTTGGCTATACAGCTCCCAGAGTACCTGCACGGTTGGATCAAAGGCCCCGTTCGTTAATTCACTCAGGCGCTGTGATTCCAGCAGCAGCCGCGTCAGATCGCCGGGGGCTTGCTTCAGATAGCCATCGCGATTCAGGCGGCGCAAGGCGCTGTCTTGTTCATACAGACTGAATATTCGCTCCAGCCGTCGCACTTCGGATAGGGCCCGATCAATCAGGGTTTGTGCGAAAACCGGGTCGGGATGGTGGATATGCAGTTGTGCGTCCGCACCTAAAGCCACCCCTTGCCAGGAGCTGAGCGGGGTAGTGGCTGCTTGCATCGCTTTGACGGCCCAGGGCACGCAAGTCAGGGCGCTGGTCGCGGCCACGATACCGATAAAACGACGGCGGGAAACAGGAGTAGAAGTCATGGCAAATACCTGGGATCAGGAAGATAAGCGTTTCAAGGCAGCGCGACCGCACCAAAGATGTAGTTCTCCGGCATCTCGGCAAAGCGAACCACCTGGCCGCCATGCTGCTGCTGGAAGTCCTTGGCGGCCTGCTCCTGGCTAAAGGGCAGGGCATCGATGGTGCCCATGCCACCGGTGTAGCGGCTGTAGATCAGATACCAGGCATCTTGTGCCGGTATCCAGGCTTGGTCGGGGAACTGGCCGTCCTGATTGCGTTGGGCCATGTCTTGCACATAGGTGGCGGCAATGGCCTTGGATTCTTCAGGCAGCATGGTGTAGGCAAAGACCTCGCGTATGGTGGTGAACCAGAGCGGCGCTTCGCGTTCGCGCAGAAGGATTTGCCCTTTGGGGCCTTGATGCTCGAACAGGTACATGCCGCAGTAGTGGCCTACAGCCGTTTGCGGGATCTGGACGACGGGAGGCGGCGGGGCTTGCACCTGTTCCGGTTGGCCGCAGGCAGCCAGTATCAGACCCAGGCACAGCAACAGAAAAGTGCGCAGTTTTTTCATAGTGCTTTTCTTTTGAATACCAGGCTTGCCAGACCAAAAGGCACGGCGATCCACAGCAGCAGAACGCTCATCAACACACTGGCGGGCAGACGAGCCTGTTCGCTTAAACCGGCCATACCAGCAAACATGGCGACATTCTCGTAGCCGGTCAGATTCAGCAGGCGGTACACGTCGGTGGGGTTGAACAGCAGGATGATGTTCAGCCAGGAAGCGGTGATCATGGCACCTTGGTCAGCGACTAGAATACCCAGCAGAGCCATGTCATAAATCACCACGAAAAACAGCCAGATACCGATGGCCAGTCCGGCCGCAGTGGCACGCTCTCTGACCAGGGTGCTGATGAAATAGCCCATGGACAGGAAGCTGGCACCGAGCAAAACGCTGGCACCCATCATGGCCAGAAAGGGCGTCCAGACGCTGAAGTCCAGGCCGCCATGAGCCATTTGCAAGGTGACACCTGCCAAGCCGTAGCCCACCACCGTAGACAGGCTCAGGATCAGGGCATGGCCCAGGAATTTACCGACCAGAACCTGCCAGCGATGGACGGGGTAGCTCAGCAGCAAGGACATGGTGCCGCGCTCGATCTCGCCCACAATGGCGTCGTAGGACAGCAGCATGGCAATCAGCGGGATCAGGAAAATAGACAGGCTGGACAGGCTGACAACCGTGACTGTCAAAGGATCTACCTTGACGCTGCCGGTGGGGGCGCTGCCCAGAAAACCCAAGGACAAAGCCAGTGCGGCCAGCAAGAGGGTGACGGCCAGTACCCAACGATTGCGCAATCCGTCGCGCACTTCCTTTTGGATGATGATCAGGACAGGGTTCATGGCTTAGTAATCCTCGCGCTTCAAAAAGTGCGCATACAACTCGTCCAGACCGGGGGATTCCAGCTCCAGGTCGGTCAATCCGGGGATGGCATGCGCTTCGCGCAGAATCTGGATTTTTTCGGCTTCGGTGCAATGACGTTCCAGACGATTGGTGCCGATGACATTCCAGTGCTGCGGAACAGAATCGGGGATCTGCTCCACGGTCAGGCGAATACGTACCGGCAAGCCAGCGTGTTGGCGCAGTTCGGACAAGGTGCCGTCGGCAATCTTGCGCCCTTGCTGCATCACGATGATGCGGTCCGCCAGACGTTCCATCTCCGCCAGAGCGTGGGTACTGAGCAGGATGGTGGCCCCGGCATCGCGCAGTTCTTGGACGATTTCGTAGAACAGCAGACGGGAGGCTGGGTCCAGTCCAGTGGTGGGCTCATCCAGTAACAGCACACGAGGTTTGCCCAATAGGGTTTGAGCCAGTGCCAAGCGTTGGCGCATGCCTTTGGAATAGGTACCCACGCGCTTGTGAGCCGCTTGTGCAATGCCGACACGTGCCAGCAAGGCCTGGTTGTCACTGGTCGGCAGCCCTTTCAGACGAGCGTAAAAAGCCAGTGTTTCGGTGCCGGTCAAGGCGGGGTGCAGGGCGACGGTTTCGGGCAAGTAACCGATATGGGCCCGTAGTCGGGCAGCCTGGGATGAACCAGCGTCATGATCCAGCAACGTGACCTTGCCTTCGTCGGCGCGGATCAGGCCCAGAATCAGTTTGATGACAGTACTTTTGCCTGCGCCATTGTGGCCAGCCAGTACCGTGCATTGACCAGGGTAAAGCTCGAAGTTCACCGCGTTGGCGGCACGCTGCTGGCCATACAGCTTGCTGACATTGGCCAGCGCGACAGGGGCCGTGCAGTTATTGGATGGAGTCATGGTTGGCCTTGTAGCGCTCCCAGACGGGATTGTCGGGCGCACGCATCAGCGGTGCGCTATCGATGATGCCGCCGGGCAAAATGGCAGGAAATTGGGTTTGCGCCCAGCGCACAATGGAAACGGCGGGGCTGTTCAATAACACGCGGGCCGAAGGGGCTCGCCACACCAGTTGTTCAATCAGGCCATTGGGGCGATAAGCGGTGTCACCAATGCCGTCACCGTTCAGGTCAAAGGCGCTGTGATCGCTCCAGTAATTGCCCCGGTCCTTGCTGGACCACTCCAGGTAGCGGGTACCCACATACTTCACCTGATTCTGGTTCTGGATGAAGGCGTTTTCCGTGATCTCATTGCCTTCGGAACCGGCGGTGTAATGCACCCCGATCTGGGTGTTCTGAATCAGGTTGCCGGAGATCGTGTTGAAGTTGGCGTTGTAGAGAAAAACGCCTTTCTCGGCCCCGTCCACGATGTTGTCAGTAATGGTCGATTGCTGAGCGGCATTGAGCATCAAGCCTTGATGCGTGCTGTTGATGCTGATGTTTTCACGTACTGTCAGGAACTGCGAAAACATCAGGGCATAGGCAATGTCATTGCCTATGGAAACATTGCTGCTGACCTCGCTGTTATTGGTGTACATGTAGTGCACCGCATAGCGCAGCTGGGTAAAGCGGTTGTGGCTGAAAACATTGTCGCGGCTGGTATTGGAAAAAATCCCGTCGCGACCCCAAGAAATATCGTTGTACAAGATGCGTGAGCCGGGGGAGTTCCAGACGGTCACGCCATTGCCGCGCTCATTCAGACGCAGCTCTTTATTGCCTACGATGGTGTTGTGTTGCACCAGCGCGTTATGGGGCCCCCAGACATACACCCCCACCAGATTGTCGAGGATGTCGTTGTTTTCAATCAGGGCGTTATGGGCGGGTTTATCCAGGAATATGCCTGCATCCATGTCGGGCAGGCTCAAGCCGGAATTACGCACGGTAATCTGACGTATCTGCACATCTTCCGCCTGCACCCACACCGTGCGGCCTTCACGTTCGCCCAGCAACACGGCTTGCCGGTTGCTGGGGCCTTGAAGCGTCAAGGGCTTGTTCACGATGATGTTGCCCTGATACGTGCCGGGAGCCAGCATCAGGATGTCGCCAGCTTGGGCGGCATCGATGACGGCTTGTAGCGGGGTATCGGCAGGCACCTCAATGGTGGCCGCTTGAGCCATCAGGCCACTGGCCGCCAGGGCCAGGACAGTAAGCGGCTTGAAGGCCAGCCTCAGCACCAGGGTTGGGCTGAGGGATCGTGCACGGATAGGGAGCAGGCAGAAAGGCTTCATGTCACCGTCAGGCTTTGGGTTTCACGTTCATCTGACCGGACATTTCCATGTGCAAGGCGTGGCAGAACCACTGGCAGTAGTACCAATGCACACCGGGGCGCGAAGCCGTGAAGGTGACCGAGCTGGTTTGTTGCGGACCAATTTCCATGGCCACGCCGTAGCCGGACAAGGTAAAGCCGTGGGTCAAGTCCTCGATCATCTCCATATTGGTGACGACGACGGTGACCTCATCGCCCTGGTTGACCTCGAAGCTGGGCACGGAGAACACGGGTGCCACAGCGGTCATGTAGACCCGCACCTTGTTGCCATCCCGAATGACTTTGGACGCACCCTCCAGGGTGACGCCGTCTTTTTCAGCCATTTTCCGTGCGCCGTCCCACCATGGGTCGTCGCGAGTCCAGACGCGCTTGGGTCGTACTTTGTCAGCTGCAACCAGCAGCATGTCGTGTGGTTCGGCAAAGCTTGGGCCATCGTGAACCAGCTTCATGACGTCGCCCGAAATGTCGATCAGCTGATCGTTTTCTGGCTTGAGCGGGCCTACGTTCAGGAAGCGGTCTTTGGAGAACTTGTTCAGCGACACCAGCCATTTACCATCGGCCTCTTTGGTCTCGCCCATGGTGGTGTGATTGTGGCCGGGCTGGTAGTGCACGTCCAGTTTCTGGATGATGGGGTCTACGTCCTTGCCCTGGTAAGCCTCAATGGCTTTGGCCATGTTCCACTTCACGATCTGGCTGTCGATAAACAGCGTGGTGTAGGCATTGCCGCGGCCGTCATAGGCCGTGTGCAGTGGGCCCAGACCCAGTTGAGGCTCTGCCACTACGCAGTCGCGCGGTTTGATCTTATCGGCGAACAAGTCGTCCAGGCGGCGCACGTCAATCATGGTGACGGTGGGCGAGAGCTTGCCGTTAAACACCACGTGGATGCCATCGGGGCTGGCATTGCAACCGTGCGGGGAGTTGGGCACAGGAATGTAGCGGGTATAGCGCGAACCTTTGCGGCCATCCAGCACTTTGACGCCCTGCATCTCTTTGAAGTCGCCTTTCTTGACGCCGTCTTCAATGGCCTTCAGGTTGAACACCACGGCCCAGTCCTGCTCGTTGGCGCTCATCTCGCCGACGTCCAGCCCCTTTTCGGAGTTGTAGCAGGTGGAGAAGGCGTACTTGCCCTGGTAGTCGGCGTCGCAGTTGTCCAGGTTGCCATCCACGATCACCTGCCAGGCGATTTCCATGGTGTCGCCATCAATGGCGGTAAAGACAGAGAAGTAGTTCTCTTTGGGGTTGCCGAAGATGGTGCCGTTATTGGGAAGGGGAACGATGTGTTCGCCGTTGCAGAACACATAGCCGGTGCGGGGGTAGCGTTGGGGGCGCAGGCCGTGGATGCCGTCGGCATTGGGGATCTCGATGATCTTGTCGCACTTCATGACATCGCAGCGCACGCGAGCCACGCGGTTATTAGCCTTGTCGTTGATGTAGATGAAGCGCCCGTCGTAAGTCCCGTCGGTAAAGGACATATGGGGGTGGTGAGCATCGCCGTTAGGCAGGATGCCGCCCAAGGAGTCAGCAAAGGCCAGGGTTTCAGGCGTCAGGTTGGCGCGCATGATCTGGCGACTTTCGTTGGTAATGCCCCAGCCCGTCGCGCTGCAAATGTTGAAAATCGGGATGCGCATCAGCTCGCGCATGGAGGGCAGGCCCATGATGCGGATTTCGCCGGACTGACCGCCGGAGTTGAAGGCGTAGTACTGGTCCAGTTCACCCGGCTCAATGTGGGCATTTTGCCCGTCCGGTGCTTTTTTCGTATCGGCCAGAGCATTGCCAATATGGGTGGCGCTGACGACTGCGGCACCTGACAAGGCGGCGGTGCCCAGAAAGGCGCGGCGACTCAAGCCGTGTTTATCCTGTGTGTTCTCGGACATGGTGTGATCTTCCTTTTGTGTGATGACGTGACCGACTTGGCGCTGGGGCGCGCCCAGCCGTCTCACGGCGTGGCTGGCGTGGAATCGGTACTGTCTACGCTGCGTGGACGCACGGTAGGGCGGGCAGCAGCATCGTCTTGCAGCGAGCTGGCAACGGCAACGGGGGCCGGTTTATCTCGCTTGCGCTTGGCGATCTTTTGAATCAGGTGCGGGCATTTTTTCTCGTGGTGATACAGCATCTGGCAGTTCAGGCACTGGATGCACTCGTTGGGGTTGATCGGGCCTTCTGGCTCGATGGCTTGGACGGGGCAGTCGCTTGCACAGCGCTGACAGGGGTTGCCACACATGGGGTAGCGACGCAGCCAGTCAAAGATGCGCAAGCGGGCGGGGATAGCCAGGGCAGCGCCCAGGGCACAGAGGTAGCGGCAGTAAAAGCGCTCGATAAACAGGCTGGCAATCAGCAGCAAGACGGCAAAGATGGTGAAGGGCCAGTCGCGGATGAATTTCAGAATAATGGCGGTCTTGAAGGGTTCGACTTCCGCCATCTTTTCCGCCACGGCCATGTCGTACAGGGCAAAGCCAAACAGCAGAATGAAGATCACGTATTTGATGGACACCAGGCGCTTATGGGCGCTGTAGGCTACCTTGATTTGCGGAATGCGCAGGAAGCGGGCCAGTTTGTTGGCCAGCTCTTGCAGCGCCCCAAAGGGACAGAGCCAGCCACAGAAGGCACCCCGGTTCCAGAAGATCAGGGAGATGGCGGTGGCGATCCACAGAATGAAGACCAGCGGATCCATCAGGAAGTATTCCCAGCGGAAATCGGTGCGCAGTGCGTGCGAGAAAGTCAGTACGTTCACCACGGACAACTGGGCCGAGGCGTACCAGCCAATCCAGACCAGGGAGAACAGCAGAAAGCCGATGCGAAAGCGCTGGTAGAACACTTCGTGCTTGGTTAGCGTGTCCTGAAAGAAGAAGACTCCACCCAAGATCAGCAAGGACAGCAGCAGCACGGCAATCTGCACTTTCTTGCCCGCCCAGATTTGCTTGTACAAAGGCTCGCCGGCGGTGTCCAGGTCATCGTGCTCTGCGGTATCGGGGGCCGCTGCAACGGCTGCTGAAGGGGGCGCTGTCAAATAGGCATCAGGAAGCTGGTAATTCAGGTTCAGCGTGACAAAGGCTTTATCCTTGACGCTCAGCACGCGCTGAACCAGCAGTTGCAGCCGCCAGGGTTGGACCGGATCAAAGGTGGCGGTAGCCGGAATCTTGAACAGGGCGGCTTCTTTGAAGTCAGGGGCATTGGCGGCTTTCACGCCGGGCAGACGCTGGTGGTCCAGATCGGTGAAGTGAAAGCTGTCCAGATCCTGGACGATCTCGATACGGTCAAAAATCCCGCCGCGTACATAGCCTGATCCTTTGAAGGAATACAGCCCGTTCCCGACGACCAGCATGGCTTGCTGACCGGGTTTCAGCTCTTGTTGCAGGTACGTGTAGTCAGATTCGCCCAGCAGGCTTTTTCCAATGCTGGGCACGCTGACCAGGGCGGCGTACAGATCAATAAAAGTGTCTTGTGGGTCGCCTTCCTGCGGATGGGCGGCGGCTTCCGTGCGACCACTGTCGATGAAAGCCTGGTTGATGTCGGCCACGCTGACGTGCAGGCGTTGGATGGCACCGCTTTGGAGCAACTCATCCCAGCTGGCAATGGTTTGATTGCTGCTGTCTATGCTGCGTTTGACTGCCGCCGGTGCTGTGGCGGGGGCGGCAGGCTGGCCTATGCCTTCTTGCCGGGCCACCAGTTGGGAAGAGCGCATGATGCTGTCACCGACCACCATCAAGGTCACGGTGGCACCACTGATAATGTCGACAGGTGGTGGTGCGCCGGGTTTGGGACGGTTCTTGATGTAATTCTGGCCCACATAGCCCTGAATGAAGGCTTCTACCCGCGATTCGGGGATGCCGATCAAGACAATGGGTTCATGGTGTTCCAGCAGCTTGGCAGCGACGATGCTGCCATCCATGCTCATGGCGACCAGGGTGTCGATGGGGAAGCTGGAGTAACCACGGGTGTTAACGATGTCGGTCGTCACATACACATATCCTAGCTGTTCCTGATCCTTAAAGACCTTGGCAACAGGTAAGGTGCCCGCGGGCTCGCTGGTGTGGGTGGCGGTGGGAAAGATCTCGTTAAGGGCAATGTCCGGCAAGAAATGGGCAATGCGCGAACTGGAGTGTGCCGTAGGACTGCTCAGACAGGCTGCCAGTACAAAAAGCAGGAGCCAGATAATACGGAACTGAACATGCCGGGCAACGCGATTGAGGGACGTCATTTCTTACCACCTGCAACAAGATTCTTGCGAGATGGTAGGGGTTACCCTTTGTTTACTCTTTGTGTCAGAGCAAGGACAGATTCTGACAAGAGTGGATATGGGTCGGCGTCAGTCAGCCCTTGATCTGTGAGGAACGATGGCAGGCTTTGCTGGCCGGGCTTTAGATGAGGGTCAGCCTTGCTGATGCAAATAATTCAGGACCGCGTCGGCATCACCCTGAAAAATGATCCGTTCCGCTTTTTGTTCGCGTTGATAGGCGTACATGGGGTCGTAGTATTGCGTCAGCAAACCACCGATCCAGTCCCGGTGACCCTCCAGCGCGCCGCTGCGCTCCTGCTCCTGCAAGGCCTCATCCATGATGGCGGCCAACTGCTGGTAGCGTTGATGGCCCAGGCGCTTGGTAATGCGGGCCAGGCTTTGACGCAGTTGTTCGGCAAAGAGCGCAAAGCCTGTTTGCGGCTCGTATTGGGCTGTGTATTCCGCGTGCAGGTTCTGGACGTAATCGCGCACGATGCGCGTAATGCGGTTTTCCAGGCTATCTTCCAGCCAGATGATGGACCACTGCTGCATCCCCCGGTACAGGCCCAGTGGCAGGCTGCAACGGCCTATGGTTTGGCTTTCATCTTCCAGGACGAAGCGCTGGTGCCCTTGGGCCGTTTTTTTGAGCATGGCGATCGATAGCCTGTGCTCGAAGTCGATCTGGCTGGGTTGGCTGGTGGCGTGTTTGCCAAAGCTGGAACCACGATGATGTGCGTAGCCTTCCAGGTCCAGACTGTTATCAAGCTGCTGCAGGACATCGGTTTTGCCCGTGCCTGTCATGCCGCCCAGAACCTGAAAACGGGCGCTGCCGACGGTTTGTTCCAGATTATTCAGCAAAAAGCCACGCATAGCCTTGTAGCCGCCCACTACGCGGGGATAGGGAATGCCTGCCTCTTCGCGCAGCCAGGTTTGTGTGATCTGGCTGCGCAGGCCACCTCGAAAGCAATACAGGTAGCCGTCGGGATGGTCTTGCGTAAATTGTGCCCAGGCCTGCAGGCGAGCTTGCTTGAGTTGGCCACTGACCAGCTTGTTACCCAAGGCAATGGCGGCATCCTGGCCATGTTGCTTGTAGCAGATCCCCACCAGGTGACGCTCCTCGTCGTTCATCAGTGGCAGGTTCAATGCGCCGGGAAAGGCGCCTTTACTGAATTCGATGGGAGCGCGAGCGTCCATCAAAGGCACATCGTTCAGGAACAGCTCGCGGTAGTGGTGGGTATCAGGACGCATCAAGCGATTTCGACGGCGTGGGTTTTGGCGGGGATGAATTCCCCGATGGCTTCCAGGGTAAGGCCCAATTCCTGTGCTGTTGCCAGAAACTCGGCAGTGGCAGCAGGCTCTACGGCGATCAGCAAACCGCCGCTGGTTTGTGGGTCGCACAGAATGTTGATCTGATCCTGGCTGATAGGAGCGATGCGATGGCCGTAGCTGTCGAAGTTGCGTTGCGTGCCGCCGGGTACACAGCCTTCTTGCAGGTAGTATTCAATGCCGGGCAGCAGGGGCACACGGTCCAGATTCAGACGGGCGGTCAGGCCGCTGCCATCAGCCATTTCGATCAGGTGTCCCAGCAGACCAAAGCCGGTCACATCGGTCATGGCTTTAACACCGGGCAGCTGTGCAAAGCGGCTGCCGGGTTTGTTTAGCGTGCACATCCAGTCGCGGGCCAGGTTTTGATCTTCAGGACGAAGCTTGGCTTTTTTCTCGGCCGTGGTCAGCACGCCAATACCCAGAGGTTTGGTCAGATAGAGCTGGCAGCCTTCAGTTGCGGTGTCGTTGCGTTTTAACTGGCCTTTATCAACTACGCCAGTTACAGCCAGACCAAAAATAGGCTCGGGGGCATCAATGGAGTGACCACCGGCCAGGGTGATGCCAGCAGCATCGCAAGCAGCACGCCCACCACGCACGACCTCGCGGGCAACTTCAGGGGACAGGACATTGATGGGCCAGCCCAAAATGGCGATGGCCATGATCGGTTTACCACCCATGGCGTAGATGTCGCTGATGGCGTTGGTCGCAGCAATGCGCCCAAAGTCATACGGATCGTCCACGATGGGCATGAAAAAGTCGGTGGTCGAGACGACGCCCGTTTCCTCATTCAAACCGTACACAGCCGCATCATCACGTGATGTATTGCCTACCCACAGGTTCGGGTCCACGTTTTGGGCTCCGCTTCCCGCCAAGATAATGTCCAATACTTTGGGGGAAATCTTGCAGCCGCAACCGGCTCCATGACTGTATTGGGTCAGACGAATGGGAGTATCCATGAGCGCGTACCAAGAAAGAGGTTGAAGATGAAATGATACTAAATTGCCCCTATGCCCTGCAGGCTTTTGCTACGGAAAGGGCAGGGGTTGAACACGCTGGGCCAACTGGTCGGTGGCCACCCACTGTGCAAATTGCTCGCCCAGTCGCTGGCTTTGTTCGACGGAGTTTTGCCAGGCAATACGCCGGTCTGCGTCAGGTAGACGCTTGTAGTCGGAGCGATCGGGGATTTTGCGGTCTTTTAGCCGCTGATAAAAACGTTCGGTCGGGCACAGCAAAATCAGATTGTCCAGGCTGTGACGGCGGCGAGCCTTTTGCCAACGGGGCAGGTATTTGTCGAACCAGCTGGCGCTGATCTTTTGAGTGAAATGCGGAAACAAGGTCAAGCCTGGGCTATCCAGATCCAGAGCGCAGAAGTTGTAGTCGACTAGGCCTCCATCCCGGTATAGACCGGCAGGCCAGTTATGGGCGGCATTCACACCGTCAATCACGAGTGGAATAGCGGTGCTGGCGGCCAGGGTCTCGAACAAATTGTGCTGATCCAGTGCGGCGTAGCGAGCCAGGTCTTGATGTCTGCCGTGAATGGGCAAGGGGCTGCGGGTGTCGTGCACAATAACCCGTTCGAAGAACCAATGCGGGATAGCAGGGTGCACATAATTGCCGACCATGCAGCTGAGCAGGGCTGCACCAAGCTGTTTGGGGTTGCGGGAACCCGCCCAGCCCTTGCTGCGTGCCACGGTAATGGCGAAGCGATAGCGTGGATGGTTCAGGATCGCAGCCTGTGAGTCGGCGTCCCCCAGCAAGGTTTTCAGCATGGTCTGGGTAGACCGGGTAATGTCAGCTACCGTGGATTTGGGAAGAAAGGGGCTGTGTATATAAAGCTGCGCAAAGTCCGCAAAGGCTTTGTGCGGATCGCTCTGGGCCGCACAGGCAAAGCGCCAGGAAGCGATGGAGCTGCCAAACAACCATAACGGCTCGTCATGCGTGTTGAGCCAGTCGCCAAACAAATACTGATCCAGCCCGGTTAGCGCCAAAGCCTTGGGCCCACCCGCGCTGCCAATCAGCGTGCTGATGTCCTTGGCATGCAAGCCATTGCTTTGAATATGACGATAAGCACGAGGCCCGGCATAGATCGCGAGATCAGACTCGGTGGACGACAAGATCAGCTCCCGAATGAGGTGATTCTGTAGCCAGAAAGCTGGCTAACCAGGCTTTAGTCTAGCGCTGTTATGGCTGAAGGAAGAGCTTATCGGTCAGGTGAGGTAGACGAATGCAGTGGAGAAATAAAAATGGCCGGCTCTAGATGCGCCGGCCATTTGAAGGGACTATAGGTGTTTAGAAACGCAAACCTACACCCAGCCAGTAGCGACGACCATCTTCGACGTAGCCGTAATCATCGTAGCGGATTTGCTTATCCAAAATATTGTAGATACCCGCGTACAGGTCTACGTTTTTGTTCAGTTTGTAGGTGCCACCCAGATCTACAAAGGTGTAGGACGGAGCTCGTGTTGTCGAGGAAGAGGCAGAGGTGACTGGTTCACTTTCTTTGCCACGGTAGTTCACGCGAGCCCATGTGTTGATTTTTTCTGTAGGGTGCCAATCCAGACTGACATTTGCCATGTGCTTGGGCATTTGATTCAGAGGCTGACCCTCGTTAGGACCGCTCTTTTGCTTGGAATGGGTGTAGGTGTAATTGGCCTTCAAGGTCCAGTCTTGAGCCAGATCCCAGCTGAAGTTGGTTTCAATACCACGGGTTACCGCCTTGTCCACGTTCTCGTAAGTAGTGGGGTCGGAACCAAACTGGTTAGGGCCGTCGGTACATTTGCTGGCCGGACATGCAACGCGAGTGATCTTGTCCTTGAAGTCGTTATTAAACAAAGTCACGCCAGCGGAGAAGCCCTCCAGACTGTCATACATGACGCCGAGTTCTTGCGACAGCGATTTTTCTGGCTTCAGGTCAGGGTTACCGTACATATTGCCACCACGGCTGACTTGGCCCCAACCAGGGATGGTTTGACGCAGGTCAGGTGCACGGAAGCCGGTGGATACACCGCCTTTGATAGTCCAGTTGTCTGTGGCAGACCACACGCCATAGATACGTGGACTGAAGTGTTTGCCGAAGTTCTCGTCGTGGTCGTAGCGCAGGCCGCCGGTCAGGGCGAAGCTGTTGGTCAGGCTCCACTCGTCTTCCATGAATAGCGACCATTGGGTGCGTTTGATACGGTTGATTCCAGTTGTGAGCTGGTTACCAGTTTCGTCGTTCAGTTTTTGATGCTGGTAGGAGGCACCCAGCGTCAGCAGATGATCGCCCAAGGGGGCAACCCATGCAGTACGTGCATCGGTATTTTTGATACGCATGTCACGCGACTTGTTGTTGAAGTCTTCCTGTTGCACGTAGGTGTCAGAGGTTGCAAATCCCCAGTTGCCACTGTGAGTCAAAGAGACCTTTTCACCGCGGTAATCTGTCTCGGAACTGGCAGGGCAACCGGAGCGTCCGCAAGCAGTGCCGGGAGCAATTGGCTCAACGGTCTTGCCCAAGGTGGAATTGTATTTTTGACGCTTTGTGCTGCCTTCGAGCACAAAGCTGTGGTTTTCCGAAGGGGTCAGGCTCAGCTTGGCACCGACTTCAAAGGACTCACGCTTGCGATAACCGTTGTAGATATCGTCTTCTTTGCGATTGGTTTGTTGTCCATAGACTTGCAAGCCCAGCACGCCATCCTTGATCGGGCCACCCAGCATGAAATTGCCCTGGAAAATATCGCCCGAGCGGCTGTGCGATTGCAAGGTGCTATCCAGGCGAATGGAACCGCCCCATTCCTTGGGCACTTTGCGGGTAATGATGTTGATCACACCGCCCATGGCGTCGGAGCCATACAGCGAGGACATGGGGCCGCGCACCACTTCGATACGTTCAATTTCGGACAGGGGAGGGGTCCAGCCGCCTTCCACACCGGAGGAGTCCGAGTTGGTGCGGGTTTCTGTCGAGCTTTGGCGTTTGCCGTCGATCAGGATCAGTGTGTATTTGGAGCTCATGCCGCGAATGGTGATGTCGCGACGGTCACCACCGCCAGTCACAATGACGCCAGGCACATCTTGCAGAGCGTCGTAGGCATCACGGTAGAACTTGTTTTCCAGGTCTTCGCGGGTAATGACGGTAATCGACGCAGGAGCTTCTTTAATGTCTTGCTCAAAGCCCGAGGCGGTAACAACCACTGGGCTGAGTTGGACGGGTGTGCTTTCTTGAGCAACGGCACCACTAGCAGCAAAAGCGCCTGCCAGAACGAGCGGCAAGCGCTTTACGGTAAATAGAGATTTCATTGACGACTTCCAATTTGTGTCTGTTTTTAGCGTGTGCTGCGGTTGCGTTGCTCTTGGCGGCAGTATTTTCCTTACAGCGGAAATAATGATACCGATTCTCATTATCGGTTCAAGCGTGAAACCTTATAACTCGAATAGAAATGAGAGTAATTATTATGTTGGTTGTGAAAAAGCGACGTTATGGCGTGCCAGACCTCCAGACTTCGGAGCAAGCCCGGAGGTCGGCAAGATGCATTAGAAGCTGGCAGTCAACGTTGCGTAGTATTGGCGACCAGGTTCGTTATAGGTGTTGGCACCTTGGCCGCTACCCGAGTCTTCACGGTACAAGCGTTTGTCGAACAGGTTGTTCACGCCAAGACGGATGTTGGTGGACTTGGTGACCTGGTAAGCGCCGCTCAGACCGAAGATGGCATATGAACCACGTTCACGCAGACCATCACCTTTCACTTCCGAGTTATTGGACAGGTTGTGCGAGCGTGGCTTTTGTTTGCCATACAGCGTGGCGGTAGCCAGCAAGGACAGCTTGTCGTTGACGCGCCAGTCCAGCGTACTGTTCAGGGTGTAGCGGGGGATGACAGTCAAAGGCTGATTGGTTTCCTTGGACTTGTTGGTGATCATGTAAGTCAGGTTGTTGCTCAGGCTCAGCGTGTCACCGTTCTCGCCCAGAATCGGGATAGTCAGGTTGCCTTCCAGACCACGGATCACTGCCTTGCCGGAGTTCACCCACTGGAATGGGCGGACCAGGGAGCCGCCAATGTACACCGCATCCGGAATGGTCTGGTCGCCCATATCGGCCACAATCTTGTTGCTGTAATCGTTCTGGAAGTAAGTCAGACCGGCTGCCCAGCCCGCATTGTCGTAAGCCAGACCAATTTCCTTGTTGATACTGCGTTCGGGCGACAGATTGTCGTTACCGAAGATGTAGCAAGGACCGCTTACGCGTTGACCAGTTACCGGGTCGTACGGGCAACCGTTGCCGCGTGTCTGATACAGGTAGTTGGGGTTGGATTGATACAGGTTAGGTGCTTTGAAAGCGCGGGCGATACCGCCTTTCAGGGTGATGCTGTCGGTGATGAAGTAGGAGGCGTTCAGGCTGGGGCTCCAGTTGTCACCGAACTTGCTGTGATGGTCGAACCGCACTCCTGGTGTCACGGTCAAGGCGTCGGTGAGCTCGATATTGCCTTCCACATAGGCGGCTGTTGTACGGGCCTTGCTTTTGGAATCCGTGTTTTTGTTGATGGTTTGGCCAGAGCGAGTGGCGTAGTCATCATCCAGGCTTTGATCGCGGTGCTCGAACCCGACCGTCATCAAGACGTGCTTGCTGGCGATCTGCAGGGGTGTGTTGTATTCGCCCGAGATGTTCAGGGAACGCAGTTCGGAAACCGAGCCAGCACCGGGGTTGGAGATGCTGCCCTCAACGGCACCGGCCAGGCCCTCATTCAAACGTGAGTTGGTCGTGCCTTCATATGCAAAGGTCAGGCGGGAGCGGCGGCCCTGGCCATAATCTCCATAGTGGCTGAGCGAGCCGGCGCGACGATACATGATGTTCGTTTCAGCCCCATCTTCGGCAAGTGATGCAATGGTTTGCGTGCTGCGGCTAAACAGACGCTCTCCTGAGTAGATATTGCCTTGGCGGCTGAATGAGCCTTCCAGCTCCAGACGGTGGTCCCGGTTGATATCCAGGCGCAGCAAGCCGTTAACGTCTTTATTGCGTACTCCCTCGCGGCCCGCGGGTGGCACGGTGGTCTCGTTCACCTCCATGCCGGAAGCCTTGGCGTTCAACGCTGGTTTGTCGGCATCTGTCTTGGCGATATTGCCGTAGACGCGGAAAGACAGCTTGTCGGCAATGGGGCCGGACAGGTTAAAGCCGGTACGACGTGTGGAGCCGTAGTCGCTGTCCTCAGGAATCAGACCGTAGGCGGTTACCGAGCCGGAGAAAGTATCGGTAGGCGCTTTTGTGATGATGTTCACGACACCACCGGCAGCACCGGAGCCATAGCGCGCAGCAGCCGGGCCACGCAGCACTTCAATGCGTTCGATGGCGTTGACGGGCACCCAGTTGCTGTCACCACGGGTATTACGTTCACCGTCGCGCCCCATGCGAATGGAGTCGCGCGAGCTGACAGGTTTGCCGTCAATCAGGATCAAGGTGTTTTCAGGGCCCATGCCGCGCAAGTCGATCTGGCGGCTATTGCCGTAGGAACCGGACGGGCTGTTACCGGTCAGGTTCACGCCGGGCATGGTGCGGATCAGTTCGGACAGATCGTTGGCGGGAGGGCGTTTTTCAATATCCTCGGCAGTAATCGTGGACACGCCTGGAGCCTGTTTGACGGCTTCTTCTGCCGAAGGCAAGACACGAATTTCTTCCAGCGAGGTGACCCCACCACGGACGTTGGAAGTTTGTGCCTGAGCACTGAAACTGGCTGCCAAAGCCGTGGCGAGCAGGCCCAATGCAAAGATCGGGCGGCGAGCCGGAGGCGCCAATAAGTTCATAATCACTTTCCTAATAAACGATAAACATAATGAGAATTGTTCGCAGTCAGGATTGTGTTTAAAAATGTGACGCCTGTCGAGAAAGCTGACGAATGTGTGGTTTTTGAAACACGGGCAGAGAAGAGGGGCATTGAAAATGATCTGGACAGGATTTGTTCTATAGGAAAAGTTATTGAGTTCTCCTATGAAAATCAGAGGAGAAAAATAGTCTGAACCTTGTAGATGGTCGTCTTGATGTATTCATTCAGCGCCGCAAATAAAACTTTTAGGACAATAATTTCTTTATTTGACACGATGGGTCATTTTTGATGAGAATGTGTCCTGAACAATTCAAACTTAAAAAGTTCAGGAGACATCCAGTGAAAAAGACGCTTGGTTTGATGATGGCCGGGTGGGCGGCCTTGACGATGATGGCGGGTCCGGTACAGGCAACAACGTTCCCGGCACAGCCCGTACGTTTGATCGTGCCCTTTGGTGCAGGGGGGATTACCGATCTGGTGGCGCGCCTCCTTGCCCAGCAGTTGGGCAAGGAGTTGGGCCAGACTGTCATTGTTGAAAACAAGGCAGGAGCCGGGGGCATGATCGCCGCTCAGGCTGCACAAAATGCGAAAGCGGACGGTTACACCGTGTTCATGGGGACAGTAGGCACACAGGTGGTCAACCCGCTGATTCTTTCCAAAATCAACTACGACCCGCAGGCCTTTGTGCCCATCGGCATGGTGACGGGGTCTCCGTATGTTCTGGCGGTTCGTTCGGATTTGGGTACGGAGAACTATGCCCAACTGGTTGCCCATGCCCGTCAGGAGCCAGGGCTCCTTAACTTCGGATCGGCAGGGATAGGGAGTGCTCCGCACGTGGGGGTAGAGCTTTTCAAGTTGACCGAGAAACTTGATGTGCGACATATCCCTTTCAAGAGTGGAGGGGAGGCTGTCAGTGCCGTTGTGGGCCGTCATGCCGACATGGTGATGGATGCCATTCCCGTGATCATGCCGCAGGTGAAGGCAGGCAAGCTTCAGGCCCTGGTTCTGGCTGATAGCCAACGCTCCCCAGCTGCTCCCGACGTGCCTTCCAGCGCAGAGCTGGGGGCTGCTGAGCTACGCATCAGTTCCTGGAACGTGCTGTTGGCCCCGCCGGGCACTCCACAGGTGGTGACTGCGGTATTGGAGACGGCATTGCAAAAGACACTGGCCAACCCGGAGTTCAAAACCCATCTGGAGCAGCAGGGCAGCCAGGTCTACACCGGCACCCAAGATGAATATCAAACCTTCATCGCGGCTGAGCGCAGCAAGTGGCAGCGTATTGTTCAGACCGCAGAAATCAGCCTTGAGTGAGGTAACGATAATGAACCACGCCGCTCTGGAGCTTATCGACACGGTGCATACCGGCAATGGCTGGAAGGTACGATTGTTGTGCGGTTATTTGGGTATAGCGCTACAGCGGCGCAGCCTGTCTATTGTGGAGGGGGATCTGGATACCGAGGTGTTCCGGCAAATCAACCCCTGGGGACAGGTTCCGGTATTGCGAACCCGGGAAGGGCCCTGGCTGGCAGAGTCGGCCGCTATTTTGTGGTACCTGGCGCAGGGCACAGACTTTCTGCCCGCGGACCCGCTTGCGCAGGCTCAAGTGCTGCAGTGGCTGTCTTTTGAGCAGACTCAGCATATGACCAATCTTGCGCAGCCCAGACTGTGGGTGGCGTTGCGGGGGACGATGACGGTGGATGATCCTGCGGTGCTGGCGTGGCGCGAACAGGGCGATCAAGCTCTGGCCCAGATGGAGGTGCATTTGCAGTTGCATCGCTATTTCGTTGGGGGCAGACCCAGCATCGCCGATGTGGCCTTGTTTCCCTATACCTGCATGGCAGAGCAGGGAGGGTACGACCTGCGCCCCTATCCATCAGTACGACATTGGCTCGAGTGTATGCAGGCCCTGGCGGGCTATGTCCCGCTGTTGTGAGCAGGATATTAATTTACAAAAGGAGTTGTTATGAGTGACACCATGAGCTTGTCCAAGTCCGTGCTGATTGAACAGGCGCAAAGCCAGATGCAGGCCCTCTTCGAAATCCCTGAGCGCAGTGTTCCCGAGAAGCTCGCACTGACTTGCCGTATTCTTTTTGATGGCGGCCATGACTCTGGTTTGGCTGGCCAGATCACAGCACGCGGCGAACAGGAAGGCACGTATTTTACGCAGCAGCTGGGGCTTGGGTTTGATGAAATTACGTCGACCAACGTCTTGCTGGTAGATGAAGATTTAACGGTTTTGAAGGGATATGGGATGCCTAATCCAGCAAACCGTTTTCATTCCTGGGTGTATCGTGCCCGGCCGGATGTGAACTGCATCATTCATACACATCCCTTGCACGTGGCCGCCCTGTCCATGCTGGAGGTGCCCTTGATCGTATCCCATATGGACAACTGCCCCTTGTATGAGGACTGCGCGTTCCTGAAGGATTGGCCGGGTGTCCCTGTGGGCAATGAAGAGGGACAGATCATTTCTGAGGCCTTGGGTGACAAGCGCGCTATTCTTTTATCGCACCATGGAATGTTGGTGGCGGCGGCCTCAGTAGAAGAAGCCTGCGTATTGGCGTTGCAATTTGAGCGCACAGCGCGCATGCAATTGTTGGCGATGTCAGCCGGAACGATCAAGCCTATTGCGCCGGAACTGGGCCGGGAGGCACATGACTGGATTCTGAGACCTCGCCGCTCCCAGATCGGCTTTGAATACTATGCCCGCAAAGCGCTGAAACGCCATACGGATGTTTTTGAGTAGAATAAGAGGCCGCTTTTTTATATGCGCTCCGAGGCTGACCTCGGGCGCTACACCTCTTGTTTAACCCATGACCCATCTTCCCTTTCGCTTGCGCGCCCTGCGTCGCCAACATGGCTTGTCGCTGGAGCAGTTGGCCCAGCGCACCGGTCTGACTAAAAGTTATCTGTCCAAGCTGGAGCGGGCAGTCAGTGCGCCGTCCATCTCTACCGTGGTCAAGCTGGCCCAGGCTTATGGCATGGGGGTGTCGCAGTTGATTGGAGAGGGGGAACTGGATCAAGACGAAAGTGTGTGTGTCGTGCGTCGACACGAACGCATGCCCTTGCCCAGTGTGGCAGGTCATAGCGCCTACCGTTACGAGAGCATGGCCGGGCGGCGGCGCTTTCGTTTGATGGACCCCTTTGTTATCTACCCTCCACACGAACAACAGCAGCCAGCGCCAACTTTCCCGCATGGGGGAGAAGAGTTCTTGTTTGTGATCCAAGGGCAAGTGCAAGTCACCATTGCAGAGCACAGCATGACCTTGGAGACGGGTGATTCCGTGTATTTTGATTCGGAGCTACCCCACAGCGTGCTTAGCCTGGGGGATCAACAGGCGCAGGTATTGGCGGTGACTTGCTCTGACTCGGGGCCAACAGCAGGGCGTCCAACGTCCGATACGCCGGTTTAGTCAGTGAATACGTGCCTCTGGCATGTGTGTGGGGAGATTTTCTGCCAGCAAAGTGGCGGAAAGCAGCAGGAGTCGAACCTACCTGGGAACGTCTGACGCCCCCAACCGGGTTTGAAGCCCGGCCGTGCCACCGGGCACGGATGCTTTCCTTCAAGAGGCCCTATCATACGTTAGGGCCGGTGACGCTTCAACGATCAGGGCGTTGCCTGTTCTGGTTCCCGCATGAAGCTCCGGGTTCAATCCGCCGCTGCCCAGGCTTCACCTCGTAATACATGGCGATCACGCACACGTCGTGTATAGCCGACGCGATCAAAGAACTCCAGAATCTGAATGGCCCGTTTGCGGCCCAGTCCCGTTGCGTCCCGGAACTGCGCGGCGCTGACGCCTTGGCCGCTGTGCAGCTCCTTGACGATATTGGCTAGCACCGCGATTTGGCGGCGGTGATAGAACAGGTCATGCACGATCTGAAACAGCTCGCCCTGGCGCACCAGTCTGCGCAGTACGTTGCGGGTCTGCTCTTCCGGGGCTTCGGTTTCTTTGGCCAGATCACGTGTCCATGGAGGATCGAAGCGGCCTGCCTCGATCAGGGGCAGCAGGGCGGTGGCCAGAGCTTGGTCTTCGGGGCTCAGGGTAACGCGGTGGCCTGGCGTATGCAGCCAGGCTCCTTGTTGGGCCAGGCGCTGTTCTGACAGCAGATATTCGGTCAGGAGCTGCCAGATTGCGTCGGGCATGGTGGGGGCGGCCATGCGTCGCAAGCGGCTGATGGACAGGCCCGGCTCGTCCGGATTGCGCTCGTGGAACTGCAGCATCACGCTTTCTATGTGCTGACACAGCGCTTCCAGGCGTGCATCGCTCAACAAGATAGGCTGACTTTGTGGGCGAGATCCGGTGTGCCAGCGGGCATTGGCGGGGGCGCTCAAGCCTTGTTGAGATCCTCCTGACAGACGCAGCAGTGTTGCTTCGTCCAGACCGTAAGGTGCTTGGGCCAGCAGGCCCTCCAACGGTCCGCCGCGCGTCCATTGTGCCAAGGCATCCAGCCAGGCAAGGCGTGTCGTAGAGCGTCGTTTGCGGTCCGGCGCATTTGGGTCCAGCACAATCCCGCCGCCGACGGTCTCGCTGGCCTGGGCGTTGCGCAAGATAAAGCGCTCGCCCGTCATGGAGCAGATCGGGCGGTCAAAGACCAACTGGACCTTGCCGGTCTGGCCGGGCTGCAAGGACTCGCCATCCAAAGGTACGGCATGGGCCGTCAGGTGCGCGGCACCCATGTGGATATGCCAGGGCGACCAGGTGCGTAGGGCGGGAATATCTTTGTCCAGCAGGCTCAGTTCCACATCGATACGAGTGGAGGGGATGAAGCAGCGGGCATCGGCCAGCCAGTCGCCACGCTCTATATCCTGCACATCAATCCCGCCCAGGTTCAGGGCACAACGCTGCCCGGCGCGGGCCTGGCGTGATGCCTGATTCTGGGCGTGAATGCTGCGCACTCGTACGGGTGTACCGCGTGGCATCAGGCGCAAGTCCATCGCCGGGCCATCAAGATCCAACACGCCATCGTGCACGGTGCCGGTCACGAGGGTGCCGTGACCTTGCAAGGTGAAAACGCGGTCAATGGCCAGGCGGAAATAGCCGTTGCCATCCTGCTTGGTGGATTGCATGGCCTGTGCGTGCAGATGTTGGCGCAGTGCTTCCAGGCCGGGTTTGTCGGCGGACAGGGCATCAACAACGAAGATGGGGGCATTGTCCAGAAAGCTTCCTTGGACAAGTGCTTGCAGCTCGGCTTTGACGGATTCAATTCTGGCAGCATCAGCGCGATCCGCCTTGCTCAGGACGATGGCTCCCGCCTGCAAACCCAGCAATTGCAGTACGGCCAGATGCTCGCGGGTTTGCGGCATGACGCCGTCATCTGCGGCCACGATCAGCAGGCCAAAATCAATGCCGGTCGCACCCGCGACCATGGTGTGCACCAGACGTTCGTGACCGGGCACATCAATAAAGCCCAGGATCTGTCCGTCGGGCAAAGGCGTATAGGCATAGCCCAGCTGGATGGAGATGCCGCGCTTTTTTTCCTCTTCCAGACGATCGGTATCCACGCCGGTCAAGGCGCGGATCAAGGTGGTTTTGCCGTGATCGATATGTCCTGCGGTGCCAACAATCATGCTTGCTCGGGAATCAGTTGTGCGCTGAAGGCGGCCTCAAAGGGCTCTTCCAGGCAGCGCAAGTCCAGCCAAAAGGCATCTTGCGCAATGCGCCCGATGACGGGCTGGGGCAAAGTGCGCAGGCGTTTTTCCAGTTGAGTCAGATGGCGGCCCGGACGGCCTGTGCCTTGGTAGGCAAAGCGCAGTCCAAAGCTGGGCAGTACGTCTTCGGGCAACGCACCGCTGCCGATCTGGCTCAGCATGGCAGTGGGTTCTACAGCAAATTGTGTCCCCACCCATTGCTGCAAGACATGGGCCAAACGTAGTGCTTGGGCACGCATTTCAGCCGAAGGTCGAGTCAGCAGACGCAGGGTGGTCAGGTGCTCGGGCAGGCGCTCTGGCGAACGGTACAAGGCCAGCACAGGCTCCAGTGCGGCCAAGGTGATTTTACCCACGCGCAGAGCACGTTTGAGCGGGTTTTTCTTGATCTTGGCGATCAGGTCTGCACGGCCTACGATCAGACCGGCCTGGGGGCCACCCAGCAGCTTGTCGCCGCTGAAGGTCACGATATCGGCACCGGCTTCGATGGTCTCGCGCACGGTGGGCTCAGGCGGCAGGCCCCATTGGCTCAGGTCCACCAAGGTGCCACTGCCCAGATCCACGCTGGTGGGCAGGCCGTGTTTTTTGGCTATCTGTGCAACTTCTTCGACTGAAACGCTTTTGGTGAAGCCTTTGACGGCGTAGTTGCTGCAATGCACCTTCATCAACATGGCGCTGCGCTCGTTGATGGCGTTTTCGTAATCAGCTGCGTGGGTACGGTTGGTGGTGCCTACTTCATGCAGGCGAGCACCGGCACGCTTCATGATGTCGGGAATACGAAAGGCCCCGCCAATTTCAACCAGCTCGCCGCGTGACACCACGGTCTCACGGCGGGGGCTCAGGGTGCTGAGCATCAGCAGCACGGCAGCCGCATTATTGTTGACGACTGTAGCGGCTTCAGCGCCGGTCAGCTCGCAGAGCAAAGGGTTGATCAAGTCATCGCGGTCGCCTCGGCCGCCGGTTTCCAGGTCAAACTCCAGATTGGCGGGCGAGCGCATGGCCTGGACGACAGCCTGTATGGCTTCATCCGGTAGCATTGCTCGCCCAAGATTGGTGTGCAGCACGGTGCCGGTCAGATTGAAGACCGGGCGCAGCTGCAAGCGGGATTCTTCTTGCAGCTTGGCCTGCAGTGCATTGGCGAGCTGAGCGGGCTCCAGGTCCTGAGGGCTTAGTGCTCCCTTCAGCACGGCCTCCCGCAGTGCCTGCAAATGGGCACGAGTGCGTTGACTCAGGCGCGTGTGGCCGAACTGGCTTAGCAAGGGCTGGAACTCTGGCGAGCGCAGCAAGCGATCCAGGGAAGGGATGTGGGCGGGGGAGAGTTCAGGCGTTGGGCTCATCATTCAAAGGCAGGCGTTTGAGTCTATGGGCAAGGTCCGTCAGCTACGCCTTGTGCTCGGGGCAACAAGGCGTAGGGGAATCTTAGCTTAAGACTGGTGCCAAAGAAGCGGATTGCCGCTGGCGCGGGAATAGCCTTCTTCGCCCATCAGAACGTCCAGAGCCAGACTGGCCAGGTCGTCTGCAACTGGATCAAGACCCAGCTGCTTTTCCTGATAGAAGATTTTGCGGTAGGTGTGGCAGTTGTCGCAGGACTCGGCCTTGATCCCTTCCGGGCCATCTTCAATGGCGTGATACGCCACGCTTTTGGTACTCTCGCAGTGCGAGCAGGTCACGCGCACCAGATGCCATTCCACGCTGCAACGCGGGCAGCACATGTAGCGGCAGCCATCTTCACGACCACCCACACGCACCACACTGGATACGGGAAGGCTGCCGCAGGACGGGCATACGCCAAAGGGGCTGGTTACAGACAGTTGGCCCTCGGTCAGCGAGCAGGCCAGATGCGTCCAGTAAACCTGCAAGGCGGCCATGACAAAAGGTGCCGCGGCACCGTCTTGCTCAGGCAATTGCTCGGCCAGAATCGCGTCAGCCAGATCTTCCAGTTTTTGTGGGTCAGACTCGGCTTTCTTGAGCAGGTCCTGACAGACTTCTTGGGCGGCTGCAGGCACGTCCGAAGTGTTGATCATGTGATTGAGCAGGCTGCTCAAAATGCTGAGCCACTGTGGATCGCGCTTCCAGCCCGATGCCAGCAGGGGCGGCATACCGTGTCTTTGCGCTGTTTCCAGCACCTCGGCGGGCAGTTCGGTCGGGGGCAGGGCATTGAGTTGTTTGTGCTGCCCATCTACCAGATGTGCCAGCAAGAGCAGGTAGGCACCAACGGGATTGCCGTCAGCCAATTGACGCAGACGTGCTGCCCGGTCAGCAAAGACGCTGGCTCGCACAGGCAGGCGCAGTCGGGGGATGGAGGTGTGGTCCAGACTTTCGATTTCGCCGCGCGGAAGGATGCGTTGCAAGACAGACTCCTGAAAACAAGGCTGCCATGCCCGAAATGGTGCATGGCAGCCGGGTTGCTTATGTACCAGAGCCCCGCTTATTCGGCAGGACGGCTGGGACCTTTTTCCATTTCTTCACGGAACCAGGCGCGGTGGTGCTTCCAGGCCCAGGCACGGGTAACCGTACCGCGGGTCATGGCTTTGACTGAACCTTTTACCCAGATACCGGCGTAGATGTGCACGATAATCGCGCAAATCATCAGCAGGGCGCAGACCGCGTGCAGCACGGAGGCCAGACGGATAGCCCAGATGGGGAAGAAGGCGGAAAAGTATTCGCGCCACATCACCACACCGGTTGCCAGCAGGCCGATCATGAAGATCACCAAAGCAAAAAACAGGATTTTTTGCCCGGCGTTGTAGCGGCCTACTTCGGGAATGCGCTCGTCCTTGGCATTGAGCACGTCCTTGAAGTGACGCAGCCAGGCCGCGTCACCCTTGGAGAACATATTGTGCCGTACCATGCGGGCCGCAAACAGGAAAAAGCACACAAACATCACCACACCAATGAACGGGTGCAGAATGCGTGTCCACGGACCGCCGCCAAACAGATTGGTCAGCCAGAACATTGACGGATGAAACAGCGCCAGCCCGGACAAGGCCAGGAGCACAAAGCTCATGGCAATGATCCAGTGATTAATGCGCTGACTGGTGGTGTAGCGCTGAATCAAGCCCTTGCGGTTGTGATCAGTCATGGTGAGCCTCCTGGATCTTGCGTGCGTCCTCGTCGGCGCGGCGCTCGTCTTCCTCGTCAGTCTCGTTAGGACCGGTTCGGATGTAGTGGAAGAAACCAATCAGGGCGGTCAGTGCCATGGCAGCAACCCCCAGCGGCTTGGCCACTCCCTTCCAGAGCGAGACCATCGGACTGATTTGCGGGTCCTTGGGCAGGTCGCTGTACAGCTCAGGCTTGTCGGCGTGGTGCAGCACGTACATGACGTGGGTGCCACCCACTCCAGCCGGGTCGTACAAACCTGCGTTTTCAAAGCCGCGCGATTTCAGGTCTTCGATACGCTCTGCAGCGTGGTGCTGCATGTCTTCTTTGGTACCGAACACAATCGCGCCGGTAGGACAGGTCTTGGCACAGGCCGGTTCCTGTCCGACCGCCACACGGTCCGAACACAAGGTGCACTTGTAGGCTTTCTTGTCCTTTTCCGAAATGCGGGGCACATCGAAAGGACAGCCGGTAACGCAGTAGCCGCAGCCAATGCAGTTTTCCTCGTGAAAATCCACAATGCCGTTGGTGTACTGCACGATGGCGCCTGGCGAGGGACAGGCCTTCAGGCAGCCCGGGTCCTCGCAGTGCATGCAGCCGTCTTTGCGAATCAGCCATTCCAGATCGCCAGCGGGGTTTTCATACTCCGCAAAACGCATGATGGTCCAGGACTTGTCGGTCAGGTCGGCCGGGTTGTCATACACCCCGACGTTGTGACCGATTTCGTCGCGCGTATCGTTCCATTCCATGCAGGCGACCTGACAGGCCTTACAGCCAATGCACTTACTGGTGTCGATCAGCTTGGCCACTTCCCCGCCCACGGGCTCGCGCACGCTGGGCGATGGGGTGGTGGTTGCGGAGCGCCGTTTGATATCAAGTGATTGCAAGGCCATGGCTTACTCCTTAACCTTTTCAAGTTGAACCAGGAAGGCCTTGGTCTCCGGCGTTTGCGAGTTGCCATCGCCTACCGGCGGGGTCAGCGCATTGATCAGGAAACCAGGTCGGGCCAGACCCACAAATCCCCAGTGCAGCGGGATACCCACTTGGTGGACAACTTTGCCATCCACGTTCAGGGCTTTGATGCGCTTGGTCACCACCGCCACGGCCTTGATATAGCCACGGTTGGAGGACACCTTGACGCGGTCACCTTGCACAATGCCCACTTCCTTGGCCAGCTCCTCGCCAATTTCCACAAACTGTTCGGGCTGCACGATGGCGTTCAACTTCACGTGCTTGGTCCAGTAGTGGAAGTGCTCGGTCAGGCGGTAGGTGGTGCCCACATAGGGGAACTTGTCTACCGTACCCATGGCTGCCAGGTCGTCCTTGAAGATACGGGCTGCCGGGTTGGTCATGGCACGTGGTTCGTCAGGACTGAGCGGGTTGTAGCTCAGAGGGCTTTCAAAAGGCTCGTAGTGCTCGGGGAAGGGGCCTTCTGCCATGCCTTTACGGGCAAAGAAGCGGGCGACACCTTCAGGGTTCATGATGAACGGGCCCATGCCATCAGCCGGATTTTCATCGGCCTTGTAGTCAGGGATATCCGCACCACCCCAGCGCTTGCCATCCCAGTGAACCAGGCTGCGACGTGGGTCAAAGGGTTTGCCGGTCAGGTCACAGGAAGCACGGTTGTAGAGCACGCGGCGGTTTGCTGGCCAGGCCCAGGCCCAGTTCAGCGTCTGGCCGATTCCGGTTGGATCGCTATTGTCGCGGCGAGCCATCAGGTTGCCTTGCTGCGTCCAGGCACCGGCATAGATCCAGCAACCGCTTAGCGTGGTGCCGTCGTCGCGCAATTCGGCAAAGCCATCCAGCTGCTCGCCTGCCTTACGCGTGATCTTGCTTGGATCTTTGGGATCATGCAGATCCACCAGTGCGCGGCCCGAATATTCCTTGGCCAGTTCAGCGGCGGTTGGATCATCCGGGTTGGAGTAGGGCCAGGACAGGTTCAGGATTGGATCAGGGAAGGCACCGCCTTCTTTCTGGTACAGCGAGCGAATACGCGTGAACAGCGTACTCATGATCTCAATGTCGCTCTTGGCCTCGCCCGGAGGATTGGCGGCCTTCCAGTGCCATTGCAACCAGCGACCCGAGTTCACCAGTGCGCCTTCTTCCTCGGCGAAACAGGTGGTGGGCAGACGGAAGACTTCAGTCTGGATGGAAGCGGAATCGACATCATTGTGCTCGCCATAGTTCTTCCAGAACTCTGACGTTTCCGTAACCAGCGGGTCCATGATGACCATGTACTTGAGCTTGGAGAAACCACGCAGCAGCTTGGCCTTGTACGGTGCCGCCGCCAGGGGGTTGAAGCCCTGACAGATGTAGCCCGTCATCTTGCCTTCGTCCATCAGCTCGAACACTTGCAGCATGTCGTAGAGCTTGTCCAGCTTGGGCAGATAGTCGTAGGCCCAGTTGTTCTCGGCCTGGGCGGCATCACCAAACCAGGCTTTCATCAGGCTGACGTGGAACTTCTTGTAGTTGCGCCAGTAGCTGAGCTGGTTGGGGCGTAGCGGCTGTTGGGCACGTGCGCCGATGTAGCCGTCAAACTCTTTCTCGGCCTGGTTGGGCAAAGTCAGATAGCCGGGCAGCAGGTTGGACATCAAACCCAGGTCAGTCAGACCCTGAATGTTGGAGTGTCCGCGCAGCGCGTTCATGCCACCGCCGGCAATACCAATATTGCCCAGCAGCAGCTGGACCATGGCGCCGGTACGGATGATCTGCGAACCAATACTGTGTTGCGTCCAGCCCAGCGCATACAGGATGGTACCCGCGCGACCCGGTTCAGCGGTCGAGGCCAGCATTTCACAGACTTTCAGGAACTTGTCCTTGGGCGTGCCACAGACGCGTTCCACCATCTCGGGCGTGTAGCGCTCGTAGTGCTTGCGCAGCAGTTGGTAGACCGAGCGTGGGTGTTGCAAGGTGGGGTCCGTCTTGACGTAGCCGTCCTCGCCCAGCTCGTAGTCCCAGGAGGACTTGTCGTAGCTGCGTTTTTCTTCGTTGTAGCCCGAATACAGCCCCTGCTCGAAGTCAAAGTCTTCGCGCACGATAAAGGGCATATCGGTGTAGTTGCGCACGTATTCGTGCTGGATCTTGTCGTTATCCAGCAGGTATTTGATGACGCCACCCAGGAAGGTGATGTCACTACCGGTACGTATAGGCGCGTAAAAGTCCGCTACGGATGCCGAACGCGTAAAGCGTGGATCCACAACGATCAGTTTTGCATTGTTGTGTGCTTTGGCCTCGGTCACCCATTTGAAACCACAGGGGTGCGCCTCGGCTGCGTTGCCGCCCATAATCAGCACAATATCCGCGTTCTTGATGTCGACCCAATGGTTCGTCATCGCTCCACGGCCAAACGTCGGGGCAAGACCTGCCACCGTCGGGCCGTGTCAGACACGTGCTTGGTTATCGAACGCCAGTACACCCATGCTGCGGATGACTTTATGGGTGACATAGCCCACTTCGTTACTACTTGCCGAAGCAGCCAGCATGCCGGTGGTCAGCCAACGGTTGACGACGGTGCCGTCTTCAGCGGTGGTCTGGAAGTTGGCGTCGCGGTCTTCTTTCATCAGCTTGGCAATACGCGTGAAAGCGTCTTCCCAGGAGATGCGTTCCCACTTGTCCGAGCCAGCGGCACGGTATTCAGGGTATTTGAGTCGGTTGGGGCTCTTGATGAAATCCACCAAGCCTGCGCCCTTGGGACAGAGTGTGCCGCGGTTCACGGGGTGGTCGGCATCGCCTTCAATGTGAACCACGCTGGGCTCGGCATTCATGGCGCCGTCACCACGGGAGTACAGCAGCACCCCACAGGCTACGGAACAGTAAGGACAGGTATTGCGCGTCTCTGTCATGCGGGTCAGTTTGTACTGCCTGACTTCCGCCATGGCGGGGGTGGGCGCAGCGCCCAGCAAGACCATGCTGGAACTGGCCAGCGAGGCCCCCGTCACTTTGAAGAACTGACGCCGATTCATGTTCACCATGCGGCTCTCCAATAGGATTGTGTTTTCGTGTTTGAAATCGTCAGGGGAGGCGCCTTGTGAGCTCTGCCCCCGTTTTATAGTTGAACAGTATAAGCGTTGAACTTATGGGCTACTGCCAAGAGGGCGTGTCTAATTGATCAAGGACAATCTTGATTCTATTGAGGTTTTCACGCCGGAGCCGCAAGTGTAGTCGGTGATGCGGGTATTCACCTACTATTTGCAAGGGATTTTTTCAATTTAGCGGGCTTGTTTGAAGTATTCGATCTGAAAGCTGCCGGGCAGTTCGAACTCCACGTGATGCAAAATTTGGGGTTCACAAAGTATTCATGCGTGAGTTGTAGTCGCAGATACGAATGTAAATATGCCCAATGCTGTGTTTTGAAAGCGCGCCTCTGACGTGTTCAGGGGCTTTTTTTATGGTCTGTTTGGATGTGTGTCTTGATCAGGATCAGCCGATAGGGCGGTCAGGGAGCACTTTCAGAATTATCTGACAGACCGGGATGGAACGGGACGGTAAGTTCAGGGTTCTCCGTTCTCTTACATCCTTAGGTTTGTCAGCCATGATGAATACATACTTGTTGACCACTGAAGATACTGATCCTCGTACCTTGCCCGAGCAGGCCGTGCTGTATGCCCATCTGTTGACACGAGATGCCATGAATGATGAGTGCGTGCGCAAGTTGATGGCCGCACCGCGTTTTGTGCGTTCGGACAAGGGGATTCCGTATGTGGTGCTCAAGGATATGCGAACGCATCGTTGGACCCTGATTCGTGCCTGGCGCGAGTATCTGGAAATCAAGCGCGAGCGTTTGGCCAGTCGCTTGGGAATCAGTGTGGCGGAATACAACGTGATTGAGAAAGGTCTTGTTCCATTGAGCCTGACGATGTTGGCTCTGTTGGCGCAGGGAATGGGTCTGGACGAGACGCAGTTGCAGATGTCTCCGTATCAGCCCGTGCTGGAACCTTTGGCTTTGAGCTAGTGCCAAGGGATCAAAAACAAAGCTACGACAGGAAAGAGCAGGTGCAGGCAGCAGCTTGTGCCAGGCTCGAAAGCAGTTCCGGCCCCATCACGTTTATCGCGTAATGGGGCTGGTTTTTTAAGTGCAGGATTTGGCTGGTTTTACTCGGCCGAGTCTTCGGTTTGCAGTTTCACTACCTGCTTGGCTCGGGTGTCGACATGCAGAGAGAAGATGTCGGGGCGCGAGTAGTGGCCGTAGACGTCAAAGTCCAGATTGGCCTGTTTGAGCAGGTCCATATCCAGTTCGGCGTACAGCTCGGTTTCTTCATCAAACACCGGGCCGGCCAGCACTTCGCCGGTGGGGCTGACGATCATGCTGCCGCCGTGCATCACGTAGCTGTCCGGAGCAAATTCGCCGGGCAGAGCAAATTCTTTCTGGAAGGACTCGGGGTAATTGTTCAGGCGGATGGCCTGGCAGGCGGACAGCACGAACACACGGCCTTCAACGGCGATGTGAATCATGGACGAGGCCCAGGTGGGGCGGTCGTCTGCCGTGGGGGCGCAGTACAGTTCGGTGCCTTGGGCATACATGGTCTGACGCAGGGTGGGCATGTAGTTTTCCCAGCAGATCACGTTGCCGATACGACCCATGGGAGTATCGACAGTGCCCATGGTGGAGCCATCGCCAAAGCCCCAGACCAGACGTTCCTGGCCGGTAGGCATCAGCTTGCGGTGGATGCCCACCACGCCTTTGCCGGGAGCCAGTGTCAGAGCGGTGCAGTACAGGGTGCGACCCATTTTTTCGATTACGCCCATGACGGTGTACACACCGGTGTGGGTGACTGCATCGGCCAGTGCTTCCAGTTCAGGGCCACCCAGGGTGACAGCGCCTTCCACATACATCTGGTACAGGGCACGGCCTTCGGGGCGGCGGTTGCCGATGACGCTGCCAAAGCTGATGCCTTTGGGATACCCGCCCAGAAAGGCTTCGGGAAAGACAGCCAGTGTGGCGCCATTGGCAGCCACACGCTGCAAGATGGCGGCGGCTTTTTCTACACTGCTGGCAGAGTCAAACGGGATGGATGCCGCTTGTATAACTGCAACTTTGCTCATAACTAGGTCTCCTTTAAAGGTCAGCCTGCGGACAAGTCCACGTTTTTGGTTTCAGGCAGGCGGGTATACAGGATCAGGAAGCACACCAGGGATACCGCAGCCAGGTACCAGGCCGGTACGTTGGGGTTACCTGTGTACTGGATCAGGGCAGCAGCAATGAAGGGGCCAGGGCCAGCCAGCAGTGCTGACGAGACGTTGTGGCCCAGTGCGGCGCCGGTCGAGCGAATCGAGGCGGGGAACACTTCCACCAGCAGCACCACGTTCATGACGGCAGAGATGGCTACCAGGAAAGCCATGATGATCAGGCCCAGCAGGATCAGCGCGGGTTTGCCGGAGTTCATCATGATGAAGATCGGGTAGGCCATGATGGTCAGACCCGCAGCGGCAAACAGCGCCAGTTTGCGACGACCGTAGTGGTCCGAGAAGCGGCCAACCAGCGGGTGCAAGATGCAATACACCACCAACGAGGCACTGCACAGCCACAGGGCCGAGGTCTTGCTCATGCCCAGGATGGAAACCAGGTGGTTATTGGCGTAGGTGATGAAGTAGTACAGCGACACCAGGAACAGGGCGGAGAACGCAAAGGACAGAACAAAGGCGTTGAACTTGTCCTTGGACGAGACGCGCTCCAGCGTGTTGTTGGCTTTCTTTTCCTGCAGCTCGTGGTAGACGGGGGTGTCGTTCAGTTTGCGGCGGATAAAGACCGCAATGAAGGTCATCACAATCGACAGCACGAAGGGCACACGCCAGCCCCAGCTGTAGACCTGGGCTTCGGTCAGCGTGGCGTTGATGGCGGCAGCCGTGGCCGTACCCATCAGGAAAGCGATACCGGCGGTAAAGGTCACCACGCTGGCGGCCGAGGCACGACGGTTGGAGGGGGCGCTTTCCACCAGGAAAATACCGGCAGCGGACCACTCGCCACCCACCATCATGCCTTGCAGGAAGCGCAGCACAACCAGCAAGATAGGAGCCGTAATGCCGATGGTGTCATAGCCAGGCAGCAGGCCAATCAGAGTAGTGAACACACCCATGCCAAAGACGGTAATCATCAGCACGGTCTTGCGGCCAAAGCGGTCGCCAATGGGGCCCAGAATCAGGGCGCCAAAGGGGCGCGAAACAAAGCCTACGGCAAACACGGCCAGGGACGAGAGCAGGGAAACGCCAGCGGCGTCGGATGGAAAGTAGATGCTGCCGATAATGGCTGCAAAGTAGCCATAAATCGCGAAGTCAAACCATTCCATAAAGTTGCCAATACCAACGGCAACAACTTGTTTTTTACTTAAGCCCGGCTGGCCTGGGGGGGCCGATTTGGCATGCGAAGGGGCGACGGTAGCAGTGCCCATAAAGATCTCCTCGAGCAGGGCAGGTGAATACCTGACCCTTATTGTGGTTGTGGCTGATTTTTAGTCTAATCAAGCCAAATAATTATTCAAACTAATTAGAAAAATGGCTTCCATTAATATTGCTAATATCAGGCGGATGGATCTGAACTTGCTGCTGGTGTTCCAGTGCTTGATGAACGAGCGCAGCGTGACCAAGGCCGCCAATGCCCTATTTCTGACCCAGGGCGCGGTCAGCGCGTCCTTGCGCAAGTTGCGGGTGGTATTCAATGACGAGCTGTTTACCCGTGGTTCGCACGGAATGACGCCTACGCATCGGGCCTTGGAGATTGCCCCGCAGATATCCGAGGCCCTGAAAAGCATCTCGGCGCTGGTTACATCCGAGCAGGAGTTCGATCCAGCTCGCTCCAGCCGGGTTTTTCGCATCGCTTTGTCCGACGATCTGGAAAATATGCTGGCCAAACGCATGATTCGCATGGCTGACGAGCAGGGCTGGACGATCAGTTTTTCCTTCTACCAAACCAATAGCTATTTGTGGCCGCAAAGCATGGTGGAGCATGGGGCGGATCTGGCGATCTGCTCCAGCCCTAAATTTCTGAGCACCATGCACAAGTCGCAAGTGCTGTTTTCCGCTTCCTATATCTGCATTTACGATAAGCAGTCCATTGCGTTTTCAACCCCCATCAGCAAGCAGGAGTATCTGCATGCTCATCATGGGCGGGTGTCCTTTGACGGCTTGCGCGGCTTTGTCGATGAACTCTTTGATGCCGAGCGACTGCAGCGCAAGGTCAAGGCCTCATTCACGCATTTTTCCGGGGCAATCAACGCCATTATTGGCAGCCCTTTGGTGCTGACCATGCCCGATTACGCCGCCCGCTCCTTTGTGGAATGCAATAGTCGATTAGCCGTCTCGCCGGTGCCATTGCGGGTGCCGTCTTTTGTGGTGTCCATGATTTGGGACATCAACAAGGAACATGATGAAGAAAGCCGCTGGTTGCGGCGTTTTGTGCTGGAGCTGACCGAGTCTGTCAGCCAGTGACGTGCTGCTGATACGATCCGGCGGCGTACTATTGCCCCTGTTCTGTTTTCTTTTCTACTATCCGCCATGCGAATTTTATTGATTGAAGACGAGCCTGATTTGGCCCTGTGGCTGACACGCAGCATGCAAAAGAAAGGGTTTGCAGTCGAGTGGTCCAACGACGGGATGGTGGCCTACCATCGTTTGCAGATCGAGGAATTTGATGCGCTCGTCCTGGACCTGGGCTTGCCGGGCATGGACGGACGTGCCTTGCTGGCACGTCTGCGTTCGGAGGATAACCGGACTCCCGTGTTGATCTTGACGGCTCGCGACTCCTTGCAGGAGCGAGTGGAAGCCCTGGAGTGTGGGGCGGACGATTTTTTGCCCAAACCTTTTCGTATTGAAGAGCTGGTGGCGCGCGTTAATGCCCTGATTCGTCGTAGCCGGGGCAAGGACAAACCGCGTATGGCGTGTGGCAGTCTGGTCTATGACTTGTCCACGCAGCGCTTTACGCTGGATTCGACGCTTCTGTCCGTGTCACCGCGCGAGGCCGAGGTGCTGCGTATTCTGGTGCAGCGTAGCGGAGAGCCAGTGAACAAGCAGTTCATCCTGGATCGGCTCAATGACAAGGATGAGGATGAAATCAATATCGAAGCTATCGAGGTATTGGTGCATCGCTTGCGCAAGAAACTGCAGTCCTCGGATGTCCATATCGTCACTTTGCGCGGCGTAGGTTATTGCCTGGAGCCTGTAAGCGATGACGAGCCTTAGCGTATTGCCTTATTGGGGGCAAATATGGCCTTAAGCAGTTTGCGTCGTACTTTGTTGTTCATGCTGATTCCTGCGGCCTTGCTGACCTCGGGCGTGTCCCTGTTTGTTTCCAGCATGACCCTGAAAGATCAGGTCAACGCCGCGTTTGACCGGGCCTTGGCCGGTGCCTTGAAATCCATGTCGTCCAATGTCTTGACCATCAGTGGCGGGCTGGCGATGGAGCAGTCTTACTACATGATGGAGTTCATGGAGTACACCATCAGCAGTCAGGTGTATTTCAGAGTGGCCACTGAAGACGGTTTGTCGGAAATTGGCTTTACCGGTATGCCGCTTCCAGCGCGGCGTCTGCTCAGTAATCAGCCCGTTTTTTATGACGCTGAATATCTGGGAGAGCCCTTGCGCATCGCGGCAGTGGCGCTGGAATCGGATGGGCGCCTGCAGACTTATCAAGACAGCCGAATCCTGATTCAGGCAGGTGAAAACCTGAGCGAGCGCCATGCTTTCATACGCAAAGTCATTATCCAGAATCTGATTCAGGACGTGGCGGTGCTCAGCCTTTTCATTATTCTGATTCTGGTTGGCACCTTGCTGGCGCTACGCCCTTTGCGCAAGTTGAGCGCCGAGGTACGGCATCGTTCCCCCGACAACCTGGAGCCGATCAGCGAGGCCAGCCTGCCGCGAGAGGTCCGGCCTTTGGTACAGACCATCAATTTGCATATGGATCGTTATGCACGCAAATCACGCGAGCAACAGCAGTTTCTGGACGATGCCTCGCACCAGTTGAAAACCCCCTTGGCTGTTTTGCTGACCCAGGTGGATTTTGCCCTGTCTCTGGCCAAGACCGATGAGATGAAGGAGGTGCTGGAGGCAATTCAATTACGCTTGAACAACACGGCTCAGATGACGCATCAAATGGTGGCCTTGTCCAGGGTTCGCGATGCTGCTGACCAGCTACGCACCCGCGCGGCCTTGGGCACAGTCGACTTGTGCCAGCAAGCCGGGCTGGTGGTGGATGAGCTATGGAGCCTGGCGAGGTCCAAGCGTCAGGACCTGGGCCTGGACGCGCCCTCCACCCCTGTTCGGGTAGCCGGGGAGGCTTGGCTCTTGCAACAGGCTTTAAGCAATATGGTCAGCAATGCCATCAAGTACTGCCCACGTGCTGCATGCATTACGGTAACGGTGCGCAAGGAAGGGCCGGTGTGCAGCATTCAGGTTGAAGACGATGGTCCGGGTATGAGTGCTGATGATATGGCCAAGGCAGGCCATCGTTTCAGGCGCGGCGAGGCGGGGAAGGCCTTGCAGGGCTCCGGTTTGGGGCTGGCGATCGTACAGGCTATTGCACAGATTCATGGCGCCCGCATGAGCTTGCGGACAGGACCGCAGCAGCGTGGTTTGATCGTGCGTTTGGAGTTTGATTCGCTTGAACACTGATTGGATTTTCAGGGTATACCCTTGAAAATCGTGTTTTTTGGCGAAATTGAAAGGTAGGCGAAAGCTTCTCTCCGGTAAGGTCGCATCCATTACAACGACTAAGATCCTCCTGGAGGCGAATCAATGACTATCCACATGAAACTACGGGTGCTACTGGCCAGCAGTATTCTGGGCTTGAGCAGCCTGAGTGGCGTACAGGCTCAGCAACCCTCCAAGCCTGAGTGTATTGCTCCAGCACAGCCAGGCGGCGGGTTTGACCTGACCTGTCGTGTGGCCGTGAACGGTTTTCTGGAAACCAAGCTGCTGGAAAATCCCATGCGCACCGTCTATATGCCCGGCGGTGTAGGGGCGGTGGCCTATAACCATATCGTGGCGCAGCGTCCGGGCGACGGCAATGCGATTGCTGCTTTCTCGGGTGGCTCCCTGCTGAATCTGGCACAGGGCAAATTTGGCAAATATTCGGTAGAGGACGTGCGCTGGCTGGCGTCGATTGGCAGTGATTATGGCGTGACCATTGTGCGTGCGGACTCGCCTTATCAGGACCTGAAATCCCTGATGGAGGCCTTCAAGGCCGACCCGACCAAGATTGTTCTGGGCGCGGGTGGTTCCGTGGGTGGGCAGGACTGGATGAAGGCTGCGCTGACAGCCCGTGCTGCAGATGTGGATTTCCGCAAAATGCGCTTTGTTGCCTTTGAGGGCGGTGGCGAGGCGATGACGGCCCTGCGCGGTGGTCATATTCAGGCCTATATGGGCGATGCAGCCGAAGCTCACACCATGCTGGAGGGTGGGGCGCCTATTCGTATACTGGCTGTCTTTAACGACAAGCGACTGGACGGTGCACTGGCCGAGATTCCCACGGCCAAAGAGCAGGGCTTTGATATTGAGTGGCCTATTATTCGCGGCTTTTATGTGGGCCCCAAAGTCTCTGACGAACAATATCAGTGGTGGGTTCAGGCGTTCGAGCAGCTGATGAAAACGCCCGAGTTTGCTCGCATGCAAACTCAGCAGGGCCTGTTTCCCTTCAATATGAGCGGCCAGGAACTGGATGCTTACGTAAAACAACAAGTACTTCAGTATCGAGAATTGGCTGACTCGTTTGGCCTGATCAAGAAGTAAGTTTTTACGCTACTCCCGGCCAGTTTGTGCCGGGAGTGCCGCCTGTCTGCCCCGTCGTCCATGGCGGGTGAATCCGGAGATTCCAATCATGACGCTGAATGATCGCGTACTAGGCGTGGGCGCGCTGGTGCTCGCTGCCTTGATCACCGCTTTTGGCTACGACCTAGAGCCCCCATTTTCCTATGAACCTGTTGGGCCCAAGGCCTTTCCCTTATTGCTGGCCTTGATCATTGCTTTATGCGGGCTGCGCCTGACTATCAAAGGTGGTGGTACTGTGCCTGCCAACCCCAATGGAGCCAATGGCCGCATCTTGATGATGGTGGCTTATCTGGCGGCCTATGCCTGGCTGTTTCAGTGGCTGGGTTTCATCATTGCCACCACGCTGATGGCTACTTTGGTAGGCCGTCTGTTTGGCGGTAGCTGGAAGCAGGCCCTGATTGGCGGGCTGGCGATGGGAGTGGGGCTGTTTCTGCTATTTGATTTGGGCCTGGATGTGGTTCTGCCCTACGGCATCCTGGGAGAGTGGTTATGAGCTCGATTCTTGATTATTTGAGCGTAGGCTTTGGTGTTGCTTTTTCTGCCCAGAATCTGCTGGTCGCCGCGATTGGCGCTTTTATCGGCACCATTGTGGGCGTGTTGCCTGGGCTGGGGCCGATTAATGGTGTAGCCATGCTTGTGCCCATTGCCTTTGCCATGAAGCTGCCCCCGGAGTCTGCTCTGATCCTGCTGGCCGCTGTGTATGTGGGTGCGGAGTATGGTGGTCGTATTACCTCCATTCTGATCAATGTGCCCGGTGAAGCGGCAGCGGTCATGACGACGCTGGATGGTTATCCGCTGGCGCGCAAAGGTTTGGCCAGCGTGGCTTTGTCCTTGTCGGCTTTTTCCTCGTTCATCGGGTCCACCATTGCCATCTGCGGCATTGTGCTGTTGGCTCCCATGCTGGCGGGTTGGGCGGTTGCCTTTGGCCCGGCCGAGTATTTTGTGCTGATGGTGTTTGCCTTTTGTGCGCTGACCAGTTTGTTGGGGGATGAGCCAGTCAAAGGTATCCTGGCCGCCATGCTGGGCCTGTTCATTTCTACGGTGGGAGTGGACGCCAACTCGGGGGTATATCGGTACAGCTTTGATATTCCGAACCTGGCTGATGGCATTGATTTTGTTGTTGTCGTGATTGGTTTGTTTGCTGTGGCAGAGATGTTGCAGATGCTGGAAAACCTGTTGGGTGGCGTGTCGATCGAAGTACCTAAAAGCAAGCGCAAGCTCTTTAACCTGAAAGAGCTGGGCATGACCGGGTGGAGCACCGTGCGTGGTGGCGTGATGGGTTTTTTCATCGGTATCCTGCCCGGTGCCGGGGCCAGTGTGGCCTCTGCAGTAGCCTACGCCAATGAGAAAAAATATATCGAAGGCAAAGATCCCAATGCCATGTTTGGCCAGGGCGATATGCGTGGCCTGGCTGCGCCAGAGGCGGCCAATAACAGTGCTGCAACCGGCTCCTTTATTCCCATGCTGACACTGGGCGTGCCAGGCTCTGGAACAACGGCGGTCATGATGGGTGCCCTGACGCTGTACAACATCACGCCGGGGCCGGTGCTGTTTGAGTCTCAGCCACAGATTGTGTGGGGCTTGATTGCTTCCTTGATGGTCGCCAACGTCATGCTGTTCTTGATGAACGTGCCCATGGTGCGGGTCTTTGCCTCCATGCTGGCTATTCCTCCGCGCCTGTTGGTGCCTGGTATTTTGGCGATCAGCTATATCGGGGTCTATGCCATCAATGGCACGAGCTTTGATCTGCTGCTGGTCGTTGGTATCGGCGTTCTGGGCTACTTCCTGCGCAAGATGAACGTGCCCATGGCACCGATGGTGCTGGGAGTGGTTCTGGGCAATATGATGGAGCAGAGTCTGCGTCGCGCGCTGTCCATCACGAACGGTGAAATCGGTATTCTGTTCGAGAGCAAAGTTTCAATTGCCTTGTGGATCGCGGCCGTTTTGGTTAGTGTAGGTCCGATCGTGCTGCGTCGTATTGCAGGACGCAAGCAACTGCACGACGAGACATAAATAGGGGGACCCCACCGCTTCGGTGGGGCTTTTATCGGGAGAAAGCGCCAGGCTGCGGCCTGGCCTTGTTGTTTTTGTTATGGCTATCTGGTTTCGAATTGCCCTGGGTTTTGGGGTGGCCCTGCTTGGTGCCCTGGTGGCCAGTTGGCTAAGTATGCCTTTGCCCTGGATGTTGGGTGCCCTGATCTTGACGGCAGCTACCAAAATGGCAGGCAGTCCGGGGGCCTGCATGCCGCTGGCGCGCAACGCAGGTCAATGGGTTATTGGGACATCCCTGGGGCTGTATTTCACTCCGGCCATGGTGCATCTGATTGGCAGTAATGCTCTGTTTATCGTGATGGGCATGGTGTTTGCGCTGGTCTTGTGCTGCATAGGTACATTCATGCTGACCCGTTATGCCGGTACGGATCTGCGTACTGCCTGGTTTGCCAGTGCAGTAGGAGGAGCCAGCGAGATGACGGGGCTGGCGGAGCGTTATGGCGCACGTCCGGATCTGGTCGCCTCTGCACATGGTTTGCGGGTGCTGATGGTCGTAGTGATTATTCCCTTCGCGTTCGAGGCTTTGGGCTTTTCGGGGGAGCAGGCGGGAGCTGTCGTACGGCCTGATTTTTTGAACCTTCCTGGTCTGGCTCTGCTGGTGCTGTTAAGCAGTGTGGCCGGCTTCCTCTTTCAAATCTTGCGTTTGCCCAACCCTTGGGTGCTAGGCCCTTTGTTGGTGGTGGCCATTCTTACGTATAACGACATTATTTTGTCGGGCCTGCCGATACAAATTTCCAACTTGGGGCAGCTGTGCATTGGCTGGGCTCTGGGCGACAAGTTCGGGCCGGACTTTTTCCGTCGTGCTCCCAGGTATTTGGGGGTAGCTGCCATCAGTAACCTGATCAATCTGTGCTTGGCGTTTGCCTTCGCCTATGGCCTGTATAGGCTTTCCGATATTGCCTATCCCACGTTGGTGCTTGGCGTCAGCCCAGGCGGCATTGCAGAGATGGCGATTACCGCCAAAGTGCTGCAACTGGGAGCGCCGATGGTGACCTCCTTTCAGGTGGCGCGCATGGTTTGCGTGTTGGTGTTGACCGGACCTTTATATACCCGTCTTGCCCGCTACTTAAAACTGAGTTGAGGGCTGTTCGTATCAGCCTGATGAAAAAAGCCCGGTGTCTGACCGGGCTTTTTTTGGCATCAAGAAAGGGTGGCTTGCGGCAGAGGGTTAGCGGCCTGGCGTGACTTTGCCATGCTCGCCGATCTCGGTCAGGCGCTCGCCCATCAGGGTGGCTTTCAGCATTTTTCCGGCTTGTGCCAGCTTGCCTTCGCGCACGCTCCAGTACTCCGCACTATCAATATGCACGCACACCAGCGCCAGATCGGGGTCGGTAATCCCCCCGGCAAACCAGGCTTCAGTCATGGTGTTCCAGAAGCGTTCTTTCTGGTTCATGGAGTCGACCACGCGGGCCATACCGGACACCGACACATAGGTGTCGCTTTTAGGATCGGCATAGCTGACGTTCACATGCGGATTGGCGGTCAGATTACTGACCGGGTCACTGCTGCGCGACATGAAGAACCATAGCTTGTCATGCTCATAGTCCTCTTGGGTCGACCCCATTTTTGCCTTCTGGGTTGTCATGGGCCAGGCATGAAGTTCGCCATTGGCCGCATGGGTGACGAACATCGCAAAGCGGATGTCCTTGATAATCTCTTGCAGATGTTCAAAGGAAGATTCAATTGTTTCGTTCATGGCATCTCCTTGAGAAGGTTGAAGAGTTAAGACTGCTTACTTAATCACCCCGCAAGCAAAGCGTCCGCCACCGCCGCCCAGGGGCGCGGGGTGGTCGGAGTGGTTGTCACCGCCTTCGTGAATCATCAGGGAGCGGCCCTTGATCTGATCCAAGGACTTCAGGCGTGGGGCCAGAACGGGTGTGCTGGCGGTACCGTCAGCCTGTACATACAGGGCGGGCAGGTCGCCCAAGTGGCCGTTGCCCCATGGGAAGCCGTGCTTGCCGGTTTTTGCAGGATCCAGGTGGCCGCCCGCTGCTCCGGCAGGCGTTACCTTGCCGTCTTTTTCGCTGGGGGCGCAGCTGGCGTTCTCATGCACATGGAAGCCATGTACACCGGGTTTCAGGTTTTTCAGGTCTGGCGTGAAAACCAAACCATGCTCTGTCTGACGGACGCTAACCTGGCCGATCTGTTCGCCAGCACCGCTTTCGGTAGCCATATTCATGGGAATGATGACATCGGCCAGCGAGGGGGCGGATAAAGCAAGGGTGGCGCCTGCGGTGGCCAAGACCATTGCGCATCGCGCTTTGAAGGAAGAAAAACGCATAAGGCTGATTCCTTTGCTGAAATAAAACAGAAGGTTAGATCAGCCTAGCATTGCAGCCGCGCCATACAGTTAAGAGACGTTTCTCTTTGTCAGTAAAGTCGGCTCGGAAAAGAGATCAACCGTGGGCGGTACGCTGGTGGTTCCGAACGTGTCGACAAGCTGTGTCTTGGATTCCGTCATGCTGAAAAATATTTTGACGATTAGATGCCAGTTCCAAGCCGTTGCCCTGACTTCGTGCCAAAGCGATACAGTATGAAGAAAAAGGCCAGCCGGAATCAGTACTCTGCTTCCACCTCTTCCACGGACAGCAGTTCCTGGTGGTCGAAGTACAGATGGGAGCTGATTACGGGCGAGGATTCGTCGGCCTGCGCACTTAGTTCCAGGCAATCGCCGGACAGATAAAGATCAGTCAGCCGAGCGGGCTTGCCATTCATCCAGATTTTCCCGCTGACATCCTGATACCGCTGCTTGAGCTGCAAGCGATAGTCCGTCCCGTCCAGACCTTCCCATTCCCATTCGCCTGCCACCTGCGCGGGCACAATCCATTTGTAGATTTTGATGCCGCCTACATGCAGGATTTCGTCGGCTTCCCAGTCTCCCATATCAAAGGCGTGCGACACAATGCGCGCACCGGGTCGCAGCTCCTGCAACAAGCGCGGGCGCAGGATGGCATTGATGGTGTCCATCAAGTACAGCGTCACGATGGTGGCCTGGCTGAAGTCTGCGGTAAACAGATCCTCTTCCACAAAGTCCACCAGATACTCCACGCCGGCATGGCCGGCTTGCTCCATGGCATCGGCAACGCGCAGCGGGTCCAGTTCGACGCCTATGCTGGTGCAGTGGTATTTTTTGGCGGCCGCAATAACAATGCGCCCATCGCCACAGCCCAGGTCATACAAGACGTCCTTGCGCCCGGTTTGAGCCAGTTGCAGCATGGTGTCGATGACGCGGTCGTCGCTGGGGACGAAGGGTACGTCCAGAAAAATGTCAGGTTCCACGATGGAATGGTCGTCAAGGTCTTTAATCAGGTCTTTGAACAATAGCGGTCCTTATCAATGGTGTTGGGCGAAAATTCGTTTAAATTCGGCTAACTATAGTTTAAACCACAGCAAAGTAAGCCAAAATTCGCTTTTTGTGTGGATATGGACGATCATCAGTCTATGTCAGACTTATATGGCTCGACCTCATCCACGCCCGCCAAGTTAAAAACCCGTCTCCAGCATATACGAATCTCGCCCAGAGAATCGTTACGTATTCGTTCCTTGGCCGATCACATGCAATATGCTGACCCGTTGGGACATGCACAGTCTCTGGGCATAGGCCCGGCTGTCTGGCCCTTGTTTGGCCTGGTATGGCCGTCCAGCATTCAACTGGCGCGCAAATTGAAAAATCGTCCCATTCGGGCGGATGAAAGCATTCTGGAACTGGGCTGCGGATTGGGCCTGACCAGTCTGGTGATGCATAAACGTGGCGCGCAAATCCACGCCAGCGATTGCCATCCCATGGTGCCGCATTTCCTGAAGCTGAATCAGGCATTGAATGGCTTGTCCGATCTGCCGTATGTCCATGCCCAGTGGGGGGAGCAATCTTGCCCTGATTTATTGGCTTCTTTGGGGCTGAAACCCGCCCGGCAGCGTTATGACCTGATCGTGGGCAGTGATCTGTTGTATGAAGGGAATACGCCCGCCCAATTAGCCCAACTGGTAGACCAGCGCGCGAAGAAACAGGCCGAAGTCTGGGTGGTAGACCCGGACCGGGGGCATCGCAACAAATTTACTCAGGAAATGTCGCGCTACGGTTTTGAGCTGGTACGACAGGTCTGCTTGCGCGATCGTCCCATTTTGATGCCCGAAGGCAAGGAGGTGTCTTACAAGGGGCGCTGCTTGCAGTATCAGCGCAGTTAGAAAAAACACATCACCCCAAGTGTTTTTACCTGAGGGGCTGGAGTCGGTAACCGCTGGCAAAAGCCCCACACAAATCGGTCCCGTGTCCGATTTGTGTGGGGCTTTTCTATATTCAAACAGGTTTGCTTGAGGCCGGCTGCTTTCTCAGGGATTCGGCGGCGCAAAAGGCGAGGGCGCTGATGGCCGTGGCGGTCGTTGCGGATAAGCCGAGGTCCCGAAGTTCGAGCCCATGCGATTGCTGCTTGTTGCCGGATTGACCAAACCCATTGCATTCGGGCCTTTCTGGATGATGGCTTCAGACCCTATTCCTGGCGCCCCGGGTGTTGGGCCTGCTTTGGGCTGCATTTGCTGGCTCAAGCAATCGTAGGACAGGGCCGCCTGTCCATCCACTACTACACTGACACAGCCGGGAGACACATCGGACGGGGGCCTTTTTGCGCCTTCAATCTGCGCGTTTTCCTGTGCCATGCTGCCTGCCTGAACCAAAAACAATAAGAAGAAAAGGAGAGGGCGCATAGGGTGGTGCCAATAAAAAGAAGTCACACCATAACGGCGTTCGGGTTCCACACACCCTAGCGCAAGCTTTCTCTTTTCTGGGTGAAGTTTTCATGACAAAGGCGGCGTATTTTGCCGCTGTCATGGGGGCAGGCACATCGCGCCGTTGGGGACGAGTCCGCTTGGTTGGCCCCCGCCGCCCAGAAAGAATTATGAAGTTTTTGTTACAAACGAAAGTTTTCGATTTCTGCTGCGTCTAGATGTCAACGAGTCGCGCGGCGTGTCGTCCCAGCAGGGGTACACCGACACAGCGCTCATCAGATTGAGGATCGGAAGCATCGTGATGCCAGCAGAAATTTCAGGGCGCAACGTCCGTTTGTCCGGGTGGAGGGGCCACCCCTTTTGTGCTGCGCCAGTGATGGCGCTGGCTTTGTTGCTGCCTCATAGTGCCTTTGCGCAGGCTCAGGGCAAGGTCAACATCAATGAATACATTGTGCGTGGCAATACCGTGCTGGATGCCCGCAGCATTGAAAAAGCGGTCTACCCCTTTTTAGGCCCCGAACGCAGCCTTGAGGATATTGAAAAAGCGCGCGACGCCTTGCAGGAAGTCTATAACGTGCAGGGCTATCAGTCGGTTTACGTGGACTTGCCCGAGCAGGCGGTGGCCGATGGCGTGGTGTTTTTCCAGGTCACGGAAACCAAGGTAGGCCGTGTGCGCGTGGTCGGTGCTGAACACTATTCGCCGCTGGCCATTCGTGACGGCGTGCCGTCCTTGCAAGAAGGTCAGGTGCCGGATTTCAGCAAGGCGCAGGCGGAACTGGCGGAGCTCAATCGCGGCGCCAGTCGTCAGGTCATGCCGATGGTGAAAGAGGGGCGTGTGCCCGGCACCATGGACGTGGATCTGCGCGTTGACGACAAAAGCCCCTGGAGTGCCAGTGTGGGCTTGAACAATGATTACAGCGCCGACACCAGCAAGCTGCGCGGCATGGTCACTCTTGGCCACGACAATCTTTGGCAAAGCGGCCATACCTTCTCCCTGACCTACTTCACAGCTCCGCGTGATATGCAGGATGCCAAGGTCTGGTCGGCGGCCTACACCATGCCTTTGTCCCCGCGCTGGAGCCTGGCGTTCTCTGGCTACAAGTCTGACAGCGACGTTTCGACTGTTGGCGGTACCAATGTGCTGGGCAAGGGCCAGTCTTACGGCATTCATGCCACCTACACCTTTCCGCAGTCCGGCTCCTGGTATCACACCGCCTCGATTGGCATGGACTACAAGGATTTTGAAGAGCAAACCCGTTTTGGTGAGACCAGTGACCGCGTGCCGCTGACGTATCTGCCCTTCACGTTGGCCTACAACGGCTACCGCTATACCGAAGACTCGCAAACCAGTGTCGGCCTGACCTTGACGGGCGCCAGCCGCAGCCTGTTTGGCCTGAACAGCGAGTGGGAAGAGTTCGACTACAAGCGCTGGATGGCCAGCCCCAGTTTCATGGTGTTCAAGGGCGATCTGAACCACACCGAAACTTTTGCCAAAGACTGGCAGGCCTATGGCCGAGTGGGCTTTCAGATTGGTTCAGGTGCTCTGGTTTCCAACGAACAGTTTTCGGCCGGTGGCGCGACCAGCGTGCGCGGTTATCTGGCCGCTGAGCGCAGTGCAGACGATGGCTGGATGGCCAGCGTCGAACTGCGCACCCCCTCGCTGGCCCGCTGGATTGGCCCCTCGGTTAACGAGTGGCGCTTCTACGCCTTCAGCGACGTTGCGCGTTTGCGCTTGCGTGACCCCTTGCCTGAGCAGGAGTCCAGCTTTCATCTGGCCAGTGTGGGCATCGGTACGCGTCTGCAAATGTTTGACTGGCTGTCCCTGCATGCCGACTGGGCTTATCCCCTGACGCAAGGCGTCAACACCGAACGACACGATCCGCGTGTGCACTTCAGCCTGCGCGCCTCCTTCTGACCCCCTTAGCCAGAACAATCTGCCTGATTTTGTTCCCGGAGTAATTCGATCATGAAACGCCTTCTTCTTTTGATGCTTGCCATGATGGTGGGCTGGCTGCCCGCCGTGGCGCAGGCCTGGTGGCAGCCTGACTGGCAGTACCGCAAGCAAATCTCTGTTGATACTACGCCTGAAGGCGCGGCCATCAGCGAAAACGTAGGTCGCACCCCCTTGCTGGTGCGTCTGCATACTGGCAATTTTTCCTTTGATGGCACCAATGAAAATGGCTCGGACCTGCGCTTTGTGTCCGGTGATGATCAGACCGTGCTGAACCACCAGATCGAGAGCTTTGACCCCTTGATGGGCATGGCGCTGATCTGGGTGGATATTCCTGAGGTGATGGCCAGCCAGAAGCAGGATATCTGGATGTACTACGGCAACGAGAAAGCCCCGGTGGCTTCCAATGGCCAGATTACCTTCGATCCCAACTACACCCTGGTCTATCATTTTGATGGCGCTGCTGGTGCACCTTCGCGTGACAGTACGGCGTACACCAACCACGCTCAAACAGCCCCAGCGGGCGTGATTGACGGCGTGTCCGGACGTGCCGCCCAGTTTGTGGGTACAGCGCCCTTGATGCTGCCTGCCAGTCCTTCCCTGGCCGTGCCAGCAACCGGTGCTTTTTCGTTCAGCGCCTGGGTGCGTGCAGATCAGCCCCAAGGCCAGCAATTGGTCTATGCCCGTCGTGATGGTGCCAACAGCTTTCTGATCGGTCTGGACCAGGGCGTGCCCTTTGTTGAGATCAATGGCCAACGCAGTCCTGCCGGTGCCCCCTTGTCGCCCAGCACCTGGCAGCACCTGGCCGTGACAGCCGATGGCAGCCAAGTGATTCTGTACGTCCAGGGCCGTGCCACGGCTTCCCTGAATGCCAGCCTGCCACCACTGAACACGGTTGCCGCTTTGGGTGGTGATGTCCCCGGCACCTTGCTGGCCGCGCCTGCTCCTGTGGCGGCTGAAGTAGTTGGCGCTGAAGGTGCCACGCCCGGTGCAACTGCCTCTGCCGGTGCCGAGGCCACAGCGCCTGTCACCGCTCCAGTCGCTAACTATGCGCCCTTTGTTGGCGCGATCGACGAGCTGCGCTTGTCCAAAACTGCCCGACCTGCTGCCCTGATCTACGCCGATGCCCTGGCACAAGGAGCCGAGTCTCGCCTGATTGCGTACGGTGCGGATGAAGAGCAGTCCGGCTTCGGTTTTGGTGCTCTGGGCTTTCTGTTGAAAGCTGTCCCGATGGACGCCTGGATTGTGATCGCCGTGCTGGTCTTCATGATGTTCCAGTCCTGGGTCATCATGTACCGCAAGAGCCGTCAGGTGGGCCGTGTGCAAGAAGCCAACCGTCAGTTCCGTGCTGCATTTGGTGAGTCCGGCGGCAAGCTGGATGCGGTACAGACCGACGCCAAGGCCGAACAGAACTTTGCCCATTCCTCTTTGTGGCGTCTGTACCGCATGGGGGTGAAAGAGCTGCACAACCGTCAGGCCCAGGGCATGAAGGCCTTGTCTCCCAACACCATCGAAGCCATCCGCGCTTCCATGGACGGTGTTCGTACACAGGAAAATCAGGCACTGGGTGCACGTCTGGGCATTTTGTCCAACGCGATTGCCGGTGGCCCTTATATCGGTCTGCTTGGCACGGTGCTGGGGATCATGGTGGTGTTCCTGGGAACCGCGATGGCAGGTGATGTGAACATCAATGCAATTGCTCCCGGTATGGCTGCTGCCTTGCTGGCGACTGCAATGGGTCTGTTCGTCGCGATTCCGGCCCTGTTTGGCTACAACCGCCTGATTGGCCGCAATAAAGACGTCAGCGCGGATATGCGTGTGTTTGTGGACGAGTTTGTGACTCGCCTGGCTGAAATCCATGGCCAGAACAGCGTGCCCGGCAAAACCAAACACGACAAGCACGAGGCGGCATTGGCTCAAGGCGCTGACCTTGATCTGGCCCACGCCCAGGCTGCTGGCTCGGCATAAGGAACGGACATGGCAGCCCTACGAGACGACGATGATGACAGCGCAGCCGTTGACGGCATCAACATTACCCCGCTGGTTGATGTGCTGATGGTGGTGCTGGTCATGTTCATCCTGACCGCCACCGCACAAATTTCCGGCATTCAGGTGAATTTGCCCAAGGCCAGTTCCACCGTGTCCCTGGTTCAACCCAAAACCAAAGCCATCTCCGTGAACGAAGCGGGCCAGGTGTTTCTGGATGCCTATCCGGTGACCCTGCCCGAGCTGGAAGACCGCTTGCGTACCGAGAAAGCCCTGAACCCGGATTTCCCGGTCATTGTGCGCGGCGACAGCATTGTGCAGTACCAGAAAGTGGTGGAAGTGCTGGATGTGTTGCGGCGCTTGGAACTGTCCCAGGTCGGTCTGGTGACCGGCAAACCTCAGTAAGTTAATTGGTGTTCTAACGATGTTGCCAAACTCATCCAAACCGCAAGCCAACCAACGCGCACGCTGGCGTCGGCTGGCCATCAGGGGGCTGGTTGTGGTGCTGGTGGCGCTGCTGGGCTGGTGGGTCTGGAAATGGGCCAACGACATGGCAGGGATCAAGCGCCAGGTGCCCAAAGAGCCCATGTTGATTCCTTTGCCGCCACCGCCTCCTCCGCCGCCCGAACCCGAGCCGCCACCGGAGCCTGAAGAGCCCAAAGAAGAGGAAGTGGTCGAGCCGGAGCCTGAACCCGAGCCTACGCCGGTTGAAGAGCCCCAACCGCAGGATGAAGCGCCACCTACGCCATCGGACGATTTGTCAGACCCGATGCAGATGGACAGCGACGCCCAGGCCGGTACTGACAGTTTCAACATCAGTGCCGGACAGGGACGAGGCATGGGTGGCAGTGGCGGTGGCCGTGCAGGCAATGCCACCTATAGCCAGTACTTGGCCTATGCGCTGCAAAAAATCCTGCGTGAGGACAGCCGCACCCGCAACTTGGTCTACCGCGTTCAGGTGCAGTTGTGGTTGACCGAAGACGGGTCCATTACCCGTGTCGCCCTGGCGCAGTCCTCGGGCGATACCGAGATTGATGAGGCCTTGGTAGCTGCCTTGCGTGAAGTCGGGCGCTTGAGCGAGCGGCCACCGGCGTCGGTAAGCATGCCTATCCGAGCCCAGGTAACGGGTCGTAGGCCCAGTTGATTGTCTGCCTTTTTTGACCGAATGATTTGGAGTGCGCTTTTCATGAAAACCCATCCTAGTCGGCTGGCTTGCGCGGTGGCGCTGGCCTTGACCTGCACCGCTGGCCCTGTGCTGGCTCAGGCGCCATCCCAGAACGCCACCGTTAACCTGATTCGTCTGCTGGTGCAGCAAGGCGTCTTGCCCCAGGCTCAGGCCGATGCCCTGGTGGCTCAGGCCGAGGCGGAAGCGGCCCAGGCTCGTAAAGCCGATATTGGTGCAGCAGGTGCCGCCCAGGCCCGGCCAGGTGATGTGCGTGTCACGTACATCCCGGAGACGGTGCGTGAGCAGATCCGTGAAGAAGTGAAGAATGAAGTGATGTCGCAAGCCAAGGCCGAGAACTGGGCCCAGCCCAACACCTTCCCGGACTGGGTATCGCGCATCACGGTGGAAGGCGATGTACGCGTGCGTAACGAGTCGCGCCTGATGGATGGCGCGAACAGTAACGAGTTGATCAACTTTGCGAAGTGGAACGACAACGGCCCCATTCCTACCGTGGTCGAAAACAAGCCCTATGGTTTGAAGATTCCTTATCTGAACAGTCGCCAGGACCGCCGCAACCTGTGGCGTATCCGTGCTCGTCTGGGTGTGAAAGCGACGCTGTCCGAGCGTTGGGAGGCCGGTATCCGCCTGGCTACGGGCAGCGATGACAATCCGGTGTCCACTTCCGATACGTTGGGCAACGGCATGGGCAAGAAGCACCTGTGGCTGGATCAGGCCTACTTGTCTTACCGTCCTGCCGATTGGGCCACCATTGTGGCGGGTCGTGCCTCCAGTCCCTTTGATTCCACGGATCTGCTGTGGTCGTCTGACTTGAATGTCGATGGGATTTCTGCTGCCTTCAAGCACGCGATGTCGGATCGTCCAGTGACCGTCTTTGGCAATCTGGGTGCCTATGCGCTGGAATACGCCAACACGCCATGGGATCGCAACAGCCTGTCCGAAGGCTCCAGCGAAAACAAATGGCTGCTGGGTGCGCAGATCGGTGCCGAATGGAAGATCAACCAGCGCAACAATCTGCGCGGCAGCGTAGCGTACTACCACTTTGACAATATCGCCGGCCAGCGCTCCAGCGCGTGTACTTTGTACTCGTCCAGCGATGTGTGTGACACAGACTGGTCGCGTCCGGCCTTCATGCAAAAGGGCAATACCGTCTTCCTCTTGCGTGACATCCGTCAGTGGTCGGCAGATCCCAAGAACTGGAACGAATGGCAATACGTGGGCCTGGCCTCCAAGTTCAACTTGCTGGACGTGAACATGCGCTGGGATACCGAAGTCATGAATGGCTTGAACCTGCGTTTGGCCGGTAATTACGTGCGTAACCTGGCTTACGACAGCAACAAGATGGCGGATCGTGCCGGTGGTTTGTACAACATTGCCTCCAACGGTACTTACGATGCCTCCGGTAACCCGACCGGTATCGAAAGCGGCGGCAATGCCTGGATGGTTCAAGCGACCTTGGGCAGCAGCCTGGGCTTGAAGGACAAGGGCGATTGGCTGGCTTTTGCGGGCTACAAGTACATCGAACCGGATGCCATGCCCGATGGCTATAACGATTCTTCCTTCCACTTGGGTGGCACCAATGCACGTGGCTACTTCCTGGGTGCAGGTTATGCCTTCGAGAAGAACGTAACCGGCCATCTGCGCTGGAGCAGCTCCAAGGAAGTCTATGGCGCACCGCTGTCTATCGACATCATCCAGCTTGAACTTAACGCCAGGTTCTAAGCCATGAAGATATTGAACTCATCCTGGAAGCCGTGTGTGCAGCCAAGTGGGCGCAAGCCTTTTCTCATGACGCTGGGCGCGCTGCTGCTGGCGGGCCTGGGCCAATGGGCTGGCCCAGCCATGGCACAAAAATCGGATATGGAGGAGCGGCTGCGCACGCAGTTGCGCTCCAGCACGCAGCAATTGCAGCAGTTGCAAAGCCAGCAAGCGCAGCTGACGGCCGCCAAGACGGCTGCAGAAACCGAACGTGATGCGGCCCGCAAGGAGGTCGAGCAACTGAAGGCCCGTTTGGACAAGGCCAGCAAGCAGGCGCAAAGCTTGCAAGACGAGCAGGAGGGCATCAAGACCTCTGCGCGTCAGCAAGTGGCGGCAGCGCAATCGCAATTAGGCCGTGCGCGTAACGAGTTTGAAACCTTGCAGGTGCAAGCTCGTGCCACTGAAACGCAGCGTGCCAGCCTGGCGTCCAGTCTGGCCCAGCGCGAAGAGGAACTGGGACTGTGCACGGCAAAAAACAAGGAATTGTATGCAGCCGGGAAAGAAATCCTGGCGGCGTATGAGCAGTTCAGCACGGGCGACTTGCTCAAGATCCGACAACCGCTGGCCGGCTCTGCACGCGTGAAGTTCGACGAGCACGCGCAGGCGCTGGGCGACAAGCTTTATGACGGCTTGTACACGCCCGGTGCCACGTCGTCGGAACAGCCGCCTGTCGCGCCCTGAGCCTTATTGATTGATACCCACAAGGAATATGTATGACTGACTCCCAAACCATCCAATCCGTCTCCTTGAAGCAATTGCAGGAGTTGTTGCAACAGATGGGCTATCGCGTGACCGAGTCCGAGCAGGCTGGGAATCGCCAGCTCTTGTCGGCTTCGCAAGGCATTGGTTTTGCGCTGCGCCTGGGTAATCCTGCGCATGAGGCGGACCAGGCACTGGATTACACCTTGAGCTGCGCTTTGCGCGTTCAAGGCGAGATGCCTGCCGGTATCGAATCGGCCTGGAATATTGGCAAGCGTTTTGCTCGCCTAGCGGTACAAGGCGAGTTTCTGGTGCTGGAAATGGACGTTATCGTGGCCGGTGGCGTTGCACCAAGCTACCTGCAAGCTACCGCTGAATTGTGGGACCGCTTGTTGCAGGAATTCCTGCTGTTTTTGCGTCAGCATGCGGCGGCGAATAATGAAGCCCAGAGTGCCGACAAGGGTGAAGCGGTTACTGTTCAGCCAGAAGTAGCCCAAGAGACTACTGCGCCTGTCGACGCTGAACAAACTGAAGCGGCACAAGCTTGAATCAGGTGAGCACGATGACACACCCCAAATTTCTGCTGCAAAGTGTGCTGGCTCTGAGCCTGTCGGCCCTGTTGGTGGGTTGTGGGAAAAATGGCGATGCTCAAGCCCAGCAGCCGCAAGCTGCCGGGCAACAAAGCAGCGCTCCGGCATCGACGGCAAAAAGCAGTGCTGCGACGCCGGCGGTCGCCACGCTGGGACAGGTGGTGGTCAGCCAGGACGAGCTACAGCAGTTCCTGCAGGTTTTGCCCGCAGCCCAGCGTGAAGCCATGCGTAATGATCGCGTGGTGCTGGAGCAGTGGCTGCGCAGCCGCCTGGCCGAGAAAGCCGTGGTAGAGCAGGCCAAGGCTCAGGAATGGGACAAGAAGCCCGAGATACGCAGTGCCATTGAAGAAGCGCAGAATCAGGTGATCCTGCGCAGCTATCTGCAATCCGTGTCTGAACCTGCAGCGGATTACCCGTCCGAGCAGGATCTGCAAACGGCTTATCAGGCCAATCAGGATCAGTTCCAGTTGCCGGCCATGTATCGCTTGAGCCAGATCTTTTTAAGCGTGCCGGACAAGGACGAACAGGCTTTGGCGCAAGCGAAGAAACGGGCCGATGCCTGGGTCAAGCAAATGCGCGAAGGCAAGGCGGATTTTGCGGCGCTGGCCAAAGAGCATTCGGACGAGAAAATCAGTGCCGAGCGGGGTGGCGACAATGGCTTTTTACCGATTAGCCAGTTGGTGCCAGCCATGCGTGCCACGGTTGCCAAGCTGGAACCGGGCCAGCTGAGTGATCCGATTGTGCAGGCCGATGGTGTGCATATTCTGCAGTTGACTGATCTGCGCCCGGCTAGCGTGCGTTCGCTGGAGGAAGTGAAGCCGGCGCTACGTGATGCCTTGCGTCGTCAGCGACAGCAGGAAGCAACGCAGGCCTATGTGGCCGGCATGCTGGATGCCGATACGGTAAGCGTGGATGGCAAGGTGTTGAGTCAGTTGTTGCAGCAGACCCCATAGTCTTGAACCCTGGGGGGGATGCTGGCCGCTTGTGCCATGCAGAATGTTGCAGGCAGCAAGCTCAGGGGCAGGGCGGGTGAAGGAGGACGGCATGCGATTGTGGCGGATCAGCAGTACGCATTGGGAAAAGCAGCATGAAGCCACGCCGTGGTTCAGTGCCAAAACTTCTTCCATCGCCATCTACCATGCCTCCCCTCTGGCGGCAGTGTGCGCGTATTTATTGCGCCACTGCCTGCCTCATCCAGACCTGATCCCCAGCCACCAGGCCCTGCACTCAGTCGGTGTCAGCCAGAATTTGATACGCCGTGCGCAGGTCTCGCGCCACTGGCATTTCAACCTGAAAGAAACGCGCGACCTGACCTTGCGCTGGCGCTTGCTGGCTGATCGGCCTGTGCTGTGTGTGCCTGCCTTGAACGGGGCGAATCAATATTTGATTGATACCCGCTCGCCGCTGATTTCCTTGATTCATCTTTATCGCCAGGATGCTCAGGCGCTGGAGCGCAGCCTGGAACAGATGCGTGAACACCTGCAGGGCGCTACGCCCTGGCTGGTGCTGCGCTAAGGTGGCTTGGCACGTAAAGCGGGCGGGAACTGTCACTATGTTGTCATTGGCGACTTCTACAATCGCCTCGCCTCACCCCTTTTCGTTTCACTGTCCGACGCCGCGGCTAGACCTATTAACGTGCGCATGACCATGACTCAGGTGGCGATCAGTGTGGCGGTGTTACTCGGCGCTTTCTTGTTATTTGCCTGTGCAAGTCTCGCAGTTGCCCGGTCTGATGCTGACACCCTGCTAAATTCTTCCGAACGTTTGTCTTTCGACATTGCGGCTCAGCCTTTGGCTCAGGCCCTGAAAGCGTATGGTCAACGTTCTGATCTCTCTGTGCTGCTGGACGGTGCCGATCCGCAGCGACCCATGCCAGCTGTGCGCGGCGAAATGACGCGCAAGCAAGCCCTGTCCTCCTTGCTGCATGGTTCGGGCTTGCAAGCCTATTACGTGGATAACCGCTCGATTGTGATCCGCTTGCCCGATAGCAGGCCGGGCAAAGCGGCCACCGGCCAGCGCCCCTTGAATCTGAATCACATCTCGGGCGTGCGTGATGGTGCCCATGATTACAGTGCCTATGTCACCCGAGTCCAGCAGACCGTGCGTAATGCCTTGTGCCTATCGTCTCAGACCCGTCCCGGCGCGTACCGGCTGGCCATGCAGCTGTGGCTGAACCCACAGGGGCAAGTGGAGCGCGTGCACCTGTTGGGCTCGACCGGGCAGGCCAGCCGCGATCAGGCGATCAGTCAGGTGCTGGACTCACTGGCAATGGGCGTGGCCCCGGATGCCAGTCTGCCGCAACCCTTGGTCCTGTTGCTGGCTCCCGTTTCGGGCCATGTGCGTGACGACTGCCCTGTGCAGGCCGGGAAGTAGATCATGTCCGAAGCTCTGCGTAGTCGTTTGCGCCAAAGTCTGATTGCCCGTTACACGCATTTGCGTCGGCGGCTGGAGCGCACGATAGGTTCGCGTGAAGATGCGGCGGATGCCTTGCAGGAAACCTGGATACGGATAGGGGGGGTAGGCAACGGAGTATCGGTGAACAATGACGAAGCCTACTTGCTGCGCATGGCCACCCATATCGCCATTGATTCCTACAAACAGCGCAACAGCTTGCTGACTGCCATGGATCTGGACGCCTTGAGCCATATTGCCGATGACACCTACGATACCCAGCGTTGTGCCTGGGCGCGCATCACGACGGCGCAATTGCTGGCTGTGCTGCAGGACATGCCGATTCGTCAGCGCACGATTTTGATGGCTTCGCGGGTGGATGGTCTGACCTATGCCCAGATCGCCAAACAGTACAATATTTCGGTTTCCCTGGTGAACAAGGAAATGATGCGCGCGCTGGACTATTTGCGACTGCGTTGCGCGGAACAATTCAATGATGCTGTGGGTGTCAGCGTCTCCGACAGCCTTACCGACGCTTAAGTTTTGCCCCATGAGTCCTTCTTCCTCCTTCCCGTCTGACGCCGTGCGTACCCAAGCCAATCAATGGTGGGTGCGGCTGCATTCGGGCAGTGCCCGGCAGTCCGATGCGCAGAGCTTTCAGCAATGGCTGGAGCAAAGTCCCGAACATCGTGTGGCCTGGCAGGAGCTGACGGTAACGATGGACACGGTAACGCCGGGTTTGCAGGCCGCCAGAGACTTGTTGCCGGAATGGAAAGCTCCCGCTGCCCCACCCGTATTTACGGCCCGGCGCGCCTTCATGGGGGGAGCTTTTGCAGCCTCGGCCCTGGCGGTGGTGGGAGTGGTACATCCGCCCTGGGGCTTGTGGCCATCGTTCACGGAACTGACAGCGGATTTTCGAACAGGGGTGGGTGAGCAGCGTGAGATTCAACTGGGGCAGGCCGTTGCCATTCAGATGAACACGCAAACTTGCATCAACCGTCGTGACACCGCCCAGGGGGCAGGCATTGAGCTTGTTGAAGGCGAAGTCGAAATCCGGGTACTGGATGGAGCGGCCAGCCACCTCCACGTTCAGGCTGGGCCAGGGCGCATGCAAGCGCAACAGGCGCAGTTCAACGTGCGTTACACGGGGAAGAACGTAACGGTGACCTGCCTGCAAGGGCAGGTCCAGGTACAGGCGAGTCAAATCATCACTTTGCAGGCGGGCCAGCAAACGGTTTACGACTATGAGCGCATCCACGCGGTGCAGCGCCCTAACCTGGATCAGGTCAGTTCCTGGCGACGTGGTTATCTGGCTTTTGAAGGTCAGCCCCTGGCCGATGTAGTGGAAGAATTGAACCGCTATCGGCCCGGAAAAATCGTGGTTTACAGCGATAGTTTGAAGAGCCGCCCGGTGTACTTGAGCTTGTCCATCAGCGATATGGATTTGGCCCTGGATATGCTGCGCGCCATGTCCGGCATACGGGTGCAGGAGTTGGCGGGTGGTATTGCTCTGGTAAGGCAGGCGTAGTTACATAAAGTAACAAAATAGGCATGATTGATTTCTCGCCAGAACCAGTCTTGTAGATATGGATACGAAATCCCTCCAGTCTTAAGCCGGGAAACTCAAGCAATGTCGCCACGCCTACGCAGTTTGTCTTCCAAGTCATCTGATCCTAGAAACCCTGTCGATAGAGCTTATCGCGACAAGACCCGAAATCGCCTGACGCCGGTGGCCCGAGCCATAGCGACCTTGCTGCTTACAGGGGGGGTAAGTGCGCAGGCTTATGCGCAAACCCAGCCCGTATCAGGCGCGTGGTTCGCGTCGCGGGGAGCGGTAGAGCGCAATGTCTCCGGCGCACAAGGTGGAATGGTTGATCCGGGCAATGGCCTTTTGAACTCGGCGGCACGCCAACATGCCGAAGCACGTCAGCAATTGGCCCGTTCGGTCGAGAACCTGGGTCGTACCGCCAGTGCGATTGCTGCTCAGCAAGCTGCACAAAAAGCCGCGCGCGAGGCTGCTGCCAAAGAAGCCGGTGTGCCGGACGGTTATGTGCAAGGCGGGGTGTGGGATCGTGATGCTGCAGGCAATCTGCACGTCTGGACCGGCTCAGAGCGTCCGGTGTACACACAAGAGAATGGTCAGCACACCGTTGCCATCAAGCAGACCGAAAGCAAAGCCGTACTGAATTGGGAAAGCTTTAACGTGGGCCGCAACACCACGGTGCAGTTCCAGCAAAAAGCGTCCGATGCGGTGTTGAACCGTGTTGTGGGAGCGGATACCGCCCCGAGCCAGATTCAAGGCGCCATCAAGGGTGATGGCACCGTGATGGTGGTGAACCAGAACGGGGTGGTGTTCAGTGGCACGTCTCAAGTGAACGTGCGCAATCTGGTGACAGCCGCCGCCAAGATCACGGACCAGCAATTCAAGGAAGGTTTGTATGGCAAGGATGCCAACACGGCGTCCTTCACTAATGCGCAAGGCAAGATCGAGATACACGCCGGTGCACGTATCGGCACACACGCATCCGAGACCGTGAACCAGGGCGGGGGCTATGTGCTCTTGCTGGGGCAGGAAGTGCACAATGCAGGCAGTATCTCGACCCCGGGCGGGCAGGCTGCCTTGGCCGCTGGCGAGAACTTCATCATCCGCAAGGGGATGGGGACAGAGGAAAACGTCAATTCCACCACCCGTGGCAACACGGTGGTAGCTCAGGCAGGGGCATCCGACAAGGCGGGCCTGGTTCGCAATACGGGCGTGATTCAAGCCGTAACGGGCGACATCACCTTGGCCGGGCGCACGATCAGCCAGGACGGCGTGCTGGTGGCCAGCACCTCGGTTCACAACCGAGGCACGATTCATCTGCAGAACAACAAGACGGATGCTCAATCCAGCGTGACCTTGGGCAAGGATAGCGTCACAGCCATTGTGCTGGACGAAAGCGCTGCTACCGCCCTGGATGTGCAACGCGAAGCTCTGATCAAGGAATCGGACAAGGAAGGCGATGGCCTGCGTCACCGCCGTGATCAGTCGCTGGTACAGATTGCCAGCGGTGGCGATGTGGTTTTCGACGCCGACAGCCTTACGCTGGCGACGGGTGGTCAGGTCTTTGTGGACGCGGCCAGGAACAGCGAGGTACGTCAGGACGCCGTGATTGATGTGTCCGGCCATGTGGGTGTTCGCGTGGCGATGGAAGCCAACAACCTGATGATCAACATTCAGGGTAATGAGCAACGCGATGCTCCGGTCAACCGCGAGGGCGACAATCTGCGCAGCAGCGATGTCTGGCTGGATCGCCGCAACCTGGTGTTTGTTCCTGCTGGCACCAATGGCTATGAAAAGGACCGTTGGTACACCGCGGGCGGGCTACTGGAAGTGGGTGGTTATCTGGGGGTCGCCAGCCACGGTATCGGCGAGTGGGCCGCCCAGGGCGGCACCGTGCAGTTCAGCGGTGCCAGCGTGGTGACGCGCCCCGGTTCCTTGGTCAACTTGTCGGGCGGCACGCTGGATGTACAAAGCGGTTATCTGCGTCAAAGCTGGCTGCGGGGTGTGGATGGCCGTCTATACACGGTCGATAGTGCACCGGGCGATTTGCTCTACACCGGCTTGTACAAGGGTTACGAGCAGACCAGTGCGCGCTGGGGTCAAACCCGCAGCTTCTATAACCCGATTCTGGCTCCTACCCAGCGTTACGAAGAAGGCTATACGGTAGGACGTGATGCGGGCCGCCTGGTTATTTCGACCAAGGCGGCGGACCTGCAAGGGCATATCGAATCCGAGGTTTACCAGGGCCCGCGCCAGATTCAGGCACCGGCTCCCAAGCTGGATGGCTATCAGCAGTCACAAACGGCTGTAGCGCGTCGGGCCGAGCTGATTCTGGGTGGCTGGACGCCGGTTTATGACAAGGACACGCAGAATCTGAGCTATAGCCCCAGTGCAGTGGTTGAGCAGATTGTGATTGGCAAGGCTCAGGCGCAAGAGGGGGGGGAGCAGTCCGACGCGACGTCCGGCCCTTCTCGCATCAGCCTGGATTCCGATTGGTTGACGCAAATGGGTCTGGGGGCTCTACGTGCCTATGCCAGCCAAAGTGTGGAAGTCAACGACGCGCTGGAGCTTGCTCTGGGTGGCGAGATCGCGCTGCATGCCAATCAGGTCGATGTGAAGGCTGACCTGACGGCGCGCGGTGGCCGTATTTTGCTGGGTGATATGGTGGATAAATGGACCAGCGCCAGTTTGGGCTGGCAATCCAGCAAGATTGCCGATGTGGCAGCCGGCGCTATTGCTGCCACACGAATTGACTCAGGTGTCACCCTGGATACCAGAGGCTTCTGGAGCAATCAGGAGATGGATAGCCGCGCGATGCGCTATCTGCCGTGGCGTAATGGTGGTGAAATCATTTTGCGCAGCAGCGGTGATGTGACTGTGGCCGAACACGCGCTGCTGGACGTCTCTTCGGCGGCGGCCTATATGGCCGATGGCTCGGTGCTAGGTGGCAAGGGTGGCAATATCACTCTGGCCGCTGATGCGTATATATCCGGCGTATCCGGCATAGGTGGACGACTGGTCTTCGAAGGTGAAATCCGTGGTCATGGTGTGGCTGGTGGTGGCACCTTGCGCTTGCAGACCGGGGAGACTGTCGTGTTGGGTGGCACGGTGCAGGGCAGTGATGGCGTCCTGCAGGCGGGTCAAAGCTCTCTGGCCGATTTGCTGACGACCGAGGCCTTTACCATTGCTGCTGGTGCGATTTTGCCGGTGGATTTCCACTACATGCGTACCCATGCCGCCGCTGGCGAGGTTATTGGCGGGGCGCCCAAGGTTGAGCAGGCCAATCAGTCCAGCTGGATTCATTTGACGACCCCCTGGACCTTGCCCAAGCCAAGCAACGAGAACTCCAGTTATTCGGTTTGGCTGTCCAATGGCCAGCAGTTGCGGGTAGACGGTTATAGCTGGAGCGTGGCGCCAACCTTGCCAGCGGGAACGGTGATCATGGAGATCATGAATCCCGCCGGCTTCCCGACCAACTATGTGGTGCCGGCAGATATCCTGCCTGATGGCATTGCCATTGCGCCATCCCCCGGTGTTTACAAGGCTGGCACGGTCGCTCATGCCGATTTGAGCTATAGCGCAGGCACCTTGCTGCGTGCCGGAACGCGCTTGACGCAGGATGTGGCCGTGGGGACCATGCTGCATCTGGACAGCAGCCTGTTCCAGAAAGGGTTTGCGAATTACGACGTGATAGGCGGTTACGGCGTGGCCGTGGCAGAAGGGGCCAATCTGGCGCTGAACATGCCCGTCATGCAGCTGGATCTGCCCGCTGCACGTCAACTGGCCAATGGTGGGGATCTGAGCCAGGTTGCCTCCCTGTGGTTGCCACCCGAGTTCAGCGAATCGCCCGAAAAAGGCTCGATCAGCCAGCGCGGCGGTGCCGATCTGAGCTTGACGGCAGGTTTTGAGTACAAGCAGCAAGATGTGGACCCCAGTGGCCCCACCCTGTCCGTGGGCAAGGCGGCGCATATTAGCGTAGATGATGGTCGCAATATTGTCTTGCAAGGCAGCGGTCAGATTACGGTGGATGGCTCCTTGCGAGCCTCGGGTGGCAAGATCGGTATCTATGGCCTGAGTGCTGGTAGCGAGGACGTGCGCCACCTCAAAGGACACGACGGTTCAATCTGGTTGGGCAGCAATGCCGTGCTGGATGTGTCGGGCAAGGCCATGACGGCTGTCGATACCCAGGGTCAACGCTACGGCAAGGTGCTCAATGGTGGCCGTATCGAAATTGGTAGCAAGTACCAGCAGGCTGCGACGCAGGTCAAGGCTATCGACAGCTTTGTCATTGTGCGCGAAGGCGCGCGCCTGCTGGCATCCGGAGCCGCAGCGACTTTGGACATGCCTGGTCAGGGCGCGCAAACCATCGCTTCCAATGGCGGTGTCATTCATCTGGCCAGCTTCAACGGACTGTATCTGGATGGCGATATGCAGGCCTGGGCCGGTGGTGCCAATGCGGCAGGCGGAACCTTGTCGGTCGCCCTGGAGTCGCCGAACTATGAAATGTCAGGTGGGCCGGGTGATCGCGTGCTGGCACACCGTGAAATGACCTTGGTGCAAGAGCAGCAACTGGAGAATCTGCCGCTTGATCTGCAAGCTGGTCGTGCTGATGCGGGTTTGGTCTACGGCCATGCTCGTTTGGGTGTGGACCGCATTCAGGCGGGGGGCTTTGATAATCTGGCCCTGCTGTCCAACGGCATTTTGTCGATTGAAAACGGTGTGGATTTGCAGATGGGCCAAAGCCTGCATCTGGCCACCCCCAAGATTGCCTTGGCCCCTGGCTCTATGCCCGGTGCTACGGTCAAGCTGGCCGCGCCTCATGTCCGTTTGGCAGGGGCAACGCATCCCACCCGCGACAAGTATGTGACTCCGCTGATTCAGGCTCTGAACAGTAATGAAGGCCGATTGCCCGAGCTGCTGCCAGACTCCTATCTGCGTATCGACGCCAATGTGCTGGACATAGCCAACCAGATCGCCTTCGGTGCGTTGGGCCGGTCCTTGCAAAGTGGCAAGGCCGAGGTATCGCGTGCCGGTTTTGATACGGTGGATCTGCGCGCGCAGAACGATCTTCGTTTCTTGAAGCATGCGGTCGGTGATCGTACACAGCTGCTGACCGAAGGGGATCTGGTGCTGGCGGCTGGCCGCATCTATCCGGGAACTGGCGTGACGGCGGAGGTGATTTCCGGCCGTTATATCCAGCGCGATCAGTGGAATAACCCGCTGACACAGTATGACCCGCAGCGCAGCTTGCGTATCGAGCGCATTGGCAGTGGCCCTGTCGCCCAGCCTTATTCTGCCTTGGGTGTCTTGCGCCTGATGTCGGGCAATATTGATCAGGGCGGTGTGTTGCTGGCTCCCTTGGGGCAGTTGGAGTTGGGTGTGGGTGTAGGTGGTGCCTCGCAAGCCTCAACCTCCATGGTGATGCGCCCTGGCAGCATTACCTCGGTCAGTGCCGCGGGTTTGATCATGCCCTACGGCGGGACGGTGGATGGGCTGACCTATAACTATGCAGGTAGCGATGCGCCTTATGTGGGCCTGGGCGGTCTGCTGGGTAATCTCAGCCTGAAAGCCACCAGCGTGGACGTGCAGGAGGGTGCCTTGCTGGATCTGTCGGGTGGTGGGGAACTGACAGGAGCAGGTTTCCTGCCTGGGCGGGGTGGTTCTACGGATGCCCGTCTGCACCCCCTGATTCAGAGCACCAATAACGGCTTCATGCTGCCCGAGCTTTCTGGCAACCCGGTCTATGCCGTCGTGCCAGGTGTACAGCAAGTGGTGGCGCCATTGGCGGCCGACAATGGTGCAGGCGATCCTATGGTGGGACGCCAGATTCATATCGGAGAGGGCGTGCCGGGCCTGGCCGCAGGTACGTATACCTTGCTGCCCTCTACCTACGCCTTGTTGCCTGGTGCTTACCGCGTTGAAATCAGTGGTTCGGGCAGTGCCAGTGCGGCTATGGGTGGCACCATTGCCATGCGTAATGGTTCCTACAATGTGGCCGCCCGTTTGGGGATCGCCAATACCCATGTCATGGACGCCATGCCCTCGCGCGTGGTGCTGACCTCGGCAGACACCCTGCGCCAGTATTCCCAGTACAACGAAACGTCTTACTCGCAGTTTGGGCTGGACTGGGCCATGCGTGATAGCGTCCCGCGCCCTCAACTGGAGCGAGATGCCCGCCAACTGCAGCTGGAGGCGAACCGTTTGCAGGTGGCGTCCGGTGTTGCCAAGTTTGAACCGGCCCAGAATGGCCGTGGGGGCAATGTGGTGCTGACTGGTCAGCGCATTGAAGTGCTGGCTGATGGGGCAGCGCCGACCGCAGGCTTTGATGGTATGTCGGTAGAGTCCGGTGTGCTCAATCGCCTGGGGGCGGCAGGCATCAGTATCGGGGGTTCACCTACCTCTACGTTTGCCTTGCAAGGTTATGGTTCGACCCGCGATGCCTGGCGTGTCAGTCTGGGCAACACGCGCACAGATGAAATCTATATTCGCGGCGGCGCCGTGCTGGAAGCTGCGCAGGTATTTCTGGTGGTGGGTAATCGTGAAAAGGGCCTGACAGTTGAGCAGGGCGCCACGATCAACACCTTGGGCAAAGGCGCCGCGCCCTGGGACTCCAGCGAAGGCTATGTGCTGCAGCCCGGTCAGAAAGGGGTTCTGGCCTTGAGCAATGGCTGGCTGGATGTCACTGCACCCAGCAACGACGATAGTTGGGGCACGGTAGGGGCGGGCTTTCTGCATATAGGGACTTGTGCCGTCGGTAGCAGTTGTTCGGGTGAAACCCGCTTGTATTCTGAAGGCACGATTACTGCTGCCACCAATAAAACCTTTGAGCTGGATGAGTCGGTGCGCTATGGCACACGCAATCTGGTGCTGGCTATGGGTGGCATCAATGTGGGCGGAGCGCAGGCCCTGTCCGACGCGTCTGCTGCGGGTATCTTGCCCTCCGGTCTGACGCTGAATCAAAGTGTGCTGGAGCGCTTGCTGCGCGGCGATACCCAGATGGGGGCGCCTGCATTGGAGAACCTGGTGTTGACGGCGCGTGACTCCGTCAACTTCTATGGTGATGTCAATTTGAGCACGCTGGACCCGGTGACAGGCAAGTCGGCACTGGAGCGCCTGGTGTTAAGCGCACCTGCCATTTATGGCTATGGCGACGCAAATAGTGAAGCACGTATCGAAACCGGAATTCTGGTCTGGAACGGAGCCACGACACCGGCGGGCAGCATCGTGGAAGGCGGCGCGGGCACGGGGAATGGCCGTCTGGTATTTGATGCTCAGCAGATTGAGTTTGGTTACGGCCCGAAAAGCCAGCCCGATACCGTGGGTATGCACGACCGTCTGGCCTTGGGCTTTAGCAGCGTGAACCTGAATGCTTCCGAGCGCATCACAGCCAATCACAAGGGCAGCTTGTCCGTGTACCACAGTCGTGGTGCCTGGGATGCAGCCAGCAATGGCTGGACCTATCAGGGCGGCAATCTGAACTTCAGCACCCCCTTGTTTACCGGACAGGCCGGTTCGGTCAACAACATCCGTGCAGGTGGCAACATTGCGGTGACTCGTCCGCAGGGGAGCAGCACGGTGCAGCCTGATCTGGCCACAGCGGTGCACGCCTTGGGAGCCGAGTTGAGCCTGGATGCTGCCATGTCCTTGGTCTGGGACAGTGCGGCCTTGCTGCCTAGCGGCAAGCTGAAGCTGTCTGCTCAGGACGATGTGGTTCTGCAAGAGGGTGCGCAACTGGATCTGGCAGGGCGTCCGATCGGCTTCTTTGATGTGAACAAGTACAGCTGGGGTGGCGAGGTTGTGCTGGAGAGTCGCGGCGGCAATGTGATCCAAGTGGCGGAGTCCCTGATTGATGTATCGGCCCAGCACAATCGTGCAGGCAAACTGACGGCCCTGGCCTTGAACGGCTTGGTGGACTTGCGTGGCCGTATGTCGGGAGCTGGAACAGGGCATTACGATGCGGGCGGTACCTTGGTGCCTTTTGCCTCCGGCTTTATTGAGCTGCGTGGACAACAGATTGCGGACTTTGCGGGACTTAACGCCCGTCTGAATGAAGGATCGGTGTGGGGTGGTCGCAGCTTCCAGCTGCGCCAGGGGGATCTGCTCATTGGCAACGAGCTTAAAGCGCGTGAAATCAATGTCTCCGTGGACAATGGCAGCCTGACGGTCAACGGCACCATTGATGCCAGCGGTGAGCAGGCGGGCAGCATTCGCCTGGCTGCCAAGCGAGGGGTGACCCTGACTGGCAGCGCCGTGCTGGATGCCAGTGCCAGTGTGCTGCGTAGGGACAGTTACGGCCAAGTGATTGAAGCACCTAACCGGGCCATCATTGAAATTGATTCGGGCCAGGGTCGTCTGGTTCTGGCCGATGGCATGCGCATGAATCTGAGTGTGGCTGGTTCCCATGCGAATTACGGCACTGTCGCTCTGAACGCACCGCGCCTGGGTGGCGCGACGGGCAACGATGTCGATATTGATGCACGCGGTGCACTCAACATTACCGGGGCGAGGTCGATTGCCGTCAATGCTTTCCAGCAATACGACGATGCGCAGCTTGGCCTCGATGAAACGGTAGATGGTCGCAGCTACCAGCGTATCGATCAGGACTACTTGCGTCAGAAGCATCTGGATAGTGAAACCTTCATCAACAAGGCTCTGGCGAATCAGGCCTTGATGCAAGGCAAGCTGGCCGGGCTGCGTGCTTATGGTGATCAGTTCCACCTGCGCCCTGGTGTGGAGATTGTCAGCAATGCCGCCACGAATCCAGATGGTGATCTGCATGTAGATGGGGATATTGATCTGTCGGGCTACCGCTATGCCAGCGTAAATCCTCATGCTCAGAAAAGCTCGGTATATGGCTCGGGCGAGGCCGGGGCCCTGGTATTGCGCGCCGCTGGAGATCTGACGATTTTTGGCAGTTTGACGGATGGCTTCAATACCTCCGTGCTGGGTGTCACGGCTGATGATGGTGGCTGGGTTCTGCCCGCAGGTCGTATGCCTTTTGGCGGTGATCTCATCATCCCCCATGGCGGCATGGCCACGCTGGACGTGGGGACCCAGTTCGCGGCCGGTCGTACCGTTAACTATGACCTGCCCGTGGAGGGCATGAGCTTGCCACGCGGCACCGTAATCCCCAGCCTGATGAGTCTGGCGCAAGGCCTGTCCTTGCAGGCAGGAACGGTGCTGTCAGCGGCCGTGCTGGATGCGTCCGGGCAAGTGGTTTATGCCGCTGGCACGGTCTTGAAAGAGGCAGTGACACTACAAGCCAATATGCAGTTGGCCGCGGGCTTCCGTTTGCCGGAGGATGCGCAAATGGCGGCTACTCTGTGGCCCAAAGGCGTGCCCTTGCCGGTGCTCATGAAATTGAACCAGCAGGTTGCCTTGAAGAAAGGGGCGCTGGTGCCTTCCGAGACGGACGTGGTATTGCCGGGCGGGGCCGTGATGGTCGATCTTCGTCCTCGAGATGGGGATGACGCGCAAGGTCGCATGCTGGCTCTGGCCCCCATGTTGGCCGCTGGCTCGCAGTCCTGGGATTTGCGTCTGGTTGCCGGGGCGGATACCTCGGCAGCGGATAATCGCTTGACGTTGATTGATACCGAGCGTCGCTTGATGCTGGCGGATACGCACTTTGGCCTTGGCGTGAAATCAACCGAAATTCCAGGAACGGGTAAACCAGCGGTGTATGGCTGGGGAGAGGTCAGCCGCTTTGAAGAGCTGATTGAGTTGCTGGCGGGGGGCTATTGGTTGAGCTTTGTGCCTGTCTCTGGTGAGCAGGTGACACAGGCGCAGATCGAAGAGCTGCAAGCGTACGGCATTATCGGCACCGATATCACTGAACTGAATATTTTTGGCATGGGCGATATGGCCGCCGAGCTCTCGCCCGCTACACCGCCCGAGATGCAAGACGTGAAACAGCCCGCCCGTGAACAACTGTTCAGTGTCCTGCGTACGGGCGTGGGTGATCTGGATCTGGTGTCTGGTGGCGACATCGAGATGAACTCGCTGTATGGGGTCTACACCGCAGGCACGCCGTCGGCATCGATGGGGGCGGCCTATAACCAGGCGCGTGGCAAGTTGTTCGATGGCACGATCTTGCGCGCGGAAGGCAAGCGTTTCGAGTCGCTGGTCGACGGTGGTGCGGACAGCCTGTATCAGGCCTGGTATCCCGAAAAGGGCGGCAATGTGTTGCTGCGTGCTCAAGGCAGTGTGAAGGGGGATCTGGTCGGCAATAACGACGGCAAGAATGATCAGAGCTACACCTTCTACAACACGCGTCAGCAGATTGCTTCTACGGCAGTGGGTAACTGGTTGTGGCGCCAGGGAACGGGTAGTGCAGTGTCAGCCTCGGAAGGGACTCCCAGTGCCTGGTGGGTCAACTTCGGGACATATGTGGCGGGTACCGCAAATGGCGGGTATAGCGAGTACGACACCTGGTTGTTTGCCAACGATCCTTTCCTGGCCGGCTTTACCGGTGTGGGTACTTTGGGTGGTGGCAACTTGACCGTGGAGGCCGGGGCGGATGCCGGCATGTTGAACCAGCGCGGTATTCGCAGCAGCTGGAATCAGCAGACGCATACGCCGCGCAGCCAGGGCTTGCATCTGGTGGTGGGCAGCACAGGCCGAATCACCTCGGGGGGCGAACTGGTACAGACAGGTGGCGGGGACCTGGTCCTGCGCCTGGGTGGCACACTGAACCCGAACCCCGATGTGCGCTTGAACGAGCATGACCTGAACAGCACTTTGGTGAATTTGCGAGGAGCGATTGCTCTGGATGCCGGCGCGGTTGGTGGGGTAAAGCTGGGCTTTGGTGGAACAGATCAAATGGATACGCGTCCTGGCAATATTTATGCCAGCGGCGGAGGGACCGCAACAGGTGGTCCGATTCTGGTCTTGGGTGACTCCGCAGTACGCATGCAAACGCGGGGCGATCTGGTGCTGGGCAGTACGGTAGACCCAGGGCGTACCTTGTCCTTAAGCTCAACGCCTTTCTCCGTAGATGGCCAGCACTATGACGGCAATGGTTGGTCCTGGTTCTCCTTGTGGACACCGGCGACGGCGATTGATTTGTTGAGTGTGGGGGGCAACCTGACGCCCACCACGTCCTGGGATGAGCGCAATGCGTATGAGGATACGCGTTGGGGCGACCCAGGCCGCAACCAGTCCCATAACGCAGATGGTCATTTCTATCCTTCTATCCTGCGTGCGGCGGCCGCTAACGGCAATATTCAGTATGGAGCCAGTGCCAGCGATGCCACTGTACCCAGCAATTCAATATTGCGTTATGGCTTTGGTACGGTACTGGCCCCTTCGCCAATGGGCGAGCAGTTTGTCAACGCAACAGGGCGTGGTGAACTGCAGTTCCTGGCGGGGGGCTCCATTCAGGCGGCCGGCTACGTTTTCTCGGCCTCGGCGGCAGACGCAGCGGCCATGTCCAGCCCCTTCCGTCCTGCCTTTGTAGGCTTGCTATCGCAGACAGGGGGCGGCGAGTACGGCTATAACCCCCGCATAATTCATAACGTGGATGGCGAGGCCGTCAAGCTCAACGACTGGTTCACCGTCAGCAGCAAGGCGATCACTTCGCTGTACGGAGGCCGTCAAAATACAGGTTCCTTGTTTGTGTTTGGTACGCCGGTCAATATCGGTACTGCCGCAGCTCAACGTCAGCCCGCTCGTTACTACGCCGTCAACGGCGACATTGTTGGCTTGCGCGTCGGTCAGGAAGTGTTGTTGGGATACCCACCGGGCTCGCAGGGCTCACGTATGGAAGGCTCGGTTCCTGTGGCGATTCGGGCCGGGCGTGACATTACCGACTCGGGCACACGCCTGGGGCAGAAAGATGCCGTGGCAGGGGCCAAGAGTGCCACTGCGACGACACGCGGTAATTTGATTACCCATGCCTGGGCAGACGATATTTCCATTGTTGAAGCGGGTCGGGACGTGCGTAACAGCAGCTTCTACATCTTGGGGCCAGGTTTGCTGGACGTGTCGGCCGGGCGTCATGTGTATCTGGCTGACAAGGGCGAGATCAAGAGTCTGGGGCCCTTGAGCAGTGCCTTGTCCGATAGTCGTGGTGGCGGCGCCAGTATTTCGGTCTCGGCCGGAATGGGCGAAGGAGCGCATTGGAACGACTTTGCGGCGCGCTATCTGAACCCCGAGAATCAGGCTGATCTGGAGCTGCCGTTTGCAGATCAACAGGGCAAGGCGCTGTACATCTATAGCGGTGGCCTGACGCTGGGGCAATGGCTGCAACGCGAGTTTGGCTACACAGGCGATGAAGCCGGCGCACAAGCCTTCCTGCACGAGAAGCAGGGAGAGCTGGACCAAGTACGCGATCAGGCCAGGGCTGAAGGCCGCAATGCCTCCAGTCGTCCCTTGGCGCGAGAGTACAAGCTGGAGAGCCAGCTGCACCTGGTCAATTGGTTGAGCACCCGCTTTGGCGACAAGAACGGCCTGGGCCTGCATTTTGATGCGGCCAGTATGGACGCCCGCAGCTTCTTCGAGGCCTTGCCGCCCGAGCAGCAACGCAGCTATCTGCGTAATGTGTACTACGCAGAGCTGAAGGCATCGGGCCGTGAGTACAACGATAGTGACAGCAAGCGCGCAGGCAGCTATTTGCGTGGTCGTGAAGCGATTGCCACCTTGTTCCCCGAACAGGATGCTCAAGGCAAGGCCTTGAGCTACACGGGTGATTTGACGATGTACAGCAGTGCGCTGTATTACGACGCGGATTACGTGAACAACACGACGGGCAAGAGTCGACCCACTCCCAAGCTGGATTACATCACCAAGGCCGAGTGGGAGGCCTTGGGCAGTCCGGGTTACAACGTGTCGTTCTACGACGTGCTGGATGCGGGTATTCATACCAACTTTGGTGGTGATATCAGCATCCTGACTCCCGGCGGGCGTGCCCTGGTGGGGATTGATGGTGGCTTTAACCCTGGTCCGGGATCGGGTGTGATCACGCAAGGGGAAGGGGACATCAACTTCTTCTCGCAAAGCGACATTCTGATGGGACAGAGCCGGGTCTTTACGACCTTTGGCGGCAATATTCTGGCCTGGTCGGCAGCAGGGGACATTAACGCGGGTCGGGGTAGCAAGACCACGGTGGTCTACACGCCGCAACGTCGTGTTTACGATCTGTTTGGCAATGTGGCCTTGTCACCATCAACGCCTAATACCGGTGCAGGTATCGCTACCTTGAACCCGGTTCCCGAGGTCCCGCCAGGTTATATCGATCTGATTGCGCCATTGGGAACGGTGGACGCGGGCGAGGCAGGGATTCGCGTGTCGGGCGACATCAATATCGCCGCCTTGCGTGTGGTCAATGCAGACAATATTCAGGTACAGGGCGAGTCCAAGGGAATTCCGGTGGTGGCGACCGTCAACACAGGCGCCTTGAGTAACGCCAGCGCGACAGCATCGTCGGCCGCATCGGCGGCGCAGGATACGGTCAACCGCGCTCGTGCACAGGCTCGTCAGAATCTGCCTTCGGTCATTACTGTGCAGATTCTGGGATTTGGGGATGCAGGGCAGTCAGGGGGCGGGGCCACATCATCAGGAGCAGGCCCAGCGACTTCCAGGATAGATGCCTCTGCGTATCGCCAAGACAGTACGGTGCAGGTCCTGGGACTGGGCGCCAATCCGCAATCCGCTCTGGATCGGTTGACGCCCGAGGAGCGGCGGCGGATGACACTGTAGCTTGAGCCTGGGAGATCTGATCATGCTGTCCACTTGCCTGCCCTTGCCTACACGCAAGCGTAATGAAGAGTGTGTGACGCCGCAGTATTCACTGTGCTTGTATCTGAAGGTGCACTACGAAGAGCTGCTGCGTCAATTGACCATCCGCCTGCGCTGCCGCGACCGCGCAGCGGATGCCTTGCACGACACCTGGCTGCGTCTGCATGGCAGCCGGGAGATCGGGCCGGTCGCCAACCCCCGCCTGTATTTACTGCGTATGGCCAGCAATCTGGCGATCGATGAATGGCGCGCCGAGTCCGGCAGAGGGACGCTGGTGCCCCTGGAGGAACTGGAAGAGCATCAGCAGATTTCCCCCATGCCGGGGCCAGAGTCCAGCCTGATCGGCCGATCTTTGCTGTCCGTCCTGATCTACGCCATCGAGCTGCTGCCCCGCCAACGTCGCGCCATCTTTCTGGCGGCTCGCCTTGAGGAACAAAGCCTTAGCGTGGTGGCTGAGCGCTTCGGCGTCACCACCAGCAAAGCACGCAACGAACTGCGCCGGGCTGAGGCGCATTGCGAACAGGCGTTGCTGGGCAATTGGACAGAACTGCGGCAGGGGCGCAATTCCTGTCTGAAACCACCACCGACCATGACGGCCGGGTTTGGCTGGATGGCGGAGCCGGTGGGATTTTGAGGGCGACGGGGGGCTGGAACAGCAAGTATCGAGATTATCGATACTTCCGTTATATCGAGAATCTCGATATTGGCCCAGCAAAGAGGTGTTCGCTTGAGCCATGCGCATATGGGTAATCCAGTTGCTCTGGCTGTTTGATGCGCATCTGGCAAGTAGAAAAACAAAAAGCCCAGTCGTTTGACTGGGCTTTTTGCTTGAATTCTTGGTGGCCTGGGGCGGAATCGAACCACCGACACAAGGATTTTCAATCCTCTGCTCTACCGACTGAGCTACCAGGCCAACGTGTACTGCTCGGTAAAAATAGAACTATACCACGTTTTTTAATTTGTGCGCATAGTACAACAAAAAATTTATGCATCTTTTCGACTTCAAATTTGCCGTACCCCTAGGGGGAGGCCCTTTTCAGCGAAAAGAGGGCTGCATAAAGGAGTGCAATTGTAATCACAAAAGGGCAATTCAAGTAACATTTTTGGCAAAATTGCGGCTTGCGGCGTAAAATCACTTAAATTTCATGCGTTTTGCCTTTGCAAAATTGCCAGTCTTGGTCTTTTCAGGGCTATAGCCTGTACTGCTCATGTCTGTAGATGTTCTAACCTTCGGTCTGAATCATGTGTCCGCGCCCGTTGCCGTGCGCGAGCGCGTTGCGTTTCCGATCGATGTGTTAAAGCCTGCGCTTGATACCTTGCGTGCCACGTTCGGCACCGGTGTCCGTGAAGCAGCCATTCTGTCTACCTGTAATCGTACCGAGATCTACTGTGCGGCCGAGCCCCATGTGGCTGAGCGTCTGCCCGAATGGATGGCAGACTTCAACAGTCTGCGCTCTGCCGAGCTGACCCCCCATCTGTACCGCTACAACCAGAACGAGGCCGTGCGCCATGCGTTCCGTGTTGCCAGCGGACTGGATTCCATGGTCTTGGGCGAGCCCCAGATTCTGGGTCAGATGAAAGATGCCGTGCGTGCCGCCAACGAGGCCGGCTCGCTGGGCACCTTGTTGCATCAATTGTTCCAGCGTACCTTCTCGGTGGCCAAGGAAGTCCGTACGCAAACCGCTATTGGCGCCCATTCGGTGTCCATGGCGGCGGCGGCGGTTCGTTTGGCCGAGCGTGTGTTTGGTGATCTGAGCCAGGCCAAAGTGCTGTTTATTGGTGCTGGGGAAATGATCGAGCTGTGTGCCACGCACTTTGCGGCAGTGAACCCCTGTAGCATCGTGGTCGCCAACCGTACTCAGGAACGGGCTGAAAGCCTGGCCTCGCGCTTCATGGCCAGCACCATGAAGCTGGCTGATGTGCCTGATCGTCTGGCAGATTTTGACGTGGTGGTGTCCTGTACGGCCAGTACCTTGCCCATTCTGGGTCTGGGTATGGTGGAACGAGCTGTGCGTTCGCGTCGTCACCGCCCTGTGGTCATGGTTGATCTGGCCGTGCCACGCGATATTGAAACCGAAGTAGGCCGCCTGGACGACGTGTACCTGTACACCGTCGATGATCTGGGCCGCTTTGTACAACGGGGTGCCGATGCCCGTCAGGCCGCTGTGGTTCAGGCCGAAGCCATTATCGACACCCAGGTGCAGCATTACATGCACTGGCTGAGCACCCGTGCGATTGTGCCGGCCATTCTGGATGTGCAGCAGTCGGTCGAAAAAGTACGTCAACACGAGCTGGAGCGCGCGCGCCGCATGCTGGCCCGTGGCGATGATCCAGCAGAAGTCATTGAAATGCTGGCGCATGGCCTGACTCAAAAGTACATGCACGGCCCGATGGCTGAGTTGACGCGCAGTGAAGGTTCCGAGCGCGAGCAATTGTTGAATTTGCTGCCTCGTCTGTTGCCCTCGACCACCCGTCGACGTTAGCGTTTGGGCTGTTGTCTGTTCACCGACTCTCCTGCGGTGCAGCCCGATAGCTTTGAACTGCGCCCAGACCCTCTGATTTTCCCTTTAGGCTGTTCCCTATGAAAGACTCTATGCGCAGTCGGCTTGAGCAATTGGCTCGCCGTCTGCATGAAGTTGATGCCATGCTTGCCGAGCCTGAAATTGCCAGCAATATGGACGAGTTTCGCAAACTGTCGCGCGAACGTTCCGAGCTGGACCCTGTTGTAGCAGCCTTCAAAAGCTATGAGGCTGCCGAAGGCGATCTGCAAGCGGCCCAGGACATGATGTCCGACCCTGAATTGAAGGAAATGGGCGAGGAAGAATACAAGTTGGGCAAGGAACGTATCGCTCAACTGGAAGATGAATTGCAAATCCTGCTCCTGCCGCGCGACCCGGACGACACCCGTAACGTGTTTATTGAAATCCGCGCCGGTGCCGGTGGGGACGAAAGCGCCTTGTTTGCCGGGGATTTGCTGCGCATGTACATGCGCTATGCCGAAAACTGCGGCTGGCGTACGGAGATCATGTCTGCCAGCGATTCGGAAGTGGGTGGTTACAAGGAAGTGATCGTTCGAATTGAAGGCCAGGATGTGTACGGGCGTCTGAAGTTCGAGTCCGGTGCGCACCGTGTGCAGCGTGTGCCTGAGACTGAAGCTCAGGGCCGCATCCATACCTCTACGTGTACCGTGGCCGTGTTGCCCGAAGCCGAAGGCTTGGCAGAAATCACCATTAACCCCGCTGACTTGCGTGTGGACACCTTCCGCGCCAGTGGTGCCGGAGGTCAGCACGTGAACAAGACGGACTCAGCTGTCCGTTTGACTCACTTGCCTACAGGTTTGGTGGTGGAGTGTCAGGACGACCGTTCCCAGCACCGTAACCGCGAAAAGGCCTTGCAGGTGCTGGCCGCGCGTCTGAAAGACAAGCAGCAGCGTGAGCAATCTGACAAAGAAGCCGCTGAGCGTAAAAGCCTGGTCGGTACGGGTGACCGCTCCGAGCGCATCCGTACCTACAACTTCCCGCAAGGCCGCATGACGGATCACCGTATTAATCTGACCTTGTACAAGCTGGGCTACATCATGGACGGCGATCTGGACGAGCTGATCAAGGCCTTGCTGTCCGAGCATCAGGCCGGTTTGCTGGCTGATCTGGCGCAGGCGTGAGCATGAACCTATCCGGTGAGCAGGCCGTGTCCTCAATGGCCACGCCTGCCGACTATCCCCGTACCTTGCGAGCCTTGCAGCCGTTAAGTCCCTTGCCGCGCCTGGAGCGCGACATGCTGTGGATGCAGGTGCTGGGCGTCGGTCGTTCCTGGCTGATTGCGCACGACACGGACGAGTTGCCGCTGGACAAGATCCAAGCCTATCAAGCTCTGGAAGCCCGCCGTGTGGCGGGCGAGCCCATGGCGTATATCGTCGGTGTGCGGGAATTCATGGGCCATGAGTTTCTGGTGTCGCCCTCGGTGCTGATTCCTCGCCCGGATACCGAAACCCTGGTTGAGCGTGCCTTGGAGCGTGTGCAGAACATCCAATCTCCCCGCATTCTGGATATGGGCTGTGGCAGCGGCGCCATTGCGGTTTCTCTGGCGCTGGCACGTCCTGATGCCCATGTGGTCGCCAGTGACATCAGCACACTGGTATTGGCGCAGGCGGGCTTAAATGCTCAGCGTTTGTGTGGGAAAGTCGAGTTTTGCCTGGGGAGTTGGTACGATGCCGTGGCAGGCCAGGAACCTTTTGACCTGATCGTGTCCAACCCTCCATACATTGCAGTGGATGATGAGCATCTGGCGCAGGGCGATGTGCGGTTCGAGCCGCGTCAGGCACTGACAGATGGCTCTGACGGCTTGACGGATTTGCGTACAATAGTTCAGGGAGCCGGGCCGTATCTGCGTCCTGGTGCTAGTCTTCTCATGGAGCACGGCTGGGATCAGGCCGACCATGTGCAAAATATGCTGCGGCAGGCAGGGTTCAAACAGGTCATCAGTTATGAAGATCTGGCAGGAATCCGGCGGGTCACAGGTGGACAGTGTTAATTCTTTTCTTAAGAGAACATCATGAGTGAAGTTCAAGATTTCATCCGCGAAACCGTAACGGAAAACCCCGTTGTGCTGTTTATGAAGGGCACAGCGCAAGCTCCTCAGTGTGGTTTCTCCGCACGCACCGTGCAGATTCTGCGCGCTGTTGGCCTGAGCCAGGTGGTTGTGGTCAACGTGCTGGACGACGCCGAAGTGCGTCAGGGCATCAAGGACTTCTCCAACTGGCCCACCATCCCCCAGCTGTACATCAAGGGCGAATTCGTCGGCGGTTCGGACATCGTGTCTGAAATGTACGAAAACGGCGAACTGGAAACCATGCTGCGCGAGGCTGGGGCTCTGGAGTGAGCACCAAGCGACGCCTGGTCATAGGCATGACCGGGGCCACCGGGGCGGTCTACACCGTGCGCCTGCTGCAAGTGCTGCAGTCCTGTCCGGATGTGGAAACTCATTTGGTGATCTCGCCCTCCGGGGTGCTGAACATCAAATATGAGCTGGATATCGGCAGGCACGAGATTCAGGCTCTGGCCGATCAGGTGCACAGCTTCCGCGATGTGGGTGCAACCTTGGCCAGTGGCAGTTTTCCTACGGCGGGCATGGTGATTGTGCCGTGCTCGATGCGTACGCTGGCCGCCGTGGCGCATGGTTTGTCTGACAACCTGATTACCCGGGCTGCCGACGTTACCTTGAAAGAGCGTCGTCGTTTGGTGATGATGGTGCGTGAAACGCCATTCAATCTGGCGCATTTGCGCAATATGACGGCCGTAACGGAAATGGGCGGGATCATCTTCCCGCCTATGCCCGCGTTTTACCTGCGACCCAAAAACATCGATGATATTGTCGATCACACGGTGATGCGGGTGTTGGAATTGTTCGATATTCAGGTGTCCGGTGAACGCTGGGATGGTTCGCAAAAACCGAGCTAAGGCCTGATAGTCGTTCAGCGGGCGCAAAAAAAGCCCCGATATAAACCTCCACAATCTGGATATCATTCCAGACACTAGCGGTTTATATCGGGGCTTTTTATTGTCTGTCGCTTGTGTATTTGCAGGCGGCAAGCGCTACGCTAAGCCGCGTGTCATGTTTATTGGCCGGAACGACGCTTGCTCATGAACACAATCTGCTGTTCACCGGAAGCGGCAGGCTGAGCAGGTGTGAAGGCATCCTGACGCACGCCCGGAGTAGCGTCGTCGTTATCTTCCTCAAAGCCTGCGGCCAGCAAGCTCTCGGGCAGGTGATCGTCAAAATAATCCTGATCAAAGCCTTTATCGCCTTCCGGATCGGCCTGGCCTGTGACCTTCAGGTCTGCAAAGTTATGCAGCTTGGGGTCCATCAGGTGCGAAGGCACCACGCGTGTCAGAGCTCCAAACACGTTCCAGGAACGGTGCGGGAATTTCTTGTCCCATTCCGCAATCATGCGGTTGATCTCCTGGCGCTTCAGGTTTTCCTGCGAACCGCACAAGTTACAGGGGATGATGGGGAATTCTTTCAGCTTGGCGTAGGCGATCAGGTCCTTCTCGGGTACATAGGCTAGAGGACGGATCACGATGTGCTCGCCATTGTCCGACATCAGCTTGGGCGGCATGCCCTTCATACGGCCACCGTAAAACAGGTTCAGGAAGAAGGTGGCCAGAATGTCATCACGATGATGGCCCAGGGCGATTTTGGTAGCACCCAGCTCCTTGGCGACACGGTACAAGATGCCGCGACGCAAACGCGAGCACAGCGAGCACATGGTCTTGCCTTCGGCAATGACGCGAGTCACTACCGAATATGTGTCCTGAGTTTCGATGTGATAGGGCACGCCGAGCTTTTCCAGATACTCGGGCAGGATGTGGTCAGGGAAACCGGGCTGTTTCTGGTCCAGGTTCACGGCCACGATGTCGAACTTGATCGGAGCGCGCTTTTGCAAAGTCATCAGCACGTCCAGCAGGCCGTAGGAATCCTTGCCGCCAGACAGGCAGACCATGATCTTGTCGCCTTCCTCGATCATGTTGAAGTCACCGATGGCGCGGCCCACCTCACGCATGATGCGTTTGCTCAGCTTGTTGTCATTGACGCGCTGCTTGCGTTCAGCCTTGCTGGCAAATACGGGAGTCTCGGTTTCGGAAGGAGGGAGGGTGCTGGTGTCTTGGGACATAAGGAAAAGCGGAAAGAAGTGTCGTCGTGGCCCCGGCAAGAAGCGGGGCAGGAGGGGCTTTAGCGGCTGCGTTCAATCTCGATGCCGACGGCATCACAGTCGGCAAAGGCCTCGGGTTTGCTGGCCCGGATTTTAACGCGTTCCACGGTCGGGAAATCATTCTGGATGCGCTCAGCCAAGCGCTCTACCAGTGTTTCCAGCAGATTCGTGTGTTCCGTGGTGCTGACGTCGATCAGTGCCTCGCGCAGCTGACGGTAGTCCAACACGGTCCCGATGTCCTCGTCCTGAACGTCCTGCGTAATGGTGGTGTCGAATTCGGCATCAATATGCAGGGGCTGGCGGTGAACCAGTTCGTGGTCCAGCATGCCGATAGAGGCTTGCACCACCAGATTGTTGATGAATATACGGCGTGTAGTCATGGCAAAAACAAAGTAGCAGGCCCGCCATGGTTGACGGGCCTGGAAAGAAGATCAGGACTGGCGGCTCAGGACGCATTCGTCCAGAGCAGGGCGCGCCAGTTGTAGCGTGAAGCAGTGTAGTTCATCGCGGCGGAAGGCGTGAACTTGTACGGTCTGGCCGGGTTCATAGGCTGCCAGCAGGCGCTCCAGGCTGGCGGTGTCACTGACACGCAAGCCGTCAATAGCGACCAGGGCATCACCGGCAGACAGCCCGGCTTGATGTGCTGCGCCATCAGTAAATACCGTGGCCAGTTGGCATTGGCCTGCGCTTTGGCGCAAGCGGGCGTTCAGACTGGGCAGCTTGGAGGAGGCTTGCCATTCCAGCTTCAGGCCTTGTTCGGCCAGCCAGGGCTTCAGGGGCAGGTCCTCGCAGCCTTCCACATAGCGGGCAATGAAGTCTGTGGCGTCATAGCCAGTTGCCTCCAGAATCAGCGCTGGCATGGCGTCCTCTGGGATGCCGCGAGGCTTGCCTTGATAGAAGTCGCGCCCATAGCGTGCCCACATCAAGAGCATCACATCGTCCAGCCCCTTGGCCTGCTGGGTATGGCTGCGAATGCACAGGTCCAGGCCCAGGGCGATCAGTGCGCCCTTGCTGTAATAGCTGACCAGTGCGTTGGGGGAGTTCTCGTCCTGCTTGTAATAGCGCGTCCAGGCGTCAAAAGAGCTTTGTGCGGCGGACTGCTTGAAGCGCCCGGGGCCACGCTCAACGGCATTGATGTTCTTGGCCAGCAGCTTCAGGTAGTCGGCTTCGCTCAGCACGCCCGAGCGCAGCAGCATCAAATCGTCGTAGTACGAGGTGAAGCCTTCAAACACCCATAGCAAGCGGGTGTGGTTTTCACGGCTCAGGTCGTAGGGTGCGAAGACGGCGGGCTTGATGCGTTTGACGTTCCAGGTATGGAAGTACTCATGGCTGACCAGGCCCAAAAAGGTCTGGTAGCCCGCGCTTTTCACCGATTTGTCCTGGCCCTGGGTAGGCAGGTCTCGACGCGAAGCCATCAGGGCGGTCGAGGCGCGATGCTCCAGTCCGCCGTAACCGTCATCGGTCACCATGGTCATGAACACGTAGCGCGAGCTGCAATCCAGGAAGGGCGCGCGACGGGTTTCAGGTTCGAAAAAGGCGATTTGCTCGGCACAGATTTTCTCTACGTCACGGGCAATGCGGGGCAGGTCCAGGTTCGGGATGACGCCAGTAAAGACCAGTTCGTGTTCAGCGCCGTGGGCAAAGAAGCTGATGACCTGGGGAGTGCCCATTTCAATGGGGTGGTCGATCAACTCGTCGTAATTGCTGGCGCGGTACAGGCCAAAACCATAGCGCTCTGCCGCGCCTGGAATGCCGGTGGCCTCGGGCAGGCTGGTGTAAACCTGCCAGTCTTCCACGTCCTCGTTGGACACCAGTTCCAGCAGGCAAGGCTGTTCAGTCTGGCCCTCAACGGCCAGCAGGGCGCTGGTGCCATTAAAGAAAGCATGGGTCTGATCAATATGCGCGCCTCGTACGGACAGGTCCCAGGCATAGACCTGGTACTGAATGCTCAAGGGGCCCTCGCAGGGTTCGCACTGCCAGCGATGGTTGTCCAGCTTGCGGATGGAAACCGGCTTTTCGCCGGAGAAGGCGGCTATGCTTTCGATCTGACGCGAGAAGTCGCGGATCAGGTAGCTGCCAGGGATCCAGGCCGGAAGGCTCAAGATCTGGCCATCTGTTTGGGGGGAAGTGATCTGTATCTGGACAGTCAGGCGGTGGCCGGCGAGATCTGTCGGCTCGGCACGGTAAAGTACGGGTGTAGGTTCCATTCCCCTATTCTATTTAATTTTTCTGGGAGTCAGCATGAACGAACCCTTAGTCAAAGCAGAGGTGCATGGTCGTGTTGCTTTATTGACATTAAATCGGCCCAAGGCTTTGAATGCGCTCAATAACGAGCTGATCGCCGAGTTGTATGCCCTGTTAAAGAAATACGATGCCGACAACGAAATCGGTTGTATCGTGCTGACCGGTAACGAAAAAGCCTTTGCCGCCGGTGCCGATATCGGCGCCATGAAAGACTGGAATTACCACGATGTCAGCTCCCAGGACTATCTGGGTGGCCAGTGGGAAGAACTGCGCCGTTTCCGCAAGCCCATTATTGCCGCCGTCGCTGGCTATGCCTTGGGCGGTGGCTGCGAACTGGCCATGCTGTGCGACTTCATCATTGCCGCTGATTCGGCTCGTTTCGGTCAGCCAGAAATCAAGCTGGGCGTGATTCCCGGTTTTGGTGGTACGCAGCGTCTGCCCCGCGCCGTGGGCAAGGCCAAGGCCATGGATCTGATCCTGACTTCGCGCATGATGAATGCCGAAGAGGCCGAGCGCTCTGGTCTGGTGTCGCGCGTGGTGCCTGCCGACAAGCTGATTGAAGAGGCATTGGACGCCGCCACGGTTATTTCCAGCATGTCCCTGCCGTCTGTCCTGATGGCCAAGGAGTGCGTGAACCGTGCTTTTGAATCGTCGCTGGAAGAAGGTCTGCTGTTCGAGCGCCGCAACTTCCATGGCTTGTTTGCCACAGAGGATCAGAAGGAAGGCATGCGTGCCTTTGTCGAGAAGCGCAAGCCCGAGTTCAAGCACCGCTAAGTTTCTCAATCGCTGATAAAACAAGGGGTGTGTTGTAAAATTGCTGCACTGCAATGTTACAAAATAAGCTTACCCCTTGATGCCATTGAGCTTGCGTAAATCAGCCTTGCATTAAGTATCAAACAAGCAAGGCTGAATTTGCTTACAACAAAAAAAAGACGCTATACTTTATGGGTTTGACGACACCGGCTTTTGAAAGGGGCCGATAATATTGCGCGGATGGATTGGCCAAGGCCTTTGCAGTACATCCACCCACACAACGTTATCTGATTGTTTCCTACTATGAATCAGCCGATTTATCAGCAGACAGGCACCACAGCCACGGTGCAGGCAGCAGGGGACAAGCCACCATTTCCGGAACCCGTAGTACTTACGCCCGAGCAACGTAGCCGCATGGCTCGCCGGGCAGGGCAAGGAATTGTGCGCGCACTTGTTGCCCAGGCTTTTATGGGTCTGGTGGCAATTGGCCTGTCGGCATGGATTTCCGGCGCATATGCAGCAGCCTCAGCACTGATTGGTGCGGCTGCTTATTTTGTGCCTAACGCATTGTTCGCATTGCGTCTTTTGCTGGGTTTGATGGGCGGCGGCAACGCCGGGGCGCTTTCCTTCTTCTGGGGGGAGGCGTTCAAACTCGGTTTTGCGGTATTGACACTGGCAACGGCTGCCATGGCAAACACGGGCTGGTTAGTTTGGCCTGCCTTGCTCTTTGGCCTGCTGTGTGTCTTGAAGGGATATGTGCTGCTGCTGTTTTTCCGCAAGCTGCCATAACGAATTTTTGTTTCACGGGCTCGTCCCATAACGTATACATCACAGGGTAAATACAGATGGCTGCTGCTAGTGATATTTCGCCTCAGTCAGGGTACATCCAGCATCACTTGGTTCACTTGAACAACTTGGGTGAAAAACAGGATGTTCTGGCCAACTTCGGTGTCATTAACTACGACTCCATGTTCTGGTCCCTGCTGATGGGTCTGGTTGTGGTTTTCTTTCTGTGGCGCGCCGCTTCGGCCGCAACAGCCGGCGTACCAGGCCGCTTGCAGTCTTTTGTAGAAATGCTGGTCGATTGGGTTGAAGACCAGGCCAAATCCATCGTTCCTAACGCTGAGTCCCGGAAGTTCGTCTCGCCCCTGGCGCTGACCGTGTTCCTGTGGATCGTCATGATGAACGTGCTGGACTTGCTGCCCGTTGATGGTCTGGGCTGGATCTTCATCCAGACCGGTCTGGCCGCCGAACATGGCGACCCTCTGTACTACCACCGTATTTTGCCAACCGCTGACTTGAACGTGCCTATGGGCATGTCCATGGGCGTGCTGCTGCTGATGTTCTACTACGGCATCAAGATCAAGCACCCCGGCGGCTTCGTCAAAGAGCTGTTTACTGCACCGTTCACTGCCACAGGCCTGATGGCTGTTGTGCTGGCACCTTTCAACTTCTTGCTGAACTGCATCGAATACGCGGCCAAGTCCGTGTCCTTGGGCATGCGGTTGTTCGGCAATATGTTTGCCGGTGAACTGGTTTTCATGTTGATCGCTCTGCTGGGTGGCGCATGGACAGGGTTTAATGGCGCCAGCCTGGGACTGGGTATCGGTCACATTCTGGCCGGTTCTGTGTGGGCAATCTTCCACATTCTGATTGTGTTGCTCCAGGCGTTCATCTTCATGATGCTCACCCTTGTCTATATTGGACAAGCACACGAAGGCCATTAATCCGATTCCGACTGGACAATGGTGTCTGGTTGGGGGGAGCAGGCCTGGCCTGCTAACGCTTTGATTTTTTTGAATTACACCTGATTTTTAACCAAGGAGTTGTCATGACCAACGTAGCTCTCGTTGCTCTTGCTTGCGGTATCATCATCGGTCTGGGCGCTTTTGGCGCTTGCATTGGTATCGCCCTGATGGGTGGTAAATATCTGGAAGCATCGGCTCGTCAGCCTGAACTGATGAACGCTCTGCAAACCAAGATGTTCCTGTTGGCCGGTCTGATCGATGCTGCTTTCCTGATCGGTGTCGGTATCGCCATGTTGTTTGCATTCGCCAACCCATTCGTTGGGTAATAAGGCGAGTCCGTTGCCGCTTTTGGCAGACGGGCAGGCAGTCGTCGTTAGCGGTGTGTTGCTCGGTTTGATCATGCACCGCTTGTCGACTTGAACATACATGTGTCAGGACGCATACCGCTTCCTACACACGTGGTATTGAAGGGATACGACCGTGAATTTAAACGCGACTCTCTTTTTTCAGATGATCGTGTTTTTCGTTTTGGCCTGGTTTACGATGAAATTCGTATGGCCGCCACTGACGAAAGCAATCGATGATCGTCGTCAGAAAATCGCTGATGGTTTGGCTGCTGCCGATAAAGGCAAGGCCGATCTGGCACAGGCCCAAGCGCGTATCAGCCTGATGGATGCTTCGGCCAAGTCCGAAAACCATCAACGCATTGTCGACGCTGAAAAACAAGCGACTGCTCTTTTGGAGCAAGCTCGTCGTGAAGCCGAAGCCGAAAAAGCCCGCATTATTGCGCAGGCCCAGCAAGACGCTAACCAGGAAGTGCAACGCGTACGTGAAGGTCTGCGTAGCGAAGTGGCTGCCTTGGCCGTCAAGGGTGCCGAGCAAATCTTGCGACGCGAAGTTGACGCGAATGCGCACGCCCAGCTGCTCGAGCAGCTCAAGGCAGAACTTTAACATCAAGGCAGGCCATGGCTGAACTATCGACTATTGCCAGACCTTACGCCGAAGCCCTGTTCGCCGCCGTACGCGACGACAGCCAGGGCCTCGAATCGTGGTCGGCCCTGTTGTCCGAAATGGCTCAGGTGGCCGGTCTCCACGATGTGCGCGAGGCACTGAACGATCCGCGCCTGAATAACGGGCAGCGACTCGAACTCTTTACGGGCCTGGTTAAGTCACAGGTCACCGAAAAGGCTCGCAACTTTCTTCAATTGTTGGTGGATAACCAGCGCATCTTGCTGTTGCCACAAATTGCAGAACAGTTTGATCTATTGAAACACCAACTCGAAGGCACGGCGCAGGCACAGATTATCAGTGCTTTCCCGATGGCTGAGGCTCAGGTTGCTGAGCTGACCGCTGGGCTGGAGAAAAAGTTTGGCCTGAAGCTAAAACCGACTGTGACCGTCGACGCTGACCTTATCGGCGGTATTCGGGTGATTGTTGGTGACCAGGTGCTCGACACTTCCGTGCAGGCCCGGCTGGCCAGCATGCGCGATACGCTGACCGCATAGCGCGAGTCAGTAAACAGGATTTCAGGAGTCTGAACATGCAACTTAATCCGTCCGAGATCAGCGAACTGCTCAAGAGCCGCATCGAAGGCCTGGGTGCGTCGACTGACGTTCGTACACAAGGCACGGTCGTATCCGTGACCGACGGTATTACGCGCATCCACGGTTTGTCCGATGTGATGCAGGGCGAAATGCTCGAATTTCCGAACAACACGTTCGGTCTGGCCCTTAACCTCGAGCGCGACTCTGTCGGCGCCGTGATTCTGGGTGAATACACCGGTGTTTCCGAAGGCGACGCAGTTAAAACAACTGGCCGTATTCTGGAAGTACCCGTTGGCCCCGAACTGCTGGGTCGTGTGGTTGATACTCTGGGTATGCCTATCGACGGCAAGGGCCCGATCAACGCCAAGATGACTGACGTCATCGAGAAAGTGGCTCCTGGCGTTATCGCCCGTGAGTCCGTCTCCCAGCCCATGCAGACCGGCACGAAAGCCGTGGACTCCATGGTGCCAATCGGCCGTGGTCAGCGCGAACTGATCATTGGTGACCGTCAGACCGGTAAAACTGCCGTGGCTGTGGACACCATCATTGCTCAAAAGGGCAATGGCGTTAAATGTATCTACGTTGCCGTGGGCCAAAAAGCCTCCACGATCAACAACGTGGTGCGCAAGCTCGAAGAGCACGGTGCTCTGGAGTACACGATTGTTGTGGCCGCCTCGGCTTCCGAGTCCGCCGCCATGCAATACCTGGCTCCTTACTCCGGTTGCACCATGGGTGAATACTTCCGTGATCGTGGCGAAGACGCCCTGATCATTTATGACGACTTGACCAAGCAAGCTTGGGCCTACCGTCAAGTATCCCTGTTGCTGCGTCGCCCACCAGGCCGTGAAGCCTACCCCGGTGACGTGTTCTACCTGCACTCCCGTCTGCTCGAGCGCGCTGCTCGTGTGAACGCCGAGTACGTAGAAAAATTCACTAACGGTGAAGTGAAAGGCAAGACCGGTTCGTTGACCGCACTGCCTATCATTGAAACGCAAGCCGGTGACGTTTCTGCTTTCGTTCCAACCAACGTGATTTCGATTACTGACGGTCAGATCTTCCTGGAGTCCGACCTGTTCAACGCTGGTGTTCGTCCCGCTATTAACGCCGGTATTTCGGTGTCCCGCGTGGGTGGCGCTGCTCAAACCAAGGTCATCAAGAAGCTGTCCGGCGGTATTCGTACCGACTTGGCTCAGTACCGTGAATTGGCTGCGTTTGCTCAGTTCGCTTCTGACCTGGATGACGCAACCCGTCGCCAGCTGGAACGTGGTAAGCGGGTGGTCGAACTGCTCAAGCAACCCCAGTACCAGCCTCTGGCTGTGTGGGAACTGGCCGTGAGCCTGTACGCTGTGAACAACGGTTACTTCGACGATCTGGAAGTCGCTCAGGTTCTGCCTTTCGAGAAAGGCCTGAAAGACCACCTGCGCAGCAAGTTCGCTGCCCTGGTTGAGCGTATCGAAAGCAAGAAGGAACTGGTTAAAGAAGACGAGGCTGAGTTGGTTACAGCCATCCAGGACTTCAAAAAGCACGGCGCTTTCTAATCATTGTTGGCAGGCGCCGGAAACCCCGGCGTCATGATTAGCGGGAGTCGACAGCCTAGTCTGGCTCCCGATAATGCCCTTACAGGAAAGTGTGATGGCCGGAATCAAGGAAATTCGTACTAAGATCAAGAGCGTGCAAAACACGTCCAAGATCACCAAAGCCATGGAGATGGTGGCGGCATCCAAGATGCGCAAGGCGCAAGAGCGGATGCGTGCTGGCCGTCCCTATGCAGACAAGGTGCGCGAGATTGCTTCGCATCTGATGCAGGCGCACCCCGACTACACTCACCCCTACATGGTTGAGCCTGCCGAAGTCAAATCGGTAGGCATCGTGGTTGTCAGCACGGACAAAGGTCTGTGTGGCGGCCTGAACACCAATATTCTGCGTCTGGTACTTGCGCGTGTTCGCGAGTTTGAGGACAAGGGTATTAAGGTTCAGACGACGGCTCTGGGTGGTAAAGCTGCTGGAACATTGGCGCGTGTTGGTGCCAATCTGGTTTCTCAGGAAGTGGGTTTGGGCGACGCGCCTAACCTGGAACGTCTGATTGGCGCCATCAAGGTGCAGATCGACGACTTCGTGGAAGGCCGCATTGATGCTGTTTATCTGGCGACCAGCCGCTTTGTCAATACGATGAAGCAGGACCCAACATTTATTCGCTTGCTGCCTCTGCCTTCCGGTCTGAAAGATCCTTTCCAGGCTGGTGATCAGGTAGTCGCGCAAGAAAGCGTCAACTCTTCCGAATACGGTTGGGATTACATCTACGAACCCGATGCCAAGTCGGTTATTGATGACTTGTTGCTGCGTTACGTAGAGGGTCTGGTGTATCAGGCCGTTGCCGAGAACATGGCCTCCGAGCAGTCTGCTCGTATGGTGGCGATGAAAGCCGCTTCGGACAACGCCAAGACCGTTATTGCCGATCTTCAGCTGGTCTATAACAAGACCCGCCAGGCAGCGATTACGAAAGAAATCTCTGAAATCGTGGGGGGTGCCGCCGCTGTGTAATCACGGCAAGGCACACCATCAAAGTTATATTGCAAGGACTCAACATGAGCAACGGTACCATCGTTCAGTGCATCGGCGCCGTGGTGGATATTCAGTTCCCCCGCGACAGCATCCCTAAAGTCTACGAAGCATTGACGCTCGTTGACGAAAGTTCGGCTTTCGCAGAAAAAGGCCTGACTTTTGAAGTACAGCAACAATTGGGTGACGGTGTAGTTCGCACCATCGCCATGGGTTCCAGCGACGGCCTGCGCCGCGGTATGGAAGTGGCCGGTTCGGGCGCTCCCATCTCCGTTCCCGTGGGTGTCGGCACCCTGGGTCGCATTATGGACGTTCTGGGTCGCCCCATTGACGAAGTCGGTCCTATCCAGTCCGACGAGCGTCGCGCCATTCACCAGCCTGCGCCTACTTTCGACGAACTGTCGCCTTCCGTAGAGCTGTTGGAAACCGGCATTAAAGTGATTGACCTGGTTTGCCCGTTCGCCAAGGGTGGTAAGGTTGGTCTGTTCGGTGGTGCCGGTGTGGGCAAGACCGTGAACATGCTGGAGCTGATCAACAACATCGCCAAGGCACACAGCGGTCTGTCCGTGTTTGCCGGTGTGGGTGAGCGTACCCGTGAAGGTAACGACTTCTACCACGAAATGGCCGATGCTGGCGTTATCCAGATGGATAACCTGAGCGAGTCCAAAGTGGCCATGGTGTTCGGTCAGATGAACGAACCTCCAGGCAACCGTCTGCGTGTGGCACTGTCCGGTCTGACCATGGCCGAGAAGTTCCGTGACGAAGGCCGTGACATCCTGTTCTTTGTGGACAACATTTACCGCTACACGCTAGCCGGTACCGAAGTGTCCGCTTTGCTGGGTCGTATGCCTTCCGCAGTGGGTTACCAGCCTACGCTGGCCGAGGAAATGGGTAAGCTGCAAGAGCGTATTACCTCCACCAAGACCGGTTCGATTACGTCCATCCAGGCCGTTTACGTTCCAGCCGATGACTTGACTGACCCATCGCCTGCTACGACCTTCTTGCACTTGGACTCCACCGTTGTGTTGTCGCGTGACATTGCTGCTCTGGGTATTTACCCCGCTGTGGACCCTCTGGACTCCACCAGCCGTCAGCTGGATCCACAAATTGTGGGCGAAGAGCACTACGCAGTGGCTCGCGGTGTTCAGCAAACGCTGCAGCGCTACAAGGAATTGCGTGACATTATCGCGATTCTGGGTATGGACGAGCTGTCTCCAGAAGACAAGCAGGCTGTTGCCCGCGCTCGTAAGATCCAGCGCTTCCTGTCTCAGCCTTTCCACGTGGCAGAAGTGTTTACCGGCTCGCCTGGTAAGTACGTTCCACTGGCTGAAACCCTGCGCGGCTTCAAGATGATCGTCGACGGCGAGTGTGATGCACTGCCAGAACAGGCGTTCTACATGGTCGGTTCGATCGACGAGGCTTTCGAAAAAGCCAAGACTATTCAGTAATAAGGATTACTCATGGCTAAGCTTCATGTTGACGTGGTTAGTGCTGAAGAATCGATCTTTGCTGGTGAAGCAAAGTTCGTGGCACTGCCCGGCGAGGCTGGGGAGCTGGGTATTTTGCCCGGTCACACTCCACTGATCTCGCGGATTCGTCCCGGCACGCTGAAGATCGTTATGGACGATGGCAGCGAAGAGCATATCTTTGTCGCTGGCGGCATACTCGAGGTTCAGCCTGGGAAAGTCACTGTATTGTCGGATACCGCGATTCGCGCACAAGACCTGGATGAAGCAAAGGCGCTGGAAGCCCGCAAGCATGCGGAAGAAGCCCTGCGTAACACCAAGGACAAGGCCGATATCGCTGTTGTGGAAGCCGAGCTGGCCATGCTGGCCGCTCAAGCTGCCGCAGCACGTCGCTTGAGCAACGCGCGCAAGCACTAAGCTCAAGTCGGTAGCATCCGTGAAAAAGCCACCCTTAGGGGGGGCTTTTTTGCGTCTGAAGCAGCTGGACGGATGGGCTAGAAATTCTAATTTTCTGGTAGCAACAGCAACAGCAACAGCAACAGCAACAGCAACAGCAACAGCAACAGTAACCAACCACCTGAGTTGCGACTGTGTCAGAGGTATAGGTAGAGACTCCTAGTGGCGGTCGGTGTACCTGATTGACCGAACTCGGCTACTGCAGCGCAGACTAAACGCATCATCAGCTTTGTTTGCAGCACCGATGCGGCTTGGTTCACTACATCTGTTTCAGGGCAAGCAGACTTTGCTCGATACCGTGTTGCCAGTTTCTTTCTATATGTTCTGTACCGAGCAAAGCATCCAGCCTGTCTTGCTGCAGGCTGGAGTGCGCCGGCCGCTTGGCAGGTGTTGGGTACTGGCTGGTAGAGATGGCGGTCAGCCGTGGTGCTTGAGTCAGCAGGTCAAGTCTGACGGCCTGATCAAAGATTTCCTGAGCGAAGCCATACCAGCTTACAGAGGGCTGGCCGGCAAAATGGTAGATGCCTGATGGAGACAGTAGCTTGTCGCCGCCCTTCTGTTTGGATTGGCAAAGCCGTTCTGCCAGCTGGAGTAATACGTGAGCAATATGCGGCGCGTAGCTGGGGCCACCAACCTGATCATCCACAATGCTCAGTTCGGTGCGTTCATTACCCAAGCGAAGCATGGTCTTCAAAAAGTTGTTTCCGAACTGACTGAACACCCAGCTGGTGCGTAAAATGACGGCCGAGGGCAGGGCAGCCAGGACTGCTTGTTCACCTGCCAATTTGCTTTGTCCATAGATACTGGCAGGCTGCGTAGGGGCATCTTCGGTATAGGGCTGCTTTGCCAGACCGTCAAAAACATAGTCTGTAGACACGTGTATCAGCCCTATGCCACGTTCGGCGCAGACAGATGCTAGAAGGCCGGTGGCTATACCGTTGATCAGATGTGCTGGCTCTGGCTCGGACTCAGCCTTGTCGACTGCGGTGTAGGCAGCCGTGTTGATGACGACATTGGGACGATGTTGTTCCAATGCTAAAGCAATGGAGTCGGCTTGAGTAATGTCCAGCTCAGCACGTCCAAGCATGACAAGCTCGACTCTTGGATCAGGGGCCACGCTTAAGCATCCGAAGGACTGACCTAGTTGACCGTGAGCCCCTGTAATCAGGATGGTAGGACGTGTCATGGACTCAGGCCTGGCCTTGGGCGACGAGCTGGCTCAGCACAGGATAGTGTTTGTCCTTCTCGGATAATTGAGGGTTCTGAATGGGCCAATCTATTGCTATCTCAGGGCAGTCCCAAGCCAGCCCGCCTTCGTCCTGTGGGAAGTAAAAGTCGGTACATTTGTAGCTGAAGTCGGCAAAGTCTGATAGCACACAAAAACCGTGAGCATAGCCCGGGGGGATCCACAGCTGCTTATGATTCGATTCGCTCAGTTCAACACCGACATACTGGCCAAAAGTGGATGAGTCTGGCTGTATATCTACGACCACATCGTATACTGCTCCCCGACTGACGCTAACCAGCTTGCCTTGAGGCCGGGTTTTCTGAAAATGCAGCCCCCGTAGCACCCCCTTTTCAGAACGTGAAAAGTTGTCTTGCACAAAGGGAAGGCTGATCCCCGCTTGCTCTTGATAGCGTTGCTGATGATAGGTTTCTTTGAAGAATCCTCGTTCGTCACCAAAAACAGTAGGTTCAATAATCAGAACGCCCGTCAGGCGAGTGGGATATATGGTCATGTCGATGTGGGGGTGAGGTGCTTGAGTTGCCGCGTCAATCCAAAGTCGGGCAAAGGTGCGCAGCGCCAGTGCTTCTAAGACCAGCATGAGATTGTAAATCTCTGGTAGCGAGTATGCGCCGCTGATGGAAATTGTATCTATTTGGGTTTTTTTTAGCTATTGTGGATAGCTTGGTAAAACACTGGACGACAGCAGGATGGTGGTTTTTATTCGCTCGTACTTACGCCACGTGGATGGCAAACTCGCCAAGTATTTGAAGGTCCTGGATGAGGCCCAAATTCCTTATCACTTTGTGGGGTGGGAGCGTGGTACGGTTCCGGCACAAAAAAACAGCAACGATACCTATTATTCGCGCCCGGCCGCCTTAGGTGCCGGGTGGCGCAGCCTGATTGGTATTTTTTTCTGGAACCTGTTTGTATTGCGTTGGTTGCTCAAGAACAACCGTAACGTAGATCTGGTCCATGCGATGGATCTGGATACGGCTATGGCTGTAAAGGTATATGCTGCTTTATGCCGCAAGCCATGGATTTTTGATGTCTACGACAAGTACAGCTCGCTGCGTTATTTTCCTGGGGCGTTGGGCAGTTGGGTCGATAAGTTGGAGAACTACCTGTTGAAGACTGCCAATGCAGGGATTTTGGCTGATCCCTGCAGGTTTGAGCAACACGGGCTGAGCCCCGGGGCGCTGCCTTCTGTCATGGTGCTGGAGAACGTACCTCAGAAATCAGAGGTGCAGGAGTACGCGCCTGTGTCGGACCAGCAGCCTGTCAAAATTGCTTATTTTGGTGTGCTGGAGGCCAAAAATCGAGGCCTGGAAGATTTGTTGGCTGCCTGTGAACAATTTCCGGCCTGTGAGTTGCATGTGGCTGGCTATGGCCCGCTGGCTGACTTGTTTATGCGGTCGGCTCAACAATATTCACATATCCATTACTACGGGGCTCAAAGCTCGGTGCAAGGGCTACAGATAATGCAGTCCTGTCAAATTGTGGTGGGGATGTACTACAAACGAGTGCCCAATCATTTATTTGCAGCACCGAATAAGTACTACGAGCATCTGATGCTGGGGCGGGCCATGCTCACTACAGCGGGAATTCCAACGGCAGATAAAGTCCGTGCTCATCAGACGGGCTGGGCTGTTGAGGAAGGTCAATCGGCGATTGCAGAGTGGTTGCAGGGGCTGGATATGCAGCAGATTCAGGCTGCGGCCGCACGTGCCCGCCAGGTATGGCAGGAGCAGTACGCAGATTATTTTGACCAGCATTATGCTGGTCAGTATTTGCAAACGGTCCGAGCCTTGCGACGGGTTTAATTACTATAGGTTTAAGCTGTTTTTTCCGACTCGGGCTCATCTTGCAACAGCTTGTGCAAGTATTGGCCATATTCGGTTTTCGCCAGGGCTTGTGCTTGTTGCTTCAGTTCTGTGCGACTTAGCCACCCTTGCCTGAAACCGATCTCTTCCAGGCAAGCGATTTTCAAGCCTTGGCGATGTTCGATAGTACGAACAAAACTTCCCGCCTCTTGCAGGCTTTCGTGCGTGCCTGTGTCCAGCCAGGCAAAGCCTCGGCCCAGCAGGCTGACATGCAAGCTGTTCTGTTGCAGGTAGGCGTTGTTGACATCCGTAATTTCCAGTTCGCCCCGCGCCGAAGGGCGTACCTGCCGTGCAATATCAACGACCGAGTTATCGTAAAAGTACAAGCCTGTTACCGCGAAGTTTGACTTCGGCTGCTGGGGCTTCTCTTCAATAGAAATTGCTTTGCCTTGTGGATCGAACTCCACCACACCAAACCGCTCGGGATCACTGACTTGATAGCCAAAAATAGTGGCACCCTGCTCACGCTGGGCTGCTTCTTTCAGCATCTGGCTGAAACCGTAGCCGTAAAAAATATTGTCCCCCAGGATCAGGCTGACGCGATCAGACCCAATAAAATTGGCGCCAATCAGAAAGGCTTGAGCCAGACCGTCGGGGGAGGGTTGCTCTGCGTAGCTAAGCTGGATACCGAATTTGCTGCCGTCACCCAGCAAGGTACGGAAACTGGGCAGGTCGGTAGGAGTCGAGATAATCAGGATTTCCCGTATGCCCGCCAACATCAGCACGGACAAGGGGTAGTAGATCATGGGCTTGTCGTAGATCGGCAGTAGCTGTTTAGAAACACCCAGCGTAATAGGGTGCAAGCGGGTTCCAGACCCACCGGCGAGGATAATGCCTTTCATGATTCTTTCTGACCTAAGCGATGGAGCTGATAGCGGCCGTTCAGGATGCGCTCCCACCAGCCTGAATTCTCTAGATACCATTGGACGGTTTTGCGTAGGCCCGTCTCAAAGGTCTCCTGCGGTTTCCAGCCGAGTTCCCGCTCGATTTTACCGGCGTCAATCGCGTAGCGTTGATCATGCCCAGGTCGGTCCTGGACGAAGGTGATCAAGTCGGCGTAGTGTTGCAGGCCCTTGGGCTTTTCCGGGGCCAACTCTTCAAGCAAGGTGCAGATTTGCTGCACCACGCGAATGTTTTGCTGCTCGTTATGGCCACCGATATTGTAGGTTTCTCCTACTTGACCTTTTTCCAGCACAGTTAGTAGCGCGCGGACATGGTCTTCCACGTAGAGCCAATCCCGGATCTGTTTACCCTCTCCGTAGATGGGCAGAGCCTGCGCTTTAAGTGCATTCAGGATCATGTGTGGAATCAGTTTTTCGGGGAAGTGATACGGCCCGTAGTTATTGGAGCAGTTACTGATCAGGGTAGGCAGGCCATAACTACGTTGCCAAGCCCTGACCAGATGGTCCGAGCTGGCTTTGCTGGCGGAGTAAGGTGAGCTGGGAGCGTAGGGTGTCGTTTCTACAAACAGATCGTCGGTATTGTGCAGGTCGCCATAGACCTCGTCAGTCGAGATGTGGTGAAAGCGGAAGCGTGATTTTTTGGGCTCTGGAAGTCCATTCCAATAGTGGCGGGCGCACTCTAAAAGGGTGCTTGTGCCAACGATATTGGTTTGTATAAATGCGGCGGGGCCATCCAGAGAGCGATCAACATGGGACTCAGCGGCCAGATGCATGATGGCGTCTGGCTGAAATTTCTGCAGCAGGGTTTGAATAGCCGCAGCATCTTGAATATCGTGCTGAGCGAATTGATACCGTGGCTCGTTCTGAACGACTGCCAGGGACTCCAGATTACCTGCGTACGTCAGCTTGTCGACATTAAGGACGTGGTGCTCTGTGGCCTGGATCAGGTGACGGACCAATGCTGAGCCAATAAAGCCGGCGCCACCGGTAACGAGAATATGCATGACGATAAAGTAGCGTTCCGTAAGGCTTAGCGATAACGTTTAGCCAGAATTAAAAGGGCAAGGCAGTCTACGATAACCCGGCTGGTCCAGGCAATTGCGGCACCTAGCAAGCCAAAGTGGGAAATCAAGACATAGAGCAAAGCTATATATGGCAGGATCTCGGCCAAGTGCACATAGGCGGTAATGTGAGCGTGTCCCTTGGCTTGAATAACCGTGTAAGGGATCTGGGCGATGGCATTGAAAAAGAAGCCCACCAGCAAAATCTGCAGCAGGGGAACCGATTGTTCAACGTAGGCCTCACCCAGCCAAAGCAGGATAAGCCACTTGGCTCCAACGATGCCTACCAAGCTGATCAGCCCACAGACTCCCAGTAGTAAGAGATACGTCAGACGAGTTTCTTGGCGAGCACCCTTCTTTGCGCTGATCAAAGGGAAAATCACTCGGACCACGGCGCCTGGAATGTTCAATAAGCGTGTAATGGCTTCTGCGGGCGCTGTATAAAAGCTTACTGTGGTGGCGCCGTTCAGGTTGGACAGTAAGAAGCGATCAAAGTACACCATTAAAGGGCTGATCACGTTGCTGACTGTCAGCCAGCCGCCAAAACGTAGCAAACCATGAGCTTGTTGCCTGTCCCAGTGCCACAAGCCTTTGCGAAGAGAAGTGGGTAGAGCCCAGAAATAGGCCAATACGCAGGTAATCAGACGTCCGACGAACAGGCCCAATACAGCAAAGCTCAGGCTGGCCTGATACAGGATGGCCAGCAACGGCAGTATCGCGAGCAGCAGGCCGCTGAGGGTGCGCTGAATATTGACCTGCTTGAAGTCGGACAAGCCTTCGAGATATGACAGCCAGACTGCTTGCAAAAGCAGGAATGGCAAGCTGAGCGCCATCAGTCGAAAGGCGAACAGGCTGTCGGCGCGAAGGTCTGGGCTGATGTTGAGCCATTGCACCAGCAAGGGGCTGAAAAGGAAAACCAGCGCTGCAGCGACACCGCTACTGAACAGGATCAACAAGGTAGCGGTGCCCAGAATGGACTGGATCTGTTGAGTTTGCTTGTCTGCCATGGCAATGGCTCGGATCAAGGCGCGGCTGATCCCCAAGTCAAACATGCTGGCATAGCCAATCAAGGCAAAGAGCAGGGTGTAAATACCAAAAGGTTCCAGGCCCAAAATGCGCGCCATCATACCCATAGAGGGCAAGAGGGCGAACATGAGCACCATATAGGAGCTCAGATTCCAGAACGAATTACCTAATAGTTTTTTGGCAGACATAGCCTAAGGCTCAGACCGCAATTTGGCTTGATTGGGGTAAATCTGGCTCCAGAACAAGGCGATGCTTATCAGGAGGAACAAGAGCGTATTGTTGCGCTCCATCATGTTCTGAGTCAGGTTTGCCAGCGTGTAGATGGCGATAACAATGCTGCCACAGACAGCATAAGCGCGAGTATGTGGCTCAGAAGCATGCACACGCCGAATGAAACCATAAAAGCAGTACAGCAGAAGCAGTATCTGTAATAACAGCCCTGACAGCCCCAAATCCACCCAGGTTTCAATGTAGTTGTTATGCGAATTGGCCAAGTTCAGGACCACTGCATCAGCTTGTCCGGTTCTGACCAGTTCGGTGAGGGCCTGTTCGTGTTGTTGATAGGACCAGCCCGACAGGGGGCGTTCCTGGATTAGCTTCCAGTTGGCTTGCCAGATCGCAAACCTGGCTCCAATGGAGGTGTTGGAGTTGCCAGCCTCAAATTGCTCAATATCGTGTTGTGCCAGAGCGATACGTGATTGGATCGTATCGGTTTGCCAGAGAATGCTGGCGCTTAGGGCGGCGGCCAGCGAAAGAATCATCATGCCGCGTCGGAAATGCTGCTTGGGCAAGTAGGCGTAGGCAAGGATCAAGAATACGACGGGCAGAGCAATCCAGCCGCCACGGCTACCGGCCAATAATGACAGCAAGAAACCGGCCAGGCAGCCCAGGAGTGAAACAAGAAGAATAGGGGTAGAACGCTGTGCCTGGCTAAGTTGGCTTAAGAGGGCCACCAGACAAAAGCAAGCCAGGCTTAGGGCAATATTGCCGAACTGGATGGCTCCGGTATAACCGTAGATCCGACCATCATGCAGCGGGCCGCCATACTGGGCGGGAATGATCCATAGGGCAGACAGGCTGGCCAGTGCAAAGCAAACCCAGATCACCCCGTTATGTAAACGCAGAGAGCTGAGCATGTAAAAAATGGGGACCAGTAATAGATAGCGGCTAAGCAGATCCAGCTGATTGCTCGGGTTTTGGTGCAAGAACCAAATCAGCAGCCCATTGGCAAAGACCAGTGCCAGTATCGTGTACAGGCCGCGGCTAATGCTTTGACTTTGCAAAGACTGGCTGGAGCGCAAAGAGTTCAGATACCAGCACAGGGTCGTGACCAGCAGCAGAATCACCCCTGCAGAATAAACATTACGGGTAGAGAGCAGGCTGATGAAAAACAGGCTTACGCCCAGGTGAGCAGCCGCATTAAATGAAAAAAGGGACTTGGATACGGGCTCGGACATAAGAGGGGGGGGGAATGCCAAAAATTTGCGGAAACAATAGCGGATCAACAGGCTTCGCCAGCAAGGCGAGTTTATATATTCAGCACGCAAGTAAATCTATCAGGGTCTGGTTGGACGCAGACGGGAGCGACGTATAATTGGCGCGTAAATGGTCTATTTTAGGTTATTAGTGCTTCGATGAATCAAATTAAAATCAGGCGGTTTAAGCGTTTGCACGAGATACTCCTATTATCCGGGCCAAGCTCGTGGTTAATTGGATTTGCCGTGGTGGTGCTTGTCCCTGTTTTGTTGCTGTGGGGGTGGGGACCTTTGTGGAACCTGGATAATGGGCAGCGTACTGCACTGGTTCTGGTGATCGTGGCCTTCGTAGCTTGCAAGCTGCTGATCGATAAAAGCCAACAAGGCTATCCGGGAGCACGTAGTGCCTGGTTGATTATTCCTACGGTAGGAGTGACCTATGCCCTTATTTACATCACCAGCTTTGTATTTCGTTACGACGCTTCGCGAGCCTTATTGTTAAGCAGCAGTTTTCTGGCATTGGCATGGTTCTTGTTGGAGAGTTTGTTTACCAGCCGTTATCGAGTACTGAAATTGGCGATTGTTCCTGGGGGAGAGGCCGAAACCTTGCTGGACCTGCCAGGCCTGGATGGTCGCTTGCTGAAAGACTATGATCTTGCCGGGTATCGCTATGATGGGGTGGTGGCGGACTTTTCCTGTGTTCAGCCTGCTGCAGAACGTTTCTTGACACGTTGTGCGCTGGATCGAGTAGCGGTCTATAACTCCAGGCAGGTCTTTGAATCGCTGACTGGGCGCGTCAAGATTGATCGCATGTCGGAAAATACGATTGGCTCTTTGCTGCCATCACGAGGCTACGAGATCTTGAAGCTGATTTTTGACTATGCCATGGTCATTCTCAGTTCCGTGGTGGTGGTGCCGGTGTGCTTGTTGGCAATGCTGGCGATTCGCCTGGAAAGTCCTGGCAAGGTCATTTACTCCCAGCAGCGGATTGGTTTGGGAAATCGTGAGTTCACTATTTACAAGCTGCGCAGCATGCGTTTTGACCAGGATTGTGTGGTCGAGCAGTTCGCTGGGGAGGATGATCCTCGAATTACTCGTGTGGGCAAAATCATTCGCAAGTTACGTATTGATGAGCTGCCGCAGTTCTATAACGTGCTGCGAGGCGAGATGAGCTTGATCGGCCCTCGCCCAGAGCAACCTTCTTTTGTGCGGGAGTTCGACGAGAAGATCCCGTTCTATAGCTACCGTCACGTTGTGAAGCCTGGTATTACCGGATGGGCGCAAGTTCGTCAGGGTTATGTAGCCAATGAGGACGAGACACGCGTCAAGATCGAGCACGATTTTTACTACATCAAACACTGCTCGGTGATGCTGGATATTTATATCGTATTTTTGACGGTGAAGACCATGCTTACTGGTTTTGGGGCGCGTTAGTGCTTGCCCGCCAAAAGGCGTTTAACGGCATCGCGAGCAGGGCGAGTGATGCGGGTCAATCCACTATAAGCGGTAAATATAAGGTAGCCGGCTTTACCATAACGCTTGCGTAGATAGGTGCGCAAGCCGTTGCTATAGCATCGGCTACGGAAAGACGAGTCGCTGAAGGTGCCTCCAGCTTCATGAAAATAGCGTGCTGCTGGAATATGGTAGGACATAATACCGATTTCCCGCGCGCGGAATTGCAGATCAGTTTCTTCAAAATATAAGAAAAATTGTTCATCAAAGCCACCTAGGGCGGCGTATTGCTCTCGGCCTATCAGTAGCAAGCTTCCAGATACGTGATCGACTTGCGTGGGGTTGGTGTATGCATCTCGGCTTTGCAATAAACGCCCCAAACCCAAAGCTTTCAAGAACAAGGTGTAGCAGTTTGGAAAACGTTCGAAGGAAAATTCCGGGCGCCCTTTTGCGTCTAGTGCTAATCCGCCAAGAATAGGCAAGGGTTTGTTAGGGTATGTGTTCAGAAACTGTTCAAAGATGCTCAGTACGTTTGTCTGTAGTCGAGCATCTGGGTTGATTAGCAGGATGTAGGGGGCCTGAGTTTGAGCAGCACCGATATTGCAGGCTCTGCCAAAGCCGTGGTTCTGGTCTGCTTGAATGATCTGGGCGTCAGGATGTTGCTCGGCAATCAGGCGGCAACTTTGGTCAGTAGACGCATTATCAACGATGGTGATGGAATAAAGGTGTGAAGCGCAGTGCTGCTTGATACTGTCAATAGTCTCGACAATTTTTTTGCTACCGTTGTAATTCACTAGGATGAAGTCGACCCACGGTAGTGGCTGCTCGACATGGCTCATGGTGTCTAGGCTCGTTTCAAAGCTGCTTTCACTACGTAGTGAAACATTAAGTAGATAGACTGTACAAAAGGTAGCTTTAGATGGCGACGATAAATTTGCCAAGTCCATTGTATGGATTTGACCTTGTTGCCCGACAAGCTGCCAGCACTGACACGATAGGCTGCCAAAACTTCCTGTAGTCCAAGTGCTCTGCCTGCTTTACGAACCACTTCCAGCCACATCAAGTAGTCTTCATGGCGTACAGAGCGTTGATATACCTTTCCTATTGCATGGCAATCATACATGCCAGTCAGGTTGCCTATCGCATTTCCTTTTAGAAGGCTTGTATAGCTTAACCAATTAGGTGGAGTGGTTGTGCTTTGCCATTCCGGGGCCTGATTGAAACGGTAATAGGCAGTCATGGAAACGGTAGCGCGATTCTCCCGCATAGCACTGATTTGTCGGCTGAGCTTGTCTGGCAGCCAAAGATCATCAGCATCTAAAAAAGCAATGTATTTGCCTTGGGCAGCAGCAATGCCTGCGTTGCGTGCAGCTGCGACCCCTTGGTTTCTGACTTGCCGGATGAGCTTGATTCTAGGGTCTTTCCGTGCCTGCTCTGCTGTGTAGTCCGCCGTATTGTCACTGGATCCATCGTCAATGACCAACAACTCCCAATATGGGTAATTTTGTTGGCGTACAGACGCCAGGGAATGGGGGAGGGTATGGGTAGCATTAAAGGCTGGCATGATAATGCTGACCGTAGCTGGCTGGATGGCGCTCATGGAGAGAGTGGCGCGTGACGCGTATGAAAGAAATCGCTTGGTAGCTGTTTGTCAGGCAAGTTGCAAGGGAGGCGCTTGGCCCAAAGGTTCGGGTCTTAGCTTCATGCATGCTTGATTTGGCTCGGTACGGAGCCCAATGAGCAGCAAGGAAAGGGCTAGTTATTATAGTGGTTAACAACCTAAATTGTATGAATTTGAACTCAGCTACCAAGAGGCCTGGAGCTTTGAGAGAAAAGTTGTTTGTTGCATAGTGGTTGTTCGCGACTCCAGGAAGTCTATATGATTCCTAGAGTGGCTGGGTTGGGAAAAAGGTCTTGTGACTTGTTCGCCTGAATGGGAAAATGGCTACGTCGTTTAATTTGAGTTTTCGAAAAAATTATCACTGTCTGTAGTGATAATTTGATCATGATTGTTTTTATTTAATTAATCACCTCTTTTACAACCGCTCGGTTTTATCCTGTTCGAAAACACAGACTCAGGGTAAATAGCATCTGCTTTATGGCTTGTTGATTAAAAAACATTAATTAATACAGGCTTTTATACTCCAGTGCATTGATTTTATTGACTTATTTTAGAAGGTTTTTTCTGGATTTACCTATCGAGACACTTTTTCTTTGTTAAAAGAGAGGCTGTTTTTGATATGTTGTTTTTTCTGCACTTCAAGAAGTAGGTTTTTGGGTTGAGTGCTACCTTTCGCTTAAGGAGTGTTACAAGTTGCTTTATATGGTCGGCTTAATGTTGTTCTAATAGATGGTTAAATAGCGCGGCTGATTAACTCTTTAATGAGAATTATTTAGATTTATTGTTAACGACCCTACACTCTCGTCTTCTATGTCCACATTGTTTAGCTTGTTGATGTCCACCTACGACGGGGACGAACCAGAGCATTGTCGATTGGCCCTGGAGAGTATCTGCCAGGGTAGTGTGCTGCCTGACGAGTTGGTGCTCGTGTTGGACGGTCCCGTATCTGAACCTCTGTTGATGGTTATAAGATCCTTCCAAGGGCGGCTGCCCCTGAAAATTGTGCCACTACCGAAAAACTGTGGTCTGGGCCCTGCTTTGGCCGAGGGTTTGTTGCACTGCCGTCATGAATGGGTAGCACGATTTGATACTGATGATTTATGCATGCCCGATCGCTTTGAGCGCCAGCTCGCTTTTATTCAGGCTCATCCAGGTATTGATGCTTTCAGCTCTTCGATTTTGGAGTTTGAGCATAGTTATCAGGAGCCGAATCTGCTGTTGAAATCCGTACCCTGCGGAGAGCGCGAGTTGACTCGCTATGCGCGGTGGCGCAATCCGTTCAACCATATGGCGGTCATGTTCCGTAAGCAACGTGTTCTGGAAGCTGGCAACTATCAGAATGATCAGTGTTTTGAGGACTATGCATTGTGGGTGCGTTTGCTGTTGCAAGGTGCCCGGCTGGACAATATGAATGAACCAACGGTCTGGGTACGAGCTGGGCGTAACATGATTGCTCGCCGCGGCGGACAACGATATGCGCGCCTTGAGTACGATATCCAGCGTAAGTTTCTGAGCTGGGGCTTCACCAACATTTTTGAGTTCACCCGAAATTTAAGTATTAGAATTCCGGTGCGTTTACTCTCTGACTCCTTGCGTGGAGCTATCTACGCTGGCCAACTACGGCGCCGGACCTGACGGCAGACGACAGGCCAGTTTTTTCTAGGTTGTGGAATGAAACGATTTTTCAGCATTGGTTATCAGGATATGGCGCAGAGCTTGCGGTCCAGTAGTCTCTGGCTATTATTGGGTTGGGTTGAGATCCGCCAACGATACGCGCGCTCGAAGATAGGCCCCTTTTGGCTGACAATCAGCATGGCGATTCTTGTCACCGCACTGGGATTGGTGTATGGCACCTTGTTTAAGGCGGAGTTAAGTGAGTATCTACCTTTGTTGGCCATTGGTTTTGTGTTTTGGGCTTTTATCTCTACCACAATTAACGATGGCTGTAATGCGTACATCAGTGCGAGCCCCTATCTGAAGCAAGTGCCACTGCCGCGTGGGCTTTTTGTGTTTCAGACCTTATGGCGCAATATGATTGTGCTGGCGCACAACTTTGTGATCGTCATCCTGGTGCTGTTGATCTTTAAGATTGATTTCATTCATCAACTCCACTTTTTTGTGCTGGGGTTTGCGCTGGTTGTTTGGAATCTGATGTGGGCAGTTACGCTGTTGGCGTTGCTCTGTGCTCGTTTTCGGGACTTGCCCCAGATCGTAGCCAGTTTTATCCAGGTGATCTTTTACATTACCCCGATTCTGTTCAAGCGTGACATGCTGCAGAAATATCCTTTGTTGATTGATTTGAACCCTTTTGCGCATTTGATTGAAGTGGTTCGGGGTCCCCTGTTGGGCACTGCTGTACCTATGTTGAGCTGGATGGTTTGTCTAGGATTGGCTGTCCTTGGAACCTTGCTGAGTATTTTTATGCACGGAAAATATCGTGCGCGTATTCCGTACTGGGTCTAGGAGTAGCTGAATGTCTTATATCAAAGCACAGAATCTGGTGGTGGAGATGCCGGTCTACGAACTGAGCGGCCGTTCCATGAAAATGCGTATGCTTAACAAGCTGGCCTCTGGTCGCATTGGAGCCAGTGGCAACGGGATCACAGTGGTGCGTGCACTGCAGGACATCAGTTTCGAGTTTGGTGATGGCGACCGAGTCGGGCTGATAGGCTCTAACGGTTCGGGCAAGTCAACCTTGCTGCGGGTGTTAGCCGGTATTTACGAGCCATCCGCCGGACATCTGGAGATTCAGGGCAAGGCAGTGGCTCTTCTGGAAATGGGCCTGGGCATGGACGACTCCATGACTGGCTACCAGAACATCAAGCTGCGCGGCATGCTGCTGGGCATGACACCTGACGAAATCGAGGCCAAGACGGCTGAGATCGCCGAGTTCACCAATTTAGGTGATTATCTGCACCTGCCCATTCGCGCTTATTCGTCTGGCATGCGCATTCGCCTGGCTTTCGCTATTTCGACGGCAGTCGAGGCTGAGCTGCTGTTGCTCGACGAAGTAATCGGTGTGGGTGATGCTGCCTTTCTGGAAAAAGCCAATGCCCGCTTGAAGGCCTTCCAGGACAAGGCCAATATCGTGTTTATTGCTTCGCATTCGGCTGAGGTCATCATCGATATGTGCAACAAAGTCATGTGGCTGGAAGGAGGCAAGCTGCGTTTTGTAGGTGATGTCATGGAGGGCTTGCAGGCCTATTGGGCCTATCTGGCCGAGCCCAAGTCTTGAAGGGGGCGCCCATGCAGCCTATCAAGTCCAGGCACATTGCTTTCATCGTCGATATCCGCAATTGGGCATTTGACAACGTTGCCCGATCGCTTTGCACCAAGCTGCAGGCGCATACTCAATGCGCCATCCTTTACTGGGAGGATTTTTCCAACCCCGCTTTGCTGCTCAAGCATTTATCTGAACAGCAGTTTGATCATGTCCATTTCTTTTTTCGCGAACACCTGAAACTGCTGCTCTCGGTCGTGGATGGCGCTTCGTCGCACTATCGCAGGTTCGTGGGCATGGCTGTTTCCACACACGTGCCGGACTATCTGTATTCCAACCATCTGGAATTGTTGGATCGGGCGGCCTTGTTCAAGTTCGTGGACGGCTATTTCACCACGTGCCGTGATCTGCATGAGCTGTATTGTGCCGATCCTGTTGTGGCCGATCCCGACGATGTCATCTTCGATTGGCCTGACGTGCCGGTAGTGGACACGCCTGTCGATTCTGGCACCCGCCCGTTTACCATTGTCTGGTCGGGAAATTCCAAGTGGGGAGAGAGCGCCGGATTCTCGGATTACAAGGGGTTAAACGCCATTATCGAGCCGGCAGTTCAGGCTTTGCGTCGGCGGCATCCCGGCATCAAATTCGTTTGTTGTGATTCAGCGGTGAGTTCCACGCCCAGGGAGCAGCTTCTTGATATCCTGCAGGAAGCGGACGTGCTTTTGATCGCCTCCGTGCAGGAGGGTACGCCCTTGACGCTGATCGAGGCGATGGGCTGCGGTTGCGCGGTTGTGACAACGGACGTGGGTATCGCGCGTGAAGTCCTGCCGGCCTCCCAGCAGTTTTTGATCATCGACCGCGATCCGCAGGCTTTCGAACAAGCGCTGGAAACGCTGATTTCCGATCAGAATCTACTCCGTCGGATGCAGCGCGACAATGTTCAGGCCTATACGGTGCATTTCGGTCCGAACAGCCCCTTGTTGGCCAAATGGGTAAGCTTTTTGAATCTAGCTTATCAGCGCAGTCAGCAAGACGGCCGTGTGCGCAAGGAGGCTGCAGGCGCACGGCGCATGGGCTGGTTCACCCGTAACTTGATTACAGGGTTTCGCTCGGCAGCGCGCCTAGCCCAGAAACTGAACTTGATCAAGCCGATCGGGCGCTACGTCCCGGGTGCCGCGGTGCTGTATAACCGCGTCATTCATGGAGGCACGGGCAGTTCAGTAGACTACGAGCGGCTGGCTCAGTATTACGAGCGGCAATTGGAGCGATCCGAGCAGGCGGGCTTGCTAGTTGTGTATGCGCCTATGTGGCGCGGCGTGGCGGCATCCACGGAAGCATTGTTCGAGCAGGAGAGTCTACGCTTTCCCTATTCAGATCAGGAGTTTCCTGAGGTGCGCAAGCATGTGTATCTGGAGGCTCTGATTGAGCAATTGAGGAATTGGCGCCACCCCATCGTCTATAGCGGCGGTTCGGTCTTGCATATCGAATTGTCGGAGCGCCTGCGCAGGGTCAATCCGCAGCTGCGACAGTTCTTTGCCTGGCATGGTTCGCCGGCCCAGTGGGTGGAACCCTCGCATCGTGCTCATTTTGACCTGTGGCGCAAGCAATACGACAGCGGTGTCATTGACGGCATCATAACCATCAAGCCGGGGCTTAACCGCATCCTCGAGCGGCTGGGAATCAACAGTTGGGACATGTTCAATCCCATTCCTGACATCAGCAGTGTGCTAGGGCAGGCGCCTCGCCAATCGGATAAGGTACAAGTCGGTCTTTTTTCGGCGATCAGTTCCTGGTACAAGAATCCCCATGTACAGGCGCTGGCCCTGGCTGGCCGTGATAATGTCGTGTTGAAAACCAACCTCGATCAGGAACAGTTGACCAACCTGGAGCTGGGCGTTCGAGGAGTCGAATTCTATCCGATGCTGCCGCGCACCGAGTTCCTGCGTCTGCTCGACGGTTTGGATGTGAATCTGTATGTGACCAATACCGAATGCAGTCCGATGTCAGCGCTGGAGAGCTGGGCTTTGTCCGTGCCTTGCATCGTTGGACCGGCCGGAGATGTCTATTCCGCCGTCAGCCCGCGGCTTGGGGAATTACTGGTCGAGCAGCGAGTCGACGACCCCGACGCCATTAGCCGCCGCTTGGATTTGGTATTGACGCACCGGGAAGAAATTGTGGCCTTGCTGCAGTCGTACCGGACTGTGTATATGCAGAGGTATGAGGAAAAAAGAGTACAGCTCGTCGCAGCGCTGCAGGCATACCAAAAGTAAAATGGCAGCCAATTAGCCGGCTGGGCTGGCGGAAATTTCGGGGAGTTAAGGAATGGAAAGGCTGGACATGGTGGCATCGCCACAGTACCCCAACATCGAGGCCGCGATCCATTTGGCTCGCTATTCGGCCGTGCTGCCTTATGTTAAGGGTAAGGTTGTGCTCGACCTGGCTTGTGGGGAAGGGTATGGGGCGGCCTTGTTAAAAATGGCTGGTGCCAGCCGGGTGGTCGCGGCCGACGTATCCTCCGAGGCCGTAGATAAATCGCGTGCCTTGTTTGGAGGGCTGGGCGTGGAATACCTGCAGGCTGATGCGCAGACTCTGTGCGATCGGTTCGGCGCCGGATTCTTCGATGTGGTCGTCTCCATTGAAACCATCGAACACGTTCCCGATGATCGTGAGTTCTTGACGCTACTCAAGCAGATGGCCAAGCCGGATGCGGTGTTCTACATCACCTGCCCGAACGACCATTGGTATTTCGAGCCTGAACAGTCCAACCCTTATCACCTGCGCAAGTACACCTTCGGTGAATTTGAAAACCTGGCCACCGATGTCCTGGGAGAGAGTGTGCAGTGGTCGCTGGGCACTGCGGTGTTCGGTTTCGGTGCTGTGCCCAAAGACCAGGATAGGGACTATGACACGGTGGGTCAGTCCTGGATGCAGGTGCGTACCGCCGACAAGGGTTTCGCCATTCCCAACAAGCAGGCGGCTGTGGTGACTGTAGAGAATTGTAGCTATTACGCCGGCATCTGGAACTTGTCGGAGAAAGCTAGCGCCGCAGCCAGCTATTTCGCCGTGGATATGGACGCGTATTTGCGCATGTTCGACGCGTGGTGTAATTTTCCCGGCCAGCAGACTCAGCAGATCCAACAGATGTCGGATCATGTGGTGCGTCTGCAAGGCCGGCTGGCGGATCTGTCTCAGGAAAACCGTCACATGGCCTTACTGATGGCGGCGCTTCGGGCCGAGAACGAGGCCTTGCGCAGCGCCGACAATTCGGGCTTTCGCGATCGCATTGCTCACTTGGAAGGCGTCGTCGCCACCATGGAAACCGGTTATTGGCGATACACGCGCATGGCCCGTTTGGTGCCAGCGCCGCTCAAGCGAGTCATCATGGGCGTAAAGCGCGTCATCAGGGGGTGAAGTCATGTCTTCAGTTCAAGACGCGGATCAGGCCGAAATGGCCGGCTTAGAAGGCGGCAAAGACACCGCTGCTTTTACGCATTTCAACCAACCTATGTTGGGTCATAATGGCGAGGACCTGACTCTTGTTGTGAGGATGGAGCAGGGGCTGCAGGGGGCGCTGGCCGGTTTCATGGCTTCGCTCTGGCAGGCCATGCCGGAGTTTGCAGGCGAGATAATCCTGGTTCATGGGGTTGGTGCGCAAGAAGCCATGGATGGTGTGAGCGCCGAGTACGCGGCGCGGTACCGGATCCGTAGCAGGGAAGTCGAGGATCCTGGCACCATGGCAGCTGTTCAAGACGCTATCGAACTGGTCCACACTCGTTGGGTTTTTCTGCTGACCGATCACGTTGTGTTCGTGCGCAATCCATTGGATATGGCCATTGCAGAAATGTCTTCCACTGGGAGCCATTTTCTGAGCTTTCATGCTAGCGTGCGCGGAGTCGCCGATGTTGTTGTGGCGCCGCGCTTCATCGAGATGCTTTTCCTAAACGGCCGTAGTCTGGCGTTCCTGAACAGCACACGGGAGAGCGTGTTCAATGCAGTGGACACCCGTCATTTCCGGCGCCCTTACCTGAGCTTGGATGCTTGCCTGATGTTCGTGCCTAGCTGGAAAAGGCTAGGACGGTTCGATTCGGGCCTGATGGGGCAGTACGCCGATTTTGATTTTTCCCTGCGGGTGTTTCGCGATGGCCTCAAAGCGGTTTTCGTACCCGACGGCGGACTTGAGGAGCAGTTCGTGCCGGACCTCGGTAATAATCCGCTGGTGGAGGCTCCGTGCGTGGATGCTCGCTTCGCGGAGTTAATGAAGCGTGAATATGGCATCGACGTTTGCGGGGCACTGGATCCCCGCGAGATCGACCAGCAATTGGAGTCATATCGTCAGGAGTCCCTGCGGGACTGGATGGGACCGCTCTATCCGGAGTCGATCCCATCCGCCGTTTCCTCCAGGCCGCGCATAGCGCTGATTATTGACTCGGAATATTGGGCTTTTGCCAATATTGCGCGTCAGATAGTCCGCTACCTGAGCCATAAATATGAATTCGTCGTCATTCCGTCTGGGGTGGTAAATAATTTGTCGCAAATCCTGCTCATGTGTCAAGGCTGCGATATCGCCCACTTCTTCTGGCGTGAATATCTGACCTTGATCGATTCGCAGTATTTCAAAGATTACAATTATGGAATAGGCTATTCCGAGGCGGATTTCCATGCGCGCTACATTGCACCGTTGAAGTTGACGGGTGCGGTCTATGATCATCTTTTTCTAACCGAGCCCGAGATCCAGGCCCGCAGGCGCCTGTTCATGGAACTCATGTGCGGCTATACCGTCAGCTCCCGGCGGCTGCAGACTATTTATACACAAATCGACGGCTATCCGGAGCCGACGCAGGAGACTGCCGATGGCGTCGACTTGACCCTGTTCAGACCCAAAAATCTGGAGCGTTTTGATTCCATCGGATTGCGGCCGTTGGTCGTGGGCTGGGCGGGTAATTCGAAATGGGCGAGTGAGCAGGAAGATTTCAAGGGGTTTCATTCGGTTTTCATGCCTGCCATCGAACAGCTGCGCGCTGAGGGGCTGGAGATCGAGTTGCATCTTGCGGATCGTCAGCTAGGGTTCATTAGCCACCACGACATGCCTGATTACTATGCCCGGATCGATCTTTATATCTGCCCGTCTAAGATCGAAGGTACGCCCAATCCGGTGCTTGAGTCCATGGCCTGCGGCGTTCCGGTCCTGTCCACGGACGTGGGCATCGTTCCCGAGGCGTTCGGCCCGCGGCAGATGGATTTCATTTTCGAGCGCAGCATTGAAGGACTGGTTGAAAAATTGCGCTACTTTTATATAAATCGGCAAGAGTTGGCTCCCGTGTTGTCGCGGGAAAATCTGGAAAGCATCAAGAATTGGGACTGGTCGGAGAAGACGAAAAACTTCGAACTGTTTTTCGACAAGATTCTGGCTTCGTGATCATGCCTTTGGCGCATGCGGATTTTTTGAGAGAGTCGGATATGTTGAAGCGAGGTTGTCTGGACAATGCATTGCTGCTTGTTCCGGTGCTGGGCGTAGTCTGGATGTACTTGGTCTTTTTCCCCGGCATCAAGACACCTGATTCTTTACATCAGCTTTTGCAAGCCAATCTGAACGAGTATGTGGATTGGCATCCTCCTTTGATGGCGTGGCTGTGGGGCAAGCTCAATCATATCTTTCCAGAGACGTCGGGCATCATGTGGCTTCACATCTTTCTGTTGTGGACTGCGCTGATCGCTTATGCGCGCCTTATACCGGATCGCCGTTCAGCACTGATCTACCTGTTCGGCTTCATGCCCATGGTGGTTGGACTGACGGGGATTGTCTGGAAAGACATCACCACGACCTATATGTTGTTGTGGTGTCTGGTTTTCTTTTTGCTGCCTCGCACTCGCTGGTATGTGACGGCGTTTCTCGTTTGTGTGTGGCTAGCGGTTGCCTTGCGGTATAACACTCTGTTTTCCGCCTTGCCCATCGTGTTTTTCTATTTTCTGGGGCTTTTCCAGGAACACCATCGCTCCAGGTCGATTCTATTTGCTGTCACTACGACGGTCGCCGTCATGGCAGCCGTGTTCCTGAGTGCACGTGCCTTTACGTATGATTTCATCAAGGCCAAGGAGTCTTATCCTCAGATCGTTATTCTGGTGGACGATCTCAGTTATTTTTCCTTGCAGGAGCAGCGCTCCCTGGTGCCCGGCGTGGACTATTCGGCGGTCGAGCATAGTGCGCGACAGTGGACGTATGATAATTTCTTTCGCCTGAAGCTACCCAATACCAAAGAATATTATGATGAGGTGAAGGCGGCCTGGGAGGATGCTGTGCTGGCGGATCCAGTCCGGTATCTGAAGTTCCGCCTGTCCGTATTTGTCCGTTTCCTCGGTATTTCGCTAGATCCACCTTTTGCCACTGATGCGCCCAGCATCGATTATGGATTGCAACTCTACCACGTCCGTGATGTGCCCAATGCCTGGAAAGAAAGCACAGGCCAGTACATTATTTACGTGGCTGATCGTCTTCCCTTTCTTTTTGCAGGTTATTTCTGGCTGGCGTTCAACGCGTTGCTGTTCTTATTTTTGCTGTTCTACCGGAATATCGCTTATCGGCATGTTTTGCTGGCCTTAGGGGCTTCGGGAACGCTCAATGCCATGTCGTACCTGCTGGTGGCCAATTCGAACTTTTATCGGTACATTTACTGGACCGTACTAGCAGGATTGCTGGCCTTGTTTTTTATCTATTTTGGCTGGAGATCGCGGGCCAAGGACTAATTGCGCCTGTTTGTCTGGTTGGATTGAGCTTGCGACGCAAAGCCTGGTGCCCCCAGGCTTTTCTTCTTGGCGGATGCCAAGTCTGTAGTAGCCGCTCTGAGCCTGCCCCAACTGGGGCAGAGAGTCGGATGTAAGTAAGCCGAGATAGAAGGGAAGGGCGCGGAGAAAAGAAGGTGGCTGATCAGAAAAGTCTGGGAAGCTGGAGAAGATGACGCCAAAGCTTCCGATTTTTGCATAGTATCTATTCCTGTTTATCATTAGGCACAGGCTTGGCTTTGAAGAGCAGGAATTTCATCTGGGCGTAGTTGATCACCATGCCCGCCAGGCTGCCCAGGGCTACGCCGATGATGGGATGCTCACGTACGGTCGAATTTGCGTAGACGCTCAGGACATAGATGGCGTAGTTGGCCGCTCCGCCCAACAGCATCATGGCCAGATATTTTGCGAATTCTTTATGCAGGGGCAGATTGGAAGATCTGTGGCGAAAAGTCAGCCGCCGGTTTATCAGCCACGTGCCAATTACGGCGCACAGGAAAGAAGTAGCCCGCGCGCCATACAGACCCAGCGTTTCTTTCAACAGGTACAGAACGGCACTGTCGATCAGAAAGCCTGCCGTGCCTGCGACGCCGAACAGCGCGAGCTCTTTGAGTTTAGGCATCGCGTGGCGTATCGTTTTTCTTCAACGGGACGGCCAAGTAGGCGAAACGCCGCATTTCTCTGCGTGCCCGGGTGAGCGAGTCGAGAATGATGCCGGTGACGAACATGAGCAAGCTGACGATGGATAGGCCGGTTACCAGCACGGCGGTAGGAAGCCGAGGCACCAGACCATTGTGGTAATAATCGATGAATAGTGGGGTCGCCAAGATCAGAGCCAGCAGGGCGAACAAGCCGCTGATGATGGAGAAGCAGGCCAGCGGACGCTCGAACATGTACAGGCGGCCTATGGTGCGCAGGATGCGGATGCCATCGCGGTAGGTGGAGAGCTTGCTTGTCGATCCTTCTGGCCGGGCGCCATAGCGGGTGTCCATCTCCCCGTAAGGCATGGCCATTTCCAGCGCGTGCACGGTCAGCTCGGTTTCGATTTCGAACCCGGAAGAAAGACTCGGAAATGACTTGACGTAGCGGCGAGAAAATACTCGGTAGCCGGACAGCATGTCGGTGAACTGGCCGCCAAAGATGTTTTTCACTGAGCCGGTCAATAAGCGATTCCCGAAGCGGTGGCCGCGCCGGTAATTGGCTTTTTCACCCTCGTCGACCCGGCAGCCCACCAGCATGTCGAGGTTTTCGTCGATGAGACGCAGCACCATCTCTTCTGCACACGAGGCATCATAAGTGGCATCACCATCCACCATAATGTAGTAGTCAGCATCGATGTCCGCGAACATGCGGCGCACCACATTGCCCTTGCCTTTGTTCTGAACACGAAAGACTTCTGCACCCGCCGCCTGCGCCACTTCACAGGTTCGGTCTGTAGAGTTATTGTCGAAGACGCATATCCGGATGGTCGGAATGGCCTTGCGGAACTCCTCGACGACGGCGGCGATGGCGGCTTCTTCGTTATAGCAGGGAACGACCAGAGCGATTTGGTATTGGGACAGATCGGTATTGGACATAGGTGTTTTTGAAGGGTGCGACCTTGCAAAAGGGTTGTGTGATGAGTCTTTCCAACAGCAAAGTATAGCCAGTCGCTGTGCGGGGATGAGAAAAAGTTATGGACAGGGGCGTGCTTACGGCCTGTTGTTGTGCAGGTCTTTCGGCGTGGATGACGCTGGTACAGCGGTTTTCTATATATCACGTGATTATAAGCAAATGAAGATACATCTCCTCAACAGGTTTAAGCTTCAGTTTTCGCCTGTTTCACGAGATCTTTATGTTTTCCCGTTATTTAGCCCCTGGCCTTCTTGCTCTATCCGTCTCCTTCTCCGCACAGGCTGCCGAGCAAGCGCTGGAGATCGGCTATTTGCCCATCATGCCTGCCGCTCAATTGTTCGTAGGCTTAGGGTCGGGCGACTTACTGCCCAAGGGGCAGCCAGATCCCAAGCTGGTGCAGTTTCAGAGTGGGCCTGCACTGACTCAGGCTTTGATCGCCGGTCAGCTGGACGTGGCTTATGTGGGTATTGGGCCCGCTTTGGTGGCCAAGGCCAAGGAGGCTGACGTCAAGGTTGTCGCGTCCAATATCGTGGAACAGGTCAGCGTGGTCGCTATTGGCGATCTGTCCAGCTACCTGGATGCAGACAAGCCGGACTTCGCTGCAGCTGTTGCCAAATTCACTCAGGAAAAAGGCCACAAGCCCAAGGTTGCCAGCTACCCCAAAGGCGCTGTACCTGAAGCCGCCCTGCAGTACTGGCTGCGCAATATGCTGAAAGTCGATCCTGATGTGGTCGAAGTTATTTACCAGGGTGAAGCACAGATTCAGCAGGCCTTGAGTAATCATGCTGTAGATGCGGCTGCCATTCTTGAGCCTACGGTTAGCCAGATCCTGCAGCGTCAGCCCGACGCCAAGATTGTGGCTCATGGCGGTGAGCTGTTTCCCAATGAACCAGGTTCGGTGCTGCTGGTACGCGAAGGCTTGATCAAGTCCAATCCTGAATTGGTTCAACATCTGGTGAATGCACACCTGCGTGCTACGGCTTTGTTGCGTGATGAGCCTGCCAAAGCCACTCCTTATGTGCAGAAGTATGTAGGCGGTGGTCGCTTGCCTAAAGAGATTGTGCAAGCCGCTATCGAGCGCTCGCGTGATCAGTTCCAGCCTGACCCTCACAAGATTATTGATGGCACGGTTCAACTGCAGGATTTCCAGGTTTCTTTAGGCACGCTGGCTACCAAGCTGGATGATGTTCAAAGCCTGTTTGACGTTCGCTTTTATGAAAAGGCAGCACCGTAATGAGCGTTGCGAAACAAGCAAGTTTGCCCGCTGCAGCACCCGCAACTGCGGGTGCCCTGGTTGATGCCTTGTGGCGTCGCGGTCTGGAGCGGATTGTTTACGGCGTAGCCGGTCTGGCCTTGTTTATCTTGGTGTGGCGCCTGGCTTATGTCTATGGCTGGGCTCCGCGCGGTACGCTGCCTGATCCATTGAGCTTGCCCTCGGCTTTGTTCCAAGAGATTGAAGCCGGTCGTCTTTGGCCTGCTGCTCAGTCCAGTCTGGTGCATTATTTCTGGGGCTTGGGCATCGGCACTTTCCTGGGTATTGCTTTTGGTCTGGCGGCGGCAACCATCCATCGCTTTGATTTACTGCAAGCTTACTTGGTTCGCTTGCTGCGTCCTATCCCGCCCTTGGCGTGGGTGGTGTTTGCAATTGCCTGGTTCAAGGTCAGCCACACTGGTGCAGCCTTCGTGATTGCAATCGGTGTGTTCTGGCTGAATTACTTTGCCACTTACAGTGCGGTGCGTTCGGTCGATCCCCGCTATTACGAGTTGGCTGCAGCTTTTGGGCATAATTCTTATTTTTCTCGCGCCTGGACGGTAGTGTTGCCAGCGATCAGCCCCGGCTTGTTGAGTGGTGTGCGTGCCGGTATCGGTCAAGCCTGGATGACGCTGATTGCAGCCGAGTTGCTGGGTGTGCCTGGCATGGGTCAGGAAATGAATGCCGCGGCGGGTGTGGGTGCTTACGATGCGGTGGTGGTCTATATGTTGATCATCTCGGTGGTCTACACCTTGTGCGATATGCTTTTTCTGGCTTTCAACAAATGGGTACTTCAGTGGCAGCCTTGATTCAGTTCCAGGGGTTTGGTTTTCAGTACCCCGGTGCGCCTGCACCTGTGATCCGCGATGTGAATCTGGAAGTTCAGGCAGGGCATTTTGTGGCGATTGTAGGTGGTTCGGGTGTAGGCAAGAGCACCTTGTTGCGTGCGGCAGCCGGTTTGAGCCAGCCTAGCTTCGGACATCTGCGTTCCAACCTGCAAGATAGTCCTGGCCGTCGTGCCAATGCCTTCGTGTTTCAGGACAGTCGTCTGTTACCTTGGCGACGTATTGCTTCCAACGTGGCTTATGGTCTGGAAGGGTTGGGCTTATCGCGTGAAGAGCGTGATCAGCGTGTGGATGCCGCCTTGAATCAGGTGGGTTTGGCGCATCTGAAAGACCGCTGGCCGCATCAACTGTCGGGTGGTCAGGTACAGCGTGTTGGCATTGCCCGCGCCTTGGCTGTGCAGCCGGATTTGTTGTTGATGGATGAACCTTTTTCTGCCGTGGATGCCTTGACTCGTCAGGCCTTGCAGGATGAGCTGGTTCAAGTGTGGCAGCGTAGTTCAGCAGCAGTTCTGTTTGTGACGCACGACATTGATGAAGCGGTCTTTTTGGCCGATACCATTATCGTTCTGGGTGGCAGCCCGGCTGGTGTCAGCGCCCGGATAGAGGTAGACCTGCCACGTCCGCGAGATCGCACTACACCCCGCTTTGGGGAGTTGGTGAAAGAGGTTGGTCAGGCCTTGTAATTACGTCTGCCATTGCATCAAGAAGAACGGCCCATTGAGTGGGCCGTTTCTGTTGCCTACTCTTGTCTGCTGGTTCTGCATGGGTATGCTCAGAGACAAAACAATCAGGCCCTGTGCTCACTTCTACCTTGTGCGCTTTACACTACTTGTTTGATGCCTAAGCACATGACAAGGAGAGGACATGAAGCACCCGGTAAATGCATTCAAGCAGGCTTTGCGGCAGGGCAAGTCCCAGATTGGTTTGTGGCATGGCTTGGCCAGCCCGTATGTGGCGGACCTCTGTGCAGGCCTGGGCTATGACTGGATCTTGCTGGATGGCGAGCATGTTCCCAATACGGTACAGACTTTGTTGGCGCAGTTGCAGGCCGTATCGGCCCATCCTATTGCGCCGATTGTGCGTCCCAGCTGGAATGACCCTGTGCAGATCAAGCTGCTGCTGGATATGGGGGCTCAGAACCTTTTAATTCCCATGGTGCAAAACGCGGAGCAGGCCAAAGCGGCTGTTGCCGCGACACGGTATCCTCCGCATGGCATTCGAGGGGTGGGTGCAGCCTTGGCGCGTGCTGCTCGCTGGGGGGCGACCACGGACTATGTAGCGTGGGCCAATCAGGAAATGTGTGTAATTTGTCAGGTGGAAACTCGCGAGGCGCTGGATAATCTGGACGAGATTCTGGCGGTAGAGGGCGTGGACGGTATTTTCATCGGCCCGGCGGATTTGGCGGCCAGTATGGGGTATTTGACCGAACCCGGGCATCCAGACGTTTTGTCAGCGATTGAGGACGCGATCGTGCGTATCAGCAAGGCGGGCAAGGCTCCCGGAATCTTGCAGGCCAATGTCGAGGCAGCGCATCACTATTTGTCCTTGGGGGCCTTGTTTGTGGCCGTAGGCGTGGACGCGGTGTTATTGCGGCAGGCGGCAACGGCTTTGTTGGGTCAATTCAAGGACGAGGTTGAGGTGCCCGTTGCTCAGCCCGGCGCAGCTTACTAACGCTTGTTTGATCGCCAGGCGTCTTGCGGATAGCTGCTCTGTCTCAGTTATTTTGTAAAGGCCGGGTCTGTTTATAAGGCGATATGACCTTGGCCGCTGCTATGGCCAAGGTCTGCTTTCTCAAGCGCCGCTCTCGAGCAGGAAGCTCAGCAAGCTTTCTGCGCTCGGTTGCAGGTCACTGCGGCGGCGCACACCGATCAGAATTTCTCGCTGACTCCATTCTTCGTCCAGCTCAATCACACGAGTATTGGGGATCTGATAAATGCTGGCGCTCTTGCGCGGCAAGATGCCAATACCCATGCCTGCATTGATCAATAAGCACATGGCGTCGTAGCCAGAAACCTCGGTGCGGATACGCACCGAGCGGTTGGCTTCCATGGCGGTTTTGGTGATCTGGTAATGCAGCTGCGTGCCCGTTAGCAGCGTGATCTGCTCATGCTCCAGCGTTTGCTCGAAACGGACTTTGTCATGCTGAGCCAAGGGGTGATTGATAGGCACCAGCACGACCAGCTTGTCACTGCGAAATGGGTAAGCTTCGATATCGGCTGCGTAAGGCAGGCGGGTAAAGACACCCAGGTCGGCTTTGCCCTCTGCCAGAGCCCGAATAATGTCCAGGCTGGTCTGTTCTTCCAGTTGCAGGGGAATAGCGGGGTGCAGACGTCCAAATTCGCCCAGTGGCTCGGCCAGAAACTGAGAGATGGCCGATGTATTGGCCAGGATATGTACCAGCCCTTGCTGGCCTTGCGAAAACGCTTGAAGGCGCGTCTCGATCTCTTGCGCACTGTTGAGCAAGGCACGTGAGCGGTACAGCAGCTCCAGGCCCGCCGCAGTTGGGCTGACACCTTTGTTCGTACGCAGCAGCAAGGTGGTGTTCAGAGACTGTTCCAGATCCGCAATCCGGCGGCTGACCGCGGCGGCAGCAATATGCTCACGCTCTGCCGCTTGGCTGATCGTGCCTTCTTCCAGGATGCGGACAAACAGTTTGAGGGTTAGAAGGTCCAGTTTCATGCAGGCATCATATCGCTTTTTTTTGCTTATCTGCATCTGGGCTGACGGTGGCAGCGGAGAGAGTCATCGCTCCAAGCTATAGGGCTATTTCGCGGCGCGTCTACGTCATATGTCCATAAGGATGTAGTAGCAGAGGGTGTTATCAGCCTGTATCGAGGGCGAACGACCGGCCATGGCTTGGCGTTTGTTTATGAGTCGCTACAACTGCGGTTTTTACGGTACGCATTGAGGACGTCTAAGCATAAAAAAAGCCCCGCCGACTGTATGTCGGCAGGGCTTTGTACCGCTAAGCCTGTTCGATCAGGCTTGTGGCTTGGCGCCAGACAGGATGTGGCCAGCGTTAGGCACGCGGGTTTCCAGACCCAGGGTCTTGAGCATTTGGTACACGGTGCAAACAGCGGCGGACAGAACGGGCTTGCCGATCTGGTCTTGAGCGCGCTGGATAGCAGGCAGGGAAGGCATCTGCACGCAAGCGGACAGAATAACTGCGTCCACGCCGTCGTGGTTCAGGCGCTTGACGTGCTCCAGCAGGTTCTCTGGATTCAACAGGCCCACTTCCAGGTTGTCCGACACTTCCAGGCTGATGGAGTCTTGAACTTCGATGCCTTCAGCTTCGATGTAGTCAGCCACGCGCTTGGTCAGCGGCTTCATGTAAGGGGTGATGATGGAGACTTTCTTGTAGCCGAATTCTTTCAGCGTATCGACCAGGGCGCCGGCCGAGCTCAGCACAGGAATTTCCACGCCGTTATCTTTTACGGTGTTTTGCAGACGCTCTTGCGAGACGCGGTGGTAGCCGTCGCCTTGGGCCATGATGGCGACCAGGCAAGCGTAGGCCATCACGCTCATGCGGGCGTCGCTCAGCTCAACAGCGCAGCGATCGCTGGCGATGTCCATGGCTTTCAGCTCTTCGGGATTCACGTGCATCATGCGCATGCGCGAGGAGTGGAATGTGAAACGCTCTTCAGGAAACTCGGCGTAACGAGCCTGCAACATGGCAGGAATCTCGGTTTCCATGGTGGTGTTGGAGCTGGGAACGATCTGACCAATGCGGTAGGTTTTCATAGGGATCTGTCTCTGAAGGTGGTTTTTAGATTGACGCCTTCATTCTAGGACCCGTTTTCTTCCTTGCAAATCAATCATCTGTCAACGTGCCATCGCCAACGGCGATGGCAGGAGGGCAGAGATCAGGACTGGCCGGATTGCCAGCGCCAAGCGTCGTCGCACATTTCCTGGATACCTTTTTTGGCTTCCCAACCCAGTGTTTCGCGGGCTTTTTGGGTGTCGGCCCAGCAAGCAGCGATGTCGCCCGGGCGACGAGGGACCAGTTTGTAGGGAATAGGGCGTCCGGAGCTGCGGGTGAAGGCGGCGATCATGTCCAGCACGGAATAGCCCTGGCCGGTTCCCAGATTGACTGTCAGCAGTTCGCTGTCTTTGGTGTTTAGATAGTCCATTGCAGCAACGTGGCCTTTGGCCAGATCGCAGATATGTATGTAGTCGCGTACGCCCGTGCCATCCGGCGTGTCGTAGTCATTACCAAAGATCTGTACATGCTCGCGTTTACCCGCTGCAACCTGGGCGACATAAGGCATCAGGTTATTGGGAACACCTTGGGGTGTTTCGCCAATCAGGCCAGATTCATGGGCGCCGACGGGATTGAAGTAGCGCAGCACGGCAATTCGCCATCCAGCCTCGCTTTGATAAAGGTTGCCCAAAGCCTGTTCAAGCACTAGTTTGGTGTGGCCGTAGGTATTGGTTGTGGACAGCGGGTGAGTCTCTGGAATGGGTAGCTGTTGAGGGTCACCGTATACGGTTGCGGACGAGGAAAATACCAGGCTGCGCACATTGGCCTGTTGCATGGCCTGCAACAGCGTCAGCGTGCCGGTGATGTTGTTGTCGTAGTACTTGAGCGGTTGGGCTACTGATTCGCCAACCGCTTTCAAACCTGCAAAATGAATGACTGCTGCAATTGTGTGTTGCTGAAAAATCGTGTCGAGCAAGGCTCGATCCCGGATATCGCCTTCGATGAAACCGGTTTGAGTACCCGTAATTTTCTCGATGGCATCCAAGACGCTTTTTTGGCTATTGCTCAAGTTGTCCAGGATCAGAACCTGATAACCGTGTGCAATCAACTCCACACAGGTGTGAGAGCCGATAAAGCCGGTACCGCCAGTGACAAGAATGGTTTTGCCCATGGGGCTTTCCAGTTAAATGCAAGTTGAAAAGAAGTGCTTAGTCTATGCGTTTCAAGGCCGTTTTGTAGTGGCCACCGCGTTGGGCGTAAACACTGGCGTTTTGACGTAGCTTGGCAATGTCCTCATCGCTCAGGGTACGTACGGCTTTGGCAGGCGATCCGATGATCAGGCTGCGTTCCGGGAAGACTTTGCCTTCCGTGACCAATGCTCCAGCACCAACCAGGCTATCGCGACCGATGACGGCACCGTTCAGCACGACCGCCTGGATGCCGATCAGCGCGCCTTCACCGATGGTACAGCCGTGCAGCATGGCTTGGTGGCCGATGGTGACATGGTCGCCAATATCCAGCGGGTAGCCTGGATCGGTGTGCAGTACTGCGCCTTCTTGCACGTTGGAGCCTACACCCACGGTAATGGTTTCGTTGTCGCCACGGATAACGGCACCGGGCCAGACACTGCTTTGCTCTTTCAAAACGACCTTGCCAATCAGGGTGGCCTCTGCGGCAACAAAGCTGCTGTCGTCGATTTGTGGGGCGTGTTGATCTAATTGGTAGACAGGCATGAAAGATCCTTGGGTAATGTGCCGGGCCGCCTATGCCTGAATGAGAAGGGATAGGCAGCAGAGCAGGTGAGCAGGGAAGTTAATGAGGGGCTTGCGTATAAAAGCCAGTGTGATCATTGTGACCCCACTGGCTTGATCAGGCTATCAGGACTAGCCAGTGCTTAGATCTGTTCACCAAACAAGTCATATTCACTGGAATCCGTAATACGCACGCGCACCATCTGGCCGGGTTCCAGTTTTTGTTCGCTGGTGATGAAGACGTTGCCGTCAATTTCGGGGGCGTCGGCGCTGGAGCGGCCAACGGCATCGCCGTCTTCGTCGATCTCATCAATCAGCACGTCCATTTCGCGGCCCACTTTGGCAGCCAGGCGAGCGGTGGAGATGGCTTGCTGATGTTCCATGAAGCGTTCCCAGCGCTCTTGCTTGACTTCGTCAGGGACGATGCCGTCGAGTTTGTTGGCGGGGGCGCCTTCCACGGGGGAGTACTGGAAACAGCCGACGCGATCCAGCTGGGCTTCGGTCATCCAGTCCAGCAGGTACTGGAAGTCTTCCTCGGTTTCGCCGGGGAAGCCCACGATGAAAGTGGAGCGGATGGTCAGATCCGGGCAGTCCTGACGCCATTGCTTGATGCGAGACAGGGTGCGGTCCTCAAACGCAGGGCGCTTCATGGCGCGCAGCACGGAAGGGCTGGCGTGCTGGAAGGGGATATCCAGGTACGGCAGCACTTTGCCCTCGGCCATCAGGGGAATGATATTGTCCACATGCGGGTAGGGGTAGACGTAGTGCAGACGCACCCACGCACCCAGCTCGGACAGGGCGGCGCTCAAGTCCAGCATGCTGCTCTTGACGGGGCGGCCATTCCAGAAGCCGGTGCGCTGGCGGATGTCCACGCCGTAGGCGCTGGTGTCCTGCGAGATCACCAGCAGCTCTTTGACACCTGCCTTGACCAGACGCTCGGCTTCGCCCAGCACCTCGCCGACAGGACGGCTGACGAGTTTGCCGCGCATGGACGGGATAATACAGAAGCTGCAGCTGTGGTTACAGCCTTCGGAAATCTTCAGGTAGGCGTAGTGACGCGGGGTCAGCTTGATGCCTTGTGGCGGTACCAGATCAATGTAGGGATTGTGGTCCAGCGAGGGCGGGGCGGCTTCACGCACGGCGCGCAGGACTTGTTCATATTGCTGGGGGCCGCTGACGGACAGCACCGAGGGGTGTACGTCGCGAATCAATCCTTCGTCCACACCCATACAACCGGTAACAATGACACGGCCGTTCTCAGCCAGTGCCTCGCCGATCGCTTCCAGCGATTCGGCCTTGGCGCTGTCGATAAAGCCACAGGTATTGACCACCACCACATCCGCATTGTCGTAGCTGGGGGTGATCTGATAGCCGTCGGTACGCAGCTGGGTAAGAATTCGTTCGGAATCGACCAGGGCCTTGGGACAACCCAGGCTCACGAATCCGACTTTGGGGGCGCTCATAGAGGGTCCTTCTGGAGCTTGAGGGCTCGAAATTGGGAAATAGACTTGATTTTACCGTCCCATGCCCGGATGCGTGCGGATCTTGTGCGTTTGAGCCCGGTTTATGCGGCAAATAGTGCTACAGTCGCAGTCATATTTTTCTTTTCTAGCGGTTGTTCTGTGTCCGACACCCATCTTTCCCCCTCTTTGCCCCTGTCCGAAGTCATGCTGCTGAGCGCGCGCAATATTGAAGGCGTGCTGGCAGGCAAGTCCCTGACTGAAAGCCTGGCTGCAACGCCAGCGCCAGCCCGGGCGGCGGTGCAGTCTGTCAGCTTCCATGTTTTGCGCCGTCTGGGCCATGCCCGTCAGATTCGTATCACGCTGGTGCCGCGCCAGCCCAGCAATACCTGGCTGGATGCCTTGCTGATGGTGTCGCTGGCCTTGCTGGATACAGCCATGCGTGTGCAAGAGGATGCCAGGACTTTTGAGGATCGCCCGGATGTGCCGGTCTATGCCGTGCATACGGTGGTGGATCAGGCTGTGCGTGCGGCTGATAGCCAGGCTGCGCTGCGTCTGTCCAAGGGCTTGGTGAACGGGGTGCTGCGTCGCTTTACACGCGAGCGCAAGATGATCCTGTCTCAGGTAGAGAGCCGTCCCGAAGCACGCTGGAATCATCCTGGCTGGTGGGTCAAGGAATTGCGTCGTGCTTACCCACGTGATTGGGAAGCGTTGTTGCAAGCGGCTAATCGCCCCGGTCCTTTGACCTTGCGTGTGAATCAGCGTCGTTGCTCGGTGGAGCGCTTGCAGGCGGTGCTGACGGAAGCCGGGATTGCGTCCAGCAGCCCCGGCACGGGTGCCGTTACCTTGGACAAGGCCATGCCGGTTCAGGCGATTCCTGGGTTTGATCTGGGCTGGTGGTCGGTGCAGGACTGGTCGGCTCAGCAAGCCGGTCTGCTTTTGCCAGTCAAGGATGGCATGCGCGTGCTGGATGCTTGCGCGGCCCCGGGTGGCAAGACCGCTCATTTGCTGGAGCAGGCGGATGTTTCCTTGTTGGCCCTGGATTCGGACGGCGAGCGTCTGGAGCGCGTAGGTCATAACCTGCGTCGTCTGGGCCTGGCCAGCGACAAAGTTCAATTGAAACGGGGCGATGCGGCTCGTCCTGCCCAGTGGTGGGATGGTCAGCCCTTTGATGCCATCCTGGCTGACGTGCCTTGTACCGCTTCGGGTATTGTGCGTCGTCACCCCGATATTCGCTGGTTGCGCCGCGAGTCGGACATTGCCGATACCGCGCGTTTGCAAAGCTCTATACTGGATGCCTTGTGGTCCACATTGCGGCCCGGCGGGCATTTCCTGTATTCGACCTGCTCGATTTTCCCGGCTGAAGGGGAGCAACAGGTCGAGGCATTTCTGGCCCGTCACCCCGAGGCGCAGCTTTTGGACTCTCCTGGCCAGATTTTGCCCGGCGTTGCGGGACGATCGCTGGCAGATGGCGACGGTTTTTTCTACGCCTTATTTACGCGCCCGGTTTGACTTGTCACAATTAGGGCTCTGACTTTGTCCTTTTTGCGGTTAATCACGATGTGGCGCGTTTTTCTGTCTTTTCTGCTGATTTTCAACTGCGCGCTAAGCTCGGCCAATACCATTGTGCCGGTCGCTACGTCGGGAGAGCGGGTCGTCAAGGTCGAGCCCCATATTCGGGACGAAAAACTGTATATCGACGCGGATGTCGAATTCGAGTTAAGCCCAGAATTGCGTACCGCTGCCGAGAAAGGGGTGCCGCTGTATTTCACGGTTGAAGTGGAATTGGCCAAACCCCGCTGGTACTGGTTTGACAAAAATGTTGTTAAAGAACAACAAACTTGGCGGGTCGTGTATAACGCCCTGACCCGACAGTGGCGCGTGGGCACCGGGGACCTTTCTCTGCCCGAATCCTCCATGAACGACGCATTGGCCATGCTGCGGCATATTCGCGGCTGGGCCGTGGCCTATGTGGCTGATCTGGATCGCGACCAGGAATACCAGGGTCGTGTACGTTTGCGCCTGGATACCTCTTTGCTGGCCCGTCCGTTTCAAGTGGACGCCATCAATAGTTCTGCCTGGACATTGGCTACTCCATGGAAAACCTTTTCCTTTTCCGTCTCCGTCGACGAGCCCCAACCTTGATACGTTGGATCTTGCGCACCGCTCTGTTCGGAGCGGGTGTCAGCGCGTTGGCGCTGTTTTCTCTTCTTGTCTGGTCTACGGGTAATGCTTCGCGCTATGCGCAGCAGTATGACTTGCTGCTGGTGCTTAACGGTGTACTGGCCGCCACGCTGATTTCCTGGGTGCTGTTGCTGACGATTCGCCTGTTCAGACAAATACGCCGGCGTCAGTTTGGTGCCCGCATGACGGCGCGCTTTGCCTTTTACTTCACCCTGATCGGCATTATTCCGGGGGCATTGATTTATCTGCTTTCGGTGCAGTTCATGTCACGATCGATCGAGTCCTGGTTCAACGTGCGGGTAGATACGGCGCTGGAATCAGGCTTGAGTCTGGGACGTGCCGCCCTGGATTCGCAGCTCAATGAGCTGGAAGGTCGTGCCAATGAAATGGTGTCGGCACTGAACAAGGCGGATAGTGCGCAGTACAGCAGCTTGCTGATCTCCTTGCGTGAGAACAGCGGGGTGACGGAGGCAATGGTGTTCTCCGGCAATGGCCGTTTGATTGCCTTTTCCTCAGCACGGTATGACACCTTGCTGCCGGATATGCCGCCCTCCAGCGTGATGAATCAGCTGCGTATTGCAGGCCGCTATTCGGCTGCCGAGGTGGATGATGATGCGCCTGTTCACGACAACGGCCTGGACGAAGGCGGGGTTCCCGCAGAGTCCACGGGCTTGCGTCTGCGCACGGTTCTACCATTGGCCGATCCCAATCGCTTTGCGGCAACCTTGAGTGGCACGGCAGACTCGCGCTGGCTACAGGTCATTCAGCCTGTGCCGGACAAGATTGCACGCAACGCCAACCAGGTGCAGCAAGGTTTCCGGGATTATCAGGAGCTGGCTTTATCTCGTCAGGGCTTGCGCAAGCTCTACGGCATAACGTTGACGCTGGCCTTGATTCTGGCGGTGTTTACGGCTGTGGCGGCTGCCTTGGCCTTGTCGCGCCGCCTGACGCGTCCTTTGCTGACATTGGCTGCCGGGACGCAGGCGGTAGGGGTAGGGGATTACCGGGCTTTGCCTGAGCCACCTGCCAAAGATGAAGTGGGCCAGCTGACCCGCTCTTTCAATGCCATGACTCGGCAACTGGATGAAGCGCGCCGCATGGTCGAGAAAAATCGTCTGCAGCTGGAACGCTCCAATATGTACCTGGAGTCCGTGCTCAGTAACCTGTCCAGTGGTGTACTGGCGTTTGACGAGATGTTCCGCGTCACCATGTTCAACCAGGGGGCGCAGCGTATCTTGCAGGTGGATTTGCGCTCCATCAAGGGGCGTCCGCTGGAAACGCTGGAAGGGGCCATGACCTTTGCCTCGGTGATACGTGAAGCCTTTTCCACGCATCAGGCCATGGGCTCGGATCATCCTTACTGGCAGCAGCAGTTTGAATTGGAAATGCAAGAAGGTAATGAAGCGCGTGATACTATCGTCACCGTTTTGGCCCGTGGTACCTTGCTGCGTGTAGATGGTCAGCCAACCGGGTATCTGGTGGTGTTTGACGATATTACCGACGTGATTTCCGCCAGCCGACTGGTGGCCTGGAGCGAGGTGGCTCGACGCCTGGCACACGAGATCAAGAACCCGTTAACGCCTATTCAGTTGTCGGCCGAACGACTGGCCATGAAACTGGAGTCGCAGCTGGATGAAGTCCATGCTGCCATGTTGCTGCGCTATACCAATACCATCGTCAATCAGGTCAGTTCGCTCAAGAAGATGGTGGAAGATTTCCGAGAGTATGCTCGTAAACCGGCGACTCAGATGCAAGCTCTGAATCTGAACGAGCTGATTACCGAAGTGCTGACTTTATATGGTTGGGACCCGGAAGAAGGCATGGTCCGGGACGATGGTTATAGTGTGGCAATTGATGTGGAGCTGGACCCTGATTTGCCCATGGTTCAAGGCGACCCCACGCAGCTGCGGCAGGTTATCCATAATCTGCTGGCCAATGCTCGCGAAGCGGCTGCCCAGGATCAATCACTTGACCAGGCGCATGTATTTGTTAAAACCATGATTGCGGGCGTAGAAGGTTCCGACTCTTCTGATGCGGTCAGTTTTGTGGTGTCAGATAACGGGCCTGGTTTTGATCCCCAGATGCTGGTGCGCGTTTTTGAACCTTACGTAACCACCAAGCCCACCGGCACGGGTCTGGGACTTGCTATAGTTAAGAAAATCATCGAGGAGCACGGCGGCAGAATCGATGTTTCCAATCGTCGTGAGGGGGGGGCTCGCATTTCCATCCTCTTTACCCGGCTTGCTGGCCAGCATATTCGTCTGGACTCTGGGCGGCGAGCAAACGATAATGCGTAAAAATCACGTAGGTGACGTTTTATGGCCAGAATTCTGGTAGTTGATGACGAAATCGGCATTCGGGAACTTTTGTCGGAAATTCTTTACGACGAAGGGCACACCGTGCAATTGGCAGAGAATGCCGCCCAGGCTCGCGAGGCACGCTTGCGGGGCCGCCCCGATCTGGTCTTGCTGGATATCTGGATGCCAGACACTGACGGTGTCAGCCTGCTCAAGGAGTGGGCTTCTCAAGGTTTGCTGGATATGCCAGTGGTCATGATGAGTGGTCACGCCACGGTGGATACCGCGGTGGAAGCAACCCGTATTGGTGCGGTGGACTTCCTGGAAAAACCCATTACCATGCAGCGCCTGCTCAAGACTGTTGCTTCAGGTCTGGAGCGTACTGTTGCACCCAAGGCGCTGTCAGCCGCTGCCCGCCCGGTGGTTCAAGGTGGTGATCGCCGCCCTGAAACCGCCACCATGGCTCCCGGTATGGCACCTGCCATGGCCGTCCCTGAAGTCGAGCAGGATGAGTCCCAGCTGGGCAGCATTTCTTTGGATCTGCCTTTGCGCGAAGCGCGTGACGAGTTCGAGCGCATTTATTTTGAATATCATCTGCGCCGCGAAAATCACAGCATGACGCGTGTGTCGGAGCGTACTGGTCTGGAACGCACCCACTTGTACCGCAAGCTTAAACAGCTGGGTATAGACTCGTCGCGCAAGCGTAACCAGTCTTGATACAGTAGTTACCAAATGCATGGCCGGTAAAGTTCCGGCTAGCCCTGTAGCTGCGGGTAAAAGCCGCTCCAGGAGTCGAGAGTATGGCGGCCTTTTCAGGCCGCCTAGTCGTTTAAAGAGCGGCGACGGTTGCCGCAACAGGCAGTGCCTGCAATTTGCTCACGGTATCCAGGCATGTACGGGCCGCTTCCTGGCCCTTGATCACAAAGTGACGGTGGAAGTAATCGTGGTGCTCTTTGCCATCATGGAAATGGTGAGGAGTCAGCACGACTGAAAACACCGGCACGTTGGTGCTGAGCTGGACTTGCATCAAGCCTTGAATCACTGCGGTAGCCACAAAGTCGTGGCGATAAATACCGCCATCAACCACCAGACCGGCAGCCACAACAGCGGCATATTGACCCGATTGGGCCAGACGTTGAGCATGCAGTGGGATTTCAAAGGCGCCGCCCACTTCAAAGAAGTCGATCAGGCTGCTGTCGTGGCCCAGAGCTTTGACTTCGTCGATAAAACCCAGTCGGGCCTGATCCACAATGTCCTTGTGCCAGCAAGCTTGAATAAAGGCGATACGGGGAGCCAGAAGATTGGCTGAGGTAATACTGTTCATGTTGATTTCCTGTTTTATGACAACAAAAACAGGGCATGCAGGAAGCAGGATAGCTCAAGCCCATAGCAGGATGACTCCTGTACAGGTTATGAGGGTATCCCGTTCTCTCTTTATCCGGACTATACCGTCGGCCCCGGAATCACACCGGGTCTGCTGTCCCTGACCACAGGTCAGGCGCTCGCGGGCTAGGCTAGTGCCATTACCGCCGGTGGGGACTTGCACCCCGCCCTGAGAACGTAGTTGGCCGGGGAGGCCAACCGGACGAGTTTACCGCTAAACCGTTTTTTTGTCAGAGGCGGGAGCCGCTAGTGGCAGCAAGAGCCTCAGAGTGCAGGGTGCGCCGGGCAGGAACAGGGCCTGGCCACTGTGGCGCAGCATAATCTGGCGCACAATCGTCAGCCCCAGGCCCGCTCCTTTGCTGGCGCTGTCTTGCTTGTGAAAACGCTCAAAGGCCAGATGAGCTGTTTGCGCGTCCAAGGCTGCACCTTGATCGCTGATATCGATCGCGCATTGGTCTGGCTGTGGGTTATGCAAATGCAAGCTGACCGTGCCTTTGCCATGCGTCAGGGCATTGTCCAGTGCGTTGACAATGGCTTCGGACAGATCGGCCTCGCAGGCTTGAACAGTATCGAGCGAACTATCATCGTGAAATTGGATCTCCCGATTGGTCTGCTCGAAAAGCGGCCATAAGTCTCCCATCACACGGCGGCACAACGGTGCCAGGGCTGTGTGGTCTGTTAGCTCCGTAGCCTGCTCCTGCTTGCGGGCCAGGCTGAGCCATTGGCTGACCAGCCGCTGCAAGTGGCTAATATCCTCACGCAGCAAATCCCAGTTCTGATCGCTATGGTGTTCGGCCGTTTGCAGACGCAAGGACATTACAGCTAATGGGGTGCGTAGTTGGTGCGCCGCATCTGCGACCAGTTGCTGCTCATGTTGATAGGCCTGCATCAGGCGGTCCAGACTTTGATTGACGGCCTGTGCCAAGGGGCGAATTTCTTTGGGCAGTTCAGTGACCGGCAAGCGCAGCTCGGGTTGAGCAGGGCCCAGCGTCGCAGCCAGATTTGCCGCTTGTCGTACCGGGCGCAAGGTCCAATGAATCAGCCAGGTGATCAACAACAGACCCACCGCACACACCGGCAGCCACAAAAGCAGTGAGCGCCACATGCGGGTTTGCAGCAAGGCTCCGATCAGCTCTCTTTCGCGCTGGTCTCGTTTGGCGATCATCAGGATTTCGCCACTGGGCAGCGTGACCGAAACCGACACCACATAGCCACTGCGATGCTTCAGCCTGAACAAGGCCAGCTCGTCTTCGGGCTGAGCAGGGCGCAGGCGTCGTGGACTTGCCAGATTGGATGAAGCCTGGAGCAACTCACCCTCGGCGCTGTACAGAGAATAGGACATTTCGCCACCGGCGTACTGACGTGGCAAGCTGTCCAATGATTCCGAGGGTTTAAAGTCGCGGGCGATTTCTTCGGCCTGCAAAAACAGGCTGATGCGGCGCAGCTCGTCTCGTGTATCGAACAAGGACAGGGCCAAAGTGCAAAAGCCCAAGGCCAGCATCAGCAAAAGGCTGATCAGTAATCGCCCGCGCAGACTGAAGGCGCGCCTGCTCACAGAGCGCGCAAGCGGTAGCCCACACCGCGCACCGTGTCGATGCAAACCAGGGCATTTTGCTCGCGCAGCTTGCGGCGTAGTTTGGAGATCAACGCTTCGATGGCATTCAGACTGATGTCGGTCTGGTTTTGATAGAGCTGCTCCAGCAAATAATCCTTGACCAGCAAACGGGGGCTGGCCTGCATCAGCTCCAGCAAGAGCAGGCTTTCCCGCCGTGGCAACATCAAGGCTTGGTCATTGACCCAGGCTTGTCGCACTTCAGGCTCGAATCGTAGATTCGCGATCACCAGTTGCTGGTAACGATGGGGCGCAGCCCGCCGCAGGATTGCGCTAAGGCGGGCCTCCAGCTCAAGCAGATCAAAGGGTTTGAGCAGATAGTCGTCCGCACCGCCACGCAGCCCTTGAATGCGATTGTGGACGGCATCGCGCGCACTCAAGATCAGGCAGGGCAGGCGCTGGCTGCGATCTGGGCGATGCAGCTGCGCCAGAACTTCCATGCCGTCCATATCGGGCAATCCCAGATCCAGAATCAGGGCATCAAAGCTATGTTCTTGCAGCAGGGCAAGACCAATCCGCCCCGTCGTAGCGGTGCGAATTGCATATCCCTGCCCTTGCAGATGGCTTGCCAACAGGCTCAACAAAGGCCGGTGGTCTTCAATAATCAGAATAGTTTTCATCAGACTACGGTCAGAAACCGGGCTCATGATAGTAGCAAATAGAAATGAGTTTGGTTCGTATTATAAATAATGGAAGAAGTCTGATGAAAATGAGAACGGGCTTGCGTTGGCCCTTGGCCGCCTTATCCCTGGCGTGCATGTCCGCCTGGGCTCAGGAACGCAATGAAGTTGAGCAGTTAAGTGCAATCTCGGTGACCGCCTCGGGATTCGCTCAGGAAGTGGTGAGCGCACCAGCCTCTATCACCGTGATTCCGCGCGAGGAGCTGGAGGGGAAACGCTTCGAGTCTTTGGCCGATGCCTTGCGCCAGGTGCCGGGCGTCAGCATTTTAGGTGGCGACAAAGGGGCTATCTCGATTCGTGGCATGGAGTCCGAGCATGTGCTGGTCTTGATTGATGGTCGCCGCCAGGACATGCGCCAGATCACTATGAAGGGTGGGGTGTCTGAGGCTCTGGATATGAACTGGATTCCCCCGCTGGAAGCCATTGAGCGTATCGAAGTGGTGCGGGGGCCGATGTCGACCTTGTACGGCTCCGAAGCCGTGGGTGGGGTCATCAATATTGTGACACGCAAAGTGGCCGACAAATGGCACGGCTCCTTGACCGGTGGCTATACCTTGCAGGACAGTGGTTCGGCTGGAAATAGCGGCTCGGCTGATTTGTACCTGTCTGGCCCCATCGTGCCGGGGCGCTTGGGCTTGCAGTTCTGGGGCTACCACAAGCAACGTCAGGAAGATCAGGTGTTGAATGGCTTTGCGCGTGCCAAACGTCAAAACGGTACGGTGCGTTTGTGGGCAACCCCCAATAACAATCATGAGTTCATGTTTGAAGCTGGCCGCACGACCCAGCATTTCTGGACCACCCCCGGCAAGTCATTGGCTTTGACGGGCAAGGCCAATGAAAACGAGTACGTGCGCGACAGCTATACGCTGGCCCATACGGGGCGTTGGAGCCGCTTTGATACGGAGCTAAGCCTGAACCGTGAACAAGCCTATCGCGATGGCCCCACTCAAAGCGCCCGCCCTGATCTTCGCAATACCGTGATTGATGGCAAGCTCACCCTGCCTTTGGCCGATCACATGCTGGTGGGTGGTTTTCAGTGGCGCAACAGCGAGTTGAAGGCCGATGGCTACTACGCCAATCCGAATGGCGCAGGTGTGGATACTTCCGTGCGTGAATACTCCCTGTTCCTGGAAGATGAATGGAGCTTGAGCCCATCCTTCGCCCTGACCGGCGGCGTGCGCATGGACGACAACGAGTTCTATGGCCGTCACTGGACTCCCCGTTTGTACGGTGTCTGGAGTGCGACGGATGCCTGGACGCTGAAAGGCGGGATCGCCAAGGGTTTCAAGTCTCCGACCATCATGCAAAGCAATCCGCAAATCGGTTTGCCGCAGCGTGGCGGTGCTTATACCTGGGGCAATCCGGATCTGGAACCTGAGGTCAGCACCAACGTAGAACTGGGCTTGTACTTTGACGATGGCGGACCGTTGAGCGCCAACGCTACTTTGTTCCACACCCGCTACAAAAACAAGATCGCCAATACCGGCTCGCGTCAGCTGTACTACCCCGATGGCCGTCCTGTGCCACCGGACCCGTATACCAACAGCATGTATAGCACCTACTTCAATATCACTGAAGCACGGGTTCAGGGTCTGGAACTGGGCTTGGCCTATCGCTTTAACGAGCAATGGAAAGTGCGCGGCAGCTATACCTTTACGGACTCCAAGGTGCGTAATGGCAGCGCCACTATCCTGGGCTTTGGCTACCCGCAGTCTGAAGGACAGCCCTTGGTGGCGACCCCACGCAATATGGGCAGCCTGACCGTGGACTGGACGCCGAATGAAGCCGTGTCAGCCTTCTCGACCTTGAACGTGCGTGGTCGGGAAACCAATATTTCCTGGGGACAGGGCGGTGCTGTCAGCGAAAGCATGGGGACGATTGCTACGGTGGATCTGGGAGCTAGCTGGCGTGCCAGAAAAGATCTGAGCTTGAGCGCGGCCGTCTATAACCTGACCGATCGTCGTCGCGACTCGGGTACCAGCGGAGCCTATTTCTATGCGGAAGATGGCCGCCGCTTCTGGTTGCAGGCCGAATACCGCTTCTAAATGCGGTTTATTCCTGGGGTTTGGGGCGGCGGCTGATTGTGGAGATCGGCACGCTGACCTCGCCCTGGGTGCTGCGACGGCTACGAGCGCGCCAGGCGTGCCCGTACGCAATTTCCAGGCTCAGATGCAAGGTGCCGTCCATATGGCGCTGTTTCTCCAGCGCATTGAGCAGGCGTTGACGCCAGGGCAGGGTGCTCAGGCTGGCCTTGCGTTGTGGGTGCGGATTGCCGCCCAGTAGACGCAAATCATCCAGCAGTTTTTCAGCGCTGCGGTAGGTTAGCGTCACGACCTCCTGATCCATCACGGGATCAGCAAAACCGTTTTCCAGCAACAGATCGCCAAAGTCGTGCATGTCCACGAATTCCAGCGTTTGGGTGCCCAGATCCGCTTGCTCCATGGCACTGCGCAGCTCGGCAAAAGAGCCGGGACCCAAGCAGGAGAACATGACCAGCGTCTCGGGTTTCAGCAGGCGGTTCCATTCAGCCAGGACTCGATGCGGTTCCGGGTGCCAGTGCAGGGCCATGTTCGACCAGACCAGCTCCTGGCTTTCTGCGGGCAGGCCGCTATTGGCCATATCGGCCTGAACCCAGTTGGCAGCAGGGGTAGGTTGGTTGCGTAGTTTTTGCCACAGGCTGGGTTTGGATTGGTAGCGCTCGCGGGCAACCTCCAACAGCTTGGCGCTGCGGTCCAGGCCGGTGTAGTTCATATCCGGGTAGCGGGAACGCAAAGGTTCCAGCGCGTGGCTGGCACCACAGCCGGCATCCAGAATATGAGTGGGTTGCAAGCGCACCAAAGCCAGCCGGGACAACATCCGTTGCGCGACTTCACCATAAAGAAACTGAGCGTGATCCAGGGGAGCGCGGCGATTGAATTGCTGCTCGACGTGGGCGGAGTTGATTGGTAAAGAAGGTAACTGGGACATAGTTGCGCGGACGTTGCTGGCCTGGATCAGTGGCATGTGCTGTGATCGGATTAGCCTGGCTCTGAAAGGTAATGATCTATTATGGCGCATCCCCTGTTTCGGCGCGAGCCGACCCACCGTCTTGTAGGGATTCCACTGCTGGCACGGCCTTGTGTGCTGTGTGGATTACGTTCGCAAACTGGCCCACTGTGTCGCTTTTGCCGACACGCGCTGGCAACACCGGCCCAGGATTTGCGCTGTCCTCGTTGTGCTCTGGCCTTGCCGCCTTTGGCTTTACTGGCCTGCCCGGATTGCGGAGCAGGGCAGTTGTCTCTGCAAGCGACGGTTGCCGGATTCGATTATGAGCATCCTGGCGATATGTTGATACATGCGTTTAAAATTTCCCGTCGGCTGGAAATGGCAGCGGTGTTGGCGGAACTGATGGTGCAGCAATGGCGTAGGCATGGGCCTGTGCTGAACGCTGCTTGCCGGGTCATTCCAGTGCCTTCGCAGCGTAAAGCCTTGCGCCGGCGGGGCTTTAACCCGGCAGCCGTGCTGGCCAAGCGCGTGGCACATGAATTGGGTTTGTCAGCTCGTTTGCATATCGTCGTGACGCAAGTACGGCATGAGCAGGCACAGAAGAACTTGGGGCGTCAGGCTCGCAGGCAGGCCATGCGGGGTGCTTTTAACCTACGGGAGTCGCTACAAGGGTGTGATGTGCTGTTGGTCGATGATGTGCTGACCACAGGAGCCACTTTGGATGCTCTGGCCCGGGCCTGCCGTTTGGAGGGTGCACAGTCTGTTTATGCCTTGGTCGCTGCACGAGCTCCCTGGAAACTGAAGGCATCCTAGCCCTGTATACTTCCTCGCTTGTTTGCGGCTTTTTCTGCACTTTTTAGGTTTTTCATGTTTCATATCGTCCTGGTTTCGCCCGAGATCCCCCCCAACACGGGTAACGTCATTCGACTGGCGGCCAATACAGGCTGTGTCTTGCACTTGGTGCGGCCCCTGGGCTTTGAGCTTGAAGACAGCAAGCTGCGTCGTGCCGGGCTGGATTATCACGAGTGGGCGCAGGTGAAGGTGCACGACAGTCTGGAAGAAGCCCTCCAGGCCACTGGCTCCGCGCTGGATCGCGCGTTTGCCCTGACTACACGTGGCAGCCATTTGCTGGCTGAGCAAGGCTTTCAGCCGGGTGATGTATTTGTATTTGGCCGCGAAACCGCAGGCTTGTCTGCAGAACAACTGGCCTTGTTTCCCAATGAGCAGCGGATTCGTCTGCCCATGTTGGCGGGGCAACGCAGCTTGAACCTGTCTAATGCCGTGGCGATTTGTGTTTTTGATGCCTGGCGGCAAGCGGGTTACGAAGGTGGTGTTTAAGCTCGTGCAGAGGCAGGCCGCAAGGGCGTAGTCGTGGGCAACGCCACATTTGTCATTGAACGGCGCTTATTTATTTTTTGGTAATGGCTGCAAAGAAAAAGGCCCCGCAAATCTTGAATTTGCAGGGCCGTTTTTTTCGATCTTGTCCTTACTCCAGCGACAGATTCAGGCGTTCAATCACTTCATCCCAACGAGCCTTGTCGGCAATGATCTTGTCCGTCATCTCCTGCGGGGTGGAAGGCTCGGACGAGAAGTAAAAGGCGTTGAGCTTGGCCTTGATGTCGTCGCGTTGCAGGATGGTGGTGATTTCCTGGTTCAGGCGTTTGACCACATCGTCCGAGGTATTGTGGGGCACAAAGAAGGCGTCCCAGGAAATCGCCTCGAAGTTTTCCAGACCGGCCTGTGCCATGGTGTCCAGACCGGGCAGCAATTCGCTGGGCTGCAGGGAGGTTACGGCCAGAGCTTTCACCTTGCCCGCTTCAACCTGGGGCATGGCAATGCCGGGCACCATGAAGGCGGCGTCAATGTCGCCACCAATAATGGCGGTCAGGATTTGTGGAAAGCCCGAGTAGGGGATTTGTTCCAGTTTGATATCAACCGCATGTTCCAGCATGGCCATGGCCAGGTGGGCTGAGCTGCCGGGGCCAACTGAGCCGTAGTTCAATTCGCCAGGACGAGATTTCGCCAGGGCAATGAACTCTTCTACCGTGTTGGCGGGCGAGTTGGCCGGCACGACCAGCACGTTGGGGCTGGTGCCAATCATGGAGATGGCCTGCAAGTCTTTCAGCGGGTCATAGCCCAGCGAGGTCTTGTACAGGGTGGGGGCGGTCACCATGGGACCATTGATGGTCAGCAGCAGGGTGTAGCCGTCGGGTTTGGCATGCGCTACGAAGCGGGTGCCGATATTGCCACCAGCACCGGGGCGGTTATCAACAATGATAGTCTGGCCCAAAGCTTGGGACAGGGGCTCGGAAATGGCACGGGCCAGGGCGTCAGGCGAGGAGCCTGCCGGGAACGGCACGACCATTTGAATCGGGCGCTCTGGCCAGCTGGATTGGGCCAGAGCCGATTGAGCCAGCAAACCAGTGCAGGCCAGCCCCAGGACGGAGCGGATCAGAAGATCACGAGAACGAGCAAGCAATGACATTGTTTTATTCTGAGTAAGAGACGGTTGACTGCAGTTCTGGCAGCGCGGGTGAAGTGCCAGATCGGGCAGACGAAGGTATTAGTGGCCTTCCTGCTTTGCCTCGCGGGTAAGCAAGGCGTGGACAGCTTCGCGCGGGGCCAGTTGTTCAAACAGGATTTGGCAGACCGCGGCGGTAATCGGTAATTCAATCTGGTGTGCTCGGCCCATTTCCAGAACCGAACGGGCACAGCGTACACCTTCAGCGGTAATGCCGGTGGCCAGGATGCTGTCCAGGCTTTCACCAGCACCCAGCGCCAGGCCTACTTGGCGATTGCGGGACAATTCGCCCGTAGCCGTCAGGACCAGATCCCCCAGGCCCGCCAGGCCGTAGAAGGTTTCGGATTGACCACCCAGCGCAACACCCAGGCGCTGCATTTCAGCCAGGCCTCGGGTAATCAGGGCGGCACGGGCGTTATGGCCCAGGCCCAGAGCGTCGGCAATGCCACAGGCAATGGCCATGATGTTTTTGACAGCGCCGCCCACTTCCACGCCGATCATGTCGGTGCTGGTGTACAGGCGCGCTTGCTTGCCATGCAAAGCCTCCAGGGCAATGCCGGCCATATCAGCAGGTTCGCAGGCCAGTGTCAGCGCAACAGGCAGGCCTTTAGCCACTTCCAGGGCGAACGAGGGACCAGAGAGCACGGCACGGCCTAACCAGGGATGGTCGGGCAGGCTTTCACGCACAATCTGGTGGGGTAACAAGCCGCTTTCCTGATGGAAGCCTTTACAGGTCCAGACCAGCAGGACGGGATGGCGGCGTGTGGCAGGCAGGTACTGCGCCAGATCCACACAGGTTTGCGCCAGGCCACGCACAGGCACGCCCAGAATCAGCAGGGCAGGGCCGGTGTCATCAGCCAGGGCAAACTCCATGACTTGCTGCAGGCTGTCGCTGGCCTGTAGCGAGTCGGGCAGCACGACATCGGGCAGGTAGGCTGGATTGCGATGATCCTGCCTGATGGCTTGTGCGGTTGATGCTTTGCGCGCCCATACCATCGTGGGAGCCTGGGGGCTGGCCAGAGCGGCCAAGGCCGTTCCCCAGCTGCCTGCGCCCAGGACTGCAACACGAACAGGAGTGTGCGCGTTTGACATCATCAGGCCTGCAAGGGCTGGCCGTCAGCGGGGGCGGCTTGCTGGGCCAGACGCTGCTCGTACAGGGACTGGAAGTTCACTTCAGTCAGGTGCAGGGCAGGCAGGGACGTGCGGTTGATGGCGTCGGCCACGGCAGCGCGCAAGTAGGGGTACAGCATGGTGGGGCACACAATGCCCAGCAGGGGTTCGAGCTGCTCTTCAGGAATGTTGGCAGCTTCAAAGATACCGGCTTGGGTAGCTTCCACCAGGTACATGACCTTGTCGCCAATGCGTGTGGTCACAGTAGCGGTGACGGTGCTTTCGTAGACGGTGTCAGCCAGGCGTTGGCCGCCTACATTGATGGACACTTCCACGGAAGGGGCCTCTTGCTCCAGAAAGATCTGGGGAGCGTTGGGCATTTCGATGGACAGGTCTTTGATGTAGGTGCGCTGCAGGCTGAAGCTGGGTTGTTGAGCTTCTTGGTCAGCGGCTGGGGTGTTCTGGTCGGCCATGGGTGATCCTATGGGATAAAAAAATTGTTAGAAAAAAAATCAGGCAGCCAGCAGAGGCAGCAGGCCACCTTCGCGGTCCAAAGCGGCCAGATCATCGTAGCCACCTACATGGGTGTCGCCAATGTAGATTTGGGGAACGGTACGCCGACCGGTGCGCTCCATCATGAGAGCGCGCTGTTCGGGTTCGCGATCAATCATGATTTTATTGATTTCAGTTACGCCGCGTTGCTTGAGCAGCATTTCAGCGCGCACACAATAAGGGCACACCATTGTGGAGTACATCGTGACTTTTGCCATGAGAGCCTCGTAGAAGGGGGAGCTTACGATTTTTTGACGGGCAGACTGGACTGCAGCCAGCCTTGAATACCGCCTTGCAATGTGTAGGCTTCGTTGATGCCGTGCTTGCGCAGGACGGCCACGCTGCGCGGAGCGCTGCGACCGGTATCGCACACCAGAATGACAGGCTTGTCTTTGGGCAGTGTGCTGGCCTTGGCGTCAAGGTCGGCAGCAGGAATGTTGCGAGATTGTGCAATTGCCCCGGCCTTGAACTGATCGGCGCTGCGCAGATCAATCAAAATAGCGTCTTTCTGGTTTACCATCTGTACCGCTTCCGAGCTTGAAACTGCGCGTCCCGCACGGCCTTTGAAAAAGCTGGGTATTAACAGCATAATGCCGGCAAGCACCGCAATTGCTAAAATTAGAAGATTGTTCTGACTTAAGATGAAGTCCACGTTAAATCCTGTTGATTACCAAGAAAAGCAAGAAAAAAGGGCAAGATCACACGATTATAGAGTGGCGCCAATTTTTCAACCTCGAGGCTGTTTTTACCATGTATAAACTTGTACTGATGCGGCACGGCGAAAGCCAGTGGAACCTGGAGAACCGGTTTACTGGCTGGACCGATGTCGATCTTACCGAAACCGGGCGTCAACAGGCAAAGCAGGCCGGTGATCTGCTTAAAGAAAACGGTTTTGAGTTCGACCTGGCTTTCGCGTCGGTCCTCAAGCGCGCTATCCGTACCTTGTGGATCGCCCTGGATTCGATGGACGCCATGCACACCCCCATAGGTTTGAGCTGGCGCCTGAACGAACGCCATTATGGTGCTTTACAGGGCTTAAATAAAGCCGAAACCGCACAAAAGTACGGTGAGGATCAAGTCCTGGTCTGGCGTCGTGCCTACGCAATCGCTCCCGAGCCCGTCGCTGAAGACGATCCACGCAATCCGCGTTTTGATGCTCGCTACGCGCGTGTGCCAGCTGATCAGCTGCCTCGCACCGAGTGCTTGCAAGACACCGTAGCCCGCGTGGTTCCTTTCTGGGACGAGTCCATTGCTCCTGCAATCCGCTCCGGCCGTCGCGTTCTGGTGACGGCTCACGGCAACAGCTTGCGCGCGCTGATCAAGCACCTGGACGGCATCTCTGACGAGGACATCGTTCACCTGAATATTCCTACCGGCCAGCCTTTGGTGTACGAGCTGGACGAAAACCTGCGTCCTATCCGTCATTACTACCTGGGCGACCAGGAAGCGATTGCGGCTCAGATGCAAGCCGTGGCCAATCAGGGCAAGGCGCAGTAAATAATGTGGCGCTACAGCGTTTGCCTGTTGCTGGCAGCCTGGACCTTACCGGCCCTGGCTGCTGATCCGGACTTGGCCGCCCGCCAGGCCCAGGCTCAAAAGCAGCAGGCAGAGCTGCGCCAGAAGATCGAATCGCTGCGCAAAACCATCGACACTAGCGAAAGCTCGCGTCGTGACGCCGCCAATGCCTTGCGCGAATCCGAGCAGGCTATTTCCGATATCGATCGCACGCTGGCTCAGATTGAGCAGCGGCAGGAACAATTGCACCAGCAGCTAGGTACGCTGGGCAAACAGATCAGCGAACAGCAAGTGATTAAAGAGCAACGTCAGCAGGAGCTGGCCGAGCAATTACGAGCGCAATACGCCAATGGTGTGTCGCCCTGGTCTGCCCTCTTGTCGGGTGATGATCCCAACGCCATTAACCGCGAATTGCATTACCTGGGCTATGTCTCGCGTCAGCAGACCGAGCAGGTTCATAAAGTACGTCGCACCGTAGAGCGTCTGGATCGCTTGCAGACCCAGGTTGCCGCGCGTGAGAAAGAGCAGGAGCAACTGGCCAAGGAGGCCGCGGCTCAGAAGGAAGCTCTGGAAGAACAAAAAGAAAAACGAGCCAAGGTGGTGGCTGACATCAGCGCCGAGCTGGAACGCCAGCGCGGTCAGGCTGCCAACCTGCAAAGTAATGACAAACGGCTGGGAGATTTGATCTCCGGCCTGGAAACTGAAATTGCCCGACAGGCCGAGCTGGCCCGTCGCGCCGAAGAACAACGCCGACGGGAAGCGGCGCGCCGTGCAGAGGAAGCGCGCAAAGCCGAGCTGGCTCGTCAGCAAGAGTTGCAGCGTAAAGCCAAACAAGAGCAGGCCGCCCGTGAACAGGCACGTCTGGAGCGCGAGCGGGAGTTGCTGGAGCGGGCTCGTGCCACGCAACCGCCTTTGCCTGCGGCCTTGCCACCTAGCAAGCCGGAACCTGCTGCGCCACAGAAGCCAGATCCGGAACCCATGATTCCGCGTCCACCGCTGACCTACACGCCGCCGACCGCGAACGAGCGTCTCTTGTCAGACAGCCTGGAAGCGTCGTCCGAGCCTAGCGAGCCGATCAGCAAACCGGCCACTCCCAAAGTGCGCGAGGTTCAGGTCGTTGAGGAGCCCGTTGAGCAGGCATCTGCTCCCGCCTTGGAACCAGAAGGTGGTTTCCAGGGTCTGAAACGTGGCTTGCCTTATCCGGTACGCGGCGAAATGCAAGGCAAGTTCGGGGCTGAACGTCCTGATGGCGGCATTTGGCGCGGTATTGTGTTGCGAGCACAGGCCGGCACCACGGTTCGCGCGGTAGCTCCAGGCCGAGTGGTTTTTGCCAGCTGGATGACCGGTTTTGGCAATTTGCTGATTATTGATCATGGCCGCGACTACTTGAGTGTCTATGCCTATAACCAGAGCACCCTCAAGCAAGTAGGCGATATTGTTGGGCGTGGGGATGCGGTTGCGCGGGTGGGAGCCACCGGGGGCCAGGTGGAACCCGGCCTGTACTTTGAGTTGCGCCATCAAGGCAAGCCAATCAATCCGCAGGTCTGGTTAGGTTCCTAAGCCACTTTTGCCTGCGGTGCTTACGTTTGCTCGCATTTGTTGCGCGGGGTAGCGACTCCAGCCCAGTTCACGCTGGTCGACGCTTTACGCTACTCTTATAATGCATGGTCGGGTCAGCTCCGGGAGGTGGCCCCGTCTTGAATCTGAAAATAATGGGAATGTGCATGAGCACTCGAAGGATTGGCAGCATTGGTCTAGTGGCAGCAGGTGCTGTGGGCGGTATCTTGATCAGCCTGGGCATTACTGCGGTCGCTCAACGCGGCGAGCCATTGCCTTTGCGCGAACTGCAGCAGTTCGCCAATGTGTTCGCTGCCATCAAGAACACGTATGTGGAGCCCCTGACGGATCAGGCCCTGGTCAATAACGCGATCAAGGGTTTGTTTACCGATCTGGATCCGCACTCGGCCTATCTGGATGCCGACGCTTTCAAGGAAATGGAAGCCATGACCCAAGGTGGGTTCGGCGGTCTGGGCATAGAGATTGGTAGCGAAGACGGGATGCCTAAAGTTATCTCGCCTATCGAGGATACGCCTGCGGCGCGCGCCGGTATTCTGGCGGGCGACATCATCACGCACATCAATGGCAAACCCACCAAGGATTTGAGCCTGAATGATGCCGTCAAGCAAATGCGTGGCGAGCCCAAAACCTCCATCAAGCTGACGATCCGTCGCGCTGGCCGCGACAAGCCGCTGGAGTTCAACCTGGTGCGTGATGTCATCAAGGTACGCAGTGTGCGCTCCAAGATGCTGGCTGACGATGTGGCCTATGTACGCATTGCCCAGTTCCAGGAACGCACCGCTGCTGATCTGGTCAAGCAGTTGTCCGAAGTTCATAAAGGCCCAGGCGCACCAAAAGGCTTGGTGATTGACCTGCGTAACGACCCTGGTGGCTTGCTGGAAAGCGCTATCGGCGTGACTTCCGCCTTCCTGGATTCGGGTGATCTGGTGGTTTCCACCAAGGGCCGTATTCCTTCCTCCAACCGCGAGTACTACGTCAAATCCATGCAGTCCGTTCTGGGCGAGCTGGATACGGACGCGGATGTTCTGAAGAAACTGGATTGGCTCAAGAACGTGCCTATCGTGGTGCTGGTAAACGTGGGTTCGGCCTCGGCGTCGGAAATTGTGGCCGGTGCTTTGCAAGACCACAAACGCGCCACCATTATCGGTAACCGCACCTTCGGCAAGGGCTCGGTGCAAAGTGTGGTCCCTCTGTCCGAGGAATCGGGCCTGAAACTGACGACTGCCTTGTACTACACACCTAACGGTACTTCCATTCAGGTGACGGGCGTACAGCCGGACGTGGTCGTGGATGACACCGCCCAGGGCAATCTGTTCCGCCTGCCGCGTGAAGTGGACTTGAAGCGCCACCTGGTCAACAGCAAGGTGGATGAAACTACCGAAGAAGAACAGCCTGATCTGGGCATGAGCCCGGAATTCAAGATGTTTGAATTCGGTGGTGACGACGACTTCCAGTTGCAGCAAGCGCTGAACCATCTGGCTGGCCGTCCTGTGATCAAGAATGATCCAGCCAAAGTAGCTGCGGCCAAGGAAGCGGCTGCCAAGCGCGAAAAGGAAGTGGAGTCCGAGTCGCCGGAAAAAAAAAGTCCCCTGAGTCAGCAACCCAGCGTTGAGCGGTTCCGAATCACCCCCAAGGGGCTCGAACCGGTAAAGCCGTAAACACAGGTTCCTGACGTGGAAGATCAGCAATTACTGCGCTATGCGCGGCATATTCTGCTCGATGAATTCGGGGTAGAAGCGCAGGAGCGGATTCTGGCTTCCCGCATCCTGGTCGTTGGAGCCGGGGGACTGGGTTCCCCCGTGGTGGCTTATCTGGCGGCCTCGGGTGTGGGCTCCATCATTCTGGTGGATGATGACCAGGTGGAATTGAGCAATCTGCAGCGTCAGATTGCTCACACCACCGATCGTCTGGGCTGGGACAAGGTTGAATCTGCCAAGCTGCACATCGAGCAGCTCAATCCCGAAGTGAAGGTGACACCCGTCGTTCAGCGTCTGGACGAAGCGGGCTTGATGCATTGGGTTCAGCAAGTGGATCTGGTTCTGGATTGCTGCGACAACTTCGCAACCCGCCATGCTATCAACCGTGTCTGCGTGGCACTACGCAAACCGTTGGTGTCCGGTGCAGCGATTCGCTTTTCGGGTCAGGTCAGTACTTACGACTTGCGTCAGCCCGAAGCTCCTTGCTATCACTGTCTGTTCCCTGAAGCGGACGACGTCGAGGAGCTGCGTTGCGCCACCACAGGCGTTCTGTCGCCTTTGTTGGGTATGGTGGGTAGCGCACAGGCGGTTGAAGCCTTGAAGCTGTTAGGCGGCTTCGGAGAGCCTTTGGTGGGCCGTTTGCTAAGTGTGGATGCCTTCAATATGAATTGGCATACCGTACGTTTCCGCAAAGATCTCGCTTGCCCGGTATGCGGTTCAGCGGCTGAACATGCCGATCACACTTGATCTGTTTCTGATCTCTGCTTCACGACTTCAGGCCATGAGCATGAAAATGGCCTGGCGTGATGCCAAAGCGCCGTCTAAATTGGCGGTGAAAGTAGGACAGATCTGAAAATCCCACTGAATAGGCTATTTGCGCCACCGTGTTGGACGATGTCTGGCGCAGCAGCTGTGCGGCTGCATCAAGCCGCAGCTGCATTAACTGGGCTGTAAAAGTACTTCCCTGTGCTTTGAACAGTTCCTGGACGGTACGCGGTGCCATACCCAGGTGCTCGGACAGGGCTGCAATATTCAAGGCGGGATCACCTAGTCGATCAGACAGATAGCCCAGTGCATCTTCGTACCGAGCCGCGCTTGGAGCAGGCGAGGCAGAGCGCCGCTCGTTAATGCTCATGGCCAACAGGTCGCGCAGACAACGCCAGGCCTGATCGTGCTGATTGGCCCGCAGGCCATCGGCAGACAGCAGCAAGCCTTGCAGATAGTGCTCCAGCAAGTGCAGGCTGGCACCTTGCGCCAGAGGCTGGGCGACCACGTCATTCAAAGGGCCGGTATAGGGTAGCAGCCCCTCCAGCGGCAAGCGCAGCGTGGTCATAATGACCTCGTCCACAAAATCCAGTGTGAAGGGGCTGGTGCCTATATTCAGGCTCAGGCTCCCGGCGGGGAGCCATTGCTCACGCCCGTTCTGAATCAGGCGGCAGTGGCCTTGTTGATGCACATTCAAGAACAACCAGGGTTGATCTGTTTGCGGCCTGCTTGTGCTGACCCGATAGGGCTGAGCGGTCAGCCGGTTGATCGCTACCTCCCCCAGACGTTGCGAGCGCAAGGTGCCATGAAAGTTTTGTCCGTGGCACTGCGTTTGCACATGCTGAAAGGACAGTGAAATGGCTTGAGTCCAGAGCTTGGCGCCTTGTCCGGGTGGCAAAGCCTGCGTATCCCAGTGGTAGTTCGTGCTCATGCGTTTTTTTCCGTCTTCTGCGCCATTGTCCAGATTGGGCTGCGCCCCAGTCCACGACACAGAGAGGCATTCGGCTCAAGAATAGTATCTAAGACAGTACTGCATGGTGAGCTATGGCGCACCTCGGTGGCTATCGGGTTTAACCATGAAGGGTGCCCAAAGCGCACCTGGAGACAACACAGGAAAGGAGCAGTCATGACAGAGCAGCTAAAGCAGGTCTACCCCTACATCAACGGACAGGCCTGGAAATCAGAAGGTCAGTTGCATAAGGACCTGGTCAATCCCTATACGGGCAAACCGCTGGCTCGCGTTTTTCTGGCGACCAAGCAGGACATTGAAGAAGCGCTAGCCAGTGCAGAACGTGCACAGCGCATCTGGGGCAAGATGCTGGCCCGTGAACGTGAAGCGATTTTGTGCCGTGCGGCTGACATTGTGGAACGCCGTCGCGACGACATCGTGCGTGTGCTGGTTGAAGAGGGCGGTAACGTCTTTGGCAAGGCCATGTTCGAGTGCGATTACATCGTCAGCACCTTCCGTATTGCCGCCGGTCAGACCCGCGATATTCGGGGTGAAACCATGCCGTCGGACCTGCCAGGGCGTATTTCCATGAGCATTCGTCGTCCTTTGGGCGTGGTGGCTGGGATCGGGCCTTTCAATGCACCTTTGCTGCTCAATGGCAAGAAGTTGGCCCCGGCACTGGCGGCGGGTAACAGTTTCATCCTGAAGCCTTCGCCGCATACGCCTATGGCTGCCTTGATGTTTGCCGAGATTCTGGAAGAAGCCGGTCTGCCTCCCGGTGTGTTGACCGTTCTGCTGACCACCGACGAAGCTCTGGGCGATACCTTGTTCTCTGATCCGCGCGTCAAACTGGTGACTTTCACGGGCTCGGCTCGAGTGGGTCGTATCCTGGCGGATCTGGCTGGTCGCCATCAAAAGCGCATTGTGCTGGAGTTGGGTGGTAAAAGCCCGGTCGTGGTGCTGGATGATGCCACGCTGGATTACGCTGTGCGCTCCGCCGCTTTCGGCATCTATTTCAATCAGGGCCAAGTGTGCATGGCCAACTCGCGCATCATTGTGGAGCAGGGCATTTACGATGCGTTCTGCGAAGCCTTTGCCAAGCAGGTGGCTCGTATTCCTACTGGTGATCCTGCTTTGCCACAAACCGCGGTTGGTCCGCTGATCAGTTCCGAACAGGCTGATTTTGTGCAGGCCCACATTCAGGACGCCGTCTCCAAGGGGGCCACCTTGCTGGCAGGTGGCGGCCGCGAAGGCAATGTGATCCAGCCTACGGCCTTGTGCGATGTGACCCCGGACATGCATCTGTACCACGAAGAGACTTTTGGTCCTGTGGCTGCCATCTACAAGGCGCGCGACTACGAGCACGCCCTGGAAATGGCTAATGATACTTCCTACGGCTTATCCTCTGCCATTCTGACCAACGATCTGCAAAAGGCCATGGATTTTGCCGAGCGTATCGAGGCAGGTTCGGTCCACATCAACGACAACTCCTTTGATGATGATCCGAATGCGCCTTTCGGTGGCTTCAAGGACAGTGGCTACGGCAAGGAAAATGGCCGCTACTCGATTGCGGACATGACCGAATTGAAGTGGGTCACCATTCAGCAAGGGGAGCGCCAGCTGGCGTTCTAAGCAGGCCTAGGGACGTGGCCAGTTCTTGACCAGTTGTGCGATGCGGTTGATGCGATGGTCAACATACGGGCTGCGTCCATGATACAGAGCGCTAAATGGAGTGCCTGCGTTATAGATATGGATGGTTTGCATCCCTAACTGGCGGGCACTTTTCAAATTGCGCAGGGTGTCTTCGACCAGAACAATGTCGCGGGCCTGGGATTTCAGCACGGCCAGAGCCTGCTTCATCAATGCCTGAGAGGGCTTGGGGCGATAACGGCCTTGCAGCTGCATATGCTCGATGGCCCATAGCCCGTCAAAGACAGGCAGCAGATTCAGGGCTTTCAAGACGCGCTGTGCGTACTCCAGCGGTGCATTGGTCAGCAGCAGTTTGTAGCCAGGCAGACGGCGCAATTGGTAGGCCAGGCCTGGTTCGGCGCTGATCAGGGAAGGCACGTCAAAGTCGTGAGCGTGTCTCAGGAATGTCGCCGGGTCTGCTCCATGGTGGCGTTGCAGGCCGATCATGGTGGCGCCGTAACGTTTCCAGTATTCCAGACGCAGCCGGTCGGCCTCGTCCATATCCACGCCCAGCGTTTGCGCCACGCCGATGCGCATGCGTCCATCAATCGCCTGGAAAATGCCTTTGGAGGCATTGTGCAGGGTGTTATCCAGATCAAACAGCCAGATGGTTTCATCTGGCTGACAGGCTGACAAAGGCCGTGCCCAGGCATGGGCACGGATAGGAGCGCGCACGGATTAGTGCGAGCTGATCATGGTGCCCACACCACGGTCAGTCAGGATTTCCAGCAACAGGCAGTGAGGGACACGGCCATCAATGACATGTACGGAGTTGACGCCATTGCGCGCTGCGTCCAGGGCCGAAGAGATCTTGGGCAGCATACCGCCGGAGATGGTGCCATCAGCGAACAGTTCGTCGATGGTCTGAGCTGACAGGCGACGCAACAGTTGACCTGCCTTGTCCAGCACACCGGGAGTGTTGGTCAGCATGACCAGTTTTTCAGCGCTAAGCACTTCGGCCATTTTGCCGGCAACCACGTCGGCATTGATGTTGTAGGCCTGACCGTCTTCACCGTATCCAATTGAGGAGATCACGGGGATGAACTGATCGTCCTGCAGGGCTTTGACCACTTCAGGCTGGATGCTTTCAATATCACCCACAAAACCAATATCCAGCAGCTCGCCAGGATGCTCGGCATCCGGCAGCATCTTCTTGGTGACGCGAATCATGCCACCGTCTTTACCGGTCAGGCCCACTGCCTTGCCACCGGCTTCATTAATCATCATCACGATGTCTTGCTGCACCTGCCCGCCCAGCACCCACTCCACCACTTCCATGGTTTCTGCATCGGTGACACGCATGCCCTGAATAAAGGTGCCTTCTTTGCCCACTCGCTTGAGCGCGTCATTGATCTGGGGGCCGCCACCGTGCACCACAACGGGGTTCAGGCCAACCAGCTTGAGCAAGACGACGTCATGGGCAAAGCTGCGCTGCAACGCTTCTTCAGTCATGGCGTTGCCACCGTATTTGATGACGACGGTCTTGCCGTGGAAACGGCGAATATAGGGCAGGGCCTCGGACAAAACTTCTGCTTTGACGGTCGAGGAGTAATTCTGCGAATCTGTGGTGCTCATTGATGCGCTCACTTGAAGAAAACCCGGGTCCACTGCTGGTACCCGGGGTTATTATGTGGCTGGGGGCAGAAACAGGCTTTTAGCTGCTGGCCAGGGCTTTTTCGACGGTGGCAATGAATTCCTGCTTGTCGTAGTTACCCAGGTAGCGCTTGATGATGTGGCCCTGTTTGTCGAGTAAAAAGGCAGTGGGCGTCAAACGGACGTCCCCAAAAGCCTTGGCGATTTCGCCCTTGTCGTCATGGACAACCGTGAACGGCAGTTGGCGGGATTGGGTGAAGTTGCGCACGTAGTTGATGGGGTCGTGCTTCATGGCCACGGCCACAATATCAAACCCTTTGCCGGACATGGCATTGAAGTTCTCAATGTTGTCAGGCATTTGCGCCACGCAAGTGGTGCAGTCCGTGGCCCAGAATTTCACCAGGACGACCTTGCCTTGCAAGTCTTTGGTTTCAAAGTGCTTGCCATTCAGATCGGTAAAGGCGACATCGGGGGCGCTGGCCTTGGTGCTGCCGGACATGGTCCAGACGCCCAGACCCACGGCAATGGCAACAGCAAGGGCAATGATGACTACTTTTTTCATTGGACGGGCATAACTTCTACAGAGGAGGCGGGCGCAGGCTCAGTTGCAGGGGCCGCTGTGCCAGAACTATTGCTTGGCTGATTATTGGTGCTCAAAGGCTGTGCCAGGCTTTCGGCGCTGACGTATTCAAAGAGCTTGGCCACCTTGTTCACGCCAGGGACGCTGGAGGCAGCAATCGCGGCGCGTTCGCCTTCTTCACGGGTAACGCGGCCCAGCAGATAGACCACGCCACGCTCGGTGGTGGTGGAGATCGTGCGGCTGGGAACGTCTTTGGCGTTCAGCAAGGCGGTGCTGACGCGGGTGGTGATCCAGGAGTCGTTCGAGCGTACGCTCAAGGGGGTAGGTTCACCCACACGCAGTTCGTTGACCACGCGAGTTACCTTATCAACCTTGGAAACCAGGCGAGCAGCTTCCTCCTTGTCGGCCTGGGTAGGCACATCACCCGTCAGCAGGGCAACCCCGGCGTAAGACGTGGTATTGATGCGGCCTTCCTTGTTTTCCAGCAGGCGACGTGTTTCCGCACCGGCTTTCATGACAATGGTTTTGTCCTCGACCTGCTCGCCCGTAGTGCGGCGGTCGGTAGCGACAACGGCGGTTGTGGCTGCAGCGCCGCCAACTACCAGCAGACCGCAACCGGTCAGCGTAGTGCTGGCCAGCAAGGCGGCCAGAATCAAACGGTGTTTCATAGTGGATCTCCGAGCAGCAGCGCATCAATGCCATCGCACATGGCGTGCAACAGAACAATGTGTACTTCCTGAATACGCATGGTTCGATCGTGCGGGACGCACAGATGGATGTCGGTATCCGAGAGCAGGTCGGCGATTTGTCCGCCGCCCTTGCCGGTCAGGGCAATAATGACCATATCGCGCTCGCGAGCCGCTTCGATGGCGCGGATCACGTTTGGCGAATTGCCGCTGGTGGAGATGGCCACCAGAATATCGCCAGTCTGGCCCAAGGCACTGACCTGGCGTTCAAAGATGCTGTCAAAGCCATAGTCATTACCCACCGCCGTCATGATGGAGGTGTCGGTATTCAAGGCAATGCCAGCCAGGGGCAAACGGTCGCGCTCAAAGCGGCCCACCAGCTCAGCAATAAAGTGCTGAGCGTCGGCTGCTGATCCGCCGTTTCCGCAGGCCAGAATCTTGCCGTCGTTGGCCAGGGTGGCAAACAACAGCTCGACAGCGGCGGCCAAAGGTTCGGCCAGTTCGCGTGTGCTGGCTTTGAGAGTATCGACGGAATCGTCGAAATGCGAAGTCATTAAGGCGATAAGGTCCATAGCGCGCATTATCGCACGGAGAATTTCCCCGTGGGGCAGGCAGATCGTGTCATGTTGAAAAAAACGCCACGGTATTGAAACCAGATGCTGTAACAGGGCCGAAATACGGCGCGGCGGTTGAGATTTTTGTATAGGACAGCGTTCTTGTCTGAAAATTCCCAGGGTAGCTTTGCTGCTTTTTATTTTTCAGCGCTGCTCGAAGGCGTTCTGGATCCAGATCAGGGTGTCGTCTTCAATGGCGATAACGTCAAATCGGCAGGCGGGCAGCCTGCCCTGGAAATGGCGCTGGCATAGCGTCGGCAGCCATTGTTGGGCTGTCAGGATCAAGCGCCGTTGCTTGTCCCGGTTTACACTGGCAAGCGCCCCGCCGTAGCCCTTGTGATTGCGCTGGCGCACTTCCAGAAAGACAAGATAATCTTGATGCCACAGAACCAGGTCAATCTCCCCAAAGCGAGTACCCAGTTGACGGGCCAGAATACGGGCACCCTGCGCGGTGACATGATCGCAGGCGCGCTGTTCAGCCTGGTCGCCGCATTGCTGGCTGGGAGAGCGCCGTGGCCTGTCCTTTCTGGCTGCAGGACGACTACGTTGTTTGCGCCGCAGTTGCCGGTTTTGAGCCTGGCGAGCGTATTCAAAGGGATTCATAGGGATACACGATGATCAATAAGCAGGATCAAGCATGAGCGATACCGAAAACCGAACAGGGAATGCCGGCGTCTGGCAAAGCATGATGGACAAGGTGCAAGGTCAGGTCTGGCCACAGTCTTGCCTGTATGTGGTGGCCACGCCCATTGGCAATATGGGAGACCTTAGCCTGCGCGGCTGGCAGGCGCTGGAACTGTGCGACATTATTGCGGCAGAGGATACGCGGGCAACCCGCCCTTTTCTGCAGGCTTGGGGCATACAAACGCCTTTGATGGCGGCGCATCGCCATAACGAGGCCCAAGCCGCTCAGGCAATTATCGAGCGTCTGGAGCAGGGACAGCGAGTGGCCTTGGTATCGGATGCGGGTGCGCCTGCTGTCAGTGACCCCGGTGCTCGTGTCGTACGTTCAGTGCGGGAGGCGGGCTTTCAGGTGATTCCTTTGCCCGGTGCCTCGGCAGTCATTACCGCCCTGATGGGTAGTGGTGCAACCAGTGACGAGAACCCCGCTTTTGCTTTTGCCGGTTTCATGCCGCCCAAAACTGTGGCGCGCCGTAAGTGGCTGCAGCATTGGTCCAGCCTGGGTATGCCGGTATTGATGTTTGAGTCTCCTCACCGTTTGCGTGCGGCCTTGCGCGATATGGAAGAGGTGTGTGGCCCGGAGCGCGCACTGACTTTTGCACGTGAGTTGAGCAAGCGTTTCGAGCAGATTCATACCGTACCTTTGGGGCAGGCCTTGGCCTGGCTGGATGAAGACAGCCACCGCGAGCAGGGTGAATTTGTCCTGATTCTGCATGACGCTGTGCGCGAAGTGGACGAGGATGCGCCGGCGCTGGATGCCACGACAGCGCGCTGGATGAAAGCCTTGCTGGAGCAGGTCTCGCTGCGTGATGCAGCCCGGATTGCCAGCCAGGCGACCGGAATTTCTCGCGATGTTCTGTATGCCTGGGGTCTGGCGAACTCGCCCAAGGACTAGGGCGCCTGGGTTTAGCGAACGGCAACCGAAGGGCTCAAGCCAGTTTGCTGCTGGATACGGTAAGCCGCGTTAATTGCTTCGGTCCGATTCTGATACGGGCCAATTTGTACCCGGTACAGATCGTTGTGCATCTGTACTTGGGCATCGCGATACTCTATCTGCGCAATCTGGCGATTCAACTGCTGTGCCAGGGCAGCCGCATTTTCACGGGCAGAAAAAGCGCCAAATTGCAGGTAGACCCGGCTCTGGCCGGACGGGGCCTGCGGCTTGCTGGTGGCGGCGGGCGAGGACTGCACAATCAACTGCTGATCGCTGGCGTCGCTGCTCCAGCTAGGCGAATCGTCCAGCTCTATCTCTATGTCTTGCTCAGACAAGGCGGCCAGGGCGTCCGGCGTGGGCTCCAGTTTTTCGGTAATCACCAGGCTGGATTTGGGAGCCGGAGCGGCGGGAGTCGGCTTGGGAGCCGGAGCCTCGGCAAGTTCAATGTCGCCCCGGCCAAAACTGCCACTGCGTATTTCTTCCTGTGTGATGGATTCAACTATCACGGTGCCGCTGCCGGGTGCAATCAAGTCCAGCTTGGCGGCGGCAACGTAGGACAAGTCGATGATGCGTGAGCTATGAAATGGTCCACGATCGTTAATGCGCACAATGACGGATTTGCCTGTTTTGGGCCGGGTCACGCGAGCATAGCTGGGAATAGGCAAGGTGGGATGTGCCGCCGTCATGGCGTACATATCGTAGGTTTCGCCATTGGCTGTTTTCTTGCCGTGAAACTTGCGTCCGTACCAGGAGGCGGTGCCGGTCTGGGTAAAGGCTTTGTGTGAAGTGTGGGGAACAAAGCTTTTGCCGAGCACGGTATAGGGGCGGGTATTGCTGCGGGCGATGGGTTCTATTCGGGGAACTGCGTCGGGGGTGGCTTGAAGATTGGCGGGGATGCGGGCGTCGGGGCCATCGTCTTTGTAGTAGCCCCCGCCTCGGGGCGCTGAAACGGTGGCCCCTGATTTGGCTTTGGGCTTGGCGCGTTTGGGGCTGGATGCGCATCCGGCCAATAAGGCCAGGATGCTCAGGATGGCGCCTAGTTTGCGTACAGTTGGGCTCATGGGACGGGATTAATGGGCGGTTGATTGCGATGGCGCACCAGCAAGGGGGCGTAATCGGCAAAGCGCAGCGCCAGTTGTTCGGTAACGTACACAGAACGGTGCTGGCCGCCGGTGCAACCAATGGCGACCGTCAGGTAGTTGCGGGTGTCCTGCATATACAAAGGTAACCAGCGACGTACAAAGCCGGCGATGTCATCTACCATGGTCTCGACGGAACCGAACTGGGCCAGCCATTTGGCTACTGGTTCGTCGCGGCCTGTCATGGGGCGCAGCTCCGGGTCGTAGTGGGGGTTGGGCAGGCAGCGAACGTCGAACACCAGATCTGCATCGCCGGGCACGCCACGCTTGTAGGCAAAGGATTCGAAAGTCAGCACCACGCTGGCGCGGTCGGCTTGCACCAGATCTCTAATCCAGGCACGCAATTGGCCAGGGGTCAAGTCGGTAGTGTCGATAATGTGACCCAGCTCGCGCAAGGGGGCCGTCATTTCACGCTCAACGGCAATACATTCTTCCAGGGAAGGCGAGCGGCCATCCTGACGCAAGCGGTCTGTCAACGGATGACGACGGCGTGATTCCGAGTAACGCTGCATCAGCGTGTGATCGCTGGCGTTCAGGAACAGGACACGCAGGGAGTAGCCTTCTTCATTCAGTTTGCTGATGACACCGGGAAGGATGTCCAGATCACCGGCGCCGCGCACGTCAATGGCAACGGCCAGCCGCTCCAGTCCTTGTTCGGCAGAGCGCTCGACAAATTCGGCCAGAAATCGGGGTGGCAGGTTGTCGATGCACAGGTAGCCGGTATCTTCCAGCAAGCGCAAGGCAACTGATTTTCCCGAACCGGATATGCCGGTAATCAATACAACTTTCAGCATCGTGGCAAAGGGCTCCGAGTCGCCGCCCGGCGGGCAGCGTTTAGGTGAAACAGGACAAAGCTGTCAGGGCCGTTAAGTGCCAACCGGCCCTTGAGCGCCTAGTCGTCGCGACTATTCATGATAGCCAATGCCTGGCGCTCGATGAAGTCGCCCATGGTATCAATGCCGCGAAAGGCCAGAATGGTGTTGCGCACGGCGGCTTCCACCAGCACGGCCAAGTTCCGGCCTGCGGCCACTTGAAGCATCACGCGTTTGATGTCCACCCCCAGCACTTCCTGGGTCTGATCCTGCGTAGGCAGACGCTCGAAGCTGTCGGGGTTGGAACGAACCAGGTGCACAATTAGTTTAAGCTTCATTCTACGACGAACGGAGGTTTCGCCGAAAATGGTGCGAATGTCCAGCAGTCCCAGCCCGCGTACTTCCAGCAGGTTCTGCAGCAGAGGCGGGCATTGGCCGTCAATCATGTTGGGAGCCGTGCGGGACAGCTCAACCGCATCGTCTGCAACCAGCCCGTGTCCACGGGAGATCAGCTCCAGCGCCAGTTCACTTTTACCCAGACCGGATTCGCCGGTAATTAACACGCCCAGACCCAGCACATCCATGAACACGCCATGCATGGTGGTTTTGGGGGCCAGACGTTTGCCCAGGTAGATGCGCAGCAAATCGATAAGCTGGGCCGCATCGATAGGGGTGTAGAGCAGCGGCACCCCTTGGGTTTCGCAAAACTGGATCAGATCGTCGGGCGCAACGGCGTCGTTGGCAATGAACAGGGCAGGAACACCGCCTTGCCTGAGATCATCCAGATGATGCAGGCGACGTTTGACGTCAAAGCGGTTGTAAAAAGAGAGTTCTTCAGGGCCGAAAACCTGAATGCGGCCAGGGTGGATCAGGTTCAGGTGGCCGACCAAATCCGCGGCAGAGGCGCCAAGATCGGGGATGGGGCGTTGGGCAGCTTGTTTTCCGGCTGCCCAGCTTACCTCGAGCTTGTCATGATTATCATTGACCAGTTCTTGAACTGTCAGCATCGGGATGTTCCGCGTTGAGATCAGGGGTCTGGGTCAGGAGTTGGTGGATTTGAACAGGGTCCGTTTCCTGGGCCAGCGCCTGGCGGATGTCCTGATCGGCCATCAAACGGGCGATCTCGGCCAACAAGTCCAGGTGAATTTGAGTAGCCGTTTCGGGAACCAGCAAAAAGAACAGCAAGCTGGCGGTACGACCGTCGCTGGCATCAAAACGCACCGGTTCGGCCAAACGCATGAAAACGGCACAAGGCTCCTTCAAGTCCTTGATGCGGCCATGCGGGACGGCTACGTCGTGGCCAAGAGCAGTGGAGCCCAGACGCTCGCGAGCGATCAGGCTATGGAAAACGGCTGTCCGGGCAATGCCGTGATGGTTCTCGAAAATCAGTCCGGCTTGTTCAAAAGCGCGCTTCTTGCTGGTAACAGCAAGATCCAGAACCACGTTGGACAAAGGCAAAATACGCGACAAGAGATTCATGACGGCCATTATAGGGGGGAATGTTTTTTAGCTAAACATTTTTTGGATGGCTAACAACAGGCGGACACTGTGCCAAGAAACACAAAACCCCGAACTTCTGAAAGAACGGGGTTTGTCGGCAGGCGGCTATGCCTGCTGTAACAGTTCGGCGTGATCAGGCTGCCGGAACTTCGAGCCGCTTGGCGGGCTCATGCGCATGGCTGTTTGCCTTTTCCTTGTATTTCAGAATCTGGCGGTCGATCTTGTCGGCTAGCAGATCGATGGCGGCATACAAGTTTTCGTCTGAAGAGGCGCAGTGTATATCTTTGCCGGGGACACGGACGGTCACTTCGGCATTGTGCTTCAGGCGTTCAATGGAAAGCATAACCTGCGAGTCAACCACGTTGTCGAAGTGCTTTTCAATTCGACCAATTTTGCTTTTGACGTAGTCGCGAATGGCAGGAGTTATGTCAAGATTACGGCCAGTGATGTTAAGGCTCATATAGGCTCTCCGTAGTAGTCAAACAACATGTTTCAGAGGGGGGGATATCTTCGTGTTTAGCCTCCTTACTACTGATCTTGGATATTCCAGTATACCTATATGTTGGTCAGATAACATGACCTGGATCAATCTGCGGTGTGCAGGAAAACCCTTGCTCCGACAGGCCCCGTTACAGGGCCACAAGTCGGCTTACATTCGGAAGTTCGAGCCCAGGTAAACCTTGCGCACGGCTTCGTTATCGATGATCTCGGACGGGTGCCCGCTGGTCAGTACCGTGCCTTCGCTGATGATGTAGGCGCGGTCACAGATGCCCAGGGTTTCACGCACGTTGTGATCGGTAATCAGCACGCCAATATTGCGGCCTTTCAGAAATTGCACAATGCGCTGGATTTCAATCACGGCGATCGGGTCCACCCCAGCAAAGGGTTCGTCCAGCAGAATGAAACGAGGGTTGCTGGCGAGCGCGCGGGCAATTTCTACGCGGCGGCGCTCGCCACCAGACAGGGATAGGGCGGTATTTTGACGAATGTGCGCAATTTGCAGCTCGCTGATCAGGGTTTCCAGGCGCTCGTTGATGTCGTTCTTGCTAATGCTGCGGCCGTTATCGTCCAGCTGCAGTTCCAGCACGGCGCGGATGTTTTCTTCAACCGTCAGGCGGCGAAAGACGGAAGCATCCTGGGGCAGATAGGACAGGCCCAGCCGTGCCCGCTTGTGCATGGGCATGGCGGTAATGGGCGTGCCATCAATTTCAATACGGCCTGCATCGGCGGGCACAATGCCCACAATCATATAGAAGCTGGTGGTTTTACCAGCCCCGTTCGGGCCTAGCAGGCCCACCACTTCGCCGCTTTCCACATTCAAAGAAACATCCTGCACGACCGTACGTTTGCCGTAGGTCTTGCGCAGTCCCTGGGCAATCAGACTGCCTTTGGTCGAGTGGCTGGCGCGAGTAGGGGTAGACGGGTTGTTAGAAGCAACCATGATTCAAGGGGGTCCGGGCTATTTGCGGGGGGAGGACTTGCGTTGGCATTCGGCCAGAGCAGCATCGGCATTGGCGCGTGGGCGGGCCACAGAGCGGACCCGGCCATCACGTGTGGCGGAGTCCGAACCACCAAAGGCCTGGTACGTGCCATCTTTTTGGCGGTAGATAATGCGCTGGCCCTGGACAGAGTCCTGCAGCTTGCCGCAAACATAACGATTGACGACTGCCTTGCCAATCAGCTCGACCTCTTCGGTTTTGCCGTTGTAGATGGCTCGGACGCCTTCGGCGACCATCAGTTCAAACTTGGCCGGGTCTTCCTGACGAATAGTGACACGGGCGCGCTCAGTCACCGTTGCGGTGCCATGCTGGAAACCTTCCGCGTCCTGCTCGATGGCCAGTTGGTCAGCCATCAAGGTCATGGCGCCACGGGTCAGGATGATGTTGCCTTTGTAAATGGTCTGCTTGGCAATATCGTCGTAAGTCAGGGTATCGGACAGCACGGAGGTGTCCGGTTCGGCGGCAGCAGAGGCAGCCGCTTGGGCCAGAGCAGGGGCCGTAGGCAGCAAAGCCAGGCTGGCAGTGCTCAGGCACAGGGCCAAGGCACCACGCAAAAGGCTAAGAGAGAGCTTGGGCTTGTGGCCCAGGCGGGCGCTGTCAGGCGTGGTCATGGAGGGGAATCCTTAGAGCTATTGGAAGAACGCGCTTTTTGTGTTTGTTGGCCGGAGATTTTAACGTCGGATTCCGACATGACGTTCAATTGGCGAACGCGATTATCGTAACGCATCCCGGTACCGCGCATGGTGGATTGGCCGTTGACGACCAGGGCCGGTTCGTTGGTGTACACCACGTCCTCTTCGGGCAGGATGATCAGCACTTCGCTGCGCACGTCCATCGCCTCGTCATCAGGTGTGGCCTGGCGGTGAATATGGGCATTGCCTTTCATGGTGATGGTGTCCCCGCCTGCATTCATGTGTGCCGTATCGGAAGTGGCAATGGTCAGGGGCGAATCGGCCCTGTTGCTGACCGCGCGTGGGGAAGTAATGTCGTGCGAGTCGTCATCCGGGTAGTGATAGGCAATCTTGCCATCCAGGCGGCTGATGGCCATCCCGGTCTGGTCGGAGCTGATCATGGTGAAGTCGCGCGCCCAGGAGTCGGGTTCGTGGGTAATGCGGCGCGGCGGGTCAATGGCGACCGAGCTTTGGGTGTAATCGACCGCCCACAGCGTTGCCAGCACCAGCAAGGTCAGCAACAACAGGGAAATGACGGTGGGTAGACGGTCACGCATGATTACTGAATGACTCCCGTGGTCTTCAAAGGACCACCTGTAATAAAGGGCGCAAGGCGACCCTGGGAGGCCAGGATGGCATCACAGCATTCGCGCACTGCGCCGTGGCCGGCCGGCTGTGTGGCTACCCAGCTGGCAATTTGACTGATATAGAAGGGGGCACCAGGCACGCTGGCGGAAAAACCGACGCGCTGCATGGCGGGCAGGTCGATCAGATCGTCGCCCATATAACCCACTTCACTTAGGGACAGGCCGTTTTCCTGAGCCAGTTGGGTCAGGATGGCAATTTTGTCGCGTACACCCTGGTAAACAAAAGGAATGCCCAGTTCGGCAGCGCGACGCGATACGATGCCGCTTTCGCGTCCGGTAATCAGGGCGACATGAATGCCGCTTTCGCCCAGCATGCGTAAACCGTGGCCGTCCAGAGCGTGAAAGCTCTTGAACTCCTCGCCGTTCGCGCTGTACCACAGGCGTCCGTCGGTCAGCACGCCGTCCACGTCAAACACCATCATGCGCAACTGACGTAATTGGGTGCGCACGTTCTCGGGCAGCTTGGCCAGAATTTGAGCTTCAGCGGGATGGAGCGGGATGGTGGGCGTATTCATCATGATCAGATTACCTTTGCAGCCAACAGGTCGTGCATGTGCAGAGCTCCCAATAGTAGCCCGTTTGTGTCCAATACCAGTATTTGGCTGATACGCAGGGCATCCATTTGCTCGGCTGCTTCGATGGCCAGGGCTTCGGCGGCAATGCTGCGTGGTTCGCGCGACATGCCCTCAGATACTGGCAGATTGCGTATATCGCCGGCACGAGCGATCAGGCGGCGCAGGTCGCCGTCGGTGAACATTCCAACGGGGTGGCCTTGTGCGTCCGTGACAATAGTCATGCCCATGCCTTTGCTGGACATTTCCATCAGTGCATCGGGAATCAGGGTCTCGGGGGAGACGATAGGCAGTTGTTCGCCGCTGCGCATGATGTCGCGCACAAACGTCAGTAGTTGACGGCCCAGTGCACCACCGGGGTGGGAGCGGGCGAAGTCTTCGCGGCTAAAGCCTCGTGCTTCCAGGCAGGCAACAGCCAGCGCATCACCTAATACCAAGGCGGCCGTGGTACTGGCCGTGGGAGCCAGGTTGAGTGGGCAGGCCTCATGCTCTACATGGGCATCCAGATGCAGGTCGGCATTTTGGGCCAGTTCGGACTGGGCATTGCCGGTGATCGCAATCAGTTTGGCACCCATGCGGCGCAGCACAGTCAGCACCGTGACCAGTTCCTGGGCCTGTCCAGAGTAGGAAATGGCAATGACCACGTCCTGCTTGGTAATCATGCCCAGGTCGCCGTGCAGGGCTTCAGCAGCGTGCATGAAAAAAGCGGGAGTGCCGGTCGAGGCCAAGGTAGCCGCGATCTTGCGCGCCACGTGGCCGGACTTGCCTATGCCGGTCACCACCACACGGCCCTGACAGTGCACGAGCAGCTTGGTGGCTTCTACAAAACTTTGGTCCAGACGCCCGCCCAGCGCTTGTAACGCGTCAACTTCAATGGCGAAGGTGCGTTGTGCCGAGGACAGGATATGTGCGGGGTCTAAAAGTGCCGGTGTATTCATGGCGAAATTGTAAACGTGAAGTGTCTGCTTGGCATGTAGATTTGCAGGAGGCAAATTGTAAGGACAGATGGCCTTGGACCAGTGGCAAGCCGAATAGTTTAGGGTTAAGATACGTCTTGTTTTGTAATTTCAGTAATTACTGAAAATTCAGGAAGCCATGAATCTAGGACCACAGGCAGAGCGTTTTATTCTGCATTTTGGGGAGATGGGCGGGCGCTGGGGGGTCAACCGGACGGTGGGCCAGATCTATGCGCTGCTGTTCATTGCCCCCGAAGCCCTCCACGCCGACGAGATCGCTGAAACGCTAGGCATCTCCCGCTCCAATGTCAGCATGAGCTTGCGCGAGTTGCAGTCCTGGAGACTGGTCAACATGACGCACAAGATTGGCGAGCGCCGCGAATACTTTGAATCTCCCAAGGATGTATGGGATATTTTCCGTACTTTGGTGGAGGAAAAGCGTAAGCGCGAGATTGATCCCACATTGACCTTATTGCGAAGTATCCTAATGGAAGCGCCCGTCAATGACGAAGAGGCATATGGGCAGCAGCGCATTAATGAAATGCTGGAATTGATCGAGTTGGCTTGTGGTTGGTTTGACGAGGTTCATCACTTACCGCCCGAGACCCTGCAAAATCTGATGCGTTTAGGTAGCAAAGTTCAGAAAGTGCTGGGGTTCGCCGGGAAGATTCGCAAAGCTGATCAAACTGGGGATCGTCATGATTGATCTGGATGTTGTTACCTTGTCGCGGTTGCAATTTGCTTCCACCGCGATGTTCCACTTTTTATTTGTTCCCTTGACGCTGGGCCTGTCTTTTTTGCTGGCCATTATGGAAAGCGTCTATGTCATGACGGGCAAGGCCATCTGGCGCCGCATGACCAAGTTCTGGGGCGTACTCTTTGGCATTAACTTTGCCCTGGGTGTCGCCACCGGGATTGTGATGGAGTTTCAGTTCGGCATGAACTGGGCCTATTACAGTCACTATGTAGGCGATATTTTCGGAGCACCGCTAGCCATTGAAGGTTTGATGGCTTTTTTCCTGGAAGCAACCTTTGTCGGCCTGTTCTTTTTCGGCTGGGATCGCCTCTCCAAACTGGGACACCTGATTGTTACCTGGCTGGTTGCCATCGGTACCAACCTGTCGGCTCTGTGGATTCTGGTCGCTAACGGCTGGATGCAGAATCCGGTCGGTGCCATCTTCAACCCCCACACCATGCGTATGGAAATGACCGATTTTGCCGAGGTCATTCTCAATCCCGTTGCGCAAGCCAAAGTTGTTCATACCGTCAGTGCCGGCTATGTCCTGGGTGCCATGTTCGTGATGGGTATCAGTGCCTGGTACTTGCTGCGTGGTCGCCATATTGATCTGGCCAAGCGCTCGATGACGGTAGCGGCCAGTTTCGGCTTGGCAGCGTCCCTGTCCGTGGTGGTGCTGGGTGATGAAAGTGGTTACCTGACTACTGAACACCAGCAAATGAAGATCGCAGCCATGGAATCCATGTGGGAAACCGAGGAAGCCCCTGCCAGTTTCAATCTCTTGGCCTGGCCTGATCAGGAGGCCCGTGAAAACCGCTTTGCCGTGGAAATTCCATGGGTGATGGGTTTGATCGGTACACGCTCAGTCAGTACCCCCATGCTGGGCATTAATGAACTGGTCGAACATGCCAAGATTCGTATTGCCAATGGCTTGCGTGCTTACGAGGCACTGCAGCTGGTGCGCGCTGATGACAGCAATATCGAGGCCCGCCGCGTCTTTGACAATAACTGGAAAGACCTGGGCTATGCCTTGCTGCTCAAGCGTTATACGGACGACATTACCAAAGCCGATACCGAGACCATCGCCCAGGCTGCCTGGGATACGGTGCCACAGGTTGCGCCCCTGTTCTGGAGCTTCCGTGTGATGGTGGCGCTGGGGCTGTACTTCATCCTGTTCTTTGGCGTGGCTTTTGTGCTGGCATCGCGTGACCGTCTGCAACGTCACCCGCGCTTGCTTAAAGCAGCGGTCTGGAGCATTCCCCTGCCTTGGATTGCGATCGAATGTGGCTGGTTTGTGGCCGAGTTCGGACGTCAGCCCTGGGCGATTGAAGGTGTCTTGCCTACCTACTATGCGGCCTCTGGTCTGTCCTTTGTGGACTTGATGATCAGTATGACCATTTTCCTGTTGCTCTATACCACTTTGGCGGTGATTGGCATCAAGGTCATGCTGCACTCGGTGCGTAAAGGTCCGGACGAGGCTGGCGAGACCGCCACACCTTCCGCTTTGTCTTATGGTTCGCGCAACGCTCCGTTGCTGCGCGGTTAAGGAGGGGGAACCATCATGGAAAATTTGATTCTTCTCGATTACGACACCTTGCGCATCATCTGGTGGTTGCTGCTGGGCGTTTTGTTGGCGGCATTTGCCATCATGGACGGGGCCGACCTGGGTGTGGCTATGGTGTTGCCGCTGGTTGCTCGCACTGATGATGAGCGGCGTACGTTGTACAACGTGATTGGCCCGGTCTGGGAAGGTAACCAGGTTTGGTTGATCGTGGCCGGTGGTGTGGCCTTTGCAGCCTGGCCCTTGCTGTATGCCATGGCTTTCTCGGGCTTTTACCTGGCCATGATGCTGCTTTTGGTCGCCTTGATTGTTCGCCCGGTGGCCATCAAGTATCGCAGCAAGCTCAGCTCGTCGCGCTGGCGTCGTAACTGGGACGCGATCTGGACCGCCTCCGGCCTGGTTTGTGCTCTGGTGTTTGGTGTGGCCATTGGGAACGTCATGCTGGGCGTACCTTTCGGCTTTGACGAGACAACGCTGCGCCCCATGTACCAAGGCAACTTCTTCGGTCTATTCCAGCCCTTTGCCGTTCTGTGTGGCTTGCTCAGCGTCCTGATGCTGGCTTTCCAAGGTGCGGTGGTGGTTGCCTGGAAGGGCAGTGATCATGTGGCTCGTCGTGCGCGTGCCTGGGCCCTGCCGTTGGGCCTGCTGTCCATTGTGGCTTTTGCTGCCGGCGGCTGGTGGATCAGTGCCATGAATGGCTATAGCATGCCTTGGCCCGAGGCGGCCCACGCCATGTCCAACCCGATTGGCAAGACGGTCGATATGGTTGAAGGTGCCTGGTTGGCTAACTATCGTACCTGGCCTGCCTTGTGGGCAGCCCCCATTGTCGGTTTTGCGGGCTTGCTGTTCGGTGCCTTGCTGGCTGGTCGTGGTCGCGGCTTGTTGGCTCTGCTGTTCTCGTCCTTGGCACTGGCTGGCATCATCCTGACTTTTGGTTTTGCCGTCTTCCCATTCCTGCTGCCTTCGTCCTTGAACCCCGGTTCCAGCCTGACCCTGTTTGATGCCTCAGCCAGTCATCTGACCTTGTGGATCATGCTTTTGGTGACACTGGTGTTCTTGCCCATCATCGTGCTCTATACCTCCTGGGTATATAGCGTAATGCGTGGCAAGGTGTCGGTTGCCAGCATGAAAGATTCTTCTCATTCTTACTAAGGAGGCCAGCGCATATGTGGTACTTCTCTTGGGTTCTAGGTTTGGGTCTGGCCTGCGCATTCTCCATCCTGAATGCGATGTGGTTCGAGCTTCGTGAAAACACCGCTTTGCAGAGCGCAGCCGCCTCCAAGGCTAAAGCAGATATCGAGGTCTGATTGACACCGCAAAGTCCAACGGCGCAACAATGGCTGGGGCAATTCTCCAGCCGCGCCCGCACGGCTTTGCGGGCTTCCATGCTGGCCCCCGTGCTGGCCGGCGCTTTACTGATTCCCCAGGCCTGGTTGCTGGCAAAGATTGTGCAAGCAATTGTGGTCGATGGCTTGCCCTGGACAGGGCAGCTTTTCTCTATCCTGATGGTGGCCGCACTTTTGTTGCTGCGTGCCGCTATTTCCGCTTTTGGCGAGCGCCGTGCGCAAAAGGTTTCAGAACATCTGAAACAAGGACTGCGCTCCGAGCTGTTTGCCCGACTCTTCCGCAGTACGATGCCGCGTTTGCGGGCCAGCAATAGCGGCGAACTGTCCACCAGCTTGATCACGCAAATTGAAGCCCTGGATGGCTTTGTGACTCGCTATATCCCTTGCATGGCAGCGGCAGCCCTGGTTCCTTTGGCGCTAGTGCTGGCGGTCTTGCCGGTGGATGGCATTGTTTCCTTGATTCTCTTGTTGAGCACACCTTTAATTCCCCTGTTTATGGCCTTGGTGGGCTGGGGGGCGGAAGCGGCCAGCCGTGAACAACAACAAACAACGCTGCGACTGTCCGGCTTTTTCGCCGACCGGCTGCGCGGCATTTTTACCCTGAGCCTGATGGGGCGTGGGCAGGACGAGTTGCAGCGTGTGGAATTGGCCAGTCAGGAGCTGCGCACACGTACCATGAAAGTGCTGCGAATCGCATTTTTATCGTCGGCTGTGCTGGAGTTCTTCGCGGCATTGGGTGTGGCCGGGATAGCCGTCTACATTGGCTTGGGTTACCTGGGCTATCTGGGCGAGTCCTTCTCGGGCATTAGCCTGCAACAAGGCTTGTTCTGTTTGCTCCTGGCCCCCGAGGCCTACCAGCCCTTGCGCCAATTGGCCGCTAATTATCATGATCGGGCAGCGGCGCGTGCGGCTGCGGTGGAAGTCGACAGACTGTGGGCAAACTTGGGCCAGGATTTGATTCCTGCGGCTCCCACCAGCGCCGACAATGAAGCGGTTTTTCCCAACTTACCGGTACTGGTATTGCGTCATCTGCATTTGCCGCAGTTGGGCGGGCAGGGGACCTTGCTGGAAGTGCCCGGCCTGCAACTTTATATAGATCAGTCATACGCCTTGCTGGGGGCCAGCGGCTCCGGCAAGACCAGTCTGCTGGAAAGCCTGATTGGTTTGCGCCCCTTGGCGCAGGGTGAAATTTTGCTGCGCAACAGCGATACTGCCGGGCGTTTGCTGACGCGCCATGATGGCGTCGTACTGATTTCCCAGCAGGCCTTTTTAGCCATGGGGACCATTGCCGATGGCTTGCGTCTGGCAGCCCCACAAGCCAGTGATGAACAGCTGTGGCAAGCCTTGGAACAAGCCTGTGCAGCCGAATTTGTACGGGCCTTGCCCGATGGTTTGCAAACGGCGCTGGGCGAGGGTGGTTTTGGGCTTTCCGGTGGCCAGATTCAGCGTTTGGCACTGGCCCGCCTGTTTTTGACAGACCCGCATGTGGTCTTGCTGGACGAACCCAGCTCCCGCCTGGATGCGGCGACCCGGAATCGTGTCATGCGCAATATTCTTCGCTTCTGTCAGGGGCGTTGTCTGGTCGTGGCCACGCATGACCAGGAGCTGGCGGCCATGTGCTCGAACCAACTGCACATTGCCCAAGGAGTTCTGACGGCATGAAAGCGTGGTTTCGTCTTTTAGGTTCCAGCCTGCGCGCACGACGTGGGGCCGTATTGTTTACGGTTCTGCTGGCGATCAGCACGGTGGCCGCCGGTGTCGGCCTTTTGGGTGTGGCTGGTTGGTTTCTAAGTAGTGCTTTCCTGGCTACTTTGGGCATCGTGTTCAATCTGTTTGGCCCTTCGGCCATGATTCGTGGCCTGTCTTTTTGGCGTATCGCCTCCCGGTATCTGGAACGCGTCGTCGGCCATGCCCTGACGCTGGATCTGCAAGTACGTATTCGCAGCCTGGTTTTCGGACGCTTGAGCCGATTCAGTCAGTCTCGCTTGGCCCAGTTTCGAGATGGGGAGCTGGCTTCCAGTCTGACCTCTGACGTGGCTGTGCTGGATTTGGTGCTTTTGCTGATTTTGGTGCCGCTGACTACGGCTGTGGTGGCTGGTCTGGTGTTTAGCGCTGTGCTGCAAACCTGGCTGTCCTGGTGGGCCTGGCTGATTCTGGCTTGTTTGTTGATTGCCGCTTGTCTGATTCCGTATATTTGCGCCCGTGGCGCCAGCCGTGCAGCCCAGCAAGTCCATCAACTGGAAAACCGCCAGCGTGTTCTGGTGCATCAGGCCATCCGCGCCTATGCTGATATTCAGGTGTTTGCCGCTGCGGATGCCGTGCAGGAACAAGTGGACAAGCTGGGTCTGGAACTGGGGAAAGCCCGTTTGCGCAGTAATGGCTGGGGCATTGTCGGGCAGTTTTCCCAGCAGGTCTTGATGGGCGTGGCCTTGATGACCTGCCTGCTGGTTGGAGCGCAACAGGTCAATCTGCAAGCCATGAGCGGCCCCTTGTGGGTGGGGCTGGTGTTGGCTTTGCTGGGCTTGTTCGAGATCATGGCACCCATGATGCGCGGTGCGTCCCGCTTGGGAGAGGTTCAGGCAGCCAGCAATCGTTTGCTGACCATTCTGGACGAGCCCGAGGAAACCGATCAGGCGCAAGGGCAGGCGATTGCGTTGGACAAGCCAGCCTCCCTCGAAATCACAGATCTTAATTTTGCCTACGGTTCACAGCCTGTATTGGAGCAGTTGTCGCTGCAAGTCCAAGCTGGTGAGCACATTGCTATTTTTGGCCCCAGTGGTTCCGGCAAGTCCACCTTGCTGGGTGTGCTGATGCGCTTGTTACCTGTTTCGGGAAAGCAGTATCTGGTTGAGGGTAAAGCAGCCCAGCATTGGAGCCGCGCCAGCTGGTTTGATCATTGCGCCTTGTTGGCACAGGACTCGCCGCTGTTTCTGGGCTCGGTGCGAGATAACCTTTTGCTGGCAGAACCGACAGCTTCAGAGCAACAAATCTGGCAGGCTCTTCACGATGCCCAGCTGGACAGTGTGGTACGTGATTTGCCCCAAGGGCTGGATACCTGGCTGGGCGAGGGCGGGCAGCAATTGTCCTTGGGGCAGCAGCGTCGCCTGTGTCTGGCGCGTGTACTGTTGTCGTCTGCCCATATCTGGTTTCTGGACGAGCCTACGGCCAGTCTGGATGGCCCGACCAGTCAGGCCTTGATGCAGGATATTCTGGCCGCAGCGCGGGGGAAAACTGTGATTATGGCGACACACGATACCCGTTTGCTGCCTTTGGTCGATAGCGTTTATCAGTTTGAGGCGGGGCGTTTGCAGTGCAAATCCGGCGCAGCAATGGATACTTTAGGACCAAACTAAAAGGATACTTCGGGTCAAGTCTGTAGCGTTTTTTACCCAGCCGCGTCGTATTAGTACAACTTACGGGCACAAGCCGGGCGAGCCCTTGTTGCTGCTGCCCAATTGTGTACACTTGCAACGTATCCAAGTGCGCCCTTCGCGCCCGGATTTTCTGTTGTAGAAGCTTTGACATGCAAATTGATCCCACCCAGTACATCCGTCAAATCATTCGCAATGTGCCGGACTGGCCCAAGCCAGGGGTGACTTTCCGCGATATCACCACCGTTTTGCAGGACCCACGCTCCTTCCGCGTTCTGATTGACCTTTTTGTCTACCGTTACATGGGACAAAAGCTGGATCTGGTGGCGGGTGTGGATGCGCGTGGCTTTATCGTGGGCTCGGTTCTGGCTTACGAGCTGAACCTGGGTTTTGTGCCTGTGCGCAAGAAAGGCAAGCTGCCTTTCAATACCGTGGCCGAAGAGTACTCCCTGGAATATGGCAATGCCAGCGTCGAGATGCACACGGACTCCGTGCGCCCCGGCCAGCGTGTCCTGCTGATTGACGACCTGATCGCTACTGGCGGTACTTTGCTGGCGGCGGCTCGTTTGCTGCAGCGCCTGGGTGCCAACGTGGTGGAAGCCGCCGCGATTATTGATCTGCCTGAACTGGGTGGATCCAAGGCCGTGACAGATTCCGGCTTGTCGGTTTACACCGTATGTAGCTTTAACGAATCTGACCGCTAATTGCCAGAACCGGCGTATTGCCGGTTCGGCTTTGTAGCCTGAATCCCTGCCATGCCCGGAGCATCGCAGGGATTTTTCATGTCTGTCTGCTGGAGAGCGGGACTGGGGTACTGCCAGCCCCGCGCGTGGTCGTAGTGCTTAGAAACGGACCTTCATGAACAGGGAGCCAGCATGGTCCTGATTACGACCAAACTGACCCTGGTAGTTCAAGCCAAAGGAGGTGCTTTTGCCGGCTTTCAGTTCAGCGCCCAATTCGGCGACAGCAGCATTTTTGGCGATAGGCGCGCCGCTGATGCGGAAGTTGCTACCGGGCAAGGCGGCAAAGGCCAGTTCACGCTCGGGTGTGGTGTCACCCAGGGCATGACGCCAGCCTAAACCGGCGCTCAAGGACAGCGTGGTTTTGGACAAGTCCAGTTCCGTGGTGCCGCGCAGACCTAGCGTGACGGTGCTCAGATTCTGGCGTTGCGAGTCTCCGCGCAAGGCTGCCTGACCACCCGATTCGCTAAAGGAGCCGTGACGCAACTGGTGCCAGTTCACGCTGGCGTATGGTTCTACGCTGGAGCGGGGGCTGACGGGCATGCGGTAACCCAGTTGGGCAAAGGCCTGGATGCTGTGCGCTTTGTAATCAGCCTTCAGCGTTTCGTATTGGTGAACGGAGAGAGAACGCTCGCTGTCCAGGCTATGGCGGGTGTAAGCACCACCTGCCAGCAGACTCAGACTACCCGAACCCATTTCCCAGGCTTGCGTTCCGTACAGGGCGGCGCTGTAGCTGTTGCTGCGTGAGGTCTGACGGCGGTCGTCCAGCTTGATACGGTTTTCCAGATAGCCCAGAGAGGTACCCATGCGCCAGCCTTGTTCGCCGATGGCGGTATCGCCACCCAGGAACAGGCCGCCCACCTTATGGCGTACATCCTGGCTGTTATCGTCACCGTCCAGATCACGTTGTTGGTGAATCACTTCGGCCCATAAAACGGTGTCTTTGCCGTTTTTATTACGTGCGCCTGAGGCTTGTTTACCCAGGGTGCGGGGCAGCAGGTCGCTGTTGCTCAGCAGAGCCGAGGTGGTTCCTGCATGGATCTGACCTTGTAGCTGTTCCATATAGCCTGCCACGCTGCCAGACTGGGCATTGAGCATCGTGTCATATAGTTCAGCCATCGCGGCTGGTGGCTGGTCCGAGCCGGTATCCAGAGCGTTGGCCACGGCTTTCTGGTTGCCGGTACTGGCAAATGTGGCAAACGGCGTGTCATTGCGCTTGATCATCAAGGACAGGCTGGGGCCATAAAGCAGTGTGGGCGACAGGAAAGCCATGTCATAAGTGATGTGACTGTATT
>NZ_JBRFIO010000006.1:0-189356 GCF_052931795.1 Alcaligenes sp. RM2
TGTTCTGATAGATAACGATGAACAACGGACAGCTTGAACTGACTATCGTATTTCGTCATGAAAAACACCCCAAAGGTCGGATCAATGTCCAACTTTTGGGGTGCAGTTCACATGGGGCTCTATTTATTTGGGTTCCAAGCTCGGCATTCACCCTAGCTTTGGCTTTAGCTTGGCTTGGCTTGGCTTGGCTTGGCTTGGCTTGGCTTGGCTTGGCAGATCAGTATCAGCTACTTAAACCACCTCAGGGAATACTCAGCCACCTAACGCCACTGAAAATATTTCCCAAGCCTCCAGCCCACCATCTACCCTTGTACTGCCTCCGCTTGATTACGGCGACGTCCAGCCGCCACACGCCACTCCAGCAGGCTCTTGAGCATCACAGACACAATCGCGAACACCGCCAGCAGCGCAGCCGCTGTAAAGGCCGCTGCTGCCTTGTTATCGTTGTTCAGCTGATCCACCAGCAAGGACAAGGTCAAAGTCTGATTCATGATGGTGCCCGACACCACGGACACGGCCCCAAACTCCCCAATCGCACGGGCATTGGTCAACACCACGCCATAGAGCAAGGCCCATTTGATATCCGGCAGCGTCACATGCCAGAAGATCTGCCAGCCATTGGCGCCCAGACTTAGAGCCGCCGCCTGTGCATCCGAGCCCTGAGCCTGCATGATGGGAATCAGGATACGAGCCACATAAGGCGTCGTCACAAAGATAGTGACCATCAAGATACCCGGCCAGGCGAACATCAACTGAATATCACGCGCGCTTAGCCATTGCCCCAGGGACGACTCCACACCGTAGACCACCAGGTAACACAGGCCCGCCACCACCGGAGAGACCGCGTAAGGCAAATCCACCAAGGTACTTAGCAGACGACGACCACGGAACTGGTAATGCGTCAGACACCAGGCCAGCAAGATGCCAAAGACCATATTCAGGGGCACCGTCAGCACCGCCACAAACAGAGTCAACCCGATGGCATGCAGCATATAGTCCTCTTGCAGATTGCTCCACAAGGCAGGCAAACCATCGCCCAAGGCTTTGGAGAAAATCAGTACCAAGGGGACTACCAGCAGCCCCAGCACCAACACAATGCCCAAGGCCAAAATCAGGCGGTCTGCCGTGCTTTTAGGTGTTTTTCTCATGGTGCCCTCCGCTGCCAGCCTAATAGACGATTCTGCACCATCTGCAAGGTGAACAAGAGCAGCAAGGATGCGATCAAGATCACCGAGGCAATCGCGGCAGCGGCCGGGTAATTGAACTCTTGCAGCCGCACAAAAATCATCAGGGACGACACTTCAGTTTTGAAGGGAATATTGCCCGCAATCATGATGACTGCGCCAAACTCACCCAGGCTACGAATAAAAGCTTGAGACGCTCCAGTCACCAGAGCAGGAATCAGCGGTGGGAACACCACCTTGCTGAAGGTCTGCCAGCCACTGGCACCCAAGGTGTGGGCAACCTCTTCATACTCGGCACCCAGCTCTTCAATCACGGGCTGCACGATACGCACCACAAAGGGCAAACTGGTGAACGTCATGGCCAAAACAATACCGGGGTATTGATAAGCAACCTTCCAACCCTCCGGCAGAAACTGGCCAAACCAGCCACCAGGCACAAATAGCGTCGCCAAGGTCAAACCTGCTACCGACGTTGGCAAGGCAAACGGCAGGTCCACTAAAGCATCAATCAGACGGCGCCCCGGAAACTCAAAGCGCGTGATAATCCAGGCAATGATGAAGCCCACCACACTGGCAATCACAGTGGAGTAAAAAGCGGCACTGATCGTGACCTGATAACTGCTGACAACGCGTTTATCAGTCACCGCACGCCAGTAATCGGCCAGACTCATGTCACTGACGTACATGAACAAGGCCGACAAAGGCAGCAGCACAATAATGGACAGGTACAGGACGCTAAAGCCAAAGCTCAGTCCAAAACCCGGCATGACGGGGCGGCGCAGAAAGAAGATGGGCTTTAGCGCAGCCTTCGCCCCGGAATCCTGCGCCCCGCCCACAAGAGTACGACTCATGAATTACTTGGCCAGCAACTGGTCCAACACCCCGTTAGCAGCAAAGTGGCGGCTCTGGATGTCAGTCCAGGAACCCAGAACATCAGTAGGATTGATCAGCTTGACCGGCGCGTACTTGGACTCGAACTCCTTGGCCACGGCAGGATCCGTCACACGGTAGTTGAAACCAGCCAGCAGGCGCTGAATCTCGGGGGTGTACTGGAACTTCAGATATTCGGTTGCTTCCTTGCGAGTGCCTTTCTGGTCGACCACACGGTCCACCACGGCTACCGGGAACTCGGCCAATACGCTGACAGGGGGCACCACCACTTCCAGCTCGCTGCCCTTGAACTCGTCGCTGGCAGCAATATTGATCACTTCGGATTCAAAGGTCAGCAAAACGTCGCCCTGACCATTCTGGGCAAACGCCACGGTCGCACCACGACCACCTGTGGGGAAGCTTTCTACATTCCCCAGCACCTTGCCGACAAACTCCTTGATCTTGGCTTCGTCACCGCCGAAAGCCTCATTGGCGTACAACCAGGACGCCAAATAGGTGTAGCGGGCATTACCCGAGGTCTTGGGGTTCGGGAACACCAGCTTCACATCGTCACGCACAAGATCGTCCCAGGACTTGATGTTCTTGGGATTGCCCTTGCGCACCAGAAAAGCGATGGTGCTGTAGTAAGGCGAGCTGTTGTTCGGGAACTTGCTGGCCCAGTCCTTGGCCACCGCGCCGCGCTCGGCCAGGAATTCAATATCAGTAACCTGGTTGAAGGTGACAGTGTCTACTTTCTTGCCCTGAATAATGTCCTGGGCCTGACGGGAGGTGCCTGCAAACGACTGGTCAATCTTGATGTCTTCACCAGTCGTCGCTTTCCAGTGTTCAACAAACTTGGGATTGATCGCCGCAAAGGTCTCGCGCGCCACGTCAAACGAGGCGTTTAGCAAAGAAACTTGGGCACTGGCCGTGCCACCCAGCAAAGACGCCAACAACAAGGCAGAGCCAACAACAGACTTCAATTTCATGGTGTTCCCCAAAGGTCCCGGACGCGGCCTTCGGAGCCCGTCACTGATGTTCAATCGCGTGCTATCTATATAAGCGCAGCTTGGATAGATCAGATTATGGGTAGGGGAAAAGGCATTTAAAACGACATTTTCATCATGCTCTTATAACCAGAACCTACTTACTGGCCGAGCCTGTGAGTCTTGGGCAAGAGCACTATTTTTCTGGTGATTGCTTCTTCTCAAAAATTCCGGCTATAATCATCAATTCGCCGGCTTAGCTCAGTTGGTAGAGCAGCGCACTTGTAATGCGAAGGTCGAGGGTTCAACTCCTTTAGCCGGCACCACGAATAAAACAAAACGCCAAGCTTTCAAAAGCTTGGCGTTTTGTTTTTTGCTGCTTTATCTATCTGGCTAATCGAGCTCGGGGCCATATTGACCCGCGCCCCATCACCCTACTCTTGGCACTGTCGGGCCTTGTCCTTTGGCCAGCGAAAACGCATTTCACTTGGGTCTACCTGAGCCCTGGCGCCAATGTTGAATATTAACGTCAAAGATGGCCGATCGCGAACGCCGTGAAGTTTGACCGTTTTTTGATCTCTACCAAATGCAGCGGTCTTACCCCCATTGCCAGCAACCGGACTTTGGCTACTTGGCAAGGGGCAACTTCCTTACTCCAGCTCCAACTTCACGTCTTGGGCAAGTTTTTTCCAGGCCTCATTGTCCTGCTTGATAAACGCCTCTGCCTGCGAAGGGCTCAGGGCACTGGTAACCGCACCGGCAGTCTCCAGGGTGGGCTTAAGCTCGTCCGAGGACATGATTTCGTTGATCTTGGCATTGAGCACCTGCAAGGTGTCATCTGCCAATCCTTTAGGTGCAAGCACACCATACCATTGCGTTGCTTCGTATCTCGCCACGCCCGCCTCCTGCATAGTTAGCACGTCGGGCAAGCTCGCCAATCGAACGCTTGAAGTCACCGCATAGACCTTCAAGCGCCCCTCTTGGATTTGGGGTAGCAACGGTGCCACACCCAGCATTCCTAAGGGCACTTGGTTACCGACTACGTCGGAGATCGCCTGCCCGCCCCCTTTGTAAGGGATGTGGGTCATCTTGGCGCCTGTCAGGTGGCTCAAAAGCTCGCCGGCCAGATGCTGGGAGGAGCCCAAGCCGGAGGTGGCATAACTCCATTGATCCGGATTAGCTTTCACAGCTTGTAACAACGAAGCCAGGTCTGGCTGAGCAGTGGATACGGGTCCCACCAGAGCCATAGGCCCACGCGCCAGCACGGCGACCGCTGCCATATCGCGTCCCACTTCGGGCAGGGGGCGCGCGGACAAGGCGGGGCCGGGGATCGTGATCAACGTATAGCCATCGGGTGCCGCCTTGCTGACATGCAATAGCGCAATCGCTCCGGCAGCGCCAGGCCGATTTTCAACAACGATGGTCTGTCCTAACTCGTCCTCCAGCCGGCGAGCAACTTGGCGTGTTAACGCATCTATGCTTCCGCCTGCGACGAACCCCACCACCCACGTAATCGGCTTTGCCTGAGGCCAGGCAAGCTGTTCATTGGCCAGCGCCTGAGAGACCACCCCCGTGGCGATTGTCGCAGCCAGAGTCCATCTTTGAATGCTTTTTCTCATGAATGACTCCTTGATCGCCCGATCAATCGTCCGTACCGGGACGGGTGTTGGGATACTGCACACAGCTGTCGTTGAACTGTTTGACCATGCGCAAGATCGGATTGAATGCCCAAGTGTTAAAAACCGATACGTCGTGCTCTTCCTTAGGATCTCGGATCAAATTGAACAAATAGGGAGACTCGAGTTTGCCTTTACTTTCATTGACTTCGGGCTCCCAGTAGAAATGCAGCTTCCATTCCCGCCACTTCACGGCCCGCAACGTGTCCTTGATGTAAAACAGAAAACCCTCGCGAGCGGACTTACTTTGCTTGCCGCACAAAAAATCAAGCTGGTTAACCCCGTCTATCGGCCGATCCTGTGGAATAGCGGCGCCTGCAACGTGGGCTAACGTGGTGTAAATGTCCGTGACATGCACGATCTCGTTGCTGACGATATCCGCAGCGATCTTGCCGGGCCAACGGGCAATGAACGGCACGCGCAGACTACCCTCCATTGCAGTGTGATACGTTCCACGCCAGGGCCCAGCCGTGCCGCGGTAGGGTTGACGAAACTCGGGGCCGTTATCGCTGCAGAAAATAAGCAGTGTGTTCTCGGCAATACCCAACCTGTCTACCTGATCGATCACTTGGCCGACACGAAAATCCATTTCCGCCATGGAGTCGGCAAACTCTCCCTGACCGGTACGCCCGACAAAATCCGGATGCGCCAAGGTCGGAAAGTGCAAGTGAACCAAAGGGAGATACAGGAAAAAAGGCGTGCCCTGTGCATGATTGCGTGCCATGAAATCCAGGGAGTGTGCCACCAGTTCTGCATCGATCTGGCGGCGTGCCGCCAGATCATATTCTTTCACTTGGATGGACGACTCGCCTACCTTGCCCTGCATGATATGCGGCAAAGGCGCCACCGAGGGATCGTAGCCGATGGTGGCCGTGAACTGACTTTCGTCCGTTGTTCTAGGGATGCCGTACCATTCGTCAAAGCCGCGATCTGACGGATAGCGGCCAGCCACATCGCCCAAATGCCATTTGCCAAAATGGGCAGTCGCATACCCTTGGCCCGACAGCAATTGTGCCAGTGTGATTTCCCGGCGACTAATACCCTGCGGTAATCCGGCCGGCACTGATTGCAAGGCACCGGTGCGGATAGGATGGCGCCCTGTCATCAGTGCCGAGCGCGTCGGCACGCAATCACTTTCAACATTGTAGTTGTGCAGCAAAATGCCTTGCTTTGCCAGTGCATCAATGCGCGGCGTTGGGGCGCCACGTAAGGCTCCGCCTCCATAGCACCCCAGCTCCCCCCACCCAAGGTTGTCGGCCATGATCAAGACAATATTAGGCTGTGTCATCAGTTTGTCTCCTTATATTATTGAAGTAAAAACTTTATCTAAATCACTATTCTTCTCCATAACCAAAGAGTGAAAAATACATGACAATAAGGCATACTGAAATTTCCCCGAGGCAGCCGCGCTGACAGGGGCGAAACCCTGTACATACACTTTCAAGTCTGTCATGGCCTATTCATACAACGATCTTGCTTGCTTTCTGGCCGTCGTGGATCATGGTCAATTCAGCCGCGCGGCAGACGCCTTACAATTGACGCAACCAGCGGTCACTAAAATCATCCGACGTCTGGAGGCCGCAGTGGGTACGCCTCTGTTTCATCGCAGCAATCACGGCGTCGTATTGACGGTAGAAGGACTGCAGTTTCTGCCGCCCGCTCGCAGACTAGTCCAGCAGCATCTGGACTTGCAACGCGCCGCTAACGATATCCAAGCAGGGCATATTGGTCTGGTTCGCATAGGCCTGACACTGGCAACCTCGGCCAGTATCATTCCCCAAGCTATCGCAACACTGATTCGCCGTCGCCCCGGTTTACGCGTCAAGCTCGATGTGGACAAGTCAGCCCAGTTAACGCTCAAGCTGGACAATGGCGCGCTCGATCTCATCATCATCCCGAACTACGATCCCATCGCGCAGATCACCCACCAGACTGACTTGGGCAGCGATGAACTCGTAGTGGCTGCACGGATCGGCCACCCTTTGGCGCTGGCGATCCAGCAATCGCGCCAGCCCATTGACCTTGCACAGACACTGGCCTACGGTTGGGCGTTGCCCAGCCGGGGGGACAAGGCCAGAGATCACATCGAATCTTGCCATCACTCCCTGGGGCTGGCTCCCCCTAAGGTCATACTTGAAATTCAACACAATATCGAAGCTGTCATCGACATCTTGGCCCATACGGATCTGCTGTGTTTTATTCCGACGCAGATTTTGCGAAAAGCCCAAGATCGCCTGGAAAAACTGCCGCTTAACGAGTTGAGCTTGCAACGTCGATGGCTGGCCATCCATCGTCTTGATTCCCCATGCAGCGCTCTGATGCTCGACCTGCTGACGCTCTTGCAAACCGTTCCACACAAACGACTATAGGCATTTGAGAGACAGCACCATCTAACTGGGTGCCCATCCCTCATATTGGGGCAAGTCATCCCCAATCTCATGCCACGAGGCTTTTGAGCCCACGAAAACGTGACAAGTGGGCCGCAGACCCGGGTCATCGTCCAACACCCCTAACGCCAAGCCCAGCTCTTCTGGTTTTTGATCGAATTTAGTCAGAATATTTGATCCGCACTGGAAGCAAAAACCCCGGCGCTCTCCTGGCGATGACTCATAAAACCGCAGCAGCTCCTGACCGCAACGCCAATGAAACTCCTGGGTCTTGACCTTGCCCCGCGCCCTGAACGCAGACCCATGCGACTTGCGACACATGCTGCAATGGCAATAGAGCAGGTTCGTAATGGAGCCAGTAATCTCAAAGACCACGCCTTGGCAAAGACAGCTTCCTTTCACAAGCCATACCTCCGAAGAGTAAATTTCTCGCCGCGGATTGCAGCGGGCGTCGGATACCTTACTCGATAGAGCATACAAGACATTGGGCCAGATCCTCCGGACATGCAGCCCCTAGCAGGACCATCGTCCGCTCCAGCTCCTGAGCGACCAAGCCCAACACGTCAGAGACACCCTGCTCGCCACCTTGTGCCAAACCGTAAGCGACAGCACGTCCCAGGAATGCACCCGTCGCCCCACAAGCGATGGCTTTGGCGACATCGGCACCACGCCGAAAGCCGCTATCGATAAACACCGGCATCTGCGTTTGGATGATCTCCATGATGTGCGGGAGAACGCTGATTGTTGAAGGAGCACAGTCCAGTTGTCGGCCACCGTGATTGGACACAATCAGCCCATCGACACCGTAATGCAAGGCCTGACGTGCATCTTCAGAATGGAGCACACCTTTGACCAGCAACGGACCGTCCCACTTGGAACGTAGCCAGGAAACATCATCCCACACCAGACGACGGTCCATACTCCGTGCCAGCAAGGCCGCTTGCGCCTGGGCTGAACTGGCCCCTTCTGTAGGCATCAAGTTGACGAACTGGGGCTGTCCCGCCCAGGCTTGGCGCCACAACCAGCGCGGCTGCGAAGCCATATCCAGCAATAAGCGGGGGCCTGGACGGAACGGCAGTTTGAAGCCATGGCGTATGTCCTTTTCTCTATAGCCGCCTACAGGCACATCGACGGTCAAAACCAAGGCCTCGAACCCGGCTTGGCGGGCGCGATCCAGAATGGAGTTGGCCATGCCTCTGTCTTGCATCACATACAACTGCATCCAGCATGGGCCTTCACAGGCCTCACGCACTTGTTCCAAAGGGCTATTGGAGGCGGTGGACAAAATGTACGGCAAGCCCGCCTTGCCTGCGGCACGCGCCGCGTGCAGATCCCCACGTGGACGCACGACATCGATCAAGCCAACGGGAGCGACACCAAAAGGCGCAGCCCATCGGCGTCCAAAGACCTCTATTTCTGTTGATACCGCCGACGTATCACGCAGACTACGTGGCGATAAAGTCAGAGCCTGCAAATCTGCCTGATTGCGTGCCAGACAAAGCTCATCCTCCGCCCCGCCTGCGACATAATCATAGACAAAGCGTGGCAGGCTACTTTGAGCCGCTAACTGAAAATCCTGAATATTGAGCCGCATGATGCAAGCTGTCTCCCACCTGATGCCGGGCGTTCAAGACCCGATTCAATTTAATTGTTTAAGCATCAAGTATATAGTTGAAAGCACCGCTCCATGCAAAGAAAACACGTCTGTTTCTGCTCAGCCAAAGGAGAAAGTTTTGGCAAGAACAGGCGACCAATCTGACGACGGGCAAACGGTGGATCGTACAAGGGTCGACCAAAAAGATACACCGACACCTTGGCTAGCTAACTCCTGCTCTTCACGGACTTCTCACTAATACGACCCATCTCCAGATTCAGCACTTGGTCGTCAGTCGAAAACAGAGCCGTTATTCCAACCCTATAAATAGGGCAACTTCGTAACCTGGTGCTTAACAAGTACTCAACACTTTGCAAACCAGACAATACTGGCTAACACTTGCTCAGAAAGAAACAGCGGTTCAAGCCAGAAGCTTGAAACCGCTGCATTATTCCTGAGGCAGTCTTTACAATCTAACCGGCGTCACAAGACTGCCTTGCGTAACGAAACGCTCCACATTCTTCACCACCAGTTCGCACATGGCGGCTCGGGTTTCACGGGTTGCGCTCCCTACATGGGGTAGCACTACTACCCGCTCGTTACTCAGCAACGCGGCAGGCACATCGGGTTCGTTCTCGAACACATCCAGCCCGGCGCCGCCTAATTGGCCATTCTCAAGGGCCGCCACCAATGCTTTTTCATCCACCACAGACCCACGAGCGACGTTGATAAGGTAGCCGTTGGGCCCGAGAGCTTTCAAGACCTGGGCAGACACCAGATGATACGTTTCTGGGCTGCCTGGGCAAGCGACAATAAGGAAATCGCACCATTGCGCCAAAGCCAGCAATGAAGGTTCGTGCCGCCAAGGCAATTGGGGCTTCGCACTGCGTGTGTGATAGCGGATTTCCATATCAAAGCCGATCGCGCGACGTGCAATCGCCTGGCCTACTCGGCCCATGCCTAACATGCCCAGGCGCTTGCCACTGACCCGAGTGCTGGGCATGGTCGGGCCGACACGCGGCCAGTCGCCACGCCGGACATGACGGTCAGAGGCCGAAATGCCACGCACCACATCGATCAACAAACCAATAGCCAAGTCGGCCACACAATCGTTGAGAACATCCGGCGTATTGCTCAGCATCACCCCACGCGCACGGACGGCATCCAGGTCGATGGCATCGTAGCCAACGCCCAAGCTACAAATCGCTTTCAGGTTTGGCAAGGCATCAATCAGTGCCTTGTCTGCACCCTGCGTTCCGGTGGTGATCAGCACCGTGAATTCAGCTCCGTGCTCACGCAAGAACGCCGCTTGATCAGGCGCATCGCTCAGGGTTTCGACCGGGCACAAGGCGGGCAGTTTGCCCGCCAGCGGTGATGGCAAGGGGCAGGCTTGAAGAATTTTCTGGCTCATGGTCATCATTCGCTCGTAAAAACGTCGAAATCGACTTGTTTCAACAGTGCATTGCTCTGGCGTATGACATGCCCCGCAGCGGCGGCTTTACGGCGATAGGCCAACCAGCGGGGGTCAGCCTCCAAGGCATTACGACGGGCCTCTCGGTCAGCCATATCTTCGTATGCCCACAGGTGCACCACCTGATTCAACTCGCCCACTTCCGTGGTGTAGTAGCCGTGGCAGGGGCCCAGATATTCGATCTGTATGGCACGTCCTTCCGTCGCGTACAAGGACAGGAAATCGCGCAGCAGGCCGGTGGGGATGGTGTAGGTTCTTTGGTCGATAATCATATTGCGAATCCGTTTTTATCCAAGGTATTTGGGCAAAAGCAGCGAGATGACCGGGAAGGCCAAAAGCACCGCCAGGCGGAAAACGTCGGCTACCACGAAGGGAATCACACCCCGATACAGCGTGCTCATCTTCACGTCGGGCAGCAGGCTTTTCAGGACCATCACGTTCATGCCCACGGGCGGGGTGATGAAGCTGATTTCCGTAACCACCACCACGATGATGCCGAACCAGATCAGGTCAAAGCCCAGGTGCTGCACCAAGGGGTAGAAAATAGGCACGGTCAGCAAGACCATGGACATACTTTCCAACACACTGCCCAGCACGATGTAAATCGCGCAAATCAGCAGAATCACCACGATCGGGCTCATATCGAACTGTTGCACCCAATCCTGCAAATCGCCAGGCATGGAGGTGAAGTTGATGAAGCTGGAAAACAGCAAGGCTCCGATCAGCACCATGAACAGCATCCCCGTGGTACGCGCCGACTCGACCAGCACGTTGGAAAGCACTTGCCAGGTCAAACGGCCACGCAACAGCGCGAACAGGAAGGCACCACACGCACCAATCCCCGCCGCTTCGGTAGAACTGAAGATCCCGCCGTAAATACCGCCCATGACGATGATGAACAGCACCAGCACGCCCCAGACATCGCGCAACGCAAGCAAACGCTCTTTCCAGCTCATGCGCTCGCCGGGAGGGCCCGCATTGGGGTCACGCCAGATCGTCCAGCGCACCGCCAGAAGATAGAAAATAATGGCCAGCAGGCCTGGCAAAATACCGGCAGCAAACATCTTGCCTATGCTTTGCTCGGTCAAGATGGCATAGACCACCATGACAATAGAGGGCGGAATCAGAATGCCCAGCGTGCCACCGGCAGCGATGGAACCGGAAGCCAGCGCACGGCTATAGCCCAGTCTGCGCATTTCCGGATAAGCCACCTTGGACATGGTGGCCGCTGTTGCCAGGCTGGAGCCACACACCGCACCAAAGCCACCACAGGCCACCACCGTAGACATGGCCAAACCGCCTTTACGATGGCCCAGGAAGGCATACGCCGCCGCATACAGTTCTTTGGACAACTTGGCTTGAGTAATGAAATTACCCATCAAGATGAACAGCGGCAGTACGGACAGCAAGTACTGAAAACCGCTTTCACGCACGACCGAGCCGGTCATGGCATAGGCAGAGGGCCAATTGCGCATGATGCCAACGCCAATAAAGCCCACCAGGGCCATGGAAAACGCCACCGGTACCCGTAGGAAGATCAAGAGGAGCATGGCTGCAAAGCCAATCAGTGCTTCAGTCATTCTGTGCCTCTTCTTCCAGATGGGCGGTGTCTGCGTTCAGATCCCGGCGAAGCTGAGCCAGCTCCACGATGGTGTTGACGAACAGCATGATGCTCATGAAATAAACAACCGGAGCCAGTGGCAGCCCCAGCAAAGTGGTCTGATCCAGGTATTCGGCCGCCGACTCGGCTTGTGTCCAGCTGACCATGGCCAGCAAGGCACTGATTCCAGCGGCCAGCAGGTGGCTGGTGACATGGACTACACGGACACCCTTCTCCCCACCCGGAATAGGCACTAAATCAACAACAACGTGTTCACGCTCCATGGTGGCAAACACGATGCCGCAGAAAATGACACCTACCATCAATATTTCGGTCAGCTCTACCGCCCCCATGACCGATACGTTGAAAATGTAGCGCCCTAATACATCAGCCAGAGTCAGCAAGGCCAGCGAGACCATGCATAACTCGGTCAAACGTCGAAGACCCGCTCTTAATAAAGAGAGAATGGAGTTCATGCTTTGTAGCTCCGGGACTGCTGGCGCACGAGGCGCACAGCAGGTTCAAGACAGTCTGCGTGTGCTGATCAATTCGCGCTTTCCCGCTGCTTCAGGTCGGCACGGAACTCGGCCAGTACAGCAGGCCCGTCTATGCCCTTGGCCTTGGCGGCATCCAGCCATGCCTGCTCGAAGGATGCCGTGCGCTCTTTAACGGCGGCGATCAGCTCATCGCTGGCAGGGTGAAACTGCACCTTGTGCTCTTCCAGGATCTTCATGGCGGCCACGTCTGCATCCCCCCAGGCCTTGCCGCCCAGGCGAGCAATATGCTCACCGGACAGGCTCATCAGAATCTCGCGGTCTTTTTCAGACAAACGATCAAAGGCGCTCGGGTTCATGATGATGCCGTGCAGATCCGCATAGAGGCCACCGGGAAAAACCGTGGCGTGCTTGACCACCGTATCCAGGCGGAAAGAGGCCACAGACTCGGGCGGGAACAGCACGCCGTCCACCACGCCAGTGCTCAGCAGCTCATACGATTCGGAGGCGGGCTTCACAACCGCGTTCACCTTCAGGGCCTTGGACAAGTCGGCCTGCATGCCACCACCAATGCGCAGCTTCAGGCCCTCGAAGTCGGCAATGTTCTGTACCTGCTTGTCAGTGGTGTAGACGCTGCCTGGGCCATGACCATAAATGCCTAGCAATTTGATACCGCGATGCTCTTTGGCATCTTGCAGGTACTTGCTATAGATGTCCCAGGCCGCCAGCGAAGTAGACTCGGCGCTATTGCCCGAGAACGGCAGCATGGCAAACTTCATCAAATCAAAATTGCCGGGGTAATAGGAATAGGAAATAAAGGCCAGATCCACAATCCCATTGCGTACCGCATCCAGGTGCCCTACCGGGTTGGTCACGGCCTTGGTCAGAAAGTTGATCTTGACGCGCCCTTCAGTGGCCTGCTCCACCTCTTTGGCCCAGGGCTTCATGAAGTTCGCCACCAGCACATGCGTTTGCGGAATCCAGGCAGAGAAAGTCAGCTCCACAGGCTTGTCCGCTTTTGCGGGACCAGCTGCCACTGCCAGGCTGGTTAAGGCCATACCCAACAGGCGAGAAATCCATCGATTCTTCATGGGGAAATCCTTTTTTGGTGGTAGTTCGTTATAGGTATAGTTAGCCAGGCCCGTCAGGAGACAAGGGCCTGCTCAATCAAGGTTTCGGCATCGCCGTCATGATGCATACCCAACTGCGTGGCGATTGCCGTTGTCAAAGGCGGCCACTGGGCAAACTGCTGGTCAAACTGAGGGTTGGACTGAAAGCTCAATCCCGCATCGGCCCCCCGGCCATAGCGGGATTTGGCAGCCTGTACCAGGTCTGCCACCTGAAGACGCTGGGCGGGAAGATTCCACACCCGACCAGCGGGCAAGCGAGCGGCTTCCAGGCTCGCTGTTGTCAGAAGGTGCTGCACACAGGCGGGCAAGGAAAGCAGCCAGATCCAGCCTTGCGGGCCGATGGGGCACTCGTAAGTGCTTCCAGCAGCCAAGGCATGGATCAAAGAGCTGGCAAATGAAGACAAGGCCGTTTCAGCAGTCATGGGGCGGGCAACCACAGTAGGCAAGCGAACCGAGCGGCCATCCAGAAAACCCCGGCGGCTGTAATCGGCAAGCAGCAGTTCCACCATCCGCTTCTGCGTTCCGTAACTTAAAGTGGGTGCGACGGGCGTGTTGTCATCCACCTGCTGGGGCAGTGGCGTACCAAAGACACCGATACTGCTGGCATACACCACAACGGGACACTGGCCTTGCTGTCGCAGATGCTCAAACAAGCCTATCGTGCCGTCTATATTGACGCGCAAACCCCGTGCAAAATTCTCTTCAGCCAGCCGACTGGTCACCGAGGCCAGATGGAAAACCGTGTCGGGTGCTGGCGTTAGCACCGCCCCCAGCACGGCTTTATCGGACAAGTCACCACTAATGCAACGCAGTCCAGGCAGGTGGGGATAGCCTTGCTCTTCAAAAGCCAAATCCGTCAGCGTCAGGCTTTGAATCTCATTAGCCGCAAGCAGTTTGGCCGCCGCACGAGCAAGCGCTTGGCCGATGTAGCCGTTGGCGCCGGTAATCAAGACGTGCTTCATGGCTTATCTCCCGGCAGCCTGCATGCAAGCAGCATCACGCTGACGTGGCGCAGCTAGCACACCACGATCACGCAAGGGCTGGCACCAAGCCAAACCTTCTGAAGGCAAGCCGCGAGGCTGATACTCGCAACCCAGCCAGCTGTCGTAAGCCAAGGCGGGCAAAGCGGCTACGCCTGCCAGCAAATCATGCTGTGCAAGATCAGGCTCGTAACGACCATCGGCACCCGCGATCTGCACATAGCCAATCCAGGGAGCACAGACTGCCACGCTGGACGGGACATCCAGACTTTCTTTGACGCAGTGGTAGTAATCAAACTGCAGACGCAGGCGCGGGGAATTGAAATGCTGGAGCACCTCAATGACTTGCTCGGGCAAATAATAGAAGTACCCGGCCATATCGCTGCGGTTGAGCGCCTCCAGCGTCAGCACCAGATCATCCGCTTCAGCCAGGGCCAAAGCCTGTTCCAGATTACTGAGCAGTGCGGCCCGACAGTCTTGCTGTGCAAAAGGGCTGACGTCACCCGCCATCACATGAATACGGCGGCAGCCGGTAGCCTGTGCCACAGCACGGGCGCGATCAAAGGCCTCCTGAAACTGCGCCTGTGCGCCGGGAATGGCCGCCCAGCCCAACCTGCCCTGCCCCTCGCCTATCGGCGTATTGATCAGTGTCAGTTCCAGCTTGGCGGCTTGCAACTGACTGGCGTACCAGCCGGGTGCATAGTCATAGGGCAGTAAAATCTCGACGCCCTGAAAACCGTCAGCCGCTGCAGCCTCGAAACGTTCGCTCCAATCCAGATGCCGATACAACCAGCTGAGATTAGCGGATAGTTGCATGGGGCCGCCTGTCTTATGCGTCTATCTGGCGAAGGAAGGCATCACGCTGCTCAGGCAGCACAACGCTGACCAAGGCAGACACTTCGGCCTGACCCAAACCCATGGCGCTTGCCACGCGCAACATTTGCTGCACGCTGGCCGCAACCGGCATAGGCGCACCGCTTTGTTGAGCATTGGCGATCAAGGTATCGATATCCTTGAGCATGGTGGACAGCGCACCGATGCTTTTTGCCTGGGCTTCTATCATGCGCGGAGCAAAGATCTGCAAAGGCTTGGAATCCGCCCAACCGCCCGCCAGCGCGGGCGCCAGCTTGTCCACATTGATGTTATTGCGCTGGGCAAAGCCAATGGCTTCGGCCAACGCCGCAATCGAGGTCGCCACGATGGCCTGGTTGCACAGCTTGGTCGCCTGCCCGGTACCGGAAGGCCCCATATGCGTAATATTGCCGGCATAGGCGCGCATGGCGGCCTCGGCTTCAGCCATATGGGTTTCACTGCCGCCCGTCATGATGGCCAGCGTACCGGCCTCCACACCTGGAATACCGCCAGACACCGGAGCATCAATCCAGTCCGCTCCGCAACTTTCCTGCAAACGGGCGGCCAATTTGCGTGTGGCCTCAGGGTCAATACTGGAATGATCCACCAGCCATTTAAGGCCCACAGCCTGAGCAATCCCGTCCGCACCGAACACCACGGCCTCGGCAGCCTTGGCATCAAACAGGCATAACAAGACGCCGTCGGTGCCTTCAGCCGCTTCACGTGGCGTGCCCACAATCTGCGCGCCGAGCGCTGCCAGCGGCTCGGCCTTTTCCCGGGAGCGATTCCAGACTTTGACCTCGTGACCCGCTTTCAGCAGGCGCTGCACCATGGCAGCACCCATCAATCCCAAACCGCAAAAACCGAGTTTCATCTTATACGTCCTCAAGCTGCTCTTGCGGCCACTCGGCAGCACCCGAATGAGTCACTGCCCCTTCATTGGTCGGTCCAACCAGGCGTGCGTACTTCTCCAGCGCGCCAGCCAAACGATCTCGTACGAAGGGTTTCCATTGCTCTCTGCGTGCAGCCAGCTCCTCGTCGGACACATGCAGCTGCATGCTGCTTTGCGTGGCATCGATGGTGATACGGTCGCCGTCGCGCACCAAGCCGATGTTCCCACCGGCTGCCGCCTCGGGGCTGGCATAGCCAATACACATGCCACGTGTCGCGCCGGAGAAACGGCCATCGGTCAGCAGTGCTACTTTCTCGCCATTGCCATGGCCGTAAATAGCCGCAGTAACGCTTAACATCTCGCGCATGCCGGGGCCGCCTTTGGGTCCCTCGTTGCGGATGATCAGTACATCGCCAGTCTCGTAGGCCTGCTTGGATACCACGGCCATGCAATCTTCCTCGGTTTCAAAGACGCGAGCACGGCCTTCAAAAACCAGAGACTTCAAGCCGGCAATCTTCAGCAAGGCGCCATCGGGGCACAGATTGCCCTTGAGCACGACCAGACCGCCCGACGCATGGATGGGCTGATCGCTGCTACGCACGATACGGCCATCCACATCGGGGAAGCTCTCCAGGGCTTCGGCCAAGGTTTCGCCGGTAATGGTCAATACATCGCCGTGCAGGTGGCCGCTTTTCAACAGTGCCTTGAGCACTACAGGCACCCCGCCAATCACGTCCAGATCGCGGGCCAGATAACGGCCGCCAGGCTGCAGGTCGGCAATCAGCGGCGTGCGGTTGAACACATCGGCCAGATCGTCCATGGTGAAACGAATGCCCACTTCGTGCGCAATAGCAGGGATATGCAAGGCCACGTTGGTCGAGCCGCCAGTCGCTGCAACAGCCGCTGCGGCATTTTCCAGACTCTTGCGGGTGATGAGATCACGCGGCAAAGGACCCCCGTTTTCCAGAATCTCCATCACGCGGCGACCAGCTCGGCGAGCCAGTGCGTGCCGCTGGCTGTAAACCGCCGGGGTGGTCGACGAACCCAGGAAGGACATGCCCAAAGCCTCTGCCACCATACCCATGGTATTGGCGGTGAACTGGCCCGGACAGGAACCCACGGTCATGGCACAGGTGCGCTCAATGCCGTGCAGTTGCTCCAGGGAAATCGCACCAGTCTGATAACGACCCACACCCTCAATGGCAGTCAGCACCGTGTTTTCAGTGCCATCGGGCGAGTAGCCCGGCAACATGGAGCCACCGTAAATGAAAACCGAAGGGACATTGAGGCGCGCCATGGCCATCAGGGTGCCGGGCAGCGTCTTGTCGCAACCGCCCAAACCGACCAAAGCGTCATAGGCATGGCCACGCACGGCTATTTCCATGCTGTCGGCAATCATCTCGCGCGAGACCAGGCTCATGCGCATGCCAGCGTGGTTCATGGAGGTGCCATCGGACACGGAAATCGTGTTCATCATGACGGGTACGCCACCACCTTGGGCTACACCCAGGCGAACGCTGTCTGCTTGTGGGCCCAGCGATTTGGAACAGGGTGTGTTGTCTCCGGCGGTTCCAATGATGGCGACCATCGAACGGTCCAGATCATCATCGTCCAGGCCTGTTGCACGCAGAAAGGCTCGGTGTGGGGTGCGAGTCACTCCCTCGGTCACTGCTTTTGATCTATGTTTTTTTAGCATGGTCTTTGGTGGTGATGAGTAGTTGAGAGATCGACTTAATCGGCCAGGTCCAAGCGGTCGAAGATCCAGGAAACATCTTCCTGAATGTATTGGCGCGCCTGGGCAAAATTGCCCGCGCGCAGCGCTTTGACGGTGGATTCGTGCAGGTGATCGGCAGAGTCTTCGTTGTGTAGCTGCTCGCGGGTTTCACGCAAGTAAGCGCCCGACTGCAGCCACAGGCTCTCGATCATGGCGAGCATGACGGGAGACTGAGCGGCTCCGTAAATCGTGAAATGAAAGATCCGGTTTTTTTCCAGACTGCTGGCCACGCCTTTGGGCGTGCGGCGCTCTTGGGTGATTTCTTGCGCCAGTTGTTCCAGCTGATCCAGCACGGACGGAGTCAGGAAAGGCCCCGCCCATTCGGTGACGGTGCCTTCGATCAAAACACGGGCGCGGCGAATATCGCTCAGGCAGGCTTTGGTGATCAAAGGAACACGGGTAGTGCCGTTAGGCAAAGGCTCCAGCCCCTGCTGTGCCACCAGACGGCGCAATGCTTCGCGCACGGGCATGGTGCTGGTGCCCAGCGCATCGGCCAGGTACTGAATGCCAAGCACTTGGCCCGCACGGTACTCACCGTGCATCAGCTTGTTACGTAGGGCTTGATAGACCGCTTCGTTGACGGATTGCCGAACGATGGGTTGAAAAGCTTCGAGCGGAGCGCTTGTGCTTGCAGCATCTGAATGTTTCATTAAATTCCGTCACAACGTGAATTCGAGCAAAGATTTGTGATTTTTGATCAATTCTAAGGACGGACTTCTACGACAACAAATCAGAGCTAACCCTTAGCCACCTGATTCGTGATGAGCGACTCGACACGCTTTGTGAGCGAGCCGCGCATCAGCTTTTGCAGAGCACTTGATCAGGCTGCAGAGCCGGCCATTGCTGGGATTGGCAGCGCGTTAAGGCCCTTGAATTCCTGCAAGGAAAAACTGGTCTGCGCTTGCCGAACACCGGGTAAACGATGCAATTTTCGTTGCAACAATTCCGAATAGCTGTCCAGATCCTTGGCCACGACCATCAGCAAAAAATCCGCCGGACCGGCAATGCCGTGGCACATCACCACCTCCGGAATATCGCGCACGGCCTCCACAAATTGCACCGAACGCTCTTCATTTTGAAAGTCCACACTGATGCTGACAAAGGCCACCACGCCATAACCCAGGCCACGCCGATCCAGCCGGGCGTGGTAGCCTGAAATAAGCCCGGCTTCTTCCATACGTCGAATCCGGCGCCAGCAAGGCGACTGCGATATGCCCACTTTTTGTGCCAGCTCGCTTGTTGTCAGCCGGGCGTTTCCTTGCAGCTCGGCCAGCAAACTGCCATCCACCTGATCCAGTTCTATTTGCATAAAAAAACCCGTTTTTTAAGTTTTTCAGAAAAAGTTATGCTTCTATAAAAAACAGCTTGGCGCAAGACCCTTAAATCCATAAGATCAACGCATAAATTTAAGTGGGATGAAATTATGAAACCACAGACCCATTTCAGCTTTACCCCTATGCCCGCCTACTCAGGTGACCGCATCCTGCCGCTGATGGAGACCTTCGGGCAAGATGCATTGCAAACTCCCCTCGGCGCGCAACGCGACTTTGATTTTCTATCGACCCACGCGACCTGTTCCACAGGTCGCGCAGATCATTATTAACGTACAGGGAACAGAACAAATGAATGCTTCCAAAGCATCGGCTGACAAGGGAATCAGCGAGACAGAGCGCATTGTTTCGGAAGAAAAAGCGCAGTTGGATTTCAGCCAATCCATGAGCTATGGCGACTACTTGCACCTGGACGAGGTGCTGGGCGCTCAACACCCGCTCTCGCCTGCCCACGACGAAATGCTGTTCATCATCCAGCACCAGACCAGCGAACTCTGGATGAAACTGATGCTGCATGAAGTGACCGCCGCCACTGCAGCCATCGCAGCCGACCGCTACGCCGACACCTTCAAGATGATGGCGCGGGTCTCGCGCATCATGGAGCAGCTGGTCAGTGCCTGGACCGTGCTCTCGACCATGACCCCGCCGGAATACACGGCGATGCGCCCTTATCTGGCCAGCTCCAGCGGTTTTCAAAGCGCGCAGTATCGCTGCATTGAATTTGCTCTGGGCAACAAGAATGCGGCCATGCTCAAGCCCCATGCCCATAGGCCAGACCTGCTCCAGATGGTCGACAAGGCGTACCGTGCCCCCTCGCTCTATGACGAGTCGCTACGCCTGCTGGCCCGCCAGGGCTTTGCCATTCCCGCCGATCACCTGGACCGTGACTGGACACAGCCCTACGAAGCCAGCCCCGAGGTGGAAGCTGCATGGTTGGAGGTCTACCGTGACCCGCATGCACACTGGGATCTATACCAGCTGGGCGAGAAGCTGACCGACATTGAGGACGCCTTCCGTCTTTGGCGTTTCCGCCATGTCACGACTGTTGAGCGCGTCATCGGCTTCAAACGCGGCACGGGCGGCACAGGCGGCGTCAGCTACCTGCGCAAGATGCTCGATGTGGTGCTGTTCCCTGAAATCTGGACTGTTCGGACCGCGCTGTAATGCAGGCTCCACACGACTTACTCTCCGCGCAGGAGCGCGAACGCGAATATTCGCCCAGCTCCTGTATAGGCGGGAACTACGCGCCCTACATCGAGGACTACGCCACACTTAGCGCAGCAGCTTTGCAAAGCGGAGCTCGGCATGCCGAGCTTGCCTATGGCAATGCCGCTGCGCATAAGCTTGACCTCTTTTTACCTGCACCCCACGACTCGGAATCCCTCCCGCCGCTGCTGCTGTTTATTCATGGCGGCTACTGGCAGGAGCTTTCCAAAGCCTTCTCTTTATTCTCGGCCCCGGATTGCACTGACGCTGGTATCGCCTTTGCCGCCATCGATTACACCTTGGCACCGCAAGCCTCTGTCCACGACATGGTGCTGGAGTGCCGCCAGGCTCTGCGCTGGCTGCATCAACATGGCGAAGAACTGGGCTTTGACCCGCAACGTCTCGTCGTGTCCGGCAGTTCTGCCGGCGCGCATCTGGCTGCCATGTGCTGCTTGCGTGGATGGAAAGATGATGCCGATTTACCCGTAGGGGCACCCGCAGCGGCGGTACTGGTTTCAGGCATTTACGACCTGCAGCCCCTGATTGGCACCAGCATCAATGAGGCACTGTCTCTGGACACGGCGAGCGCACAGGCGATCAGCCCCCAACTGCTTGATCTGACGGGCTTTCCGCCCGCCATCATCAGCTGGGGAGAAATCGAAACCTCGGAGTTCAAACGCCAGAGTCAGGCTTTTGCCGATGCGCTTGATGCATTGGGTGTCCGGTATCTGCCCCCCATCGAAATGCCAGCACGCAACCACTTCGATGTCATTCTTGACCAGGCTCGTCCCAACACCCGCTTGGGCGATGCCACGCACGCGCTCTTTGCGTCCTTGCCGGTCACCTCTACTCGGAGCAAGTGATGAAACAAGTTGTCGACGTCGGGCTGCCACCCCTGAAGCAAGCGTTTTCCTGGGCCGTCAAAGCCAAGGGGGAAATGCTGTTTACGGTGAACGGACCTGTCCGGCCGGACGGCAGCATTGATACGGGAAGCATCGAGCAGCAAGCTCGCCTGACCTTTGCCAATCTGCAACGGGCCACGCAAGCGGCCGGGGGCAGCCTGGAAAATGTCACCCAAGTGCTGATCTACATGACCGATGTTGCCGACATGGACAGCATCGACAAGGTGTACAGAGAGTTTTTCTCCGCGCCCTTCCCCAACCGCGCCAGTGTTGGCGTTGCAGCCTTGGTGGAGCCGGGCATGAAGCTGGAAGTTCTGGCGTACGCGATGATCCCCTAAGGCCTGCAGAGGCGGACGAGCATCCAGCCAAGCCGCCCGAGCCTTGATCAACAAGCGTGTTGATTACAGCGAGTCAAACGGATCCTGGGTGCTTGGCAAACCGGTGTCATCCCCCAGCACAAAGCGCGGGATGAATTGCAGCACATACTGCCGCATGGCCTCGACCAGGCGCTGCGCATCCGGACGCAGTTCGCGGGATCGCAAGGACACCACACCGACCATATAAGGCACATGGATATCAATCGGGCGCAACACGACGTTGGGCAGTGGCAGGCCGTGGGCGGTAAAGGGGTCAATCAAGGACACGCCTACCCCTTGGCTGGCCAGAACCAGGCCTTCCAACGAGGAGGCAACCTCGATATGACGGATATCTTCCGGGGCTTCCGGGCTGGCACGCAGCAAGGCGGTTGCCAGGGTATGACGCAAGCGGTGGCGGTTCTGGATGGAAATCAGGGGGGTGCCCTGAATATCACTGAGACGCACCAGTTCCTGTTTGGCCAGGGGATGATTGACGGCCATGCCCAGCAGGCAGGGGCTTTGACCTGACCAATGCAAGGTGCAGCCATCAATGTCCAGCGGCAAACTGGTCACCGCCAGATCGGCCCGTCCTTCGTCAATGGCTTGCACCACTTCTTCCGGCTTTACCGTATCAATAATCAGCTTTTGCTTGAAGGCCGGATCGTGCTGCTCCATGATGCCCAGCGCTTGCGGCACCAGGCCAATCGCCAAGGCGTGAGTAGTCACGATGCGCAGGGGTCGCAGGCCCCCACGGGCGATTTCCAGAGCGCGGCTTTGCAGCACCTCCAGATTCATCAGCACGGGCCGGGCTTCCAGATAGAACTCGCGCCCTTGTTCAGTCAAGGTGACCTGCGGACGGGTGCGGGTAAAAAGCCTGAAGCCCAGTTCCTGTTCCAGCTCCTGGATCTGGCGGCTAACCACTGGCTGAGAGCGGTCCAGCAGTCTGCCAGCAGCGGTAACACTGCCAGCAGACATCACCGCTGCAAAGGCTTCTAATTGGCGAATTTCCATGTCGTTCTATGTGAATGCCGCATTTATCAACACGGAATATTCTAATGCGGAATAGTTAGCCGGACTAGCGTTTCACACCGAAACATTGATCCAGCGTGGGGAAAGAACCATCACGCACTTCAGCCGCGTATTGACCGGCTGCCTGGGAGATCAAGGCACCCACATCCGCGTAGGGTTTGGCGAATTTGGGGATCTTGCCATTGGTCAGACCCAGAATGTCTTCCGTCACCAGAACCTGGCCATCACATGCGGGGGACGCACCGATACCGATGGTCGGAATGGCGATGGTTTCAGTAATACGGCGACCCAGACCTTCTGCCACCCCTTCCAGCACCACACCCCAGGCACCCGCCTGTGCGTGAGCCACAGCGTCTTCCAGCACACGTTGGGCAGCGGCATCTGTCATGCCTTGAGCCTTGTAACCGCCCATGGTGTTGACGTACTGGGGCATCAAACCCACGTGTGCCAGCACGGGCACGCCGCGCTCGACCAGGAAGCGCGTGGTTTCAGCCATGGCCTGACCGCCTTCCAGCTTCACCGATTGGGCACCGCTGATGGCGAGCATACGCGATGCATTGGCAAATGCCTGCTGGGGTGATTCCTGATAGCTGCCAAACGGCATATCCACGACAATACAAGCATGTTGAGTCGCACGCACCACGGCAGCCGCATGGGCCGCCATCATATCGACCGTAATGCTTAAGGTATCGGGCATGGCATAGCCCACCATAGCGGTCGAATCGCCCACCAGAATCATATCCAGGTGCTCGTCCAGCATACGTGCGATAGGCGCGATGTAGGCTGTTAATGAAGCAATTTTTTGTTTGCCCTTGCAGGCGATCAAGGCGGGTACGCTAACGCGGACCTGCGTGGTATGTACGCTCATACTTACTCCAGCTGGAATCCCATAGAGCTAAAGCTTATATGGGATCATGAATGATGCAGATTGCAACATCTTAAGAAAAAATCCAGTCGACGCCTCTATAATCGCCGCAGGACAAAAAACAATAAGCTAATTTCCTGCCTACGTACAAGCTTCGCGTGTCCATCCCATGCGGATTCATGTCCTTTTAAGGACTTTTGCTTTGACACCGCCTGTACTCTAGAGCCCGATCGTTCCCAATGCGCGGTGGTTTCATCAGCCATGTCCTGGCTGTTTTGCCGTGCACTCAACCGAGGAGAGACCTATGTCGACTACCCCCCCAACAATCACCTTCCACGACGATAACCGTGCGCCACAACTGGGCATGGGCGTGTGGCAGGTACCTGCCGAGCAAACGGCCGATGTGGTGTGCAGTGGCATCGAAGCAGGCTACCGCCTGATCGATACCGCCGCCATCTACGGTAACGAGGCCGAGGTGGGCCAAGGGATTCGTCAGTCCAAGGTGCCACGCGAAGAGCTGTTTGTGACCACCAAGCTGTGGAATGACATGCATGGCCACGACAATACCCGTGCAGGCTTTGAAGAAAGCATGGACAAGCTGCAGCTGGACTATGTGGATCTGTACCTGATTCACTGGCCCGTGCCCAAGAACCGCCAGTACATCCAGACTTGGGAGACGCTGATCAATCTGCGCAATGAAGGTCGTGTGAAGTCGATTGGGGTGTGCAACTTCCTGCCCCAGCACCTGCAAACCTTGCTGGACAAGACAGGTGTGTTGCCTGTACTGAACCAGATCGAGCTGCACCCCGGCTTTCAGCAGGCTGAATCGCGCCATTACCACGAAGACCACGCCATCCAGACGCAAGCCTGGAGCCCGCTGGGATTGGGCACGCTGTGGGACAACCCGGTGTTGAACAAGATTGCCAAGGAACATGGCCGTTCCGTGGCGCAAATCATGCTGCGATGGCAGATTCAGCTGGGCAATATGGTGATTACCAAGTCCAACTCCCCCGAGCGCCAGCGCGACAATATGGACATTTTCAGCTTTGAGCTAAGCGAAGCCGATATGGCCGCCATTGCCAGCCTGGATCAGGCCGACGGCCGTCTTGGCCCGGATCCAGAGCTGTTCCGCCTGCCCAAAAGCACCGTCCAGGACTAAGCCCTGGGGCGCACCCGACGCGCAGGCCCGGACAAGAAGGCTGCAAGAAGGGGCGCCAGGGCAAACAACCACAGCAGAGCCTGCGCCGACTGGCGTGCGCCCTGCACCCCACCGGGGTCCACAAAGCCCGAGGCTGTCGTAATGATTCCTGCCAAGGCCGCACCCAATGCCATCGTGAACAACTGCAAGGTGGTAATGGCGGCCGAGGCAATATTCTCCTGCCCCTTGGGCGCGGAATGAAATACCCGCGTCAGCAAATGCGGCCAGGCCAGACCAATCCCCACTCCGACTCCCAATAAAGACAGGTACAAGGCCCAGGAATAGTCCGTGCCTTCACTCAAGCCTACCCACGGGATAAAGACACCCAGCGCTACCAGAGACAGGCCCGACAATACAGGCCCGGCAATAATCATGCGATCCCCGGTTTTCAGCCCCCGACTGGAGCTGGCAATAGAACCCAGGGTCCAGCCGCCTGACATCAAGGCCGTCAGGTAGCCTGCTTTCAGCGGGCTCATGTGGTGGATGATCTGCAGGAAATACGGAATGAAAATTTCCGTTGCCACGGCCACGCTGACCAGACCAATACCGGCATACAGACTGCCCAAGGCCGTGCTGATGGAGTAAGTGCCCTGCGGAAACAGGCGACTGGCCGACTTGCTGTCGGCACGCGCCATCAAATAAACCAGAATCGCCCCGCCCAGCACACCGCCCAGATTGATCATCCAGGAAGTAGACAGGCTACCTGCGGACATGACCAGCACAGAAGCGGTCAGCAGCAATACCTTGCCCAAAGTGGAACCGGATTTACGAGTTTCAGGCGCACGCGCATCGCGCAATTGCGTCCAGACCAGAATCGCCAGCAAAGCGGCACATGGCAGGACACTCCAGAAGGCCAGACGCCACTGTCCCATCTGGGCAAATACCCCACCAATCGCCGGACCCGACAAGGTTGCCACACCCCACATACTGGATACCAAGGCCATGACGCGCGGCCAAAGTCGCTCTTCAAATACCAGCCGGATCGAAGAATAGCTCAGGCCCAGCAGCAAGCCGCCGCCCAAACCTTGAATCGTGCGGGCAAAGAGCAGGAAAGGCATGGAAGGCGCTGCCGCGCACAGGGTCGTGCCAATGGCAAAGAACAGCAAGGACATCAAGAAGCTGTGACGCAGACCCAGTTTTTCCAGAACTTGTGGCGACAGGGCCGAGCCCAGAATCGAGGCCACCACAAATAGCGTGGTATTCCAGGCGTAGTACTCCAGCCCGCCGATATCCTCCACCACCGAGGGCAGAATCGTGGTCGCCACGTACACGTTGATCGCATGAACGGCCACGCCCCCGGCCAAGGCCAGTGAGCGCAAGCCATTACGGCCAGACAGGAGTTCAGACCAAGACGCTTCTTGGGTATTTGCCATTTTTCTTTATCCAAACAAAGAGCCGGCAACCGTGCCGGCCCTTCAAACACACCAGTGCGCCAGTTGCACAGGGCACAACTGACGCACTGTTGGGCGTGCATGCACACGCCTTGACCTGCTGCCAGGCTTACGCTTTCAACAAGCCCCGCAAAACGTACTGCATGATACCGCCGTGACGGTAGTAATGCGCTTCGCTAGGCGTATCAATTCGGACCAGAGCCTCGAACTCGATATCGCCCGCACGCACTTTGACCTTCTCGGGAATCTTGTCCTGATTCAGGGCGGTAATGCCTTCAATATCAAAGATTTCATCCCCCGCCAGGCCCAAGGTTTCGGCGTTCTGACCAGCCGGGAACTGCAAAGGCATCACGCCCATGCCCAGCAGGTTGCTGCGGTGAATACGTTCGTAGGACTCGGCAATAACTGCACGGACGCCCAAGAGCACCGTACCTTTGGCCGCCCAGTCACGCGAAGAACCCGAGCCGTATTCCTTGCCGGCCAGAATCACCAGCGGGACAGCGGCATTCAAGTAATTGCGCGAGGCATCGTAAATCGTGGCCACTGGTGCACCATCTTGCGTGAAGTCGCGTGTATAGCCGCCTTCTGTACCCGGAGCCAATTGGTTGCGCAGACGCACGTTGGCGAAAGTGCCGCGAATCATGACTTCATGGTTACCGCGACGCGAACCGTAGGAGTTGAAATCCTGCGGTTTGACATCGTGATCCATCAAGTACGTTGCCGCAGGCGAGGTACGCGCAATCGAACCGGCGGGACTGATGTGATCGGTTGTCACTGAATCGCCCAGCTTGGCCAGCACGCGCGCACCTCGAATGTCCGAGACGGGGCTTGGATCGCGCTTCAGATCAATGAAGTAAGGCGGTTTGCGCACGTAGGTGGAATCATCCTGCCACTCGAAACGATCCCCTTTGGGGGTAGGCAGAGAGCGCCAGCGCTCGTCACCGGCGAACACATCGGCATAACCATCACGATACATATCCGAGGCAATCGCCTTGCTGATCACGTCCTGCACTTCAGCGGCAGACGGCCAGATGTCTTTCAGGAATACATCCTTGCCATCGCTGCCCTGCCCCAAAGGCTCGTGGTACAGGTCAATATCCATGGTGCCCGCCAAGGCGTAGGCGACCACCAGCGGTGGCGACATCAGGTAGTTCATCTTCACTTCGGGGTGAATACGGCCCTCGAAGTTGCGGTTACCGGACAGCGTGGACACCACGGCCAGATCGTTCTGGTTAATGGCCTGGCTGACCTCTGGAATCAAGGGGCCAGAGTTACCGATACATGTAGTGCACCCGTAGCCAACCAGATCAAAACCCAGCTTGTCCAGATAGGAAGTCAGGCCTGCACGCTGGTAGTAGTCCGTGACCACGCGCGATCCGGGGGCCAGACTGGTTTTCACCCAAGGCTTGCGGCTCAAGCCCTTTTCCACGGCTTTCTTGGCCAGCAGACCAGCGGCCATCATGACGCTGGGGTTGGAGGTATTGGTACACGAAGTAATCGCGGCAATGACGACCGAGCCATGATCCAGCGTGCACTTGCTGCCATCGGCCAGCGTAAACTCCACCGCCGCTTTCCGAGGTGCTGGCGGCTTGTGCGAAGGCACGTCCGACGCGGGGAAGCTTTCTTCCACGGCCTCATCGTAGGTCGCTACATCGTCGCCCAGCAAGTCGCGCACAGCGGTACGGAATGCCGGTTTGGACGAAGACAGCGCAATGCGGTCCTGGGGACGCTTGGGGCCAGCAATCGAAGGAACAACGGTGGACAGATCCAGCTCCAGGCGCTCGGAGTAGCGAGGCTCGTGCTGCGGATCGTGCCACAGGCCCTGAGCCTTGGCGTAGGCGCGTACCAGTTCGATCTGCTCTTTGCTGCGGCCCGTCAGCTCCATATAACGCAGGGTTTCCTCGTCGATGGGGAACATGGAGATGGTGGAGCCGTATTCAGGGCTCATATTGCCGATAGTGGCACGGTTGGCCAAAGGCACAGCGCTGACGCCGGGACCGTAGAACTCCACAAACTTGCCGACCACCCCATGCTGACGCAGCATATCGGTAATCGTCAGCACCAGGTCGGTAGCCGTGGTGCCTTCAGGCATTTGACCCGTCAGCTTGAAACCCACAACGCGAGGGATCAGCATGGAAATGGGCTGGCCCAGCATGGCAGCTTCGGCCTCGATACCGCCTACGCCCCAGGCCACCACGCCCAGACCGTTCACCATAGGCGTGTGCGAGTCCGTACCCACACAGGTATCGGGATACGCCAGCTGACGGCCTTGTTCATCGCGCGTAAAGACCACGCGGGCCAAATGTTCCAGGTTCACCTGGTGAACAATACCGGTGCCCGGTGGCACGACCTTGAAGTTATCAAAAGCACTTTGGCCCCAGCGCAGGAACTGGTAGCGCTCCATATTGCGCTCGTATTCGATTTCCACGTTGCGTTCAAACGAGCTGGGCTTGCCAAAGTCGTCCACGATCACCGAGTGGTCAATAACCAGCTCTACCGGTGCCAGGGGGTTGATTTTTTGCGGGTCACCGCCCAAGGCCTGCATGGCTTCACGCATGGCGGCCAGGTCCACAACGGCTGGCACACCGGTAAAGTCCTGCAGCACAACGCGTGCGGGGGTAAAGGCGATTTCACGATCGGGCTCGGCAGCAGGGTCCCAGGCGGCCAGGGCGCGAATATCATCGGCCGTGACATCGCCACCGTCTTCGGTGCGCAGCAAGTTTTCCAGCAGGATCTTCAAGCCATAAGGCAGGCTGGCAACATCCAGGCCATCTCCACGAACCGCATCTAACCGATAGTAGTCGTAGGACTGCCCGCCGACATCCAACTGGTGCAAAGCCTTAAAACTATCTACGCTTTTCATATCGGGATCTCCATGGAAAAGTGCCGGCCGATACCATCCAATCTACCCAGCCAGCGATACACATGTGGTAACTGTCTATTGGTCTAGACCATTTCACATCTTACACTCTGGCGTAATCCCCTGCCCTGCGCGACGTCCTTCCTGTGGCCTTGGGTCACACCTCCTCAAACTCGGAAACATTCTTTACGTATAATGCTTTAGGCGTCTTACGACCGTCTGTTCGGCCTCCCCAGCCCCTCCCTTTACTTCGAGCGTTCGCCCATCCTCATGTTTTTTGTTGATCTGCGCCGGCTGATTCTCTTGCTGGCTACTGCCAGCAGTCTGCTGACCATGGGCTACACCTTGTATGGAGCCTATTCAGCGGAGCGTTCCTTGCTGATCGAGCAAGCGCTGGAAAAGAACCGCGCCTACGCGCTGAAACTGGCCAGCAGCACCGATGCCTTCATCGCCAATTTGCAACAGCAACTTCGTTATAGCGCCAATGAACTCTCCCGCTCCCTGAATCAGGGCAACGAGCCCATGCTACGTGACGAGGTAAGGCGCCTGAAAGAACAAAACAATAGCTTTAACTCGGTTTTGATTCTGAATACCGAGGGCCGGGTTCTGGCCAATGCTCCTCAACAGCTCAACCTGCTTGGCACGACACTACGAGGGGAGGGCACAAAACTGGCACTGAAAACCAGGAAGCCCGTGGTCAGTCAGCCCTATCTGTCCGCAACCGGGCGCTTGCTGATCTTCCTGTCCCACCCGATTTTTGATGCGGAAGGCAATTACAAGGGCCTGGTAGGCGGTTCCATCTACCTGCACGAGCCCAATAGCCTGAACGCCTTACTAGGCGAGCACTTTTATCGTGACGGATCTTACATTTATGTGGTCGACCAGCACAAACGGCTGATTTTCCACCGTGACGTCGCCCGGATTGGCGAAGTCATACACGGCAACCCGGCCATTGACGCTGTCAGCCAGGGCGAGAGTAGCGCTCTATCCCTGCGCAACGTGAAAGGTGTAGACATGCTGGCCGGTTTTGCACCCAGCGACGATGTGAAATGGGGCGTTGTGGTGCAAAGTCCCACCAAAGTGGTGCTGGATGAATTAACGGTCCTGCTGGGCAAGGTGCTGCGCAATTCCATCCCCTTTTTCCTGGCGGTGCAGATCCTGATCTGGATGTTGGCCATGCTGATCGCCAAACCCTTGCGACAACTGGCTCGCCAGGCTCCGCATCTGGACTCAGCCAAGGCCAGCTCGCGCATCGAACAAGTTCATGCCTGGTATTTCGAGTCCCGCCAGATCAAGCTGGCCATGTTGCTGGGCTTGCAGCGTGTGAATCGCAAAATGGGCGTCATGGATGTGGAGCGCAATACCGACCCGCTGACCGGGCTGAACAACCGCCGGGGCATGGCTGTTGTGCTGCAACAATGGAAAGAAACGGACACCCCCTTTTCCGTGCTGACAGTGGATATTGACCACTTCAAACGCGTGAACGACACCTACGGGCACGATGTGGGCGATCTGGTGCTGAGCTTTCTGGCCGACACCATGCGGGCCTGCACCCGCGATACGGACCTGATCTGTCGGGTCGGGGGTGAAGAGTTCTGTATTTTCCTGCCCGATCAGGATGTAGACCAGGCCGTGCAACTGGCCGAGCGCCTGCGCATTTTGATCAGCGAAACCAATAGCCCAACTGGCTCACCCATTACGATTTCCATCGGGCTGGCACACTGGCCCTTGCATGCCCGAGAACACAGCACGGTGTTGAAACTGGCGGACGAAGCGCTTTACAAGGCCAAGCGCAATGGACGCAACCGCGTAGAAATTTGCGATCCTGCCGCCAGCGACGCTCAGAGCAGATCAGCTTAAAGACGACGCAAGACCTTGATACGCACATCCACCTGAAGATCCAGGCTCGTCAATTGACGAGCCTGCTCCAACCCTTGCGCGCTGGCTCGGAACAAATGTGGCGTCATCAAGAGCAGATCGGCAATTTTCTCTTGTGAATCAAGGCTGATCTGACAACGGACACGTTCAACAGCTTCCAGACTGAAACCGACCGGGGACTGCAAAGTCTCGTCCTTATCGGCTTTCAAGGTCGGATAAATAATGCGGCGCAGTTCCAGCAAATGGTCTGGCCCCGCTTCCACCTGCACCCAGATACCGCCCGGCTTCAACGCCCGCAAGAACTCCTCGGGCACGGCAAAGCCAAACATGCACAGCAAGGCATCCAAAGCACCATCCGGCACGGGCAATTGAGCATTGCTACCCACCAGCCAACGTATGTCCGAGGAACTGCGCGCCGCTGCCATGACGGCCCACTTGGAAATATCCAGACCAATCAGGGCCAACTGCCCATCCTGATCCTGCTGACGCAAATAACGCGGGTAATAGCCTTCGCCACAGCCCGCATCCAGACAGGCATAAGGCGCCTCCCCTTCCAGGCCATCCATCAAGGCACGCCACACGCCAGCGGCGATAGGCTCGTACACCCCGGACCCCAGATAACGACGCCGCGCCGCCACCATGTCCTTGCTGTCGCCCGGATCACGTGAACGCTTGTTTTGTACAGGAAGCAGATTGATATAGCCCTGGCTGGCCGTATCGAAACAATGGCCCGAGGGGCAGCGCCAGCTGGGAGCCTCAAACGAGAGCGGCAAGCCGTCCAAAGGACAGCACAGTTTCTCGAACAGGGGCGGGGAAAGGTCAGACATGGATGAATCGCTCTACGGCCACCGTGGCCAAGGCGATAGTGTAGCGCCCCGGCCTGTCTGTGCCGGGGCTCAGGATGAATTTACGACTCGGTCGCAAAGGCCAGCGCGTCGCGCAGCAAGGCCTCAATCAGGGGTTGAATGTTGCGGGCAGCCTCTTCCTTGTACTCAAAGGGCCACTGCTCTTCCATATAGCAGCACTGCGCCATTTCCAGCTGCACAGCATGGATGTTCTGCTCGGGACGTCCGTAGTGGCGGGTGATGTAACCACCTTTGAAACGGCCATTCAACACGCTGCTGTAGTCTTTGTTGGCCGAGGCCGTTTTCATCAGACGCTCGCTCAAGGCAGGATCACAACTCTGGCCAGTGGCAGTCCCGAAATTCAGATCCGGCAGGCGGCCTTCAAAAAAACGCGGCACGACCGAACGAATCGAATGCGCATCCCACAGGACCACACGGCCATGCAGGGCCAGCAAACGCGTCAGCTCTTCTTCCAGCTTCTGGTGATACGGCAACCAGATGGTCTCGCGACGCTGGGCAACCTCACGCTCGTCCGGTTCCTGGCCAGGCTGGTAGATGGGTTCATCGCCAAACGTGTCCACGGGACACAGGCTGGTGACGCTTTGACCGGGATACAGGCTGGCATTGTCAGGCGGGCGGTTCTGATCCACCACAAACCGCGAATACGTCGCCACCAGCACGGACGCACCTAATTTTTGGGCGCACTCATACAAGCGTGGAATATGCCAATCCGTATCCGGCACCTGACGCGCTGACTCCGTAAAACGCGCCAGCAAGTCCGAAGGCACGTAGGTGCCCGAGTGGGGCATGGAAATCAACAAGGGGGCAGTGCCCGGATAAAACTCAAAGGCAGCAGGTACGGTCATGGCAGACTCCAGTCTGTTTCAGCACACAATCAAGAAGGAATAGGATACAGATCACCCCGGCGGTGCTGCCAGGCCGGAAGTGATTCACGCATGCGCTGCACGCGAGCGGGGTCCAGATCGGCGCAAATATAGCCTGGATGATCAGGCATACAGGCCAATACGGTGCCCCAAGGGTCAATAATCATGCTGCGACCCAGGCACGGCATGGCAGGACCGGGACCGCCGATCTGCGCGGCGGCCAGCACGTAACACTGATTTTCAATGGCTCGGGCGCGCAACAGCACTTCCCAATGGTCACGGCCGGTATGCACATTAAAGGCGGCAGGCACTACCAGCACATTCGCGCCACGGGCACGCAAGGTACGGAACAGCTCGGCAAAGCGCATGTCATAGCAAATGCTCAGACCCAGATTCAGATCCCCGACCTGCACATTTTGCAGACGCTGGCCGTGGCAGAAATCGTCGGACTCGCGGTATTCCAGACCGTTCACCACCGCATCGTACAAATGCACTTTGCGGTATTGCGCCACGATTTCACCCTCTGGTGAAAACGTCACGCTCGTGTTGCCCAGGCGATGATCATCAGGACGGCGCTCGTGCATGGAACCCAGATGAATCCAGGCTCCGGTGCGGCGCGCCAGGCTGGCCATGTGATCGGTCACCAGACCCGGAATGGGCGTGGCATTTTGCTGCAACCATTCCGTATCACCACGTACATCGCTGTACTCGGGAGTCACAATCAGTTGTGCGCCGTCTTTGGCAGCGGCCAGCACCCAATGTTCCAGCTGGTCCAGATTGGTTTGGCGGTCGCGGCCGCTATCCAATTGAACCAGGGCAACACGTGTCGTAGACATACTTTTATCCTTTCGGACCGGCTCAATACTGCAAGGCGCGGGCCGTTTCCAAGGCCAGACGGGACAAGACACCCGCTCCCTGGCCACCGTATAAAGAGGTGCTGGTGCGGCCATCGGTAAAGCCATCGGCCATCACGGCCAGCACCACACTGCGTTCGCCCATCGTCAAGATACCGGCATCGTGACGCAGGCCGGGCAAGGAGCCGGTCTTGTGAGCCAGTTGGGCGATAGAAGGCAAAATTGCCGCAAAGTGACCTCGTTCACGCTGATCCGCCAGCATGTCCAGCCCCTGCTGACGCAGGCTTTCCGGCAGGGCAGGCGAATGCAATAGATACAGCAAGGTCGAGCAGGCATCCTGAACGGTCGTCCAGTTGTCTTTACCGGCCTCGCGCGCCTTCATGTCCATCATGTGGCGCTGCAAATCCGTATGCTGCAAACCGGCCTGGGCGCTCCAGGCGTTGATGTTATCCATGCCCAGCAAGTCGATTAGGGCATTGGTGGCGACGTTATCGCTCAGGATAATCATCAGCAGGGCCAGCTCGCGCAGGCTCAGGCTGGGCACGCCGGGCAGCTGGCTCAAGATGCCAGTGCCAGGGGTACGGTCGCCCTCGGGCAGAGGGTAAACCGTATCCAGCGACAGCTTGCCCTGGGCAACTTGCTCGAGCAGGCACAGGAGCATGGGCGTTTTGATCAGGCTGGCCGAGGGCATGACGCGCTGCGCATGCCACTCGAACAAGGAGGTACCGTCGGTAGCGTAGACCGCCATCGAAATACGGGCGGACTCCTGGGTCAGCAAAGGCTCCAGTCGTTCCTGCAGGCGCTCACGAACCAGTGGCGCATCCAGCAACTCGCTTCCTAAGGTAAACATACACACTCTCCTTCAGTACTCAGACCAGAATCATGAACAGACCGGCGAACATCAACAAATTGATGATCATGACCGCCCAGCCGTTATACAACATGTATTTGAGCTGAGTGGATCGCGCCAGGCCCATCTGGCCGAACATGTCCGAAGAGGGGAAAGGACCAAACCAGTCAATCTGCGAGCTGCCCAGAATAACGGCAGCGGTAGCTGCAGGGCCCACACCGGCCGCAGCCAGAACGGGGCCAAAAATCTTGGCGGTAAAAGTCATCTGCGCCACGGCAGCACCCGGTATGTGACCAACCACGTTAAAGGCCACAATCAACATGCACAGCACAGCGCCACTAATACCGACCAGATAGGGCTGCACCGAATCCAGCAAGGCGTGGTAGGCGTTCAGCTGATCCACCAGCACCAGCACCGGGTTGAACAGCCAGAACAGGAAGAAAATCCAGATCAGCTTGCCCGCACCGGCATACATGGCCTGCAGAATTTCACGTGGGTTCATACCACCGGCCAGACCGGTTGCCGCACCCAGAGACACCATCACGATAATGGCGTAAGCAAAACCGGCCTTGGAGGCGATACCCACCGCAGCCAGACCCACAATGGTGATGCAGAAAGCCCAGGCAGCGCGCACAGCCTTGGGGGAAGCCTTGGCATTCACGTCAAAAGCAGCCTGACCTTGCGAGGCTTCTTCGTACTGGAAATGGTCCTTGGTCATCTTCTGAATGCGACCGGACATGAACCAGCCGGTCAGCAAGGTCGCCGCTGCCATGGGCAAGCCAGCAACCAGCAGGTAATCGGTGTAGCTCAGACCGGTCAGACCCGTGACCGTCACCACGTTAGGGGTGAATGGGCCCAGCACCAGACCGGCGGAACCGGCACTTTGGAACAAGGCAGCCACAGCGGGAGGGGACAGACGCACGGCCGCGGCAATTGGAATCACCACCGCAGCAATAATGGCGTTACCGCCAGCCAGCGTACCCAGAGCGCCACAGATCAAGGTGGAGGCCACCATGATGCCCAGACGCACACGCACCGGATTGGACAAGCCAATACGCTTCACAATGGCTCGCACCAATTGCTCGGCGGCACCCGTACGGGCAGCCACTTCACCCACCCCGGCGCCCAGCACAATAATCAAACCCACCACGGCAATGAACGAGCCCAGGGACTCGGCCAGCAGTTTGCCCATGGCAATGGGCGTCGTACTGGTCATGATGGCACCCAATACAATCGCACCAATCGTGGCCAGAACAATATCCACACCCAACAAGGCGATAAGCGCAAACACCACTACCGGCGTCAAGCCCCACAGGGAGCTTTCACCCGGCATGTAAAAGTGGGTGTACAAGGCAATCGCCATGCCAATTAAAAACACCACCATGGCAGCATTGCGCTTGCCCGTTGGCATTTGTTGCTGAATGACACTCATGTCGTCTCCTTAACGATCCTTCCTGGCCAGTTTTCAAAAACCGGCCTGCATGTGATGCAATCGCCCTGCCCTGGTTGACCGCCCCAGGTCACAGCGACTGTTTTCTTGTCCGACGCGCCGCTTATAGCGGGATAATCGGCGCATCCAGGCTTTGTGCCTGAGCGGCAAAGGCGCGATCAAGCACCTGGCCGGGCCGCTGCTCCGGGGCAACAGGATGAACCTGTACGCCATTCACAAACACGGTCTGCACACCTTGAGACGGTAAGGTGGGCTCTTCCCAAGTGGCGCAATCTTGCACCGTTTCGGGATTAAACACCACCAGATCCGCCCAGGCGCCGACTTGCAACACGCCGCGGTTTTCCAGCCCGAAGACCGAGGCAGGCATGGCGGTCATTTTGGCAACCGCCTGCTCCAGGGACATCAGGCCATCTTCGCGTACGTACCGCCCTAAAATGCGCGTGAAACTCCCCCACAAACGAGGGTGGGGATGCGCATCCGCAGGCAATCCGTCCGAGCCCACCATGCAACATGGGTGGCTGAAAATGCGCTGGACTTCTTTCTCGTCCATCGCAAAATAAATCGCGCCAGCAGGCAGCAAACGCCGTGCGGCAGTTTCCCGGTCGCAGCCCCACTGCTCGGCAATCTCGGCCAGATACAGGCCATTGCACTCGGGGTGAGGCTCGGACCAGGTAATACGAATCTGGTCTATGGTGTGGGCGCGCGCGGGGATCAGGATCGTGGAGCTGCCCGAATAGGGATAAATATCCAGGGTGGCCTGCACGCCATCGGCGCGGGCCCGATCAATATTGGCCAAGGTATGGCTGCTGCGGCCCCAGTTGGCCGGCATCATGCACTTGTGGTGCGACACCAGGGTGGCGCACTGCGTCTGGCGGCCTACCGCCAGCACTTCTTCTACCGACTCCTGCACCGTGTCGCCTTCATTGCGAATATGGCTGGTGTGCAAGGAGCCCTTGGAAGCGGCAACACGGGCCAGACCTTCCAGTTCGGCCGGCTCGGCCATGCAGCCGGGCTCGTAAGCCAGGCCGGTACTAAAGCCCACGGCGCCTTCTTCCAAGGCCTTGGCAAGCAAGGCTTCCATGGCCTTTTGTTCATCGGCATTCGGCTGGGACAAGGGGTCCTGCATCACGGCCATGCGCAGATTCGCGTGACCGACCAGAGCCGCCACGTTGATCATGGGCTTGAGCTTGCGCACGGCTTGCACGTACTGCGCCATGTCTGCAAACAAGGGAGAATCGCCCAGCAAGGCCAAAGCCGCTGCCGAGTTGCCAGGCAAAGGAGCCGGGAAAGCGCTGACGCCACAATTGCCGACCACAACCGTCGTAATGCCCTGGCTGGTTTTCCAGTCCAGAACAGGCCGCTCGATGAACATCAAATCATCATGGCCGTGAGTATCAATAAATCCAGGAGCCACCACATGGCCGCTGGCGTCCACCGATTGATCGGCGTGCCAGGCGCTCAAGTCGCCCACGGCGACAATCCGTCCTTCTCGAATACCCACATCACCACGCCAACGCGGGGTGGCCAAGCCATCAATAATCCAGCCATTGCTGATCTTGACGTCCAGCCTGCGGTCGTCTGTCTGCATCTACGTCTCCACTAACCCTCCCACAAAAAGGGGAGTTGACCGCATTATCCAAAGGTATTATTAATATGAAAAATTGTTTAAGTTAATTGATTAATCAGAAAATGATATGGACAGACTTCCCAAGCACATCACGCTCAAGCACTTGAACGCGTTTGTCGCCGTGGCCCAGGAGGCCAGTTTCACCCATGCCGCGCGTCGTCTTTTTCAAACACAATCCTCGGTCACGGGCCTGATCCAGCAGTTGGAAGTTGCCCTGAATACCACCTTGTTCAACCGCACCAGTCGGCGTGTATCCCTGACGCCTATTGGTCAGGAGTTCCTGCCGCGCATCACCCGCCTGCTGGCAGATTTTGATGGCGCCATCAGCGATGTCATGCGTTATGGGGAATTGAAAAGCGGGCGGGTCAGTGTGGCCGCAGCGCCGTCGGCCATTACGGATTTGATAGCACCGGCAGCCGCCAATTTCTCCCAGCAGCATCCGGCGGTCCGTCTGTATTTACGGGATGACAACTCGGGACGCATTCAACGCCAGATCGTGGCCGGGGAGATCGACTTTGGTCTGACCAGTCCCTGGGCGGATGTCCAAGGGCTGGACAGTCAACCCTTGCTGGAAGACCAGTTTGGCGTGCTCTATCGCAGCGACGACAAGCTGATCAAACCGGATGCCAACAACACGGTCAGTTGGTCTGCTCTGAATGAGCGCAAGCTGGTGGGCGTCGTAGACGAAACCGGCATCATGGCGGTGCTGCAGTCCCGACCGGACCTGCCCATCGAAACCTCGGCCCCGTTTTATGAAGCGTCCAGCACCACCTCGCAAGCAGCGCTGGTGCAAAGTGGTCTGGCCATTGCCCTGCTGCCCGCCTTGGCGGCACAACGGGTGTTGATGCCCGGTCTGAGCTTCTCCTTGCTGCAGGCCCCCACGCTGGTCCGTACCTTGTGTCTGATGTTTCACCAAGAACATGACTTGACGCCCGCGGCGGTGGCATTGGTCGATGAGGTGCGAGCCTACGTGAAAAAAGCTCCTTTACCGCCTGGATGCCGCGCTCTGTAAGCATGTGCAAATGTGGTGGGAGACAGGCTTGGGCTCAGTAACAATAAGGACGGCAAGTCGCGTCCCGTTTTCCTCGCGACTTGGCCCTGACTGCTCGACCCTTTCCCTTCGATAGACGAACAGCAAAGCTGGACGTAGAATCGCCTCCAAGCCTCGCCTGATCACAATGCCGTCATGCCAGTGCTCCTTCTCTGGGATCGACAGCACAAGGGCGAACCTGCAGGTCATTGTCCTGCTCTCCAGGAGAAGCCATATGACGCAGTCCTCCGCGGCATCCAGCAACGCCAAGCCGCTTCACATTGACGACATTACCGTCGTAGACAACAGCAAACTTAAAAAAGCCGTAACCGCCGCTGCCTTGGGCAACGCCATGGAATGGTTTGACTTTGGCGTTTACGGCTTTGTGGCCGCCACCTTGGGTAAAGTCTTTTTCCCCGATGCCTCTCCCGCAGTACAAACCATTGCAGCCCTGGGTACCTTCTCGGTGCCCTTTTTGGTGCGGCCTCTGGGAGGTGTGTTCTTTGGACTGATGGGGGACAAGTTCGGTCGTCAGAAAGTGCTGTCCCTGACCATTATCATCATGGCCATCAGCACCTTCCTGATCGGCCTGATTCCCTCTTATCTATCCATCGGCATCTGGGCACCCATTTTGCTGCTGCTGTGCAAGCTGGCCCAAGGCTTTTCCGTAGGCGGTGAATACACTGGCGCGGCAGTTTTTGTGGCCGAATACGCGCCCGACCGGCAGCGCGGGTTCCTGGGTAGCTGGCTGGACTTTGGCTCTATCGCGGGCTTTGTTCTGGGCGCCGGTTTGGTCGTGCTGCTGCAAACGTCCCTGACCGAAGAGACCTTCCAGGATTGGGGCTGGCGCATTCCTTTCCTGATTGCCGGTCCACTGGGTATTTTGGGCTTGTACCTGCGCCATGCCGCTGAAGAGACTCCCGCCTTTACCGAGCAACTGGAAAAGATGGAGAAAGAAGACCGCGCCGCCCTGACAGAGCGCCCCACGGTTTCCTTTGGCGAGATCTTCTCCAAGTACCGCAAAGCCCTGCTAATTTGTATTGGCATGGTGCTGGTCACCAACATCACCTATTACATGTTGCTGACCTATATGCCTACCTATCTGTCCAGCAGCCTGGGCTATGCCGAAGAACATGGTGTCTTCATTATTGTGGTGGTGATGATAGGGATGCTGTTCGTGCAACCGGTGGTGGGTTTTGTCAGCGACAAGATAGGTCGCAAACCCTTCCTGATGGCCGGTAGTCTAGGCCTGCTGATCTTTGCGATTCCCGCTTTTCACTTTATTGGTAGCGACAGCAATGTGCAGATCTTCCTGGGGCTGCTGATTCTGGCCGTTTTACTGAACTGCCTGACCGGGGTCATGGCCTCTACCCTGCCCGCCCTGTTCCCGACCCGGCTACGTTACAGCGCCTTGGCCGCCTCCTTTAACATCGCCATCATTGTGGCGGGCCTGACGCCTACAGTTGCGGCCTGGCTGGTGGAGCAGACCAACAACTTGCTGGTGCCTGCCTACTATTTGATGTTTGCCAGCGTCATCGGCTTGATTACCGCCCTGTTCCTGCCCGAAACGGCGAACCGCCCCTTGCGCGGCGATACACCTACCGCCTCCAACCGCAAGGAAGCCAAGGAACTGCTGCAAGAAGCGTATGACCACATCGAACAAAGCGTGCAAGATGTGGAAGAAGCCATTGCCAAGGCCGAGGAAGAACTGGAAGCCTTGAAGCAAAAACGCCAGCGTCTGGTGGACCGCCACCCCGAGCTGGATTAATGAAACAGTCCTCTCTATATAGAGGGTAGGTGCCGTCGGATGGGGGGCCTGAACCGCCCCCTGCAACTTTCACAGCGACAACGCCAAACCGCTTGTTCCCGTAGAAAAAGCCTGAATCTGCTTCAAGTCAGATTCAGGATTTTTTGTGGCGGCTCAGGATTCAAGCAGGAGTCCTCCAAGCCATCGTTCAGAGCACGGTATTAAACCGTCAAACCGCCCGACACTTCCAGCGTCGTGCCATTGATGAAGCTGGCTTCATCCGAGGCCAAAAACGCATACACATTGGCGATCTCTTCAGGCTTGCCCATGCGGCGCAACCAACAATGATCACGAAAGCCTTGCAGCACTTTTTCGGGGATGGTTTTCAAAATGTCTGTTTCGATAAAACCGGGACAGACGGCATTGACGCGTATCCCCTTGGGGCCCAACTCCCTGGCCCAGGTTTTGGTAAATCCTATCACCCCGAACTTGCTGGCCGCGTAATTGGTTTGACCATAATTGCCGTACAAACCCACCACGCTGGAAGCATTGAGAATGGAACCGCTTTCCTGCTCCAGCATCACCGCGGCCACGGCCTGAGTGAAGTTGAAAACCGCTTTCAGGTTCACATCAATCACATCATCAAATTGCTGCTCGGTCATGCGTACCAGCTTGGCGTCCTTGGTGATCCCGGCATTGTTCACCAGCACATCAATGCGGCCAAACTTTTGCTTCACATCCGCCACCATGGCGTCAATCTGTGCACGGTCCGTCACATCCACGGTGTAGCCTACGGCGGTAACGCCATTACCACTTAAAGACTGCGCTGCTTGATTGACGGCATCCGCATTACGATCGCACAACACCACAATCGCCCCTTCCTGGGCAAACTTCCTGGCCGTTGCCAAACCAATTCCAGCTGCCGAACCGGTGACTATGGCCACTTTATCTTTCAATCGCATTCCAGCTACCTTTTAGAAATTGTTCAACGCTGTTGTGCAAACAAAAGGGCTTGACCGCAGCCGTACAGACCTTTTCCTGTGGACCTGCTTGCACCAGCACACTGTTTTGTACTCCGATCACAAGCAGACCGCCAGTCACGGTGGGCAAACTGTACACAGACACAATGGCCCCGAAAGGGGCCACTTGAACAGCGGGATAAGGGCGAAATACACATGCGCCATAGCCCTGCTCGGAAACCAGGACAGGCAGCCAGCAAACCACGGCCAGCGTCATCGCAATAGACGATCAGAACCAGCAGCCGTCAATGAAAATCAGTTGCTTGCCCATGGCAGATCCGGCGCAATCAAGGGCTCACCGTCATAGCCATGCACCACACCAAAGCGCTCATGGGCCGCACGCCAATCGCGTTGTGCCTGGCCGATCACGTCCTTGTTTTTACCAACAAAATTCCACCACAACACCAGTTCCTCGGTATACGGCTCGCCACCCAGCACAATGACTCGGCTACCGGCACTCAGACTCAAGCTCAACTGCGTCAGGCCACGGCCCACGTAGGCCAGTTCATTGGCCTCGAACTGCTCGGACTGAATACCCAAGGTACCTTGCACGACTAAAAAGCCATACTCAAACTCGGGGTTCAAATTCAGTCTCACTTCCCCAGCCTTGGAGCTGCTCAAATCCATCCCCACCATAGGCGAATACATTTTGCTGGGTGCCTGATGCTGTGCATAGGTACCGGCCAGCAGGGTAAAGTCGCACTCGTCCTCACGCCAATGAGGCAAGTCAGGATGGTGGTCAAAAGCGGGTTCACAGGTGGCGTCCTTGGACGGCAAGGCAATCCAGAGCTGAACCGCATGCAGCTTGTCCTCGCCGGGCAAAGACTCCTCGGTATGGCTGATACCGCGTCCCGCTGTCATCAAGTTCACCTGACCAGGCTTGACCACTTGCACATGGCCCAAGCTGTCACGGTGCAGAACCTCGCCCTGAATCATCCAGGTAAAGGTTTGCAGGCCAATATGTGGATGAGGGCCCACACGCAGGCCGGATCCCGACGTGAACACGGCGGGCCCTGCATGATCCAGGAAGCACCAGGCCCCCACCATACGCCGTTGCGAGGAAGGCAGAATCCGGCTGACGGTAATGCCCCCACCCACTTGTGCGCCGCGCCCGGCAACACGTTGAACATGTTTTTCGCCGTTGATGTCTTCGGGACAATCAAAGGATGAAGAGACTTCGGAACTGTGTGTACTCATGGGTCGAACTCCTGAAAACAGATCTGGGGGCTGGGTTTCAAACAGCCAAAAGCGCTGGCCACTCAAGTGACCAGCGCAGCGCCGAAGCGATTTACTTACCGGATGTGAACTTGGTGTGGCTATTGATCAAGTTGCGGTAGTCGGGGATATGGTTGGAGAACAAGGCACCCAGACCTTCCACGTCATTACGCCAGTCGCGGTGCAGTTCGCAAGCCACGCCAAACCAGGTCATCAGTTGAGCACCGGCCGAAGACATGCGATCCCAGGCCGAGTGACGTGTCAGTTCGTTGAATGTGCCCGAGGCATCGGTGACCACGAACACATCAAAGCCTTCTTCCAAAGCCGACAGGGCCGGGAAAGCCACGCACACTTCAGTCACCACACCGGCAATGATCAGCTGCTTCTTGCCCGTTGCCTTGATGGCTTTGACGAATTCTTCGTTATCCCAGGCATTGATCTGACCAGGGCGAGCGATATAAGGCGCATCCGGGAAGGTTTCTTTCAGCTCCGGGACCAAAGGACCATTAGGGCCTTCTTCAAAACTGGTGGTCAGAATGGTGGGCAAGTTGAAGTACTTGGCCAGATCGGCCAGAGCCAGCACATTGTTCTTGAACTTGTCTGGATCAATGTCACGAACCAGGGACAGCAATCCGGTTTGGTGGTCAACCAGCAAAACAGCGGCTTGGTCTTTATCAAGACGTTTGTAGGGCGTAGTCATCTCAGTTTTCCTCAAAGGGGATTGAAAAGATCGGGTACCACAGGGTAGTACCCGGTACTGCCACAGCGCTGGTGGTATCGCGCTGCAAATTACGTATCAGGGCAGCCATCGGCCCTCTGTTCAAACTGCGAGGGCGGCTCACGCAGCCCCCCCAGCCTTGCACTACTACGATGCCGATCCCGATGCCATGGCACCAAAGCGGCCATTATTGAAGTCATCCATAGCCTGCAAGATCTCTTGCTTGCTATTCATGACGAAGGGACCGTGTCCCACAATGGGCTCATCAATGGGTTCACCACTGATCAGCAGGACGACAGCATCGTTATTGGCCTCGACACTGAACTGACTGCCGCTACGATCCAGAACGACCAACTGCCCTTCACGAGCCACGCTTTGACCATTGACCAGTACGGTGCCTTGCAGCACCACCAAGGCGGCTGTCCAGCCTTCAGGGCTTTCCAGCTCGGCAATGCCCCCCTGATTCAGACGCATATCCCATACATTCATGGGGGTGAAGGTCCTGGCAGGGCCAGTGGCACCGTCCTTTTCTCCGGCGATCACACGCACCATGCCAGCAGCATCAGGCAGTGCGACCACAGGAATTTGCTGGTCGGTAATGGCCTGATAGCCAGCGGGAGCACGCTTGTCTTTGGCAGGCAGGTTGACCCACAGCTGCACCATTTCCAAAGTGCCGCCAGAACGAGCAAAAGCATCGGAGTGATACTCCTCGTGCAAGATGCCCGAGCCGGCCGTCATCCACTGCACATCACCGGGGCCGATCGTGCCGCCCTGGCCCGTGGAGTCGTGGTGCGAGACCTCGCCCTTGTAGACGATGGTGACGGTTTCAAAACCCCGATGTGGGTGCTGGCCAACGCCGCGCTTGTGGTTGCTGGGAGCAAACTCGGCAGGGCCGGCATAGTCCAGCAGCAGGAAGGGGCTCAACTGTTTTGCGTGTGTGTGGTACGAAAACAGGGAGCGAACGGGGAAGCCGTCGCCCACCCAGTGAGGACGGGGAGCGCTATAGATACCAAGAATTTTCTTCATGTCCATCTCCTTGTTTCAACATAAGAGACAGAATAAACTCGGGACAACGAAGCCAGTAGCCCCCTAAATCGGCCATCTATGTTCCATTTATGGAACGATAAAACTGCCATGCAAGATTTAAACGACTTGTACTTCTACGTTCAGATTGTGGATCACGGCGGCTTTGCCCCGGCCGGTCGCGCACTGGGTTTACCCAAATCCACGCTTAGCCGCAGGCTGGCTGCACTGGAAGAGCGCCTGGGAGTACGGCTGATCCAGCGCTCCACCCGCCGCTTTACCGTGACCGAGATTGGCCAGACCTATTACGAGCACTGCAAGGCCATGCTGGTAGAGGCCGAAGCGGCACAGGCAGCCATCGAACTGACACGTGCCGAGCCGCGCGGTGTGGTGCGCCTCAGTTGCCCCATCACCTTACTGAACGCCCATGTCAGTGATATGTTGGCCGACTTCATGGTCAGCTACCCGCATGTCACGGTGCAGTTGGATGCCACCAACCGGCGCGTGGACCTGATCGGGGAAGCGCTGGATATGGCGATCCGCGTGCGCCCGCCACCATTGCAAGACAGCGATCTGGTGATGCGTGTTCTGTCCGACCGTAGCCAATGTTTGATAGCCAGCCCGGAGCTGATTGCCCGCCACGGGATGCCCGGCTCACCCGCTGATCTGGCGGACTATCCCAGCCTGGCATTGGGTCTGCCACAACAAAGCCATACCTGGACCTTGTATGGTCCCGATGGCGCACAAGCCGTGCTGCATCACACGCCCCGCCTGATTACCACCGATATGACGGCCTTGCGCTGCGCTGCACTAAAAGGCGTTGGTGTGGTGCAGTTGCCTACCCTGGTAGTCTGCGATCAATTGGCCGACGGCTCTTTGGTGAAACTGATTCCGGACTGGGCTCCACGTCGCGAAATCATTCATGCCGTGTTTTCCTCCCGCCGGGGGCAGATGCCAGCTGTGCGAGCATTGCTGGACTACCTCGTCGAACGCTACCAGCAGATGGATGAGGACTGACAGCAACCTTGCCAAGGCACAAAGAAAAACGCCCTGCATATGCAGGGCGTTTTATAGTCCTGGGCAATCAAGCCAGGGGATCAGGCGCCGCCATTAAAGTCGCGAACTTGCTTTTCAGCTTCCTCACGCGCAATGCCGTAGCGCTCCTGAATTTTACCGACCAGATATTCGGTATTGCCTTCGGCAACATCAATATCGTCATTGGTCAGTTTTCCCCATTTGGCCTGAATCTTGCCAGACAACTGTTTCCATTTACCTTTGATCATATCTTCATTCATAGTCGCTCTCCTGTTTCAACGGGAATTCACAATTAGGATTGATGACGGAACTTTTATTCCGGTTTTACTTTCAATCCCGACGAATCGACTTTCACAACGCCTTTCACACTTTCCGTTGCAGCAACGGCTTTCTTGTGCTCAATTTCACTGGGCACGGTACCGGTCAATGTTGCGACGCCATTATTGGTTTCAACAGAGATATCCGTGCTCTTCAAATCCTTGGTGCTGGCCAGATCAGCCTTGATCTTGGTGGTGATCCAGGTATCGCTGACGGCTTCGCCTGCGCTTGCCGAGTGATCCTGATTAACGGCTGGTTCATTAGCCATTGCACCGCTTTGCAGACCAAAACTCAAAGCAGTAGTCATCAACACACTGGATAGGATGGCGGATTTTTTCATATAAGTTCTCCAATATCAGAAAGGGAATTTTTAATTTAAAAACCCTTTATCCCTGCTATTAAAAGGAGTCCAAATCAATCAACAAAAATTTCGTTGTTTGCGATGGATGGTTCCACCGTAACATTCCCGACCAGGCTGAAAACTACAAAATGCTACAAGCGTTTTCTTTATAAGTATTTTCTTCAAACTTCATACATCCCTATTCACCTCACTTATGGAAAGCGGCTTGTTTCAGGCCAATCCTGGCCATCATGCAGGCCAGACAAAATCCGCCCTGACACGCAGCACGGCTGGTTTCCATACGTTCCTGACGAAGAAACGGAGGCCCCTTTGAGGCGAAAAATTCTGGGCACGAACAGAGCAGTCAAGCAGAGCCTCGCTCACTGGATAGGAGCCGCTCAGGGCAGATACATAAAGTAAAAAATTTAGCAGGGCTGCTAACAAAACCACCGCCTTAGCCGCGATGCTTGTCGCGCAAACACGCCCTCCGCAGCCGACAAGCGAAAAAAAGCCAGATCATCGAATTGATAATCTGGCCAAAATCAGAACAAGGTGCAGACTGCGCACTCTTACCCAAGCAACAAAGTCACTATCGATCAACGCAGATGATGCACCTCCTGCATCCCGTAAACCTGCACCGGCAAGCCAGCCTGACGCGCTTTAAGCTGCAAGGCCAGGTATTGGGAATAATGACGCGACTGATGCAAATTGCCGCCGTGGAACCACAAGTTCGGCTGTTGCGTTGGCTTCCACATATTGCGCTGCTCGCCCTCCCAGGGCCCTGGATCTTTGGTGGTTTCCGAACCCAGACCCCAGCACTTGCCTACCCTATCCGCCATTTCCTGGCCTGCCAGATCGGCCACCCAGCCATTCATGGAACCGTAGCCCGTGGCATACACCACCAGGTCCGCAGGCAGTTCCGTGCCGTCTGTCAGTACCACAGCGTTCTCTGTCAGATGGCTGATGTCGGTCCGGGACTTCAGCTTGATGCTGCCATCAATAATCAGTTCGCAAGCGCCCACATCGATGTAATAACCCGAAGCACGACGCAGATACTTCATGAACAAACCGGAGCCATCGTCACCCCAATCCAGCATGAAGCCTGCCTCCTCCAGCTTCTGATAGAACTGTGCATCGCGCTCGCGGATCTTGTCGTACACAGGGATCTGGAAGTCCGCCATGATGCGGTACGGCAGAGAGGCAAAGAGCAAATCTGCCTTGCGCGTGGTGACTCCCGATGCCAGTGCCCGTTCAGAATACAGATCTCCCAAGCCGATCTCCATCAAGGAGTCGGATCGCACAATATGCGTGGACGAACGCTGCACCATGGTGACATCCGCCCCCGCCTCCCACAGCGCCGCGCAAATATCGTGCGCCGAGTTATTGGCCCCGATCACCACTACTTTCTTGCCCGCATATGCTTCTGGTCCGGGATGCTGCGAGGAGTGCTGCTGTTCGCCCTTGAACACATCCTGCCCCTTTATGCTGGGCACGTTTGCCTTGCCGGACATGCCCGTAGCAAAGACCAATTGCTGTGGCCGTAACGTCATGGGCTTGCCATCACGTTCGATCTCCACCTCCCAGGTCTGGCTGGACTCGTCGTAGCGCACCTTCTTGCATACGGTGCTGCTCCAGTAATTCAGCTCCATCACCTTGACGTACATTTCCAGCCAGTCGCCAATCTTGTCCTTGGGTGCAAAGACAGGCCAGTTATCGGGGAAAGGCATGTAAGGCAGGTGGTCGTACCAGACGGGGTCGTGCAGGCACAGCGACTTGTAGCGTTTGCGCCAGCTATCGCCAGGGCGGGCATGTTGATCAATGATGAGCGCGGGTACGTTCAACTGCCGCAGGCGCGCGCCCAGCGCAATACCACCCTGCCCGCCGCCGATCACCAGCACATAGGGCTGCTCGGTCGTGCCCAACTCAGCCTGCTCCTGTTGACGACGTTCCTGCCAGGTCTGACGCCCACGGCGAATGCCATGCTCGGCCCCCATGGGGCGGCGCACACCCAAAGGCTCCTCGTGCCCTTTCAATTCCGACATGGTGGTCAGGAAGGTCCAGATCTTCCCGTCCTTGACCCGAATATGGCCGTAGCCACGCGCCAGGTCAGTTTCCACACGAAACCAGCCCTCCACCAGACCTTGGCCGTCGTCACTGACCGGCTCGGCACTGTCGCGCTCGAACCTGGCTGACACGGCGCCTTGTTGCTGCTGCGTCAGCATGTCGCGGATCTGGTCGCGCCCTTCCATGGTTCGGATATTCCAGGTGAACATGACCAGATCACGCCAAAAACATTCTTCGGCAAACAGGGCTGCCGCATCGTCCGGTGCATTGCTGGCAAGCGCATGGGTCAGCTGTTCAAGAACCGTGTCCAACTGTCGCGCAGACGGCTGCAGTTGCTGCTGTGTTTGCATGATTTGTCTCCATATCGTTTTAATGTTGCGCCGGGCTTTTGTTGCCCAGCTATGGAGTACATAGCAAACACCGTGCCAAACCGGGAGTGGCTTGTTTTAAAGGGGCGCTGCCTGTTTTAAGGCGGTGAAACTGTGCCAGCGGTGACACAGGTGGTGCATCAGGTGTCGCAACCTGTGTCAGAGGGCGACTCTTGGCGAGCTACGCCTGCCCGTTTGATATAACGATGCAAGGTGGACCGGCTGATACCCAACTGCCGGGCCGCTGCACTCACGTTATCGCCACAGGCCTGCAAAACCTGCTGCCAGGACGACTCTCCGGCAGAGACGGCTGCGGCCGTTGGGCTGCCTGTAGATGTGGCCAGACGCCGCTCTCGCAAGGCCTCCGGCAAATCCTGCACCTCAATGCAGGAACCTTCCGCCAAGGCCAATGCCAGCACCAGCGCATTGTCCAGCTCGCGTAAATTACCCGGCCACTCGTAGGCTTGCAGCGCTTGCCAGGCCTCGGGAGACAAACCGGGCACATCGCCTTTATTACGCCGATGCAATATCTGCTGCACCAACCATTCCAGATCACTACGCTGACGCAAAGCGGGCAAGGCCAGCACTGCCGCATTCAAGCGATACAGCAAATCCGCACGAAAGCGGCCTTGCTCTACCAAGGCACTTAAATCATGGTGGCTGGCTGAAATCACACGCAGGTCCACGCGCTTGCTTGTGCGTGCGCCCAAAGGCATCACCTCGGATTCGGCCAGCACACGCAGTAAACGGCTTTGCAGGGCCAGCGGCATATCGCCAATCTCGTCCAGGAACAGGGTGCCTCCATCAGCCGCCTCGATCAAACCCGCACGGCCCCGTGCAGCACCGCCGGTGTACGTACCGGCCAGATAGCCAAACAATTCGCTTTCAATCAGGCTCTCGGGCAAGGCCGCACAATTGACGGCCACAAAATTCCCGCCACGGCCGCTAGCCGTGTGAATCGCACGTGCCAAATACTCTTTGCCCGAACCTGTCTCGCCCTGCAACAACACCGGCATTTCCCGCGTTGCCAAACGCGCGGCTTTCAATAGCATGGACTGCATGGCCGCATCTGTGCCTGCCAAACCTCGCAAGGCTTGTGGCAAGGCGGCATCCACGGCTGCCCCATCCATCCCCACAGACCGGTTGCTCAACACACGTCGGGGTTCAATGGCATGGGCAAAAAGCACACTGCCATCACGTGCCATAACGACACGCTCCTGCGTGGGGCGATAGCGCATCAAGGTCGGTAACTGATCCACTTCCAGATGCAGAAAGCGCATCAAACTCTGCCCCAGCAGATCCGCAGGATTACGCCAGTCCACCCCCGCTGCCCGCGCCAGAATCCGGGCACCCGTATGCGTCATGCCCTTGATACGGCCAGAGCCATCAATCGCAATAGCGGCTTCCGGATCAATATCCAGAAACTCCGGCGATTGCGACAAACATAGAATCCATTCCTGACGGTGACAGGCCATCAAATTGGCCAGCTCAATACGGCGGGTCGCCGCATTGGCAAGGTGCAGGGCCAAACCTTGGCTGGCCTTGGCCTGCGGCGACTGCAGCAAGGATAAATCCAGCACCGCAGCCAGCTCGCCGTCGTAATGATAGATAGGCGCCGCCGTGCAGGACAGGGGCGCGTGCATATGATCGAAATGATCGTTTTGATGAATGGTCAGAGCCTCGCCCGTGTGCAGACAAGTGCCCACCGCGCAGGTTCCTGCACGCTCTTCAGACCATTCCGAGCCCATATACAGACCAGCCTGCCGCAAGGCATCACGCTGTCCATCCGAGCCCAGGAAATCAACCGTGACGCCCTTGTTATCAGATAGCAGCAGCACGTAATTCAGCCCGGAGACCTGCTGATAAAGACGCTCCAGCCCGGAGCGCGCAATATTGATCAGGGCTTCGGACTGCTGACGATGCTCGCGCAATTGGGAGTCCGGCACGATATAGGCCTCGCAAGCCTGCGCCGGGTCCAGTCTGTGATGCTCAATGCATCGTCTCCAGCTGTGGACCACAGCCTGATCGCGCCGGGACAGGCTGCCCTGCCAAACAGCCGTGATCTCTTGGACGTGTGCCACATGTGAAGACTGCATCAGACCTCATCCCGAAAATAGGCCAAGCCCCGGGCGGGCGTGGCCTATCTTTCAGTGTGCCGCCATGCTTAGCCGCCGTACATGGAGGTTTTCCTTGAGATGCGGTGCAGCAAATCAGCTGCTTTGAGGCATTTCCCCATTGGCCAAGCGGCGGTTGATGTCTGCCAGCACCTCGGGCAGATCAACAATGGTATCGATCAGATAATGCGGGCGCGAATCGCTGAACATGGCCCCAATACGCTCGCGTTCGCTTTGCAGCTTGTCGGCAGGCAGCTTCTTGAACTCATCGTAGGTCAGACCCAGAGCATTGCCCGAGCAGGTCAGTGCCACGGTCCACATTCCCGCACTGCGCCCCTCCACAATGCCGGGCCAGGTGTCGTCCACTTTGACGCAGGCGGCCACGTCCGACACACCCAAGGCAATCACGTTGGCCAGCGACTGAGCCGGGTACGGGCGGCCATTGGGCACCTCATCCGTTGCGACCACGCATTCTGCCATGTAGCCATTTTTCGCTGCCAGTTCGACCACTTTATCCATGACCACTTTGGGGTAGCCAGAACAGGATCCTACTTTGACACCGGTACTTTTCAGGTTGGAGATCACTTCCAGGGCCCCCGGAATCAGGGCCGAGTGCTCGGCAATTTTTTCGATCTGCAAAGGCATGAAGCGCTCGTAAATCGCCGTGACATCGTCGTCGCTGGGGACACGGCCAAACTTGGCTTTATAGCGCTCGGCAATCTCGGGCACATTGCACAAAGTGCGGATGTGATCCCACTTGCCCATCCCCATGGGGCCACGAGCTTCTTCCAGGGACACTTGCACACCAAACTCGGCAAAAGCCTCGACAAAAATCTGCGTGGGTGCAAAAGAGCCAAAATCAACGACAGTGCCTGCCCAGTCAAAAATAACGGCCTGTACTTGTTGAGGTTGCTGATACGTCATCATCGTTCTCCAAACGCGAAATGCGGTGTAAACAAGCTAATGGGTGGATTCCAGATCCATGAACAAATCATTAATAAGTGGTCGATCTTTTCGTAATTCCAGGCAGCACAGGTAGTAGTCGATATAAAAAGGATGCTGGTCGAACGTGATCAGGCGGGTACCGGGAATATCCACATACTCCGGCGCTGAGACAAAACCAATTCCCAGCCCTTTACGTATGGCATGCACAATGGCCTCGCGGCTGTTCAGTTCCATCACGCAATTGATCCTGATCTGATGCTGCCTGCAACCCTCCTCAATAATCTGGCGGGTGCGTGACCCTTGCTCCCTCAGCACGACAGGCTCATCCTGAAGCTGCTGAACCGATACCCGACCCTGCGAGCACCAGGGATGCTCTTCGGGCACCACAGCCACCACCGGATAGCGCTGGTAAAGCCGGGTGTACAAGCTTGGATCTGATTTGGGATGCGCCAGCAAGGCCACATCCACATCAAAGTCGTACAGCTTTTCCAGCACCTCGCTGGCCGAGGCAAAGTAGGTTTTCAATTCAATATCCGGCTTGTTCTGCCCCAGCTTGAAAATCAGATCCATCGCGATAGGTGGCGAGACCGCCCCCACTCGCAACAGGCCGGATTTACGCTGCTTGAAACTCTCCAGCAATTGCACCGCTTCCTCTTCAAGATCAAACAAGGGCTTGGTGATCTCGTAGAGCTGCTGTCCGGCCGAGCTCAGTTCCAGCTGATTGCCGGAGCGATAAAACAGCTCGACATCAAAACGCTTTTCCAAAGCCCGGACTTGTTCGCTGACGGTAGGCTGCCCAATGCTGAGATAACGTGCGGCCGAGGTGAAACCGCCGGTATGGGCGACGGCGTAAAACGATCTCAACCATTTGTGGTACTGGTGCATGGACAAGCCTCAGGAGTGATGATTAACGACGTATGAATAGTGCCACCAGCGCACTGCAGGCACACGCAATCAACACAATCACAAAGATCAGCGAGGTATCCCCCGTCGAGTCCAGGACGCTCCCGATCATGGGCTCGGCCAGACCGGCGAACAGATAGGAAGAAAAGTTCATGACACCGGTTGCCGTGCCCGAACGTTTAGCTCCCACCAGATCGGGACACAAGGCCCAGAAGCTGGAGGCGGGTCCATACACAAAGAAACCGCACAAAAACAGCGCCACCAGGCCCAAAGTGCTATGAACCGGCAAGGTCCACATCCACAGACTGGTCAAGGCACCCAGGCTCGTATAGAGCATGATGGCCAGGTAACGCTTGGAGCCAAACAGACGGTCTGAAATCCAGCCATTGCTCAGCGCTCCAACGGCCATGCCCACTGGCAGAGCGATCGTGATCCACTTGGGATCAATAAGGCTATCGCCCGTCTTCCAGTCCGCGCCCAGAAAATGGACCGGCACCCAGACAATCAAGCCGTATCGGGCCGCATTCTGAAAGCCCAGGGACAAGGCAGCGATCAGAAGGCGCTTGTTTTTCAGAACAGCCTTGTAACGCTCCCAGGAGGACTCCTTCTCCCCTTCCAGAGCCTTGGCCTGATCGTTGGCATTGGCCACTCCCGTATCGGCCAAAGGCTTAAAACCCATATCCTCTGGCCGCTCGCGAGCAACCAGATAAAACACGATTCCGCCCAGCAGCATCAGCAATACGGGCAGCCGGAAAATCCAGCGCCAGTCCAGATGCATGACATCGATCACCACGATCGAGGTGACATACGACAGAATCGACGCACAGCCTGCGGCGAACACGTATAAGCCATAGGCCTTGCCGCGCTCGGACACACCCCACCAGTTGGAGATCAGGCGACTGCCCGGTGCCCAGCCCAGCGCCTGAAAGTAGCCATTGGCGCCCCAGGGAATGATCAGGCTGAAAAAACCGGTGGCAAAGCTGGCTACCCAGTTCGCGCCACACGACAGAATCGCGCCAGCAGACATGATGCGACGACCGCCATACTTGTCCGCCAGATTGCCATTGATGGCTTGTCCAATGGCGTAAGCCCATAACAAGGCGGCCGATACCCAGCCCAGGGCAGCACTGCTAAAGCCAAACTCCTCTTTCAAGCCCGGAATCGCAAACCCGAAAGTCTGCCGCCCGGTATAGAAAAACAGATAGCAGAACATCGCGGCCAGCAGCATGCGCCATTGGGCCCGACGAAACGAAGACCCGGATGCCGCCGTGGCCCCCGACAGACTTGTTGCGTGATTCATAACCAGCTCCTTTCACTCCCCCGCTGCTGGCAAGCCAGGCCAGAGGAATGCTCTATTCATGCGGTATGAGAAGGGGGGAATCTTTCCTCTCTCCCTTCATTCGTTTGTCTCTCGTTTTTTTATGACTCAGGCGGCGATAAAATTCTTGCCGCGTGCACCCTGCATGGCATAAGTGATCATGGCAGCCTGCTCGTCCGGCCCTACGCCATAGTCCTCAAACTCGGTCTTGACGCCCACACTGAGCAAGAAGTCCCGCAAGTGAGCTTGAGCCTGCTTGCGATCAGGGCCAAACAGGCTTTCAAACACCAGATCCCGGGATGGATCACAGCCCCAGGCCAGGCCCAGTACAAAGGGCAAGGTAAAGGAGCAGGCGATGCCATGCGGCAAGCCGTGACGCAAGGTCATTTCGTAAGAGATGGAGTGCGCCAGGGCGGTCTTGGTATTGGAAAACGCCATGCCCGCTTTCAAGGCCGCCAGCGCCATTTTGGAGCGCAGCTGGATATTGCCCAGATCCTTCTGCAGCAAGGGCAAATAGGTAAGGATGTCCTGAATGGCAGAGACCGCAAAGGTGTCGGAAATGGGGTTGGCATTCACATTCCAGATCGACTCCAGGGCGTGCGACAAGGCATCCAGCCCAGTTGAGACCGTCACTTTTTCCGGTACTGTCAGCATCAACTCCGGATCAATAATGGCAACGGCAGGCCAGGTTTGCTCCAGATGCAAAGAGTACTTTTTCTGTGCTTGCTGATCCCAGATCGTGGCCCACGGAGTGACCTCGCTGCCGGTCCCTGCGGTTGTAGGCACCGCAATCAAGGACTTGGCCTGAACAGGAGTAAAAGCCTTGCCGGTGGACAAGAGATCCAGCAGTTCCTGGAAGGTGCCCGTCTGAGTCCCCACAATCAGCGCCTTGGCCGTATCAATGGCACTGCCCCCGCCCACGGCCAGCACAATGTCCGTTTGCCCGGCTTGCTGCCAGAAGGACTCGTAGACATCCTTCAAGTAACTGACATCGGGATTTGGCTGCACATCTTCGACAACATGAATCAGCCTGTCGCCCAGCAAATTCCCGATACGCTCAACCAAACCCAGCCCACGAGCCTCCGGAAAGGTCACCAAGGTGACTTTCTTGTTGGCCGCCAAGGTAGAAATTTCATTCAAACTTCCCGGGCCGAAGCAGGTCCGAACCGGGTTGGAAAAATACGCCGTCATGGTTTGCCTCCTTATTGTTGCTAGTCATCGTAGAGAGGCATACCAAGGGCGACAAATCGATTAATTCGCACTGGCTATCGATGCAACCAATAAGGTGCCAGCGGTAAAACACCTTTTCATGAACACGTATGGATGAGTCACCCGGAGCTCAGCAGCCAGGAAAAGCAGGAATCAGGACTGCTATGATGTATCCCGATAAAACAGCGTATTAATAGATAACAAGGGCCATACCAATCGAGTCTTAGAAAATGCAAAGCAAGAAAGACTGGACGAAAATCTCCCAACCAACGTCAAAAATAGAAAGAATGGAGGCTTTCTTTTCCGGTTACGGCTTCTCTCCCCATAGACATGACACATATGCCCTGGGCATTACGCTCAACGGTGTGCATAACTTCAACTACCAGAAGTCAATGCGGCATAGCCTGCCCGGTAATGCAATCGTGATACATCCAGATGAGCTGCACGACGGCGAGGCAGGAACCGAAGCTGGATTTCACTACAAGATCCTTTACATCCAGCCAGAAACCATTCAGCAAGTATTAGGAGGCCGCCCTCTACCATTTATTCCGGGAGGGACCTCTTCTGATCAAAGGATTGTGTCTGCCATTTCCAATATGCTCAGCAGCATGGAATTCCAATTGGATAGTCTGGAAGAAGACGATGGAATCTATGACATAGCCCAGGCACTTAGTAACGCATCACAAAAAAGCAGACAGCGAAAAAAACTCAATTACAGAGCCGCTGAACTGGCCAGGCAGTTCATCCTCGATACGCCCAGTTCAGCTCTTACCCTGGATCAGCTAGAGCACGTTTCCGGTACGGATAGATGGAGCCTATCGAGAGACTTCCGTACCTTGTTCGGGACAAGCCCTTATCGTTACGTAAGCCTGCGACGCCTTGATAAGGCAAAGAAAATGATCCTCACTGGAGCCGCCCTGGCTGATGTCGCTGCCGCCTGCGGGTTCAGCGATCAAAGTCATATGACACACCAATTCTCCAAGGTGTACGGCTTGCCTCCTGGTCGGTGGGCCCAGCTAATGCACCGCTCCTAGAGAAAACTTGCACGATCGTACAAGACCCGTTTGCACCTGGATCGCTAGCATGTCTTTGGACTCTACAGACAGACGACATGGCTCATCTCATGCAATGACTAGTTCCTTAAGGTCAGCCGAGCTTCAGCCTTAATCACGAACACACGTCTATGACCTGAGCGTATGCAAGACTATTCAAAAACAAAGACTGCCCCAGACACAGATCAAAAAGCGAATGCGCTCATCCCGCAGGCTCTTATCAGAGTGCTCCCATCCGCTCTGGCGATTGTTCCGGTCAGTATGCTGTTCGGTGTGCTGGCGTATCGAGCCGACTGGAGCGTTCTTGAAATCCTGGCCGCTGGCTTGCTGGGATTTACGGGTAGCGGGCAGTTTGCTGTACTGCCGCTGGCTGAGTCCAACACCAGTTTTCTGACAATACTGATTATTTGCGCATCCATTAACTGCCGCTACTTTCCTATTGCCCTCACAACTGGCAAGCGGCTGCCCAAGCCCTTTTTCTCTCGGATTCTGATATCTCACATGCTGGGTGACGAGGCGTATGGCACGGAACGAAATAGCGACACGGTGGCAGAAGCCCTCTGCATACGACTCACCATCTTCATATTCTGGGTAGTTTCCGGGGTGTTGGGAGCCGTCATTGCCAAGTCCATACCACCTACCTGGCTCAATACCCATATTCATCTCGGTGTCCCAGCCAGTGTGGTGCTCGTCTATCTGTCTGTCCTGCAACTGAAGGCAAGGATCATCGGCATGTACCGCAAGCAGATTGTGTTGATTGCCCTGTGCATGGCCTTGGCTATCGCCTTCTACTCCTTGCTTGGCGCGACTTATTTTTGGCCCCCGAGCGTAATGATCAACGCCCTACTTTTAGATAAATGGAAAGCCCGTGAATGAAGGTATCAGTAGTTCCATCGCCGCACTCTTTTTGACCAGCCTGCTCGTGCGAGTCTTACCCGTAGCTTTCAATTTCCAGTTCCCAGATAGGTTCGCCAACTGGATGGAAACAATCTTACCTTCAGCGGTTTTTCTAAATTTCCTTGCTTATATTTTCATGCAGGAAATACAGATTGCAGCCATACCTGCTCTGTTTGCTCTCAGCGTCACCGCCCTTCTGGCTTACTGGGGTCGCGGCGGGCTGCTCCTTGGCGTGTTAGGCGGCTGCACCTCATACTATGTGTTGAGCACGGTGTTTGTTTAATAGAAAACCCTGGCTCAGCATGACGCCGAACCAGGGCTACGCAAGTACCTCAAACCCAAGCTTTGGGGCACGTCCGAGTCACTACATAATGCGCATGCGCTGCAACCCTTCAGACAGCCGCTCCTGCATGAGCGACTCCAGGCGAGGCCCAAGCAGGAGGCGCACCTGATCAAACCGCCCTTCTATCCTGTCCAGCAGCCCGTCAAGCAGCTCTACCGCCTCTTCATCACCTGACAAGCCAAAGGCTTTGGCATCATGTAAGGCATTGGCTCGGCTGATCTGGCGGCTTCCATGACTCAACTCCATCGCCAGATACTGAGGGGTGAAATCTGGATTGGGAACGACATCAAAAGCGGGCGTCAAACGCCACCGGCCCTGATCATGAAGATAATGAATGGCATGGTTGCGGGGATGATCATCGTCATTGCCAATGACCGCGTTGAAAATCATGCGACAGAACAATTCAATGGCATCCTCCTGAGGCGCACCTATCATCGTCAACGTTCGAGCCAAGTTGGGATAACTCCAGGCCGATGAGCCTGAATGACCGGGGTACTCCGTCTGCAACAAGGATGCCGCACTCAATGTCATGACCCGAAGGCCATGTTGGCGGTCAAACCTCAATGAGCGCATTACACTCAGTGCGGAATCTTCCCCAAAGCCCGTGTATGCGGTTTGGGCAAAGTTCAAGCCCACTGCCCGGCCCCACTCTTGAGTTGCATGCTCAAGACGCGGAATATCCTCGGTATCAGATGGCAGGATCGGCTTCACAAGCCAGAACTGATCTCCATCACGAACGGTTGCTTTGGGTCTTGCCCCTCCCATGCTGGGCGTGGCCATCAGTCGTCGACGCAAATGCGGGTCCACCGGAGGGCGGCGCAACTGCATGGCTTGCAGCTCTGCGCTCAGCTTTTCAATTTCTGTGATGGGCGGTGCGGACAATTCTGCGATCGAGGGTTTAGGCGAAGAGCCGACCGCCAATGCTCCCCAACGCTCCGCATTACCAGCCTTCAGAAGATAAGCATGGTTTGGAGAGCTATCGCTTAATCCGTGTTGCCTTTGAATGAGTAACCGGCCCCAGGCGTCGGGACAAGTATCACGTAGCGCATCATGCAGGCCACCGTAGCGACTCGCCTGAATTGGGACGGAGCCACTCAGCGGTAAGTTAACCGGATCAATTGACCATGGCAGACCTGCATCCCGATAGCTGGGCGCATACATGAACTGGCCAAGCTGGGCTGACGAGTCGTGGATATACCGGCCAACGGTCACCCATTGCCCCGTATCAGGCCGCTGCAAATAGACGTATAGAGGCTTAGAAATACTCATCGTCATCTCTGTCCAGTCTTGCGCGCCCCTTCATATCCCCACTGCTCCAATGAGCATCAGGCATAGGCACGATGGATTCGAGCAGACCGAGTGCTGCCAGGGCAGTCAAATAGCTCCCCATCGCCACAGCCGGATCGCCTCGCTCCATTCGGCGTAATGTACTTTCCGAGACCTCGACTCTTGAGCTGAAGACTTGAGCTGTAATTTTCTGAGCGACACGTTGAGTACGAATGCAGCGCCCCCACACCAGAGCCCGTGACTCGACGGCTGGCAGGTAAAACGGGGCAGGAGCGAGTTTCCTGGGCATGGTGCAGACAACCATAATCGTTCATAGATAACCGTTTATATCACATAAACTCTGATCTATGAACGTTTTTTAACCGCCCCGCCTGACTGCCTGCCCCTCAAACAGGCTGAGAATCCTTAGCCAGCTCCGCCAGGTGTTGAGCAAAACCCCCTTCTGCTCCCGCCGCATTCACATGATCGAAGTACTCGTACCAGCCACTGGCTTTAATGCCGGCCAGCAAGGCCCGGCAAGCTTGTTGATCAGGGAAGCGCCAAACACCCATGAAACGGTGCGCACTGGAGCAATCAATATCGCGCTCGGTAGCGGTCAGGGCCAGCACTTCAATACCAAGGGTGGAGAGGCCGCCCATCGCCTCCTGAAGACCTGCCAGGAAGGTCTGGCGCTGCTCGACGGGCAAGGCATTCCACTTGGCATTAGGCGTGTAAAGCTCGATCAAATAATGAGACATGGGCTGTTTTCCTTTCACTGAGGATACGTAATAGGGGCTGAAGAATTGGATATGTAGCGTTTATAGGTGGAGCAACAAAGAAATGGCGTGCAGCGCAAGACTGCAGCACTGTTTGCCCCATTTCCACATGGAACATATCATTTGATTAGATATCTAATCTTATAGATTAAGAATAAATTTCGCAAGCAATCCATACGCGTAAAAAAGCCCGAGTTCGGCATCACGCCAAATCCGGGCTTTGGGTCCCACCTTGTCAATCAATCAGGCTGCTTTGGCCTTTTAGAACTGGATACGCACCATACGCTCTTTAGTCCCTTTTTCCTTGCTGTTGCCGTCGTTCTTCACCGACACGTACAAGGCTTTTTCAGCGGGGATGTATTCCAAGCTGTTGGGGTGTGGAGCCAGCTCAATGGTTTGCAGCGGCTTGTAGTTCACCGTATCGAAAATACTGACCGAACCCTTGCCCTCTTTCTCGCGCACACCGCCTCGGTTAGCGACAAACAGACGCTGGGACTCGGCGTCAAAACGCACACCAATAGGCACTTCGCCGGTAGGCATGGTTGCCAGGGGTTTACCGTTGGATGCATCCAGCACAAACACTTGATGACCAGCGCTGCGGCGCTTGTATTCACGCTCCAGATGCAGGTTACGCGCGTCATCACGGTCAATCCCCTGGTCCACCCCGAACAATCGGTTCTGCGCCGGGTCATACGCCAGGTTCAGCAACTGGTCGGCTTCAATTTCCCAGACCTGATCGATGTTCAAAGTCTGGCTATTTACCACCATGATTTGGCCCTGCATATTGGAGACAAACAAGCGGTTATTGGCCTCGTCCAGGGTGATGCCCACGACGTTATAGCCAAAGCCTGGCAGCACTTTTTCCAGCTCCAACGTCCGGGTATTCACCACGAACAGCACACTGTCAAAACCCAGGCCCAAGCCAGGCGCGAACACACGGTGGTTTTTCTTGTCCACGACCAGTTCACGCGTCTTGTACTGGTAGTCCTCGGTAATCTTGAAACGCTCCATCATCTTCAGCAAACCGTCTTTGCGCGCCTGACCAAAATCAGCCGCGTTGATGGTGTCCTGAAAATTGATTTTTTCCTGCACCCGAATGCGCTTGATGACCTCGTTCTTGACGGTATCAACCACGGCAATCGTGCCGTTGAAACCTTGAGTCAGATACAGGCGGTTGGCGGCATCATCCAGGGCTACCCCAAAGCTCTTGGCCTCCATGGGAATCTCTTGCTTGATTTCCAGGGTCTTGGGGTCCAGCACCAGCGTGCGCGACAAGGTCTCGTCCTTCCAGTTGGGAGAGGACACGTACAAGCTGGATTGCGCAGGGCTGAAGACGATTTCCAGAACTTCGGCGGCAGTCGGTTTTTGCATGATCTGTGCTTGGGTAACGGCTTGATAGCCTGCAGGGGCAGGAGTTTTGGCGTGTACGTAGCCGGCCGACAAGCTCATTGCAATAGCAAGGTACAGACCACGCACAAGATGGCGAGTAGTAGACGACGTCATAATTTAGGCTCGATAAAAGTGGGGGAAGGAATTACCACTGGTAATCAATGGACAGATGCACATTGCGCGGCGCGCCGTAACGTGCCCGGAAGATCACGAAGTTGTCGTAGTAACGCTTGTCGAACAAATTGTTTACCGTGAGCTTGGCATTCCAATGCTGGTTCACGCGGTAATTGGCGTGCAGGCCAACCAGGGCATAGCTGCTGTGGGTGTCTTCCAGCGCCTTGCCGTTGCTGGCCGTATAAGGACGGCCAGCCGTCCACAGATCACGCTTGCCAAACCAGTTCACGGTGGCGCCGGCGCTCAAGCCTTGCAACGCACCGGAGAATTGGTACATGGTGCCCAGACGGAAGGTTTGGCTGGGAATGTAGGTGTTGATCCGCTCGCCTTCACCGTTTTTAGTGCTGGCGTAGCTATAAGAAGCAAACACATTCCAGTTGTTGGTCAGTGCGCCGCTTAGCTCCACTTCAAAACCTTTGGTTTTGTTGCCAGCGCCCGAAGACACGTAGGGGCGGCTGCCATCAGGCAATAGGAAGTCATCCGGCACCGAAGGGTCCAGCACGGCCAGATTGTTCTGACGGGTCTCGAAAGCGGCCAGGGAGAACTGCAGGGCCTCCTCCATCAAGCTGCCTTTCAAACCAATTTCACGGTTAACCCCGGTAATGGGATCCAGGAAGTTCTCGTTGATGTCCTTGTAGCTTTGCGGCTGGAACAGGCGGGTATAACTGGCGTAGGCCGTCAGGTTCGGGTTGATGTCATACGTCACCCCAAAGTACGGCGTAATTTCATTGCGGTTACGCAGCTCGTTGGACACGCCAGTGAACTGGCCGGTTTTACCGTAGTTATCACGGTAGGTTTTGTAATCCGACAAGCGCAGGCCCATGATCACATTCAAGGGATCAATAATGTTCAAGCGCGTACCGGCAAAGAAACCGTATTCGCGTGTGTGGACGCGGTTCCATTCACCTGTGCGGCTGACGCTGGGCTCGGGCATATAGCCGTCCCAGTCGTAAATATTGGGGATGAACCAGTTGCGGGTATCGCTGACCTGCATGGTATACGTGGTGTCACGCTTGCGAGTGCCGTTAAAACCGAACATCAGCTGGTGCTCGCGGCCAAACAGCTCGAAAGGACCATTGGCCGACAACTCCAGGTTGTCCTGATGGCGATAGCCATTGGCGGCCAGGTTGGCGCGGATGCCTATACCGGATCCGTCCGGGCGCACTACCGGGTTCACACCCTGCCCCAGGCCGGTAATCAGTGCATCGCCATCGTCACGCTGGTGGCTGTAGCTGAGCTTGGCATTCCACTTGTTTTCAAACTCATGCTCGACCGAGAAGAAAGCGTTTTGATGCTTCTTGTCCCAGTAGGTCCAATCCGGCACCAGCGACATGGAGCGCGAAACGTCAATACGGTCGCCCTCGCTGGTAAACAAGGGCACACCCATATTGCCTTCGCCTCGCAGCTTGGCGGTCTGGTAGTCGTAGCCAGCGGTCAGCAAGGTTCTGTCTGTCAGGTCAAATTCCAGCATGCCGGACAGCAAATCGTTCTTGTGGTCCTGGCGATCCATGAAGGAGTCCGCCTGCTTGCGCGAACCAATAACACGCATACGCAAACGGCCGTCTTCAGTCAGCGGGCCGGTCACGTCCGCCGTTACGCGTTTGTCGTTCCAGGAGCCATAGTGGGCGCTTAACTTGCCGCCAAATTCTGCTTGCGGACGTTTGCGAATCAAATTGATCAAGGCGGAGGGCTCGCCGGTAGGCGACAACAAACCTGTCGCTCCGCGCACGACTTCCACACGGTCGTATAAATCCATATCCAGAGAAATAGGATTAAATGCTCCACGCCCGGCAGCACGGTAGCTGCTTTGCACGCCATCCACTTGCACATTGCTGATGTCAAAGCCACGGGCCTGAAACTGAAACCCGCCTCCCACCGCGGCCGTATTGGCCGTCACGCCGGTGGTAAAGTTCATCACATCATCGAAGCTGGTCAGGCCGAAATCGTCCATTTGCTGGCGCGTCATTACACTGACCGATTGCGGCGTGTGCTGGGTGTCCATGTTCAAGCGCGTCGCGGTGCTGCTGGTACCGTTCAGCGTGTACAAGCCTGTGTCTTCAGTCGCCCGATTCAGGGTGCCTTTGACACGCACGGGTTCCAGCTGGGTCGTTTCCGTGACGGGCCACAAATTGACGGTATTGGCATCGCGCGAGTAGCGAATGCCCGTGCCTGCCAGCAAGGTATCCAAGGCCTGCGTCACGCTGTAATTGCCTTTCAGGCCCGCGCTTTGCTTGCCTTCGGCCACGCTGCCTGCGCCAACCAGATAGACCCCGCTTTCTTGCGAGAAGCGCATCAACACCCGGCTCAAGGGGCCTGCTGGTATGTCATAACGCTGTGTCTTGTCTGCCGTCGGGCTGCTTCGCGTGGTCGCCTGGGCAGGCGAGGTACTGGCAATAAACGCGCTACCGGCCATCAAGACATACAGGGCCAAGGCCAGTGGACGCAAAGGGGCGCAATGCGATCCTGCATCCTTGGACAGGGAAAGGGGATCGGGGCGACGATGCATAAGGAGACATCCTTCAAAAACACGGGTCAGTCACAATAAAAACGATGAACCTGAACGATGTTCTTGCGTTGATGTTCAGTACTGAGCAGCCACGGCGGGCTGCCTCCTGCTTCATTGGCCTCACGCCAATCAGGTCCTCTTACTGTCTAAAACCACCAAGTCTCCAAAACCCGGAACCTGCTTTTGCATCTTTTTTGAGATTTTTGGGCCAAAATCCGGCAAGCCTTTGAATCTGATAGGTTTTTATTTTTATTATTTATGACCATCGTTGGTGAAATGCCCTGCTCAATCAATCCAGAGCTTGCACACTGGTCCACCAGGGCATGGGCTGATCGATGCGAATCGGCAATGCTGAAGCCAGCATTTTCAGCACGCGGTCCGTGTCATGAATGGGGAAGCTGCCATAGACCTTCAGATCGGCCACTGCCTCATCTACACCTAGATAGCCTTTACGGTAACGGCTCAATTCCTTGATCACGCTACGCAAGGCAATGTTGTCAGCCACCAGCACGCCTTGGGTCCAGGCTTCGCGCGCCTGATCGGCGTCCATGCTTTGCCGGATACGCTGCGCACTAAAGTGCACCTGCTTGCCCGCCTGTACCGTGGCGGTGTTTTGACCTTTTGCCGTAGACACCTGCACAGCCCCTTCGTAGACCGCCAGCTGCGTACAGTCCTTGTCCATACGCACATTGAATTGCGTGCCCAAGGCCCGCATATTGCCCTGCGGGGTTTGAACGGTAAAAGGTCTTTCCGTATCGTCCTTGGCCGTCTGAATGAAGATCTCGCCGGAGATCAAAACAATATGGCGAGCCTGCGCGGTGAACTGCACATCAATCGCAGAGGCTGTGTTCAGCCACAGCCGGGAGCCATCTGCCAGCACAATCTGGCTCTGCTCGCCGGTTTGTGTGGAATGGTCGGCGGCCAGGGCCAGAACACTGGATGGCAGCCAGGACTGACGCCAGCCCAGCCAACTTAGAACCCCCGTTCCTGCCAGCGCAGCCACGCTGGCCAGAACGCGACGGCGCTGATGCAAACGCTCGTTGGCCGTGTGCAATTTCTCCACCACACGACGTGAGTCCGGCGCGGTACGCACTGGCTCAAAACTGCGGCTGACTTCCTCCACATAACGCCAAGCGGTGCTGTGCATCTCGTCCTGTTTGAGCCAGTTCTGCCAGGCAGAGCGCTGCGCCGCACTGGCTTTGCCATCGCGCAGGCAGGCATACCATTCAGCGGCTTGCATCAAAACGGCGTGGGGAGGTGTAGCGGGAGAAGAAAAACTGGAGCCGTGCTTCATGAGGCTTAGTATTGAGGTTCCTGACGCAATTCGGCGACGGTCTGGCAAGCATGCAGGCTGATGCAGCCCAACATGGCTTGTGCCACGTACTTGCGCACCATGCGGCCGGAAATGCCCATTTCTGCGCCGACCTCATCGTCAGTCATCTCGCAAATAACGGCCAGGGTAAAAGCCTTGGCCGCTTTGGGAGACAAGCTGCTAAGCATGGCACTGATCTCTTCCAGCGCCTGCAAAATCATGGCCTGGCGTTCTGCCGAAGGGTAAAAGTTCACGGGTGTAGCAGCCAGAATATCCAGCCAGGCCTGTTCAATTTCCTGACGTCGCCACAGATTGATGCACAGGTTTTGTGCCGTCTTGCGCAAGTAAGCGCGGGCCTCACCAGGACTGGCAAATTGCCAGCGGGAACGGCTGCTTAACAAACGTACAAAGGTGTCCTGCGCCAAGTCAGCCGCCTGGTCCGCGCCACCCAAACGGTGATGCAGCCAGCGCTGCAACCAACTATGGTGGTCGCAGTACAGTGACTCGACCGACTCGGCCGAATACACGCCTGACAAAGGAAGAACTGAAGATGACACGAGGGTACTCCGCACCACACATAATGAGAATCGTTATCAATTATATGGTGTGGGCTGCAAAATCCGCTAGCGGTGTGTATTTAGGACGACACATACACTGGCTTTCAGGCATGGTTCGCCCTCTTTCGCTGGGTTTATTTCTCTATAAGAACCACTCAAAAATTACCAAACGGCGAAGAATACAAAAAGAGCCGCATAAGCGGCTCTTTACGGTCGATATAGTCTGAAAGACTTATTCGACAGTCACACTCTTGGCCAGATTCCGTGGCTTATCCACGTCCGTGCCACGCGAGCAAGCGGTGTGATAGGCCAGCAATTGCAAGGTCACGGTGTGCAAGATGGGGGACAGCTTGCCGTAGTGCTCCGGCATACGGATCACATGCACACGCTCGCTGCTGCCGATACGGGTATCGGCGTCCGCAAACACGTACAGCTCACCACCGCGTGCGTGGACTTCTTCGATATTGGATTTCAGCTTTTCCAGCAGCTCATCGCGTGGGGCGATGGTGACCACGGGCATGGCTTCGGTAACCAGGGCCAGAGGGCCGTGTTTCAGTTCACCAGCGGGATAGCCTTCAGCGTGGATGTAGCTGATTTCTTTCAGTTTCAACGCGCCTTCCATGGCGATGGGGTAATGCATGCCACGGCCCAGGAACAAGGCGTTTTCCTTGCTGGCGAAACGGTCTGCCCACGCCATGATTTGTGGCTCCAGAGCCAGCACGGCAGCGATAGCGGTAGGCAGGTGGCGCAGGGCTTTCAGGTAGTCACCTTCCTGCTCCTGATTCAGGTGACCTTTGACTTGAGCCAGCGCGATGGTCAGCAGGAACAAGGCGGTCAACTGGGTGGTGAAGGCTTTGGTGGAAGCCACACCAATTTCCACGCCAGCACGGGTGATGTAGGACAGCTTGCACTCACGCACCATGGCGCTGGTGGCCACGTTGCAGATGGTCAGGGTCTGTTCCATGCCCAGGCTGCGGGCGTGTTTCAAGGCGGCCAGCGTGTCAGCCGTTTCGCCGGACTGGGAAATCGTCACCACCAAAGTGCGCGGATTGGGCACGCTGTCGCGGTAGCGGTACTCGCTGGCAATTTCCACATTGACGGGGATTTTGGCCAGAGACTCAATCCAGTAGCGAGCGGTCAGACCGGCGTAGTAGCTGGTGCCGCAAGCCAGAATCAGCACATTGTCGATGTCCTGGAAAACCTTGTAGGCCTGGTCACCAAACAACTCGGGTGTGACGCTTTCAATGTCTTGCAAGGTATCGCCTACAGCGCGGGGCTGCTCGAAGATTTCCTTTTGCATGAAGTGGCGGTATGGGCCCAATTCAGCGGCTGCGGTGTGCAGATGTACGGTATGTACAGGGCGATCGACGGCGCGGCCGTCCTTGTCCATGATCCACACTTTATTGATCTGCAGATCAATCACATCACCGTCTTCCAGGTAGATGATTTGATCGGTGGTGCCGGCCAATGCCAAGGCATCCGAAGCCAGGAAGTTTTCATTCTGACCCACACCTACAACCAAAGGCGAACCGTGGCGAGCACCTACCACGCGATGTGGCTCGTCCTGACAGAACACGGCAATCGCATAAGCACCGGTCAAGCGACGGATGACCTGCTGCACGGCCTCGAACAGATCCCCGTTGTACAGATGATCGATCAGGTGGGCGATCACTTCGGTGTCGGTTTGGCTCTCGAACACGTAGCCAATGCTTTGCAGCTCGGCGCGCAGTTCGTCGTGGTTTTCGATGATGCCGTTATGCACCAGCGCAATACGTGCTTTGCCCTTGCCGGAGAAGTGCGGGTGAGCATTATGAGTAGCAGGCGCGCCATGGGTTGCCCAGCGAGTGTGAGCAATGCCGGTAAAGCCTTGCAGATGATCTGCCTTGACCTGCTCTTGCAGTTCGGCCACGCGTTGAGTACTGCGTGCCCGCAACAACTGGCCCTGCGCATGAACAGCAACGCCGCAAGAATCGTAGCCCCGGTATTCCAGACGCTTCAAACCTTCCAGCAGCACGGGGACAATATCGCGTTGCGCTACCGCGCCAACAATTCCACACATAGCCAACTCCTGTTCATGGCCCCCTTCGGTGGGCCAACTAATCAATTCAATCCGCTTATTCTGATCTGAATCACGAAAAATTTTATGTCTATTTTTTCTTTGAAATGAATTAAAATTTCATTTAATAATCAATATGAAAGAAAAGATAAATTAAATTTATTTAACGGAATTTTATTTCATCATAGATAGATAAACCTTGTCATGATTGAACTGGACGAGCTGGATTTACGCATTCTGGAGCAGCTGCAAAATGATGCTTCCATCAGCAATCAAGCGCTGGCTTTGCGCGTGCACGCCTCTCCCCCAACCTGCTTGCGGCGAGTACGTCGTTTAAGTGAACAAGGGGTAATTCGCAGGCAGGTTGCCTTGCTGGACCCGGAGCAACTGGGCCCCAGCTTGACGGCCATTGTGGAGATTACGCTGGACCGTCAGGGTGAAGAATACCTGCAGCACTTCGAGCGCCTGATGGCCCCCGAAGCAGCAGTGACGCAATGCTATCGCGTCTCGACCGGGGTGGATTTCATTGTGATCTTGCAAGTCAGCGACATGACGGCGTATCACAAGCTGGCTCACGCTTTATTCACCAGTCAGGCGAATATCCGCAATATACGAAGCTTCTTTTCGATTCATCAGGCCAAGTTCGAGACGCGGGTGCCTTTACCTGCACCAAAGATGTAAGCCGGGCTCAGTTCCGTACACGTTGCTGTACCAGTTGCTGATACAGACGCAAGTAACGCTGCGCCATGACAGCGGGGTCATGCTCCTGCTGCACCCAGCGATGCGCCAGCGCTGCCTGTTGCCGCGCTGCTGTCGGATTGCTCAAAGTGTCATCCAGAGCCTGTGCAATGGCTTGTGCATCCCCTACCGCGCATAACTTGCCACGGCCATTATCCAGCAGCTCACTCAAACCGCCCGCCATCGTGGCCGTAACGGGCACGCCGTACACGAACGCATCAAGAACGCTGGAGCCCAGGGCTTCATGACGGGAGCTCAGGACAAAGCCGTCCATCAAGCGATAAGCCTGTTCGGGGCGGGCTTCAAAACCAGCCAGCTTGTAGCAGCCTTCCAGCCCCAACTGCGCAATCAGTTCCTCTGCCGCCGAGGTCTCGGAGCCAGGCGCACCGAAATGCAGAAACACAAAGTCCTGACGACGCTGATACAAGGCATGAATCGCGCGTATCAAAGTCTGGGGATCTTTCTCGGACGTCAGTGCCGCCATCGTCCCCAGAACGTGCAAGCCCTGCGGATTCCACCGCAGCCGCAAGTGGTTCACATAGGCCTCATCCTGCTCGACGTACTCGATGGCACTAGGAATCACATCTACGGAAAAGCCCAGGCGACGCGGCTCTGCCGCTGCTGCCTGGCTGATCGCTACCAAACGATCCGCCTTGCGCCACTTCCAACGCGTGCGTCGTTCCTTGGAAGTCAAAGCACTGTCTGGCTGCTGTCCGCTACGTTGCTCGACGCGTTTGCGGTCAATCGGAAAAGCCGTTCGGCGCGTAAAGACCACCCGTTTGGGCAACCAGAAATGCAGCAAGGCCAGCCAGCTCATGCAGGACGCGGTTTGGGAATGGACGATATCAAAACCCCGGCCATGCACCAGTAAATAGCGCAGCGCGGCACCCACGGAGGCGCATTCCACCACACTCACGCCCTGCTCTTTAGCACGCTTGGCCAACTCTTCATCACGTCGGGCCAATAGACTGACCTGATGACCAGCCTGTTGCATCTGCTGGATGCTCAGCAGGGTTTGCCGCTCGCCACCGCGCCAGCCGCGCTCGAAGTTAAGCTGCAGAATGCGCATGACGACGATCCAGAATCAGCCCATCCGGGCACTGTGTGCCACAAGAGCAAGCAGCAATGCTCCCCTTGCGATGCAAAGGGAGGGATACCGAAGATGGGCTAACACACATCAAGATTTGCGAACCGGGCGCTTCCAGCCGGACACGCTGCGCTGTTCCGAACGCGACAAGGTCAGCTGATCATCCGGTGCATTGCGCACCAGGGTCGTACCCGCGCCAATCGTTGCGCCACGGCCTACCGTCACCGGAGCCACCAGTTGCGTATCCGAGCCGATGAAGGCATCGTCACCAATCACGGTGCGGAACTTGTTCACGCCATCGTAATTGCAGGTGATGGTGCCTGCGCCAATGTTCACACGCTGCCCCACATCGGCATCACCGATATAGGCCAGGTGATTGGCTTTGGAACCTTCACCCAGCTGGGTGTTCTTGATTTCCACGAAGTTGCCCACGTGGGTGTGATTGGCCAGAACAGCACCAGGGCGCAGACGGGCATAAGGGCCGATACGGGCTTCTTCGCCAACCTGGGCTTGTTGCAGATGGCTGAAAGCTTCGATTTGCGTACCGGCACCAATCGTCACGTCACGCAGCACGCTATGCGGGCCGACACGCACGCCGTCTTGCAACACAACCTTGCCTTCAAACACGCAACCCACATCAATGAACACATCACGGCCACACTCCAGTGTGCCGCGCAGATCAAAGCGGGCCGGGTCGGCCAAGGTCACGCCTTTTTCCAGCAGACGGCTAGCCTGTTCTGCTTGCCACAGACGCTCCAGCTCGGCCTGTTGAATGCGGCTGTTCACACCCAGGGTTTCCCAACCAGCAGCTGGCTGAGCAGCTTGCACGGGCACGCCATCGGCAACCGCCAAGGCAATGATGTCGGTCAGGTAGTACTCGCCCTGAGCGTTGTCGTTGGTGATGCGGGTCAGCCAATCTTTCAGGCGCGCCGTCGGGGCTACCAGAATGCCGGTGTTCACTTCCTTCACGGCACGCTCGGCTTCGCTGGCATCCTTGTGCTCGACAATGCGTTGTACGGTGCCATCTGCACCGCGAATGATGCGGCCGTAGCCTGTGGAGTCTGCCAGCGTTTCGGTCAGCACGGCCACGCCTTGCCCACGGGCTTGCAGCAAGCGGCGCAAGGTGTCAGCCTGGACCAGAGGAACGTCGCCATACAGAACCAGCGTGGCGTCATCTTCCTGGTCGCCACCGACCAGTTCAGGCACGGCCTGTTGCACTGCATGGCCCGTACCATGCTGAGGTTGTTGCAAGGCAAAGGCCAGCTCGGCCTGTGCGAAGGTTTGCTGAACGCGCTCGGCGCCATGACCCACCACGACCACAACTTTTTCCGGCTCCAGTTCACGTGCGCTGTCGAGCACGTGGGCCAGCATGGATTTGCCGGCGATAGGATGCAGTACTTTGGGCAGGTCAGACTGCATACGCTTGCCCATGCCTGCTGCCAGAATCACGATATTAAGCATAAAAATTTACCTACAAGGTTGGTCGATCAGTTCTTTTTGGTACTGCTTTTGGTGCTGCGCGTGGCGGTTTTTTTAGCCGCCGTTTTGGTGGCCGCCTTGGCCGCAGTTTTAGTGGCGGCTTTCGCTGCCGTTTTTACCCGCTTGGCTGCTGCCGGAGCACTGGTCTTGGCCGAAGTCTGGGCATTGGCAGCTGCCGGTTTGGAGGATTTGGCCGACGAGCCTGCCGCTTTAGCCTTGCTCGCCTGCTGACGATAATTTTCCACCTGCTGCATTGATGCGGCTGTGGCGGTCGCCATGGCATCAAACTGCTGTTGCAGCATGTTCCACCACGCTTGTGCAGCGGGATTTCCTGCACCGGCGTCCTGCTGGGCACCGGGCTGTTTATCTTTTGGGGCGTCCTGCTTGGCAGCCGCTTCGGGCTGTGGCGCAGCTTGTTGAGGCTGTGCCGAAGCATGCTGAGATGCCGTTTGCGATGCCGCTTCCGGCTTGTTGGCCCCAGACCTGGAATCTGAGGCAGCCGCGCTATCCGCCGCTGCCGTCATGGGATTGAAGGCCATAAAGGCTTCAAAGGGATTTTTCCCGCCCGCAGCCTGCGTACCTTGCTGTGCCATGGTCTTGATAGCCGCCAAGGTGGAGCGCTGAATCTCCAGACCCTGGATAGTCGTGCTCAGCATGGACAGGTTCAGCTGCAACCAGCTTTCCACGGCACGCAAGTCACGAATACGACGATCCAGATCATCGGGGGACAAGCTGGGCATCATGCCCGAACTCAAATCGCCCGCACCACCGCTGGCCATGTTTTTCCAGGCCTGCGCCATCATGTCCATGCTGCGCAGCAAGGGATTGTTGCCGCCGCCCAGGGCATTGAAATCAGGTATACCAAAAGGATTCGGGTTCATGCGTAGCTCCCATCGGGTTGGTGCCTGCCCGGTGATTCCCAGGTTCAGGCCAGCTGTTCCAGATGCTGCTTGATGCTGTCGATCAGCACCACTTGCGCTTCCAGGGTGAACAAATCTGCTTCTATCATTTGCCAGGCTTCATCCAGCGTCAATAAGCGAAACTCACTAACCTCGCCGTCCATATTGCAGGGCCGTACATCGTCGGCCAGCACGCAATCGCTAACCAGAGCATTTTCCACTTGGTAGCCTTCCGGCAGGCGACGGTGCATGCGCAAGGACACACGCAAGGGGGTGCAATTGTCCAGCACGGACTCGGCCAACCCCGCTTCTTCATAACTTTCGCGTATCAGAGAGGTATGCAGCGATTCACCACTGACCGCCAATCCACCGACCAGCGTGTCCCACATATTCGGGTCTGTTGACTTGGTGGGTGAACGACGTGCGGCCCAGATACGGCCGTCTGTGGACCAGCCATTCAAATGCACGGCTTGCGTCAAAAAGCCCAAGGGCCGTACCGCACCGCGTTCAATGCGCGACAGGCACTGCCCTTCTCCGACCACGTCCAGCAACTCGTCACGCCAGGCCCGAATGCAACCGCCTTCCTGCAAACGCAAGGCGACCTGATCCAGGACCTGAGCCAAGCTCAATTCCTGGCTGGGGCAATCGCTCAGACGCAAGACATCTTCTTCAATCGAGACCCCTGGCAAAGGCTCGATACAACGAGCAGCCTTGGGGGTGATCCATCCGGCAACGCGCCCATCAACAGTGACAGGACGGCTGCCAGGCGGGGGCAATTGTTGCAGCTGACTGGTCAAGCTGGCCATGCGCTGACGCAGGGCCTGAGTAAGTGATCGGTTCTGGAACAAAGTCATAGTCCGCGATTGTAATTCAAGCCTTGTCCCATTACGGCTTTTGTAGCGTTTAGTCCAACCTTGTCTTCTAGGGACATACCCTGCCCTTGAAGGCTAAAGCAAGTTCTATATAATTTCCGTGAACAGATAAGCTACTAAAAACTTCGAGCGGACCAGCACTTAGCTGCGACAAGCCCGCCACTGCAACACAGCAGTTTCTTCCAGCGTTGGATTTTTCGGAGCGTTGACGCAGCCGAACCCCGGTTTGGCATGGCAACACCAAAAGAGGGACAACAATGAAGATGTGGAGAAGTTTATTTGCTCTGACCGCCTGTTCGACGGCAGGGCCAAGCCTGGCTCAGATCACCCACATGGAGGGTGGTCCCCGTGTCAATCAGCTCAATTTGCATAACGGGGTTACCCCCATCGCCCAGGACATTGCCTGGCTGCATTGGATGATGCTGATCATCTGTACCATCATCTTTATTGGCGTGTTCGGCGTGATGTTCTATTCCATCATCCGGCACCGCAAGTCCAAGGGCGCGATTGCCGCCCGCTTTCACGAACACCTGGGTGTGGAAGTGGCCTGGACCATCATCCCTTTCCTGATCGTGATCGGCATGGCACTGCCTGCCACCAAAACCGTGGTGGCCATGAAGGACACCAGCAGCGCCGACCTGACCGTCAAGGTCACTGGCTATCAGTGGAAATGGGGCTACGAGTATCTGGACGGTCCGGCCACGGGTGTGAAATACCTGTCCAACCTGTCCACCCCGCGCGCCCAGATTGAAGGCCGCGAACCCATTGGCCCGAACTATCTGATGGAAGTGGACAAGCCACTGGTGGTGCCGGTTAACAAGAAAGTGCGCGTCATGCTGACGGCCGAGGACGTCATCCACTCCTGGATGGTGCCCGAGTTTGGCGTCAAGCAAGATGCCATCCCTGGCTTTTTGCGCGATACCTGGTTCCGTGCGGACAAGGTCGGCACCTACCGCGGTCAATGCGCCGAGCTGTGTGGCAAGGACCACGCCTATATGCCCATCGTGGTGCAAGTGATGGCGCAAGAAGACTACGACAAGTGGGCCCAGGAGCAGAACGACTTGATGACTGCCCAGGCCGACGATCCCAATAAAGAGTGGACCAAGGACGAATTGACCGAGCGCGGCAAACAGATCTTTGCGCAGAACTGCGTGGCTTGCCACCAGGCCAACGGCAAGGGCGTGCCCGGCACCTTCCCCGCTCTGGATGGCGATACGAAATTTGTGCTCGCCCCCAAGAAAGGCCAGATCGACACGGTGTTGAATGGTCACCCTGGCACCGCGATGGCCGCCTTCCGCAATCAACTGACCGATGTACAGATTGCTGCGGTCATTACCTACACACGCAATGCCTGGGGCAACGCTGGCAAAGGGCCTGACCCTGTCGTGATGCCCGCCGACGTCAAGGAACAGCGCTAATTTTGCGCGCGCCGCCTATCACACTATCAATCTATCCCTGACTACGGCCAGGGGGAGTGCAGCAAGGAGTCAAGCATGAGTAGCGTCACCGTCGACCATGTAGCGAACCCGAGCGGACATGATGATCACCATCATGCCCATGCCACCCCTAGCGGCTGGCGTCGCTGGCTGTTCGCCACCAATCACAAGGACATCGGGACCATGTACCTGATCTTCTCCTTTGTGATGTTGCTGGAGGGCGGCGTGCTGGCCTTGCTGCTGCGTACCGAACTGTTCCAGCCGGGCCTGCAGTTTTTCCGGCCAGAGCTGTTCAACCAGTTCACCACCATGCACGGCCTGATCATGATTTTCGGCGCGATCATGCCGGCTTTTGTGGGCTTTGCCAACTGGATGATTCCGCTGCAAATTGGCGCATCGGACATGGCTTTTGCCCGCATGAACAACTTCAGCTTCTGGCTGCTGCCCGTAGGCGCGATTCTGTTTACCGCGTCCTTCTTTGTACCGGGCGGCGCGCCTGCCGGTGGCTGGACCATGTACGCCCCGCTGTCCTTGCAAATGGGACCAGGCATGGACTTCACGATTTTCGCGGTCCACATTCTGGGCGCGTCCTCCATCATGGGGGCCATCAATATTGTGGTGACGGTATTGAACATGCGCGCGCCTGGCATGACGCTGATGAAAATGCCGCTGTTTTGCTGGACCTGGCTGATTACCGCTTATCTGCTGATTGCCGTGATGCCCGTGCTGGCCGCTGCCGTGACCATGCTGCTGACGGACCGTCACTTCGGTACACACTTCTTTAACGCCGCCGGTGGTGGTGACCCGGTTCTGTACCAGCACATCTTCTGGTTCTTCGGTCACCCCGAGGTCTACATCATGATCTTGCCGGCCTTTGGCATTGTCTCTGCCATCGTGCCTGCCTTCTCGCGCAAAGCCCTGTTTGGCTATGCCTCCATGGTGTACGCCACCGCCGCCATCGCGATTCTGTCCTTCCTGGTGTGGGCCCACCACATGTTCTCCACCGGGATGCCGGTAACCGGGCAGCTGTATTTCATGTATGCCACCATGCTGATCTCCATTCCGACCGGGGTGAAAATCTTCAACTGGGTAGCCACCATGTGGCGCGGTTCGCTGTCCTTTGAAACGCCCATGCTGTTTTCCATCGGCTTTATCTTCGTGTTCACGATTGGCGGCTTTACCGGCCTGATCCTGGCCGTGGCCCCGATTGATATTGCGGTACACGACACCTATTACGTGGTGGCCCACTTCCACTATGTGCTGGTGGCCGGATCGCTCTTTGCCCTGTTTGGCGGTGCCTACTACTGGCTGCCCAAATGGACCGGCCGCATGTACAACGAGCGTCTGGGCAAGATCCACTTCTGGTCCACCATGATCTCGTTCAACGTCACCTTCTTCCCGATGCACTTCCTGGGTCTGGCGGGCATGCCACGTCGTTATGTGGACTACGCCGGTCAGTTCACGGACTTCCACCAGATTGCCACCATTGGCGCCTTCTGGTTCGGCCTGTCGCAATTGCTGCTGATCTACATCGTGATCCAGGCGGCGCGTGGCAAGGGCGAAGTGGCCAGCGCCAAACCCTGGGAAGGTGCCGAAGGTCTGGAGTGGACTGTTCCATCGCCCGCTCCGCACCACACCTTTGAAGTACCCCCTGTCGTCAAGTAACACTGGAGGAACACCGTATGACCCCCGAACAACGCCGTCGCAACCGCCGTCTGGGATTGCTCCTGGCCGTGTTCGTCATTGCCGTCATGGCCTGGACCTTTCTAAAAGGCAGTCAATTTTTAGGACAGTGATATGGATGACGATTTTCGGGACCTCACACGGCGCAAGCTCAGTTTTTTCCAGACATTGAAAGCCATTGCCTGGGGATTTTTTGGAGTCCGTCGTGGCCGCGACCATGAGCAGGACATTGCCAAGATCAATCCGGTCTATCTGATTATTGCCGCCTTGATCGCCACGGTTGTTTTCGTTGTGGGCCTGATTATGGTGGCCCGCTGGTTCATTGGTCAGGCCAGCTGAACCCTGGCCGGATACTGCGCCCCAGGGCACATGACCCGAAGGAGAACACTATGCATGTCGAGACTACGGCTCACCCGTCCAAGGCGCCGTATTACTACGTCCCCGGCTTATCGGGGCACCCGGTACGCGCCAGCCTTTCCCTGTGCCTGACGCTGTTGGGTGCGGCTACCTGGATCAATAACTGGCCGGGCGGTTTCTGGGTGTTTCTGGTCGGGATTCTCAGCTTCTTGCTGGTGCTGTTCTTCTGGTTCAGCGATGCCGTGCGCGAGTCTGAAACGGGTCTGAACAGCACGCGTGTCGATATCTCCTATCGCTGGAGCATGTCCTGGTTCATCTTTTCCGAAGTGATGTTTTTTGCGGCCTTTTTCGGGGCACTTTGGTATACCCGCGAAATTGCCACGCCGCTGCTCAGCGACCTGGATCACCGCGCCCTGCTTTGGCCCGACTTCACCGGCACCTGGCCGAATCAAGGCCCGGCGGGCACTGTTGCCCCCTTCCAGACCGTAGGCCCGCTGTGGCTGCCTACGATCAACACGGCCTTGCTGCTGACCTCGGGTGTGACCCTGACCATTGCTCACCACGCGCTGCGAGCCAGCAAGCGTAGTAGCGCTATTTTCTGGCTGTTCATGACGGTTGCGCTGGGCTTTGCCTTCGTGGCCTGCCAAGCTTACGAATACATGCACGCCTATGCCGAACTGAACCTGAAGTTCACTTCCGGCGCTTACGGAGCCTTGTTCTACATGTTGACGGGCTTTCACGGTTTTCACGTGATTATCGGTGCCACCATGCTGACGGTGATGCTGATACGGCTGATGCGCGGGCACTTTACCGCCGAGCACCACTTTGGTTTTGAAGGGGCCGCCTGGTACTGGCACTTTGTGGACGTGGTGTGGCTGGGCTTGTATCTGTACGTGTACTGGTTCTAGCCATTCATGCTCCAGGCCCGTGTCTTCGGGCCTGGGTTTTTACTTCAAGCCAAAGGCACGCCAGTGCTTTCAATCCAACCCAGATGATGGGCCAGCAACACAAACAGAAACAGGGCCACGGACAAGCCCACTCGCCAGGTCAGGGCATAGGCCATGCGATTGGAATTACCCCGGTCACGCATCAAATACACCAGGGCTGAACCCAGCGAAACAATAATCCCCAGAAACACGATCAGGACTAGCACACGCATTACGTCTCCCCCGCTTCAGGTTGAATGGATGTCCAGCAACAATTCTCGTTCTTCTTCGACTCGATCCCTGCTTGCCCTGGTTTGTCTGGGTTTGCTGATGCTGCTGTTCATTAGCCTGGGGCGCTGGCAACTGAGCCGCGCGCAGGAACGTCAAAGCCTGGCGCAACAAATAGAACAAGGCCGCCAGCAAGCTCCCCTTCATATTGATTCCCAGGCCAGCCTGGATAAAGGTGCCTTGTGGCAGTCTGTCGCGGTGCACGGCTCCTGGCGCAGTGAGTTAACTGTACTCCTGGATAATCGCAATTTCAAAGGTAAGCCGGGCTACTGGATTGCCACCCCTTTTGTGCTGGATGAGGGCGATTTGGCGGGCTCCAGCCTGCTCGTGCTACGTGGTTGGCTGGCTCGCGTACCGGGGCAAACCCCTAGCGTTCCGGCTGCTCCTTCCGGCTCCGAAACCATTTCCGGCGAGTTGATGGAGCGCGTACCGCGTCTGTTTGAGCTGGGTAGCAGCCCCTTGCCTGCACACTTGCCCGACCCGTCTGGCACGCCCCCCGTCGTGCAGAACCTGGCCCTGGAAGATCTGCGCAGCCGCATTGATCTGCCTGTGCTGCCGCGCGTGCTGGCCCAGACGGCTCCCGCTTCGGAGCTGCAAACCAATTGGCCCGACCCGAATATCGACTTTGAAAAGAACCGTGGCTACGCACTGCAATGGTTCGGTTTTGCCCTGATTGCCCTGTGTGCCTGGATCGGTGTAGCGTGGAAATGGCTGCGACGCTCCAGACTCAACTCTGCCCCTACAAGGAAAACCTGACGTGGACACGACTCAACCCCCTACCCGCCCGCGTTCCATGACTCCGCTGTATCTGCTGCTGGCGATCAGTCTGGCGCCGGTACTGTTTGCACTGGCTGCCTACTACATGCCATCACTGGGACTGCGGCCAGACGAGAGCAATGCCTACGGCCAGTTGATTCAGCCTCAACGCAGCGTGCCTGAACCTGCCGCACTGCCCCTGCGCAATCTGCAAGGCGAGGCCTTTGATCTGCAATCGCTGCGAGGCCGCTGGGTGCTGGTCAGTGCCGATGAAAGCGCCTGCCCCGAAAGCTGCGTGCGCAAGCTGTTCATTCTGCGCAACTCCCACGCCAGCCAAGGCAAGAACGTGGAACGCCTGGCACGCGTCTGGTTTGTGACTGACCAGGGCCAGCCAACCGAGCAAATTCTGGAGGCCTATCAAGGTACGCATATGCTGCGCGCCGATCCGCGCCAGCTGGCCGAATTCCTGGCCCCTGAAGCCACTGGCAAGGCCCCTGAACAAGCTGTCAAAAATGGCATGTGGATCATCGACCCCAATGGCAATTTGATGATGCTGTTCCCCGACGATGCCGACCCGCTCAAGGTTCGCACCGACATTCGCAAACTGCTGAACAATTCACGCATCGGATAAGCTCATGGCCGATATCCGCCAACGCTACCGCAAGCTGGTTTACCTGACTTGGTTCCTGACCCTGGACCTGATCATGTTCGGCGCGTTTGTGCGTCTGACAGATTCGGGCCTGGGTTGCCCGGACTGGCCCGGTTGCTATGGCAAGCTCACGCCGCTGGGCGCGGGCGCACATATCGAACAAGCCTATCAAGCCATGCCCTATGGCCCGGTCAGTTGGGGCAAGGCCTGGATTGAAATGATCCACCGCTACGTGGGCGCGGCTTTGGGCATGCTGATCATTGCCATTGTCTGGATGGCATGGCGGCATCGCCATACGCTGGGGCATTCGGCCAGGCTGGCGGCTTTCACCTTACTGGCTGTGTGCGTGCAAGGGGCCTTTGGTGCCTGGACCGTCACTCACAAGCTGATGCCCATTATTGTCACCACTCACTTGCTGGGTGGCATGAGCGTACTGGCCTTGATGACCTGGCTGGCCGTGCGCGAAAACCCAGGACCGCCAGTCTCACCTGTAACCCGCCGTTGGCGACCCTGGCTGATCGGGGCCTTTATCCTGCTGACGATTCAGATTGGTCTGGGTGGCTGGGTCAGCACCAACTACGCGGCGCTGGCCTGCATGGACTTCCCGCAATGCCACGGTCAATGGATACCGGAGATGGATCTGCACGGCGGGTTCTCGCTGTTTCGCGCGTTGGGCGAGCTGCCTTCCGGTGAGATGATTTCCCAGGCCGCGCTGACCGCCATCCATTGGGTCCATCGCAATATGGCCTTTCTGGTGTTTCTGGTTCTGGGTTCCGTTGCGTGGAAATTACGCGCCGATCCCATCTTGCGTCGCCCCGCGACTTTGGTGCTTTTGCTGCTGCTGGCCCAGCTCATCACGGGGTTAACCACGATCTTTTTCCAATGGCCTCTTTTGATTGCCGTCCTGCATAATGGGGGAGCTGCCGGTCTCGTTTTATGCTGCGTCACCCTGTTGGTACGGCTTTCCCGCAAGTCGACTGTCCCCCAAGGAATACAGTATGACAAACACCGCTACCCTGGCTCCCGCCTCGCTCCTGCGCCAGTATCTGGTACTGACTAAACCCAGAGTCACCCAGCTGGCTGTTTTCTGTGCCGTTATCGGCATGTTTCTGGCTGCTCCCGGCCTGCCCGATCCGGGCACCGTGGTCGCGGGTACGCTGGGCATATGGATGCTGGCGGCTGCCGCCTTTGCCATCAACTGCCTGATCGAAAGCCAGATTGATGCCCGCATGTTGCGCACCGCTCGGCGCGGTACGGCACGCGGCACCATTACCCCGCCGCAAGTGCTGGCCATGTCCGGTTTGTTGGGCGGCATGGGCATGCTGGTGCTGTATTACTGGGTGAATCCGCTGACCATGTGGCTGACCTTGGCCACCTTCATTGGTTATGCGGTGATCTATACCGTGATTCTCAAACCCCTGACCCCACAAAACATCGTGATCGGCGGTTTGTCCGGTGCCATGCCACCTGCTTTGGGCTGGGCCGCCATTGCCAACGCCGTACCGGCTGAGGCCTGGTTGCTGGTGCTGATCATCTTCATCTGGACGCCGCCGCACTTCTGGGCCCTGGCGCTCTACCGTCAACACGACTACCAGCGCTCCGGCCTGCCCATGCTACCCGTCACCCACGGCAAGACCTTTACGACGCTGCATGTGCTGCTCTACAGCTACATCCTGATGGCCTCCAGCCTGCTGCCCTTCATCATCCGCATGAGCGGGCCGTTGTACCTGGCTGCGGCGATCTTGCTGGGCGCACGCTTCATTCAATACGCCCACCAACTGCACCGCAACTACAGCGATGAACTGTCTCGCAAGCTGTTCCGCTTTTCCATTATTTATCTGGCGGTCTTGTTTGGGGCATTGCTGCTGGATCACTGGGTGCGCTTGATCTGATCACGCCCAATAAAAAAGCGAGCCGTGATCGGCTCGCTTTTTTTTATGCCTGTCCCTCGGGGGGCTGCGCCTGTCGTACCCAGTCCGGGGGTAAAGGCGGGCCGACAAAACTTTCTGCCTCGCTCAAGGCATGAGCCAAACCAAACAGCGGTGGCAGTTCCTCATGTTGGCGTTGGCCGGACTCGAACTCCTGCCACACTTGATACGCGCGTTGGCGCTGTCGCACCACGGCCTCGATCTTTTCACTGAAGATGGGATCTTTGCCGCGCAAGGTATCGAAATCACGCTCAGTCAGCATCAGCAAGCGGCTATAGCCCAGGGAGCGCACTTCACCAACGTGGTCGCTATGTTCCACGACATTGACTTCACCAATCGTTTGCCCTGTCCCCAGTTCCACCAGGCTACCATCAGGCAAAGTCAGCTCCAGCGCCCCGGACGCCACAAAGAACATGACACGCATGCCACCATAACGAAGATGAATTTTCTGGTCTGGCAGCGCCAGACGTGGGCGTAAACGTCGCGCCAGCTCCTTCTTGGCTTGCTCGGAAATGCCATCGAACATGGGTACCTGGGCAATCAGTTCCATGGCGCTCATGGTCATGTCCAGCGTGGGACGCTCGTCCAGATAACGCCAGCGTTGTGTGATCTGCTTGACCAGATCAGCGTACATCTCGCTGGTAATCAGAGAGTGGGACAACATGGTGCGGTAGTGGGCGCGTTCTTGCGAAGCGGCGACGCGCGCCAAATAGGACTCTTGCAGCCACTGCGCGAACACCGGGTATTGCAGCGTCAAGGAATGCAAAGCGTCTTCCAGTTGAGACAGACGCAACTTGTGAGCCTGCACAATCGTGCCCGTAGCCTGTTGTCCCAGTAAAGGAGCCAGCTCGGTTTCGGCAAAGCGTATCAGACGCTGGGCCACCGAGCGCTTGGCGATCAGGTTCGAGAAACGCTTGTCCAGTTCCCGCACCAGCCAGCCTTGCAGGCCAAACAGATAGTGCAAGCGCAAAGCAGACCGGAAACCTCGAGAATAGCGCAAATCATTGGCAATGGCGGCCTCGAAACCGGCCAAGCCAGCCAGACGCACCGTATCATTCATGCGTTCGGCGCGGCTCAACAAGGACTCGGCTGTCTTCCAATCCACAATCTGCGATTTCAGCAGTTCGTAAAACAGCTCCACCTCGCGGGCCGACAGAATCGCCATCCCCATTTTTACTTTCTGTGCTTCGGTCAGGCTTTGGATCTGGCCGGAGGCCACACCGGCCTGACTGGCATCGAACACCGTACACAGGCGCTCGATGACCTGTGGCTTGATCTGCTCTTGCCGACCCAGTTCTTCGGTCTTGTCGCGCAGCTCTTCCAAGGCCAAGCTCACAGCCTGATCGCGCAAATGCCGTTCCAGCGGTGTCAGCTGATTCAGGCCTAAACGACGAATCAAGGGGCGTAAACTGATCCCGTTCACAAACAGGGTCAGCAACACAAAGCCCGTGGTGGCCACACCAATGAACTGGCGCACATCATGCGGAATGGCGTGCTGTTCCGTAACCGCCAGGGCCAGTGCCAGGGAAACAGCGCCACGCAGGCCGCCCCACAGAATCACCACCCGATAGGGACGACTGACTCGGGTGCCAAAGCGGGTGCGCCCCAGCAAGGGCAGAACGGCAAACACCATAACGGCCCGTGCCAGCAAGGTCACCACAAACAGCAAGGCCACCAGGCCGATCTGCATCCAGGTGATTTCAGCCATCAGGCGTGGAATCAGCATGGCGGCAAACAAGAAGATCAGGGAGTTGGCCAGAAAACCCATCTGAGTCCAGGAGCTGCTCAAAAGCTCGAAGGTCGCAGGCGACATGCGAGTGCGGCCTGTCGAGCCCACCACCAGGCCGGAAATGACCGTGGCGACCACACCGGAGACGCCCAGATAGTGCTCGGATACAAAAAAGGCCAGGTACGCCAAGGCAATGGTCAGCGTGACTTCAGCAGCCGGCCAACCGCGCAAGAGCACGAACAGGCCGCTGGCCAGACGACCCATCAAGAAACCCGCGACACCACCGCCCAGAAAACTGAACAGGAAGCTGCCCAACACCTTGCTGCCACTTAATTCCCCACCCCCCGTCAGGACTGCCAACAGCACGGAGTACAAGGCAATGGAAGCCGCATCGTTAAACAGAGCCTCGCCTTCCACCAAGGTAGACAAGCGTTTGGGTGCGCCCACTTCACGGAAAATGCCCACCACGGCCACAGGGTCCGTCGTGGCCACAATCGCGCCCAACATCAAACAGACCACCAGACCATAAGACGAAGCCGCGTTCAAGGCGTAGCCAACGGCAAAGGTACAGACCACTACGGCCACGATGGCCATCATCAAGATGGCGCCGATATCGTCGAGCAGGCGGCGCAAGTTCATGGCCAGCGAAGTCTCGAACAGCAGGATGGGCAGGAAAGCGTAGAGAAAGGTCTCGGAGGAGATGTCAAAGGCCTGCAAGGTATCCAGGAAGTCGGACACCATCTTGGGCGCCCAGGCGTGCAGGTGTAGCAAAATGCCCAGCGCAAAGCCGATCAAGGCCAGAAGTACGGAGTACGGCAGTCGCAAGCGTCCAGCCAAAGGCGGCATAAAGGCAACCAGCCCCAGCAGGCCTGCCAACCCAAAAACAAACTGCCCAATCTGCATCGCGACATCCTTTGTCATCGGCATTGAGTCGATCGGCATGTACATACGCATTCAGGCATGGGCAGGCCAGATCGGCACGGAAAATCCCCCCGCTTTCCGCATGAATCAGAATAGCGCCTTTTTCCGGACACACAGCCGCCGAATTATCTTTTTCTCGCAAAATTTACGTTTTTTGGCCTATGGACCCGCATTCAGAAACACAAATGGACGGTGATACGGCGGCAAGCCAAAATCTGCGCCAGCGCAAGTTCACGTCTGACATAACTCGTTATACTTTCGCATCATGAATTTCCCGCGCACCTTCCTCGCTGCGACTCACTGGCCCCATCGTCTGGGCCTGTGCTTGTTGTTGCTGGCTGTGGTGCTGCGCGGCATGGTCCCTGCGGGCTATATGCCCAAGCAGACAGATCAGGGGTATGCGCTGGCCTTCTGTCTACCTTCAGGACAAAGCCTTCCCCCTGAAATGATTCAGCACTGGGCGGCCTTGTTAGGCGAGGACGCCACGCCCCATTCGGACGAGGCTACCACCAGCGCCACCTGTCCGTTCTGCGTCATGCTGCAAGCCGCATTGACGCCCGCGCCGATTGCTATCGTCACGCCTTTGAGCCTGGGCCAGTTTCGGCCCTTGCTGCTTCCCCCTCTTAGCCCCGCTCTGGCGCAGGCCTTTATTCGTGGCCCGCCTGTGGGGCAACGCGCCCCACCCTCTCTTCTTCCTGCCTGATTCCCCGCGTTCGGCTCTGCCGCCACGCCTTTTCTCCTTTGTTGCCATCGCCCAAGCGGGTTTGCCGCTGGACGACGGCTGCTCTTCGGAATTTAGTCATGAAGAAATTAATAAACCCCGGCCTGATCAGCGCCGGTGTGCTGGCCTGCGTGCCTTCTATTGCCCTGGCCCAATCCACCGTTATTGAACAACTCAGCCCTATCGTAGTGACCGGAGTGGCTCCTGAATCCCCTTTGCAGTTCAGCACCAACCCCAAACTGCCCCGCCTGCCCTTGCCTGCCAGCGACGGCACGGACTACTTGAAAACCATTCCTGGCTTTGCGGCCATTCGTAATGGCGGCAGCAACGGGGACCCGGTGCTGCGCGGCATGTTTGGCTCGCGTCTGAATGTGCTGACCAATGGCAGCTCCATGCCCGGTGCCTGCCCGTCACGCATGGATGCGCCGACCTCCTACATTTCGCCCCAATCCTTTGATGAACTGACCATCATCAAGGGCCCTCAAAGCGTGCGCTGGGGCCCGGGTGCTTCTGCCGGAACGGTACGCTTCGAGCGCAAAGCGCCCGGCTTTACCGAGAACGACGCCACGCTGGACGCCAGTATTCTGGGCGGTTCGGCTGGCCGTCACGCAGGCAATGTGGACTTTGCGGCTGGCAATGCCTCTTACTATGCCCGCCTGACTGCCAATCAAGATCGCGCTCAGGACTACAAGGACGGTGATGGCGAACGTGTGCCCTCGCGCTGGAAGAAATGGAATACGGACGTCGCCATTGGCCTGACGCCGGATGCCGATACCTTGCTGGAGCTCAGTGCAGGCACAGGCGACGGCTATGCCCGCTATGCTGGTCGTGGCATGGATGGCACAAAATTCAAGCGTGAAACCTTGGGTCTGCGTTTCAAGAAGGATATGCACGAAGGCGTGCTGCGCAATGTAGAGGCCCAGCTCTACTACAACTACGCCGATCACGTGATGGACAACTACGGGCTGCGCACCTTCAAACCGGGAGGAGGCATGTCCATGCCTATGGCCTCCAATGTGGACCGCCTGACCTGGGGTGGCCGTCTAAGCATGGACTGGGCCTTGAGCGAGGACCTGACCTTGACCACAGGTGCCGATTTGATGCGCAGCCGCCATCGCAAACGCAGTGGCATGGGCATGCAGGACTACCGCGATCAGGATTGGGTGAAAGATGCCGAGTTCGACAATATTGGTCTGTTCACCGAAGCCCGTTGGGACCTGAACGACGCCAGCCGTTTGATTGGTGGCGCACGTCTGGATTGGGCCAGTGCCCGCGACCTGCGACCCAGCCTGGGCAGTGGCATGATGAGCAAGCCCAACCCCGGTGCGAACGAGCGCCGTAGAGAAACCCTGCCCAGTGCCTTCCTGCGTATCGAGCATGATCTGGATTCCCTGCCCTTGAGCCTGTACGCCGGTATTGGTCATGTGCAGCGCATGCCGGACTACTGGGAGCTGATTTCCCCGGCCAGCGGCCCGCAAGGCAGCGCCAGTGCCTTCCTGGGCATTCAGCCTGAAAAGACCACACAGCTGGATTTTGGTGCTCAGTACAAGGATGAAACGGTCTCGGCCTGGGCCTCTGCCTATATTGGCCAGATCCAGGATTACATCCTGTTCGACTACCTGCCCGGTGGCATGATGGGCATGAAAACCCAGGCCAGAAACGTCAAGGCCCGCATCATGGGTGGCGAATTGGGTGCGGACTGGAAAGCGACGCCCAACTGGACTTTGGGCGGCAGCCTGGCCTACGCCTGGGGCCGTAACAGTACGGATGGCCGAGCCCTGCCGCAAATGCCCCCGCTCGATCTGCGCCTGACAGCGGATTATGTGCAAGGCCCCTGGTCTGCCGGCGGTGTCTGGCGCATTGTAGCCAAGCAAAATCGCTATTCGCAGGGACAAGGGAATGTGGTGGGTTACGACTTCGGGCCTACAGGTGGTTTCAGTACCTTGTCGCTGTATGGCGGCTACAAGATCAACCGCAATCTGTCCCTGACTGCCGGTGTGGATAATGTGTTCGACAAGACTTACGGCGAACACCTGAATCTGGCCGGGAACAGTGGTTTTGGTTTTGGCGCAGCAAGCCGCTTTAATGATCCTGGCCGCACCGTCTGGCTGCGTGCCGCGTTGACCTTCTGATCGATTTTGCCTACTGGGTCGGGCTGACTCGGCAGGCAAAACAGCTGAAAAATCAGGACAAAAAAAAGGGACACCTAGCTGGTGTCCCGTAAACATCCGCTTCAAAAGGGAGGGGAAGAGGAGAAGCCGAAGCGGATGCGCAAATGCCGAATTGCATAGGTGGCAAAAATCAGCAAATGTATTGTTTAGTCCGCGAAAATCAGCTTAAGTTCTTCGGATTCCCCCGAAAAGTTGTAACTCTTTAAAACGACTCAAGCCGCAGGCGCCAAGGCGACGCGCAGCTTCTTGAACGCCGCCACTTCGATCTGACGGATACGCTCTGCCGACACGCCGAATTCGGCGGCCAGATCGTGCAAGGTGGCACCGCCATCGTCCTGCAACCAGCGGGCGCGCACAATGCGCTGCGAACGCTCGTCCAGCGTGTCGATCGCTTCTTCCAGGCCGCTGCCTTCCAGCATATCCTGGGCACGACGCTCCAGCACGCGTGTGGGTTCCTCGTGTCCTTCATCGGACAGGTAGGAGATAGGCGCGAAATTGTCATCGTCGTCGTTGGCCGGGGCTTCCAGGGCCATATCGTGACCGGACAGACGCACTTCCATCTCGCTGACGTCCTGAGGACGCACATCGAGTTCACGTGCAATCGCGTCTACCTGGGCCGTATCCAGCGTTTGACCGTCCGGACGCATGCGGCGCAGATTGAAAAACAGTTTGCGTTGGGCCTTGGTGGTGGCCACTTTCACCATGCGCCAGTTGCGCACGACATATTCGTGGATCTCGGCCTTGATCCAGTGCACGGCAAAGGACACCAGACGTACACCGCGATCGGGGTCAAAGCGTTTGACGGCCTTCATCAGGCCCACGTTACCTTCCTGAATCAGGTCGGCATGCGGCAAGCCGTAACCCAGGTACTGGCGGGCAATGGAGACCACCAGACGCAGGTGCGACAAAATCAGTTCACGCGCAGCATCCAGGTCATCCTGGTCGCGCAGGCGCTGACCCAGCTCGGTTTCGCGTTCGGCGCTGAGCATGGGCAGGCGGTTAACAGCAGAAATATACGCTTCGATCGTCCCCAGTGCGCCTGGATTAGACACGGCGGCGACGAGTTCATTACCAGACGTCAGGGCCAAAGCGTTCGCTTGTTGTGTCATGGAAAATCCTTCAAAAGTCAGCCGGCGAGAGCACTAAACAAGGCTCTCAAACCGCAGAAAACGTATTTCAACAATCATTGAGTTTAGCACTCGATGGTCTGGAGTGCTAAAAATTTCGAGTACAGGAATAAGAGCGTCGCAGCAAGAAAAAGTTCACTACTTGAGGGAAAACTGCGGCAAATCGGTGGGCAGGACGCCACAAACAGGCAAAAAACCGTGGCTGCCTGAGAGTAACGCTTTAACGCCCACCTGAAAATAACAAAGTGCGACCTTGTTTATCCAGCGATCACAGTCGCTCGGCGTGGAAATTCAGATGGTCCTGAATGAAGGTCGAGATGAAATAGTAGCCGTGGTCATAGCCGTCGTGACGGCGCAGGGTCAAAGGCTGTTTGGCCTGCTCGCACGCCTGCTCGAATACTTCCGGATACAGTTGTTCGGCCAGAAAGGCATCGCTCAAGCCCTGGTCCACCAAGATACCGGCAGGATACGGCGTACTGGTCTTGGCCATCAGGGCACTGGCGTCGTGTTGTTCCCAAGCCTGGCGATCCTGACCCAAATAGGCACCAAAGGCCTTTTCGCCCCAAGGGCAGCGGGTCGGCGCCGCAATGGGCGCAAAGGCCGACACGGAGCGGTACTTGCCAGGGTGGCGCAAAGCCAGCGTCAAGGCACCGTGCCCGCCCATGGAGTGACCAAAGATACCGACACGGCGGGCGTCGCCGGGCAAGATGGTCGTGACCAGATCAAACAGCTCCTGGGTCACATAGCTTTCCATGCGGTAATTCTTGCTCCAGCCGGGCTCAGTGGCATCCAGATAGAAACCGGCACCGGTTCCCAGATCCCAGCCATCGTCCTCCCCGTCCACGCCAGCACCACGCGGGCTGGTATCAGGAGTGACCAGCATGATGCCGTGCTCGGCAGCGTAACGCTGGGCACCGGCCTTGATCATGAAGGTTTCTTCCGTGCAGGTCAGGCCGGCCAGAAAAAACAGCACAGGCACACGGCCTTGCCCGATAGCCTCTGCCAGGCTGGCAGCCCCTTTCTGAGCGCTGGCCTGTAGTTGCGGCGGCATGTACACAGAAAAACGCATGGGCAGGCCAATTGTCTGCGAAGCGTGTTGGTAGTAGCGCTGCCAACCATTAAAACAGCGGTGTTCGTTGAGCAGTTCCAGTGTCTGAGTCATAGCCCCCTCGTGTTCTCAATTGCAGATCCGGCCCAAAGCCCGTGGCACGCCCAAGGGCAGCATACGAGCTCTGAAACCGGGATAAAGAGTGCAGGCGACTGCCTGCGCCCTTCTCAAGCGACGTCTATCAGTACATCACCACCGAACGGATGGATTTACCGGCATTCATCAGGTCAAAGCCTTCGTTGATGCGCTCCAGCGGCAAGGTGTGGGTGATCAGATCGTCGATATTGATCTTGCCATCCATGTACCAGTCCACAATGGTCGGGACGTCGGTACGGCCACGAGCGCCACCAAAGGCAGAGCCCTTCCATTCGCGACCTGTGACCAGCTGGAACGGTCGGGTGGAGATTTCGGCACCGGCTTCGGCCACACCAATAATGATGGACTGGCCCCAGCCGCGGTGGCAGCACTCCAGTGCCTGACGCATCACCTTGGTGTTGCCGATACATTCGAAGGAGTAATCCGCGCCGCCGTCAGTCAGTTGAATAATGTGGTCGACCACGTTTTCAACCTCATTGGGGTTCACGAAATCGGTCATGCCAAACTGGCGAGCCATGGCTTCGCGCTCGGGGTTGATGTCCACTCCGATGATCTTGCCAGCGCCGACCATCTTGGCGCCCTGGATCACGTTCAGGCCAATACCGCCCAAACCGAACACCACCACGTTAGCGCCCGCTTCCACCTTGGCGGTGAACAGCACAGCGCCCAAACCGGTAGTCACGCCACAGCCGATGTAGCACACCTTGTCGAAAGGTGCGTCGTTACGAATCTTGGCCAAGGCAATTTCCGGCACCACGATGTGGTTAGCGAAAGTCGATGTGCCCATGTAGTGGTGCACTGGCTTGCCGCCAATGGAGAAACGCGAGGTGCCATCGGGCATCAGGCCCTTGCCCTGAGTCGAACGGATCGCGGTACACAGGTTGGTCTTGCGCGACAGGCAGGATTTGCACTGGCGGCACTCGGGTGTGTACAGAGGGATCACGTGATCGCCGGGACGCAGGCTAGTCACGCCAGCACCTACATCCAGCACCACGCCTGCACCTTCATGGCCCAGAATCGCTGGGAACAAACCTTCTGGATCAGCACCGGACAAGGTGTAGTAATCGGTATGGCAAATGCCCGTCGCCTTGATTTCGACCAGCACTTCGCCCGCTTTGGGACCTGCCAGATCGACCTCTTCAATCGTTAGCGGAGCGCCCGCTTTCCAGGCAACAGCTGCACGTGTTTTCATGTGGTCCACCCTCCGGGTAAAAGTAATTATGGTTACGGCAAACTCGGTCCTTCGGGACCAAACTCTTAAAGTATAGAGAGTATTTTATAAGGCGCTGCCCGGCTGGCGGCACCTTGTATGGGTAAAGACCCGTACAAATCACCTGGCAGGCATCAATACAAGGACGATTTACCCGTCAGCAGCACGCCCAGGCGCAACATGCCATAAGCCAGATAATCGCCCAGTCGACTGAACAAACCCAGCCGCTGATACTGCTCCGGGTAGACGCGCGCTGCATTATGCTCGATCTCGTACTCCAGCTTGGCCTGCAGGTCCTGGGTGAAAGGCACATCCTGAATCAGCACATTAGCCTCGCGCGCCAACAGCAGACTGAACGGGTCCAGATTGGACGAGCCCACCATGGAGTAATCGTCGATAACGGCGACTTTAGCGTGTAAATAGCTGGCCTTGTACTCGTACAGTTCGATGCCATGATCCAGCAACTTCCCGTACATGAATCTACAGGCCCGATATTGCAGGAAGTATTCGGCATGGCCTTGCAGCAACAAACGCACCCGCACGCCTCGTTCCGCCGTCTGTTCGATACGGCGACGCAAGGTACGGCCCGGAAAGAAATAGGCATTGGCCAGCACCACCTGCTCCTGCGCTTTGCCGAGCAAGTGCAGATACGCCTGCTCAATCTGCTGCCGATGGCGCACATTGTCCCGCAGCAGCAAGCAGGCCCGTACTCCTTCAAAAACCTGCCCGGCCTGCTCCGCCTTCTTGCGCGCCTGACGCCGCTTGCGCCATTCACGCCACAGGGTAAAGCGCTGGGTGAAGCTGTCCCAATCCTTGCGTCTGCGCCAGGCCATGCGCAGCCATAAAGCCTGCTGAGCACGCACCATATCGTCGACAATGGGCCCTTCGCAGCGTACAGCAAAATCAAAGCGCGGCCTGCCCTGTCCATTGATCAGGGGCACCTCATCAAAGTCGTCCAGAATATTGATGCCCCCCACAAATCCAATGCGCTCATCGACCACCAGCATTTTCCGGTGCAGTCTGCGCAAACGTCGCAAGGACAAGCGCGGTTCGCGCCACCCTTGGGGTTTGGGGCGATAAATCCGGTAGCGGGCACGCATGGCCTTCAACTGTTCGGCAATCTGCAAGGCATGCACATCACTGCCAAAGCCATCAATCACCACACGTACGCGTACACCCCGCTCACAGGCTCGTCGCAAGGCGTCCAGAACGCTGTGACCGCTGTCATCCAGGTTGAAGATATAGGTTTCCAGATGCAGACGCTTTTTCGCCTGATCGATAGCTTCGCAAATGGCCGGAAAGAACTCCTGGCCGTTTTGCAGCAAGGTGATTTGATTACCTTCGTGCCATAGTGGATCGCGCTTCAGACTCGGCATGCTTGCTAGGCCTATGCGTTAAGAAACCACTGAACGCCCCTTTACGGCAGCTCCAGCTCGGTCAGGATGGGGGCATGGTCGGACAACTGTTTCCAGGGGTCTCCCACCAGTACACGGGCATTACGCACTGCAAAACCACGCTGGTAGACGCGATCCAGACGTAGCCAGGGAAATGCCGCGGGGAAGGTACGAGGCGGTGGCGTCATGCGTGCGGCACCGTTCACGCCCAGCTGAATGCCTTGATCCGGCACGACCAGCCCGCTTTTGCGCATGGTACGCAGCCATTTGATGGGCTGACGCAGTCGGAAACGGTTATCGGCCTGACCACGAGGCGAGAACGAAAATACCTCGTACAGATTCAGCTGCTGCACAAAGATGGGTGCCAGGCGGTTATTCCAGTCGTTGAAGTCGCCTGCAATCAGCAAGGGCTCGTCCGCAGGGACAATGCGCTTGATGCGATCGAGCAAGGCCTGAACCTGACGAACTCGGCCGCTGTTGAACAATCCCAGGTGCACCACAATGCAATGCACCGGACGGCCATCGACATCAATGACGGCATGAAGCAAACCGCGCTGCTCCATACGATGGTCGGAAATGTCCTGGTTTTCGTACTGCAGAATGGGAAAGCGCGACAGCAAGGCGTTGCCGTGGTCCGTATGAGGGCGAACCACGTTGCAGCCGTAAGCCGTATTCATGCGCAAGGCAGCGGCCAGGGATTCGTGCTGGGCGTCCAGACTGCCTTGCAGCTGGTTACGCCCCTGCACTTCCTGCAAGAACAACAAGTCGGGAGACAGGCCGTAAAGTCCCAGGCGCAGATCCGCCAAAGACTCCCGTTTGCCCGAAGCCGAGCGGCCTTTGTGAATGTTGTAGCTAACTACCCGAATCACTGACACGCCGTCCCCCGTTCTGACTTACTTGTTTTCAACAGCCCGCAGACGAATATGCAACTCGCGCAGCTGCTGCTCGTCCACAGCCGATGGGGCCTGGGTGAGCAGACACTGAGCACGCTGTGTCTTGGGGAAAGCAATCACGTCACGGATCGAATCGGCACCGGCCATCAGGGTGACCAGACGATCCAGACCCATAGCCAGACCACCGTGTGGAGGTGCGCCGTATTGCAGCGCATCCAGCAGGAAGCCGAACTTCAGTTGTGCTTCTTCAGGGCCGATCTTCAAGGCATTGAACACTTTGCTTTGAACGTCAGCACGGTGGATACGGACCGAGCCGCCACCCACTTCCCAACCGTTCAGCACCATGTCGTAAGCCTTGGCAAAGGCCTTGCCGGGATCTGTTTCCAGCAGGTCTTCGTGGCCGTCTTTGGGGCTGGTGAAGGGGTGGTGAGCTGCAAAGTAGCGGTTTTCGCCCTCGTCGTATTCGAACATGGGGAAGTCCACCACCCACAGGGGTTTCCAACCTTCTTCAACCAGACCGTTCGCCTTACCGAATTCGCTGTGACCAATCTTGATACGCAGGGCACCAATCGCATCGTTCACGATCTTGGCCTTGTCAGCACCAAAGAAGATCAGGTCGCCGTTCTGGGCGCCCGTGCGCTCCATCACCTGTTTCAGAACCTCAACATTGATGTTCTTGACGATAGGCGACTGCAGACCTTCAGGGATTGAGGTCACATCGTTGACCTTGATGTAAGCCAGCCCCTTGGCACCGTAGATGCCGACGAACTTGGTGTATGCGTCGATTTCGCTACGTGGCATGGCGCCACCACCAGGAATGCGCAGAGCAACCACGCGGCAGGAGGGGTCGTTGGCCGGTGCGGAGAAGACCTTGAAGTCCACTTCACGCATCAGGTCGGCCACGTCCACGAACTCCAGCTTGACGCGCAGGTCAGGCTTGTCCGAACCGTAGCGCTGCATGGCCTCAGTCCAGCTCATGGTGGGGAACTTGGGCAGTTCCACGTTTTGCACAGTGCGGAAAATGTGCGTGACCATGCCTTCAAAAATATCGCGAATCTGCTCTTCGTTCAGGAAAGAGGTTTCGCAGTCGATCTGGGTAAATTCAGGCTGGCGGTCAGCACGCAAGTCTTCGTCGCGGAAGCACTTGGTGATCTGGTAGTAACGGTCAAAGCCCGACACCATCAGCATCTGCTTGAACAGCTGGGGCGACTGGGGCAATGCAAAGAATTCGCCTGCGTTCACACGCGAGGGAACCAGGTAGTCGCGAGCGCCTTCAGGGGTGCTCTTGGTCAACATGGGGGTTTCAATATCAATGAAACCCAGGTCGTCCAGGTAGCGACGGGATTGCATGGCCACTTTGTAGCGCAGCATCAGGTTGTTCTGCATCTGCGGACGGCGCAAATCCAGCACACGGTGCGTCAGACGCGTGGTTTCGGACAGATTGTCATCATCCAGCTGGAAAGCAGGCGTGACCGAAGCGTTCAGGATTTCGATTTCGTCGCAAACGATTTCAATCTCGCCCGAACGCAGATCAGGATTGACCGTGCCTTCAGGACGAGCCTGAACGCGGCCGGTAATGCGCAGGCAGTACTCATTACGGATACGTTCGGCCACTTCAAAGGCCTGAACGTTGTCAGGGTTGACGACAACCTGCGCCAGACCCTCACGGTCGCGCAGATCAATGAAAATCACACCCCCGTGGTCGCGGCGACGATGTACCCAGCCAAACAAATTGACCGTCTGGCCCAGGTATTCTTTGGAAACCTCGCCGGTATAACACGTACGCATCTAGGATGACTCCGAAATAGTAAAAACTGCAAATTGGAAAATTCAGGTTCCAGCCAAGGGGGGTGTCCCTTTGGGACCCTCCGGCTGGTCAGAAACAGGGGGCAAAGCGATCGGCTCGGTAGGGCTGACCACTCCCATGGATACGATGTATTTAAGCGCCGCATCCACTGTCATGTCGAGCTTGTGTACATCCGCCCGAGGCATCATCAGGAAAAAACCGGAAGTCGGGTTGGGCGTGGTGGGCACGTAGACGCTGACAAAGTCCTCTCCCAGAATCTGCGCCACTTGTCCGCCCGGCGTGCCGGTCAAAAAGGCAATGGTCCAGGAACCGGCCCTGGGATACTGCACCAGAACGGCCTCGCGAAACGCCTGACCATCGGGTGCCAACACCGTATCACTGACTTGTTTGACGGAATTATAAATGGAACGCACCAAAGGAATACGCCCAAGTAGCAATTCCCAACGATCCACAACGGCACGGCCCAGGTAATTGGCCGCCAGCAAACCCGTACCAAACAAGACAGCCAGCACCAGCACAATTCTAAAGCCGGGAATCCGCAGGCCGAACAGGGCCTGCGAAGACAGAAACTCCGGCACTACGCTCTCCAGCGTTTCGATCAGCAAGGTCAGCACCCAGACGGTGATGACCAAGGGCACCCAGATGAGCAGGCCAGTGACGAAATAACGCTTGAAGGGGCGCATAAGAAATGGTGTTAGCTGGACGATGAGGAAGAAGGTGTCGTCGCAGGCGCGGGTGTGGACGTAGCGCCACTGTCCGCGGGCTTGCTGCCACCCTGGTTACGAAAATCCGTTACATACCAGCCCGTACCCTTGAGCTGGAATCCGGCCGCCGTTACCTGTTTGGTAAAGGTAGGCTGGTTACATTCTGGACAAACCTCCAAAACGGGGTCCGACATTTTTTGCAGCACATCTTTTTCGTATTGGCACGAGCTGCATTTATACGCATAGATAGGCACGACTCACCCTAACAAAAAGCCGAAACAAACTTCGAGATACAAATAAGTAGGGTCGAAACCAGCAAATTCAAGCCGGAGACCCGTTCAATCAGCAACCGCAAAGGGTTCCCAGGGGCGCTTCTGCCGTGATTTTAGCCCTTTTGGCGTTCAATCGCACTGAACTTCGCCCCGGCCAGACAGGCCGCCCCTGGCGGCCATCCGGTTCAGATCAAAAACAGGCAGGCTGCGACCAAGGTTGGCACCATGGCACTGAGCAGCAAACGCAGAGGCGAGATCGCACCATCCGGGAAGCTGCCTTTCAGAATGGAGAAGCCGGCGGGGTTGGGCGCGTTGGCAATCACGGTCAGACCACCGCCCGTAACCGCACCGGCCACCAGCATATAGCGCCAGATATCCGAGGTGCCTTCCACCAGAGAGCCCAGATAGGTCAGTGCCGCGTTATCCGTTACTGCCGTCAAGGCCGTCGCCCCCCAGAACAGCACGGTGGGCGACAAGCCGCCCAGCAGATCCTGCAGCCACCACTTCTGCAGACCGCCCAGGACCACCAGACCGGCCAGGAAGAAACCGACCATCAGGCCTTCACGCACCAGCAAGGGGTTCTGGTAATGCTTGTAGGAGTGGGCATAGCCAATAAACAGCATCAGCAGAGCCATGAACACAATGGGGTGATGCGCGCCCAGCACAATCGCCACCAGGAAAGCCACGTGAATGGCCATGACGGTAATGGGCACCGGGCGCTGCGCTTGTTTTGCTTCAGGCATACCCTGCCCCATTTCCATCAAGGCTTTACGGCAAACCAGGGTGACCAGGGTGGCATTGATCAGGACGGCCATCACAGCACGCCAACCAAAATGCGTCGCCATAAAGGCGGTGTCCCAGCCAAAGGTACTGGCCACCATCAAGACCGGAGGGGCTGCATAGGCAGTCAGCACGCCACCAATAGAGACGTTCACAAACAGCACGCCCACGGTCAAATACTTGAAACCGGCATGGCCTTGATGACGGAAATAGGCTTTGTGCAACAGCAGCGCCGCCAACGTCATGGCAGCGGGCTCGGTAATCAGGGAACCGGCCAGAGGCACTACCGACATAGTGATGAAGTAGGTGGAGATCTTGTCAGACACGGGCACAGCACGCGCCAGCACCGCCACCGTCTTGTTCACCAGTTCCAGAATCGGGCGGCTGGCGGCAACTACCATGATCGCGAACACGAACATGGGTTCGGTGAAGTTGCGGGTTTCCAGATACTCGATAGCGGACTGCAAATCCACAAAAACGGCCATATAGGCCACCAGCACACAGGCCCAGACGCCAAACACGGCCTCGACCTCGGACAACATGTGCCACAGCCCTGAGTGGCTGCCGCCTTTATTGGCCAGGCGGGCAAATACCGGAACCGAGAAGGTGTGGACGATGGCAATGGCAAATAGCGCCGTTGCGACATACTCAAGAGGAGAGGCCATTCTTCAAACCTTTAAAGCTTTACGTAAATTGCTTGAACACGGATCAAGCCAGGCTGATCGTGCCAGCCAAAGCGGCCACCACCAGCAACACACCAACCCAGATGTTGGCACGGAAAAGGCGCAGGCCTCGTTCGGGATAGCGCACGTCAAACTGCCGCATCTGCCACAGCAGATGAATGCCGATGACGGCCATCACCATGTAATACAAAATCCGCTCGTTCAGCAGAAAACCGCCCACCAGCCAGCAGGCCATGGCGGCGATGTAAAAACCGCTGATCCAGGTTTTGCCTGCCTCGCGGAAACGCAGAGCCGTGGAGTGCAGGCCCAGCTTGGTATCGTCAGCCATGTCGATATAGGCATAGATGGAGTCGTAGCCCACCTGCCACAAAATCGCGCCCACCCACATCAGGATGGCGCCAAAAGGCACCATGTTCTGCGTATCGGACCAGGCCATCAACATGCCCCAGTTAAAGCAGATACCCAGAACCACTTGCGGCCAGTAGGTAAAGCGCTTGCACAGGGGGTAAATCATCACGATCGGGAACAGGGCCAGTGCCAGCCAACGGCTGTACTCATTGATAGCCAGCAGCAGCAAGGCACACACGGCCATCTGCGCCAGCACGAAGATCACCGCCTGACGCATGGTGATCTGGCCGCTGGTCAAGGGCCGGAAACGGGTACGTTCAACCTGATGGTCGAAGTTACGGTCCGCCATATCGTTAAAGCAGCAGCCAATACCGCGCATCAACAAGGCGCCCAGAGAAAAGATCACCAAACGCCACAGGGTAGGAATACCGTCCGCTGCCTGCACCAGAGCGGCCAGAGCGGGCAAGAGGGTCAGCCAGGTGCCCACAGGCCGATCCAGCCTACACAAACGGGCATACGGCCCCCAGGATGCTGGCAAATAGCGAGCCACCCAGTCATTGTTGGGGCGCATATCGGACAGATCAGGACGCGGGGAAGATTCCGAAGCGGATGGAGATGTCATAGAGGTAAAACCTAAATCCAGGCCTCAAGCCATAGACTGAAAACAGGCATACCCTCTGGCAGAGGGTATGCGGTGGATTCCAGGAATCTGTTCATGCTCTGGGAGCAAGCAAAACGCAATGGCCGGCGCTGAAAACCACAGCGCTGGCCGGGCCAGCGCATGAAAAGACGCAGACCCATCAGTCTGCGTCCCTTGCCTGCCAAACGGCGATCAGGCTTCCTTGATGAGTTTACCCAAGATGGCGATGCCTTCGCGAATTTTTTCCTCGGGCACGGTGGCAAAGCTCAGGCGCAGGGTGTTGCGTTTGACGTCCTTGCCGGCGTAGAAAGGTTCGCCCGGAACAAAGGCCACCAGGTTCTCAATGGCCTTTTGCAGCAGGGCCGTCGCATCCACGTGCTCGGGCAAGGTCACCCAAATGAACATGCCGCCTTCGGGACGGGTCCATTGGGCCGTCGTCGGGAAGTTCTTGTCCATGGCGTCCAGCATGATGGCACACTGCTTCTGGTAAATATCGCGCACTTTGGGCAGGTGCTTTTCCAGGAAACCGTTATGTACGGCTTCGTAAACAGCCATTTGCGTCAGTGTGGAGGTGTGCAAGTCCGTGGCCTGCTTGATCTGCACCAGTTTGTCGATGATCTTGGCGGGAGCCACGATATAGCCCAGACGCAAACCAGGAGCCAGCACTTTGGAGAAGGTACCCAGGCGTATCACGGTAGCACCGGCTTTGCGGCCCAAGGACAGCAGGCTGGGCAGACGCTCGCCGGCGTAACGCAGTTCACCGTAGGGATCGTCCTCGACGATCGGGATATGCGCAGCCGCACATCGCTCCACCAGGTCCTGACGACGCTCCAGAGGCAGGCGCAGGCCGGTGGGGTTCTGGAAGTTGGGCAATGCGTACAGCAAACGGGCGCCCATGGCTTCAGGAGCCGACACGTACTCGGGGATCATGCCCTGGCCATCGGTAGGAATAGCCACGAAAGAAGGGTTGTACACAGACAGGGCCTGCAAAGCGCCCAGATAAGTAGGCGACTCCACCAGCACCTTGCTGCCTTCATCAATGAACAGCTTGCCCAGCATGTCCAGGGCTTGCTGCGAACCGTTCACCAGCAGGATTTCGTCGGCGTCCACAGGGGCGCCTTCGGCGCTCATTTGCTCTGCCAGCCATTGGCGCAGGGGCAGATAGCCTTCCGTCGTGGTGTATTGCAGTGCCACACGGCCCTGCTCGCTCAGTACCTTGTTGAACGCGCTTTGCATTTCCTCGACAGGAAAGCCGACTGGAGTGGGCAGACCGCCCGCAAAGGAAATAATCTCGGGACGCGCAGTGACCTTGAGAATTTCACGAATTGCGGAGCCACTCAGTTTCTGGGCACGTTGGGAAAAGGTAAAAGACTGCGAGAGGGTATCCATGATTCGGGGAAGTCCTGAAGAAGAACGATTAAATACTTCATATGCAAACTTTCCAGCTTGCAATAAATAACGCAGGATGCCGAAAAAACCAGGCATCCTGCACCTTTGAATGAATTATGACTCGGGTTTATTAGCGTATACCTTGCCACCAAGCGGCTTGCAGCGCAAGTAGCTCAAGGGTTTGTGCTCGGGATTTACCCTGAAAAAACAGCCTGCCCCTCCAGACGATCGTCGCGCTTTGTCTATACTCAGCTATTGTATATACAATTAAAAATCCGTCCGGAGCCATGCCACCATGAGCCAGCCCCACCCTGCCACTTTGCTTCGCTTGCTAAACATCAGCAGCCTGCCCGCGCAGCCCTGGAAAAACGGTGGCGGCACCACGCGCGAGGTGCTTTGCCATCCCGAACATTCCGGCTATGAGCACTTTGACTGGCGCATCAGCCTGGCCCAGGTCCAGACATCCGGCGATTTTTCCCGCTTTCCCGGCATAGACCGAGACATCATGTTGATCGAGGGCGACAACATGCAGCTGATTCACGAGCAAGATATCCATGTGCTGCATCCATTCCAGCCCTACGCCTTCGCTGGCGAGGACAAGATGGCCTGTTTGTTACCACTCGGTCCGACACAGGACTTGAACCTGATGCTGCGTCGGGGCCGAGCCCAAGGCAGCTTGCACGCATGGCAAGGACGAAACGACTCCATGAAATTGGCCGCTGGTACGCATTTTCTGTACGCACCGCAAGGCGGCTACCAACTCCGGGCCGACACACACAGCTGGACCCTGGGCGCCGGGCAAGCCCTGACAGGCAGCACACCCGCCCCCTTGTCCCTGCAACTGCAGGCCGACCCTGCTGATGCCCCGCTGGTCTACGCCTATATCGCTCCCACGGAATGAAATGATGAGCTACACACTTTGGACCGATTTACGCCTGGCCCCCACAGCCGACCCCGAGTACGTCATCGAAGATGCCTGCCTGGTTGTACAGGCGGACCGTATCGCCTGGATGGGCCCACGTCATGACCTGCCTGCGCAGTGGCAAGACGCCACTCAAGAACACAAGCTGGGAAACCGCTGGGTCACCCCCGGGCTGATCGACTGCCACACCCATCTGGTCTACGGCGACAACCGCGCCCAGGAATTTGCCTTGCGGCTGGCAGGGGCCTCCTATGAAGAAATCGCCCGTCAGGGTGGCGGCATTGTGTCCTCCGTCAAAGCGACGCGCTCCCTGAGCGAGGACCAACTGCTGGCCCAAGCCCTGCGCCGACTGGATGCCTTGCTGGACGAAGGCGTCACCGCGATTGAAATCAAATCCGGCTACGGTCTGAATCTGGAGAGCGAGCGCAAAATGCTGCGTATCGCCCGCCGTCTGGGCGAGCTGCGCCCGGTCACGGTGCGCACCACCTTTTTAGGTGCCCATGCCCTGCCCCCTGAATTTGCCGGGCAAACCGATGCCTATCTGGATTTGGTCTGCGATCAAATGCTGCCCACTCTGGCACAAGAAGGACTGATCGACGCGGTTGACGTCTTTTGCGAGCGTATTGCCTTCGACCTGAAGCAGTCCGAACGTGTTTTGAAAGCGGCCCAAGCACTGGGCCTGCCCGTCAAGATGCACGCCGAGCAGCTCTCCAATCTGGGCGGCACGGAAATGGCGACCCGCTACCAGGCCCTGTCCACCGACCATCTGGAATACCTGGATGAAGCAGGCGTCATCGCCATGAAAAAAGCAGGAACCGTGGCCGTGCTGCTGCCCGGAGCCTACTACTTTCTGCGCGAAACCCAGTTACCCCCGATTGAACTGCTGCGCAAACACGGCGTGCCGATGGCCCTATCCACTGACAGCAACCCCGGCACGTCCCCCTGTGCATCCCTATTACTGATGCTGAACATGGGCAGCACGCTTTTCAGGCTGACTGTCCCCGAAGCCCTGGCAGGAGTCACCCGCCATGCTGCTCAGGCCTTGGGTGCCCCTGACATCAGTGGTGAACTCAGCATCGGATCCCGCGCCGACTTTGTCGCCTGGGACATAGACTCCCTGCCCGAACTGGCCTACTGGCTGGGCCTGCCACGCTGCGCCCTGGTCGTATACCAAGGCACAATCAGCCGTGACCTGCGTAAGGAATCGCCATGAGCATCCCCCGAAAACATGAAGCGCTCTGGGCCCCTTGGGCCTATCTGGACGGCCAGTGGCAAGCGAATGTACTGCTGCGCTGGGACCAGGACGGCACACTGACAGACGTTCTGCCCGAAGCCAGTCAGCAGGCTATAGACGCGGCGGGCTTCGTCCACACAGCGCAAGGTGCCGTACTGCCGGGCATGCCCAATCTGCATTCACATGCTTTTCAAAGTGCCATGGCCGGGCTGACTGAATTCCGGGGGCAAGGCCAGGACAGCTTCTGGAGCTGGCGCGACCTGATGTACCGCTTCGCTGCCCGTCTGGAGCCCGAGCACATGCAGGCCATTGCCCAATGGCTCTATATACAGATGCTGAAAGCGGGCTACACCAGCGTGTGCGAGTTCCATTACCTGCATCACCAGCGCGACGGCCAGAATTACGCACCCATAGGCCTGCTGGCCCAAGGCGTCATGGAGGCGGCCAGCGCCAGCGGTCTGGCCATTACCATGCTGCCCGTGCTGTACCAGTACAGCGATTTCGGCAGCAAGGCGCCGCGTCAGGATCAACAGCGCTTTCTGAATAGCCCTACGCAGTTGCTGTACCTGCTGGAGTCTCTGCACAACAGCCACCCCTTGAGTGCTGACCGGCGTTACGGAGTTGCACCCCACTCCCTGCGCGCTGCCAACGTTGGTTCTATCAGTACCTTAATCGACGGCCTGCACAGCCTGCCCTCACGCCACCCGATTCACATTCACATTGCCGAACAGATGGCCGAAGTACTGGCCTGCCGGGACATCAAAGGCAGCAGTCCGGTGGCCTATCTCTATGACAACTTCAATGTGGACGAACGCTGGTGCCTGGTCCACGCCACTCATATTGACGAGCAGGAGCGCAAGCAAATTGCCCGCAGCGGTGCCGTAGCAGGTTTGTGTCCAAGCACCGAGGCGAATCTGGGTGATGGCCTGTTCCCTGCCGCCGCCTTTCTGGCGGAGCAAGGACGAATGGGCATAGGTTCAGACAGCCACATCTGCGTAGACTGGCGCGCCGAACTGCGCTTGCTGGAATATGGTCAACGATTGATCAGCCAGCAACGCAATGTGCTGACTTCGTCCCAACAACCTTTCGTCGCGGACTACTTGTTTGGCACCTGCGCACGTGGTGGCGCACAGGCGTCCGGGCGAGCCAGCGGGCAATTAAGCCCCGGTCATCAGGCAGATTTAATGGTGATTGACCTGGAGCACCCCAGTCTGGCGGGGCTGGATAAGCAGCATTGGCTGTCGGCTCTGGTCTTTTCCGAACGCGCCCACGCCAACCCGATTCGTGATGTATTCGTCAGTGGTAAGGCCTGTGTGACAGAGGGCCATCATCCTCAGGAAGAGGCGGCATTTGCGGCTTATAAAAAAACATTGAGCAGTCTACTGAACAAGGCTTAGCTACAAAAAAATCAGATGATGGCCTGTAAGCCCTTGTCGGCAATGATATTCAGCAGCTTGAGTGCCGGGCCAGTGGGATGGGTTTCACCTTGCTCCCACTTGCGTATGGTCGATGCCGTAGTATGCAAATAAAGCGCAAATACCGGCTGGCTGAACTTCAAGCCTTCCCGCAGCCGTTTGATGTCGGCCGCATCGAACTCCCGAACTGGCGGTGGGCAAATTGCGTCAAACTCGCGCATCGTCACCTTGCCGATCGCTCCTGCCTCCTGGAGCGCCTCCAGGTCGCCGCGTAGCGATTCGATGATCTTGCTCACAATGCACCTCCAATAACACGTCAGCCTGCAATGCATTCAACAAGGCTTCAGGCGACAAGCCCAGGAACACCTTCCCTACAAATTGCAGCGCTTTCTTCTCATCCGGCGTGATGTTCCCCTTGTCGCTCTTGGAGAACCCATGCAGGAACACATAACGGCTACCTATTCTGGCCGAAAGCAAGCTGCGATAGCCGCCGCTTTTGCCACCACCAGGGCGAGCTACCCGCTTCTTGTATAAGGCGCCACCCAAGTCCACATCGATCAGACCGCTTTCCATCTCCTGAACTGCCTTGCACAAGGCAATATCAGGCAGCTTCTCGGCCGCCTGCCATCGCGCAAAGTCTTTGCGCTTGAGAACGCGCGTCATATCGACCTCCAAACTATACCCGTATCGGGCACACTTATCAATCTCTCGTCGTGGAGCAGCCAATTCGCCATCCGCTCGCCCATCCCACGCGGGCTTATCCTCCTTGTGAACATAGCGCATGCACATCGCCACAGCCATATGACTTGTGAGCTTTATATCCATCTTGATTGGCACGCCTCAGTTGGCAATACAGGCCGTCGCTCGATAACAGATACCGTGCCTGCCTACGTAGGGGACGCAGCAGCCGTCGTGTTCACCGTGGACTTATGTCAGCAGGGCGTAGTCCAGAGAAATGCAATGCTGGGTCGCCGTGAAGCAAAAAAATCCCTGGCGTGGGGACCCATGCCAGGGACAAGTTCGTGGAGACAAAAACAATCAGCAGTACTTCATGAAAACTAGAAAAGATCAGCCGCCGTCGCCGCCAGGCTCTCATCCAGCACCAAGGCTTTCAAGGCCTCGATATCGGGAGCCAAGTAACGGTCCTGATCGTAAAAAGGCACGGTCTGGCGAATCGCGTCTTGCACCTTTTTCAAGCGCTCGGAAGTCAGCAAGGGCGCATGAAAATCAATGCCTTGTGACGCGCACAGCAATTCAATTGCCACAATCGCGGCCGTGTTCTGTGCCATGTCTTCCAGACGGCGCGCTGCAAAGGTTGCCATGCTGACGTGGTCTTCCTGATTAGCCGAAGTAGGCAGACTATCCACACTGGCAGGATGTGCCAGCGACTTGTTTTCCGAAGCCAGGGCCGCTGCGGTCACATGGGCAATCATGAAGCCCGAATTCAAACCCGCAGAAGGCACCAGGAACGGTGGCAAACCAGAGATGCTGGCATCAATCAACAAAGCGACTCGACGCTCTGCCAAGGCACCAATTTCAGCAATAGCCAGAGCCAAGCCATCGGCAGCAAACGCCACCGGCTCGGCGTGGAAATTACCTCCGGAAATCACCTGATCCGGCTCGCCATTCTTGCCGGGAAACACCAGCGGGTTATCCGTGACAGCATTGGCTTCCGTCAACAGGCTGCGTTCGTTCTGTGTGATCAGATCCTGAATCGCACCCATGACCTGGGGCTGACAGCGCAAGCTGTAGGGGTCCTGCACCTTGTTGTCATTGTCGCGATGCGACTGACGAATCTGGCTGCCAGCCAGCAGCTCCCGGTACAGGCGAGCCGCATAAATTTGCCCCGGCTGTCCACGGACCTCATGGATGCGCGCATCAAAAGGCGCATCACTGCCTTTGGCGGCGTCCACGCTCAAGGCACCGGCCAGAATCGCATTGCGGAACAAGGTCTGGGTGCGGAACAGGCCGTTCAGGGCCAGGGCCGTAGATACTTGCGTACCATTGATCAGCGCCAGCCCTTCCTTGGCAGCCAGCACAATGGGAGTGATACCCGCCTTGGCCAAAGCCTGCTGGGCTGGCATCCATTCGCCCTGCCACTTGGCCTGCCCTTCCCCGATCAGCGTCAAGGTCATGTGCGACAAGGGCGCCAGATCACCCGATGCCCCCACCGAACCCTTGGACGGGATGAAAGGCACCACGCCCGCATTCAGAATATCCAGCAAGGTCGTAACCACATGCGAACGTATGCCCGAAAAGCCGCGCGCCAAGCTGGCAATTTTCATGGCCATGATCAAGCGGGCCACTGCATCGGACACCGGCTCGCCCACCCCCACGGAGTGCGACAGAATCAGGTTCTTTTGCAGTTGCTCCAGATCATGGTCGGGAATGCGTTGCTGGGCCAGCTTGCCAAAGCCGGTATTGATGCCATAAGCCGGATTACCTTCCCGGATGATCTTGGCCACAATGGCCGAGGACGCATCCATGGCCCCGATCGCCTCTGGTGGCAGAGTCAGAACAGTCGGTTCCTGCCAGATTTGGCGCAGTTGTGCCAAAGTCAGTGCGCCGGGAGAAAGCTCGATACTCTTGCTCATTTATCTGTCCTGTTTTTCTTACTTGATCATGGGCAATGTCAGCCCGAAATTCTTGGCCGTTTGAATCGCCAGCTCGTAGCCGGCATCCGCATGACGCATCACACCACTGGCGCAATCGTTAATCAAGACCCGCTCCAGACGGGCCGCAGCCTGCTCACTACCGTCAGCCACAATCACCATGCCAGCATGCTGGCTGTAGCCCATGCCCACCCCGCCCCCGTGGTGCAGCGAAACCCAGCTGGCCCCGCCGGCGGTATTCAACAAGGCATTCAACAAAGGCCAGTCCGACACGGCATCCGTGCCATCACGCATGCTTTCAGTTTCGCGGTTGGGGCTGGCCACCGAGCCTGTATCCAAGTGGTCGCGGCCAATCACAATGGGCGCTTTCAGCTCGCCCTTACGCACCATTTCGTTAAAGGCCAGACCAGCGCGGTGACGCTCGCCCAGTCCCAGCCAGCAAATTCGTGAAGGTAAGCCCTGGAAAGCAATGCGTTCCTGCGCCATGTCCAGCCAGCGATGCACGTGCTGATTGTCAGGGAACAGCTCTTTGATTTTTTGATCGGTTTTGTAGATGTCCTCCGGGTCGCCTGACAAGGCCACCCAACGGAACGGGCCTTTGCCCTCGCAAAACAAGGGGCGAATGTAGGCAGGCACAAAGCCAGGGAAATCGAAGGCATTGGCCACGCCTTCATCAAACGCAACTTGGCGAATGTTATTGCCGTAGTCCACAACCGGAATACCCATTTTCTGGAAATCCAGCATGGCTTGTACATGAACTGTGCAAGACTTGGCAGCCGCTTGTTGAATGCGGACGTGTTGGGCCGGATCTTTCTGCGCCGCCTGCCACTGTTCCACCGTCCAGCCTGACGGCAAATAGCCATTGAGCAGATCGTGGGCAGAGGTCTGGTCAGTCACCAGATCAGGTTTCAAACCACCCGCTTGGGCACGTCGCACCAGTTCAGGCAGTACATCGGCAGCATTACCCAGCAAGCCAATCGACACCGCTTCCTTGGCGGCCGTGTGTTGGGCAATCAACTCCAGCGCATGATCCAGATCCCGCGCCTGTTTATCCAGATAACGGGTCTGCAGACGGAAGTCGATACTGCTTTGCTTGCATTCAATCGTCAGCGATACCGCCCCGGCAAAAGTCGCCGCCAAAGGCTGTGCGCCACCCATACCACCCAGACCAGCAGTCAGAATCCAGCGCCCGGCCAGCGAACCACAAAAATGCTGACGACCTGCTTCAGCAAAAGTCTCGTACGTGCCTTGCACAATGCCCTGGCTACCAATGTAGATCCAGCTACCCGCCGTCATCTGCCCATACATGAACAAACCGGCCTGATCCAGCTCGTGAAACTTCTCCCAGGTAGCCCATTTGGGCACCAGATTCGAGTTGGCCAGCAGCACACGCGGCGCATCGCTATGAGTACGGAAGACACCCACCGGCTTGCCGGACTGAATCAGCAAGGTCTGGTCATCCTCCAACTGGCGCAGGCTGGCCAGAATCTGGTCATAGCACTCCCAGTTCCGGGCTGCACGCCCGATGCCGCCGTACACCACCAGATGCTGGGGGTTCTCGGCCACAGCCGGGTCCAGATTGTTCTGAATCATGCGGTACGCGGCTTCCGCCACCCAGTTCTTGCAGCTGAGCTGGCTACCCGTAGGGGCATGAATCTGCCGCGCAGGATCGAAACGGGGATCGTGGCTGGCCGCCAAAGTGTGATGATCAGGCATGGTGATGTCCTCCATCTGAGGTGTCTCTGGATACGCGCTGGTTCTATCTGGCAGGCTGTTTCCACACCCGAAGGGCAGGTCCTGGCGCCGACAAAACAACGGTTTTCTTGTAAGCTCATGCCAATGTATAGTCATTTTTCCAAGTTGTCTATACATATAAAAGAGAGCCTTGCATAAGCCCGTGAATGCGAGCATGGGAAGGCATCACTCGCGGCCTGGTGCACGACCTCAGATCTGGCCTGCGCGAAACTCTTTTGAGTGTGAACACGTCCTACAGGAAAGCATAAAAATGGATGTCCCCCAGACGAGTCATTCGTCAACTGAACCAAGCATGCCCGCCTACCTGCAAATCAAGAATTTTGTGCTGGAGAAAATCCAGTCTGGCCAATGGCGTGAAGGTGATCTGATCCCCACTGAACTGGCTTTATGCGAACAATTTGGCGTGTCGCGCATGACGGTCAACCGCGCGCTGCGGGAGTTGACGAATGATGAGCTGCTGGTCCGCATCAAAGGCTCGGGCACCTACGTCGCGCAGCCCAAATTCCAGTCCACCCTGATCGAGATACGCAGCATCGCGCAAGACATACGGGAGCGCGGCCACCAACACAGTTGCCAAGTGCTGAGCATGGAGCGGCTGCAGGCCAGCCCGGCTCAAGCGCGGCTATATGGCATTGCACCGGGCGCAGCGCTGTTTCATTCCATTATTGTTCATGCCGAAAACGGCTTGCCTATCCAGTACGAAGATCGTCTGGTGGACGCGCAAATGGCGCCGGATTACATGGAGCAGGACTGGAGCCAGATCACGCCTAATGAGTACTTGGTGCGCGTTGCCCCCTTGCCAACCGGCTTTTACAGCATTGAAGTGCTGGTGCCGCCCGCCGGAATCGCGCAGGCCCTGCACATGAAAGAGCAGCAACCCTGTCTGGTGATGGACCGCCGCACTTTTTCCAGCGAGCAGTTCACAACTCACGCCAGGCTGTGGCATCCAGGGGATCGCTACAAATTCACTGGCAAGATGTGAGCCGTAAATCTGCTCTGCCTAGAGTTTGACTCCCAAACGCATCGATCAGGCGCACAGGCTTCTGGCCTCCTGAGTCATACACCATCGCCATTTTCTTGTCGCATTGACCTGGCATGACTAACCCTTGAGCTGATCACTTGCCAAGCACACCGGAACGAGCCTGCTCATGCTGGCGATAGCGGGTCAACGACAAGCCTGTATGGCGCTTGAAGTACCGGCACAGATAAGAGGGATCCTCAAAATTCAGCTGATCAGCAATCTGCCCGATCGCCAGCTGGCTGTAGGAAAGCAGCGCCTTGATCTCCAGAACCACTTGCCTGTCGATCAAGGCCTTGGGGCTGTCGTTAAAAAACTGTTTGCTCAGCTGGGACAGATAAAACGGGGTGATGTTGAGCGCATCGGCATAAAACTTCACCTCTCTGTGCTGCCGGCATTGCTGGCCAACCAGTTCCCAAAACCGCCAGCTGATCATTTCCTGACGGCTGAACGGCTGGCCGCCCTGATACTCGGACGGAATCTGCTGGGCAATATGTAGAAAGAAATTCTGCAGCTGATTACGCAGCATGATGTGCTGATGCAGCGTGCTGGTCTGCACAATCTCGTGCAGTTGCAGCAACCAGGCCGCCAGTAAAGCTCGATCTCTCTGCGGAGGCACACACCGCGGATTGTCGTGCAGGAACACGAACAAGGAATTAGGCAGCTGATAAGCCACTTCTGACGCCAGGTTCTTGGGCATCAACAGAAAAAACACCTTGAAACCGCGTGAGCGCCGTCTCAGCAAGGTAATCGTATCTTCGGCCAGCACCAGCACATCATGGGCCCGTACGACCTGATCCTTGAAGTTCAAGCTCACCAAAGCACGACCCGACAGGCAGATCATCAAGGTCATATAGGCATGACCGAAAGACAAAGGCATTCCCACGCCTTCGGCCAGCGTGGTCTGGCCTGTCAGCCAGCTATCTTTGGCGCTGAATAGTTGTGGAATCTGATGCATGGTGTTCCTCTGCCCTTCATGGCCCGGCAACCGACAGGACTTGCTAAAAGTACCGAAACTACCAAGGTCCTGCTCTGTTCGCCAAACCAGCCAGCTTCTATTCTGTTTTCTGCTGAATGGTGAGTAAAGAAAATGACACTTCAAACAGAAAGACTTATTTTACGCCCCTGGCAGGACACCGATGCCAAGGACTTGTACGAATACGCCAAAGACGAGCGAGTTGGCCCGATTGCAGGTTGGCCGGTGCATACCAGCGTTGAGGAAAGTGCCGAAATTATCCGCACAGTTTTCAATATGCCCGAAGTGTATGCCGTCGAGCACAAAGTTAATGGCCGAGCTGTCGGTTGCATCGGCATCCTGATCGGCAAGAACAGCAACTTCGAGATCGGCGAAGAAGAAGGCGAAATTGCCTATTGGATTGGCGTGCCCTACTGGGGCCAGGGCTTGATCCCCGAGGCCATGCGCGAAGTGATGCGACACGCTTTTGAAACGCTGAAGCTGAAAGCACTGTGGTGCGGCTACTTTGCCAACAATGCCCAATCGCAGATTGCGCAAACCAAGTGTGGCTTTCGCCATCATCACACCGAAGAAAACAAGTACAACCAGTTCCTGCAGGACTACCGGACTGAGCACATCAGCCGCATTACTGCTGAAGAATGGTTGTCCTTGCCCAAACAACAGGCCTGAACACCCGTCGTAACCCACACCCACGCCGCCGCTGTGGGTGTAGAACGGCCCCCAAAACCTGGATACCTGTCCCAGGCGTTTGGGGCCCGTTCACCTTGGGCATCGCGTGCAGCGCACGCGGTGTCTTCTAGGCCGTTTGCAAAGCGTGCTTGGGCTGTCGCAACAAGACAAAGAGCAGACCGGCAATCAAGGCCGCCAGGCCTGCCAGCGCATGCAGCACCGTCAAAAATGAAGCGGCATAACTGGCAGTCAATTGCGCTTCCAAACCAGGCAGCTGTTGCGCGGCCAACTGCAATTCACCCAAAGCCGCCCGACTGGCCGCTTCCAAAACCGCTGCTTGTGTAAACGTAGTGCTGCCCACACTCAGGTGCTGCTGAATCAAGGTAGCCAGCAGCGCGCTGACCACGGCAATGGCCACACCATCCGCAGAGATTCGCACCGTATTGAAGATACCCGTCGCCATTCCAACCCGATCCGGGCTGACCACACTGACCGCCATCCCGTCCATCAAGCCCCAGGGCAAACCGATACCCACGCCGATCAGCAATAAAGGCAGATGCAGTGCTGGACCGCCACCTGCCTCAAAGCCTTCAGCCAGAGTCCACAAACCCACGGCCACCAGAAGCAAACCCAGGCTGGACAAGGTGCCTGCCGATAGCCAGCGAGTCAGCAAGGCCGCCACAAAAGGCACGATCAACAAGGGCGCAGCCAGCCAAACCATCATCTGCCCGGCCTGCAATGCACCGTAACCATCAATACCCATAAAGCGACCGGGCAACAACACAATCAGCACGATGAACAGGAATGCAGGGGCTGCAGCCAAAGCCTGCACACCCACAAAGCCGGGGTCACGAAAGAAACTCAAATCAATCATGGGCTGCGCAACGCGGCGCTCTATGCAGACAAAGCCCACAAAGGCGACAACAGAGGCCAGCAGGGTGGACAGCACCCAGCTATCGGACCAGCCCCGTTCCGGGATCAGCAACATGCCATAAGTAAACAGGCCCAAAGCCAGCGTAAAGCTGATGGCACCCGGCCAGTCCAATGTACCCTGCGAGCCGCCCTGACTGGGCTTGGTACTGATCAGAACCAGCAACAAACCGACCACGCCAATAGCCCCGGTCGCGTAGAACACGCCTTGCCATTGCAGCGCCTCCACAATCCAGCCGAAAAACCAGGGACCAAAAGACAGCCCCAGCCCGAAAGACGTGCCTAACAAGCTGAACGCCCGCGCCCGTGCACGTCCTTCAAACAAGGGAGCCAGGGAGGACATGGCAGCGGCAAAAGCGGCGGCACCGCCCAGGCCCTGCATCATACGCAAAATATCAATCCAGAACACGGAGGGCATGAAAGGAATGGCAATGGTAAAGGCGCAAAACCACAGCATGCCAATCAGCCAGATGCGGCGCTGGCCGTAAATGTCCGTCAGGCTGCCTGACACCATCATGGCACCGCCGTAACTCAGGATGTACGCGTTCATGATCCAGCTCAGTTGCGCGGCGCTGCCACCCAATTCCGCACTGATGGCCGACAGCACCACTGCCGGGCCGGTGAAGCACAAGGGGATCAATAAAGCCGTTAAACAGGCTGACAATAATTGCAGCCGACGCATGGCCGGCGAGGAAGAAGAGGAAAGCATGGTTCTCATTGACTGCTAAAGCGTGCGTGCCCAACAGAAATGGACACGGCGTGAAATACCCGCATGATCGGGGTCGATTTCAGGAGCTTAAGCGTCACCCCATCAAAGAAAAATACACTACAGTTATTAATACTTAGGAAATAAATTCTTAAATAGAGTTGACACCATGATGGAAAACCTGAGCAATATCGGCCTGTTCGTACGCGTGGCGGAACGCCTGAGCTTTTCGGCCGTGGCCCGCGAATCCGGCCTGTCGCCCTCCACAGTAGGCAAGTCCATCGCCCGTCTGGAAGAACGGCTGAAAGTGCGTCTGTTTCACCGCAGCACCCGCACTCTGGCCCTGACTGCCGACGGCAAGGTTTTTCTGGAGCGCTGCAGACGCATATTGAGTGAAATCGAAGCAGCAGAACTGGAAATGTCCCAAGCCAGTGAAATGCCGCGTGGCACCTTGCGAATCAGCTTGCCGCGCTACAGCGGCCTGTTTCAGCAGGCCATCAGCCACTTCATGCAGCGTTATCCGGCTGTAGAACTGGATCTGGACTTTTCTGACCGTCTGGTCGATGTGATTGGCGAAGGTTTTGATGCTGCCATCCGTGCCAGCGCCTTGAGTGATTCAGGCCTGATGCGCCGCCGTCTGTGCACGTTCCGTCGCGTCCTGGCTGCCTCCCCCGAATATCTACAAGAGCATGGTCGCCCCTTGCACGCCAAAGATCTGCAACACCATGCCTGCCTGCACTACCGCTTCCCCAATACCGGGCGGCTGGAACAATGGCCAATTTCCGAAACTCAGGACGTACCCGAGCTGCCCCGCACACTGGTTTGCAATAGCGTGGAAATGCGGGTGCATCTGAGCTTGCAAGGGCAAGGCATCGCTTGCCTGCCAGATTTCATCGTGGGCGAGCATTTAAGCAGCGGACGGCTGCAAACCATTCTGGATGAATGCACCCATAACACCGTGCCACTGTGGATTGTCTGGCCTGCCAGCCGCAACCTGTCGCCCAAGCTGCGCGCCTTTATTGATTGCATGAGCGAGGCGGTTTTCCAGGCCTGACCAAACACATACTGCTAGTGCCTCCTGCTCAGTCCCCGGTCAGCTCGGAAGCGGCATCCTAGGACTGGCTGGCGCACAAAAAGAGCAGGCCACCCATGACAGAGGCCCCAACAAATGACATCTCCTTAAGCCACCTGCTTGATCAGCAAGGCCGCAAGGTACATGCCCAAACCAAAAACCGCGTGTGTCAGCAGGCTGCGCAAACGGTTAGTCCAAGGCGTGGGGGTACGCGAGGCCGCCACTCCGGCTCCCATGGCGGGCTGCATGACAAAAAAGGGCATCACGACCGTAGCCATGCCCACCATGACGGCAGGCAACCAGCGGGGATCTTGCAGCCACTCAGTGCCGTAAACCGCAAGCAGCAAAAAGGCGAAAACAATGCCCACAGCATAGTGAATGAACCAGCCCCAGGCAGACTCTCCCGCAATCGGCTCAGCCTTGCTGATACTGCTGTGTGCGATCTGGCCACGCAGCAAATGCCCGGCCCAGCGCCCCACCATGGCGTAGTTCAGCGTGGCAACGCCCATCGCCCTTTGAATCAGGCCCCAGATATCCATGAAAATAGTGGCTCCGACTCCGATCAGAATCACATGCACCCATTCATTGATCGACAACATTGGCAATCCTTCCCGTTGATAAGCACCTTGTTTTTGAGTAATCATAAAAGTTGAAGTCAACTTCAAGTCAACAGGTACAAGATGGATATTTCAGAAGTTGCCAAGCAAACCGGCTTACCCTCCTCCACCGTGCGTTACTACGAGAAAGAAGGCCTGATCCGTGCAGTCAGCGCCCCCGGAGAACGGCGTCGTTTTACGCCCCAAGTGCTGGATCAACTGGCCTTGATTGCCTTGGGGCAAGCGGGCGGTTTGTCGCTGGAAGAAATACGGGCCATGCTGCCTCCCGATGGTTCTGCGCAGGTGGACAGGCAATTGCTGCTATCCAAGGCCGATCAACTGGATGCCACCATCAAGCGCCTGAAAGCCATGAGCGAAGGTTTGCGCCACGCCGCGCACTGCCCCGCCGCCAACCATACGCAGTGCCCGACATTCCAGCGTTTGCTGAAAGCCGCCGCCATCCGGGTAAAGAAGAACAAGACCAGCGGCTCCAGAGCAGCGATGTCGCATCTTGCCCAAACGGTGTCGGGCATAAAAACAACCACCACAAGCTGACGCTTCAAGGCTGTAAGAACCTCCCCCTATAATGAGCAGTTGTCGCAGCAAGGCCAGGCCAGCCGCCACCTTAAAGTATCCAATCCGCGACACACCAACAAACGATTATGAGAGGAGCCGTCTGCATGACGAGCACTAAGTCAGCAACTGAGTAAGCCGCAACAAGCTCTGGTCTTGTTGCGGCGTTCTGTACTTCCAATCCCGCTGATTGATAACAAACAGACGCCGCCCGATTTCTTTTTCGAGTGGTAATTTTGTTATGTCTTCCTCACGCTCTTCCTGGGCTTATACGCTGCCGGCTGCCCTGCTGCTGATGGCGCCCTTTGACATCCTCGCCTCCCTGGGGATGGATATTTACCTGCCCGTCGTCCCGACCATGCCGGAAATTCTAGGTACGACCCCAGCCATCATCCAGCTGACCCTTAGCCTTTACATGCTGCTATTGGGTGCGGGGCAACTGATCTTTGGCCCCCTGTCGGATCGCATAGGCCGACGACCTGTTTTGCTGACAGGGGCCGCCCTGTTTGTGTTGGCCTCAACCGCCGCTGCCTTGTCCAATTCCGCCTGGGCTTTTGTTGGTTTTCGGGTGCTGCAGGCACTGGGGGCTTCGGCCACCCTTGTGGCCCTGTTTGCCACAGTGCGCGATGTGTATGCAGACCGCCCCGAAGGGGTAGTGATCTATAGCCTGTTCAGCTCCATCCTGGCATTCGTACCCGCCTTGGGGCCTATTGCAGGTGCTCTGATTGCCCGCATGGGAGGATGGCAAGCCATCTTCCTGAGTTTGGCAGCGATGGGGCTCATAGCCTGGATCCATGCGCTGTGCAGATGGCAGGAGACCCGACCTGCCAAACCGCTGCATTCCCAGCAGCGCGCACTGGCCGTCTTCAAGAGTCCGGCCTTCTGGGTCTATACCCTGGGCTTCTCCACCGGGATGGGGACATTTTTTGTTTACTTCTCGACCGCGCCCCGAGTCTTGATCGGACAAGCTGGCTATTCAGAAGTGAATTTCAGCCTGGCCTTTGCCAGTGTTGCCCTGGTGATGATTGCCACCACCCGCCTGTCCAAAACCTTTGTGGCTCGCTGGGGAACGGCCGGGAGCCTGAGACGCGGTATGGGTTTGATCGCCCTAGCCGCCCTGTTGCTGGCAGCAGGACAACTCCTGCTGGAACCCTCCTTTAGCAGCTTTATCCTGCCCATGTGGCTAGCCGCCATGGGCATTGTGATGACGGTATCCGTCACCGCCAATGGCGCCTTGGCCCAGTTCAATGATGTAGCCGGTTCCGCCGTGGCGATCTACTTTTGCGTAGAAAGCCTTATTGTTAGCGTGTTCGGTACCGTAGCTGTGACCTTGCTGGGCGGGGATACGGCATGGCCACTGGTGGTCTTTGGGCTGGGAATGAGCAGTGTGGTTTTGCTTGCATTGATGTTGCTGGAGGCAAGGCCCAAACGCGAGGTTTAAGGTTAAAAAAGGAAGGCTTTCGATAAGCCTTCCCTTCATTTAGATCACCCGTCGTCACTGTTCATGAATAATGTCAGGAGCGAGCTACGGCGGACGACAATGCAATCAGACGTACTCAATTCTGTGTGTCGCCAGCCATCCCCAAACTCAAGTCATACGTCACCCACGCTGTTGCCTGAGTCAAACCATCGTATAGCCTGCGCGCCTATACATTGTCCTGCGCCGTAATCCAGCGCAGGAACGGCCAGCCCGCTTTGCCTACTCCCTGGTGACCTTGCCCGATGCGACACAAAAAGCAGAGGTCCGTGCCTTTAGTGATTGGATAAGCGAACAAGCCCAGCTATAGCAAGGTAGCCAGCCTATGTAGGACCGCCACTTCAACAGTCCTCATGTCCACACCCCCTGCTCCAGACATCGAAGATCCGCCTGACTTCCTGCAAGGAAGCATATGATTTTTTTCGAAAAAAACCCCGCCCCAAAAGGACGGGGCAAACCTCAACAAGCAATTGAAAAACTCTTAAGGTAATTCCACGGCCACCGGTCCACGGGGACGGGAACAGCACAACAAGATTTTGCCCTCTGGCACCGGGTCCAGCGGCTCTTCAAAATAGTCGACCTCGCCCGACACCAGAGTGCACATGCAGGTATTGCACAGGCCTGCGCGACAATTGAAGTCCGGACTCAAGCCCGTTTCTTCCGCCAGATCCAGCAAGGAGGGGCAGTCCTCATGCCATTGGGCCTGGCGGCCATCGGGCAGGAATGTCACCGTCTGCGCCGCATCTTCCGCTGCTGTCGCGGCTCCCCTTACTGCTTCTACAGGCGAATCCAGCTCCAACACATTCGCATCGACACGACTGGAGGGGGCAGGCTGGACCTGATCCTGAACCGCACTGGCTACACCATCATCCGCCAAGGTGTTTTCCAGCACCGTCGCCGGGCCAAAAAACTCATAGTGAATGCGCTCACGTGCCACACCCAGACTACGCAGCACACCATAATTGCTCTGCATGAAGGCACTGGGCCCACACAGGTAAAACTCGTAATCATCCAGTGGCAGCCAACGCTGCAACTGCTCACGTGTAATCAGTCCCGCCACATGATGCAAACCGACTTGCTCATCATGTTCAGTCGGGTTGCGATAACAGAAGTAAAGCTGCACACCTTCGTGTTGTGCCACCAGCTCACGCATCTCATCGGCAAAGGCATGCACCGCGCTGTTATCGCACGCATGAATCACATACACCTTACGCTGGCCGCGTTTAAGTAGACGATGCAGCATGGCCAGCAAAGGGGTCTGGCCCACGCCACCGCTTAGCAACACCACAGGCCGCTGGCTGCTCTCGTCCAGCACGAACTCGCCCATAGGGCCGGCCGCATTCAACACATCACCTGGCTGCACGTGTTGATGCAGCCAGGTGGAAGCCACCCCATCGGCCACGTTCAAGCCTGCCGGAGCCTTCTCGTGTTTGACGGAGATACGCAGACGATCCGTGCAGTCTGGGTCCCCCGACACGCTGTAATTACGCAGCACAGTTTGCCCGTCAATCTCCAGACGGAACACCAGATACTGGCCTGGCTGATAAGGTGGCACAACACCGTCCACTGGCTCCAGCACAAACGAAGTAATCACGTCGCTTTCGCGCAGCTTTTCCAGTACCCGATAGTCCCGAAAACGGCGGTTGGCCGCGGCTTCGGTGGACACAGGTGATGCAGTCGTATTCATCGCGCTCAAGCCGTTGTTGTCTCGCTGGCGACAGCTTGTTCGGCCTGGATCATCTGGCTGATCTTGCGACGGAAGCGCAAGGGGCCTGAATCCAAGGGCAAATCCAACGCGGCAGGACGCTCTTTCAGGGCTTTGTGCACTTCTTCCAGAACCACCTTGTCTTCGAGGAAAGCGTGGCGCACGTCTTCGTTGAAAATCTTGGAGATGGCCTCGTCATCCGGGCTGAAATTGCGCAGCTGGAACCAGAAGTAACGGGTGTGTTCTTCGTCGATAGGCGTCAGGAAGTTATAGGAATCCATCAGGAAAACGTCCTGGTGGTACTCGCTAGGCTCCTCGGTAGCGGCACCGGCGGGCAGAAAGATGGCCTTGATCACGGCCAGCGACGGGAAACGCACTTCGTATTGCTGTTTGCGGTCGCAATTGCCTTCAAATTTCACAAACTGCTTGTAAAACGGCGCAACTTCCACATTTTTTGACCAGCGCGAGACCGTTACGCCGTTGTCCTCAACCTTGACAGTCAAGGGCAGACCAATGATGTCGGGGCTGCCAAACGAGCTTTGGTGTACCCAGGACACGTGCGAGGGGTCCAGCAAATTGTCGGTGACGTACAGGTAATTGCAGTCCAGTTCCATGGCGTCGCCACGGTTTACACCCCACTCGGGATTGTCCCACTCGGGAATGTCGATCAGTTTGGACGGATCAGCCAGTTCAGGATCACCCATCCAGACCCAGACCAGGCCAAAACGCTCCGTACAGGGGTAGCTGCGCACCACCGCGCTTTTAGGGATTTGCGCCACACCGGGCGCCTTGGTACAGGAGCCGCTGCAATCAAATGTCAGGCCGTGGTAGCCACATTCCACCTGGTCGCCAATCAAGCGGCCTTTGGACAAAGGCAGGCGACGGTGCGGACAGGAATCTTCCAAGGCCACGGGCTGGCCGTCTTCGCGGCGATACAGCACCAGGTTTTCGCTAAGCATACGCACGGGCTGCAAGCTGCGACCGAGCTGTGTAGCCAATGCGCCTACATACCAGGCATTGCGTACAAACATGATTTACCCCCAACTCTGAATACGGTGCATGATGGCTGAACGAGCCCATTCATGTTCTCTTGTTTGTCATGATAGTCGCAATCAAATTCAGCCTACTATCCATATCGTTTAGAATTTCTAAAGTTAAATTACTTTTCAGGACGGGGTCTGACCATCATGGATACCTTGCCTCCCTTACGTGCATTGCAAGTCTTTGAGACGCTGGGCCATAGCCAAAGCCTGCAAGAAGCCGCCCGTCGTCTGAAAATTACCCCCGGTGCCATCAGCCAGCAATTACGTTTGCTGGAAGACTCGCTGGGCTGCAGCCTGACCTACAAAGAAGGCAAACGCTTGCGGCTGACAGCGGCGGGGGTGCGCTTTCATGAAATCTGTACCCAGGCATTTGAGCTATTGCGCGACGGCCAGCAGGAAATGGAGCGGTCGCGCAACACCAGCCTGCTTTCGATCAGCGCTTTGCCGTCCATGCTTAAAACCTGGATGGCACCGCTGGCATTTCAATGGCAGGAACAGTACGACCCGGAGCTGACACTGCATCTGAAAGGCAGCCATGCCGAGCCCGATCTGGAAGCCGAGCAAATCGACTTTCGGATTACCTACGGTCAGGCCGCCGCCCGCCCCCGCAGCTTTACCGAGCTGTATACAGACCGTGTCATTCCCGCCTGCAGCCCGACCCTGCTCCAAGGGCAAGCCGCTTTGCGGCATCCCCGTGACTTATTGAGCTATCCCTTGCTGTCCTCGGACTGGCAGCCACGCTTTACCTCGCCCCCCTCCTGGCGCGACTGGTTTGAGTCCTTGGAGATAGATATAGGCGATACGCCACTGGACCGCTTCCGGGTTTTTTCCCTGTCGCACATGGCGCTGGAGTCTGCAGTGGCCGGTCAGGGTTTTGTATTGGCGCAATGCTCGATGATAGAAAAGGAAGTGCGCAGCGGGCAGTTGATCCTGCCCTTCTCCCATTCCTTGCCTCTGCCCTGGCCCTATGTGCTGACTCGACGAGCGGGTGCATTTGAGTCACCTCATAGCCAGGATTTCCATCGCTATTTATTGAACCGGGCGCGGCAGCAAGAACAGATCAATCAGGAACTGCTGCTGCAAGCATTAGCCTGAGCAATGTCGCAATACGACGAAATACGGTCAGCTTACCGGTTGACCTGCTTGCCTGACCATGGCTAAGCACTAATGAACCGTTGAGTGCTTCGGCTATGTAAGCGCAGGGCTATTCAATGGTCTAGCTCGACACTGTTCCGCTTTTCAGTTCAGGTTCAAGCCCCCAGCCAAGTGGCCAGAACAAGTCGAACGCATCAATCAGACAGGTACGTATAAGCGGCTTCCACCATACGATCAACGCAGCTGCGGATGCATTTTCAGCATTAAAAAAAGCGTGTTTACCGCCCCCGAAGGGGCCATAAACACGCTCTTTAATTCTGCGGGAAAGACCTCGGCGTCTTAGGCCACGACAGCAGCCAGCGACTCCGCAAAGTAATCCACATTGGACTGATTCAGGCCTGGCACGCTGATGCGGCCCGACTCCAGAACATACACGCCAAAATCGTCACGCAGTTTCTGGATCTGCTCTTTGGTCAGGCCGGTGTAGCAGAACATGCCTTGCTGTTTGACGAAGTAGCTGCTGTCGTACTGAGGAGCCAGCTCTTTCAGACGATCGTGTACACGCTTGCGCATGGCAGCGATACGCTGACGCATGGTTTCCACATCTGCCGTCCACTCGGCCAGCAAGGATTCATCGGACAAGATGGTGGCAATGGCCTGACCACCGTGCGATGGCGGGTTCGAGTAGATGCGACGCACCACGGCCTTGAGCTGACCCAGAACACGATCGGCTTCATCCGCGCTCTGGCACACCACCGACAAGCCGCCGCAACGCTCGGAGTAGTAGGAGAAGTTTTTGGAGAAGGAGTTGGCCAGCAAGAACGTCAGACCAGCATCGACCATGGCGCGCACGGCGAAAGCGTCTTCATCCAGGCTACGGCCAAAACCCTGGTAAGCCATGTCCAGGAAAGGAATCAGCTTGCGCTGTTGCAGCACAGGGATCAGTTGCAGCCACTGCTCGTCGCTCAGATCAGCCCCGGTGGGGTTGTGACAGCAGGGGTGCAGCAAGACAATGCTGTGCTCGGGCAGGACGGAAATGTCTTCCATCAGGCCGGTGAAATCCAGACCGCGCGTGGCTGGATCGTAGTAACGGTAAGTGTGGGTAGGAATGCCCGATCCACGGAAGATGGAGTGGTGATTATCCCAGGCTGGATCGCTGATCCACATTTCGCTATTGGGGTAGGCTTCGTGCAGGAAGTCGCCACCCACTTTCAAGGCACCCGAACCGCCCAGTGTCTGAATGGTCGCAACACGACCTTCTTGCAGCACTTTGCTGTCGGCACCAAAAACCAGTTTTTGCACGGCGCTGCGGTAGGAAGCCAAACCTTCAATAGGCAGATAGCCACGGGGCTGGCCCTTGGCCGCCCATTGTTCTTCAGCCCGGCGAGCCACATCCAGCAAAGGCAGACGGCCTTGATCGTCGTAATACAAACCAATGGTCAGGTTGACCTTGCGATCGCGCGGATCGGCGTGAAATGCCTCGTTCAAACGGAAAATCGGATCGCCACCATAGGCCTGCAAATGCTCAAACATGCTTGTTCCTTGAAAAATTACGGTTGTGGGCCGCCCGGGCTGATCGCCGGTCTATTCAAATAACCATTGACCTTATACCTTGGGCCTACTTTAGCCAATATCCTGGGGCTCTTTTTGCAGCACATGAGCACGCGAGCGCTGCGTGAATGCGTCATCAGACTTGTCCCCCCTTGGCTCGGCACGGCACCTGTTCTTGTCTAGTCGGTGCAGGCTGTCAAACGCCAGCGTCACCTTGAAGTCTTTTCACATTTTCAGCAAACCGAAGCCTCAAGAACGTGAACGCGGTGTACCAGCCTGTCTGCCTGGGCCTTGCCAGCAAAGAATATACATGGCTTTCTGAGGATACAGAACCGTGCACTTGCATTCATTGTGCTTTCGGTCCTCCCGCACTCCCCAGCTGTCACCGCATTGTCATATGCAGATCCCGTCCAAGACCGTTAACATGGGACTTTCACCGTTTCAACAGGAGTCCGCCGTGTCCGTATCGCCGCTGCCCAGTTCCCTATCCTGCCCTTTAGAAGGGGCCAGCAACTTCCGTGATATTGGCGGCTATGCCACAGACTCCGGCTCCTTTCGTAAAGGTCGCGTCTACCGTTCGGACCATTTGGCGGATTTAAGCAGCCAGGACCTGGACACCCTGCAAGAGCTGGGTATTGCCTGCTCACTGGATTTCCGGGGTGCACATGAGCGCAAACGCTCTCCCTACCAGTACAGTTTTCTGACCAGTCATGCGCTGACTGTCGAACCCACCGTATTGCCTGATTTTCTGGACATGCTTGCCAAAGGCGAAGTGGACGTCAAAGCTGCCTACGGCACCATGAACAAGACCTACACGGAATTCGTGACTGGTCATGCCGCTACGTTTGGACGGGTCTTTGACCAGTTGCTGGAAACCGATACCCCTGTCGTCATGCACTGCACGGCGGGGAAAGATCGCACCGGCTTTGCCGTCGCCCTACTGCACCGCGCCACTGGCGTACACCCTGATGATGTGATGCACGACTATCTGCTGACCAATCAGTTCTTCCGCCGCCCCAATCTGCCCGATAACCGTGGCATCAGCGAGGAAGTGCTGGATATTCTCTGGGGCGTCCAGCCCGAGTTTCTGGAAACCGCCTTCAAGACGATTGATGAAACGCATGGCAATCTGGAGAACTTCCTCCAGAACGCCTTGAAGCTCAGCCCCGCTCGACGCGAAGCCTTGCTGGAACGCTACACCGCTTAAACCACGCCTACGGAGGTCGCTGGTAGTTCCCAGTGACCTTCCAGGCTCAGGGCCGGTCCCATCACATTGCGCCAGGTCGGCAAATCATGCATTTGCGTGAACAAAGGCATGCAATAGCGTGGCTGCACCATGTCCACCAGCCAGCGTAAATCCGTCAAACGCGGATGCACATTCCAGCACAAGGTATGCGTGCCACGTGGTGCATGGGGAGCCACATAGCCGGTGTGAATCAACAAGCGCTCGCCAGACTGGGCATTGGGGTCCGCAACCCGCGCCTGGTGCTCGCGAATCAACTCCCCTGCCTTGCCCTGACAGCCGTCCGGCTCACCGGCCAGCAGCAGGTGCGCTTGCGGATCAAACGTAGCCGCACGCGGCATCAACTCACGCAAGGATTGCTGCACACCCGGCAACAACAAGTCACTGCTTTGGCTGATCATGCGGGTCAGGTTTTCGTAGCAGGACGCGTCCATGCTCCAGTCCTCAAAACCTTGCTGCTGGCGCCACAAGGCAATCTCTATCGCCCGACCTGACGGCGGCACGGGCAACAAGGCAGGATGCGACTCCAGCAAAGACTCCAGAATGCTCCAGGCCACGTGATGAGACTGATCGTACAAACCGTAAGATGCATCCAGCAAAGCCAGATACGCAGGTGGTGGCAAATCGAAGGGGAACAACAGGGATTCGCAGGAAAAGTCCCCGCTATAAAACAGGCCGCCGCCCACATCCAGATGCAACCAGACACCACCCAAAGCATGGCCGGACAAGCCGGTACGCACGGCAATATCGCCGATATAGGTCGTGCCACGGGTTGGCAGCTCACGCCAGATCCGCCCAGCAGGCAGGCTGCGCGCCGTAGAGGGCGTGGCATATATAGGTATGTGTTCAGGCAGCTTGGACAAGGAGCCAATATGATCCTGATGATCGTGCGTCACCAGAATGGCGTCTACCTCCAGCCCTTGATACCAGTCGCACACCTGTCCAGGATACAGAGGCCCGCCGGCATCCAGCAGCAATCGCAAGCCACATGCCTGCACTAGAATGGCGGCTGGCGCTTTGCCACCATAGCCGCTTAACACCGTCACCAGGGTCTGGTTCATGCTCCGTCCCCTACAAGGCATTCAGGCCAGTACATCGCCAAGCCACACCCGGCATCCTGCTTTGCGGCACGGCACAACACCGGGCACAAAAGCAAAGCATCAATAAGCGCAATGGGCCGCAGCGCACGCTGCCGGACAGAAAAAGGCATCAACTTAAAGAACCAGAGTCACCGAAGTGCCCTGCCTTAAAAAGACTACGACAGGCTCAGGTTAAACAAGTGTTCTTTCAGCCCTGTTACAGTTTTATGGCAGTTCGATGGCAGTCACCACGCCTGGAGAAAACAGACAAAATAAAAAAAGAGCGCCAACATCAGCGCTCCTAAAGTGGGGGAACTACAAACAGGAACTCAGACAATCAAAGGCGTGAGAAACACAGCCAGTACCACTGCCGTCAACAAGCGCATCACAATGCCCAGAACGGCGGCCAGCATGACTTCTTTTTCATTCAGATCCGAGCATTCAGCCCAGACCACCGGAATCTGTCCAAAGACAGCCGATAAGGGCAAACCGGACGACGCCAGTACAAATGAACCCACTACCAGAGATGGATCCAGTGTGGAAGCCATCGCCTGCAACTTGCCCATTGCCAAAGTGGGGCTGACCAGCATCGCCAGCACGCCCGTTTCAGGGTGAATATTCAGCGCAAGCAAACCGCGCTCAAGCACATCACTGATAGGTGCCCAAATGCCGATATGTTCAAGCAAACCAATGACACAGAACACCAGGGCCACAGCCGGGATCAGGACCAGTAGCAACAATTCCACCCCTTCGCGGGCGGCCTTGAACAGCATGGGCGCAAAATCGATATTCGGTGTGAAACGGGGGGCTGCCAACAGATCCACCGAGCGAACATTGCGGTAAACCAGCCGCGACAGCAATAAGGGAGACAGCAACAAGGGGCCGAAGATCGCAATCAGCACCACGGCAAAAACATTCACTCCGGCAAAGGTCAAAGCCATCATGCCCAGCATGAATGTCGAGAACGACTGCTGAGACTGCACCATCGTGGCTACCGCAATCTTTTGCTCGTCCTTGGTTGCACCAGCCTGCCGCAACAAAGGCCCCGAAATACGACCAGCGGCGTTGATATCACCAAAAATGTTGTACACGCTGGGAATAATGACGGCCGGATTGATTCCAATGGCCCGCATCGCCGGCATGAACACTCGCATCATGGCATCGGTAAAACCCAAACGCTCCAGCAAGCGTCCAATGATGACGCTGATAATGACAGCCACCCCAACCTGCCCGGTCAAAAATACATCCACCACCACGGGCTTGACCTTGTTGAGCACCGTATCAAACGCGCCCGACAAGGTAGCGGGAAAGAAAAACAGCGTCAGCATGGCGAGCAGCAGCAAGCCCAGGCCCACCGCCTCGATACGCTCCATGGGCCGACGGCCCGCAGGCGCTACATGCACTACTTTGTCTATTTCTATTGTTTTGTTATCCATGTCTCTCTCCGTTCAGGAAGCTGGACCTACTGGAAGCTCAACACGTTCTTGCCCATCAAATGAGCCGTCGAAAAATGCTGGGCGTATTCACGCAGGCGGGCCCCGCCCACCTGGTGCACAGGCGTGGACGTCACCCGATCACGGAACATGACCACCTCGACGCCATCGAGCAAGGCACTCAAGGCATAGGCCAAGGGCAGGCCATTCTCCAGGATCTCCAGCACGTGGCTATTGCCCACCAGGAAATTCAGACCCAATTCACGAGCACATTCGATAAGCGCATGACCGTCGTAGACCCGGCTGATAGAGGCCAGCACCGTGTCAACGCCCGGGTTCTCGGCCACCGCCTGACGCAGATGGTCGGGGCTGAATCCCGTATGCGGAAAAATGTGCAAAATACGACCGACGCGACTGTTGCGCTCCCCTAGCCGAATCGCACCACGCGTCAAGGTGCTGGTCTCCAGAATGTGTTCATTGCCCTTGATGCGGCGTTCGGCCTGCAAGACCTGATCCTCCAGATCCAGCCCCATGAAGCCGTCAAGCCGATCCAGCATGTCGCCCAAAGTGCTCACCCCATCCAATGGTTCGCCCACGAACATCACATTGCCATGAATGCCTCCATAGGCAATATCGCTTTTCGCTACTTTGTGGCCATGCAGATACGCGATGCCCGGATGCAGACCATGAAACGCCTCATGACATTCCAGGGCAGCCACCCCATACAGGTCCAGGTAATCCTTCAGGGTCACGCCCCCGCAACTGGCGGCATCGGCAATCGGATGATGCGCAACAATGGCATCCACCCCGGTTGCGCCCGCCAGCTCAATGCTCAATTCGGACATGGTCATGCACACCGCCACCTTGCGCACTTCCTGGTTAGGGTCCCCATGAATCAGCCCTGGAATTTCCAGTACTTCCTTGCCGTAAATTCCAGAGGACTTCCAGATCACGAAGGGATGGTGGCCGCATTTGACCTCATCCATACAGGACACCATGCGTCCCCCCGTAATTACGTTCAATGCATCCAGCAAATCGGCTACATAGGCCATGATTTTGTCTCCAAATAAAAAGCCGGCCTCGGGCCCTGGGAAATCCCAGAGTCCGAGGCCGGCGGTATGCGAGCACTTCCTGTCGGCAACTTCCCCAAGCGGACCTGTCAGGGCCTGAGCTTGGCTCCAAAGCAAATTGCACATCCGGCAATCCACTTCGGACGGAAGGACAACAAGACTGTCTACCAGTCAGCTTCTTTTTATCGGTTCGGAATTCAGGGCAACGGTTCTCACCAATGCCACTGCATTCACACTCCTTTTTGCAACAACACCATGGTGGAAGACAATTGCGCCGCGGCGTCGTAGTCCTTGAATATGGCCACCACATCCAGGCCATACTCATCCACCAAAACCTGCTTCATCTCCTTTTTGAAGGCCTTGATCAGATACAGATCCGCCAGATCAGCAATATGTGTATTTTCACGGCTCAACGTCTGCAAGGCAGGCTGGCGTTTATGAACCGCCAACATGCTGATCCGATCCTCCAGCACATCAATCTTCAGCGTCACGACACCTGATGCAAAAATACTGCTGTTGATGCGGTTGTAGTCCCGGGTCAGTGCCTGCTTGAATTCGCCTAAAGAAGAAAAGCCTGCCATCCCCATTGCCTACCCCCAACATGCTTGAATTATTGTCGTTTTCAGTGTGCGGCAAGCGCCTCCTGCGCTGTCTTGCCAAGCTGATGGCGGCGATACGCCAACCCAGCGACGGCAATATCTTCAATCGCCACACCCACTGATTTATACACGCAAATTCCCTGTGCGTCGTAGCCTTGTCCCCGGTCTAATTGCAACCAATCGCTTAACTCGCACAACTTGTCCGAAACGCCGCAATCGGACGCGGCCAGAATCAGGTCCCCCGCCTCCGCAAGAGTCTGCTCACCCCACTCCACCACAATCTTGCCTGCCCGCTGCAGGCAGGCATCATCCAATTCCCGCGCTGTTGGCAAACTGGAGCCAACGGCGGCGACAAAGCAGCCTGGCTTCAGGCTGCGTCCATCAAACAGGGGGTCGCGACTGCGGCTGGCCGTGACCAGAATATCCGCCTGTGCGGCGATCTCTTCCGCTCGGGCGGCTCGCACAGGCACACCACACTCCAGCTCCAGCTGGTGGCAGCGCTTCTCATCGACATTCGGGCTCCACACCAGCACACGTTGCAAATCAAAGGTCTGGCAAAACTGCAGGGCATGCGCCATCCCCTGGGCACCCAGACCCAGCACTCCCAAGGTTTGCGAATGGGGATTGGCGCCACGCTGTGCTGCCAGTACCGAGCAGGCTGCAGTACGCCATTGCGTGATCGCGCCAGCATCCAAGGTGGCCAAAGCCTGTCCGCTCAGTGCATCAAACAGCACAATGACAAAATTGAATGCGCCATGCACGGTCGTATAAATCTTGGCACCCGCCACTTGCTGGCCTGGGATGACCGCGCCCAAGGTCGACAAGCGGGTATCGCCCACCTGCGTGCGCACACGACGCTGCTGGGCTGCCTGACCCTGTCCAAACTCGATGAAAGCCTGCTCCAGCACCTCTTGTACGGCAGGCGCATCAAGCAGCTCGTGTAGTTGCTGATCGGTCAAATGCAGCATGGCCGCTCCTTTTACCAGCTCACCGTAACGTCACCACGAACAAAGGTCTGGCACGCCATACGAAAACCCTCTGCCAGATCCTGCTCGGACAAATGCTTGTGTTCCTTGGCCTTGACCTCATCCGTATTGCTCAGCCCTTCCGTAATTCGGCACTTGCAGGTGCCGCAGATCCCGCCCCCGCATTTGAACGGGATGCCACCGCGCTCGCGGATGGAAACCCGCAGCAAGTTACTGTTCTCGGCGGCAGACACCACCAAATCATTATTCGACGCAAATGTAATCTGAACCATATTCTGCTACCTCAGGATTGCTGCTGTGCCGGGGTCTGTGCCCCTGCCTGGTGACCGTCAAGCTCACACTGACGCAATTCGGCTTGTATGCTGCCAAAGTGCGTCAATCCGGCCAGTTCTTCATAAGCCTGTTCGACTGTTGCAAACTTTTCCATTTGCCGGGTAGGGATGTCATTGACCGTGCCATTTGGCGTCTCTTCCACAATGCGAACGCGCGAGCCTTCCTGAATACGCGCAATGGCAAACACCGCCTTGAAACGACCCTGAAAATGGTATTCATAGGCCGCCACCATCTCCACGCCCACGCCCGGTTCCGTGCGGTATTCCCCTGGCTTGCTGGTCAGCACCACATACATCACTGCACCTCCTGTGTTTCAGCTTGCTCCAGAACGATGTCCTGATTAATCCATAGCTGACAGGCCAGCCGCCAGCCCTGATCGAGTCGCTCGCCCAATTGTTTTTTCTCTTTCCAGTTGGCCGCTGGCAAATGCTCGCCCCCCTCCAGAACACGGCAGGCACACTTAGCGCACTTGCCCATGCCACAACCGTAGGTCAAATGCGGAAAGGGAAATTGCTTGATACCCGCCCGGACCACCAGATTGGTGTTCTCCTGCACCTCACCCACATGCGTCTGGCCGTTTTTATGAAAAGTAATGGTTGGCATGAAACCTCCTGCTGGCTGCCAATAATGCGACCGGATTGCGAGCCCTGACCGCCTGAAAAAACCAAGAACGGTATACCAAGATAAAAACCGCAACCTTCAAGCAACAGTTTTTCTTGTTTTTAGACACAAATATCCGTCAATTTGAGTAGAAACCCCTATTGCGGTATACTTAATTCAATTCAAACCCATTAACGAGATCATCATGAAAACCCCCGTCGAACTTCGCTATCTGCAGCGTCCCGTCGGCGAGCAGTTGCTGCCACACTTGGCCCAGCGCAAGCATCTGCGCCGTCGTATCCCGCTCATCAATCTGCCTTCGCTGACTGAACTGTTTGGCGGCCGCAAGAAGCGCGACCCCGAAGCCGGTCAGGACCAACTCCCACACCGAGCCTAGACAAGAGAAGGCTCTGCCGAGCTGGGATCAGACTGAAAGTTGAAGGCGTCGGCATACATGAACTGCTCATTGGCGCCATGCTCCTTGAACAAACCACGGGCCTGCTCAATCATCACGGGCGAGCCACACAAGTAAATGGCATGCTCTGACAGGTCAGGTTCATCCCGGCACACCTGTTGCTGCACATAGCCGCGCGCGCCTTGCCAACTCTCGTCAGCATGGGAGAGCACAGGGACAAAACGGAACTCGCACAAGCGCTCAGCCCAAGATTCAATCTCCTGGGCCAGATACAGGTCTTCGGGCCGATTCATTCCCCAATACAGGCTGACAGGCGGGCAATCATCCTTGTCCAGCAAGGACTCCAGAATCGCCTTGATGGGGGCAATGCCAGTTCCGGTTGCCACCATGACCATGGGTCGCCAGTCGCGCTCACGCCAATAGAACACGCCCAAGGGCAGTTCCAGCAGCAGCTCGTCGCCGGCTTTCAGGGTCGGCAAACATACCTGGGTGAAACGCCCACCCTCCACTTCCCGCACATGCAATTCAATGCGCCCCTGTGCGGCATCGGCATTGGCCATGGAAAAACTGCGTGCACGCCCGTCCTCGAACAAGATGTTCAGATACTGACCTGGACGGAACGACACTTGCACGTCCTGCGGCAACTGTAAAATCAGACGCCAGATCCCCTGACATGCCCTTTCCACGCTGTGAACCTGCGCCCGGACTTGCCGGGTTTCAGGCAAGTCATCTCGATGTGCGGCCAGACTGATCTCAATATCGGCATCGAGCCGTGCCTGGCAGGCGGCGGCATGGCCCTGCTCGTGTTCTTCATCAGCAATGCTCATGGGCAGGCAGTCATCCTCATAACACACCTTCCCACGGGTGACCTGAATGCGGCAGGTCCCGCAGCCACCAAACTCGCAGTCGCTATAAATGCGCACGCCTTGGCGCTGGGCGGCCTGCAAGATGGTCTCTTGCGGTTCTACCCAAAACTGCTCGCCGGTTTCCTTGATATCGACACGATGGGCCATGACCCGTCCTCCTGATGCCACTATTTCTTGATGTCCGCCTGAACCAGCACGTCCAGACCCTCTGCCTTCAAGGCCTCGGCCAAGGCCTGCAAGCCAGCAACACCGGCTGCCGTATCCTGCTCGCCGTTACCACCGCTCAGGCCTATGCCACCAATGACTTCGCCGTTGACCACGATGGGGTAGCCGCCTACAAAAGCAGCAAAGCGACCTTCAAAGCTCAACTGAATCCCGAAGGCTTCGTTACCCGGCAAGGCGGGGCCATTAGGCGGCGTGGTGAACAAATGGGTGGAGCGCTTGTGGCCTGCAGCGGTAAACGCCTTGTTCCAGGCAATCTGGGCGCCGGTAATACGTGCCCCATCCATGCGCTCCATCACGATGGGGTAGCCCCCCTCGTCAACCACGCAAACGGTCTCCAGCACGCCAATCTCCTTGGATTTGGCAATCGCCGCGTCCACCATCAAGCGCGCTTCGCGCTGTTCGAGACGTAGGATCTTTTTCATATGTCTTCTCAGTATTTCGGGTTAATAAAATTCAGATACCGCGATACACGGTCTTGATCTGGGTATAGAACTCCAGGCCCGCCCGGCCCGACTCGCGGAAGGTGGAGGTGCTGGACTGTTTCAGTCCACCAAAGGGAGCATTGATCAAGTTGCCGGTTGTGGTGCGATTGATCTTGACCGTCCCGGCCTCAATGTCATTGGCGAAGCGATGCGCATATTCAGCACTGCGCGTCACAATGGCGGCAGACAAGCCGTATTCGGTGTCATTGGCCATGGCCAGTGCCTGCTCGTAGGAATCGATTTCCAGCAAGGCAATCACCGGGCCAAAAATCTCTTCGCGGGCAATACGCATTTGCTGAGTCACGTCTGTGAACAAAGCCGGGCGCATGAACAGGCCACGTGCGTAGTCACCGTCAGTCAAGCGTTCGCCGCCCAGTAAATGGGTGGCTTCCTGCTTGCCGATGGCCACATATTCCAGAATGCTTTCCAGTTGGCTTTCGGTGGCAATCGGGCCCAGATCGGGGGTGCCATTCAAACCATTACCCACGGTCAAAGCGCTGACTTTCTCTACCAGGCGCCGCGTGAATTCTTCTTTGACCTGACGATGTACCAGCACACGGCTGGTTCCCGTGCAGGCCTGGCCGCTCAAGGAGAATCCGCCTTGAACCACCAGTTTGACGGCCAGATCCAGATCGGCGTCTTCCATGACAATCAAGGGATTTTTGCCACCCAGCTCCATTTGAGTCCGGGTGCTCATGCGTGCCTGACGACAAATGTCTTCACCCGCCTGGGTCGAACCAGTAAACGAAATAGCGCGTACCTGAGGAGATTGCACCAGCGTGGGCCCCACTTCACTGGCCCTGCCATGCACCAGATTCAGCACACCCGCCGGAATCCCGGCTTGCGCAAAGGCTTCGCACAGGTAATAGCCCGTCAAAGGTGTGTCGGATGAAGGTTTGAACACGACGGTATTACCGGTGATCAAGGCGGGGGCAATTTTGCGTGCCGGGATGGAGATAGGGAAATTCCAGGGCGCAATCACGGACACCACGCCCAATGGTTCACGCTGGGTGTACACCAGTTGCTGCGCATCATCCTGGGGGAAGGTCTCGCCGGTATAGGTCTGGCCTTCAACCGCATAAAAACGCAAGGTCTGGGCCGAGCGCCCGACTTCCATCTTGCTTTGCGCCAGCGTTTTGCCCTCTTCTCGCGTCAGGCCCTGAGCGATACGGTCCACATTGGCATCAAGCCAGGCTGCCGCCGCATTCAGCACACGAGCTCGAGCGGAGATAGGCGTGGCTCGCCATCCTGCAAAGGCAGCCTGAGCAGCTGCAACAGCCGCCTTTGCGTCCTCAGCCGTGGACAATGGGAAAGCCCCCACTACATCATCACGATCGGCCGGATTCAGATTGGGCTGCGTACGCCCGCTCTGGCTGGGCAGCCACTGCCCATCAATGTAATTGTCGAAAACGACGTCCTTGAGATTGTCCACCGCTGTACTTCCTTGTTTCTAGGTCGGCGGGCAGCCCATCTGCCCGCTCGGCTGTCTGGCTCAGGCTGCTTCCAGCTGAAGTTCTTGCAGGCTGATTTCGTCTTTGACGTAATCGTTGTACAAGGAGGTGGTATACAGTAGACGCATCTCGGCGCCAATTTCGCAGATGCGCAGGCAACGCTGTTGCAGCTCTACGGTATTGGCGTGCTCAAGAACGATCTGGTAGCCGCGCTCGCCATGAATCTCGTCGGACACGATATGCAGATCGAAAAACTCCACTTCTTCATCGGTGAAGCCGTATTTTTCACGCAGGGTCGGTGTCTGCTTGCGGTAAATGGAGGGCACCTGAGACTCCAGACCCACGACTAGCCCTGCAACGGCAACAACGGGGTCTTCACGCATGGCAATGGCGTAACACCAGGCCTGCAAGGCGCGGGTGGTGGCATTCATATTGTCAGGATCTTCGATCCGAGCCCGTGTCGTGCCACACGCTTCGCCAAAGCGGATCAACAGGTCTGTGTGACGGTCACCCCCAATTTCCTCTTCATACATATTGGCCAGCAAGAAGTCTTTGGCTTCTACATATTCGGCGGGGGTGCGGGCATACAGATAGCCCAAGTAGTCAGCAAAAGGGCCGACATAGTGGTAGTGGTTTTCAGCCCAGCGAGCCAGATGCTCACGGCTTAGTTTGCCGCTGGCCCAAGCAATGCTGAAAGGAGAAGTATTGGCACTTTTCCCTTTAATGGCGGTTTCCAATGCGGTGCGAAATTCATCGCGATTCAGCAGTTTTTCCATGACTGTTTCCTTGTTGAAAGACGTCGCCCTGACAGCAGCCGACGAAAGATGAGGTTTGGACTATTTAAGTATATTGTATACCGTCTACTATTTTAGAAAGTAGGGAATAACCCTGCCCGATTATCAATCCAGCGCCACGCAACCATCTTTGCGTGGGTCAGAAACAGCCTGCAAACGGCCGTCCCCCAAGCGCTCAACAGCTTGAGCGCCGCCAAAATCGCTGCGACCAGCAAGCTCACCTACGCCTTTATCGGGTGGCACATACCCGTGTTCACGCAGGAAGGCCGCCTGACTTGCATCAAAACCGTCTTCCAGGGCCAGACGGCCAGCTCCCTCCAGACGCCAGCGCGGTGCGAACAAGGCGTTCTCCAAAGGCCAGCCATCACGCAGAACACGAGTCCATATCTGTATCTGGCCTTGGGGTTGCATCAAACCACCCACCACACCCAGCCCCATATGGAACTGACCCGACTTCAAGGCCAAAGACGGAACAACCGTGTGATAAGGGCGTTTTCCCGGCCCAGGGCCATTCACATGCCCAGGCTCGGAGAAACCGAAACCCCGGTTTTGCAGCACAAATCCACAGCCGGGCACGGCATACGCAGAGCCGAATCGTTTAAAAATGCTGGACATGAACGTCACCGCCAACCCGTCTGCATCGACCACAACCGTGCAAACCGTATTGCCTGCCGGATCACACACGACCCGTGAAGCCTGAACCATCGCCGCTTCGGTCGCCTTGACCAGTTCCAGCTCCGCCGCATCCTGGTCAACAGGGCGTTTCCAGGCGCGTTGCACGGCGTCCAGGACTGCCACCCCATGCGTGTTGGGGGGACATTCATAAAGACTGAACTCTCCCAGCGATGCGCTGACAGGCTCGCAAAAAAACCCTTTATGGAGGCGAAAGTCCTCAGCCCTCAACAGCCCCTGTACCTGCTCCATTGCCTGCTCTGCCTGCTGCGCGGGACGCCCCAGATAGAAAGCATCGGGGCCTTGCGTGGCGATGTCCTGCAAGACAGCTGCCAGTTCAGGGTTCAGGTATTGCTCCCCCGCCCTGGGCGGCTTGCCCGCCCTATAAAGGGCGGCACACACGGGATCGCGGTGCAGTACAAAATCAAAGATTTGCCATTCACGCGCCGCCACCGGCGCTACCGCAAAACCTTCCCGCGCTGCCTGAATGGCAGGCTGAAACAAGCAGGCCCAGTCCAGACGGCCATAGCGCTGGTGCATATCCCACCACCCTCGCACCAGGCCAGGCGTGGTAATGGACAACACATGACGCTCCGGAATCCGTCCCCCAGGCAAAGCCTGAACATGCTCAGCCTTCAACAGCTGGGGCGCCGCTCCGCTGCCGTTATAAGCCACTGGCATACTGTCGGGCGATGCAATCATGGCCAACAGATCGCCACCAATGCCTGTCGCCATAGGTTCGACAACCCCCATGACAGCATCGGCAGCAATAGCCGCATCCACTGCACTACCCTTGAGTTCCAGCATGGCCTGCGCGGCCCGCACCGCCAAGGGGTGCCCGGCAGCAACGGCCCAATGTTTCCCCAAGCCCTGCTTTTCACCGGCGCGATAGGCTGTCGTACTCATATCGCTCATCCGAACACCAGCACAGCGCAAATTGTTGACAGGGCCATCCCCGCCAGCACAGGAACCGTCAGGGCTCGCACCAGATCCAGCACATGCACTCGGGCAAAGCCCGCCACGGCAATCAATGAAGACCAGGCAATCAAAGTGCCACCGCCAGTCCAGATAGCACCGATCTGTCCTACCGCAGCCAAGGTTTCAACCTCCAGCCCGGATACCGGGCTCAAGGCCGAGGCCAGGGTTCCTGTCAATGGCAGGCCCGAGAAGCCCGAGCCATCAATGCCCGAGATCATGCCTACCAACAGAACACCAAAAGCCACCAGAAAATGATTGTCCGGAATCAGATGCTGCCCCGCCGAGATCAGCTCGAACAACAGACTGGGTGTTTGTTCCAGTGGGGTGCCCAAAATGGCAGACGTTGCTTCACTGGCGCCCAGGAAGAAGAAACCGGCGATGGGCAGCACCGAACCCATGGCGCGAAAGGCGAATACAAAACCATCGGTCATATGATCCGGGCAGGTGTCCAGCATGCGACGCGGCCCTTCTGCCATACAGGTGGCAATCATCATCAACACAAAGGCCACGCCCCCTACCAAACCGGCGGCGTCGCCACCCCGCAGGACAGGCAAGGACGGGATAAAGCGGGGCAACAGCATGATGCCAATCACCGCCAGAAACGCCAGTGGCGTAATCCAGGCCAGAATGCGCGAATAGCGCTCTTCCTTGGGGCTCAGGCCGGGATGCACCGTGTGTTCATTACCCGCCGTGCCACGAGCAATCTCAGCCTTGTCATACGTCCCTTGGGATTCCACTTCATCCAGGGTGCTATCCGGCGCCTGGCGCATCCAGGCATCCAGCAAACGGCTATCTGCCGGTTTGAAATAGCGGCGCATCAACAAAAATGTCAACGTCAACGCAACGCCACCGGTAATCCAGGAAAGCACCAGCGCACGATCCGCCAGCACGGCAACATCGGCTCCGACACCGGCTGCCTTGGCGCTGATGCCAGGAGCAACGCCAATGATGTAGTCGGACGATAGCGCCATGCCCTGTCCACAGATGGCGATAGCCATCGCACCGACCAGGGGAGGCAAGCCAGCCGCAATCGCCGCCGGCAGCAAAATGGCCGACACCAGAGGTACAGCGGGTGTAGGCCAGAAGAACAGGGAAATAAAGTAGGTAGCCGCCGCAATCATCAGAAAGGACGAGGCACTATTGACCATGACCTTGCGGAAGGGGGCCACCATCTTCACATCGGCCTCCAGCCTCTTTAACGAGTTCAGCAGGGCAGTCATGAACGTGATTACCAGGAAAATATTGAACAGTTCCTGGGCCGCCACAAAGCTGGCTGAAAAAATACTGATGAAACCTTGGATAGGGCTGCCAGTCATGGCGGTGACGACCGCCAAGGTGCCAATCACCGATGGCACCACCACATTGGCCCGGAAAATCATCGTAATGATGATGACCAGAACGCTGATCAAATAAGCCCAGTGCGCCGCACTGAGCACCACGTCGCTTTGCATGTATCCCCCTTCCTTCTCTTTTTTCTGAATATCGAGCACATCTGAAACGGTATACTATCTTCAATTGTGATTTCGAGTCAGAAAAAACTATCAAAAACTGGGGAAAACTCTAAGAGTTTTATGCTTGAAACACTTAGATTGAATACCTTATACAAATGAAGAGGAAACTATGGCGGCTTTGATTGATCTGGTGGACCCGCTCTCCTGGCTGCTCATGGCTTTGCTGGTTGTGTTGGCCGCCTTTTTGCAAGGCGTTGGCGGAGTTGGCTTTGCAATGCTGGTCGCGCCGATTGCCGCCTTGATATTTCCGCAGTTGGTTCCAGGCCCTCTACTGGCCTTGGGTGGCAGCGTCTCTTTGCTGGCGGCCTTGCGAGAGCGTCAACATATCGTGCCCGATGTGGTTGTCTGTGCACTGGGTGGCCGTGCCACCGGATCGATCATTGCCATACTGGCCATGACACAACTACCCATAGAGGCGGTGAATCTGGGTTTTGCCCTGGCCATTCTGGCCGCAGTCGCACTGAGTGCTTGGGGCTTGCGTATCCTGCCTTCCAAACGAAACATGATCCTGGCGGGCATTGCCTCGGGCATCATGGGAACCCTGACCTCGGTAGGCGCTCCCGCTCTGGCAATTGCCATGCAAAATCTGGCTCCTGCACAGCTACGCGCCTCATTGGGTCTTATTCTGTTTTTAGGTGCAAGCCTGTCCTTGATCCTGCTTATGGTGGCTGGCCTGTTCTCCTGGCAACAGGCAATGCTCAGCATTGTGCTCTACCCCTTCATGCTGCTGGGCTTCGCCTTATCAGGACGATGGCGTCATAAAGTCAGCATGCCGCTAATGCGTAGACTGCTATTGGGGATTTGTTCGCTAAGCGCCGTGGTCTTGATCGCCCGCAGCGTGTGATGAGGATGCTTAGGCCGCAAACTGTATACCATATTCAGAAAAATGCGCTCACACCGTATAATCGTGGCTGGCCCTTTTGCCCAATTGCACAGGTCGCACCATGAATATCCCCAGTTTCAGCCTTCCCAACACCCTTTCCGGCGCGGAAAGCCGTCGCTTGGGCGATCAACATGCGTCATTGTTTGCGGTTATCCGTGACCAATTGCGCGAGCGCATCTTGAGCGGAGAATTTCATCCGGGGGATCGCCTTGTAGAAGGTAAATTGGCTAGCGAACTGGGCGTCTCGCGTATTCCGGTACGGGAAGCCCTGCGCGAGCTGGCCTCAGAAGGTCTGGTCACGATCGAACCACGACGTGGGGCCTCAGTGGCTATCCTGTCGACCGAAATTGCCTACAACATGGCTGAAGTGCGCGCCACGCTCGAAGGATTGAATGCAAAACTGGCCGCCCAACGCCGGGACCCAGCCAATATCGAAAAGCTGCAAACCATTCTGGGCCAGGGCCATGAAGCCATGGATGCCGGCAATCTGGATTTGCTCAAATCCCTGAACCGCCAGTTTCATGAAACCCTGGCCACCATGTCGGGCAATATTGTTCTGACCGAGCTCATGCGCTCCCTGCGTGACCGCACCGCCCTGTTATTTGCGCCCAGCAATTTGCAGCGCATCCGCCAAAACTGGGAAGATCACTCCCAGATCCTCAATGCGGTTGTGGCCGGTAATGGTGATCTGGCCAACCTGCTGGCCACCCAACACGTGCACAATGCGGCCAAAGCCTATCAGGACGCGCAAAACGGCGAGAAGGTCTGATCAAGCAGGGCGGCCCGTTCTCAATGCCGCCTCAAAGACTAGCCAAACCGATTCCAGACGCCGCTGGTACTTGCGCGCACCACCAAATAACAGCTCGCTTTGCAGGCTGTCGATCAAGGCCATGTAAGTCATGGCCAAGGTATCTACACTCAAGCCTGTTGCCGGCCTGGCCAGGGCAGACTGTGCCAGGGCCCGATGGATGATGCCTTCCAGATCCGCCATGAACACATGCATGGGTTCCATCACCACATCGTACAAATGCACAGGCGGCGCAAACAAGGTGCGAATCCAGAAACGCACTTGATGCGATTGCTCGAAACGCTCCTGTATTCCTTCCAGATAGGCCCGCAACTGCTGCTTGATCCCTTCGCCTCCTTGCAGAACCTGACGGGCATGGTTCAACTCATCTTCCACAATCTTTGGAATCAGGCTCAGGAACAGCTCGTCCTTGTTGCGAAAATGGGCATAGACCGAGGGCTTTTTAATGCCTACATCGGCGGCAATCTCGTTCATGGTGGTGGCATCAAAGCCCTGAACGGCAAAGCGCGCCAACGCGGCATCCTGCAGTTTTTCAGTAGTGGTTTTGCTCACAGTCCAACAGCTCTCAGTCAAAGGCCAAGTATCAAGGCCGCCATCGCGGCCCGCAGCAACTGCCTATTTTACAGCCCCCAGTTCACTGACCGATCTTGTCACCGTGTGGCAACGACCAGCCAGGACATACAGCAGGATCGACAGCAGTCCGCAGCCGCCAATGGCCAGCGGCAAGACCTGCGGCCCGGGCACAGCCAAGCTGACGATATAGCCCACCACCGCCGAAATCAGGTAATGGAACATGCCCATCAAGGCGGCAGCCGTCCCAGCCTGCGGGCCAGCCACATCCATGGTCAAGGCCGTTACGTTGCCAAACACCATCCCTAAGGAGCCGACCGAAATGGCGATCAAGGCGGCATACAGGATCAGGCCCGCCACGTCTGCTTGCACCGCCCCATACAAGAGCAAAGCTGAAGCCGTATGAACAATCAACCCCAAGGCCAGTACCCGAGAGGTAGGCATCCCGGCCTTCAACAAATAATTACTGACGACCCCACCCAGAACCAGCGCCACCGAGTTACCGGCAAACACATAGCTGAATACGGCCGGCGACAAGGAAAAATGCTGCGTGAACACAAAAGCCGAGCCGCTGATGTAGACAAACAAGGCAGCCAGTGCGAAACCACCGGAGCCGGTATATGCCATGAAAGCCTTGTTACCCAGCTCGCGACCGTAGGCGCGAACAATATGACCGGGGTTCAAAGGCACACGCTGGCTCACGGGCAGCGAATCCGGTATGGCTTTAAGTCCCCAGAGCAGCCCCATCGTCCCTAATGCCGCCAGCATCCAGAAAATGGCACGCCAGTCTGCATGGCTCAACAGGTAGGCACCCAGAATGGGGGCCACAATCGGTGCAATCATCATCACCTGCATCAGCAGGGAAAAGATGCTTGCCGACTCTTTTACATCGCACAAGTCCGCCACAATGGCACGCGGTGTGACCAAGCCCGCTGCGGCGCCTAACGCCTGGATAAAACGCGCCGCCAACAAGGCTTCAACCGATGTGGCCAAAGCGCCAAAAACCGAGCCCACCACAAAAATAACCACGCCCAGCAGCAAGGGCACTCGACGCCCGAAGCGATCCAGCAAAGGGCCGTAAATACCTTGGCCCAAGGCCAGGCCTGCCAGAAACACCGACAAGGTTTGCTGAATCCGGCCGGGGGAAGCCCCCAGCTCCTGCGCGATAGCAGGCATGCCCGGCAAATACATATCAATGGCCATGGCATCCAATGCCGTCAACAAGGCAAGTAACAAGATCAAGGGCCAGGCCAGGCTTCTGGCACGTGACAGCTCGCTCATGTCACACCCTCTACAGTGCGGAAGAACAGAAATTCAAACACGCTCACACCCCCGTATATAGCGACGTCAATCAAAGCTACCTACCGATAGGTAGGAAAGCCGCTACTGTACTCCTTTTCAGAATTCAGGCAGAAAAAAACCCCGGAAAATACCGGGGTTTTGGTGGGCACCTGCGCAAATTACTTAGATATCCAGCAGATCGCCCATGTCGTCGGCGTGCTCTTCTTCCACCGCCATGATTTCAACCAGCATCTGGCGAGTGGTCGGGTCGGTGTCGCCAATGCGCTCGATCATCTGACGATAGGACTCGATCGCAATACGCTCGGCAATCAGGTTGGCGCGAATCATGGATTTGATATCGTCGCTATCGTCGTACTCTGCATGGCTACGCTGGACCAGATTGGCTGGGTTGAAATCCGGCTCGCCGTTCAGTTGCACAATACGTTCGGCAATGCGGTCGGCATGCTCGGCTTCTTGCTGGGCATGTTCCAGAAACTCGGCTTTGATAGGCTCATTGTTCAAGCCAGTAGCGGTGAAGTAATGGCGCTTGTAGCGCATCACACAGACCAGCTCGGTGGCCAGGGCCTCATTGAGCATCTGAATGATTTCTTCACGATTACCCTTGTAGCCGGATGCCACCGCCCCGTCGTCCACAAACTTCTTGGCAGCTGCACGGATAGCGGCAACATCGATTGGACCTTGGCTTGCTTGGACTGCTTTCTGCTTACTCATTGCATTCCTCCGTATTGATTCCCACCGCGAAAGTGCGGCGCTGTATCGCGCAACAACCGGAAACGAACACACTGACTCCATAACCAACAAGAGCTTGTCCAAGGACAAGCGCTTTACCTAAACCTGGGCTTGAAGTCTGCACGCTGCTTGTGGTTGAGACCGGTCGTGCAAGAAACTGAACAAAGTGGATAGGTGTTGTCATGGTAGCCATTGCTCCTTGGCTTGGAAAGCGCAAAACCGCGGCCACCAGTAGCAAATAGACCCGCATTTCAAGGCCAGAAAGCCAAAAATCTGGCCGTCTGAAAACTGTTCAACCTCACACGGCATGCGGGCTTGGCACGAAATTTTTTACTGGTTTTCCCCAAGATAAAGAGCCGCGTTCTTGTTCAAGCAGAGATACAAGACCAAACACTTGGATACAGAATCCGGGCTCTGTTCAGACGACAGCAGGCAAATCCCTGCTCCAGCGCTCATACCTCACTGCTTCTTTTCAGATTCATTCAGTTCAATTGATATGAAACGGTCGTTACTTTAAAATCAAGATCATGACTTCAATGAGCTGGCTGTTACTGACCTATAAAGTCCCCCCTGAACCCAGTGCAAAACGGCTGGCCTTATGGCGGCGCCTGAAAGCGCTGGGTGCGGTGTATCTGCAAAATGGGGTATGCGTCCTGCCCAAAACCGACGAGCATGTGCGCCGTCTGAAGGTGCTGGAAAACGACATCACCACCATGGAAGGTGAATGCGTCTTGCTGGAGACCATTGCTCTGGACAAGGCACAAGAGGACAAAGTCATCGCCCGTTTTACGGACGACCGCAATGAGCAATACCAGGAGCTGCTGGGGCGCTGCAAAGACTTTGAAGTGGAAATCGCCAAGGAAATTTCGATTCAGAAATTCACCTACGCCGAGCTGGACGAAGAAGAAACCGACCTGAAAAAGCTGGAAAACTGGTACGAGAAAATCCAGAAGCTGGATTTTTATGGCGCCCCCCTGGCACAGGTCGCTCAAGAACGCCTGCAAGACTGCAAGGCACGGCTGGATGAGTACGCCCAAATGGTCTACGACGCTCATGAAGAAAACCGCTAATCCGGCGTTCACACCGGCTGCCGACGTGCCTCGAGCCAAAATTCACCGCAGCGTCTGGGCGCTGGGTTTTGTGTCCATGTTCATGGATATTTCTTCGGAGCTGATCCACGCCCTGCTGCCCATTTACATGGTTACCGTCCTGGGCACATCGGTACTGGCCGTCGGCTTTATCGAAGGTATTGCCGAAGCCACCGCCTCCATCATGAAAGTGTTTTCCGGCGCGGTCAGCGATCGTTTTGGAAAGCGCAAACTGCTGGCAGTCATTGGCTATGGCTTGGCCGCCCTGACCAAACCCATTTTTCCACTGGCGAACTCGCTGGACTGGCTGGTCGGTGCCCGCTTTGTAGACCGCATCGGCAAAGGCATACGCGGTGCGCCGCGCGATGCTTTGGTCGCCGATGTCACCCCACCCGAGCTGCGCGGCGCGGCCTATGGCTTGCGGCAAACGCTGGATACCATTGGCGCCTTTGTAGGGCCCCTGTTGGCCATCGCCCTGATGTGGTGGACAGCAAACAACTATCAGCTGATCTTCTGGGTTGCCGTGCTGCCTGCCTTTGCGGCCATCGCCGTTCTGGTGTTCTTTGTACGCGAACCGAAAATCCCGGCCACCACCCGCCCCCGCAAACTGCCTCTGAACCGGGAAGACCTGGGCCGCTTAGGTTCCCGCTACTGGTGGGTTGTAGCAATTGGGCTGGCCTTTACCCTGGCCCGTTTCAGCGAAGCCTTTCTGATCTTGCGCGGTGAATCCAGCGGACTGCCGCCCATGTGGGCCCCAGCCGTGCTGGTCGTCATGAGCGTGGCTTTTTCCCTGTCCGCCTACCCTGCCGGGGTGCTGTCAGATCGTATGCGTAAAACTGACCTGCTCCTGATCGGTGTGGCCCTACTGATCGCAGCGGACCTGATCCTGGCTTTCGTGCCCGGCTTGCTGGGTCTGGGCCTGGGCGTTGCCTTGTGGGGCCTGCATATGGGCTTTACCCAGGGCCTGTTCAACGTCTTGATCGCTGACAGCGCCCCCGCCGAACTGCGCGGCACCGCCTTTGGCATGTTCCACCTGCTAACCGGCATCGCCCTGCTGTTGGCCAGCGTCATTGCTGGCGTGCTCTGGGATACCATAGGTTTCCAGGGTACCTTTGCCGCCGGTGCGATCTTTGCGGTTTTGACTGGCGTAGGTTTGATTACCTTGCGACGTTCCGCTCAAGGAGCGTTCTGAAACAAAAAGGCCGACTTCATGTCGGCTTTTTTACGACCCTATAATCCCCACACACTGCCCCCAGCAGCAACATAAAAACTCACAAAGAAAAATCACTCGCAACCGTCTTACATAACAAAAAATCAACAAAAAAACCTTTTACACGAAAGTTTTTTATGTACAATTCCCGATATTGAATACGACCATACGGGTTATGTAATGAATATGGCACCTGTCGATCTCAACGAACTCGAACGCTTAATCATCGAGAGCATCCCTCGTGATGCTCTTATGGCATGCGAAGACGCTTATTTCAATGGTGATGCAAAAGGCCGTTTACACGCCGCAGCGTTCGAATTAGGTCATCGGCCATCCGCCGCTGGCCAAGTGAAGCACTTCTTTACTAACGAAGCATTTCACGAAGCACTAAGGGCTCACGGAGCAGAGCCAAGCCCACTTCGTGGAACACAATTGGTAGTGGGACGTTTAGGAGGTTTCAACATAGCTCGCCTCAATGTACCGGGCCACAAATGGACAAACCTACGAAGAAGTGCAACACGAAAAAGACTCGCAGAACTCAATGAGTCCATCGAAAATAAATACGTACAGGGCGATTTATTCACCTCCCCAGCAGAGGTATCTGGCGGAACGCTGTTCATTCTTGGTGTAGTAGATGGCATAGACACCAACGGGATTGCCCAACTCACCCATGTAATGGTCGCTCTTCCTGCTCCGAACATGAAATCCTGGCTATATATCAGTACTATGGCTGAATTTCTCAAACTCTACGACCGACTCGATACTAGCGTACAGCCAGACAATGCAGTACCGAAGTTGAAGAAACAACCTAAGAAGAAAACTAGTGATGACTAAAGGGATCAATGACCTTCAACCCATGCGGCTTGAGCAAGCTCTTTCCGCTCGCGGCCTCACAAAAGGTCAACTTGCGAGTCTAGTTGGTGTAGTGGCGTCCACTGTCACAAAATGGTGTAAAGGCGACCAATCACCTGAGGCTGAAACATTTGAACGTTTGGCTTCAGTTCTGAATGTTCAGCCAGAATGGCTTACAAGGGCACCACTACCGACAGTATCAACACCACTGTATCGTAGCAACGCATCAGCTCTGAAAGCCGCACGCGCAAAACTAGAAGCACGGACGGAATGGGTTCAAGAAGTGGCTTACCTCCTTGAAGACTACGTTGACTATCCTGCTGTAAATTTACCTACCAGATCTTTTCAAGACCCTGAACAGATAAGTGACGCTGACATAGAGACTGCAGCAGAAGAATGCCGATCCTTATGGCAATTAGGGCGAGGGCCTATTCAAAATCTTGCGTTAGCCGCAGAAAGTGCCGGTATTCTCATTGTTCGTGAAGAAACGGAAGTCTCAGCAATTGAAGGACTGTCTAGCTGGAGCGAGCCATTGGGCCGACCCATTGTGCTTCTTTCCGCAGACAAGGCAAATGCTTTTCGCAGCCGTTTTGACTTAGCACATGAAATTGGACATCTGATTCTCCATAAACACATCCCAAGAGCAGAGGAACGCGATCGCTACAATCAAATGGAAAAACAAGCGCATCGATTTGCTGCCGCATTGTTACTTCCTGCAGAGGCCTTTGCTAATGAAGTACGAATCCCCCCAAACTTAGACAACTTACTCATTCTCAAACAACGTTGGGGAGCGTCGGTTGCTGCGATGATGATGCGTTGCCACGCATTAGGGCTTCTTAATGACGATGAAAAATTAGCTCTTTTTAAACGACGCTCTGCTCGTTGGGGCTCTAAAGCAGAGCCTGGCGATGACAAGTGGCCACCGGAGAGTCCATGCCTCCTTCGCCGCACAGTAGAACTTCTTATCAGTGAAGGTATTTTCCCAGCTGAGGGTATCCCACGCTATTTGGGGCTCGGCGACCGTGATGTTGAAAAGCTTTGCCATTTGAGAGACGACTATTTTTCTGCGCCGGGTCAAGTAGTTGAATTAGCAACTTTGCGAACTGCCAAAGAAGAAACTAGCCAACAAACCAACCTTCCCACCGCCTCCGTAGTGCCACTTTTTAATTACCGACGATAACTCCTGACTGCCGGGATACAGACTAGTCTCTTTAGCAGCACTTACAAGGGAAAGACTAGTAAAACTGGCTTTGATACACGAGCCAAGAGTGGGCGCTGTAAAGCTCTAGCTAGGACTGCGCACCCGTCGTACCATATACAATCAACGACGCGTAATTACACCCAAACCAAAATTACAAGAACTCCGCCTTTCTTTGCTAGGTTTATACACAAAGAAAGGCGGCTGGGTTAGAAGACACCAGTCTCATGCTCAAAGCATGAACAATACACGCGCTTACTAAACTCCCCCTTTTTTCTAGCTTTTTCTATTTCATCATTCCGCAACAGCGGCGATGCATTCAATTTCCAGCAAGAACAATGGATTTCCCATGTCTGCGGCAATCGTCGTGCGCGCCGGGTACTCACCGTCCTTGAAGTAAGTGCGATAGATCTCGTTCATGCGAGCAAAGTCACCAGCGTTCTTCAGAATCACATTGGCTTTGACGATATGGTCCAGGGTGGAGCCCGCCTCTTCCAGCAGGGCTTTCACATTGGCCATGACCTGATGCATCTGGGCGTCGAAATCGTTTTCAGCAATCTGGCGATCGTCAAAAAAGCCTGGCTGGCCCGACACAAACACAAAGCCATTGGATCGCACAGCAGGCGACAAGGGGGCACGAGGGGGAGTCACTTTGTCGGACCGGATAATTTCTTTGATCATGTTCATCTCCTGGTTAGTAGCTTGAGCTCTCTGGGCTCTTTCGTATTCGTTAAAGGTTTACTGCACGCTGGCGCCGGAGGCTTTTACCACTGTGGCGGCCATTTCCATTTCAGACTTCAGATACTCGGCAAACTCGGCCGAGGTCGTACCCGCCGGTTCCAGACCTTGAGCCAACAAGCGCTCGCGGATTTCAGGCAGGTTCACAATGCGGACAAATTCAGCACTCAGTTTCTCCACAATCGGTGCTGGCGTACCGGAAGGCACAATCACGCCATACCAGGAGTTGGAGTTCATATTGTCCACGCCTGCTTCTTTGAAGGTAGGCACGTCCGGGATGGATTCCAGACGAGCGTCATTCGCCAGTGCAATCGCACGCAGCTTGCCGGATTTCACGTGGGGCAAAACATCGGGCGTATTGGCAAACATCATGTCCACATGACCGCCCAGCAAATCGTTCAACGCCGGGGCCTGGCCTTTGTACGGGATATGCAGCACATCAATCTTGGCTTCTGACTTCAAACGTTCGATGGCGATATGCGGTGACGTACCTGCACCAAAGGACGCAAAGGACAGCTCACCCGGTTTGGATTTCGCCGTAGCAATGACATCCGCCAGACTCTTGACCGGCACATCCGGGTTCGCCACCAACAAATGCGGCGTGTAGGCCACCCAGCTAACCGGCGTAAAGTCCTTCACCGTGTCGTAACGCAGGTTGTCGTACAGGCTGGGATTAATGGCAAAACTGTTTGCCACCATCCCCAAGGTGTAGCCATCCGGCGCGGCGCGGGCCACGATTTCAGTACCAATCACCGTACCGGCACCGGGTTTGTTGTCGATGATGACGGGCTGCTTGAAATCATCCGACATTTTCTGCGCCAGACTGCGGGTCAGGTTATCCAGCGTGCCGCCCGCCGGGAACGGAACAATGATGGTGATAGGTTTGGTGGGATAGTCCTGTGCCGCCGCAAGCGAGGGCACAGCCGTTAAAGCGCTTAATGCAGCCACGCCTGACAAAATTAACTTAAAGCGCATAGTCGTCAACCTTACTCAATAGTAGTGACCAGCTCGCCAATAGCGGGGATGCGAGCTTTGATGACATCGCCTGGTTCCAAAGAGCGCGGAGGTTGCATGGCAAAACCCACCCCGGAAGGTGTACCTGTCGCAATAATGTCTCCCGGCTCCAAGGTCATGCCCGCCGACAACTGGGCGATGATGTTGGGCACATCGAACAACATGTCCGACGTATTGGCCGATTGGCGCAGTTCGCCATTCACTTCCAATTCAAGATCCAGCGCGTTGGGATCTGCGATGGACGTTTTCAATGCCACTACTGGCCCAATCGGGCAGGTGCCGTCCAAAGACTTGCCCTTGAACCACTGGCCATGCAGTGCTTGCAGGTCGCGCGCCGTAATATCGTTGATCACCGTGTAGCCAAAGACGTAATCCAGCGCGTCTTCAACCGGAATGTCCCGGCCTTCCTTGCCGATCACAATGCCCAGCTCCACTTCGTAATCCAGCATTTTTGTGTGGGCCGCATGGCGGCTGACCAGGGCCTGATGGCCCACCACCGTGGTGGGCGGTTTGCTGAAAAACTCCAATGCTCTGGGGAAATCATCCGCCGCGCGACCACGTGCCAGATTGCCTTCCACGATGTGGGCACGGTAATTGCGCCCCACACAGAAAATGTTTTTGGCCGGGTTCGGCACAGGAGCCAGAAAGCACAGATCCTGAGCGGCATGGACGGGAGCCTTGGCCTGGCTTGCCTGCTCCATCAAAAGCTGCAGGCTGATCAGGATCTCGTCACCCATAAAAATGGCATCGATGACTTCAGTGGGCGCTTGCCGAGCACTTAAGGGATGCTCGTACATCCCCCAGGCCTGCGTCAGGTCTACCACCCGATCATCGCCCAGCATTCCGCCCAAATGCGTTTCCCCTGCGGCTACAAAGGTCAGTAACTTCATGACAGCAAACCTCCTTATCAGATGTTGTTGGAACTGTTCAAGGTTTGCGTCAGCAGCCCTTGAACGTGCTCACGCGCCAGGCGATCTGCCAGCGCCGCGTCCCGTTTTTCAATCGCGTCGATCATGGCCAGGTGCTCGGCCAAAGACTCATGTGCACGTTTCAGGCGCTCGATGGTTTTGGTCTTGAGCATGTCGCGGTGCCCAAAGGACTTCCACACCTTCTCCAGCAAGCTGTTTGCAGCCAGACGCATGATGGCCGCATGAAACTCCACATTGGCTGCCGCATATTCGCTGACACGCTCTTCCACATTGTCTTGATTGAAGGGCGCAAACAGAGCACGCAAGGCATCCACATCCCGCTGCGAGGCATTCAATGCGGCTTCACGTGCTGCAAAGGCTTCCAGTTCAATGCGCAGCTTCAGCCATTCGATGTAGTCCTGCCTGGTCAAGGGCGAGAGCAAGGCTCCACGCCGAGGCTCCATGGTCAAAATGCCCTCCTGCCCCAGACGCAGCAGCGCTTCGCGCACCGGCGTGCGGCTGACATTAAGCATCTTGGCCAGCTCTTCTTCCCGAACCCGCACGGGTTCATCAATATCCTTCACCAGGCCAAGAACGTGAGCCCGCACCGACTCATACACCCCATCGCTGTGACTTGCTGTTTTGATCGTGGTCATTGCTTTCCTATTTTGCATTCATTTTTTATGAATTGTATACAAGAATGGATACTGGTACACATTAGTGTTTGTACGAACAAAAAAAAGCCCTGGCAAGCAGATGCTTGCCAGGGCTTTGATCTTGAGTCCCGCTAAGAACTAAGCCTTAGAACGGAATATCGTCATCCATATCGGCCAGATTGTCCGACATAGGCGCGTTATTACGTGGGGCCTGTTGTTGCTGCTGTTGCTGAGGCGCTGGGCGCTGAGCACGTTGCGGAGCTGGTGCACCACCACCGCCGCCACCGTATTCGCCACCACCCATGCTGCCGCCGCCCATATCACCACCGTCACGGCCACCCAGCATTTGCATTTGCTCGGCAATGATTTCGGTCGTGAAACGCTCCTGACCGTCCTGACCTGTCCATTTACGGGTGCGCAGACGACCTTCTACGTAGACGGGACGACCTTTACGCAGGTACTCACCTGCAATTTCAGCCAGACGGTTGTAGAACACCACACGGTGCCATTCGGTTTCCTCACGGCGCTCGCCGGAGGTACGGTCTTTCCACTGCGAAGTCGTGGCAATGGAAATATTGCAGATGGCCGAGCCTTCTGCGCTGTAGCGTACTTCTGGGTCGCGGCCAAGATTGCCCACCAGAATGACTTTATTTACCGATGCCATGAAAAAATCCTGTAGTCAAAAATTCTAAATCAAGCCGTATTATCGTGGATTCGTGCCTTAATTAACACTCCCTCCCCGCTCCGGGAAGGGCAGTTTTATCCATGCCATCGATCCTGTTACGGCACCTTGAACGGCGTATATGGCTAAGCACCTGATGGTGTCACCTGTTCCGCCCAGCTCTTGATTCTTGCGGCCAATCCAGCCACTTTACTTGTTGCTGCCTGCCACGTCTTTGCACAAGCGTAACAGGCAATGCCTTTTAATATTTGTCTTTGAAACCACGCGCTGTCAGCAACCAGAGCAAAGCCAGGGCAGCGCCGGTCCACAAGACCCATTGGGTGAGCCCTCGCCCTGCCAGGATGCCGCCGATCAGGCCGCCGGCAAACACGCCCAGGGACTGAGAGGTGTTGTAAAAACCCAGCGCCAAACCTTTGTATTCTGGTGGCGCCACACGCGACACCAAGGAAGGCTGCAAGGCTTCCAGCACATTAAAGCCGATGAAGAAAAACGTCAGCGCGGCCACCATGGGAACCAGCGAATCGCGCGCCCATGGCATCACGGCCAGCACCACAATCAGCAGCAACACAGACAGTTCCAGCGCATGCTTGTGACGCTTGCGGGTCTCTGTCCAGAACACCGCAGGAACCATCAGCACAAAAGAAACCAGAATAACGGGCAGGTACACCTTCCACAAATCCTGAGTACCGTAGCCACCCAAGGTCGCCAGAATGCCCGGTACGACGATGAACAGGGACATCAGGATAAAGTGCAGACAGAACACGCCAAAGTTCAGGCGCAGCAAGTCCAAATGACGCAACACCTGTCCGGCCGTAACCTGCACAATCGAGGCGGGTGCTTTAGGCGCGCTGGGCACGACAAAAGCGGCAATCAACAAGCAGACAAAGCCCAGCAAACTGATGGCCCAGAACAGTCCCGACAAACCAAATTGCCCCACCAGCACTGGCGAGAGCACCAGCGAGACAGCAAAAGACAGCCCAATGGAGCCACCCACCATCGCCATGGCACGTGTGCGCACTTCGGGACGGGTGGAGTCGGCAACCCAGGCGGAAATGGCTGCTGAAACTGCCCCCAGACCTTGAATACAGCGGCCTACCGTCACCCAGTCAATATTCTGGGCCAGCGCGGAGATCACCCCGCCGATCACGAACAAGGCCATGCCGATGACGATAATCGGTCGGCGTCCGAAGCGATCCGATGCCATCCCCAAGGGGATCTGCAAGACAGCCTGCGTCAGACCATAGGCCCCCAATGCCAGACCCACACGGGCGGCATCATTACCGCCGGGCAAGGAGTGCGCGGCCACTGCAAAGACCGGGGTCAGCAAAAACAGACCCAGCATTCGACAGGCAAACAACAGGGCAAGCAGGATGCTGGCCTTGCGCTCTTGCTGAGTCAGACTCAGGCGCGCTGGGCGCGATCCGGCCGTATTCATGGTTTGGTGTGTACTCATTTAATACTCTGTCACAACTGGGCTAGCAGAGAGCCCGGATACCCGTTCACATAAATTCTGACGCAACGCGCTATAGTAGCAAGTTGCCTTTTGACAAGCCTAAATAAAGCGATGGAAGCCATCCGCATTCGTGGTGCCCGTACCCACAACCTGAAAAATGTCTCCGTAGACCTGCCACGCCACCAGTTGGTCGTGCTGACGGGGCTGTCCGGTTCTGGGAAATCCTCTCTAGCCTTCGACACTTTGTATGCCGAAGGCCAGCGGCGCTATGTGGAAAGCCTGTCCGCTTATGCACGTCAGTTCTTGCAACTGATGGACAAGCCAGATGTGGACTTGATCGAAGGTTTGTCGCCTGCCATTGCCATCGAGCAAAAGGCAGCAGGCCATAACCCGCGTTCCACCGTGGGGACCACTACCGAAATCCACGATTATTTGCGCCTATTGTACGCGCGGGTCGGGACTCCTTACTGCCCGGAACACCACTTGGCCTTGCAGGCTCATAGCGTGAGCCAGATGGTAGACCAGATTCTGCAATGGGAACCTGAAACCCGTATTGCTGTGCTGGCACCCATGCATCGTGGCCTGGTTGGTGACCTGCAGCTTGAACTGCGCGGCCTGCAAGCCCAAGGCTTTATACGGGTACGCGTCGATGGCGAGATCTCCAGTATTGAAGATCTGCCTGCACTCAATGCCCAACAGGCACACGACCTGGACCTGGTCATAGACCGTCTGCGCATTCGGCCCGATAGCCAGCAGCGTCTGGCAGAAAGCCTGGAAACCGCCCTGTCCACCAGCAATGGCCGTTGTCTGGTGGTCAATCTGGACAATGGAGTGGAGCAGCCCTATTCCAGCCACTACGCCTGCCCGGTCTGTGACTACTCCCTGCCCGAGCTGGAGCCACGCCTGTTCAGCTTCAACAATCCGGCAGGTGCCTGCCCGGACTGTAGTGGCTTGGGGCAAGTAGATGTATTTGATCCTGAACGCGTGGTGGCCTTCCCGGAACTGAGTCTGGCGGGCGGTGCCATTGCGGGCTGGGACCGACGCAATGCCTTTACCTACACCTTGCTGACCAGTCTGGCGGCTCATTATCACTTTGATATAGAGGCTCCCTTCGAGTCTCTACCCGAAGAACTGCGCCGCACCGTGCTGTATGGCTCCGGCGCGGAGGAAATTCCCTTTCTCTATTTGAATGAGAAGGGCCGCACCACGGTAAAAACGCACCCATTTGAAGGGGTGATTCCGAATCTGCAGCGTCGCTGGGCGGAAACCGATTCCAGCGCCGTGCGCGAGGAACTGAACAAGCTGCGTCGCACCCAGACCTGCCCGGCCTGCCATGGCGCACGTCTGCGTCTGGAGGCGCGTCACGTCCGCATTGGGGACGATCCAGTTCCCAACCATGCGGGGTGCAAGCATCATGCAGGCACCGCGCCTGCCAACTCGGCAACCCTCAATGTCGACCAGCTGTCTGACAATGCCGCACAATGCACGCAGACTCACTCCGCAGCGCAAGGACAAGCCAAAGGACTGGCCATTTATGAAGTCGAAGCCCTGGCCCTGTCCGACTGCCTGGCCTGGTTCGAGCGCCTGTCGCTGACGGGTGCGAAAAAAGAAATTGCCGACCGCATCGTGCGTGAAATCCGCCTGCGGCTGGAGTTTTTGAACAATGTGGGTCTGAACTACCTGTCTCTGGACCGCAGCGCCGACACCATTTCCGGTGGCGAGGCCCAGCGCATTCGTCTGGCCAGCCAGATCGGTTCCGGTCTGACCGGCGTGATGTACGTGCTGGACGAGCCTTCCATTGGCCTGCACCAGCGCGATAACGACAAGCTGATCCAGACCTTGCAGCACCTGCGGGACCTGGGCAATAGCGTGATCGTGGTCGAGCACGACGAGGACATGATACGCACCGCCGACTATGTCATCGACATGGGCCCCGGCGCAGGTGAGCATGGTGGTCAAATTACCGCTCAAGGCTCGCCCGCAGAGCTGGCCCAGAACCCCGACTCTCTGACCGGTCAGTACCTGTCTGGCAAGCGTCAGATTGCCGTGCCCAAACGACGTCCTGTTGATGACAGCCTGAACTGGCTGCGTCTGTATGGTGCCAGCGGCAATAACCTGAAGTCTGTTGATCTGGCGATTCCAGCTGGACGACTGGTCTGCATTACCGGCGTGTCCGGTTCGGGCAAATCCACGCTGATCAACGACACGCTGGCAACCGCCTTCTCGCATTTGCTGCACCGTGCCCACGCCGAACCGGCGCCCTACGATCGTATGGAAGGGCTGGAGCATTTCGACAAGATCATCAACGTCGATCAAACCCCGATTGGTCGTACCCCACGCAGTAATCCAGCCACCTACACGGGCATGTTCACTGCCATTCGTGAGCTGTTCGCCAGCGTGCCCGAGGCGCGTTTGCGTGGCTACGACCCAGGCCGCTTCTCCTTTAACGTTAAAGGCGGCCGCTGCGAGGCTTGTCAGGGCGATGGCGTGGTCAAGGTAGAGATGCACTTCCTGCCTGACGTCTATGTACCTTGTGATGTCTGCCAGGGCCGTCGCTACAACCGTGAAACGCTGGACATTCGCTACCGAGGCCGCAATATCAGCGAAGTGCTGGACCTGACGGTTGAGCAGGCGCTGGAATACTTTGATGCGGTGCCAGCGGTCGCGCGTAAATTGACTACCTTGATTGATGTGGGCTTGTCCTACATCCGCCTGGGTCAAAGCGCGACTACCCTGTCTGGTGGTGAGGCGCAGCGGGTGAAATTGTCACTGGAGCTGTCCAAGCGCAGTACCGGTCAAACCTTGTATGTGCTGGACGAGCCCACAACCGGCCTGCACTTTCAGGACATTGCTGTCTTGCTGGAAGTGCTGGACAAACTGGTTGAGTCGGGCAATAGCGTGGTCGTAATTGAGCACAATCTGGATGTGATCAAAACGGCAGACTGGATTGTGGACATGGGACCGGAAGGTGGCCAGGGCGGTGGGCAGATTGTGGTGCAAGGCACCCCGGAGACTGTTGCCGCTTGCGAGCAAAGCCATACCGGGCGCTATCTGAAGCCTTTATTGCAGCGCTAAAGGCTGTCTCTCTTAAAAGACCACGCTGTTCAGGCCTCGAGCACCAAAACATGGTTTTTTGGCGCTTTATCAATGAAGAAGAGCTCCTGAACAGCACACGGCTACTGGCCAATAGCAGGTCGCGTAACTCCACCACAGGCTGCAAGAGCTACATCTTGAAGATAGCGTCGTGCTCGCGAATGGCATGGCGGTCCGTCATGCCAGCGATGTAATCAGCAATGGCACGGGCCTGAGCAATCGGGTCTTCACGGCGATGCTCCGCCGCCAGCAAACGAGGATCATCCAGAAAAGCGTGGAACAGTTCACGCACAATATTCTGCGCCTTGCTCATCATGCGCACCACCTTGTAGTGGCGATACAGATTCGCGTGCAAGAAGCGTTTTAGCTCATCAGCCTGCGCCCGCATCTCTGGCGAGAATCCGGCCAAACGGGGCAAATGACGAATCGCATCCACGCTGTCCGGGCGATGCTCTTCCAGCTTGGCGCGCGTGGTTTCCGTTAAATCCACCACTAGCGTGTTGATCATGCCGCGGATAATCTCCGCCACCAAACGTTGACCGCTCAAGCCCGGATATTGGCCTTGTACATGCTCGTAATGACTGTTGAACAGGCGCAGTTCCAGCAATTGTTCCAAGCGGATCAGGCCGGAGCGCAAACCGTCATCAATATCGTGATTGTTGTAAGCAATTTCATCGGCCAGATTGGCCATTTGAGCTTCCAGCGACGGTTGGGTACGATCAATAAAGCGCTGGCCGACCTCGCCCAATTCACGGGCGTGCTTCAGCGAACAATGCTTCAAAATCCCCTCGCGGGTTTCAAAACACAGGTTCAGGCCATTGAAGGCGGCATAGCGCTCTTCCAGCTCGTCCACCACCCGCAGACTTTGCAGATTGTGCTCAAAGCCCCCGGCCTCGGGACGCAGGCTTTGCATGCAGCTATTCAAGGTGTCCTGACCTGCATGGCCAAAAGGAGTGTGGCCCAGATCATGGGCCAGGGAGATCGCTTCGATAAGGTCTTCGTGCAAACCCAGATTGCGGGCAATGGCCCGCGCCAGCTGGGCCACTTCCAGACTATGCGTCAATCGTGTTCGGAATAAATCACCTTCGTGGTTAATGAAAACCTGGGTTTTGTATTCCAACAAGCGAAAGGCATTGCAGTGAATGATCCGGTCGCGGTCCCGCTGAAAGGCGTTACGGCCTTGGGGCGCTGCCTCTGCATAACGCCGACCGCGGGACTGTTCAGGGTGACAGGCATAAGCGGCAAGCATTTGCATAGGTTTTACTCCTGTTCCACCGTTGTAAAGCGGGCCAATGCCTGGCGTACCACATCAGGCGCGACCGCCTGCACCTTGGCATGGCCTAATTTATCCAGCAGCACAAAACGCAGCTGGCCACCTTCATTTTTCTTGTCCACCTGCATCAATTCCAGCCAACGGTCCGCAGGCCATTGTGGTGGAGTGATCGGACATCCGCTGGCTTGCACCAGGGCCTTGATACGAGCCACGTCCTGAGCAGGCAAGCCGCAGACCAGGGCGGAGAGCTCGGCAGCCATAATCATGCCGCAGCCCACAGCTTCGCCATGCAGCCATTGGCCGTAGCCCATGCCGGACTCGATCGCGTGGCCAAAAGTGTGACCAAAGTTCAAAATGGCGCGCAGACCAGATTCGCGTTCGTCCTGGGAAACGACTTCAGCCTTGACCTCGCAGGAGCGACGAATCGCATAGACGATTTGTTCTTGTTCCAGCGTACGCATGGGCGCAATCTGCTCTTCACACCAGTTGAAGAAGTCCAGGTCGTAAATCATGCCGTATTTGATAACCTCCGCCAGACCGGCGGAGATCTCACGAGCAGGCAAAGTCTTGAGTACGTCCGTATCCACCTCTACAGCGATAGGCTGGTAGAACGCGCCCACCATATTCTTGCCCAGCGGGTGGTTGATCGCCGTCTTGCCGCCCACCGAGGAGTCCACCTGCGCCAGCAAGGTCGTCGGCACTTGCACAAAGCGCACACCCCGCATGAAGCAGGCCGCAGCAAAACCGGCCATATCGCCGATAACGCCACCGCCCAAGGCCACAATCAGGGCCTTGCGATCCAGGTGACCGCCCAGCAGCGCGTCAAAAATCAGGTTCAGGGATTCCCAGTTCTTGTAGGCTTCGCCATCGGGCAGCTCGATCACATGAACAGGCTTGCCGGTTGCAGCCAGGGCTTCCTTTGCAGGTGCCAGGTACAGGGCGGCCACCGTAGGATTGGTGACGATTGCAATGGCAGACGTATCGGCTGGCACCGTGTCTGCAAGATGCGCCAGACGCCCGGCGGCGATATGGATGGGATAAGCGCCACCCTGGGCGTCAACATGCACTACAGACATTTAGCAACCTCGTTCTTTCAACAGGGACAATAAGTGGCGCACCGCATGATGAACTGGCGCCGAGCCAGTTTCAAAGCGGACATCCGCCACTTCTTCATAGAGGGGTTCGCGCGCTTGCAACAGTTCCTGGATGCGGGCGCGTGGGTCCGCTGTTTGCAACAGCGGCCGGTTACGGTCTCGGGCCACGCGACGGTACAGCTCGTCTACGGTGGCACACAAGTACACTACGATACCGCGATCTTTGATGATCTGGCGATTGGCCTCGGACAAAATGGCCCCGCCCCCCGTTGCCAGCACAATACCGGTCTGGCGCGAACAAATATCGAGCACCGCAGATTCCCGTTTGCGGAACCCTTGCTCGCCTTCGAACTCAAAGATAGTGGCCACTCGCACACCGCTACGGGCTTCCAGCTCGTGGTCCAGGTCCATAAACTCGCGCTTGAGTTCCCGCGCCAATTGGCGACCAATGGTCGTTTTACCGGCTCCCATCATGCCTACCAAAATAATGGGGCGTGGGCCAGTCTGTTGTAAATGGAGCAGCTCGGCGTCTGTTAAGGGATCAGGATGTTCTACAGGCATCAGCTCAGCGGGTAAAGAGTGGTTCATTTGTGTATTATCCCATTAGCCTTCCCTAAGCACAGTCCGCTTGCTTAGTATTATTTTGTTACATTGATACTTGGTTTGAGGCCCAGTCCTGCTGCGTTTGGACTTTAAAATCAGCCCTAATGAGTTCCTCTTCCCGCTCCCCCAATTCTAAACCCGAGCAAAGCTCCGGTTCCTGGCTTGCCCGCCTCATCATCAAGACCTCGGTCTTTTTTGTGGGGCTTGGTCTGTGTGCCGTCCTGCTTGGGTCGCTTGCGCTGGCTTTGGCCTGGCCAAACCTGCCTGACCTTAGCGCCATGATCGACTACCGCCCCCGAGTGCCGCTGCGCATTTACACGGCGGATAAGGTGTTGATCGGCGAATTTGGTGAAGAACGCCGCAATGTGTTGCGTTTTGACGAAATTCCCGATGTCATGAAATCGGCCATTCTGGCGGCCGAGGACGATCGCTTCTACCAGCACGGCGGTATTGACTGGATGGGTGTTGGCCGCGCTGCCTTGGCCAATATGACCCATATGTCCAAGACCCAGGGAGCCAGTACGATCACCATGCAGGTAGCGCGTAACTTCTACCTGTCATCGGAAAAGACCTATACCCGCAAGTTCTACGAACTGCTGCTGACCTTCAAGATTGAAGCCACGCTAACCAAAGACCAGATCCTGGATCTGTACATGAACCAGATCTATCTGGGACATCGTGCTTATGGTTTTGCCGCAGCCTCACGAACGTATCTGGGCAAGCAACTGGGCGAAATCACCACAGCAGAAGCCGCCATGCTGGCCGGTATTCCCAAAGCCCCCTCGCGCTTCAACCCCATTGCCAACTTCGAGCGCGCCAAAACTCGCCAAGCCTATGTGCTGGGCCGCATGCGTACCCTGGGCTACATCACTGAGCAGGAATACCAGGACGCGATGGCACAGGAAATCGTCGTGAAATCGGCTCTGGGTACGCCTGCAGGTGGCTACGCCATCCACGGTGAATACGCCGCTGAACTGGCTCGCCAACTGCTGTACGGCGTCTACCAGGACAATGTGTACTCGCGCGGCTTCAATATCTACACCACGATCAAGTCCACCGACCAGGAAGCGGCTTACCTGGCCGTACGCAACGGTATTCTGGATTACACCCGTCGTGCTCCTTACACCGGCCCGCAAGGCCAGGTGGATCTGCCTGCCGGTATTGAAAACGATCACGCCCAGCTGGACTCCATTCTGGATGACTTGCAGGACAAGTACCCCGACACAGGCGACTTGCTGACCGGTGTGGTGCTCGATGCCAGCCCCAACCAGATTCGCGTGGCCCGTACCGCCCAGCAAATTATTGATGTCAACGACAAGCGCGCCCTGAAGATTGTCGCTCGTGGCCTGGTGAAAAACGCCAAGGCAGACGTGCGCATTCAGCGCGGTTCCGTGGTCTATCTGTTCCGCAATGGCGATTACTGGGAAGTGATCAATATGCCTGCGGTGCAAGCGGCTTTTGTGTCGGTACGCCCGCAAGACGGCGCTATCCAGGCCATGGTGGGCGGTTTCCACTTCTCGGACGGGAAGTTCAACCGCGTCACGCAAGCCTGGCGTCAACCCGGCTCGGCCTTCAAGCCCTTCATCTACGCCTCCTCGCTGGAGCGTGGTCTGACTCCAGCCACGCAGATTTCGGACGAACCTTTTGTTCTGACGGCTGCCCAGACCGGCTCCAAGCCCTGGACACCCAAGAACTACGGTCGCACCTACGAGCCCATGCTGACCATGCGCCAAGGCTTGTATAAATCCAAAAACATGGTGTCCATCCGTATCATGCAGGCCGTCGGTCCCAAGTATGTGCAGGAATACGTGACCCGCTTTGGTTTCGACAAAGCCCGTCAGCCCGCCGTGCTGCCACTGGCTCTGGGTGCCGGCAGCGTAACGCCTCTGCAAATGGCCGGTGCCTACTCGGTCTTTGCCAATGGCGGTTACCGCACCGAGCCCTACCTGATCGATTACGTAACCGACAGCACCAACAAAGTCATCATGCGTGCCAAGCCCATTGTGGCCGGTGATGCGGCTGCCCGTGCCATCGACCCCCGTACGGCTTACGTCATGAACGATTTGCTGCGCGGTGTGGCAACTTCCGGTACTGGTGCCCGCTCCTCGCGCGAATTGAAGCGTACGGACATTGGTGGCAAGACAGGGACCACCAACGATTCCCAGGACGCCTGGTTTGCCGGTTACACGCCAGATCTGGTCGGTATTGCCTGGATGGGCTTTGACAAGCCACGCAGCCTGGGTTCGGGTGAAACCGGCGGTGGCGCTTCTATGCCTATCTGGATCAACTACATGCGCGCCGCGCTGAAAGACAAGCCTATCGTGCCTCCAGGCCCCATGCCTTCCGGCCTGTCGCGCATCAACGGGGACTTCTACTTTGACGAATTCCCACCCGGACAAGCGATTGCCCGTGTTGGTCTGCCCGCTCCAGGTGACGGTGCCCTGCAACAAGGCGGTAGCGATCAAAGCGATGGTATTGGCGACCTGCTGCGACAACTGGACTCTGACTCCGGTTCTTCGGGCACGCAAGCCCAGCCCTTCGTCCCCTTCTAAATCCAGTACCCAAACGCCGGCCTAGCCGGCGTTTTTTATGCTTTGTCCCTCACAATGGCATAATGCTCTGCATTGTCCGCACTAGCTCAACACCTTATGAACAAACTACGTTCCTCCCGCCTGCTGGCCTTGCTGGCACTTAGCGTTTTTCTTAGCGCTTGCGGCTACAAAGGCCCCTTGTACCACCCTCCTGCGCAGGAAGCAGCGGACGCCCAAACAGCGCCGCGCTGATTTCCGCCCTGCTCGCTTAACCTCTGTTATTTGACGACACCATGACCGTTGCACCTCACTTCCAATTTCAGAACAACACGCTGCACGCCGAGCAAGTTCCCCTGAACAAGCTGGCTGAAGAATTCGGCACCCCTCTGTATGTGTATTCCCGCCAAGCCTTGCGCGACGCCTGGGAGTCCTATCGAGTGGCAGGCCAGGACCGCAAGTTGTTGGTGTGCTATGGCATGAAGGCCAATTCCAACCTGGCCATTCTGCAAGAATTCGCCCGTCTGGGTACCGGCTTTGACATTGTTTCGGGCGGTGAGCTGGCCCGTGTCATCGCCGCCGGTGGCGATCCAGGCAAAGTGGTGTTCTCCGGTGTCGGCAAACAGGTTTGGGAAATTGAAGCTGCCCTGAAAGCAGGCGTGAAGTGCTTCAACGTCGAATCCGAAGGCGAGCTGGAGCGCGTTGCACAGGTTGCTGAACGCATGGATGTGAAAGCGCCTGTTTCCTTGCGCGTGAATCCGGACGTGGATGCTCGCACCCATCCCTACATTTCCACCGGGCTGAAAGACAACAAGTTCGGCGTGCCTATTGATCAGGCTCCCCGCATCTATGCACGCGCCCAAGAGCTGCCCAGCCTGAATATTGTGGGTGTCGACTGTCATATCGGCTCGCAGATTACCGAAGTCAGCCCCTATCTGGATGCGCTGGACAAGCTGATCAAGCTGATCCTGGCACTGAAAGAGCAAGGAGTGAACCTGACTCACCTGGATTTGGGCGGCGGTCTGGGCATTCGCTACACCGACGAAACCCTGGTGACCCCGACCCAGTTGCTGACCGAAGTATTCGCCGCTTTGGACAAGAACGGTCTGGGCCATCTGGAAATCGTGCTGGAACCCGGCCGCTCCATGGTGGGCAATGCCGGTGTGCTGCTCAGCCGCGTGGAATACCTCAAGCATGGCGAGACCAAAAACTTCGCCATCATTGATGCCGCCATGAACGACTTGATTCGTCCCACTCTGTACGACGCCTGGCACGGCGTGGAAGCGGTAGAGCCTCGTCCAGTGACCGAGTCCACTCCCCGCTACGATCTGGTTGGCCCCATCTGCGAAAGCGGTGACTGGCTGGCTCGTGACCGTCAGCTGGATCTGAAACAGGACGATCTGGTCGCCATCATGTCCGCCGGTGCCTACGCCTTTACCATGGCCAGCCAGTACAACACCCGCCCCCGTGCGGCTGAAATTCTGGTCGACGGCGATCAGGTTCATGTGATCCGCCCCCGCGAAAGCCTGGAAAGTTTGTTTGCCACCGAACGATTGCTCCCTTAAAGGCGGGCAAGAATGCAGGTAACAACCATTCAGCCTTAAAGAACTCTCGAATCTGACCGTAAAACAGGCCGGGACTGCGCTGCCATCAGCAGGCATCGCAGTCCCGGCCTGTTGCGTCCTGTCCTAGCCAGGAACGCACAGATTTCGCTGTCAGTGGCCAGACAGTTCGATGGTAAGCGCTGGAGGCTGTACCACCATCATGACCACCCCAGGGATACCGACACACGGCTTTGAGCCTGTTACTTCGGCCAGCGAGCGCCTGATTCGCGGCTTGAGTCTTTACGTCATCCCTTTGTTTCTGATCATGCTCACTTTATGGGCATTACTGTTCCTGCCGAATCGCTACCCTACCGTTCCCGGTCAAAGTTTGGGCATTCAGGCGCTGGCCAGCCAGCAAGAGCATGCGGATCCAGAGTTACTGACGCAATTGGAAAATGCCCCGACCCGGCAACGATTGCACCTGAGCGAGCCCCATTGGCTGCTGCTGACCCTGCCCGCCCCCTTCCCCCAGCAGGACCAGGTCCTGCACTTTCCGGCCTCCCCGATTTCTTCGCTGCACTGCCAAGACGCCCGCAGCGGCCAAGCCCTGCGTAACAGTGAGCTGGACCCGCCTACCCCGCTGTCACCCGCCCCGGTAAAAAGCTACACCCTGGAATTAGGCCAGGCGAACCACCCCGACACCGTGCTGTGCCGTGTCGAGACCTCCCGCCCCACCCTCCTGCAAGCTCAGCTCTGGGCCAGCGCTGACGTCACCAACTCCTCGATCCGTCTTAGCCGTGGCATAGGGCTGCTGGAAGGCGGCTTGCTGACCATGGCCATGTTCATGCTGGTGCTGGCCGCCACCAACCGCGCCTGGATCTACCTGCTGCTGTCAGTCTGGTTGATTGGCAACCTGCGCCTGGGTTCGATGGCCATGGGCTGGGATACCCAGTGGCTAGGCCAGATTCTGCCCTCGCAGTACATGCCGGTGCTGCGTCAGGTGACCATCGCCTGCTACTTCATCCTGAGCTATTCCCTGTTTACGGTATTGCTGGGCAACTCGATTACCACCGCCCGCCTGCAACGCTTGCTGCCTACGGTGGGCATACTGGGCCTGATCCTGTTACCCGTGTCCCTGCTGGCCCCGGCGTCCGTGTTCCAGCCCGTCATGTGGGTCAGCACCATCTACGCGCTGTGCTGCGTGTCTGCCGTGCTGCTGTCCATCCTCCTGCACACCCGCTCGCGCATCTTGCTCTGGCAGCTGGTGCTGCTCAGCATGGCCCTGTGCATGCTGATTTCAGCCATCTTTCTGGTGACCTTTGGTCGCTCCAGCTTTGTAGAGAACTTCAACGGTGTCATCGCCTTCCTGCTCTCCAATCTGATGGTGGCCCTGGCCGTAGGTGAACGCTTGCGAGAAGACCGCAGCGAATCCCTGCGCGCCCGTAACGAACTCATGGCCCACTACCTGCTGACTCCCGTCGGCATGTTCACCCTGAACGAATCCGGCGTCTTTCTGCGCATCAGTCCCATTCTGGCGCGCATGCTCAACATAGACGCAGACCCGAACGAAAGCACCATACACTGGACCAATTTCTTTCCCGAACAAGACTGGAAAGCTGTCGCCCAAAACACACAAAATGGTCAGGACGTGACCATTACCTACTACGACGCCGATGCCCAGCCCTGCCAATTTGCCTTGCGTGTGGCCATCGTCAATCAGTGCATTGAAGGATCTCTGCAAGACATCACCGCCCGTGCCGAGACCTACCGCCAACTGCGCCTGATGGCCGACAACGATCCGGTTACCAATGTCCTGAACCAGCGCGGTATCGAAAAAGCACTGGACGGCCTGCTCAGCCGCAGCCAGGACGACAAACCCTGCCTGCTGGCCTACTTGGACCTGAACCACATCAAATATGTGAACGGCACCTTCGGCCATTCCTCGGGTGATGCCCTGCTGCTGAAAGTCTGCGAGCAACTGGAATCCGTCCTGCGCAGCAAAGACAAGATTGGCCGCATCGGCAACGACGAATTTGTCATCATCTTTGAAGACTGCGAACCCGACCAGGCTCGCACTCTGGCCAATAGCGTGCTGGAATCGCTGAACAAAAGCCCCTTGCTGGCTGGCAACCGCAGTTTCAACCTGCGCAGCACACTGGGGCTGGTCGAAGTCGCCCCCGGCATGGCTCCGCAAGAAGCCATCTCCGCCGCCAGCCGAGCTGCCCGCGACGCCCGCCGCCTGCATCAGGACATGATTATCTACGGGCAGGACTCCAACGTCCTGCAAGAACACGCCGAAGAACTACGTTTATTTGAAGAGCTGGAAGGTGGCTCTTCTCGCGCGCTATACCTGGAAATGCAGCCTATCGCTGCCTTGCGTCGCCCCATGGACAGCCTGAACTTCGAGGCCTTGCTGCGCGTGCGCGACTCCTCTGGCCAGCTCATCCCTACCGGCCGCATCATCGCAGCAGCAGAAGAAAGCGGCACCATCACCATCATCGATAAATGGGTGTTCTCCGCCACCCTGGAATGGATGTCCAAACACGAAGCCCAGTTGAGCAAGACCCAATGGGTCACCATCAACCTGAGCGGCGTGTCCCTGAACGACGACACCTTCATCAAATGGCTCTTCGACATCCTGGCCCGATTCGAACACCTGGCCCGCCGACTGTGTGTAGAAATCACCGAAGGCGTCGCGCTGGACGACCTGGAGCACACACGTAATTTCATGCGTCGCCTGCAGAAAATGGGCGTGCGCATCGCACTGGATGACTTTGGAGCGGGGTACACCTCCTTCTCCTACCTGCGCGAACTGCCCGCCGATGCCATCAAGATCGACGGTGCCCTGATTTGCGACATGCTGAAAAAAGAAACCAACGTCGCCATTGTCCGAACCATTGTTGAACTGGCCAACAACCTGGGCATGATCAGCATCGCCGAATGGGTCGAAGACGTCCCCACCCTGAAAGCCCTGCAAGAACTGGGCGTAGACTACGTACAAGGCTTCATCATCTCCAAAGCCTGCACCCCTGCAGACCTGCTCAAAGCCCAAGCCATGACCGACTTGGTCAACGACCCGGCAGCCCGCCAGTTCCTGATCGAATCCCAGGATAAATTCCCGCCCGCCATGTAACTCAAATAGCTACCCAAGGCCCACAGAGGGCCTGACCGCTCAACAAGAAGAAATAGGCGAATCCAGCTCCAAGCCCCGCTTCGAATCAGCCGCAGCGTGCAACGCAAGCTCAGACATGATGAAAGCAACAGAGGCTACTTCTTTGGCAACCCTGCAGGTGGATAAGCCTGTATTGAACCCAGCTCTGGATACACAGATAGGGATGGCTCATAAATAAACACTGTGAGCCGCTGGTGTGCGGGTCGGGGTCTCGGGGCGATTCAGAGTGCTTGCCGCGGGCAGAAGATCGCGTAGGGGTTCAAGCACCCTGCTGTTTGAGCACGACGCTTATGGTTTGTCCGGGGGGACAAACCATCGTGCGAGTTCAGGATGCGCCCTACGCGATCTTCTGCCAAGGGCACCGGTGCGCAGCACCGGCAAGCGCTCAAGCCCCGACACCCCGACCCGCACACCAGCGGCGTCTCCCAGCGCTTATGTCACCCCACAAAGCACCATTCAAGCCCCTACCAGGCACCCGCCCCTAAAAGAACAAATAAACAGCCACAAAAAAACCCGAGTCCGGCACTCAGCCAAACTCGGGTTTCCCAATTCTACAACCGCCATTCCGAAGCCCAAACACAAGCACCCCAGAACAGCAGAAACCTTACAGCTCCCCGTAGGAATGCAGCCCCGACAAGAACATATTCACGCCCAAGAACGCAAAGCTGGTAATCAGCAGCCCACCCAGCGCCCAATACGCTGCCATCGTGCCACGCAGCCCTTTAAGCAAGCGCAAGTGCAACCAAGCCGCATAGTTCAGCCACACAATCAAAGCCCAAGTCTCTTTCGGGTCCCACTGCCAGTAAGTGCCCCAAGCATCAGCGGCCCACAAAGCCCCCAACACCGTTGCCACCGTAAAGAAGGCAAAACCCACCGCAATCGCCCGGTACATGATGTCATCAAGCACCTCCAGCGAAGGCAGCTTGCGCGAAATCGGACCACGGAAATACAGAATCGTACCCACGATCACACTACCGATACCGAAATACAGCATCCAGGTAGGCGACAACTCGCGCGAACCAAAAATCATGGGCTCGGCACACAGAATCGCACCCAGCAAAAACACCGGAATCAGCTTGGCACGCGAACGCGTCTCGCCATTTTCCTTAACCAGATACGCAAAACCCACCATGGCCGCCAACGAGAACGTACCGTAACCAATAAAGTTGGCCGGCACGTGCAGCTTCATCCACCAGCTTTTCAGCGCAGGCACCAAAGGCTGGATCTGGTGTGCATCACGCGTGAAGGAATACCACAGCAGAAAAATAACCAGCGAACTGATCGCCAACAGCACAAAGCCACCCAAGGCACGCGTGTTGTAACGACGCTCGTAATACATGTAGAACAAGGCAGTAATCAGCGCCAGCAGCACAAACACTTCATACAGATTACTGACCGGGATATGACCGATGTCCGGACCCAACAAGTGACCTTCGCGCCAGCGCACCAGCAAACCCGTCATCCCGGCATAGATCGCCGCCCAGGTCAGCCCCGACCCCATCCAGGCCGCCGTATTACTGAAAAAACCAGCCCAGTACATCACCGTAGCCAGAATGAACAGCGCGCACATCCACAAAATGGCGGACTGGGAAGAGAACAAATACTTCAGCAGAAAAACCGAATCGGCCTTTTCAATATCGCCGGTGCCCAAACCATCACCCGTGCTGTACAGCCAGACCGCCAGCAAAGCCGTCAAACCAGACAACACCAGCAGCGTGCGCAGCGGACGCCACAACCACCCCAGCCAGGCCACAAACGGCACGAAAGCCACCAGAATGATCTTCTCGTAGTAATCCATGCTGGTGCTGTACACATTGAGCGCATACGCCGCGCCCAAAGCCAGTGCCACCAGAAACAGCACATCCGTCCAGTCCGGACGGCCACGGATACCGCGCCGGTCACCACTGGAAGCGATATTGTCTTGCCACATCGAAGGAGTGGCCGAAGAAAGGGTCTGCGCCATAGTAGCTACACCTTGTCAGACAGATAGCCGGTTGAACGCCGCTTTAAGGCGATCAAACTCGAGGTTAAAGTCCAAGTTGCGACGTTGAGATGTCATGGCAGCCATGACACTGCTGCCTTGGTTGTGAGGGCGAATCCAGACCCACACACGGCGATCCCGGATATAGAACATCGAGAACACGCCAATAATCAGAAACAAGCAACCCAAGTACACAATGTACATGCCTGGGCTGCGCGCCACCTGGAATACGCTGGCTTGAACTTGCTCAAAGCTGTCCAAGGTCAACATAACCGGTGCCGGGTAATCAGGCAGGTTGGCAAACGCCAGTACAGCAGACTGAATCCAGCGATTGGCATCGCTATTTTCCTGACTGTAATCCAACTCCGGCAAACCTTGTTGCTGCCTGATCAAGTCACGCAATTCCGACAGTGTGAACTGAATCATGGGAATTGCAAAACCCAGAATACGCTCGCGCTCGGCCTCGGGGACACGGCTGATCAAGCCATCAAAACCGGCACGCACAAACGTCTGCAAAGCAGTTCTGGACGCGGAGAGCATCAGCTCTTTTTGCTCGGGCGACGAAGAGTTACGCTCGGCAAAGCGCTCGGCCGCCTGGGTCACCAGGGCCTCGTTCTGCGTGGCCGCACGCAAATCCATGAATTCTTTCAAGGAACCCTTGTCGTCAGCCGGGAAACGCACATAGCGGAACGGCTCGGCGGGCGAAAAGCGCATACCGGCCAGAAACACCAGGGTGCCATCCAGCTCCACCGGCAGCATGTAGTTCACAAACTCGCGGGACTGGCCCTGATCGTCGATCAAGCGATAGTTCACGCTGGGGCCGACGTTCTTCAGATGCTGATCTTTCTTGTTGGCAGCGCTACCAGTAACAGCGGCTACGTGTTCAATCATGGCCTTGGGCTGAGGATCACCCTCACTCAGGTTCTCCACGTTGATGGGGCGCAGCTCGGTCAACTGAACCGTCAAAGCGTGTTCGTTGGGGCTTTCCTGGGCCGCAATGCCTACGGTTTCGCCCACTTTGCCATTTAGCGCAAAGGTCTTGGAACCAGGGCCTACCAAGGGATAGCCCTTCAGGCTGAGGATACTGCCGCCATCGTCAAAACCGGACTGGTAAACCGTGACCCCCTTGTAGCGCAGCGGCTCGTTCACCTCGATGGTGCGCTCGAACGTATCGCCCGTGACGGGATCGGTAACTTCCACTTCACTCTTGAAGCTGCTGGGCATGCCGGTTGAGTAGTACTCCACCAGGAAACGCTTGAGTTCCAGGGCAAAAGGCAGAGGCTGAATCAGGACGCCTTCACCGGAATTGACCACGGCAGTAGCCGTACGGGCTCCCTCTGGCACCAGCATATTGGCGCGGAAGCTGGGATTGCCCAAGCCCAGTCGACCCGACTCGGGCACCTGGGAAATCAGCATGTTTTCAGTAATGGGCTGTTTACCACCCAGCCACACCTGCAGGCGCACGGGCAATTCGCTGTCGAGCAGGCCGCCCACACAGATCACCACAATCGCCAAGTGGGCAAAAATGTAACCCAGCTTGTTGGCGCTGCCCTTCTTGGCTGCCATCATCATGCTGCCGTCGTCATCCTGACGCACGCGCACGGCGTAACCCTGGGACTGCAACCAGCCTTGCACCTGCTCGCGATTATGTTCGGGAGCACCGGCGCTTTCCAGTTCAACACGGTGGGGAAAGGCTTTCAGACTGCCGCCGCGCACATGCTCTTTGAACGTGCGCATTTCACGGATCATCTTGGGGGCATTACGAATGACGCACAGCGTGGTCGAGACCACCAGAAACGTCATGATGACCATGAACCAGCCACTGTTGTAGATGGACCAGATCGAAAAATGGTCGAAAAATTCAAACCAGTACGGCCCGAATTGATCGATATACGTATTGGCGGGCTGATTTTGCGCCAGAACAGTGCCGATCAGACTAGCTACGCAAATGAACATCAGCAAGCTGATGGCAAAGCGCATCGAACCGAGCAATTCCAGGAAATCGGCCGCAAAGCGACGTACGGGGGATACTTTTTTCACAAAGGCTAGCTTAGGAGGTGGGGGGTTTCACCGGAAACATCCAGACTTTGAACGCAGAACGCACACAAAGTTCGATCGCTGGACAAAACACCAACACGAGACCCGGCCCAAATCGGCACTGCCCGTTGTTAAGGCTTCCAAACTGCCATGACTATCAGGAAGCTGGGGCCAAAAAGCGAATGTCAGGCTTCAGACAGTCAGGGGGCCAATGGCCCCCTTGGACTGATTAACGCAGGCCAGCTGCGAAATCTGACACGGCTGCAATGTCGGCGTCCGACATGCGATCCGCGATGTCATGCATCATCGGGCCATTGGCACGGTCGCCGCTGCGGAACAATTTGAGCTGTTCGGCAATGTAGCCAGGGTGCTGGCCAGCCAGACGGGGGAACTGACCGGGCATACCAGCGCCATCAGGCGAGTGGCAAGCGGCACAGGCCGCAACACCGCGCTCGGGCAAACCGCCGCGCCAGATCTTCTGGCCACGTTCCATGGTGTCTTCTTTGGTAGCGTTAGCTGCCTGATCCCAGTTCACGGGCTGTTGGGACAGGAAGAAAGCCACGTTTTGCATGTCTTCTTCGGTCATGCCGGCAGCAATGGCGGTCATCAGGCTGTTGGCGCCTTCAGGGCCGCGACGGGAAGGCACAGACTTCTCGTCCTTGGCACGGAAATCGTGCAGCTGCTTGACCAGGTACTCGTACGGCTGGTGAGCCAGCGACGGGTTGACCGGGATAATACTGTTGCCGCCATCCCCGTGACAGGTCACACAGGCCAGCACGCCACGCGACATCTCACCTTGCAGGTAGAGCTGCTCGCCTTTGGCGGCATCTGGCTTGGGCAGACCAGCTGCATTGGCCACGTTAGCGGTAAAAACCACAGAGCAAGCCATCGTCAGGCTGCTTGCGATAACGACTCGGGAAAGCGCACGCTTCATTTGGACCTCGATAATCGCGAATCAATCGGGGTGCCGCATGCGCCCCGCAAAAGCCACCGTAAGCCGCTGGTCAGTACCCAGTGGACTACGACATTACTGTTTCAAATCGAGAGATTATACAATAGGCGCTGAACCAATATGGAATTACGCTGCAACCATGTCGATACTGCACCGCGCTCACTTCACGATTTCAGCTGCTCAGATCGATCAGCTGCCTCCTCCCGGACCGCCAGAGGTCTGTTTTGTGGGGCGCTCCAATGCGGGCAAATCCTCCGCCATCAATGTGTTGGCCAACCAACGGAAACTGGCTTTTTCCAGTAAAACGCCGGGACGAACACGCCTGATCAATATGTTCGGTATCCCCGACCCGCTCTCGCCGGGCGACTTTCTGGGCCACCTGGTGGACTTGCCCGGCTACGGCTACGCCGCCGTGGCGCGCCACGAAAAGCAGGACTGGGCCGAAATTCTGGGCGAGTACCTGGTCTCCCGCCCCTCGATTGCCGGCATTGTGTTGCTAATCGACATCCGACGCGGCGTGACCGACCTGGATATGCGTCTGGCCGACTGGATTGCACCTACCGGCAAGCCCGTACTGGCTCTTTTGACCAAGGCCGACAAACTGCCGTATGGTCAACGCATCAAGGCGGTGGCCGAAGTGCGCCGCCAACTCCGGGAAATTGGCGCCCTGCATGCGCTGCCCTTCTCCTCCACTGATCGTATCGGCTTGCCCGAAGCGACCGAATGCATCGAAAACTGGATTTCTCCGAAGGTTGTTCCATGACTCGTTTTATTCCTCCTGCCGACTTTCCAAACACTCGCCTGCGCCGTAACCGCCGCGACGAGTTTTCCCGCCGTCTGGTGCGTGAAAACCGCCTGTCCACAGACGACCTGATCTACCCGGTCTTTGTGCGTGAAGGCGAGAGAGTTCAGGAGCAAGTGGGCTCCATGCCCGGCGTCATGCGCTATTCGCCTGATGAACTGATGCGCGTGGCCGAACAGTGTCTGGAGCTGGGCATCCCCGTGTTGTCCCTGTTCCCGTCCATCGACCCGTCCCTGAAAACGCCGGATGGCAGCGAAGCCGCCAACCCGAACGGCCTGATTCCGCGCGTGGTGGGCATGCTCAAGCAGCAATTCCCCGAGCTGGGCGTGCTGACTGACGTGGCTCTGGACCCCTACACCAGCCATGGCCAGGACGGCATTCTGGACGAAGCCGGTCACATCCTGAACGAAGAGACGGTCGCCATGCTGATCCGCCAGGCCCAGACGCAAGCCCAGGCTGGCGTAGACATTGTGGCCCCCAGCGACATGATGGACGGCCGCATCGGCTCCATCCGCGCTGCTCTGGACAAGGACCAGTTCATCCACACCCGCATCATGGCTTACTCGGCCAAGTACGCCAGCGCCTTCTACGGCCCCTTCCGCGACGCGGTGGGCTCGGCTGCCAATCTGGGCCGTTCCAACAAGAACACCTACCAGATGGACCCCGCCAACCGTAACGAAGCCCTGCGCGAAGTGGCCGCCGATATCCGCGAAGGTGCCGATATGGTCATGGTCAAACCTGGCCTGCCTTACCTGGACATCCTGCGCGACGTAAAAGACGCCTTTGGCATGCCAACCTACGCCTACCAAGTCAGTGGCGAGTACGCGATGATCAAGGCTGCCGCCCAGAACGGCTGGCTGGATCACGACAAGGTCATGATGGAGTCTCTGCTGGCATTCAAGCGTGCTGGTGGCGACGGCATTCTGACCTATTTCGCCATCGAAGCCGCCAAGCTGATGCGCGAACAGAACTGCTGATTCACATCAATCAGAACGCAAAAAACGCAGCCTGTGAGCTGCGTTTTTTGTTGTGTGTACGCGACGACCTATCGTCTGTTAAGCCCTGATAAGCCCGATTTCGGGCAAATCAGAGTCTTCAGGCACCGGCCAGGACCTCATCGAGCACCTTGGAAAAGCGGCTGGCGTCCTGAAAACCGATCACGCGCAGTTGCTCCAGCTGCTGCCCCTTGGAATCAAAAAACATGATGCCGGGGGGCCCAAACAGACGGAAATGTTTCAGCAATTCCCTATCTTCAGGGGTATTGGCCGTCACATCCACCTGCAGCAAATCAAACTGTGCCATGCGCTGCGCGACCGCTGGGTCACTAAAGGTGAAATTCTCCATTTCAATGCAGGACACGCACCAGTCTGCGTAGAAATCCAGCATCACGGGGCGGGTGGCCTTGGCCAGGCGTTCTTCCAGCTCCTGCAAACTGCTCACACGCTGAAACTCCACCTTGCTTTGCGCAGCGGCTACCGTACCGGACGACTTCAGCCCTTCCAGAGGGCGAATCACACTGGGGCGACCCAGGGCAATGCTGATCATCATCATGATGGCCCAGACCGCCAGCATCATGCCTACGCCCTGGCGCAAACCCGACCAAGGTGTGCGCGCTGCCGTACCGCGCCCAAATGCACCCAACAAGGCCGCGGCCCACAAAGCCAAAACGACCCAGCCAAAGACCGCGATCGTGCCGGACATCAAGGGCGAGACCATCCACCAGGCCGTAGCCAACAGCAAGACACCAAATGCGGTTTTGACACTTTCCATCCAGGCACCGGCCTTGGGCAACACACTGCCAGAACCCGCGCCCACAATCAGCAGCAACACGCCCGACCCCCAGGCCAAGGCGAACAGAGCCGAGCCGCCCAGGACCACATCACCCGTCTGCGAGATAAACAGCAGCACACCCGCCAAAGGCGCTGCTACGCAAGGGCCGACGATCAGCGCAGACAGCATGCCCATCAGGAACACGCCACCCATCTGCCCGCCCGGCAAACGGTTCATGGTTTCATTCAAACGATTTTGTAGCGCCGCCGGAGCCTGTACCGTAAAGACATCCAGCATGGACAAGGCCAGCACCACCAGGATCAGGGCGAACAAGCCCAAGACCCACGGATTCTGCAACCAGCTTGCCAAGCCTGCGCCCAGCAAACCTGCCGCCACACCCAGCAAGGTGTAGACCAGAGACAAGCCCAGCACAAAGGCAAAAGCCATTTTCAAACCATGCCAGCGCGATGGCGCAGGCTGATTACGGCCCGCAATGATGGACAGCAGAATCGGCACCATCGGCAAGACGCAGGGTGTAAAGGACAGCAGCAAGCCGAACACAAAGCTCAGCAGCACAATCTGCCCCCAACCTGCTTGCTTGAGGTAATCCGCCAGGCCCACATCACTCAGGCTCAAGGCCGACGCGACACCACCTGTGCTGGCAGATGTAGCCGTAGACGTCGTGGCTGCGGTGTCTGCTTTCTGATCCGAGCCTTCACCCGGCGCAGGCACCGACACCACACCAAAGGGGCCTGCCACTTCCCAGCCCTGTCCGGTGGGGATCAGGGTCAAGGTTTGCGTAGAGGGGGAATAGCACAGGCCAGCATCGGCACAACCCTGGCTGACCACATCAATTTTCAGATCCTGGCCCGTACCGCTATCGGCCAGAACAGGCACTCGCAGGGTGACCGAGTTGCGGTAGACCTCCATGACTTCGTCAAAGGTAGGGTCGTACACCTTTTCGCCATCGGGAAGCTGGGGAGTACCCAAATGCTCAGCCTTCTCGGTCGAGATCCCGAAGCGCTTGCGATACATATAGTATTCAGGCGCAATCTGGAAATGGATATCCAGCTGATCGGGCTGGCTCATGGCCGCGGTCAGTACAAAAGCCTGTTCCGGGTCCAGAAACTCTTCTTCTGCCTGCGCCGTCAATGGCGTTGCCAGCCAGGCCAGCATCAGGACAAAGAAAACAGCAAACCACGCGCCAAGACGCTGGGCAGAAAACGGAGAACGCTTCAAAGACAAAGGCACAAATCTATTCCGGTTTTTTAGGCTGGGCTATCTGAGATCACGCTGGACGCGTCTGGGTGCGGACCCAATCCAGATAAGCGGTGAAACCACCAACAACCGGAAGCACAATCAATTCAGGCAGTTCGTAAGGATGCTGCTCTCGCAAGCGATCTGCCAGTTCCGGTAGCCGGGCCACTGTGGTTTTGAAAGTCAGCGTGATTTCCTCATCACCCTGTAACTCCCCTTGCCACATGTACATAGACAAACTGGCGGGCGCAAGGTTCGCACAAGCGGCAATTCCATCTTCAACCAGGTGATGAGCCAGGTACTTGGCCAGCATCATATCGGGCACCGTCGTCTGCACCAGCACCAATTGCTGTGCATCCAGATCGGGCAAGGTCAAGGCCAGTTTGGGTTTGGAACTGGAGGAATTCTCAGAGGACATGCAGGGCTCCTAATCAAGCCCTTAGTGTAGCGCCGGATGCCGGCGCTTAGATGCTGGACCGAGGTCGAGTCAGGCCGCTTAATGTTTCAGAGGGGCGCTCGCCATAGCGATAGCGATAGTCAGCAGAGAACTGTCCCAGGTGGGCAAAGCCACAGGCCAGGGCCACTTCGGTGACTGACATGCCACCTTCCTGCAAATATCGGCGGGCCGCTTCCAGACGCATCTGCTTTAGACGCGCCATCGGTGCGACACCCAAATGTTCCCGGAACCCCGCATACAGACTGCGCACACTAACACCTGCCGCTTGGGCTATATCGCCAATCGTGATGGGCTGGCCGGTCTGACTTTCCATGAAATCCAGGGCACGTCGCAAAACATGCGGCAAGGCTGCCGCGGTCTTATGGGCGGGCTGATTGTGCTGGTGCAGCTCGAACAAGGCATAAATCAGGGTCTGCTCGAATTGGCGTACCTGACGGGGCTGATCAAACAAAGAGCCGTCCGACACTTCGGCAAACTGCCAATCCAGCAAGCGGCGCAAACTGGCTCCGCCAGGCGCATCCAAAGGAATGGAAGGCTGAAACTCCAAGGGGCCGCGTACAGGCTGCGCAAAATAATCCTGATAGTGACGCTCCAGCCCTTGGCGTCCAATACGCACAAACAGCTTATCGGCCTCCAGACTATGTTCCATGCTGAAGTCTTGAGTCGGGCTGATGATGGAAGCCAGACGCGAGGTAGACGCGAAACGTCCGTGCGCCGTATGAATCTGCTCTTGTCCCGACAGAGGGATTTGCAAGAGATAGAAGTCGTCCAGTGGCTGGGGCTGAATCTGCACCTGCGCGCCATAGCGCAAACGACCATAGGCCACATCCTGGCCTTGGCGTAGATACAAGCGTGCATTCAGACGCTGACGAGTATCCGCCAGGGTCAGACTATGCGGGCAGAAAACCTGGGAGATATAGTGCTGAACGCAGTCCACATCCTGCGAATGCAGCTGGGCATAGCGATTCAGTATGGTGGTCATGAGCGTCGCAACAAGCGATAAAAAAGCTGTGCCTTAGTGTGGCACAGCCTCTTGCACTGCAACATCGAGACTATCCCTAGGCCCGGTTAAGGTGCCAAGACAGAGACAGCGATCCCGACGATTTACTGGCCCTGAAAACGGCCAAAACGTCCCTGCCAATACAGCAAAGGCGAATCCTGTGCCTGCTCGGCATGGTGCACCTGCAAGACACGGCCCAATACCAAAGCATGGCTATGACGTTCAATTACTTCCACGATCTGGCAGGCCAAAGCGGCAGGAGCTTGTCGTGCCAACCAGATACCGTGCTCGGTACGCAGCCAATCATGTCCGGCATAACGCGCATCGCCTTGCTCGCCTTTGAAACCGGCAAACTGCAAAGCCATGCCTGCCTGCTCGACACCCAGAATATTCACACCGAACAGGCCACTGTCACGCATTAAAGGCCAGGACGAGGAGCTTTGATTCACACAGACCAGTACCTCTGCCGGATCTGCGGCTACCGAGGTGACCGACGTTGCCGTCAGGCCGCTACGCTGGCCCTGGTGTTCGACCGTAATCACATTGGCCGTGCCACCCAGATGGCGCATAGCAAGTTTGAACTGCTCGGCAGAAACTCCAGGCGCGTGCAGCGCTTGGTCTGTCGGCAAGGAAGCCAATTCCACAGGCATGATTCACCCTTTTTTAATCTTATGGGCAGCACAGTCATCAGCACGGTGCTGCCTGCGTGGCGTACGTGAACTGGCTATCCCCCAGAGCAAACCCAAGCCTGCCCGATAGCCAGAAAATCGCTCTTAGCGAATGCCACGCTGCTGCAACAAAGGCAGCACAGTATCACGGAAATAAGGGAATTCCTTTACATAGTCCACAAAGGACAAGGTTGTTCCCCGGAAACCGGCTTCGTGCAACGCACACAAACCGTCAGCCACTTGCTCGGGCGTACCCACCAGCGGGAAGCCACCATGGCCCGCGGCCATACGCTCGCGAATCTGCTCCAGCAGCTCGTGCGGGAAGGAATGGGCGTGGGCAAACTGCAAATTCATCAGGTTATCCACGGCACCATTGTCGATATTGGCCATGATGCGTTCCCACTCGGCCTTGGCCTCGGCTTGCGTCGGGCGGCAAACCACGTGTGAGAAGGTCATCACATCAACCTTGCGGCCTTGCGCTTGGCCTTGTGCCTTGAGTTCAGCCACTTCTTTCCTGGAGCGCTCCAACTCCATGGCAGGCGTGAACAGGAAGTTCGCGTTGCGGCTGGCGAACTCGCGGCCCTGACCGGAACCAGCCGCGTTAAAGATAGGCGGATCAAATTCAGGGCGGGGGTTGCCGTAGACGCCTTTGGCCTGAAAGTACTTGCCATCCCAATCGAAGCGACCGTCGTGGTGCCAGATCTTCTTGATCAAATCGAACCACTCTTGTGCATAGCCATAGCGGGTTTCGTGATCATCAGGCAACTTCACACCCAAAGCGTCGTACTCGGGCTTGTTCCAGCCAGCCACAATATTCAGACCGACACGGTTGCCGCTCATCTGCGCCATAGTGGCGATCTGCTTGGCGATCACAACGGGGTGGTTCGCAACGGTGTGCACAGTGGCAAACACGCTGATATTGCGAGTATTGGCCAGCAAGGCCGTCGCCCAGGTGACAGTTTCCAGTACATAGCCGTGGAAATCGGTTTCGCCACCGTAACCAATCCAACGGGCGATAGGCAGCATGAAGTCGATGCCAGCATCGTCCAGCAGCTTGCCCAACTTCAGATTGTTTTCCCACGTAGCCTGCCAGCGATCGGGCAAGGTCGATACCGTCATGCCACCACCGCAGTTGGTAGCAAAGGTTCCCAGCAGAAACTTATCGTGTGTGAGCAATGTATTCTGTGCCATCGCCAGTCTCCTGAAAATCGTTGTTCTTTACAGCTCACCACCATGGCGAAGCTGACATAGCGCAGATTTTAGGGATTGGTTTTACGGCCCACTATCGGATCACTGCCGGTTTTATCAATTGCCTGCAATTATTTGAACTTTAAAGCTCTACAGGCCACCAAACCTAGCAAAAGCCCTTATATAACAGCGACTTATCGAGTTTTCAAAACTGTTTTTCGGTCAATGAACCCTGCTTTACACCTTCACACTGTACTGAAACGGAGTCCACGCTCTGGCTCAAGCCCACGCTTGAACTTATAAGAGGGGTAAGCTTGGCACTAAGCCTGAGGCAAAAGCAAAACGAAGGTGGGAAACAAGGCCAGCAGCAACAGCAGCGACAGGGTTAAGGCCTTCCCAAAAACGCCCAGCCCGTGATGAACAAAACCCCGCGCCGCCAATAAAAAAACGGACTCCTGAGAGTCCGTTTTCAATACTACTGTAGAAACAAGCGGCGCTTATTCAGCAGCGGCTTCTTCCTGAACTTCTGGACGATCCACCAGCTCCATGAATGCCATAGGAGCATTGTCACCCTGACGGAAACCCATTTTCAGGATGCGGGTGTAGCCGCCGTTACGCTCTTGGTAACGTGGGCCGAAAACTTCAAACAGCTTGGTCACTGCATCGCGGTCGCGCAGACGGGCGAAAGCCAGACGACGGTTTGCCAAGGTTGGGTTTTTAGCCAAAGTGATCAGAGGCTCAACCACGCGGCGCAGCTCTTTAGCTTTAGGCAGGGTGGTTTTGATGGCTTCGTGAGTCAGCAGGGACACGGACATGTTGCGGAACATGGCCAAACGGTGGCTGCTGGTACGATTCAGTTTACGTAGACCGTGACGGTGACGCATGATGATTTTCCTAAATAATGAATCTAATTGGCATGCCGCTTATGCGACATGCGTAAATCCGGTTCTTCTATCAGCTAAGCTGCGGACCAGATGGACAGCGCAAAACAATAGCACATTTTCAGCCGCCACCTACACTTTTTGCAGGTGTACAACACCAGAAAAAGTGTAAGCGGCGTCTAAGTACGTCTGTCTTGCTTACTACTTATGGACGCTCAAGACCCAGTGGTGGCCAGTTTTCGAGCTTCATGCCCAAAGTCAGGCCACGTGCAGCCAACACTTCCTTGATTTCGTTCAAGGACTTGCGACCCAGGTTTGGAGTCTTCAACAGTTCGTTTTCGGTACGCTGGATCAGATCGCCGATGTAGTAGATATTTTCGGCTTTCAGGCAGTTTGCGGAACGAACCGTCAGTTCCAGATCGTCGACAGGACGCAGCAACACAGGATCGATCTGTGGAGCGCCACGCACTGGAGCTTCGTAGGCATCGCCCACACCTTCCAGAGCAGCAAACACAGAGATTTGATCCATCAGGATGCGAGCGGACTGGCGCACGGCTTCCTCGGGCGAGATCACGCCGTTGGTTTCAATGTCCAGAACCAGCTTGTCCAGGTCAGTACGCTGTTCCACACGGGCGTTTTCGACCGCGTAGCTAACACGACGCACTGGGCTGTAGGAGGCGTCCAGCACGATACGACCGATCGTGTGGGTGCGATCATCAGCCAGGGCGCGCACGTTACCAGGAACGTAGCCACGGCCTTGCTCAACCTTGATTTGCATTTCCAGCTTGCCGTCGTCGGTCAGGGTGGCAATCACATGATTGGGGTTGATGATTTCAACGTCGTGCGGCAATTCGATGTCGCTGGCCAGAACTTGGCCGGCGCCTTCCTTGCGCAGGATCAGGGTAACTTCTTCACGGCTGTGCAGCTTGAAGACCACGCCCTTCAGGTTCATCAAGATATCAACCACGTCCTCGCCCACGCCTGGCAGCGTGGAATACTCGTGCACCACACCGGTAATCTGCACTTCAGTGGGTGCATAGCCGGTCATGGAGGACAGCAAGATACGACGCAGTGCGTTGCCCAGAGTGTGGCCGTAGCCGCGCTCGAAAGGCTCCATGATCACCTTGGCGTGATTTTTGCTGATCGGTTCAACTTCGATGGAACGGGGTTTCAAAAAACCTTGAGACATTCGATTTCCTTTTCAATACCCTCGGCTCGTTACACCGATAAGGCTGACGGAAACTGGCAAAGCCAGCGGGATAGTATCGCAAAGCCCACTTGCCGAAAATCGGGAAGTGGGCCTGCGATTACTGCATTGCGTAAGAGGTCTTCGCGTACAAAATTAACGCGAGTACAACTCAACAACCAGCGATTCGTTGATGTCTTGAGCGACATCAGCGCGATCAGGAGCTTGCTTGAACACGCCGGACAGCTTGGCGGTGTCAACTTCTACCCACTGAGGCAAGCCAATGCCCGTAGCCAGATCCAGGGATTCCTTGATACGGCCTTGGGATTTAGCTTTTTCGCGCACGGAAACAACGTCACCAGCCTTGATCAGCATGGAAGCGATGTCAGCGGTGTGACCATTGACTTCGATTGCACGGTGGTTCACCAGCTGACGTGCTTCTGCACGTGTAGAGCCAAAGCCCATGCGGTAAACCACGTTGTCCAGACGCGATTCCAGCAATTGAATCAGCGTTTCACCGGTGTTGCCACGACGGCGGTCAGCTTCAACGTAGTACTTGCGGAACTGCTTTTCCAGCACGCCGTACATACGCTTGAGCTTTTGCTTTTCGCGCAGCTGCAGACCGAAGTCAGACGTACGAGCACCGGAGGTGCGGCCGTGCTGACCAGGACGCGATTCCAGTTTGCACTTGGAATCCAGCGAGCGACGGGCGCTCTTCAAAAACAGATCGGTACCCTCGCGACGCGAGAGCTTGCATTTTGGTCCAATATAACGAGCCACTTCGCTTCCCCTTAGATGCGACGACGCTTGGGCGGACGGCAGCCGTTATGCGGAACCGGTGTGATGTCTGCAATGCTGGTGATCTTGATACCCAGAGCATTCAGAGCACGCACAGACGATTCACGGCCTGGACCGGGGCCCTTGATGCGAACTTCAAGATTTTTAATACCGTATTCCATGGCAGTACGGCCGGCTGTTTCAGCGGCAACCTGCGCGGCAAACGGCGTGGATTTACGAGAGCCTTTAAAGCCCGCGCCACCCGACGTAGCCCAGGACAATGCGTTGCCCTGACGGTCAGTAATGGTGATGATCGTGTTGTTAAAAGAAGCGTGGACGTGAGCAATCCCGTCCGACACGCTTTTTTTGACTTTCTTGCGTGCGCGTGAAGCGCTGCTAGAAGCTTTGGCCATCTTCTATTCCTCGATTATTTCTTCAGGGACGCGGCGGCGCGACGCGGACCTTTACGGGTGCGAGCGTTAGTGCGTGTACGTTGGCCGCGCACTGGCAGACCGCGACGATGACGCATGCCACGGTAAGTTCCCAAGTCAGCCAAACGCTTGATCGAGAGCTGAACTTCACGACGCAGGTCACCTTCTACGGTGAACAGGCCGATCTGTTCGCGAATGCGCTCGAGTTCCGCGTCGGTCAGATCTTTGACCTTCTTGGAGTATTCAATACCCGATGCTTCGCAAATCTTGCGAGCGCGGGTGCGACCGATGCCGAAAATCGCGGTAAGACCGATTTCGGCGTGTTGATGCGGCGGGATGTTAATGCCGGCAATACGGGCCATGGTTATTCCTTGTTAAATCGGTTGCGTTTCGGCAACTTAGCCTTGACGCTGCTTATGACGTGGATCGGTGCAGATGACACGCACCACGCCATGACGTTTAATGATTTTGCAGTTGCGGCAGATCCGCTTTACTGATGCCATTACCTTCATGGTTTGACTCCTAGTTTCCTGTAACCGGCCGCTTATTTGGAGCGGAACACAATTCGTGCTCGGGATAGATCATAGGGCGTGAGCTCCACAGTGACCTTATCGCCCGGCAGAATCCGGATATAGTGCATACGCATTTTGCCTGAAATGTATCCGAGCACTACGTGACCATTTTCCAGCTTGACGCGAAAAGTTGCGTTGGGAAGGTTCTCAAGAACCTGTCCCTGCATTTGAATGACGTCGTCCTTTGCCATTTTCGTGAATTACCGCATCGGCAAGCTCGAGCCTTTGAAGTTAGCCTTCTTGAGCAGCGAGTCGTATTGTTGTGACATGACATAGGCCTGGGCCTGCGCCATGAAGTCCATGGTTACTACAACAATAATCAGCAAGGATGTGCCGCCAAAATAGAACGGTACATTCCAGCGCATTTGCAAGAACTCTGGTACCAAACACACCAAGGTAATGTAGATCGCACCGGCCAAAGTCAGACGCATCAAGATCTTGTCGATATAACGCGCTGTCTGATCACCGGGACGAATCCCTGGTACGAAGGCTCCACTCTTTTTCAGGTTGTCTGCAGTTTCGCGGCTGTTGAACACCAGGGCCGTGTAGAAAAAGCAGAACAAAATGATCAGCGCGGAGAACAAAGTAATGTAAAGCGGCTGACGCGGCGACAAAGCAGCCTCGATTTCACGCAACCAACCCAGACCGGGTGTGCTGGAGAACCAATTAGCAATTGTCGCTGGCAACAGAATGATGGACGAAGCGAAGATCGGAGGGATCACGCCAGCCATGTTCAGTTTCAGCGGCAAATGCGAGCTTTGACCACCATAGATACGGTTACCTACTTGCCGTTTGGCGTAGTTGACCGTGATACGACGCTGACCACGCTCGACAAAGACGACGAAGTACGTGACGGCGGCTACTAAAACGAGGATAAACAGTGCCGATAGAATCGACATGGAATCCGTACGCACCAGATCAAGCATACCGCCCAAAGCATTAGGCAGACCCGCTACGATACCGGCGAAGATCAGGATGGAAATACCATTACCCAATCCACGTTCAGTGATTTGTTCACCCAGCCACATGACGAACATGGTGCCAGTGACCAGTGTTACCACTGTCGTGAAGCGAAACAGCATCCCTGGGTCGATAACCAGACCGGGCTGCGATTCTAGAGCGATGGAAATCCCAACTCCCTGGAACAAAGCCAAAAAGACCGTTCCGTAACGGGTGTATTGCGTGATCTTGCGACGACCCGACTCACCCTCTTTCTTGATTGCTTCCAGCGTGGGCACCACAGCGGTCATCAATTGCATGATGATGGACGCAGAGATGTAGGGCATGATTCCCAGTGCGAACACTGAGAATCGCTCTAAAGCACCACCGGAGAACATATTAAACAAACCCAGAATACCACTCTGGTTTTGAGTAAACAGTTCGGACAAGGCATCAGGATTGATGCCTGGTACCGGAATGTGCGTACCCAAGCGGTAGACAATCAGGGCGAGCAACAGGAAAACGAGACGACGTTTCAAATCGCCGTAGCGCGGACCCGACTTACTCTGTGCCTGAGCTTTTGCCACCGTGACCCCTTTTTATTCCAGCGAGCCGCCGGCTGCTTCGATCGCGGCGCGAGCGCCGGCCGTTGCATTAATGCCTTTCAGCGCAACTTTACGGGAAAGTTCACCGGACTTGATGACTTTAGCGTAACGCACCATTTGGCCAACCACGCCAGCCTGCTTCAGTGCCTGGACGTCGATAACTTCGGCATCCATTTTTTGCAGTTCGGACAGACGTACTTCTGCGTACAGGTGGTCGTCCAGGGTGGTGAAACCACGCTTGGGCAAACGACGTTGCAAAGGCATTTGACCGCCTTCGAAACCGACTTTATGAAAACCACCCGAGCGGGATTTCTGGCCTTTATGACCACGTCCGCCGGTTTTGCCCAAGCCGGAACCGACACCGCGACCAACACGACGTGCTGCGTGTTTGGCGCCAGCGGCGGGCTTGAGATTGTTCAATTGCAATTCAGACATCCCGATTCCTTTCAGGCTTCCGAGACCGTAACCAGATAATCCACCTTGCGGATCATCCCACGAACCTCAGGAGTATCAACCAATACACGGCTGGTGTTGACTCGGCGCAGACCCAGGCCGCGAACGGTGTCGCGATGGCTTTGCTTTGTGCCGATGACCGAACGCACCAACGTAACTTTGATTTGTTTCTGTGCCATGACTTACCCCAGAATTTCTTCAACTGTCTTGCCGCGCTTGGCAGCAATGTCAGCAGGTGTCGAGCAAGCACGCAAACCGTTCAATGTAGCGCGAACCATGTTGTATGGGTTGCTGGAACCCAGGCTCTTGGCTACGACGTTGCGCACGCCCATCACTTCGAAGATAGCGCGCATTGGGCCACCGGCGATAACGCCAGTACCTTCAGCTGCGGGAGAGATCAGAACGGTGGCTGCACCGTGCTTACCAACTACGGTGTGATGCAAGGTGCCGTTCTTCAGAGGCACTTTGATCAGACCACGACGGGCCTGTTCCATTGCCTTCTGAACAGCAACGGGTACTTCGCGGGCCTTGCCCTTACCCATGCCGATGCGACCATCGCCATCACCGACCACGGCCAGCGAAGCAAAGCTCATGGTGCGACCACCTTTAACGACTTTGCTGACGCGGTTGACCGCAATCATCTTTTCTTTCAGGCCGTCATCGCGCTCTTGCTCTGGAGCCTGTCTGCCTTGTGCTTTAGCCATTTGATAATTCCTTTAGAATTTCAAGCCGGCTTCACGCGCGGCCTCGGCCAGCGCTTTCACGCGGCCATGGTAACGGAAGCCCGAGCGGTCAAAAGCAACCGTCTCGATGCCCGCAGCCTTCGCCTTTTCGGCGACGCGCTTGCCAACCAGGCTGGCTGCCGCTACGTTGCTGCCAACGGCCAATTCTTTGCGAACTTCGGTCTCGACAGTGGAAGCACTGACCAGAACGCGGTCGCCTTCGGGCGAGATGATGCTCGCGTAAATATGCGTATTCGTGCGATGCACCGACAGGCGGTGTACGCGCAGCTCGGCGATCTTGCGGCGAGTAGCCACTGCACGACGCATACGGGATTGTTTCTTGTCCATGATTCGTCCTTGCCTGCGGGCTTATTTCTTCTTGGTTTCCTTGAGGATGACGCGTTCGCCGACGTAACGTACACCTTTGCCTTTGTAAGGCTCTGGTGGACGATAGCCACGAATTTCTGCGGCAACCTGACCAACCACCTGCTTGTTCGAGCCCTTGATCACGACTTCCGTCGGAGTTGGGCACTCGGCTTTGATGCCTTCAGGCAGGTCGTGCACGATGTCGTGCGAGAAACCCAGTTGCAACTTCAAGGCATTACCCTGGACGGAGGCACGGAAGCCCACGCCAACCAGACTCAGCTTGCGTTCGAAACCGGCGCTCACGCCAACAACCATGTTGTTGACCAGTTGGCGCACGGTGCCGGACATTGCGTTTGCGTGACGAGTTTCGTTCGCAGGCACAAAAGACAGCTGACCGTCTTGAAGTTCAATAGTGACGTCGCCAGTCAGAGTTTGAACCAAAGTGCCCAGAGGGCCTTTGACCGTGATCTGATCAGCGGCAATGGTCGTTTCTACGCCTTTAGGCAGGGAAACGGGATACTTAGCGATACGTGACATATGATGTTCTCCTTATGCCACGTAGCACAGCACTTCGCCACCGACGCCAGCTGCACGTGCTTTGCGATCGGTCATCACGCCGCGAGACGTGGACACGATAGCAACACCCAAGCCGTTCATGACTTGAGGGATGTGTGTGCTGCCTTTGTAGATGCGCAGTCCAGGACGCGAAACGCGGTCGATGCGCTCGATGACTGGCTGGCCGGCATAGTATTTCAGGGTGACTTCCAGTTCTGGCTTGGCTTTTTCGCCAACGATACGGAAATCTTCGATGTAGCCTTCGTCTTTCAGCACAGCAGCAATAGCTGCTTTCAGCTTCGAGGAGGGCATGCTGACCGATGTCTTGTTGACCATTTGCGCGTTACGCACGCGGGTCAACATATCGGCGATTGGATCGCTCATGCTCATGTGTATTTCTCCTACCAGCTGGCCTTGGTCATACCGGGGATCTCGCCGCGCATTGCCATTTCGCGCACTTTATGGCGAGTCAAACCGAATTTCTTGAAAACACCACGAGGGCGACCGGTGATAACGCAGCGGTTGCGTTGACGGGTCGGGTTCGCGTTGCGTGGCAATTGTTGCAACTGCAAACGAGCTTCGTAGCGCTCTTCGTCAGACTTGGACTGGTCGTCAATGATCGCTTTCAGTGCTGCACGCTTGGCGGCGAATTTCTCAGCCAGCTTGGCGCGCTTGATGTCGCGATTGATGAGGGAAAGTTTAGCCACGTTGCGCCCCTTAGTTGCGGAACGGGAAGCTGAACGCGCTAAGCAGCGCCTTGGCCTCTTCGTCCGTCTTGGCAGAAGTAGTGATGCTGATGTTCAGACCACGCACTGCGTCGATTTTGTCGTACTCGATTTCGGGGAAAATGATTTGCTCTTTAACCCCCATGTTGTAGTTGCCACGGCCGTCAAACGCACGACCCGACACACCACGGAAGTCACGAACGCGTGGCAGAGCCACAGCGACCAGACGATCCAGGAATTCGTACATGCGTTGACCGCGCAGGGTCACCATACAACCGATCGGGTAATCTTCGCGAATCTTAAAACCGGCAATAGCTTTGCGGGTTTTCGTGATAACGGGCTTCTGACCAGCAATTTTGGTCATGTCCGATACCGCGTTCTCGATAATCTTCTTGTCAGCAACCGCTTCCGAGACACCCATGTTCAGAGTGATCTTGGTGATGCGGGGTACTTCCATAATGCTCTTGTACTCGAACTGCTTTTGCAGATCGGCAACCACTTTTTCGCGGTAGAACTCTTGTAAACGTGCCATGTTATCCGCCCCTTAAGCCTTGGCGCCAACGGCTTTGCCGCTGGAACGATAAACACGCGTCTTCTGACCGTCGATCACCTGGATACCAACGCGGTCGCCCTTGCCGGTTTCCGGGTTGAACAGTGCAACGTTCGAGATGTGGATAGGCATGGTCTTGTCGACGATACCACCCTGCGTGCCAGCCATAGGATTGGCTTTAACGTGTTTTTTGACTACGTTGATGCCTTCCACGATGACGTGGTCTGCATCGACGCGTTGCAGTACTGTGCCACGGCGTTTTTTATCACGGCCGGTCAGCACAATAACTTCGTCGCCTTTACGAATTTTTTGCATTTTTTCGCGCTCCTTACAGCACTTCGGGAGCCAAGGACACGATCTTCATGAACTTCTCGGTACGCAGTTCACGCGTAACGGGTCCGAAGATACGGGTGCCGATGGGTTCCAGCTTGGCATTGAGCAATACGGCGGCATTGCCACCGAAACGAATCAGCGAACCGTCTTTACGGCGCACGCCCTTAGCGGTACGAACCACTACAGCGTTGTAGATTTCGCCTTTTTTGACGCGTCCGCGCGGGGCCGCTTCTTTAACGGTAACTTTGATGATGTCACCAATTGCGGCATAACGGCGCTTCGAGCCGCCCAGCACCTTGATGCACATTACGGAACGCGCACCTGTGTTGTCGGCCACGTCCAGCGTGGTCTGCATTTGAATCATGATTTTTCCTGTTCCAACTTAATTGCAACGATCCAGTCAAAATGACTGGGTCACACAACCAGTTTTGGTCCCGTCAGATTCGGATCCAGCCAGTTCGATACCGTAAACCCGATCTCGATCTGGTCCGGCAAGCCGAACCCTAGGTTGAAATCTTGCGAGAGACAAAACGTTGTATTACCAACTTCAATCCGGATAGGCGACTAAGCCTCTCCGGTCAAAATAAAGAGGTAAGCCACATATACTAGCAAATAAACCCCAGAAAAACAAGGATTTATTTGCTAAGGCCTTGGCACGACGGCGTTTTCACGCAACAGCTCGTCCAGCTGGGCACTATTGCTGCCTCGGGTTACCCGGCGCAAACCTATCCCCAATTCCTGCAGGCTCTGCAGGAACGCTGTCAGCAAATGTCGGCCACCCACCTCGGCCTGCAGCGTCTGGGCGCGCTCATCGTCCAGGACAATATATTTGAGTGCCATCATGTGCAACCACAGAATCGATTCGGGCTGCTCCAGAACACGACGCAGACCAAATTGCACACCCAAGGGCCGCAATTTATCCACGAAAGCAACCGTTTCCACATCGTGCTCACTCAGGCAATAAGCATCCAGTTCAATAATCAGACGCCGCGTCTTGTCACCGGCCTTGGCCAGAACCTCAGCCACCTGATCTGCAAATCCAGGCTTGATCACCGATGCCCAGGAGACACGGACACTCAAACTGCCCTCGTTATCGGCTAACCAGTCGCTTGCCAGCTCCATCGTACGCAAGTCACACTGCCCCGACAGACCCAGACGCACCGCCACCGGAATGAACAAATAGGCAGGCAAACTGGCCTGTCCCGGTTGCTCGGGCAACAAATTCAGGGTTGCATCGTGAATCTGGCCCGCTTGCCCCCAGACTTCAACGCCCGGCTTCACACTCAATTCAATCCGGCCTTGCTCCAGACCACGCTCAATACGTGAATGCCATTCCTGCTCACCAATGGAAGAGCTCGCCTCGGAGTGAACCCCTTCAGACGGACGGTATTCCACTTCCTGATGCCCTGCCCCTTCGGCGCGCATCAAGGCATTGTCCAAACGCGTCATCACGGCGCTGAGCGAGTCCTGACCTTCATAGTTCGTCATCGCCATGGACCAACGGCACAAACTGGCATCGGGCAGAGGCTGGCGCAATTCCTGCAAGGCAGTACGCAGTTCCTGGGCAAAGCCCATCACTTGAGGACCCATCTGGCCCTTGAGCAGCACGATAAAATCAGAACCATTCAAGCGCGCCAGATTGCCCGCGTCCATGCCATTTTTCTGCAATAGCTCCGTACAACGCTGAGTCACCAGCTTCAGCCAGGCATCCACCGCGTCACGAGATAGGGAGGTATTCAATGGCAGCAAGTCCCGCTGACGGAATAACAGCACATGGCCGCCCTCTTCCTGTTGCAGCACCTGACGGAACATATTCACGAAGTACTTGCGATTGGCCAGGCCCGTGACCGGATCGCAGTTCAACTCCAGCTGTAACTGCTCGATTCGGGCATTTTGCTCCTGGCTGCTGACACGAATACGTTTTTGCACCGTGCTTAAGGTATGCGTGACGGCTTCCAGCTCGGGGATCGTGCGCACTTTCTTGCGGCTGGGTACAGACTCGCTTTGATCCATCTGTTGCAGCTCGAACTGGACGTGTTCACGCAAAGCCCGGCGCAACCAGGCCATGACCATCAATACAAACACACCCCAGGCAACCCCGGCGCCCAGCACCAACAAGGTGACGCGCACAAAGCTTTTCCACAAACTGGCGCGGGCGTACTCGTCAGCAGGTTTTACTTCGATCGTACCAATCTGATTCCAGCCATTACTGACATGAGCCGAGGCCACGGGTACATCAATCGGCAAAGAGTTGGCGAACCACGCGGGCGAAGATCCGCTGATCTGTGTTTCTTGCTGAGCACTACGCTCCACCAGGACCGTATCGGAGGTGTCAATAAAGCGGATACGCTCAAACTGCCCGGTATCGTACAAGGCGGCAATCAAAAGCTCCTGCGTCACCGGGTCCTGGTTGCTGGGCTGGGACAAGGTCAAGGCCAGCGAAGTCGCGGCCGACTCACCCTGCGCCTGCAACTGACTGCTTAAATACTGCCTTGCCGAGTCGACGCTGAACCACAGCGTGCCAATCAAGATAGCAAGAATCGCGCACGAGACACTTAGCAGGAGCTGTTTAAGTAAAGACATAGCGCTTCCGTATATTCCATAAATTCTGGTCTAGCCCACCCGACAAGGGTGTCCTGAGGTCTGTTTCCATTTGGTGCTCTAGCCCAAGGGCCGGCACATCATCAAGGAACAAAACCTTCCTTACGCATTTTTTCCAACAAACCACGCCACCGGCTGATACTGTCCACCGAACCTTTCTGGGCATTACCCACATACACCCCTTGCGAATTGAAGCTGAACACAGGGGTCAAATCAGGACGCTGGCTGGCGGGGCGAATAGAGCCACTTAAATTATCCAGCAGCAAAGGCTCGGCCTGGGGCGTGGGATAGTAGCCCAGAACCATGTGCGCAATGCTTTGCCCACCTACTTGAGCCCGCACGTAAATCAATCGCAGTTTTTCATTGGGCACACCCAAGTGCAACAAGGAAAAATACTTGCCGATGACAAAGTCCTCACAGTCACCCGCCGCTTTGCCCAAAGTCTCGATGGGCGTGGCCCAATAGTCCAGCTGGCCCCAAATATGAATGTCCTCGCCAGCCATCACATTCATATTCCAGAAATCATTGACGGCCTCCAGCTGACGACGCTCGCTTAAACCACGGGCGGACTCCAGATTGGCCATCCACCGATCCACGGCAGTCCCGGCACGGGCCCCAAAGCGGGAAACGGCGGTCTGGCGAATCTTGCTGACCTCGAACTGCAAGGCAGGCGCCGACAAGGGCAGCCACACCACAACCAGCAGTGCGACCAGCACAAACAGCGCAATCCTAGATCGAAGAAAAAGGCGTAGCCAGGCAAGAGACAAGAGCACGTCAATCCCAAATAAGCAAATCCTTATAACGGCGTTATAGCTTGCCTATTTAGTGAACGCTTGGCAATCGACAAAGCGTCTGAACCCTCTATATATAGAGCAGGCTGTTAAAGGATCTTGAATCACTCCTGCAAAAAGAAACAGCTGATCTACAAAACCGCAGAGCCAACGCCTACCAGCTCAACCTGGCCAGCCGTTCTGCTGCATGCACCCTCTTTCCTGCAGCCACATCAAAGATCATAGTCATAAATGCCAAGCACCCACTATTGGCGCTGACGACAAGCTGCAGACATAAAAAACCCCACAAACCCAAAAAGGCTTGTGGGGCTTGGGCACTACCCGCAGATAGTGCCTATCCAGTGAACAGTTTAGAAATCAGAAGACTTCAAAGTACCGTCTTTGAGCGAGTTGGCGATCTGGGCTGCCTTCTCTGCGTCAAAGTCGATGTTGTCCAGAATGATCTTCTGATCGATCTGGCCATTACCTTGAGAGCTGATACCGATTTCCATCTTGCCGTTATCCGAGCTGCCTACCGTCAGGTACTGGCTCAGGTTACCGTCGTTGACGTCGTGGCCCGACAGCAAATCAGTGATATCCAAGGTGTCGGTACCCAAATCACCAAAGTCCATCACGTAATCCACAGCCGGTTTGCTGCTGGTACCTTCATCACCCTTGTTCCATATGAAGGTGTCATCACCCTCGCCGCCGAACATGATGTCGTCGCCAGCACCGCCGATCAGCATATCGTTGCCACCTTGGCCGTACAGGATGTCGTTACCAGCACCACCATCAAGGATGTCGTTACCACCGCGCTTGTCACCATCAACATTGAAGTTAGCGTGGTTTTCCTTGATGTACTCGTACAGATCATTACCTGTTGCTGGAGTACCGCCGTTCTTCATTTGCAAGAACACTTCCAGCGCCTTCAAGCCTGAGCCGTCAGGCAGGTTGTCTGGACGACCACCCACTTCATGCCATGGCAACACATCTCCATCGGTATTGACAGTATCACCAAAGATGATGTCGTTGCCGTCACCACCAATGATGTGATCATTACCAACGGGGGCTGGATCGTTCGTTACCGAACCACCCTTCAAGGCTGCATCCAGGTCTTCCTTGGTGTTGACGATGTCGACCTTGTTAACCTCTGTCCAATCTTGAGGATTGCCGGAGGACAACAGCGTTACGTCATCAATGTAGACCTTGTAGTTACTGCTGCTGGAACGATCGTCCACTAGGAACTCGAAGCGGTATTGGCCTTCGCCCACGGGCTTGGTCGTGATGGTGCCGGAGCTACCTGGACGACCACCTTCCTGCACAACTTCCCAGTTACCTGTCTTCTCGTTGTACTTCTGCAGTTGCCACTTGAAGACGTCGGCACTGTTACGGCCGCTTTCAGCATAGTGGAAGCTCAACTTGCCATAGCTGCCCGCCGCAACGGTCATACCTGGGCCACGAACGGTAGTCGCGGTATCGCCATTGCGGCTGTAGGTATCCGTAATTTCCAATCGGTTATCAGGATACCAAGTGCTACCCTGGTTCTTGACTCCAACTGTGCCGTTACCGCCGACCTTGTTCCAACCGTCATGACGGCCGTTTTCAAAGTCAGTCACGTCCGCGGTGCCACGAACAACGTCAACAACCTCAGTACCCGTGTTGTCGTATTTGCGCAGGACATCCACGCTGACGTCGTTACCAATACCCACGGCGTAAACCTTGCTACCCGAAGAGGTAACCAGGCTGTCGTAGGCTGCCTTACCACGCGAATCAGCCGTAGGATCGTAACCGCTACCAGCACCTTGGCCAGTACCGTACTGGGTTGGGTTACCGTCAGTCAGGAAGTACGTAACGTTTTCATAAGCGTTGCCGTACTTGTCGACTGCAGGTGCATCGCCAGTCTTGAACCATGCTTCAGCGGCCTTGAAGGCTGCTTCGTAGTTGGTACCACCCACGCTGGAGTTCCAGCTGGAGTTGTAGCCGTTCAAGGTATCAATCGAATTGAGCAGATTGATCAAATCGGCATGAGTCAGGTCCTTGAAGACCATAGGCGTATCAGCCTTGGTACCAAAGCCAATAATGCTCAAGTTCACCGTGCCGCCTTCATGGTTGGCCAAGCTTTCAGCCAAGGTCGTCAGCGCAGCCTTGAGCAACTGCATACGGTTCATATTGTCCGTACCAGAGGCTTCCTTCATGCTGTTGGAACGGTCAACCAGGATGGCAATGTTGTAGCTCTGGCCGTGAACGATGTTCTCTTGCACACCGCCGCGGTCACCAATAATGACGTCGTCGCCCACGCCACCATTCGGATTGCCACCACCGTTACCATCAACAATCAGTTGATCCACATCCAGCGTGTATGGACCGGAGTCGTTGGCAGACGCACTGTTGCCAGCCGAGTCTGTCGTCGTCACTTTGGCGTCAACCGTGTCGTTCTTCAACAGATCCTGTACAGGTACTGGGATCTTGAAGGTCAGATCATTGCCAACAGTACCGGTGTATTCCTTGCCACCGATAGTCAGAGTCACGGTATCGCCGGGCTGTACATCCTTGCCAACCGTACCGGTCACATCAATCGTACCCTTGCCGTCACCAGCCTCATTGTGATCCAGCACACCGTCACCGGCGATCGGGTCCAACGTGATCTCGGCTTCAGGCAATGTGGTCTGCACACCGTAGTCGCGGTCAGCTTCAGCACTAGCGCTGTTACCGGCGTCGTCCTTGGTCTCGACCTTGGCGTGGACGTTGTCATCCAGAGCCAGCTCGGAGCCAGGAACATTCACGTTCCAGGTCTTGCCATCGGTATTAACCGTGGTGGTGTAATCCTTGCCGTTCACGGTCACAGTGACCGTGTCGCCAGCCTTCACATCCTTGCCAACCGTACCAGTGATGGTCACGTCGGCTTCGGACTCGGCCTTGTTGACCACGTCGTCACCCGCAATGGTGTCGATGGTAATCGCAGCTTCGGGCAGATCGGTATCCACACCGTAGCCACGGTCGGCTTCAGCCGAAGCGGGGTTGCCCGCAGCGTCTTCAGTCTCAACCTTGGCATGTACGTTCGAATCTTGGGCCAGTTCGGTACCAGGAACGTCC
>NZ_JBRFIO010000007.1:0-147971 GCF_052931795.1 Alcaligenes sp. RM2
ACAACCACGACCGCATCAAGCTCAAACTAAAAGGCCTGAGCCCGGTGCAATACCGAACTCAGGCCTTCGAGCTCTAACTTCTGACCGTCCAACTTATGGGGGTCAGTTCAACGGGTGGCTTTTTTCATGCTCATTGTCGCCCCGAAAATCTGGCTTTCACCTTCAGGCCCAGCACGATTTCCCAAGAAAATCACCCTTATTTACGCCTTATTACCCTTAATTATTAAACTCAAGTTTACGTAAGGGTAAACCCAAGTTGTGGCGCTTTAGAGCTTACTCATAGACTAAACCCGGTGTGTGGCCAATAAAAACGTACAAAAGGGACAAGCATGGTTTTGCGTCTAATCGACTCAATCAATGAATGGATAGGAAAGCTCATTTCCTTTATTGCCATCATTTTCTCCGCCATTATTATTTACGAAGTGTTCATGCGCTATGTGATGAATCAGCCCACTCGCTGGACTTTTGACGTCACCAAGCAGCTATATGGGTTCTACTTTCTGATGCTGGGCGCCTACGCACTTAAACATCAGGCCCATGTCCGGGTGGATTTGCTGATCAACCGCTTTTCCCCCACCGTTCGCAAATGGACCGAGATTGCGGGTTATCTGATTTTCTTCTTCCCTTTTGCCTGGGTATTTCTGACACGCAGCTACGACTTCGCCATGCGCTCGCTGGCGCAAGGCGAAACCACGTACGGCGCAGTACAGTTGCCCGTCTATCCCTTGAAGATGTCCATGGTCCTGGCCGCCGCGCTTTTGCTTCTCCAGGGCATTGCTGAAGTTATTCGTTTGTTGACCCAGAAGGAAGCCGCTCACCATGACGCCTGAACTGATTGCACTTGTCATGGGTGGCCTGCTCCTGCTTGGGCTATTCATGGGCCATCCCTTGGCCTTTGTTCTGGGTAGTACCGCCGTCATCGGCGCAATGGTGGCTGGCAAGCCCATGGTTCTGGGCATTGTCGTCAACCGCATTTACGGCGATGTCCTGGACAACTACACCCTGATCGCCATTCCTTTATTCATCCTGATGGCGCGCTTCCTGTCCGACTCGGAAGTGACTGACAAGATGTTCGAAGCCTTGCGCCTGCTCATGTCCCGCGTTCGTGGCGGGCTGGCACTGGCCGTAGTGTTCATCTCCATCCTTCTGGCAGCGACCACCGGCATTATTGGCGCCTCCATTACCGTCACCGGCATGATGGCCTTGCGCCCCATGTTGCGATACGGCTACTGCCCCAAGCTGACCACCGGTGTTATTGCGGCCTCCGGCTGTCTGGGCATTCTGATTCCACCGTCCATCATGTTGATCTTGATGGCCAGCTACTCTCCCCTGTCCATCGGTGAGCTGTTCGCTGGTGCATTGATACCGGGTGTCCTGCTGGGCCTGCTGTATGCCGTCTGGGTGGTGTTCGTAGCCTGGCGTCACCCGGAACGTGCCCCCTCGGTGGAGCCTGATGAAAAGATCTCCAAGCCCGCCCTGATCCGCATGCTGCTGGTGGAAGCCGTGCCTCCTATCTTTTTGATTCTGGGCATTCTGGGCTCCATGCTGGCCGGTATTGCAACGGCCACGGAAGCCTCGGCCATTGGGGTGTTGCTGTCCCTGCTGATCGTTATTTTCCGGGGCAAATTCAAATGGTCCATTTTCCTGAATGCGCTTTACGAAACGGGCCGTACTTCCTCCATGATCTTATTTATCGTGGTGGGTGCAACCGCCTTTACCGGCGTCTTTAATATCACCGGCGGTCTGGGTGCCGCACAGGATCTGATGCGTGGCCTGGATATGGAGCCCTGGCTACTTATCGTGGTGATGCTGCTGATTATTTTTGCGCTGGGCTGCTTTCTGGACTGGACCGGTATTGTCCTGCTTTCCTTCCCGATTCTGTTGCCCATTGTGCAAGAGATGGGCATCAGCCTGCTATGGTTTGTGATTCTGGTCGCCGTTGTGTTGCAGACCTCTTTCCTGACCCCTCCCTTTGGTTATGCACTGTTTTACTTGCGGGCCATTACGCCCAAATCCGTCAAAACCATGGAGATCATTACCGGCGTCATTCCATTCATTGCCCTGATTATTTTGATGTGCATCTTGCTGGCCATTTTCCCTGGCCTGGCCACTTGGCTACCCACCGTCCTGTACGGAACTTAAATAAAACAAGGAGACACCATGAAACTGACAAAGAAGGCACTCTTCGCCTTGACGGGTTTTGCCCTGCTGGGCATGACCAGCCTGAGCCAGGCGGCACAAAAGTGGACCATGACCAGTACCTGGCCCGCTTCGATCGAGCTGGTGGAGCTGGACAAGAAATGGGTAGAGCTGGCTAACAAGCTGGTCGGCGACGAACTGAAAATCGAGTTCTTTGAAGGCGGCGCACTGGTTCCAACCGGCGAGGTCTTCAGCGCGGTGGAGTCCGGCACCATACAAGCCGGAGCCGACTGGCCGGGCTACTGGGCAGGCCGCAACCCCGCTTTCTCCCCTTTAGGAACACACTCCAGCCTGTTCAACGCGGTTGACTACGCCAACTGGATCAAGGAATGGGGTGGCGCCGAGCTTTATAACGAGATCTACGGCAAGTACGGCATGGTGTACCTCCCCTACGCCATCACCAATAACGAATCCGGCTTCCATACCAATGTGCCGATTCGCAATCTGGAAGAAATCAAGGGCAAGCGTCTGCGCCTCTCTGGCCTCGAACAAGGCAAGGTGCTGGAAAAGATTGGTGGCACGCAGGTTTCCATGGCTGGCCAGGAACTGTATCAATCGCTTGAACGCGGCGTGATCGAGGGAGCCGAGTTCTCCACGCCGAACGTGGACGTTTCTGCCGGGCTGCATCAGGTCACCAAGCACTGGACCACGCCGGGTTGGCATCAGTCCGCTTCCGTGTTTGGCGTCATGATCAATAAAACCGCCTGGGATGCACTCAGTGATTCGGCCAAGGAGAAACTGCAAATTGCCGCCGACGCCACCATGATGTGGTCCATTGCTTTTACAGAGAAAAAAGCGACAGAAGGTCTGCGCACCTTCCAGAAAGCTGGCGTGGAAATACACCGCATGGATGATGAAAGCCTGAAGACCATTCAGCAAGTCACCAACGAGGTGATGATTTCCATGGCTTGCAGCAATCCTGATGCGGCCAAGGTATATGCCAGCCAGATGGAATACCTGCATGACTACAAGGACTGGCGCGAAACCTCCATGCCCTTCAATCTGGGACGCCCGATTGATGGCCCGGATCTGGAAAAAATCAAAGCCTGCCTGAAATAAAACGCCCTCCTCCAATGAGCTTAAAAGCGATAGTGGTCCGCCACTATCGCTTTTTTTATGCGCCCCGCAATCAAGTCTGAATCGCTTTGATCGCTACAGGACCTGCAGAAAGGCCAGCAAAGCCTGAAGCTCCTCGTCGCTCAAGTTCAAGACCCGTATCCATTCCGATTTACGCGGCACCAAAAGGCCGGTTTCTTTAGGGTCCGGCCCCATTGCTACGTCATACATACGCAACAGGCCATCCAGGCTGGGGAACAAACCGTTGTGCATCCAGGGACCTGCCTTGGCAACATTGCGCAGGCTAGGTGTTCGGAACAGCCCCAGATCCGCAGGATCTCGGGTCCATTCAAATCGTCCCAGATCCTGCAAGCGACGCCCATAAAAAGACAGGCCGATATTGTGAAAACCGTTGTCTGTCAGCATGGGGCCGTTATGGCAATTCATGCAGCGCGCCTTGGTACGGAACAGGTGCAGGCCGATCAGTTCCTGATCATTCAAGGCAGCCGTATTCCCGGCGATAAATTCATCAAAGCGCGTTGCTGCCGGGCGAATGGTAACGACATAGGCGGCCAGGGCTCGGGCCAGCCGCTCAGCGTCGATGGAATTGGATGAAGATGCGCCAAAGGCTTGTTGAAATGCCTGACGATAGCCTTCCGAATCCTGCAAACGTGGAATCAAGTCACTCAAGGCATGGTTCATTTCTACCGGGTTTTCTATGGGGCCAACGACTTGCTCCTGCAAGGTTCGTGCACGGCCATCCCAGAACAGATCTTGGGCGAAAGGCGCAGCAAACAAGGGTGGAGTACGGCGCTTGCCCATCAAGCCGTCCTCCCCTACCGCTGATGCCTTGCCATCGGTAAAGGACTTGTCGGGCTGATGACAGGACGCACAGGAGATCTGTTTTTTACGCGACAGCTGCGTGTCAAAAAACAATCGGGCGCCCAAGGAGACGATCTGCGTGTTCCTGGCATCCTCTGCCGCCTCGGGCTGGGCGCTGGAGCCAGGCCCAGGCACGGGCCCCCACTCTTGCCAGGGCTGCCCCGGATCAATAGTGGGCGCAGGCCATTGAACGGGGACATTTTTATAGAGGGCGCGTAGACACCTGGCCTCAAGCATGTCCTTAGCTCCACAGGATTGCTCTGTTGTCTCCGACGCGGAAAGCCCCGTAGTGACCACAGGAGCAGAAGCTAAACCTGGGCCAAGCTTCTGGTCCGCTCCTGTCTCCAATCCCCCCGCCGCGCAAGCTGCCCCTGACAGCACTGTTGCCAGTGCCGCCATCAGCAAACTTGCGCCCGCTCGTCCTCCTGTTAATACCGATAGGAAGCGCGCAGCCACAGCTCTCGTCCTGTGCGATATAGGTTCGGATTCAGCACCGAGGTTGGTGTCGAGACCACCACGGGTGCTTGCTTGTCCAGCACGTTCAGCACATCCAGCCCCAGGCCCAGACCTTTAAGCATGGCCGGCTCCCAATCCAGACGCATATCCCAGGTCCAATAAGAACCGACCCGACCGGATTCATACTTCTCCAGCCCATCGCCCCGATTCAGACCCACATAGTGCACATCCATGCGGGCGCTGTTCCAATTGATCCGGTTGTTCATCTGCAAACCATAACGCGCCCACATGCCGGTTACGCCAGCGCTGACTCGCCAAGGCAGGTTGTAGTCCCCCACTGGACGATCACCACGGCGTATCAGGTCGCCGTTGTAATAGATGTTCTCCTCCTGTGCCTCGGCTTCACCGTCATAACCGTCGGCCAACTTGTTATTACGCTTGCTGTGCTGATAGGTCACATCCACACGCCCCGTCCACAAGCTCTCGCCCAAGGTCCAAGGGGCCGTGTTCATCAAACTCAAGGTAACGGCATCGGTTTTGGACTTGCCATTATTGGTGTAGGTGTAGCCTGTCTTCGCCAGCCCTTCGATAGAAACTTGTTGACGGCCATAGCGGCGCACATAGGCCAGTTCGGCGGCCACTTTGTTCGTCAGCTGTTGCTGCAAACGCAAGGCCCACTCGTCGTCATACGGGGTTTTCAGGCCATCCAGCTTGTAGGCCGTATGCGAAGGACGGTCTACCGGATTACCGCCCGTCACCAGCAAGGTGTGCAGTTGGCTCTTGCGCTCGCGCATGGCAATTCCAAGAATATCCATGCCGTAATAGCGCGACCAGCCACCCGACAGACGGGTTTCACCCGTTCCCAGCACATCCCATTCCAGCAAGGTGCGCGGAGCCAGATTGGTATTGCCAAAGTAATTGTCCTTATCCATGCGCAAGCCCGTTGTCAGGGCCAGACGCTGCCAGGACATGCGGTCCGATACATAAACGGACGCATTGGTATAGCTGACGCCCACCTCTCCAGCGCGGTAATAATTCAAGACCTGAACCTTGCTGGGCTGCCCATCGCTGTAATGGCGTTTCTGCCCCCCATAGGCATCCCGATCTCGGACAAACTCTCCCTTGGTATGGGCCAGCTCAAAACCTACGTAGGACGTATGTTCAATGGCCCCGGTCTGAAACGGCTTGAACTCCAGTCGGGTCTTCATGGTCAGATTGCGTTGCTCGGTAGACTCCTGCCCGAAACCACCGCTGATATAGGTGTAGTCGGGGCGGCCATTGGGCAGAAACACCATATTGACCATATATTCCGTGCCGTCGGAATTACGGTAGCTGTTCATCTGGTCGTAACCCAGCTGAACCCGCCCTTGCCCCCAGCCAAAGTCATGATTCAGGTCGAAACCCAGACCATAGGCTTTTTGTTGATGCTGCCACTGAACACGATTGGCCATCATGCCGGAATCGACCAGATCCTCGCGTCGATCCGCGTACTTGAAGGTCAAGGCGGAGTCCGTGCTGGCGCTCCAACGGGTATGGACTTTGGCGAACACATTATCGACACGGTCTTTGGAGTTGGTATTCACATCGGTGAACTCCTTCTCGTGCAAGACACGCATGGTGCGATCAATGCTGGACTCACGCCGGGACACATTGATCAAGGCCGCAGTATTGCCCGTAATGCCCACATCCAGCATGGCGGACGAAAAACGCTTGGTCCAGGCAGGGGTGAAACCGGGTTCACCTGCCCCGAACTTTTTCTTCTGCTCTTCTGGCACGGTCTGCGAGGTCAGCCCGGAGGAGTTGTAGCTGAAGTCCGCACGGAAGCTGTTATTGCCCTTGGGATCACGCACCTTGGCATCGACCACGCCCCCAGTGAAGCGGCCGTATTCCACGGGAATGCTGCTATCGAGCACCGTCACGCTTTCCAGCATATTCGTGTCCAGGTTGTAGGCCTGGGAGTAGGCAGGCACATTGCCCACCTGCAAATTCAAATTGCGGCTGGCAGGATCAATCTGATTGGTGGAGCTGATGCCATCAATCTGGAACTGATTCTGGAACGGACTGGCCCCGTAGAAGCTGATATCCTCCAGCGCCAGAGAGCCACGGTTGGCACTGGTTTTCGCGGCCTCGTTCTGACGCACGGCCGGGTTATCGGCCAGAAGACTGGACAGGTCGCGGTTACCTGCAGCACGTTGATCCAGTTCCTCGCGGGTATAGTTGCGTTCACCAACACGCTGGCCTTGTACGCGGACGGGCTCCAGCACGGACAAACCTTTGGCAACAGTAGCCGTCACAATCGTATAGCGCTGATCGCCCTGGGCTCTGGCCGCCAGTCCCCAAGGGGCCAGTAAGGTATCCAAGGCCTGCTCAACCGTCAGTTCGCCCTGCAAGGCCACGGCTCGCTTTTCCCGAACCTGTCCCGGTGAAAACGCAATTTCCACCTGGGCCAGACGGCCAATTTGCAAAAGTGCATCCGCCAAAGGCTGAGAGGCCATATCCAGCACAATAGGCCCGGCAGCGTGTGCCGGCATGGGCTGCATCACGAGCAAAACACTGGCCATCAAGAAAGCCATTTGCCCCTGCTTGAAGCGCGAGCCTTGGGAAGAAGAAAGGGACTTGGTTGTCACGCCGGGGCGAGCTTGCCTGCGCAAGGCAAAAAGAGACGGCGTGTCCTGCAAAGCGCACTTCATGATTGAGCATCCTATGTAAACAACTACCCTCAGGACGCTGTGCTACCCCTCTCCCCTCACCCCTGATTGCCATCGTATTTTTTAATTGTTAATAATTATCATTAGTAAATAACTATAAGTCCTGGTAACTCCTTGATTTGCAAGCCTTGGCCCGAGGTCAGCAAGTTCAGGGCAGCGGCTGGGCGAGCCGCTTGCACCACACCGGACACTCGCATTGAGCCCGCCTGCTCGCTGCCAATCCAGATCACTCGATGGGTGTATTCGCCCAACTGACGGGCTACGTCCCGCAAGCTGACATCATCAAAGCTCAGCAAGCCGTTCACCCAGGCGGGCGCCGCTTCCGCATATGTGGACGTTGCAGGCTGAGCCAACTGCGCCCGCAGTTGCCCGCCCGCTACCGTGGCACTGTCTCCCGGCTGCAAGATCACTGGCTGCGAGCTCTCGCAAGACTGGCACTGCACCTGCACGGTATGTTCGTATACCGCCACGGCGCTGATCTGATCTTTAAGGCTGACCTCGTAGCGCGTTCCCAAAGCCGTCGCTTGTGCCGGACCGGCCTGCACGATGAACGGACCTGTCTGGGGCGAAGCAGGCACCACCTGGAAGAAGGCACGCCCCGACTCCACGCTGACTTGTCGTTGGCCATTTTCAAAATTCAGACGCACACGAGTCTGTGCGTCCAGAATCGCCACCGAGCCATCAGGCAAACTCAACTGAGTGATCTCCACCCCGCTGCGGATCGAGCCTTGCAGCTCAAACATCTGCCAGGCGTAAAAAGACGCTCCCATCAAGACACAGGCACTGGCCAGGGTTTTGACGCGTGACTTTCTCTTTTTACGGGCGATAGGCAACACCGAAACCTGATCCAGCCTCCGCCAACTGGCTGCCAAGGCATCGTAGGTTTGGGCATGCAACGGATCGGCTTCATACCAGGCGTCGAACTGGGCCAGGGCGTCCGGCTCCAGCTTGGTGCCTTCTTTACGCACCACCCAGCGGGCGGCGTCTTCATCTACTCGGCTCCAGGCCGAATCTGGCTGCGCGTTCATACTGCGGAATTAAAGACTTGGTGCGCCACCAGCAAAATGCGCATCATGTGTTTCTCAATCGTGCTCTCGGACACTGACAACTTCTGGGCGATCTGCGCGTAGCTCATCTCCTCACAGCGATGCATCAGGAAAATCCGCACACTGCGCTGGGACTGGGCCATCAAGGCCTGCTCCAGACGCTGCAAGGTTTCCTTGGCCAGCACTTCCTCATACGTATCCGGGGCATGGTGATGGGCGACACTCAAGGCGTAGCCATCGAAAGCAGCCTGCTCACGTGTTTGACGCCGATACCAGTCCGCCACAATATTGGCAGCCACTCTGAACACATAAGCCCGGTGGTTGTCTGCCGTGACCTGCTTGCCCTTCTCCAGCAAACGCAGCCAGGTGTCATGCGCGCAATCTTGCGCCAGTTCAGAGCAATGAGTACGCTTGCGCAGATAGCGGATCAAATCCGGGTAGTGGGTCAGGAACGCCGCCGTCAACTTGGACATAGAGACAATCAGGTTAGCATCTAATTAATAATCATTCTCATTATTATATACATGTCCAGCGCCTTGTTTGCGACTACCTGCCATCAATACGTTGGCTGATAGTTGCTGTCGCCTGGATGTATTCCCCTGTCTGTACGCATAAAAAAAGCGCAGCGTGTCTATACGCTGCGCCTGAAAAAACCTAAGTTTGAGTACTTAGGCTTTCTTCAAATACATGGCCTTCAACAAGTAGCTGATCCCATCAATCTTGCAATCGACTTCGTGGTCACCACGAACCAGACGTATGCCTTTGGCCTTGGCACCTTTCTTCAAGGTGCTGGAGCCTTTAACCTTCAAGTCGCGGATCAGAATCACATCGTCGCCCGCAGCCAGCAAGTTACCGTTGCTGTCCTTGACGATCAGCTCATCGTCATCGGTATCTGTTTCGGCAGCCGGGTCCGCGTCTTGCCATTCATAGCCACAATCGGCACATACCCATTGCTCGGTGTCATGGTAGGTATTTTCCAAGGTGCACTGAGGACAGGGAAGCGGTGTGCTCATATTTTTTTCCTGTAAAAAGCTGGGTGCTGCTGCACCAGAAGTGCGGCCAGTTTAGCCCTTTGCATCAGGAAGACCAAAAACGCAAGATTCACATCAACCATGGCAATGAGCTTGCGGCCAAGCCGTACCTCATTCATAGCAACGTCAGCCCCCTTAAAAAGGGCAAATAAACTGCGCATCAGGCTACAGAATTAACAATCTCTTCAAGCACCAATCCCATACTGCCTCCACCGACTGTCTGACCGGCGCTGATCGCTTGCGTACCAGATAGAAATCCGGCCCTAAAGCCCCTGCTTCCGCCACCTGCACCAGACGCCCAGCGGCCAGCTCTGTTGCCACAAAAGCCCTGCACGCCAAAGCCACACCTTGACCCGCCATGGCTGCATCCAATGCCAGCGTTGTCTGGTTGAACACCGGGCCCGGCAATCTGCCACTGCCTTTCAAAAACGTAGCCCAATGATCGTGAGCATCATGCAATAAAGGTAAAGCACGCAGTTGCTCAATCGACAATGGAAGCGTCATGCTCCCTACCAAACGAGGGCTGGCCACGGCCACCAGATCCTGACGAAACAATAGCCGGGCCTCCAGATCCGGAGCAAACGGTGGACGAGTCAGGCGCACGGCAATATCAACCTGATCGCGCTCAAAATCCGACAAGGCCTCGGTTGCCACGGTACGCAGCTCCACATCGGGCAAGGCCGCTTGCAAATCCCCCAGGCGGGGAATCAGCAATTTGGCCGCCACCGTGGGCGTGACGCTGATCGTGACTGTATCGGGGCGCACCAACAAGCGCCCTGTTGCATCAGCCAAAGTGTCAAAAGCACGAGTCACCTCGGCCAAATAGGCCGCGCCCGCTAAAGTCAGCTGCAAACCACGCGGATGACGCTGAAACAGCGCCAGCCCCAGATGCTCTTCCAAAGCCCGGACTTGCTGGGCGACCGCACCTTGAGTCACGCCCAGCTCATCCGCTGCGGCACGAAAACTCAAACGACGGCCAGACACTTCAAAAGCACGCAAGGCATTGAGCGGAGGCAATGAACGGCGAGATTTCATCATTTTTTGACAGTAGTTTTTCTACATCCTGGAGGGTTCATTTATCGCATGATTTTTCCATTCCAGACTGAAATAATAATATCAATCTCAACATATGGAGGCTCTCATGACTGTAGAAAAAGTAGCACTTATTAGCGCAGGCGGCTCGGGCATGGGCGCCGCTGCGGCCCGCAGGCTGGCTCAAGATGGTTATCGCGTCGCCATCCTGTCCTCGTCCGGCAAGGGCGAGGCACTGGCTAAAGAACTGGGCGGGGTGGGCCTGACTGGCTCGAATCAATCTAACGAAGATCTACAGCGCCTGGTTGACCTGGCCATGCAGCGCTGGGGGCGTATCGACGCCCTGGTCAGCTCCGCTGGACACGGTCCACGCGGCCCGGTTCTGGAGATCAGCGACGAAGACTGGCATAAGGGCATGGATGTCTACTTTCTGAATGCCGTGCGTCCAGCACGACTGGTAGCGCCCATCATGGCCGCGCAAGGTGGTGGGGCTATTGTGAATATTTCTACAGCCTGGGCGTTTGAGCCTGCGGAGATGTTCCCCACTTCGGCGGTATTCCGCGCCGGGCTAGCCAGCTTCACCAAGATTTTTGCGGACAGCTATGCAGCCAAGAATGTACGCATGAACAACGTGCTGCCTGGCTGGATTGATAGCCTGCCGGCGACCGAAGAGCGTCGAGAAAGCGTGCCTATGGGACGTTATGGAAAAGCCGAGGAAATTGCCGCGACAATTGCGTTTTTGTTGTCGGATGGGGCTGGCTACATTACGGGACAGAACATCAAAGTGGATGGTGGACTGACTCGGTCGGTGTGAACTGCCAAGAGCTGAGCTGACTGGCTGTGCTCACACTAAGGCTACTGTTCGCACACTAAATAAAGGCCTTATGGGATCCATGAATTCAATCCAGCAGCTGAGGAATAAACCAGCAAAGCAATAATCATGTCTTGACCCAATGCTACGGTGCCTGGAAGTCCAGGTCGGCTCGAACGAGAGCCGACCTACTCACACCGCACAACATCAACTCTGAACCTCTGCACCAAAAACTCCAGGCGAACAATCACATCCCAGCTGCTAACGCGCTTGCCCGTGCCACGGAACAAGCTTGGCCTGCAATCGACGCAAACCGATTTCAAGCACAAACGCCACCAAGGCAATAAGCAGAATCCCCGCCATCACCACATCAGTTGCCAGAAACTGCCCTGCTGACTGAACCATGAATCCCAAACCACGCGTGGCAGCAACCAGCTCCGAAGCCACAAGGGTTGACCACCCCACTCCCAAACCGATGCGCAAGCCCGTCAAAATATCAGGCAAGGCGCTGGGGATGATGATGTAACGCAGCAACTGAACACGCGTCGCCCCCAGAGATTGAGCCGCACGCAATTTCACCGGATCCACATTACGCACCCCGCCAGCCGTCGCAATCGTGATCGGCGCAAAAATCGCCAGATAAATCAGCAGCACTTTGGACAGCTCGCCAATCCCAAACCAGATCACGATCAAAGGCAAATACGCCAGCGGCGGAATCGGGCGATAGAACTCAATCAAAGGATCCAGAATGCCCTGGACAATACGATTACGGCCAATCGCGATACCCGTAGGAATCGCCAACAAAACAGCCGCAATCAATGCCAAGTTGATCCGCCACAAACTGGCCGCCAAATGCTGCAGCACCGTGGCATCCATATAGCCCACCGAGAACAAACGAGAAACACGGCTCAGCACAGCCTGGGGTGAAGGCAGGAACAGCGGGTCCACATAGCCCCACTCGGTAAGGGCCCACCACAAGAACAACACCCCACTTAAAGTGAGCAAACTGATCACGGCAATAGACGTTTGCCGAGGTTTAGTGGACGCTGATTGATTAGGCTTGGAATCGCTGCACACACTTAAAGACGAAGCGCCCGACAAACCTGCGATATCGCCTGCTTGCAGAACTTCGCCAGCGGCAGAGGATTTCATGAACAATCTCCTAAATTCAGGACGAAGCCGCAACAGGATGCGCCGAGAACACATGCTCCAGCACACGTTCTCGCGCCGCGATGAACTCTGGTGAGGACTTCACCTGACGCACCGGCTGCCCATCGGTGTAACGTCGCCCAAAATCCAGCCCCAAACGCTCCACCACATGCCCAGGCGTACCACCCAAAATGATCAGATCGGTAGCTAGAAAGACAGCTTCTTCAATATCGTGAGTAATCAGAAAAACAGGCTTGGCGCTACGCTGCCAGACATTCAACAGCAGCGTCTGAGCCTGCTCGCGGGTGAAAGCATCCAGCGCCCCAAAAGGCTCATCCAGCAAGAGCACACGCGGGTCCGCCGTCAGAGCACGAGCAATACCCACCCGCTGCTTCTGACCACCAGACAATTGCCAGATACGGCGCTGCTCCAAGCCCTCCAGCCCTACCAGAGCCAATTGATGACGGGCCGCAGCCTGCCGCTGCTCCTTGGACTCCCCCCGCAGCGTCAAACCAAAAGCCACATTTTCCAGAACCGTCTGCCAAGGCAGCAAGGCGTCGTCCTGGAACACCACACCGCGATCAGCCCCAGGGCCGCGCACAGGTTCGCCATCCAAGGTAATTGTTCCAGCGCTGGGCAAGGTAAAGCCCGCAATCAGATTCAACAAGGTAGTCTTGCCACTTCCCGAAGGCCCCAGCACCACCACCAACTGCCCCGACTCCAATTGCAGCGACACATCTCGCAGCGCCAAATGATCGGCACCGGGATAACGTGCGCTGACGTGATTCAGTGTTAACTGCGCCATCAGAATTACCTGGCCAGCGAGGCAGCCGCCTCGACATATTTGCTGGTGGTATAAGCGGCGTAATCAGGCAAGACCTCGTCGATACGGCCCTGCTCTTTCAGGAAGGCAGAGGTATCGGCCAAGGCCTTGGCAGTGGGCTGACCTAAAGTTTTGATTTGATCAGCCGCAGATAAAAAGCCGCTGCCAGCCAGAACATTGGGGATTTCTTGAGGCGTCGCACCAGTCAAGCGAGACAGCTTGTTGATGTGGTCGGCATTGGCTACCCAGGCCGCAGGATCATGCGTATAGCCCTCGTACGCAGCCAAGGTGACACGCGCAAAAGCCGACACAATATCCGGATGTTTTTCCGCAAAATCCTTGCGCACCAACCACACATCAAAAGTCGGAGCACCCAGCTTGGCCAGTTCCCCGGAACTGATCAGCACCTTGCCGCTTTCCTTGGCCTTGCTCAAGGCCGGGTCCCACGTATAAGCACCATCAATATCACCGCGTGCCCAGGCCGCTACGATATTGGCCGGCGTCAGATTAATGATATTGACCTGCTTGGGGTCTATTTTCCAATGCTTGAGCGCAGCCAGCAGACTGTAATGGCTGGTGGACACAAAGGGCGTGGCAATCGTCTTGCCAATGAGGTCCTGCGGAGCCTGAATGCCAGAACCGTTACGCACCACCAGCTCTTCGCTGGTGCCCAACTCAGCTGCGACCAAAAAGGTTTCTATAGGTAATTTACGACTGACTGCGGCGGCCAAAGGGCTGGAGCCTAAATAGGCAATCTGCACATCACCCGAAGCGACGGCGTTGATGACCTCTGCCCCACCATCAAACTTGCGCCAGTCGATTTTTGCGCCGGTTTCTTTTTCATAAATCCCGTCTGCCTGAGGCACGTTCGACGGATTGGGAATGGTCTGATAAGCAACCGTCAGGCTGGTGGCCTGGGCTGCCAAAGTTACGACGCTGGCCGCCAAGGCCAGGCCCAGATGCTGCAGAGTTCGCGTCAACGACATGGAGCATTCCTCGATTATTTTTGCGGCTGGATAAGCCGTTGGGTCGAGGAATCAGGATAGACAAAGGGAGACGGTTGGCAAAAGACCGATTTCGCTTATTGTTAGTGCGCGAATTTATGAGGTGGGTGAACACCCTAACTACGCACTTTGCATTGCATGAGAGTATCCGAACAGATACAGCCAACCCCATGAACACGATCAATCGCACCGAAAGCTTCAGCTCCTGGCTATGAGGCTTAAAAGACCTCAAGGCCAGAGCGAAGACCGTGGTTCGCATTAAACAAGCCAGCCTGGGTAATTTTGGAGACGTAAAGCCAATTAGTGATGGCGTGTCTGAGATGCGCATCCACTTCGGCCCGGGCTATCGTCTCTACTGTGCTCGTGAGGGCCGTGTGGTCTATCTGCTACTTAGCGGGGGCGACAAGTCCTCTCAAAAACAAGACATAAAAACTGCAATCGCCATGTGGAAAGAAATTCAGGAGGATCAATCATGACCACCATCAAAACTGCCCCTTTCGACGCCGCTGAATATCTTGATAGTGAGGAATCTATCGCCGAGTACCTCTCTGCTGCTTTGGAAGAGGACGATCCAGCCTTGTTCCTTTCTGCGCTTGCGGATGTGGTTAAAGCCAGAGGCATGACAAAGATGGCAAAAGACGCCAGTGTAGGCCGAGAAAGCCTGTACAAGGCCCTGGCGCTCCCGGTGCCAAGCCACGATATGACACTGTGCTGAAATTAGCGAGGGCTGCTGGGGTGAAATTAACGACAGAGCCGCTTCATGCACGATAGGGCGCTATCAGGGGTTGGCGGACAAGCGCACTTCCAATTGATCTGCCGTAACAGAAAAAAGCCACCCACTGAGTGGTGGCTTCTTCATCTGAAAAACAATAAACTGCAGCGACAATCACACACCACACAACAGTCCGATTTTGGCCATTTTATGGCATTTTTTGGCTATTCACGACACGTTCCGGTCACAGCACAGATAAAGAGGCCCGCCCTAGAGCGGGCTTTTTTTTTGCCCACACTTGACAATAGGCAAGGCAGACTACAGCGCCCCTAAGCAGGCGAGCGACTACTTTAACCACTTGAAATGTTCTTCCAGCCGCTGAATTCGAGTTTTGATTTCTGCTTTATCAAATGCACTTTTAATGGCCTGGCTATTCAACAGCCTCTGTTGCTCGCTGGCGGGTAAATCATCCCATAAGCTCAATAAGGACGCCCCTAAAAAACCAAGTATCAACTGATCATCTTCATCTAGCTGATCCACGGCTCGTGCCACTGCCAAGGCTTTCAATTGAGATCCGCCATCGTCATCCCATTGCCCGCCGCCTGATGAGACTTCTGTATTCATGACGCCCTCCCTAATCGGCGGTTAAACGAATTGTCAGTATAGACCTCCTCAGCCTTGCAAGCAGATTTAAAGCAAAGCGCACAGGCTGAATTCCCCTTAAAATACAATGATTTACAAATTAGCATGGTGAGTATTTCCAGGATCAGCCTAGTATGAACTTAGACCTTCTCGTTGACACCCTGAAGGCGCTACTGGCGCTGTCGCTCAGACTCTCTGAGAAATATCCCGCCAGTCATGGCAGGAGTGCCTATGACACACTATCTCCGGTCCATTGGAAGAAAAGTTAACTTGCTTCGCTTCCCCCTTCTCTCGGCCGCCGAACCCACTATCCCGGACCCCCGCGACAAACGCCCCGTCGAAATCGAACGGATCCACGAAGACGATCAGACATTGCCTGCAAACGATGAGCCCATCGGCGACAAGAAACCTCGCCCCCCTCCTCCAGCGCAAAACGATCAATCCATTTTTAACTAACTGTTAGTGCATCCCAGCACAAAGCAGTGCCCTCAACACGCCTGATTTGCTGCTGGGATTCACCTATTGGAGTCTCTCATGGCACAAACAAGCAGCTCGCAGAACAAAGCCCAAGCCCCTTCCCAAAACCCATCACCGTCTCCTGATCGAAAAGCGGCCATGCATCCTGATGACAAGAAGGATGGCAATAAAGACGGCAAAGCTCCGCAGGACCAGCCGAGAGGCAAATAAGTAGCTTTCGCAGACTCGCCCCAACGAGTCTGCAATACGGGACCGCCCAACATTACGGCGACAGCCCCTCCCCCTGACGACTCCAACAACAATAAAAACTTTTCATCACCCTGGCTAATGCCTGGAGCCCCTTCAGGAGAACAAGGTGCCCTATCAAAGTTCACATAATCTGTGCTCTGTGCCAGCTGTTACCCTTATCCTGGTCGATCAGCCTCAAGCACGAATTTATGGCTGTTGCCGGCCCTTGCTTGCAAGGCTCTGGTGAAGCTCAAAAATCTTTATACCAATGCTCCAACTGCAAAACATTGTGGCTGTATGAGCGCGACCGTTGTGGCGCTTACCTAGGCTTTAAGCTATGGCCGGGTATGCAGCAGGATTTCCAACGCTAGTACACTGTGTAGAGTTGAAAACAAAAAGGCCTGCGATGATGTGTCATTGCAGGCCCTTTCTATAGCGGGATGGGATAGCGATTCAAGTCTCGAGGTTTATCTTCCCCGTACAGCCCCTCTTCCTGTGGGTTTGTGATCATGGGCAGCACTGGCGCGCTTGATCCCCGCATTAGGAGCCTGAGCTGGCCAACCCACTTGCGGCGGAGTGAGCTCAGACTTGCGTGTACTTGGCTTCTTAGCCGGTTTGCCTCTCTTGTCCATTATGACCTCCATTGGTCAATGGCAGCCCCAACAAATGTTAGGACATAAGTACAGGATAGGCGATAAACCGATAAATAGCTTGTTTATCTTCATCTGGTAGCCAGTACGCAAAATAAAGCCGCGTGAGGCTGAACAAGCCACCGCGGTCCGAGCAGTCCCAGACTGTCGCGTCCGCTTAGTAATCCCAGCTGCGCGAGTAGATGTTCTTCCCCTGCCAGATGTCACACACGCGTAAGCTGATAAACACAAAAACCTAAAGATTGGCACCCCGCCACCAAGCAGATGAGCAATATAAAGTGCCAGGCTCCAAACACAAATTACCCTACAGCCATATAAGCACTCTTTCCACACATTGCTTTACATCCGTAACTTTTTGCGCATTTTAAAAACCCGTCTGAGCGTAAAGTCTGAAAGAAATAAAAGCAATGAGAATTGATTTGTATTTCCCGAGCTAGTTAGAGCTTAGCTGTTACCTGTATCAACCTTTACCAAAGGAGCAATATATCGGAAAGCTAGACCACGGCACCATGTACATCATGTGTCAGACATTGCCACTTTCCAAACCCCGCACATCGCGGCCACCCCAACATAACGGCTTTAACCCAAAAGAGGATTCTGGACAGTTTGGCATTCAGCGTCTTTACCAATGCACAGTCTGCCACATGCACTGGATTTATCAGCAGGACAAATGGCAAGCCTGCTTAGGGTTCAAGTTATGGTCAGGTACATTGAACACCTTTCTGACTCACGACAATCGGCAAGCTCCTCAACCTTCAATACTGTCGACGGCCAGCACAAGCAAAGGTGCGGTTCGCTTTAATTAAGAGAGATGAGCCTACCACCGGAAACATCCTTTTAAAGACCCACGAAACCAATTCGCCCAAATTAGGTGAAAGAATGACTAACTCAACAACTATCTCTAAGCTATTGGCAGCCTCAGCACTCAGCTTTGGGTTAAGCGCCGGTGCCATGGCAGAAGACAGGCCCTCCCACCCTGACCTTTCTGCAACAGCCGGGAAAGGAGCAGCTGAGGAGAAAACCCCAGGAGAAGCAAACGCTAAAGAGGTACACAACCGCGGGGCCGATACTCAACAAAACACATCTGACGCAGAAATCACAAAGCAGGTAAAGGCCCGCCTAGCCGCCCAGAAAGAACTGCAGGGCAACACCATTTCAGTCGAAACCAAAAATGGAGTCACTAAGCTCACTGGTGCAGTTTCCGATGACAAGCAACTGCAGAAGGCAATTTCAGATGCGGAAAGCATCAAAGGCGTGAGCAAGGTTGACGCCACCGGCTTGACAGTGAAGGCCAACTGATCGACATTCCTCCGATCAAAAACACAGCCGCCCCCAAGTTACAGCCTCCGTTTCCACATAGCGCAACACTCTTATCGGCGTGGCGTCAATCTCAGCATCAGAGCGCCACTGGAAAGGCCGCTGGGCGGCGGCGCAGTAGCTATCGCCCTTCGCTGCCACCCATCCGCTTGCGAGCACGGTCGCGCACAGCATCTCATCCAGGCGCTCAATCGTTTCAGTTGCATCTCTTGATACCCCCACCACGGCAGCCATATCTGCCTTTATTTGTTTCTGCTCTGCCTGGGCCTTACCCTGACGCCGCCCGATCAGCAGCAGCGCCAGAGCGGCAAGGTTCAGGCCCCCCAGCAGGCCCAGCAGCACCTTGCCGCTCTGGCGCTGCAGGCGCTGGTCGGCGTCGGCTTGGCTGATGCGCGGACCCTGAACGACGCCCGGCCCGGTATCGGCGAAGCCTTCTCTGGTTCTGGTGTGGCCTGCTCCACTTTCTGCGGACGAAAAAAAAGGGCCAGCAAGCCCCAGACGAGCATGGCCACCAGATCAACTGAGTTGTTTGCCCAGTGATGCAGCTCGTACTGCTAGATCACAGCGGCACCGTCCAAGATCGAAGCCACCACCGTGCTGACTACGCCCACAATCCATTCAGACTGTGTGCGCGGCCGCTCCATCTGCTCTTTAACAACTGACGACATAATGAATGGCCTGCCGACGCACATAACATATGAAAGCGGGCCAGCAACAAAACTAACCCCTGCGACTCAGAACCGCTATCTCGCAAGCATGACACGCATCTTGTCTCTTGCGGCAGATGCTGGGTGGATCGACCGCAAACCCAAGCTACAGATAGCAAGAGAAGCAACCGTACGCGTTCACTGGCTTACCCAGGCAAAGGCCGATCAATTCCTGAACGCTATCCGTTTGAATTGGGTGCGAGACTCCTGCGAGTTTGCGTTGGCAACGGACTGCCGCGCTGCCGAAATATTCTCACTAACCTGGGACAAGGTGGATCTGGGTAGGAGTCTGGCCTGGGTCACGAATGACTTGGCCAGGTCGGGCCGTGCACGAGCAGTCCCATTGAACGAGCATGCCGTGGAGGCGGTTAAGCGCAGAATAGGAACCCATGCAAGCCTGGTGTTCTCTCGAATATGGGCAGGGTCGCAAATTGAGCAGATCGACCGCAGAGCATTTACTGCGGCAATGAAGGAGGTTGGGCTACGGGACTTCCGCTTTCACGATCTGCGTCACACCTGGGCGAGCTGGCATGTTCAGAATGGCACCCCACTCTTCGTATTGAAAGAGCTGGGTGGCTGGGAGACTTTGGACATGGTGAAGAAGTATGCCCACCTGGACGCAGGCCATCTGGCACAGTACGCCAATCACGTCACGTTTAGGTCACAGCAAACGGCAGGCAAGAAAAAAGCCGCCTAAGAAGGCGGCTTTAAAACCTTGATAAACAAGGATAATTCTGGTGGCGCATCCCTGATTCGAACAGGGGACCTGCGGATTATGATTCCGTCGCTCTAACCTGCTGAGCTAATGCGCCGAAGAAGAAATTATAGCAAGGTTTCGTCTTTTAGCAAGCACTTATCTCGATCTTTTTTCATCTTTTTGATAATTCTCTCCTATGAAAACGCTAAGCCCTTGTATTCATTGAGCTTCCCTTCTTCAACGCCTGCTCCTGCCACCCATCCAAATGATACAAAAAGTAAACGACCCGGCCTTTTCCTGCTACTCCTCCCCCTTGCGCCCTATCAAGCCTGTTTGTCATTCCCTATTGCTACACTGCCTGCTTGGCGTTTGACCCGTCCTTGTTAATTGACTGACGTCCGTGATCCGGACCTTCCACAGGAACTTTGTTTATGGCCAGTACGCTTGCTATTGTTGTCTCGCTTTTGCTGCTGATGTTCTTCGCTTATCGGGGGGTGACGGTTCTGTTGCTGGCTCCCTTGATGGCCGCCCTGGCTGTGCTGCTCTCGGGGGACTCCGGGTTTTTGTTGCCCATCTACACATCCACCTTCATGAGCGCGCTTAGCGGCTATGTGCTTCAGTTCTTGCCCATCTTCTTGTTAGGTGCCTTGTTTGGTCAGTTGATGGCGGACTCCGGTGCGGCTCAGGCGATTGCTCAGTGGATTACACGCAAGCTGGGACATCGTCATGCTATTGCCACCATTGTGATGGTGTGCGGCGTACTGACTTATGGTGGGGTGTCCTTGTTCGTGGTGGCCTTTGCCATCTATCCGATCGCCAAGGATCTGTTTCGCGCCGCAGGCATCCCCAAGCGTCTGATTCCCGCGTCGATTGCTTTGGGCTCCTTTACCTTCACCATGACGGCTCTGCCTGGCACGCCTGCCATTCAGAACGCGATTCCTATTCCTTATTACGGCACTAACGTGTTTGCTGCACCGGGGCTGGGGATTATTGGTGGTTTGATCATGGCTTTGGGTGGCTTGTGGTGGCTGCAGTCGCGTGCGCGCAAAGCTATTGCGAATGGCGAAGGCTATGGCGACCACGGTCAGGATCATTTTGATGCCAGCGACGATCACAGTACGCATGGTCAGAAACCCATGCCTATCTTCCTGGCTATCTTGCCGCTGATTCTGGTGATTGGCGTCAATGCCTTGTTCACTTATGGGATTTTCCCCGGCACGAACTTCGAGTTCATGGCCGAGCGCTTCCCTCAGGTTGATCCTGCCAAGATTACGGGTCTGTGGGCACTGATTATTGCCTTGATTACCGCAAACCTGGTGCTGATCATCAGCCGTCTGGGTCACTGGAAGAGCCTGCGGGAAAGCATCAACAAAGGCGTGTTCGGTTTTATGCTGCCTTTGTTCAATACCGCGTCTGAAGTCGGTTACGGTGCGGTGATTGCCAGCCTGGCAGGCTTTGCGATTATTCGGGACTTTGTGTTGAACGTGGCTCCGGGTAATCCGCTTATTTCTGAAGCAGTCGCCATGACGACATTGGCCGGGATTACAGGCTCGTCTTCAGGTGGTTTGAGTATTGCCTTGCAGACGTTGGGTTCGGATTATTTGGCGATGGCTCAGCAAGCTGGCATCAGCCCTGAACTGCTGCACCGAGTGGCGGTGATGGCAGCGGGCGGTCTGGATACCCTGCCCCATTGCGGCGCGATCATTACCTTGCTGTCCATCTGCAAGCTGAACCACCGTCAGTCCTATGGCAATATCGCCATGGTGACAATGGCTGCTCCTATCTTTGCGCTGATCACCGTGATTACGTTGGGTACGATTTTTGGCAGCTTCTAGATTTTCTTCTTATCAGTGCATCGAGCCAGCCCATCGGGCTGGCTTTTTAGTCCACATGGAGACAGCCGACACACCAGGACCGTAGAGTCAGGACTTTAAAACCACACCCAAGAACCATTTAAACCTGCCTAAGTAGAAACACCAGCAACAACAAGCGCTTCCATAAGCAACTGATTTACAACAATAAAAATCAACATAACATAAACAATATAACCATTATCACGCTATTTTCAGATATTCTCCGCCACTATCAGAAATGCTTCATGCCTATGAAGCTAGCCAGCTAACTAAAAATAATCAGGTCCCGCTACGCCATCTACAAAAAAGGCGAGGCGAGGTCCTACCTGATACGAAGATTCGGAGACACACATATGAAATTTGGCCAAAAGCCCAACTTCGGGTTCTGACACGTCCCCATCATCAGCCACGCTCAACGATGCTGTACGACTACGCATCTGAAGGCGGAATGTTGCTCTCAATATCGCGACGTATCTTTTATTATCCGGAGGTCCTGCATGAGCACAGCGCCTTTTAATCGGCGACAGTTCCTGAAGTTTAGTGTCGTATCCGGCGTATCCATTTATATGGCGCCTTTTATACCCAAGGCAGCACAGGCCACACTTCTGGGAGAACACGACTCCCGCCCTACGCCCTGGAATAGCGTAGAGCGACAAGTACCCTTCAAGATTGACGGTACGCGACAAGTCACCGGCAGCAAATTTTTTGTACGTGACATTCGCGCCAAAGATATGCCCGGTTGGCCAGAGCATCAGGCTCACGCCTTTATCCTGCGCGCCGCTCAAGCTGATCATCGTTACATCGGCCTGGACCTGGAAGCGCTAGGTGCCGACCTACAGCCCGATATATTGATCCAGGCCCAGGACCTCGCCAAGGCACAACTGGAACTGCCTGACTACTACAACGACGAGATGCTACTGGCCACCGGTAAGACGGCACGCTTTTTAGGGCACCCGGTCGCCATCTTGATCTACAAAGACTTTGATCGCTACCGCCGCGCTAAAAATGCCAGCAAGAGATCCGCCGTGCTGAAGTATGGAGACAAGACAGGCTTCAGGGAAATAGATGCCTATGGTGGGGCACGCTATATCCGTGTGGAGGGCGATACTCCAGGGGCCGACGATATATTCTCCAGCATGAAGGACGGAGTCGTGTTTCCGGAAAAAATTCAGGGAAACTCACCTGTATGGCCGTCCAGCAAGGGAAACACCAATACAGCGAAGGCCATCGCCTTGAGCGAAGCGATGCAAGAACGTTTCGACCAAGCGCCTGATGACTGGCTCGTGTTCGATGGTGAGTACTACTCCCAATCGATCGACGGCGCCCCTTTAGAACCGGAGTGCATCAATTGCTGGTATGACAACAAAAACAAAGAGCTGCAAATGGTGGTCGGCTCCCAAACCCCGGGGGCGGATGGTGCAGAAGCTGCGGGCATAGTGGCCGCATCCCAATTTGGTTTGGAGAACATCATTGTCCACCCCTGTACGGCCACAGGTTACGGGGTCAAGGAGCACAGCGCTTTCAACCACTACGGAGTTGTTGCTGCCCTGTTTGCAGACAATATGCCCGTACGGCTAGCCAATGACCGCTTTGAGCAGTTTCAAGCTGGTCAAAAACGACACTCCAACCGCATGAACAACCGCATTGCTATCGACAGAAAGAGCGGCAAGATCATGCAGTACCAGAGCTTTAGCATAACGGACGGTGGAGGCAGGGCTACGTGCAGCTGGGCGGTCACCACAGGCGGTGCACAAAGCGCACAGGGTATTTACTATCTGCCCAAGAGCGACTCCTGGGGAATTGCACTGGCCTCGCGCGCGGTGGAGGCCGGCTCCATGCGTGGTTATGGCAAGGGACAGACCATGACTGCCATGGAACTGATGTTGGACGAAGCAGCCGCTCGCCTGAACATGGACCCCATCGAATTACGCCTCAAGAACGTCATGCGCAGCGGTCAGAAAAATATGGAAGGAGGGATTCCGGCGGGCTCCCTGCGTGCCAGGGAGATTTTAGAAAAAGCACATCAACATCCATTGTGGACCGGGCGGGACAAGAAAAAGAAAGAGTTTGAAGCCAGTAACCCAGGCAAGCTGTATGGCGTGGGCTTTGCCTGCGTTATGAAAAACTATGGCACCGGCGCGCAAGGAGACCATTCTGGTATCGAAATTGATGAGCAAGGGCAAGTCCACCTTCGCACCTCTACGGTAGAAATTGGTACGGGCTCGGCAACGTCCCAAGCAGTGATCTGTGCCAAGTGGGTTGGCCGCGCTGCCCACACGGTAAAGGCTTCACATCTTGACTGGCCCGAGCTGGATATGCAGGCTACTCACAACCCCTACACCTTAAAACAGCCTGATCAAGACAAACATCAAACCAATCCACGCTGGACACCGGTTCTATCCTCCGGCTCCTACGCCAGCAGCTCCTCCTACTTTGGTTCTCACGGCACCTCGGAAGCGGCTCGCTTGCTGTTTCTGTATGGACTATGGCCAGCCGCCCTGTCCATCTGGGGGGAAGGTTACGGTGGTGGTCAAATCGCCCCCTTGACCGTACGCCCTGAAGACGCCAGCTGGACCGACGATGGCCTGCTCAGCACCGGAGGTCTGGAACCCCTCACGCTGCCACAACTGGCCAAGCGCGCCCACGAGCTGGAATTGGTTACCGGTGTTGTGCTGCATGCGTTTAACCGCTACCAGTGGGCCGAGGCCGACTTTGAGGTAGCTGGCCAAAACCTGCGACTACCGCTGGATGGGCTGGCACTGCGCCATGGAGCAGGCACCAAGACCGAACAGGCCAAGGCGCGTAATGGCTATCAGCGACTGGAGCGTCGCAATATCAGCTACCCGCCTGTGTCACGTCGTCGAGGCGGTTACCTGTATTACTCCGCCGTTGGCGTGTTAACGGAAGTGGAGATCGACAGCAAAAGTGGTGAACAGACCTTATTGTCAGCACATACGTGGATCGACTGCGGCAAGCCCATCGTGCCCCAACTAGTCATGAGTCAGGCCGAGGGGGGGTTAGCCATGGGATTGGGTCAGGCCTGGTTCGAGGATCTACCGCTGCACGAAGGTGGCCCCGGCGATGGCTCCTGGAATTTTCACCGCTATCGCCTACCTCGCGCCAAGGATGTGGCCGTCTGGAACACCAGTTTCGAACTACTGGACCAGATTTCCGAGACGGACTCTCCCAAGGGAATTGCCGAAGTGGTGATGATCCCCATCATTGCTGCCGCTGTCAGCGGTGTTAACCACGCTACAGGACAGTTCTTTCGTGAACTGCCTGTGACCGCAGAAAAAATCAAGGAGCGCTTGGCATGAGCAGCCCCACTAAGACCTTACACCTCAACATTAATCGGGTGGACTTGCAAACAATGGACGTCAGCCCAGATCTGCCCATGATCGACTTTCTGCATGAGCATGCAGGGCTGACCGGCACGCATTTGGGCTGCGGAATGGGGATTTGCCATGCTTGTGTTGTCATCGTGGATCACCCGGACGGACGTAGCGAAGAGATACAAACGTGCATCACACCAGCCAGTTACTTTGAGGGCAAAAAAATACGCACGATCGAGGCCCATGCCCAGCGGGATGCACAGGACAAGGTCACGCAACTGCACCCTGTACAACAAGCCTTTTTGGAGCACTTTGCCTTTCAGTGTGGTTACTGCACCCCCGGCTTTGTAAATGCGGGAATTGTGCTGTACGAGTCCCTGCAAAAGCAGCCCGTTTCACGTGAACAAGTTGAAGCCAAAGTATCGGAAGGTTTACAAAACCATATCTGCCGCTGTACGGGCTATGTCCGTTACCACCAAGCAATGAGGGATCTGATTCTCGCCACTCCAGGCATGGTCAGTTAAGTCACAAAGGCTGCGGGGGATCTAGCTGGTGATCCCCTGGCAACTGCACGGCAAAACTCTGGGCTCAGCCACGCTGGTATCGAGGCGTTCGAGTACTCGACAGTACGCCTTCCGTTGCAACGCCATCTGTCTGCTCGTGTCACATGGTTAGCTAGATGGAGGGCTAACATCGCGCAGTACAGTGCCTCGATGCACACGGCTCCTTTTACCCTGTGCTAGGATTTGGATCTATGGCCGCATATTCTCAAGGCCCTCTATCAGGAGCACACCATGAACTACACCTACACCCTTAACGAGTTAGGCACTGAAGCGATTCGTCAGTTTGTTCTGGATCGTGGTCAGCCTGATCTGAACCTGCAGGCTTATATCGCCGCTGCCGAAGTAGAGGCCGATAATTTCAATGCGGGCGGCAGCCAGCGCGGCCAGATCGAGATCGATTCCAACTGCAGCAAGGATGGTTTGACGCATACCCTGCTACTGGAAAAACACTGGTTTGCGACCCAGCCTGTTCCTGAGGCGCCCAGTGAAGACAGCTTCTTCTAAATAGAAGCTGGGCTTGTCTGTCAGTTCACAATCGACTGACTGTTAGACAGACACAAGCTCAGCTATCGGCCCCTCGCCTCTCTATAGATATTGGCCCAGGTAAGCCCAAACCGCTGCCTGGGCCTCAAACTGTCTGAGGGACCAATAAGATTCATATAGAAACTGGGCATATTGCCGCATGATCTGATGCATTCGGATGCCGGAACATTATCAGAGGAAAACCCGTCGCTGGCGTTCCAGGAGTCAACCAGTCCGCAAAGCAGGGCCCTACCCGCCCTAATCCACCTGCAAACCAATCTTGTAGGCCAAGGCCCCAAATCGGTCGATGTCGCTCCAGATCATGGCCTTGAAGCCACTGGCTTGTGCTGATTCATTGCCTTCTTGCGGCGTATAACCCAATGCCAACAACTGCGATTGCATGGCCGGGTCCGTCAGGGCTTTTTGCACGACGCGGTTCAGCGTATTGATAATGTGTTCAGGCGTGTGAGACGGGGCCAACAGGCCGTGCCATTGGTCCAGCTCGAAATCACTATGACTGACTTCAGCCACGGTTGGCACTTTAGGCAGAACGGGGCTGCGTTGGGCAGAGGTGACGGCCAGGGCGCGCAAGTGTCCGGACTCGATCAAGGTAGCCGCGCTGGACAAGGTCACAATGCCTAAAGGCACCTGGCCCGCGACCACATCGTTCAAAGCGGGGCCGCAGCCGCGATACGGGATATGCAGCAAGGCCGTGCCTCGCAAGTCATAGAGCATCTCTCCGGCCAGATGCTGAGGAGTGCCATTTCCGCAGGACGCATAAGCCAAGGCCGGTTCGGACTGCTGCTCCAGAACTTGTTCCAGATTCTGAATATCCGAGCCGTGTCCGGTCACGATCACGGAGGGCACAAATCCTATATTCGCAATCGGCGCAAAGTCTTCTTTGGGTTTGAAGCCCAGGTTACGAAATACGCCAGGATTGATAGCGAAAGAGCTATTGGCCATCAGCAAGGTGTAGCCGTCAGCGCGAGCATAAGCTACCGCCCGCGCACCAATATTGCCGCTGGCACCAGGTCGGTTGTCGATAATAACGGGTTGGCCCAGCGCTCTTTCCAGCCTGGGGCCCAGTTTGCGGGCCAGCAAGTCGGTCCCGCCGCCAGGCGGAAAGGTGACGATCACGGTAATCGGCTTGAGGGGATATTTCACAGCCTGCTCGGCTGCCACCTCCCTTGCCTGCGCCGCTGGATTACCCAAGCCTAGCGCCACCAAGCCCAGCAAGGCGGCTGCTGCCGCCCGCTTACCCACCTGAAAACCCGCCATGACAGCCAACACGTTTCTCTACTCAAGCGTCCAGACCAATATCCAGTACACGTGCACTGTGCGTAATCCAGCCCACTGCGATTCGGTCTACACCGCAACGGGCTATTTCTACGGCTGTTTCAGGAGTGATACGGCCAGAGGCTTCTGTTTTGGCTCGGCCTGCGACGCGGGCCACGGCCTCGGTCAAGGTTGGGGTGTCCATATTGTCCAGAAGAATGCTGTCCACACCCAGTTCCAGCACTTCATCCAGCTGCTCCAGAGTATCGACTTCCACCTCAATGCAAACCAGATGACCAATATAGGCACGGGCTGCTTCCACCGCGGCTTTGACGCCCCCGGCAACGGCGATGTGGTTGTCTTTGATCAGTACCGCGTCATCCAGACCAAAGCGATGGTTGCTGCCGCCCCCGACTCGAACTGCGTATTTCTGCACAGCGCGCAGACCGGGCATGGTTTTACGGGTGCAAGTGACTTTCGTGCCGTAGGGCGCAATCGCGCGGGCAATGGAGGCAGTTGCCGATGCCACGCCACTTAAATGCCCCAGGAAATTCAAGGCGCAGCGCTCTGCCGTCAGCATGGAACGGGCCGAGCCGCTAATGACCGCAATCTGCGCCCCCGGAGTCAGGACATCGCCATCTTGCAGTTGGGCCTCGAAGCGCAGCGTAGGGTCCAGCAAGGTAAAGGCCAGACGAGCCAGATCCAGGCCAGCCAACACACCTTCCTCGCGGGCCACCAGGCGCATTTGCGTGCGCGTTGCTGCGGGAACGATAGAATCCGTCGTCAGATCACCAGCGCGACCCAAGTCTTCTTGCAAGGTGGCGCGCACCAAGGGTTCCAGGATGACGTCGGGCAAGGAAGGAATACGGTGAGCTCGTGTCTCTGCAGCTTGCGCTGTCGGCTCGGAGGCGTTAATTATGCTCATTATGAGTATTTAAATCGCTAAAAATAAGGCCTAATGGCACGGTGCATTTATGCTATTCCTGAGCATAAGCACTGTCAAGCCATAGGCCCGCTTTTTAACGCGCTTGTTTTGCCAGCGGCAATTTACTGCCCGAGATGGCCCGTTCAAACAAAACGTCTCCACGAAAGCGAAACAATTTGGCGGGTCGGCCTGAACCACCCACACTCATGGCGCCGGTTTCTTCCACCAGGGCTTGCTGTTCAATCAAACGGCGAAAGTTCTGCTTATGCAGTCCCCGCCCTGCCAAGGCTTCCACGGCCTGCTGCAATTGCAGCAAGGTGAATTCTGGCGGCATCAGTTCAAACACAACAGGACGGTATTTGATTTTGGCGCGTAGACGTGCCAAGCCAGTGGCCAGAATACGGCGATGATCGTGACGCATGCCCAGACCCAGCTCGTAATGCTTGCCCAGCTCTTGCTGTTCACGCTGGCGACGGCGACAGGACTCGGGCAACAAGCCCGCTTCATACAGCAGCTCGTAACGCTGCAAAACAAAGTCCTCGTTCCAGATCGCCCCTTCCAGGCCAAAACTGTAATTGACGCGCTGGCGGCGCAAGGCCCGCAAGGATTCGTCCTGCTCGCACCAGTCCAGCAAGGCAGGCACGATGGTTTTCTGAATAATGTCCGGTGCACCATCGCGTCGGTCTTCCCACGGGAAGTAACGGTAGCAGTCCTGCCAGATCACCTGGGCTACATCCGGCTGGCCAACTTCACGCGTCAGCCCGACATAGCTGACCGACACAATACGCGTGCCCTGCGCGTCAAAACGATCCCTGTCTGCAAAGGTATACAGCTGCTCCACATACCCCACCGGGTGATGGGTTTGGGTTTCCACCCAATCGCGCAGCCCCGTTTGCAAAGAACGGTGCGTGTGCTGAAACGGTCCGGCGGGCAAGGCCTGCCCGGCATCCGTGGTCAAGACACGAGGCTCACCATCGGTGACAGCCACTAAAACAGCCACCAGCTCAGCACTGACTACAGGTTCCTGCGTATCGATCACATATTCTCCTTCTGAATCGCGCCAGCGCGCATCTGGCGGATTATAAGCGAGGCCCGCCCTGCTCCGGCGGGCGGCAGGGACGCTATCCGAAATTACAGTGGGTACCTTATTTTCAGATGCTCAAATTATGACCCATGAACATCTAAGCCTAAAGAAATTCGCCTGCCTGCCGTTAAGCGTTTGAACTGTATGTGTTTGCCATAAATGACAAGCAAGCGCTCAGTCAGAGGCCGGATCAGACAACAGTTTCACGCTTTGTTCTGCTCCGCCATTCGCAAAAATAGAAGGTTTCTGACAATTCAGGTCGATCACGGACAGACAGAAGCCTATGCCCCGTTTTTGCATGGCCCATGCGGGCTTGACGGCCCCCCGCGTCCCCTTTGTTGTTCTCCTCCAGGATGATGAATGCGTAAGAATTTCCCCATTACCCAGGACGAGGTTCGCGTCCGGGCCGATCAGTACCTTATTTCAAAAACTGACCTGAAAGGTCGGATCACCTACGCGAATGCAGCCTTTATTGCGATCAGTGGCTTCACCCGTGAGGAGCTGATCGGCAAGGCCCATAACCTGGTCCGCCACCCCGACATGCCCCCCGAGGCTTTCCAGGATTTCTGGGATACCTTGCAAAGCAAGCGCCCCTGGATGGGCGTGGTAAAGAATCGCCGCAAGGACGGCGGTTTTTACTGGGTGTACGCCATGGCGGTGCCTATTTACGAAAATGGCACCGTCGCTGGCTATGCTTCGGTACGCGTAAAACCCAGCCAGGAACAAATCGACGAGGCCGAAAGCCTGTACGCCGCCATTAATGAAGGCCGCGCCAAAGGTGTACGCCTGCATGAAGGCCGTGCTGTGCCTACCGGTTGGCGCAAGGCCTTGAGTCAGTTGCGCCGCCCTTTCAGCAACTCCTTGCGTGCCAGCCTGTTCCGTATGGGCACCCTGGCTCTGGCCACGACCGGCACCGCCTTGTACTTCGCCCTGACGGGGGGCGTACCTCAAGGCTCGGGTTTGTGGCTGACAGGTGGCTTGTGTCTGGCCAGTGCCGTGATGATGGGTTACGGCTGGCTGATTGCCCAGCGTGTGATCCGCCCTCTGGACCAGGCCTCCCTGATCGCCCAGCAAATTGCCACCGGCAACTTGCAGCTGGATATTGACATCAACTCCAGCGAAAGCAATTCGGAAATTGGCCAGCTCTACTTCTGTCTGGATTTGATGCGCAAGAGTCTGGTGGGGATTGCCAGTGATGCACGCACCGGGATTGATGCCTCTATCCATGCGGCCCGCATTCTGGAAGTCAACAATACCAATCTGGCATCACGCACCGAAGATCAGGCTGCGTCCTTGCAGGAAACCGCCGCCAGCATGGAAGAACTGACGGTAACCGTGCGTCAGAACGCAGATAACGCCAATCAGGCCAGCCAGTTGGCCGATGCCAGTATGCAGATTGCTCAGCGTGGCGGCGAAGTGGTCAATGAAGTGGTACAGACCATGCAAGGCATTCACGACAGCTCGCGCCGCATTGGCGATATCGTCACCGTCATTGAAGGCATTGCCTTCCAGACCAATATTCTGGCACTGAACGCGGCGGTGGAGTCGGCCCGCGCCGGTGAAGCAGGTCGTGGCTTTGCCGTGGTGGCTGGTGAAGTGCGCAGTCTGGCCCAGAAGAGTTCCCAAGCTGCTGGAGAGATCAAGAACCTGATTGATGCCTCGGTAAGCCGTATGGCCGTGGGTGCCGAACAAGCTGCCCGCGCGGGCGCCACCATGGGTGAGGTCGTGGACTCGGTAAAACGTGTCACGGATATTATTGGCGAGATCTCCACCGCGTCGATCGAGCAGGCCAGCGGTCTGGATCAGATCAACGAAGCGATGGCCAAGATGGATGGAGTCACCCAGCAGAATGCCGCCCTGGTACAGGATCTGGGCAACACCATGAGCGACCTGGCCTCCGAAGCCTCCGAGCTGGCCGATGCCATCAAGGCCTTGAATACCGGCTCTGTCGATTCCAACCAAAGTGCTCCTGCTTTGGCTCAGTTGAGCAAGGCTCCCACCATGCAGGTACTGTCCTACCAGAACACGCAGCCCTTTCAGGTTCAAAGTGCCAAAACAGCGAACGCCCGCCTGGAAGCGATTCGTCGCTAAACCATAAAATCAGGATCGGCAGCGGCTCTGCTGATCCTGATAAAACTGACAGCTAGACAAAACAATAATTCCGGGATCGGTTTTGATACCCGGAATACTTGAAAATAATAATTAATAATAAAATCAAGGAAGTAGACCACTGCAACCTTGCTCTGAAACCCTGGATTCTGCTTGTCATTACATTGACACATTTAGACTCTAATGCAAATACCAGGTAACAAAATTGAGTCAATATGAAACATAATGATCTGTCCTTTTCCGCCTACGTCTTTAACAGGGCCAGATCATGCGTGAAAACCAAGCCATTACGTCTCATGAAACACAGGTACCCGAAAAAACCTATTTAATCTCCAAAACAGACCTGAAGGGGCGCATCATCTACGCCAATCCGGTCTTTATCGAGGTTAGCGGCTACAGCCATGATGAGCTGATCGGGGCACCCCACAATATCGTGCGTCATCCCCACATGCCGGCCGTGATTTTTCAGGATTTATGGCAGACCCTCAAGCAACAACGATCCTGGTCGGGGCTGATCAAGAACCGCCGCAAAGACGGCGGCTTTTACTGGGTGAAGGCCCGCGTCATTCCTTTAATAGAGAATGGCCGCGTCAATGGCTATGCCTCGGTACGGGTACGCGCCCAGCCCAAAGAGATCAAGGAAGCAGAATATCTGTACCACTCCATCCAGCAGCAAGGGTTGCGCGGCTTTCGTCTGCATGAAGGCCAGTTGCAAGCCAGAGGCTGGCGCTCTGCCCTGAACACCCTGCTCCAACCCTTGAACCGCAGCCTGCGCGCCAGCTTGCTACGCTTCGGGATTCTGACAGGCGGCCTGGTGACGCTAAGCGCCGGTTTGCTACTGGGCAGCGGCGCATCCGGCACCTATCTGACCGCCGGGCTGGCCTCGCTGGGGGTGCTCAGTCTGGCCACCTTGGCCTACGGCTGGATCGTGACCCAGCGCATGATGCAGCCCCTGCACAGTGCCACCCATATTGCTCAACAAATTGCGACGGGCAATCTGCTGATCGACCTGAACCCGCAACACACCCGTAGCCAGGAAATTGCACAGCTGTATTTCTATATGGACATGATGCGCAAGAGCCTGCTGAGCCTTGCCCGCGATGTGCATCAGGGCATTCAGGCTTCTCTGGATGTATCTACACAGATTGAGGACGGCAACCGCCAACTATCCCACCGTACCGCCGCCCAATCCGGCTCCTTGCAGCGCACGGCCGCGAATATGGAGCAGTTGACCATGAATGTGCAGCAGACCGCGGACAATGCCAGGCTGGCCAATCAGCTGGCCGACCAGAGCCTGTCTACCGCACGGCGTGGAGGCGAAGTGGTGCAGGACATGGTCAGCACCATGCAGGACATCCACAATAGCTCCGAGCGCATTGGCGATATTGTGTCGATTATTGAAGGGCTGGCGTTTCAGACGAATATTCTGGCGCTGAATGCAGCCGTGGAATCCGCCCGTGCGGGCGAGGCAGGCAAAGGTTTTGCGGTCGTGGCTGGTGAAGTACGCAGTCTGGCGCAGAAAAGTGCGCAGGCCGCCGGGGAAATCAAGAACCTGGTGGAAGACTCCTTGAAGCGCATGGCAACCGGCGCCCATCATGCCAAACGGGCCGGTTCTACCATGGATGAAATCATGCAGTCTGTCTCCGATGTGACGCATCTGATCAGCGAAATTTCCACGGCCTCCAATGAGCAAGCCAGCGGTTTGGCGCAGATTAACGACGCTGTCTCCACCATGGACAGCGATACCAATGACAACGCCGATCTGGCTCGTAATTTGGGAGTGACAGTGCATGAGCTCAGCCGTCAGGCACAAGAGCTGAAACTGTCCATCCAGCTTCTGAATACGGGGTCGACTGGCCGTTCTACCTACGCCCCCGACCCGAATGCCACCCAGGAGCCGGTTCCCTTGCTGAAAGTTGCCTGATAAGAAAGCCGTGGGGGCAAAGCGCTGAGCGTCTCGCTGCCCCGCCCCTTCCTACTCCTGCCTCGATAAGGCAGCGGATTCAGCCCACTCGGGTCAGAAATGCTCTGCCCTGTTTTCCAGGCACGGCCAAGGCGCTGACAGGACGCTGATCTGGCAGGCTCTTTTTAGACCAAACCCAGTAACAGAATCGCGTGCAGGCCTACGCCAACCAAACCGCCCACCACCGTGCCATTAAAGCGTATGTATTGCAGATCCGTGCCCACGGTCAGCTCCAGCTCGCGCACCAGTTGCCTGTCATCCCATTGACGCACGGTGCGCGAGATATGGTCTTTGGCCCCTTCACGTAGTTGCTCGGCCAGGCCCGCTGCTGCGGACAGCATGTGTTCATTCAAGGTTTCACGCAGCGTCGCATCCGTATTCAAGCGTGTCCCCAAATCCTGCGCCACCTGACGCAGATGAGCCGCCACAGAAGAATCCTCTTTGGCCAGATCATTGCGCACAACACGCATCACATCCGTCCAGACGCCATCAATGTACTCACCCACATCTTTATGATGCAAAAAGCGCTGCTTGATCGCCTCTACCTGCTCCATCAAGTCCGGGTCCTGACCCAGGCGCTGGATATAGTCGTGTACCCATTGCTCGTAATCCTTGCGCAAGGGGTGCTCGGGCTCGCTCAAAATGGTTTGCACTTCATCCACCAGAGCCCGCGCCAGACGGTCGGCCATCTTGCCCGATAACTCGTCTACCGAAGTCACTACCCCGACCATGGCCAGCAGCTTGGGCCACTCCCGCTGAGCGTAGCGCACCAATACATCAGCCACACGCTGTTTGACTGCCTCGTTGGACAAATAGCCACCCAATTGCTGCAAGACTTCGTCCAGCAGGCGCTGGTGTCGGGCATTGCGCGTCAACAAGCCCAGAATCTGGGAGCTGGAACCGGCCATGTCCACCCGCATCAAGTAACCACGTACGCCATCGGTCAGTGCTTGTTTAACGCTGCGCTCGTCCAGCAGGCGCAGAGCCTCGCCCATGGCAGTTTGCAAGGCACGGCTGACACGTTCGCTTTGTTCAGGTTGCGACAGCCACTGCCCCAAACGCGCTGCCGGGTCCAGGCTGCGCAGCTTTTCCAGCAACATGGCGGAGTCCAGAAAGTGGTCGCGTACAAAGACGCCCAGGCTTTCACCCAGGCTGTTTTTCTTGTTGGGAATGATCGCAGTATGTGGAAACGGCAGGCCCAGCGGGTGGCGGAACAAGGCCACGACGGCAAACCAGTCTGCCAACGCACCGACGGTGGCGGCCTCGCTAAAGGCACGCAACCAGGGCCAAAATCCGGCAATGGGCGCCGCCTCGCCCTGCCGCATCATGGCGTGGCTTAGCAGGAACAGGCAGATAGTCAGCGCCAGCAAAGCCAATGCGCTGCGCTTCATGCGACGCAGGCGGCGTTCGGGCGAGTCAGGGCGAGAGGATGATGTAGACATTTCCACAGTCTATGCGTAGTTCAATAGCCGCATGCAATAACCTCTTATTGTGAGCCAATCTTGCTGTCCTGCGCAAAACCCTCGCACGAGGAGAAGTGTCATAGTCCTTTCACCTTAAACCACTAGCATGAGCGCTACCCCTACAACTCAGCCTTGGCGCTATTTATCACTATGAGCAAACATATCTCCGACAAGACTGTTCGTAACGCTAGTCAGAACACCCCTTTTAGTGAAATCCTGGAACGAAGCATGACTCGCCGCGCCGTGATGCGCGGTGGCCTGGCAGCCGCCCTGGCCACCATGAGCAGCTTTGGTCTGGCTGGTTGCGATAACAGCAGCACAGGAGGCAATTCCACTGATAACGGCGGCGAGAACCCGAAACCCGGTCCCGGCCCTGATCCGGAACCACCAGCAAGCGTCAAACTGGGTTTTGAATCCCTGCCCACCTCCATGACCGACGGCTGTGTCGTACCTCCCGGCTACATCGCCCATGTACTGGCCCCATGGGGTACGCCAATCAATGACAATGCCCTGCCCTGGGACAAGAACGGCAATAACAGCTCCAACGACTTGCTCAACTCCATGGGCATGCACCATGACGGCATGCACTTCTTCCCTCTGGAAGGAAGCTCTACCGAGGGCTTGCTGGCCGTCAACCACGAATACATTGATGAAAAAGCCCTGCACCCCAATGGGCCGACCCTGGTCAATGGCAAGCGCCCGGCAGAAGAAGTACGCAAGGAAATCAACGCCCACGGCGTGGCCATCATCCATATTCGTCGTACCAATGGCCGCTGGGACATCGTTCAGAACTCGCGCTACAACCGCCGCTTCACCTCGGCCACGGCCATGAAACTGGCTGGCCCTGTGGGTGGCACGGACTGGGTCAAGACCCCCTTCTCGCCCAACGGCACGCAAGTGCGCGGCACCAACAATAACTGCGGTAACGGCACCACGCCCTGGGGCACCTACATCACCGCTGAAGAGAACTGGGCAGCCTGCTTTGTAAACACTGGCAATCGTGATGCAGCCCAATTACGCGTGGGCGTATCGGCTGGCCCAACTGGCCGCTACAAATGGGAAACCGCCGCCAAGGACCCTTCGGAAGTCCTGGGCGAATTCGCCCGCTTTAACGTGACCGCAACAGGCGCCAGCGCCACCGAGGACTGGCGCAACGAAGTCAACGGTTTTGGTTACCTGGTCGAGATCGACCCTTACGACCCCAGCAGCATTGCCACCAAGCGCACCTCCATGGGTCGCTTCGCCCACGAAGGCTGTGCCTACAGCAAGCCCGAAGCCGGCAAACCCCTGGCTTTCTATAGTGGCGACGATTCGCGCTTTGAATACGTTTACCGCTTCGTGTCCGAAGCCAACTGGGACCCGAAAGACGCCCAGCGCACGGATCGCCTGGCCGTGGGCGCCAAGTATCTGGACAAGGGCACGCTGTACGTGGCCAGCTTCAAGGAAGATGGCTCTGGCGAGTGGCTGCCGCTAACGGGTACCACAGTGGGCAAGAATGGCCGTACCCTGGCAGACGAGTTTGGCAGCCTCGACGCCATCCTGATCAATACCCGGGGCGCCGCTGACTTTGTCGGTGCCACCCCGATGGATCGACCCGAGTGGACGGCTACCCACCCCAGCAATGGCGACATCTACCTGACGCTGACCAATAACACCAGCCGCAACGCGTCCACTGGCACCAACCCCGCGAACCCGCGCCTGAACAACGTCAACGGTCACATCATCCGCTGGCACGACGAACCCGGTTCAAACAAGTTCAAGTGGGATATCTTCGTATTCGGCTCGGACTCGGGTGCGGACGCAGACACCAACCGCTCCGGCCTGACCGACCTGAACCAGTTGGCCAGCCCCGACGGCCTGGGCTTCGACAGCCGTGGCATTCTGTGGATTCAGACCGACAACGGCATCGACGGCGGACGCAAGAACAATGTTGCGCGCGCCACCAACGACCAGATGCTGGCCGTGATTCCAGGTGCCTTGGCGGACAGCTCGGGCACCGGCCCGGCCATCAACGCCAGCAACCAGTCCGATCTGCGTCGCTTCTTTGTAGGCCCGAACGAAGCCGAAATTACCGGCTTTTCCATGACGCCCGACCACACCAGCCTGTTCCTGAACATTCAGCACCCCTCGAACTGGCCGGCCTACGACACGCATGACGCCACGGTAGTCAGCATGAACACGGTACGCCCGCGTTCTTCGACCGTCGTCATCCAACGTGCGGATGGCAAGCCTATTGCCGTGTAAGCGCAAGGGCGGGTTCCTTATTTAAATCCGCCCAAGCCAGTTTTTTCTTAAGTTTTTACAATGCGGGGCCGTCAATAGATGGCCCCGCTGCTTTTTTTGACTGCGCACCTCAAACAAGGCCTCTGGATTGTCTGCTGCGGCACAGCGCTATCTGCTCCATTTCCAGGCAGCGAACTGGAAAAATCAGAATTCAGAGTCGGAAAACGAAAGCAAACAGGCTGCTCTGCACACCGGGTCGTCATGCTTGAAGCCGCGTAATTCAAGGCTTCAAGACAAAGCTGAGAAAATTTTCTCAACAGGCCCCTAAAGAGTTTTTTGCCCCATCCGTTAATGGTGCTGTACAGGAAGAACGCAGTGTGTCGAATGCGCGATCAGCCCTCTGGGGCCTAGCAGAACGCCAACGCTTTCCTGGGCAAAGGGCGAAACCGTTTCGCCGCTCTACTCAACATTGGGAGTTACCATGTCTGTTATCAATACGAACTCGCTTTCCCTCGTTGCCCAAGGCAATCTGAGCAAATCGCAAGGCGCACTGGGTCAAGCCATTGAGCGTCTGTCCTCCGGCCTGCGCATCAACAGCGCTAAAGACGACGCCGCCGGTCAGGCTATTGCCAACCGTTTCACCGCCAACGTGAACGGTCTGACACAAGCTGCCCGCAACGCCAACGACGGTATCTCTATCGCTCAGACAACCGAAGGTTCGCTGAACGAAATCAACAACAACTTGCAGCGCATCCGTACTCTGAGCGTGCAAGCCACCACCGGCACCAACTCCGAAACCGACTTGGCTTCGATCCAGGCTGAAATCAACCAGCGTCTGGCCGAAATCAACCGCGTTTCCGAACAAACTCAGTTCAACGGCGTGAAAGTCCTGGCCAAAGACCAGTCCCTGGCCATTCAAGTTGGTGCTAACGACGGCGAAACCATCTCGGTTAACCTGAAAAAGATCGACTCCGAAACGCTGAACTTGAAAGATCTGGACGTTTCCAAACTGGCCAAGAAGTTCGACGCTACCAAGTTCGAAATGAAAGCTGCTGTTGCTGGCACCACTACCGGTCCAGCTGTTGACGCAGTTATGGGCGATGCCAACACCTTGGTTACTGCAGCTAACGGCGGCACCGTTCTGACACAAACCACTGGCGCAACTTCCACCAACTACATCCTGCACGAAGGCAAGGTGTACGCTGCTGGCACCATCACCGCCAACGTAACCGCCAACACCATCTCCGTGGCTCGTGGCGCTGAAGTGACCGACAAGGAAACTTTGTCGCTGGTCGCTCCTCTGGCATCGATCGACGCTGCTATCCAGGACGTGGACAACCTGCGTTCCGACTTGGGTGCTGTGCAGAACCGTTTCGAGTCCACCATCGCCAACCTGAACAACACGGTTACCAACCTGTCCGCTTCGCGTTCGCGTATTGAAGACGCCGACTACGCAGTCGAAGTCTCCAACATGACTCGTGCTCAGATCCTGCAACAAGCTGGTACGTCGGTTCTGGCCCAGGCCAACCAAGTTCCACAAACGGTTCTGTCGCTGCTGCGTTAATCAGCCGCCGCACACCGGGCCGACAGGTTTACCCGTCGGCCAGTTGCACGAAAACCGGATATTGTCTGCAATATCCGGTTTTTTTTGTCCAAAGCCCTGAAAAACCGGCTTATTTCACGCATTGATCCCTAAGCCTGACCGGTATGCTAGCCAGATTTGAACGAGACTTCAGCCCCCTACCACGCCATGTCCTCCTCTGACCGCCCCGTGTCCCCTGATACGCTTTATCAACAAGCCCTCCAGCTATTTAATGACGGCCTGTTCCCTGCCGCCATTGACCTCCTGGAGACGTTGCTGACCCATCACCCAAAGCATCAGGCCAGCCTATCGCTCATCATCAAAGCGCTGATCAACGAAAAAAACCCTCAGAAAGCGCGCGACTACCTGCCCCTGCTCCAAGTCAAAAAAGACCTTGCCGCACGCGACTTGGCGGTGGACGTCTATGTGGCTTGTCGGGACTACGCTTCAGCCCAGACACTGCTGGAAGAAGAGATCAAGCAAAAGCCCAGTGCTGTGGCCTTGTTCAAACTGGCCGAGCTCCATGCAAAGCGTGGTGACCTGGCGAGCTCGCGCGCATTGCTGCGCCAAGCTCATCGGCAAGACCCGAAGAACCATCTGATTCTCGGTAAAGTCATTACCGACGAACACTTCAACCCGGATCTGGATCTGGGCACTATTCGTCAACTGCAGCAGGACTGGCAAAAACGTTTCGCCTACACCATGTATAGCGCGGCTGACACGCGCCGCATCGCAAGCCGGACACTACGAATTGGCCTGCTGTCCGACGGTTTCAGCAACCATCCGGTTACTCGCATGACCAGCGGTTCGCTAACACGCCTGCCTAAAAAAGAGTTCAAGCTGTACGCCTACAGCAGTACCGACAAGCCTGACGAGGTCACCGAACAATTCCGCGAACAATGCCACGCTTGGCACGACATCGCTACCCTGAGCGATGAGCAACTAAACCAGCGAATCCGCCAGGACCGGATTGACATTCTGATCGACATGAGCGGCTATCACAAAGGTAGCCGGCTGCGAATGCTGTCCATGAAACCTGCCCCACTGATCGTGAAGTGGGTCGGCGGATTGAACAACTCCATGGGGCTGGACTACATCAACTATCTGATCTCGGACCGTTTTGAAAGCCCTGAAGGCACAGATTCAGATTACACCGAGAAGCTGATCCGCATGCCCAACGGCTACATCAGCTACACGCCGCCATTCTACGTACCAGACGTAGGACCGGCTCCCCATATTGAAAATGGCTTCATTACGTTTGGCTGCTTCAATAATGCCAACAAAATTAATACCCCCACCATTCGAGCCTGGGCAGCTATTTTAAAAGCAGTACCCGATGCACGCCTGCTGCTGAAAGGCTCCTTGTACGAAGGCGAAGAGTTCACACAGCGCATCAGGGACGGTTTTCAAGCCCAAGGCATTGATCCTGAGCGTCTGGACTTCGAAGGTCAGTCAAATCACCGAAAACTACTCAGAACCTATAACCGCGTAGACATCACTCTGGACCCCTGGCCCTTTTCAGGCGGGCTGACCACGCTGGAATCCATGTTGATGGGCGCGCCGGTCATTACCCTGCCTGGCCTTACTTTTGCAAGCCGCCACTCAACCAGCCACATCAGCAACGCCGGTTATCCACAGCTGGTTGCGCAGTCCTGGGATCATTACGTGTCCCTTGCTTGCCTGTTAGCGCAAGACCATGCTTTGCTAGCCTCCTTGCGCAGCGAAATGCGCCAGTTATTCCTGAATTCACCTGTATGCGATCACAACTCTTTTGCCCAGTCCTTGCGCCAGGGATTACGAGCAATCTGGCAACGTCATTGCGACGGTGCAGCTCCTGCGGCACTAAGTATCCAGGCAAATCATCAAGTTCGCTTTGAAGACCAGGATAACGCCCAGCTTGCCGTGCCCTTGCAGGAAACGGATGACGACCAGGGCTTCAGTTTCGAGCTGACCAGCCCCATAGTTGTGATCGACCACGGTGCCCGCCTGGTTCAGGATGCAAAGTTCGAGCAGCTCTACGCAACTGGGGCCCTGCATGTCATTTGCTTTGACCCGGCAGCGACTACCCGGGACCTGATCCTGCCCTTGAACCGCGATCGGCTGCAAATCGTTCAGCAAGCCGTACTGGGACATGGCGGGGTCGTCAATTTCCAAGCTCGTATGGACAACGGGCAAAGCGGCACCTTGCCGCCCGTACTGAATGCCACCCCTGAGCTGGCTCAGTTTGACCTGCCTTCTATCCGACTGGATGATCTGGACCGGGATGCACCTATCGATTGGTTGATGCTGGCTGACAACTACGACAACCACGCCCTGCTCGGCAATGCTACCCATACCCTGGAACAAGCCCTAGCTGTTTCCATCAAAGTGCATTTTGCACCGGGCGATGCGCAGCAGCTGGACTTGTCACAGGCTCGCGACCTGCTTGCACCGCATGACCTAGAGTTCTACACACTCACAGCCTTTGATTGCGAAAGCGGCTACACCGACGAGCAGCTCAAGGAAAGCCACAGTGGCAGCCGCACCCGTTCAGCCATAGCCCTGTTCTTGCCCCGCAACACGCAAGATCTTCCTTCCGAGCGACTGGAAAAACTGGCGTTTATTCTGCACGCCTACTTTGGGGCTCACGACTACACCCAGCGCTTGCTGACGCAGCACCAGCACCCCAAGGCCGAGGACTACCTAAAACAGGCCCGTTTGCGCAACCTGCCCAGCATGAAGATTCCCGACACCCCGGCCATGACCTCCGCCGAAATCGAGTTTTTTGAATCCTGCCTGGATCAGGCCCAGCATTACTACGAATTTGGCAGTGGCGGCTCCACCAAACTGGCCGCAAGCATGGGCCTGCTCGTTCATGGCGTAGAAAGCGACCGCCGCTGGCTGGAACAACTGCACGCTGAAGTAGGTGAGGCCTGCAAGGTCAATCATGTGGACATTGGCCCTACCAAAGAATGGGGCTACCCCGTGGACCTGCGTGCTGCGGATCAATTCCCCAACTACAGCCGCTCCATCCACACCCAGGACCTGCCCTTTGACCTAATTCTGGTCGATGGCCGCTTCCGCGTAGCCTGCACCCTGGAAAGTATCGAGTACGTGCTCGAAAAAGGAGATCCCGCCTCGGCACGGATCTTCATCCATGACTTCTGGAACCGTGAGTTCTACAAACCCGTCCTGGAATTCCTGAACGCCGAAAAAACCGTTGAAACAGCGGGCCTGTTCAAGATCAAGGCCAACATCAATCGGGCACAACTCCAGGCAGTAAAAACTGCTTTCCAGCAGGATTATCGTTAAAGCGAATCTGGCCTTTCCTGACGGTGAATTACAGGAAAGGCCAGATTTTCAGACCAACCGTATTCAACACAGCACCTAGACCACCAATACATCGTCCTCTACCGTATAAGCTAGGCGATAGCCCTGCTTGAGCAGCTTGATTTTGTAACAATGCCGCAAATTGCCCCGCGATGCAAAACCCGGAACATGCGGTACACCCAGCCGCCCCCAAGGTTTGCAAGGCTTCGGGGAAGAACTTTAATTTGTATTTTGTGGGCTATCGCTCAACGCTATTCAAGATCAACCTCGACCGCCCTATCCTTGACGACCAGCCCCGTCGACGCACCAGTTCATCCAGATCCCGATTAGCCACCTCTTTGATCAAAGCCTCGAACAAACGAGAAGTCACCACATAAAAGGCAGGCCGGTTAAGGTTCGACACAGCAACAGGCATTTCTCCAACCATGCAAATACCTGCGCCGGGTTCTTCTTGAACTCGGACATGCTAATAGAATAATCAGCGTAAATCGCATCCATAATGGCTCCAAAAAAGCTACAAATTTAGAGCTATTTCAGCATCAGACGACTATAAGCACACGAGAGCCAGAAAAAGTCCCTTGTACGAGTCGAAAAGTGGAAGCTTGGTAGCCAGCACGCGCAGGCTTACAACAACACCTGAAATTCCGCACTATCGGAAATGGCGTCCCACTGGTCTTTGGCCAGACTGGCGCGGATACGGGCCACGGCCTGGCTACGCAGTTGGGATACGCGCCCTTCTGTCACACCCAGCACCAGAGCAATTTCTTTCTGATTCAAATCTTGCTCAAACTGCAAGGCGAACAGCAATTTCTCACGTTCAGGCAGTTGGTCGATGGCGGTAATCAAGGCTTGCCGAAGGCCCTGGGAGGTCAACAGGTTCAGGGGATTATCGAAGTACGCCTGCTCGCGCGTGCTGTCTTCCAGAAACTCCAACGCATCAGCGGAAGGATCGGCATGACGTTTCAGGTCTTCGTAATGAATCACCTGCACTCCGACCGCCTCATCCAGCAGTTCGTAGTAGTCGTCCATGCTCATGGACAAGGCTTCAGCAATTTCCGGCTCGGTGGGCTCGCGCAGCAGTTCCTGACGCAAGGCACTGACGGCCACTTCGATCTGGCGCGCTTTGCTGCGCACACTACGCGGCAGCCAGTCCTGGCTGCGCAACTCATCCAGCATGGCGCCACGAATTCGGGTGACCGCGTAGGTGTCAAACTGGGCCTCGGCCACCACCTGGTAACGACGCACGGCGTCCAGCAGGCCCATCATGCCCGCCTGCATCAGATCATCCAGTTCAACGCTGGGGGGCAGGCGCGACACAAGCTGGAGCGCTTGGCGGCGCACCAATGGGGCGTACTGCTCAACCAGGACGTCTTCTGAACGAGGCATGGACAGGCAAGAATCCGGACAATAAAGATTGAGCTATTTTGCCTGCCCGCCCTGCCCGACAGTCCCCAAATCAGACAGTCTTTCGCCATCTTATTCAGGCTTTAAACGGGTCTGAAGCGGCCAAAAACCAAAATATCTCCTAAAGATACAGGCGCAGGTGCCGTAATTGGATCGTTACAGGTGCCAAGCCCCCCCATTGAGCAGGCCTGCCACCAAGCCCCTTTTGGAGTGATGTCATGATCAACTCAGTTTCATCTCAAACGACGGCCTTGGTGCCCCTAGCCTCCCCAGTGGAGCAAAATCCCGGCACCCCTACGCCTTCGGCGGCCACCACGGTGACCCCCATCAAGGAAAGCAGTACCGATACCCAGTTGCAGCAACGCTGGCCCGACAAACGCGAACCCGTGCCCGGCATGGTCAACACACTGGACGACACCCTGGACCAGATCAACAACTCCTTGCAGGCCTGGTCCACCGGCATTCGCTTCAATATGGACGACGAGGCCCAGCGTCTGGTGGTCTCGATTGTGGACAACTCGACCGGCGAGGTTCTGCGCACCGTCCCGTCTGACGCGGTGATCCAGATTGCCAAGATGATCGTGCAATTGCAGGGCAACGCGGTCAGCGTGAAGGTTTAAAAACCAAACTGGCATCGAAACTTCCCATTGACATGGGCTTTGCGCGCGACACATTCGCGACAAAATAGGACACTACAGGAGTATTTGATATGGCTATTTCTTCAATTGGCGTGGGCTCAGGTCTGAAGCTGGACGAGCTGCTGGAAGATTTGCGCAAGACGGAAAAGAAGAGTCTTGCTGTCATCCAGAACCGCCAGGTGGCCAATACCAACAAGATCTCGGCCTACGGTCAGCTCAAAAGCAGTCTGGCAGAGCTGCAAACCGCCGCCAAGGCCCTGAACTCGGAAGACTCGTTTGGCGCGGTCAAAGTCACCGCCAATAGCGAAAACATCAAAGTGACCGGCAATTCCAAAGCAGCGCCCGGTCAGTACGTGATCAAGGTTGATAATCTTGCCACTCGTCAGACGCTGACCACCGGCTCCCACAAGTCGCGCGATACAGCAATCGGCGAAGGCGGCAAAATCACCGTTCGCCTGGCCAATGGCAAAGAACACAGCCTGGACATGAAGGGCCAAGACACCTCATTACAAGGGGTGATGAACGCCATCAATGCCGAAGCCGATCTGGGCATGAAAGCCACCATCATCAACACAGGTGATCCGGACGAGCCTTACCGCTTGCAACTGTCCGCCGGTGAAACCGGTGAAGCCGCCTCGGTCAGCACGATTCGCGTAGACGGCAATGATGATCTGGCCGATCTGCTGCACTTTGATGCCAGCGATCCAGCTGCCAGCGGCTTTGAGCAAACCAAGGCGCTGAACGCCAAGCTGACCGTGAACGGCATTGCCATCACCAGCCAGAGCAATACCTTGAAGAACACCATTGAAGGCATGGAAATCACGCTGAACAAGGCAGGTGACGAGCCAATTAATGTCGATGTAGCCAAAGACGACGGCGCAGCGGCCAAAGCAGTAAAAGATTATGTCGAAGCCTACAACAAGTTCAACAAGTCCATCCGTGCTCTGACCGCCTACAACGTCGACCTGAAACAAGGCGCGGCCCTGACCGGCGACTCCATGGCCCGTGAAGCACAAAACGCCATGCGTGACGCCACGCTAGGATATGTGCCCGGCGAAGGCCAGATTCGCTCCATGGTAGGCCTTGGCATCAACGTCGACCCCAAGACGGGCGATCTGCAGCTGGATGAAAAAAAGTTGAATGAAGTCCTGAAGACCAACATGGCGGACGTCAAGAACATGTTCGTGGGTGAGAACAGCGTTGCCGGCCGCGTACGAGCAGCCGCTGACGAATTCATCAAAAAAGATGGTCGCATTGACAACGCTCAGGCTGGCGCTGAAAAAGTCGGCAAGACATTGCAGGATCAGTATGATGCAGCCGACCAGCGTATCGAGAACAAGATGGAAGCCTATCGCAAGCAGTTTGTCCAACTGGACGTCATGATCAACCGCATGCAAGGCACCAGCAATTACCTAAGCCAGCAACTGTCCATGCTGGGCAATATGAACAGCAATAAATAACCCCCTATGAGCTATCCTGCCCCTTCCCGTCGCTTTGGCCAACAATCGGTTCGCGCCTACGCTCAAGTAGGTCTGGAAACCGAGGTCTTGAGCGCGAGCCCCGAACATCTGATTACCCTGTTATTTAACGGTGCTCGCACCGCCATGCTGCAAGCGCGCTTGCATATGGAACAGGGCAATATTGCCGGGCGGGGGCAATCACTATCGAAGGCTATTGATATTGTCGATAGCGGCCTGAAAATGGCGGTCGATACCGAAAAGGGCGGAGAGCTGGCCCGCAATCTGGTCGCTACCTATGACCTGATTTTGCACAATCTGATGCTGGCCAACCTTCGCAATGACGCGGAAAAGCTGACGCTGGCCGAGCGTTTGCTGACCGATATTGCCGATGCCTGGCGCAGCAATGTTGATACCCAACGTGCCAAGCAGCCAGCTTGACTCCGGGGCTCGCGGGACAGGTTCTGTTCCTGACCTGCACCTCCAACCTCCTTTGCGCCTTTAGCGCCTGGTACGAACATGAGCGATACCTCTAACCCGATCGTCGATCAATATCAAATTATCGCCAGCATCACCCGTCACATGCTGGAGCTTGCCCAAACGGCTCGCTGGGAGGATGTGTTTGAACAATCCGAACACTATCAACTCGCCGTGGAAAAGCTCAAGAACATGGAAGACCTGTCTATTACTGAAAAACAGGCACGCCGTCAGTTGCTGACCCAAATTCTGGAGGACGACGCCCAGATCCGCCATCTGGCCACCCCCGAACTGGGGCGTCTGGGTGCACTGCTGGGCAATATGAAGCGCCAGCAAACCGTGTTGCAAGCGTATTACAACCCTAGCGTTCATCCATGAGCATAGGCGGCCCCTCCCCCTTGGGGACGCTGCTCATTCAACGGCTTGATGCCGTTCTGGGTATCAGCACTGGACAGCAAAGCAATATCGCCACGGGCGCCCGACCGGACGCCATCAGCCAGACACCGGGCAGCCAGCGCCCCGAGCGCGCCGAAAACCAAACGGCTCGTGATCAACGCCAAAGCGTAGATCAAGCCCGCGCCCACACCCAGGGTCGCGATAGCCGGAATATCCGCACACAAAGCGGACAAACCTCGACCGACCCGGCTCTGAATGCTCGTGGCCCCAATACGGCCACCACCAGCTCGGCCCCCACAACCCTGGGGCGCACTGCCCAATTGATCCTGTCCTTGCTGGAGCGCTTTCCGGATCGTGCCCCTGCTATCCAGGGACGACAGGCCTTGTTACCTGGCCGCCCCACGATGCAGGCGGACGGCAAGGAGCCCACGCGTCCCGGCAGCGATACCCAGACGGCGGGGCGGGCAGGCACAGCACAGAATACCGCCAGCACAATCGCCACCGTGGCTCAGCAGCGCCTGCCCTTGCCCGGTAGCACAGCAACAAGCGGCGCAAACGCGGGCTCTGCCAGTGCAATGACAACAGGCAGCAGTGCTGTGGGAACAGGCACTGCGACCACCGGCGCCGCAACCCAAAGCCCCCTGCCTACAGGCAGCACGGCTGCTCTGGCCCAGCATTTCAGCCAGGCTTTGCCCCAGGCCTTGCAACAAAGCGGGCTATTCTACGAGTCTCATCTTAGTGATCTGCACTTTGGGCAACGCAGCGTTGGCGAATTACAGCAAGAGCCGCAAAACCTGAATCGCCCCGCGGCCGAAACACATACCAGCACAAGCCAGAATCCTCAGGCCCAGGCCAGCACCCAGGACCCGGCCAATAGCCTGCTGGTGCGTCAGCAACTGGATACGCTGGCCTACCAGAACCTGCAATGGCAAGGTCAGGCCTGGCCGGATGCCGACATGAACTGGAGTGTGCAACGTCACCATGCCCAGTCAGAGGACGAAACCGAACATTGGTCCAGTACCCTGCAACTGGACCTGCCCACGCTGGGGCCGATCACCCTACGGCTCAACCTCCTGAACCAGCAATTGCTGGTCCATATTCAGGCCGATCAATCCGCCCCTTATCTGGACGAGAACAGCCTGCCCTTGCGCGAACGTCTGCAAGACCAGGGCCTGATCCTGAGCCAATTGCAGATTGAAGCCGACCCGACCCTGCCGCAGGACCTGCCCGATGAGTCATGACTCCCCCTCCCGTCGCCCGCAGGCCCTGGCCTTGCGCTACGAGCCCAAAGACGGGGCCCCGCGTGTCGTTGCCAAAGGCTACGGCACCTTGGCCGAAAAAATTGTCGAGACCGCCCGCGAGCACGGTCTGTACGTACACGAGTCCCCCGAACTGGTCGGCCTGCTGATGCAGGTGGATCTGGACCGTCATATCCCCCCTCAGCTCTATCAAGCCGTGGCTGAATTGCTGGCCTGGCTCTACGCCCTGGAACAAGGCCATCCCCAGGCCACACAAGCCTTGCAGGCTTTGCACGACGCCCCAAAAACTTGAGCCTGCTATTTATAAGGGCTGAAAAGCCCCTGTTTTTGGGCTTAGATACCCTGCTTAGCCTCGCGTTCTAAACGTTACATTAAGCACGGCAAGCTGCCCGCACCTGTGCGCGTGGCCCATCCTGACTTTCTGGCAAGCGAATATGTCGATTTCCAATCTCTCCAGCATTGAAAACCTTTTGGCCCAGATGCGCGCAGTTGCGCAAGCGGCCGGGGCTTCCAGTTCTGTGTCCTCCTCGGCCAGCAGCGCCGCTCCCGGTGGTTTTGCCGCCGAGCTGGCCCGCTCTTTGAACCGGGTTTCCCAGGCGCAGAATGAGGCCAATGCCCAGGCTCAGGCCTTTGAAATGGGCGAGCCCGGAATTTCCTTGAACGACGTGATGATTGACCTGCAAAAAGCCAGCGTTGGCTTTCAGGCCACCGTCCAGGTACGCAACCGCTTAGTGGCCGCCTACCAAGAAATTGCCAGTATGCCGGTATAAGCGCCTGATTCTTTCATGCCCGCCGCCCTTTCCTTAATGCTGCCTGAGCACGTCCTGATTTGAACTCCCCTGATTCCATGCAGAACCCTGCCTCTGCCTCACCCATGAGTCAGACAGCACAGTTGCTGAACAAACTTCCTGGCTACGACACACTGCGCGCCTTGCCCAAGGTAGCGCTGATCGGGCTGGGTGCCGCACTGATTGCTCTGATTGTCGCCCTCTTGCTGTGGAGCCGCGGCCCTACCTACCAGGTACTGTTCTCCAATCTGGACGACCGCGATGGCGGTGCGATTGTCTCGGCCCTGGGCCAGATGAACGTGCCCTACCAGTTCAACAGCAACGGTACCGCCATTTTGGTGCCGCAAGATCGTGTGCATGATGTGCGCATGCAAATGGCCTCGCAAGGCTTGCCGCGCAGTGGCAATGCCGGTTTCGAGCTGCTGGATCAAAGTCGCTTTGGCGCCAGCCAGTTCACCGAGCAAGTCACCTATCAGCGCGCCCTGGAAGGCGAGCTGGCCAATTCCATCAAGGCCGTGCATGCCGTCAAGGAAGCGCGCGTTCACCTGGCCATGCCGCGTGAAACCTTGTTTGTACGTGACCGCCAGTCTCCGACCGCTTCGGTAGTGCTGTCGCTGTATCCGGGCCGCGACCTGAGCGAAGGCCAGGTTTCCGCCATCAGCTGGCTGATCTCCTCCAGCGTGCCCAATCTGCAAGCCGACAAGGTGTCCATCATTGACCAGAATGGCCGCTTGCTAACCGCCCCCACTGGCGAGATGGGTGCTGATAATCAGCAGCGCAATTTTGTAAACGATATTGAATACCGAGCCGTCCAGCGCATCCTGACCTTGCTGAACCCCTTGGTCGGTGCTGGCAACGTCCGCGCCCAGGTGACGGCTGAAGTGGACTTTTCGCGCCGCGAGCAGACGTCCGAGGTCTACAAGCCCAATCAGCAACCCGGTCAGGCCGCGGTACGCAGCCAGCAGACCAGCTCTTCCTTGCAACGCAACCCGCAGCAGCCCCAGGGCGTGCCCGGTGCCTTGAGCAATCAGGCTCCCAACAATGCCACCGCCAATCTGGTCAACCCGCCTGCTGCGCCAAATCAGCCCCAAGCCCCGGCTGCTCCGGCAACTGAGCCGGCCAATGCCGCCGCACAAACCGCCAACGCCGCAAACGCTGCAGCGGCCGGTACAGACCCTTCACTGGTGTCCCTGGCCGAACAGGCCCGCTTGCTGCAAAACACCGGCAATGCGCGTAACGACTCCACCGTGAACTACGAAGTGGATCGCACCATCAGCCACGTCAAAGGTCCTTTGGGTCAGCTAAGCCGCCTGTCGGTAGCCGTGGTGGTGAACTATCGCAATACGGACAAGGACCAACAGCCGCTGGAGCAGGAAGAACTGGACAAGATCCGCGATCTGGTCAAACAAGCCGTCGGTTACTCGGCTGATCGAGGCGATAGCCTGAGCGTGGTGAACGGACAGTTCAACGAACAAGGCGATATTGATACCCCCTTCTGGAAAAATCCGGAGTACCGCGAGCTCGCTATGGAACTGGTCAAGTATCTGGTCTTTGCATTCATTCTGTTCATGGCATGGCGCATCGTCATCAACCCCATCATCCAGGGCCTGATCCAGGCCAAGGCGGTGGCTGACGCCCGCGTCGAGCGCCAGAAAGAAGAATCTGCTCGCGAACAGGCTGCTGAACAACGTGCCGCCGAAATGAGCCGCTACGAAGAGAATCTGAACACCGCCCGCACGATGGCTCACGATGACCCACGTGCCGTGGCTATGGTGTTGCGCTCCTGGTTAAACAAAGATGAAAAAAATGAAAACGGCTAAACCGGACGATTCCATCGAACGCAGTGCGATTTTGATGATGTCCTTGGGGGAAGATGCCGCCGCCGAGGTGTTTCGCCACCTCTCGCCTCGTGAGGTGCAGCAGCTCAGTACCGCCATGGCGTCCCTGAAGCAACTGACCCGTGCCGATATGGACGCGGCTCTGGAGAGCTTTCGCCAGGAGGCCGACCAGTTCATGGCGGTGGCACTGGACTCCAACGCCTATATCCGCTCCGTACTGAACAAGGCGCTGGGCTCGGACCGAGCCGCTGGCCTGATCGAAGACTTGCTGGAAAACAGCGAAGGCTCCAGCAGCGGTATTGATGCCCTGAACTGGCTGGATGCCTCCAGCGTGGCCGAGCTGATTGCCGACGAACACCCCCAAATTATTGCCACCATTCTGGTGCATCTGGAGCGTGATCGCGCCGCCGACATTCTGGGCTACATTCCGGATCGTTTGCGCGATGATGTGGTCCTGCGTATTGCTACTTTTGGCGGCGTGCAGCCCACGGCCCTGAACGAGCTGACCGAAGTGTTGAACGGCATGCTATCGGGCCAGGGTGCCAAACGCAGCAAGATGGGTGGTCCACGCACGGCAGCCGAGATGCTGAACTACATGAACGCTAGCCTGGAAGAGTCCGTCCTGACCAGTCTGCGCGGCATGGACGCCGACCTGACCCAGCGCATCGTGGACGAGATGTTCGTGTTCGAGAACCTGGCCGATGTGGAAGACATTGCCATTCAGCTGCTGCTCAAGGAAATCGAGACCTCTGCATTGACGATTGCCCTGAAAGGCGCGCCCGAAGAGTTGCGCGACAAGTTCTTCCGCAATATGTCCAACCGTGCTGCCGAAATGCTGCGCGAAGACATCGACGCCCAAGGCCCGATCCGCATGTCCAAGGTGGAACAGGAACAGAAAGCCATTGTGCAGGTGGCCCGTCGCCTGGCCGAAGCCGGTCAGATTACGCTGGGTGGCCTGAGTGGGGACGAGTATGTCTAAGACGGCCTCGTTTGGGCAGCTCCTGCCCGTCCAAGCCGTTATTCGCTTGTGCCCAGGCACGAACCGCCTGCGCGGGAGCCTGTAAATGTCCAGCCACCGTAAAGCCTCGGCCTACTCGGAGCTTCAGGAAAGCTGGAGCCGCTGGCAAATGCAGGGGCTGGATGATCCTGTCGTCGCCCCGGAACCGGAAGAGCCCGAGTTCGTCCCTCCTACCCCGGAAGAACTGCAGCGCGATCTGGAAAACCAGCGCAGCCAGGCACAGGAAGAAGGCCATACCCAGGGCTATCAGGCCGGTTACAACCAAGGCCACGCCGCTGGTCTGGCAGCAGGTCAGGAAAGTGGCCATGCCCAAGGCTATGAAGCCGGAATGGCGGCTGGAATGGCCAAGGCACAAGAACAGATTGACCAGTACATCAAGGAATTTGTCGCCTTGAACCAGAACTGCGCCCAGTCCATTGAACTGATGGATCAGGAAATGGGCCAATCCCTGATTCAGCTGGCGACACGTATTGCCGAGCATGTATTGCAAAGCACCATCAAGGCCGAACCCAGCCGCATCCGCGATCTGGTTGCCGAAGTACTGCGTAGTGATCCAGGCGATACCAGCGCCCTGGAACTGAGCTTGCACCCGGACGACATCAGCCTGGTGCGTGAGTTTCTGATTGAACAAGGCGAGCCCCGCGCCTGGCGTCTGCAAGAAGACCCCCAACTGCAACGCGGTGAATGTCGTGTGCGCTCCAGCTACGGCGATATTGACGCCACCTTTGCCACTCGCTGGAAACGCGCCCTGGCCAGCCTGGGCTTGCCCGTCTCTTCGGAGCCCTGATGGCAACGCCCCTTTTGGCCTCCTCCCCCGAACGCTGGCGCGCCCAGATGCTGTCGGCACAGCAACGGGTCCAGGCCATTGAGCCCTGCTTGCGCAGTGGCCGCGTTGTCCGCGCCACGGGTTTAGTGCTGGAAGCTACAGGCTTGAAGCTGGCGGTAGGAGCCGCTTGCAAAGTGGAGCTGTCTGCCGCGCAAAACATCTGGGCCGAAGCCGAGGTTGTAGGGTTTGAAGGCAGATCCTTGTATTTGATGCCCTTGAGCGAAATTTCCGGCCTGCCTCCCGGTGCACGTGTTGTACCGGTTGAAGCTCAATTGCAGCCGCCGGTTCCGCTGCCCGACTCCGATCAACCGGACAGCCTGCCCGCCCAGGCGCGTTCGCGCCATGTTCCGGTCGGCCCCGGCCTGCTGGGTCGCGTGGTCGATGGCAGCGGCAATCCGCTGGACGGTTTGGGCCCGATCGACGCGCAAGCCTGCGTCTCGCTCAGCCACACCACACCCAACCCACTGAAGCGCAGTCCCATCGACACGGTTCTGGACGTAGGAGTACGTGCCATCAACGGTTTGCTGACCGTAGGCCGTGGTCAGCGCATGGGTCTGTTTGCCGGTTCCGGTGTGGGTAAAAGTGTGCTGCTGGGCATGATGGCCCGCTACACCCAGGCCGACATCATTGTCGTAGGCCTGATCGGTGAACGGGGCCGAGAAGTTAAAGAATTTATTGAGCACAACCTGGGCGAAGAGGGCCTGCAACGCTCGGTTGTTGTCGCTGCTCCGGCTGATGTCTCGCCCTTGCTGCGTCTACAAGGCGCGGTGTACGCCACCCGTCTGGCCGAGTTTTTCCGTGATGAAGGCAAGAACGTCTTGCTGATCATGGATTCACTGACGCGTTATGCCATGGCTCAGCGCGAAATCGCCTTGGCAATTGGCGAGCCGCCTGCCACCAAGGGCTACCCTCCTTCCGTTTTTGCCAAGCTGCCGGCCCTGGTGGAGCGCGCCGGCAATGGCGAACCCAATGCACAAGGCCGTTGCGGCTCGATCACCGCGTTCTACACCGTGCTGACCGAGGGCGACGACCAGCAAGACCCGATTGCCGACTCGGCCCGGGCGATTCTGGACGGTCACATTGTGCTGTCGCGCAGTCTGGCGGAAACCGGCCATTACCCGGCCATTGATATCGAAGCGTCCATATCACGGGTCATGCCCAGCATTGTGGAGCCAGAACAGATCAAGATGGTGCACCGCTTCAAGGGCCTGCTCTCCAGCTATCAACGCAACCGCGACCTGATTGCCGTGGGCGCCTATACCCGTGGCAATGATCCGGCCATTGATCAGGCCATTGATCGTTTCCCCTGGCTGGAAGCCTATCTGCGCCAGGGCATGCAGCAACGTGTGGACGTGCCACGCGCCTTCGATGAATTGAACGCCGTTCTCAATAGCGAGCAATAGCCATGAAAGCCAACGCCTCTTTACATACGCTGGTCGATCTCAGTCAGAACAATGTGGACGACGCGGCCCGCCATCTGCAGGAGCTGCGAACAGAACGCGATGCGGCCCAGTCGCAGCTGGAAATGCTGCAGACCTATCGCCAGGACTACGCCCAGCGCCTGCTGGATGTGGGCCAAACTGGGGTAACCATGGCGAACTACCACAATTTCCGGCGCTTTATCGTGACATTGGACCAGGCCATTTCCCAGCAAAATAGTGTCATCCAAGCGCTGGAAGAGAAAATGGAACAGGGACGCCAGGTCTGGTATGGCCATCAGCAGCGCCTGAAAGCGTATGAAACCTTGATCGACCGCCGTCTCCAGACCCAGCAAGTCCAGCAACAAAGAATGGAACAACGTAACAGCGATGAAATCGCTGCTCGTCTCTTTACCCGTAGCCAGACCGCCTATTAAACAAGCGCCGCCATGACTTCGCCCACTCTTTCGGTTTTACCTGCGGCCCCTGCCGCACCCTCGGCCCCCGTCACCAACACGGCCGGGCCTGCGGCTGCGCATGCGCCCAAAGACGAAGGCTTTGCCCAGCATCTGCAAACCCAACAGCAGCAGGTGCAACACAAAGGGGCTGGCAAGACACCGGCAGCCGCCAAGCAGGACAGCACCAAAACCCAGGTTCCCGCCGACAGCCCCGAGCTGGCTGACGCCGTGGCCGAACAGGCTGGTGCCAGCGAGCTGGACCCCTTGATCAAAGACCCGGCCCTGCTGATTGCCGATCAGAGCGATCTGGAACTTGACACTGATGCCCCGGCCGATAGCGGCCTGCCTGCCATGGCCTTGTCGATTCTTTCGCAAGTACAGGCCATCAAGAACAGCAAGGCCGACCCAAAAAGTGCCCAAACCGATAGCAAACTGCCACTGAGCGCTCTCAACACACGCCAGAATCTGGCCGCCGAGCCAAGTAGCCGTCAAGCTCAGACCGCGCCATTGAACGCTGTTGAAGCAGAAGCCGAGCTTGATCTGAGCGCCGAACTGGTCTTGCCTAAAGCCGTTGAAACCAGCAATCCGCTGGCTGCCACCACTGCACGCAAATCGGCGGTGAACACAGCACAATTACTGAACAACAACCCGCCAGGCACTGGCATCGACGCTAATGTGCCCTCATCCCAGTCACGTTTGATGGATGAAGCGTCGGCTTCCTTGGCTAGCTTTGGACGACAAATTGCTGACGATGCCCGTGCCGGCGTGAATCTGAACCTGCCCGCTCTGGATGCTTCCCTGCTAGCCCAACTTGGCGCCGCACCCAGCGCAGTCCAGGCCAACAGCCCGGCCGCCTTGCCCAGCCCCCTGACGCTGGCCATTGCCACGCCGGTCCAGTCCCCCGAATGGGGGGCGGCCATGGGTCGTCAAATGATTACCTTGGCCCAACAGGCTCAAGGCGGCGTTCAAAGCGCCGACATTCGTCTGGACCCACCCGAACTGGGCCCCTTGCGCATTACCTTGCAAATGCAAGATGGCATGGCCCACGCCATGATCACCTCGCCCCATGCTCAAGTCCGCCACGCCCTCGAACAATCCTTGCAGCAGCTGCAACAGCAGTTTGCAGAAAACGGGCTGACCTTGGGACAGGCTGACGTAGGCGACCAGCACGCCTCGCACCAGGCCTTTCACGAGCAACTGGCCGCCAAGGGCAATCAAGGCGATCAACCCGCCTTCAGCCTGAACGGCGTGGCTTCCGCTGACGAAAGCAGCCCCTTGGTGAACAGCAGCGCCACACGCTCGCTGAACCCCGACGCGCTGGTTGATACCTTCGCCTGATTCACAGTCCCACAGACAGCCCGGCAAAAAGCATGATTAAGCTCGAAAAGCAGCGTCTATTCGCCGGGCCTGTCCTGTCTGACCTCCGGCACAATAGCTCAGGCATGCAGTCAGGCTCAGGCCCGACATGCGTTTGTCTGTTTGTAATACGCTAGAAAATACATCGCTCACATCACATGGCCCGAAAAGCACCCACCAAACTTGCACGCCTGATGAAAACCGGTCTGCTGGTTCTGTTTATTATCGCCGCTAGCGTGGGCGCAACGTTGTACTACTCCCTGCAACAAAGCAGCACGCCTGCCTGGTTGGCCTGGGCAGAAAAAGGCCAATCAGTTGAAGCGGCCCCTGCCCCGGACGAACCGCCGGTGGTCAAGGTCAATGCCAAACCCATTTTTGCGCCGCTGGACCCCTTTACCGTCACCCTGAACGAGAATGGCCGCTCGCGCATCTTGTACGTGGGCATCACCTTGCGTGTCCAGGACGATGGTTCGCGCTCCATGCTGGTGGAGTACATGCCCATGGTGCGTGATCGCGTGCTCAAGATTCTGGCTGAACAGCGCCCCACCTACATCCAGACCTCCGAAGGGCGTCAAGCCCTGGTTGCACAGCTGAGCGCCGGCCTGAAAGAGCCCTACGCGCCCAACACTGCTGTACCGAACATCAATGATGTCCTGTTCACCGCCTTTGTCATCCAATAAATGTCGTATCAGAGCTTCCTATCCCAAGACGAAGTCGATGCACTGCTGGCCGGTGTTACCGGCGAAGGCGCTGACACCAAGCCCTTGAACGAAAACCTGACTGGCGTACGGGCCTATGACCTGACCTCGCCAGACCGGGTAGTGCGTCACCGCATGCAGACCCTGGAGCTGATCAACGAGCGCTTTGCCCGTCGTTTGCGCTCGACCATGCTCAGCTTCATGCGCCGCAACGCAGACATCACCGTCGGTTCCATTCGTATTCAGAAGTACTCGGATTTCGAGCGCAACCTGCCCGTGCCCAGCAACCTGAACATGGTTGCCTTAAAGCCCTTGCGGGGCGTGTCGCTGTTTACCTTCGACCCGAACCTGGTCTTCCTGATTATCGACAGCCTGTTTGGTGGCCATGGCCGCTACAACACCCGCGTCGAAGGCCGGGACTTCACCACGACCGAGCAGCGCATCATCCAGCGTTTGCTGACCCTGACGCTGGAGAGCTACTGCGGTGCCTGGGAGTCCATCTACCCGCTGGAAGCGGAGTACATGCGCTCGGAGATGCATACCAAGTTTGCCAGCATCAGCAGCAGCAATGACATCGTGGTGGTGACCTCTTTCAATATTGAATTTGGTGCCCAGGGTGGCAATCTGAATATCTGCCTGCCCTACTCCATGATCGAGCCGCTGCGCGATCTGCTGACCCGCCCCTTGCAGGACAAAGGCACCAACGATATCGACCAGCGCTGGACCCAGCAATTGTCACGACAAGTGCGCAGCGCCGAAGTTGAACTGATTGCCAACTTCGTCAATATAGACATGACCATTGCCGAGCTGACCCAGTTAAAGGCCAATGATGTCTTGCCAATTGAAATCCCCACTCTTATTGAAGCCCACGTGGATGGCGTGCCGGTTCTGGAATGCCGCTACGGCACCTCCGGTGGCCGCTACTCCTTGCGGGTAGAAAACATCTTGGCCACCAACGACAGCGATTTGACTAAAGGTAAGTCCCTATGAGCGACCCTCACAACCCTAACGACCGGTCTGCGCCCGAGGACGACTGGGCAGCCGCGATGGCTGAGCAACAGGCTGGCAGCCAAAGCAGCACCCAAGCCCAAGGACTGGAACAGCCCCTGGAGGATGACTGGGCCTCGGCACTGGCCGAGCAAAGCGCGGCCACGCCTGTGCACGAACCCAGCCCTGCCAGCAATCTGTTCCCGCCCATGGAGCACGCCGAAGCGAACGCCACCACCGATATCGACATGATTATGGACATCCCGGTCCAGCTGTCGGTGGAGCTGGGTCGCACACGTCTGACCATCAAGAACATTCTGCAACTGGGCCAGGGCTCCGTGGTGGAGCTGGACGGTCTGGCTGGCGAACCGCTGGATATTTACGTGAACGGCTACCTGATCGCCCAAGGCGAAGTGGTCGTGGTAGACGATAAATACGGTATTCGCGTCACCGACATCGTGACTCCATCGGATCGTATCCAACGCCTGAACGGCCGCCGCTAGAACATGGAACAAGCCCAGCTCGTCAGAATCATGCTCAGCCTGCTGCTGGTTGTAGGCCTGATTCTGGCGGCAGCCTGGGTTGCCCGCCGAGGCGGGCTGCTGAAAAACAAAAACCAGCAACGCATCAAGATTCTGGACAATCAACGCCTGGGGCCGCGCAGCAGCGTAGCCTTGGTCCAGATTGATGACCGCGAAATTCTGATTGGCATCACCCCTCAGCAGATCAGCCTGCTGCACACCACAACGCCCGCTGGCTCCGAGCCGGACTTCCAGGCCCATCTGGACCAGCACCGTGCGCCCCGCTGACCGCATCATGACCGCACTCATCTCTCCCGCCCAGCGCATCGGCCTGATGCTGCTTCTGGCCCTGATCAGCCTGCTCCTGCCTTCCGAGGCCTGGGCCCAGGCTGTTCCGGCCATTACCAGCACAGCAGGCCCGAACGGCTCGCAAACCTGGTCACTCAGCATCCAGACGCTGGCCATGCTGACCATGATGTCCTTCCTGCCTGCGGCCTTGCTGATGATGACCGGCTTTACCCGCGTCATCATTGTGCTGGGGCTGCTGCGCAATGCCATGGGAACAGGTACGGCGCCGCCCAACACCGTGCTGGTGGGCCTGGCCCTGTTTCTGACTTTCTTTGTGATGTCACCGGTGTTTGATCAGGTGTATCAGGACGCCTACAAGCCCTTGTCAGAAAACAAGATCAGCTTTGAAACTGCACTGGAGCAAGGCGCCCAGCCCCTGAAAACCTTCATGCTGCACCAGACCCGCGAAGCGGACTTGAAGCTGTTTGGCGATATGGCGGGCGTGGCAGAACTGGAATCCCCGGAAGATGTCCCCTTGCGCGTACTGGTGCCGGCTTTTGTAACCAGCGAGCTGAAAACCGCCTTCCAGATCGGCTTTACGATTTTTATCCCCTTTCTGATCATTGACCTGGTGATTGCCAGCGTCCTGATGTCCCTGGGGATGATGATGGTCCCACCCGTGACCATCTCGCTGCCCTTCAAGCTCATGCTGTTTGTGCTGGCCGATGGCTGGCATCTGCTGCTGGGTTCCCTGGCCCGCAGCTTCTACCAATAAAGGACTGTGATGACTCCCGAAACCGTCATGTCCATGACCTATACCGCCCTGAAACTGGCCCTGTCCATGGCCGGTCCCATGTTGATCGTGGTGCTGGTGGTAGGTCTGGGCATCAGTATTTTCCAGGCAGCCACCCAGATCAACGAGATGACGCTGTCTTTCATCCCCAAGCTGCTGGCCATGGGCATTACGGTGGTGCTGCTGGGCCCCTGGTTGATCAACAATATGGTCGACTACATGCAGGGCCTGTTACGTGGCATTCCCGGGCTGGTCAACTAAGACCGACCAGCGCGACAAGGAGCCTTCCGTGAGTACGCAAATCCGTGACGGGCAAAGTGCCATGCCTTGCCCACTGAACAGGCCCTAGGCGTGCCGTGCTCGACCTGAACTCCGCCCAGCTCTATACCTGGCTCAACGCCTTTCTGTGGCCCTTCATCCGTATTCTGGCCACCCTGGCTACCGTTCCCTTTTTTAGCGAATCCGCCATCCCCAAGCGGGCCAAAATAGGCCTGGGCTTTATCCTGACCCTGATTGTCGCGCCCTCGCTACCGCCTCTACCCGATCTGCCCACAGCCTCTTACGAGGCCCTGTTGATTGCCGCGCAGCAAGTGTTCATCGGTGTCGCGCTGGGTCTGACCATGCGCATCGTGTTTGCAGCGGTACAGACAGCGGGCGAGTTTATCGGCCTGCAAATGGGCCTGTCTTTTGCCTCATTCTTTGACCCCGCTACCGGCGCGAATACCGCCGTGCTGTCGCGGCTGTTGAACGTGATTGCGGTGCTGACCTTTCTGGCCCTGAACGGCCACCTGCTCTTGCTGGGTGTGCTGGTGCGCACCTTCCATGTGCTGCCCATCGGCGCGGACCTGAACATCAATGGCTGGGGTGCCTTGCTCGATTGGAGCAGCGAATTGTGGGTGTCAGGCATGTTGCTGGCCCTGCCGCTGATTATCGTGCTGTTGACCATTAACCTGGCCTTTGGGATCTTGAACCGTACCGCCCAGCAATTGACGATTTTTGCCGTGGGTTTCCCTATTACGCTGACAATCGGCCTGACCTTGCTGACCGTGGTCATTCCTCAGACTACGCCCTTCCTGACCCAGCTATTCAACTCCGGCTACGAAGCCATGATGCGGGTCGCGCTGGGGCTGGCAGGCTCTTAAAACGCGTGCGCCTGCCGCTGCTTGTGCGATTGCATCAAGCGCCGAGCCTGGCCTATGGTCAGGATGCCTTTTTGCTTGGCGCGCCCAATCAGTAATTGCATCAACTGTGCACTGACCAGGGCATCTCCCAAGGCATCATGGCGGTCACTTACCGGCAGGCCACAATATTTCAGGCAATCGTCCAGGCCCAGACGACGACCACGCCAGTCGGGCAATACACAGGCAGCCAGTTCAGCCAAATCCAGAGCCAAAGGCCGGGCCTGTTCCAGGCCCGCCTTCGGCCAGGCACGATCCAGAAACGCCAGATCAAAGTCGGCATCCCAGGCGACCCATACCGTATTTTCGGAATAGCGGGCAAAGTCCCGCATCAGCTGGGGTAGTGGCTCGCCTTCTTCCTGTTGTTGCGGGCTGATCTCATGAATCAGCAGACTTTCATGACTGCGCTCACCCTGGGACCGAACCAGACCGGACCAGATATTGCCCAAGGCAATCGAACCGTTTTCCAGGCGGACCGCACCCATCTGAACGATATGGTGGCGCTTGGGCTCCAGACCACTGGTTTCAAGATCCAGCACCGTAAAGGCCGCTTCGTCCAAAGCCAGTTCGTCCACCCCACTCCAGGACAAGGAGGGACTGCGTGCGGCAAAAGAGGATTTACGCCAAGGTAGCCAGGAAAGCAGTTTCATAAGCGATACCGGAAAGCCAGAATACGTTGGGCACGGCGCACTTGCGACAAGGCTTCACGCAAGACACGTGCATCCAGTGCACCTAAAGTACTCAAACGCACCAGATTGTTGGGCTCCTGCCCCTGCTGCAACTGGGTTTGGTGATGTTGCAAGCGCAACAATTGCAAATAGCGGTAGGCCTCGCACAGGCCCTCTGACTCCTCGTCTGTGAAGACACCGCGCTGAGTCAGCACGGCCAGCCTGTCCATGGACGAGGCCAGTTCGCAACCATGCGCCAGGGCCAGCACCCGCAGCACATCCACCATCGGCGCCAAGGCCTGTTTCTTGATGTCCAGTTTGTCATCGCCCTGCCCCATCAGCGCCTCCAGACGACTGCGCTTTTTACCACTGGGAATGCGTGTCTGACAGGTGCTTTGGGCCAGCATGCGCTGGAACACAGGGTTGTCGTTCACCATGCCCAGAACTCGACGCTGCATGCGTTGCAACATGCTGCTTTGGCCCCAGATGGCGCGGCAGTCAAAGTAAATCGTGGACTCCAGCAATTGCTCGGGCGCAGGCCGTTCAATCATGATCTGGAAACGATGCAGCCATTCGGCTTCAGACAGGCAGAGGTCAGGATTGCTGGCCATGATATTGCCAGTGCACCAGGCCATCCCGCAGCGGTCCAGGGCCTCGTTCACCCGACGCGCAAAAGGCAGGAGCAAGGCGCGATGGGCTTGGGCCTGTTCGGGCGAATGGGCGGCAAACAAAATGCCATTGTCCTGATCGGTATGACGGGTTTGCTCGCCACGGGCCTGACTACCAAAAGCCAACCAGCAGAACTCGATGCCATCCAGCCCGGAGCCGGGCAAGCTCAGTTCAATCGTGCGCTGAACCGTGTGATCATTCAAACGCGTAATCACCGCAGTCAGCTGTTCAGAACGCGCACCGTGAGCCAGCATGGCGTCCACCAGCCGACCAATATCGGACTGCAGACGTACCAGCACGGACACGTCCTGGGCACAGCGCAAGGCACGCGACAAATGCACCAGATCCACGCGCTGCAAGGAGAACACATCGCGCTCGGACACCATGCCCACGACTTTATGGTCTTGAACCAGACAGATATGGCCAATCTGATGCTCTACCATCAGCAAAGCCGCATCAAAGGCCGAGGATTGTGGGGCCAGCCAGACCGGGTCCGGTGTCATGACTTGAGACATGGCCTGGGTCGGATCGTATTGACCACCGGCTACCAAACGGCGCAAGTCTCGCAAGGTGAAGATGCCCAACAAATGCTGGTCCGGATTGACCACCACCATGCTGCTGACCTGACGCTCGTGCATGTCCTTGACCGCCTGCTCGACCGGACAATCCGGCAAACAGCTGAGCAAACCGCGTTCTGTCAGGGCTTGCAGACTCATGTCCAGCGTGTAGCTGGCACCCAGGTCGGCGCTGGCACTTTTCTGGGCACTGCGCCAGACCGAGGCCAGCAGGCTGCTGGCACCACGCAAGCAGTAATCCCGAAAAGGCTCGCTGATGGTCAGCAGATGGGCAACGGCTTCACCAGCCACGCACAAGGTAAAGCAGTCTTCCTGTACCAGGTAATCACTGTCCAGAGCCTGACCCGAAACCAGTTCACGCACGGGCAGAAGATCCCCTTCCACATACTCGTGAGTTTCCCCGTGTTCCTGGCTGGAGATCTGACCTTGGCGAACAAGGTAGAGCTGGTCAACACGCGCGCCTTCTTCCAACAGCACCTGTCCGGCTGAAAAAAACCGTAGCTCGCTATGCTCGATCAGGTAATCGCAGTGCTGCGCCTGCATCTGATCGAAAGGCGGGTAAGCAATCAACCAGGCCAAGATGCCGGGCGCCTTTTGGCGCACCGCCGTCTTGGCCACGGATTCACCGGGAATCGCGAAGGACATGGGCGTCTCTGCTGGCTATAGGCAAAGAATTATTGTGCCATGCAGCATGGCCCTCGCGGACCCTGTTTTTCTAGGGGATTTCAACTATAGGCATGCGCCTGTTTTTCCCCTCAAAGCGCTTAACGCAAACGATCGTAGTCGCGCTCGGCCATATCGATGACATCACCTTCCTGGACCTTGAATTGGGAGACCGCCTCGGCCAGGGTCTCGGATTGAGACTGCAAAGAGCCTGCTGCCGCAGCCGCCTCTTCCACCAGCGAGGCATTTTGCTGCACCACAGCATCCATTTGTGCCACGGCAGTATTGATCTGTTCGATACCCGCCGTTTGCTCTTGAGAGGCCGAGGAAATCTCGCTCATCAAGGTGGTCACGCTATTTACCGCGCGCACCACTTCCTGAATAATGTCGCCCGCGCTGGCCACTTGCTGTGTACCGGTCTGGACTTCATTTTGCGAGGCTTCAATCAAGCCCTTGATTTCCTTGGCTGCTTGCGCGCTGCGCTGCGCCAGGCTGCGTACTTCGCCCGCTACCACCGCAAAGCCCTTGCCCTGCTCACCGGCACGGGCGGCTTCCACGGCGGCGTTCAAAGCCAGAATATTGGTTTGGAAAGCAATACCGTCAATCACGTTAACGATGTCTGCCACTTGGCCGGAACGCGCAGAAATCTGGTTCATGGTATTGACCACGGCACCGACCGACTCTCCACCCTGGCGAGCAACCTTGGCGGCGTTATGAGCCAGCTGGTCTGCCTGATGAGCATTGTCTGCGTTCTGACGCACCGTGCTGGCCAATTCTTCCAGACTGGCCGCCGTTTCCTGCAAGGCGGCGGCTTGTTGTTCGGTACGGGAACTCAAGTCAGTATTGCCTGCAAAAATCTGCGAGGAACCCGAAGCAATTTCGTCCACACCTTGGCGAACGGTCAGCACAATGCCTTGCAAGCTTTGCTGCATGCGGCGCATGGCATCATACAAAACACCGACTTCATTGGCCGAACGATAGGTAATCTTCTTGGTCAGATCGCCATTGGCAATATGGTCAAAATGCACACCGGCTTCACGCAGGGGAGCCAAAGCGGTACGGCCCAGCACCAGGCGCAGCGCCACAATAATGGCCAAGCCAATCAGCAAGCCCAAACCAATCGCGCTATTGGCAACACGGGTTTGCAATTGAGCTTGCTCCAGCAACAGATCCGTCTGATCGTTGTAGAACTTGCTCAACTCTTCAATCCGGAACTGGAAAGTGGCCGCACGCAGCACACCAAAACCTTCGCTGACGAAGTAAAAAGTGCTGTAGTCGCGTGTCTCCAGGGCCTGAACCATAGGCTCGATACCATCGTCCAGATACGCCTGATAGGAAGCCACCAAACCCATGGCCAGTCGGCGCAGCTCCGGTTCGGTAGGCATATTGGCACGGATATCTGCAAAGGCCTTGCGTACCTCATCCAGCTTCTGGTTAGCCATAATCACCAGATTGTCTGCACTTTGCAGCATATTGGCGTCGTTATCGATGCCAGCTTCCTGATAAAAGCGCGCTGCGCTCATCAAGCTAAGGCGCGCTTCCATCATATTGTTATTGAGCTGCAGAACCTGTGCGGAACGATCTGCCTGACGATTGATGGTACGCAGCGCATCGCCGCTTTGCTGCAGGTAGTAAGCCGCCAGGCCGCCCACGGCCACAATCAGGACCATGAACAAGCCCATGCAGATCATCAGCATGGTGCTGATCTTCAGGCCCGAAGCAGACTTCAGACTGGGGCGAAATGATTTTGAGGAACGACGTTTAGAAGCGCGGGACGCGGACGGAAGACTGCTTTCAATACCCAGCATTTGCTAAATCCAAAGAAAACTCTAGTGGCTGACCGGCAAGATGGTGATCATGTCCGTGCCAGGGTGCTCAATCGTGACCGAGCCTGTCGTGGTACTACGCGCTTGCTCGCGATACATGGAAGGAATATGACTGCGTTTGACCACTTGCTGGAAACGCCCCTGGGCATCAAATTGAAGCCACAGTTCCTGTCGAAAATAGACCGCATCCGTTGCCAGGGTTGTGCCCTGGAACCACACGGCCATTTCACTGCCATCGAGCTGTCGGTAGACCTGATGAGGACGACCTTTCAAGGACAGCTCGGCATCGGCACGAGTACTTTGGCCCAGGATCAGATCATTCAACCCCGAGGCCTTGAAGGAGGATCCCTGGGTGGCGCACGCAACCAGGGTCAGCAAGCACAAGCCTATCAGCGTCTTACGTCCCAGCCCGACCCAGGTACTCAGTCGGGTGCGAGACATTAAAACTCCTCCCAATCATCATCCGAAGCAGCGCTGCTGCTTTTGCTCAGGTCCGGGCGCAGCAGGCGCTGGCTATCGTCCTGGGCAGCGGTAGTCTTGGCGGCCGGTGCAGCCTTGGCAGGTGCCGACAAGCCTTTGGTGGGGGGGCTGGCTTTGGTGGCCGCGGCACTGCCGTTCAAGGCGGGGCTACGACGGTGTTCTGTTTCAGAGGAAGCAGCGGCCACACTGCGGCGGTTGGCCACACGGCGCGCGCTGACGTCAATGACTTCCGTACCGGGCGAACGGAAGAAAGCGATGGCCTGGTTGACCTTGGTCACCTGCTCGCTCAGGCCAGAGGATGCCAGAGCGGCCTGCTCCACCAGACGGGCGTTGTACTGCGTTGTTTCATCCATTTGCGAGACTGCGCGATTCACCTGATCAATCCCGGAGGACTGTTCAATCGTGGCAGCGGTAATCTCACCCATGATGTCGGTCACGCGACGCACGGAGTCCACAATTTCCTGCATGGTGGCGCCGGCACGTTCCACTTGCGAGGAACCTTCCGTCACTTTGCGTACCGAGTCCTCGATCAAGGCGGTAATTTCACGCGCGGCCTGGGCACTGCGCTGAGCCAGGGCTCGCACCTCGGCGGCCACCACCGCAAAACCCTTACCCTGCTCCCCTGCACGAGCTGCTTCCACAGCCGCGTTCAGAGCCAGAATATTGGTCTGGAACGCAATGCTGTCGATCACGCCCACAATGTCGGAAATCTTGTTGGAGCTGGCCGAAATGCCTTGCATGGTTGCAACCACTTCATTGACGGCACTACCACCACGATGAGCCACATCCGATGCCGTGGCGGCCAACTGGTTGGCTTGCTGGGCGTTGTCCGCGTTCTGGCGAACAGTGCCGGCCAACTGCTCCATGCTGGCAGCGGTCTGCTGCAAGGAAGCGGCCTGCTCTTCGGTACGGCTGCTGATATTGGTATTGCCCTGGGCAATTTCCTGCGCACCGGCATGGATCTCTTCCAGGCCCAGACGTACCGTCGTGGTGGTCTTGACCAGGGATTCCTGCATGCGGCCCAGCGACTCGAACAGATCACCGATTTCATTGGCGGTCAGCACGCGAATACGTTGAGTCAGATCGCCTTTGGCAATTGCATCAAAGTACGCGGCAAAGTCGCCCAAGGGACGCACCACACGGCGGAAGAAGTAGCTGATCGCGGCCAGGCCCAGCAGCACGGCCAGCACCAGCACAACGGTCAGGACGATATTGAACGTGCTCTGCTGCTCTTGCAGGGTGCGCAATACTTTGTCGCCCGAACCCAGGGCCAGCAGGCCATGAAAGTAATACAGCGCCCAACCTGCCATGGCCACTGTCAATGCCATCAGAGCAGCAATACAAAAGGTCATGCCGACCTTTAGACTCAAATTCTTAAAAAGCATAGAAGATTCCCGCACGTGGTGCTTGACTGCCGGTTTAAGGAAAAACCACCCAAAAAAGGAACGCAGGCTTAGCGATTCATATTGAACAAGCTCATGCTCTGAATCGTCTGGAACGCCATGGCCGACATTTCCAGCGCGGCCTTGCGCAACTCCAGATCGGTGGAAGCCTGAAAAATATTCAGATCCTCCAGACGCGAGAGTTCATTGGTGTAGTTCAAAGCACGAGCCGCGCCGTTGGCGCTCAAGGCATCAATTTCGTTCATGCGCGTACCCACCGAGGAAATCACGGTCTGCACGTTATCGAAGTTTTCCCCGATACGTTGCATGGCCGAGTTCATCGCGTTGCGGAACTCTGCCTGCCCAGCAGGATCGCCACTGACAGGTTTACGCAGGGCCTCAACCACCGATTGCAAGGTGTTGAACATGTTCATGTCTGCCGAGCTGGTGCTGTCTACCGAGCTGACCTCGAAACTGTCACCGACGGCAGGCTTGCCTTCGATCTGGACGCTGACGCCACCGGGCAAATTAATGCGTTGACGCTCGTTTTCGTCCAGTACGCCCTGGCTGACAACCGCGCCATTCACTTCAATGTCGTACTCGGTTTCCGAAGTAAAGCGGATGGTGTAATGGGCTTGGGCACCGGCCAGCGAGGAGTTGCCATTAGGCGCACTGACTACAGCCGAGCCCGTATTGGCATTGGCCTGGGTGAAATAGGCGGTCGAGCCGGGATTGGCGCGCTCGAAAATGGTGCGGCCATGATCGGCCGAATCCATTTGACGAGTTTGCTCAACCTGAATATTGCGGCTGTTGGTGTCGCCCGTGTAGCTGAAGGTATTGCCCGTACGCTCGAAGGCCTGTGTCGTGCCCTTGGCACCGGAGAACAAGTATTGCCCCGAACCATCCTTGGTATTGGCAAAGCCAAACAGAGTATCCAGAGCACTTTCCACCACCGTGGCCAAGGTGCTGCGGTCCGCGTCGGACATGGTGCCGGTAGAGGCTTCCACCAGACGGGTCTGCACGCCTTGCAACTGCAGGTTGACGGCATTGAGCAGGTTTTCTTCCTCACCCAGGGCACGCATGGCCACTTCACGGTTTTCACCGTAACGCTTGTCCATGGCCTGGGACTGGGCCAGATTAATGGTCTGGGCCGAGGCCAGCGGATCATCCGATGGGGTGATCATGCGCTTTTGCGAACCCATTTGCTGAAAAACCCGCATCAGATCGGACTGCTGCTTGTTGATCGAAGTCAGGCCCGTCTGAAAGAAAAGAGAAGAACTGATACGCATAGCAAGGTTCCAATTTCAAGACTAAAGAGCCGTACTCAACTACGCAGGCCTAAAAGGGTGTCAAACATCTGGGAGCTGACGTCAATCAGACGGGCAGCGGCCTGATACTGCTCCTGATAACGCTGGAGCATGATGTATTCCTCGTCCTTGTTCACGCCGGACAAGGTTTGCTGAGCGGCATAGTTTTGCTCGATCAGCTTTAACTGGGCTTTGGCCGCCGTGCCGTTTTGCTGCGTTTGCACCGCAATACGGTTCACGATCTGACCAAAAGAATCGTTCAGGCTCAAGGAGCCGTCGGCCAGCACCTTGCTATTGCGCAAGTCCGCCAGTTTCTGGGCGATGGCACCGTTAGCCGAACCGGTATCTTTATCAGCTGCAGCAATATCCTGTGGACGCTTGATCTCCACCTGCAAGCTGCTGCCTGCATTGACGGTGGGCTGCAGCAACCAGGAGTCGCCATCCTGAGATTGGGTCTTCAAGCCGGAGACATCAATTTCCAGACCATCCACCCGGGTAATGCCACCGTTCTTGTCCGGACCGTTCAAGGGGGTAACGTCGTTGCTGCTCAAGTTACGCAGCTGGAAACGACCATCCACGCGCTCGATGCGGTAGTTGTCGCCCGTCAGCTTGTCGACTGGCTGGGTGTAGCCCTTGCTGGGATCAGCCGGATCAACAGGGTCTTTGTAGAAAGACACACCAGGCACACCGCTGCTGACCGGGTTATTGCCATTGGCAATCACTTTCGGGCCGCTGACGCTGAACATGTCTTTGCCCGCCTCACCCTTCAGGTCCACACCTTGACGGTGAATATCGTTCACCGTGTGAGCCAGACCCACAGCCAAACGCCCCAGCGCATTGATAGCCGGCTCCAGGCTTTCCTGACGGAACTGCAACAAGCCCCCCAAGGTGCCGCCTTTAATGGTGCCCTCGCGGAACTCGGACACCACCATCTTGCCGTCCACATTCAGTGCGGAGGTAAAGCCGACCACCATACGCTCGGGGTTTTCAGCCGAACGCACGGCGTGCAAGGGGTAAATACTTTCGCCACCCAGCAGCATCTGGCCGCCAGCGGTGGTGATGCTCATCCGTCCATCCTGCTCGACGGTACGCACATCAATCAGCTGCCCCAGCTCGGACACCAGCTGTTCGCGCTGGTCCAGCAAGTCATTGGGTTCGTGACCGGGCGTGGTGCCTTTGGCAGCAACGATCTGTTTGTTGACGTTATCAATCCGTTCCAGATAGCTGTTGATCTGGGTAACGGTGGTACCGACCTGGGTATTGATGTTCTCGTTGACGCGGTTCATGTAGGATGTCGCGTCACGAATCTGGGTAGCCAGGCTTTCTGCACGGCCCAGCAGTTCCTGGCGAGCCGAAGGATCCGCAGGTTGCGATGCCACGGCTTCCAGACCATTGAAAAAGTTTTGCAAGGCGGGGCTGACGCCGACCGTGCGGTCCGAGAACAGATTGTCCAGCTGGGCAATTTCCGTACCGTAGCTAACCAGAGCCGCACCGGTAGTTTGCGAGCGCACCAACTGCTGATACAGAAAGTTGTCGTAGGAGCGCTGAACGGTAACCACCTGCACGCCACGGCCGTAATAGCCATTGCCGCTTCCTACCGAGCCAGCCGTCTCAACCAGGACCGATTGGCGGTTATAGCCAGCGGTATCGATATTATTAATATTGTGGCCCGTGACCTGCATGCGCTTTTGAGCGGCAAACAAGCCGGTAATACCAAGGTTGGCGAGATTCATATCAAATCCTTTCTGTCCTGCCCGGCCCGTAGTGTCCAAGGCGAAAAATGAACATGCTGCTTTTTAACGACCACCTTGGTGCAATATTTAGACCTGTATCAATAATTAAGACTTGCCGCCATCAAAGTAGGCCATGATGGAGATCAGCTTTTTGGCGTAGGAGGGGTCAGTGGCGTAGCCCGCTTCCTGAATGCGTTGCGCCGCTTCTTGAGGCGAAGCCGCTTGTTTTACACTTTCATAGCGTTTGTTATTACCGATCAGGCGCGCGTAGTCCGCAAACGACTCGGCATAGGAGTCATAAGCACGGAAGGTCTGCGTCATTTTGCGCGCCACGCCGTTCTGATACTCCGTCGTCATGACTTCCACCGTTTTGCCCTTCCAGGACGGCGTGGCTTTGATACCAAACAGGTTATGGCTGGTGGAGCCATCTGCGTGCATGATTTCACGCTTGCCCCAGCCCGACTCCAGCGCCGCCTGGCTCAAGATCAGTTGGGCCGGGACGCCACTGTCCTCGGCAGCCACTTTGGCGGCCGTGTTCATGCGGTCCACAAACTGACGAATATGATTGGGCGCGCCCTGAATCGCGGAGTACACGCGCTGCACCGTATTGTTATTGCTGAGCTTGTCGATCAGCTCGGCAATCGATGCTGCATCAATGGAACGGTCATTAGGCATGCGCGAACGCAAATCCGCCCGACGCGAAGAGGCCGCTTCCGGATCATGGGACGCGACACCAAATGGCTCGCTGTTCTGCCCGCTCATCTGGGCCTGCAAGGCTTTGGCCAAACCAATGCCGGGGTCAGCCAGCTGCATGGCCAGTTGCTCATCACCCAGACTTTGTGCCATGCGCACCGACTGCGTATCAAACAGGCCGCCTTCGGGATTGGCTGCCCGTGCCTGCTTCAAAATATTTTGAATGAACAGGGACTCGAACTGACGCGCCACTTGCAGCTGAGTGGCCTGATTCTGACCGTCCTGCCCGGCTTGCCGACGCAGTTGGGCCAGTTGCTGCGGGTCAAAAATCGAAACCTGCGTTCCCGTGCCGGGACGTGGGAAGTACTGCACCGTCATTAGATGATCTCCAAATCGGCCCGCAAAGCGCCCGCGCTTTTCAGGTTCTGCAAGATGGACAACAAGTCTTGAGGGGTGGCACCCAAAGCGTTCAAAGCGCGCACCACATCGGCCAGGTTGGCACTGGTCTTCACGCGTTGCAGGGAGCCGCTATCACTGCGCATTTCAATCTGGGTGCTGTCAGCCACTACGGTCTGACCACCACCAAAAGGAGTATCCGGCTGGCTGACCTGCGGTTGACGGCTGATGACCACGGACAGATTGCCGTAAGCAATGGCGGCTTCATCAATCGTGACCGTGCGGTTCATGACCACCGAGCCCGTACGAGCATTGATCACCACGCGAGCACGTGCCGGTGGCAGATTCACCTGCAGGTTTTCAACATGCGAAATAAAGGCGGTTTGAGCCTGGGGGTCCAAGGGACCGCGCACCTGAATCAAGCGACCATCCAGCGCTGTTGCGGTCGAAGGACCAAACTGCTTGTTCAAGGCCGCCACCACGTTCTGGGCTGTACCGAAATCCGAGGAATTCATTTCCAGATTGATCACGCCATCCCGAGCGTAAGTCGTGGGTACGCTCTGCTCGACCGTTGCGCCGCCTGGAATGGTGCCGCCATTGAGCTGGTTGACCTGGACGCTGGAACCACCTGCTTCGGCCCCTGCCCCACCCACCAGCAAGTTGCCTTGGGCAATGGCATAGACCTGACCGTTCGCACCTTTCAAGGGCGTCATCAACAAGGTCCCGCCACGCAAACTCTTGGCATTACCCATGGAGGACACGACCACATCCACGGCCTGACCAGGACGGGCAAAGGCGGGTAAACGGGCCGTCACCATGACAGCCGCCACGTTCTTGAGCTGCATATTGCTGCCCTGGGGAATGGTCACCCCCAACTGGGACAGCATATTGGTCAAGCTTTGCTGGGTGAAAGGAGCCTGACGCACCTGGTCACCGCTGCCATCCAGACCCACGACCAGACCGTAGCCGATCAGCGGGTTGTCTCGCACGCCCTGAATGGATGCCAGATCCTTGATACGCTCGGCCTGACTGACCGGAGCCAGCAACAGGCCCGCCGCCAGCATGGCTGCCTGCAGCACATGGCGACAAGAAGAAAAACGAGTACGACTCATGGAAAACGCCATAGCAAGCAAAAGGCTCAGAACGGAGAAATATTCAGGAAAAAACGCTGTAGCCAACCCATGGTCTGGACTTCGTCCATCACCCCTTTGCTACGAAACTCGATACGGGCATCGGCCACCTGGGTGGAGGACACCGTATTGCTGCCAGTAATGGAGCGTGGGTCCACCACACCAGAAAAGCGGATGTGCTCGCTGCCACGGTTAATGGCGATCTGCTTCTCACCGGCCACCTGCAAATTGCCGTTAGGCAAAACGCCGACCACGGTCGTCGTCAAGGTGCCGCTAAAGGTATTGTCGGCACGGCTGGAACCTTTGCCCTGGGCCTTGTTCGAGCCACTGACTTCAAAGTTCTGCTTGCTACCCACTTCGTTAGGCAGGAAAGCTGGAACGCCGGTAAAGTCCAGACCACCGCTTCCGGTCCGATCCGTATTGGTCGAGACATTCTTGGCCGCGTTGGTCCGCTCCTGGATCATGATCGTGACAATGTCGCCCACATTACGTGGTCGTCTGTCTTCAAACAGCGGATAGTTACCGTAAGCCGAGGGCTGGTAGATAGAGCCATTGGCCACCACGGCGGCAGGCACCGCCGGTGGCGGGGCCGCCGTCAGGGGGCCGGTTACCACATCTTCAGGGGGCACCAGCGCACAACCGGACAGGGCTACAAGCGCACACAAGGCAAGACGGCTCATCAGAGCTTGAAACATTGTCACGATCTCTTTAGATTTACAGCTGTGTCAGGCGAGCCAGCATCTGGTCAGCCGTGGAAACGGCCTTGCTGTTGATTTCGTAGGCACGCTGGGTGCTGATCATATTGACCAGTTCCTCGGCCACATTGACGTTGGAGGTTTCGTTGTACTTGTGCATGACCAGACCAGCACCGTCCATGCCAGGTTGCAGGAAGTTGGCGGCACCCGAGGCATCGGTTTCGATGTACAAGTTCTCGCCCATACTTTGCAGACCGGCCGGATTCACGAAGGTGCTCAATTGCAATTGGCCCACTTCCACACTCGTACCGGCTGCACCAGGCTGAGTGACCGACACGGTGCCATCACGGCCAATCGTCAGTTCCAGCGCGTTATCAGGGATATTGATGGGGGGCTGAATGGGATAACCGCCAGCAGTCACCAACTGACCATTCTGGTCACGCTGCAAGCTACCGTCACGTGTATAGGCAAACGTGCCGTCCGGCATTTCCACCTGCAGGAAACCGCTACCCTGAATCGCGATATCCATATTGTGGCCCGTGTGCTTCATGTCACCTTGGGTATGAATACGCTCGGTGGCTACGGTGCGCACACCGGTGCCAACCTGCAAGCCAGTAGGCAACTGGTTGGCAGCACCGACTTGAGCGCCAGGCTGACGAATGGTTTGGTACATCAAGTCCTCAAACACCGCACGGGTACGTTTGAAGCCGGTGGTATTCACGTTGGCCAAGTTATTGGAGATAACGTCCATATTGGTCTGCTGGGCTTCCAGACCGGTCTTGGCAATCCACAGAGAGCGAATCATGTGTGTGTAATCCTTGCAGCTAACGCCTGCGCAATCAGCGCGGCTTAGCCATTAAAAGAAAGTAGGGAGTTGGCCCGATCTTCGCGTGCGCTGGCGTCCTGGATGACCTTCATCTGGGTTTCAAAGCGGCGCGCATTGGCAATCATGGCCACCATCGCTTCAGCCGGGTTCACATTGCTTTTCTCGATAAAGCCCGAAACCATGCGTACCGACGGATCAGCCGGGGCCGGCGCCCCATTGCTCATGCGAAACAAACCATCCTGCCCCCGCAACAAATCAGCAGAAGGGGGATTGACCATCTTCAATTGACCCATCACCTGGATATCGCGTGGGTTGTCACCCGCACCCAGCGCGGTCAACTGACCGTCGCTGGAGAACGTGATCGATCCGCGATCCGGGATTTCAATGACCTGCCCATCGGCACTGAGCACGGGCAAGCCACCTTGTGTCACCAGCTGGTTCTGGGCATTGACCACCAGATCGCCTGCCCGCGTATAGGCTTCCTGACCATCCAGCGCACGGACGGCAAACCAGCCCTCGCCCGCAATGGCCACATCCAGCGCATTGCCGGTCTCGGCCATGGCGCCAGGTTGAAAACGGCTGCCAGGCGTCACCGTGGCCGTGCCTACGCGGGTTTGCGAACCCACATCGCTTGTGACGGGTACGGAACGGTAATACGCCAGCTGCTGGCGAAAACCGGACGTGTTCACGTTGGCCAGGTTGTTGGTAATGACGTCTTGTTGCTCCAGCGTGCGCTGGGCGCCATTCATGGCGGTGTAAATCAGGCGATCCATGACAGCTCTTAACGCAGGTTGACCAGGGTTTGCAGAACCTGATCCTGCGTTTTGATGGTCTGGGCATTCGCCTGGTAGGTACGCTGGGCAATAATCATATTGACCAGTTCCTGACCCATATCCACGTTGGAATCTTCCACCGCCTGACCCTTGATCGTGGCCAAGCCGTTCTCGCCAGGGCGACCCAGGATAGGCTGGCCCGATGCGCCGGTTTCAGCCCAGGCGTTACCGCCTACAGGGCTCAGACCTTGCAGGTTGCTGAAGTCAGCCAGAACAAGGGAACCCAGACGCTGCGTTACACCGTTGGTGTAGGAGGCAATCATGGTGCCGTCCTTGTCGATGCTCATGCCAGCGTACTCACCCGTGGCGTAACCATCCTGGTAAGGCTTGCCCTTGGCAAACTCGCCACCGAACTGGGTGGTGCCGGTATAACGCACATCAAACACCAGATCATCAGCAGGCGACGCATTGCCACCGGGATTGGCCAAGGTCAGATTGACGGTAGCCGGATTGGGGCTGGTCATCACGCCTGCACCGTTAAAGGTCAAGGTCGCGCTGGCAGGCGACAAGGGCGTGCTGCCTTCCATGTAATACACGTCCCACACACTCTCACCGGCCGCATTGGCGGGGCGCTTGACGAAGTATTGGGAAACCTCGTGGCTGTTACCCAGCGAATCGTAGACAGAGTAGCTGAATGCGTTGCTGTAAGTGGTGGGGTCTTTGGGATCAAACACATTGACCGCAACGGTTTCCATGTCTGGTTCCATCACGGGCTCCATGACGGGGTTACCGCTGCCATCCAGAACGGGATCACCATTACCGTCCAGCTTGGGAGTCATTTCAGGATTACCGTTGGCATCCAGTTTGGGCTTGAATACCAGATCACCGTTGGCATCAACTTTTTGCTGCGTCTTTGTCGTTGGAATTGCTTCGGCACCGCCGGGCAGGTTGGGCTTGAAATCCAGGGCTGTCGTGGCTTTGGGAGGCACGTTGGCCGAAGGCACTTGCAAGCGCTCCAGCTGGCTACCACCTGGGCCGTAACCGGTCAGGTAATGACCTTGGGCGTTAACCAGATAGCCCGCCTTGTCCGGATAGAATTGGCCATTGCGCGAGAACAGGACAGCGCCGTTACTTTGCTCCAGGCGGAACAAACCGTTTGCACCGTCAATCGCCATGTCGAACTGATTACCCGAGTTGCTGACGTTACCTACCGAGAAACGCTGGCTGACCCGCGATACCTGCACACCCAGACCGATGCGCGAGTTGGCATACACGTCCGCAAACTGCACGGTCGAGGCCTTGTAGCCCACCGTGCCCGAGTTGGCGATGTTATTACCAATAGAATCCAGGTTTTGGGAGGCGGCGTTCAAGCCACTCAATCCTTGTCCGAAGCTCATGAACTTTCCTTTTAATGTCGTGTTGGCCCAGCCCGCTGTTGGGGCAAGCGGCGCTTACATGATTTTGCGTATATCCAGCAGGGAGAACGAACCCGCCAGGCCAAGGTCCAGCATCAAACCGCTGGAGGTGTAAGCCACGCTATCGACCTTGCCATGCGTCAATGAGCTGGCTGTGACGGCCGTGCCGTCATTACTGGCCAATACACTGACGGTGTACGAACCGTCGGCCAGCGGTGAACCATCGTTATCCAGGCCGTCCCACTCCAGCGAGTACACGCCCGCGTCTTTGGCGCCCAGATCGTATTCACGAACCACTTTGCCGCTGCTGTCCTTGATCTGAACCACGGTCGAAGTCGCTCCGCTGACCAGATCAATGCCGTAGGGCATGGCCACTTTTTCGCCATCCTGGCTGGTCCCCAGAGACACTTTCGAGCCCGGCACCAGCACTTGCTTGCCGATCAGATTGGCGGCCTGCATGGACTGGCTGACGTCCATTTGCCCGGCCACAGCCAGCAAGGTGTTATTCAATTGCTGAATCCCCGCCACCGTGGACATTTGCGCCATCTGGGTCGTGACCTGGGCGTTATCCATGGGGTTGAGCGGATCCTGATTACGCAGCTGCGTAATCAGCATGGTCAGAAAGCGGTCTTCCGTTTCCGCCATGGCGCTTTTGTTGCGGGCATCCACACCAGCCATGGCCCCTGCGGTGGGGTCCAGGGCGGTGCGATCGTTATTGACTGTGCTCATGTTCTATCTTCCGTAAACCGGCTTACTGGCCAATGGTCAAGGTGCGCAACATCAGGTTCTTGGAGGTGTTCACCACTTCCACATTGGCCTGATAAGAGCGCGACGCGGCCAGCATATTGACGGTCTCGGCCACCACATCCACATTGGGCAGAGTCACATAGCCTTGTTCGTCAGCGTAGGGATTGCCGGGGTCATATTGCAAACGGCCAGGCGCATCACTTTCCTGCACGCCCACCACTTGTACGCCACCCACGGGGCTGTTGCCCTGAGGAGTCATTTGAAACACCACTTGGCGGGCCTTGTAGGGCTGGCCATCGGGTCCGACCACACTATCGGCGTTAGCCAGGTTGCTGGCCGACACGTTCAAGCGCTGCGATTGTGCCGTCAGAGCAGAACCGGCAATCTGGAAAATACTGAAACTGGACATGAAGACTCGCTATTACTGTTGCAAGGCCGCCATCAAGCCTTTCAAGCGCTGGGAAGCCAGGTTGATCGTGCTTTGATAGTGCAAGGTGTTATCGGCAAATTGCATGCGCTCCACATCCATCTCGACCGTGTTGCCGTCCAGAGAAGGTTGTACAGGAACGCGATAGAGCAACTCGTCCGTGCTGGGCGGACGGGTTGCCTGGGCGGGAATATGACGGGCCGAGGTCAAGGACAAACTGGTATTGGGCAATGCCATCTGGCCCTGCCCCCCTAAAGCGGCCTTCAAGGTGGCCGTAAAGTCCATATCCCTGGCCTTGTAGTTAGGCGTGTCGGCATTAGCAATATTGGAGGCCAGCACCTCCTGGCGCTCCTGGCGCACAGCCAGGGCCGTCTGGTAAAACTTCAGGTGCTCACCGATGCGATCAATCATGGAGTCAAGCCAATATTCTGTGTTCAAGTTTGAGATCCAGGTGAACGCGCGCACGCCTTTTCACCGCTATAACAGAATGGTAGCCAGAGGCACTGCTTCACAAATCAGGGAACAAAACGCAATTTATCGGCCAGTTCAGCTCTTGACCTGGCGACTGAGTCCGTAAAATTCAGTCATGACCTTATATAGACTCCTGATCTGCGTATGCCTGTTCGCTCTGGGTGCAACAGCGAACGTGCGCGCTCAAGAGAGCGTTCAGGCGCTGAGCGTGCAAGCCATGCAGGACCAGGCGCAGGACTATCTGCTCAAGCTGGCGCAAATGTATCCCGGTATCGCCACGATCACCCTGGACAGCGCGCGCCTGAACGCCATGCCTGCCTGCACCCAGAACCAGATATTTCTGCCCAGCGGTCAACGCCTGCGATCGCGCATGAGTATTGGCGTGCGCTGCCTGAGCCCACAAAGCTGGAGCACCTCCATCAGCGCCACCTTGTCTATTCAGGGACACTATTACGTCACCAACCGCCGCATCAATCCGGGCGAGACCATCAATCAGGACGATCTGCTTGAGCGCGAGGGGGATTTGCTGGCTCTGGCCAATGGCGTGGTCATTGATCCCAACCAGATCATCGGGTATGTCGCCAGCCAGCGTATTCCTTTGGGCAATGCGATACGGGCTTCGGCTCTACGCGACCCGCAGTCGGTAACACGCGGCCAGATGGTGCGCACCATTGCGCGCGGTATGGGTTTTGTAGCGACCGGCGAGGGCCAGGCGCTGCAAAGCGGCTCACCAGGCACCCAGATTCAGATCAAGGCCAGTTCGGGGCAAGTGATTTCAGCCACGGTACTGGATGCATCCACGGTTCAGGTCGTTCTCTAAACTAAATCGGATGAGCATGCTAAAGTTTGCGTCCAGAGCGCCGTTACAAGATCAACGCAAAGAACAGGCCGCACGGAGAAACACGTGAAGATCAGCCCCTCCCCCCTCAAGACACCCCTTGCTGAAACGTCTGCCGCAGAGCGCAGCACGGCATCCCCTCGTGCGCGCCACGCGTACAACAACAGCAGCAGCACCAACGAAGTGGACTTCAGCGCTGCAGCCCGCCAGCTCAATTCCCTGCAAGACAGCAGTGCCGATGTCGACATGAAAAAAGTCGAGGCCTTGCGCAAGGCCATTGCAGCCGGCGAGCTCAAAATTGACACCAGTCGGATCGCCGACTCCCTGATTGCCTCTGTGCGCGATCTTCTCAAGTAACTCACCTGAAACGGCCATGTCTTTGCAAACCTGTCTTGCCGATCAACGCCAAACCCTGCTGGACTTCGAGCAGCTACTGGCAGAAGAAAACACCCTGCTGCTGCGCAGCTTCGAGCCACAAGAACTGGCCCAGATCACCCTGCGCAAATATCAGCTGGTTGAACGTATCGAGCAACAGGACCAGGCTCGCGCCCAGCTCCTGCAAGCACGTGAACTGGAAAACAACCTCCAGGGCCTGCGCTACGCGGCTGAAGAAGACGAACTGGAAGAAGAACTAGAACAGTTGATCGAGCTGAGCGAGAAGGTGCGCAACGCCAGCGACAACAACCGCATTTTGGTGGATACCTTTTTGGTCGACACCCAGCAAAACCTGGACGCCCTGGAAGCCTTCACGGGTCGCAATACCTTTTACGACGCGTCCGGCAAAACACGGAATACGCAGTCTTCCTTGAGCTTGAAGGCTTAGAGCCAAGCCAAAGCTGCGCTCTGACAGACATAAAAAAGCCTGCCACACGGCAGGCTTTTTCAATCTTGCTGAATTTAGCTCATCGCTTCCTTCAACACCAGCATCTTTACCAGCGCATCAACCGCGTGGCTGGACTTCAGCCCCGGTTTGCCCAGCAAGCGTGCGCTAAGTTGTCGCACACCCAGATTGTCCGGTGCCTGCAGCAAATCCCAGGCGGCCAGCGTCAATTGGGCGGCGGCCAGCAAGTTGAGTTCTTCTTCAAACTCGGAATTGCTGGTAGGCAAAATGCCACGCACAGTGCTTAGCAAGCGCGCCATTTCCTGCACTTCGCTACGCAGCATCATGTAGCAGGCCAGACTGGCCGGGGCGATAGCCTCGGAGCCTGCGCGTTGGTGCACCAAGGCAAAACGGGTTTTCAACACTTTGCCGTCGTGACGACGCACGGTGCGCAGGATGATCAGGTCCAGATGTACAGGCTCGGCATTGCGTTGTCGCAACTGCACCGGCTCGACGGCGTACCACAGGGCGATTTCACCCTGCTTGGCGCGGCTCAACGTTTCCAGATGCAATCGTGCTGCCAGATCAGGAATCGCGTGAAAGGCCAGCTGTTTGCCAAGAGCATTAGGCGTGGTCTTGCCGTCCTTGTGCCACAAGGAAGTCGCACCCGGAATCAGGGCCAGCCAGTCGGCTTCCATATCAGCCCATTGACGCCACATGGTGGGCGAACCACCTTCAAAAATATGCAGCAAGTTTACCGGTTGGGCCTGGGCATTCAAGACCTGCATGGCCTGGTTCAGTGCCTGTGTCGGGCCCGGCCGTTCCATGCTGCGCACGCCTCGTACATCCGACCATTGGGAGGGCGTTTGGCGTTGATAATACGGCACGCTCAAGGCCTGGCCCTTAGGACTGAACAGGAAACTGAACGAGCATTGCTCCTGGCTACCGGCAAGCTGATGATCGGCATGGATCACCAGCAAGCGGGACACATTGCCCTCACTGACTTCCTGACACGCGGCACGCATCAGGCCTTCGGCACGCTGTGCCGCCGCCCCGTCCTGAACAGGGGCATTTTGCGCATGCAGATCGCGCCAGAAATCGTAGGCTTCCGCGCAGGCCAGACGCTCGTCCAGGTCGGCGGCTGCACGACGGGCCTGCTCCAGGGCGATAGGGCCACCCGCAGAGGCAGCCGACAACAGACGCGGCAAGACACGCGCACGGCGTTCTTCTTCAGCCTGTTGCTCCTGGGCGGACTGGCCACCGCTTTCCAGCAAGGCCGCCAGATCACCGGAACTGGGCGCGTACAAGGGACGCTGGTTCCCGCGCACCTGCAAGGCAGAATCGACCAGTTCGGCGGCACTCATGAAACGCAAATCCTCGGGCACTTTCTGGCCGTTGGACACGTAATGAATAGGCAGCTTGAAGCGAATGGCCGTATCCAGCGGGCCACCCAGCTTGATCGCCTCGTCCACTTTGGAGATGATGCAACCGCTTAGCGGTGTGCCACCATCTTGCGTGTAGCTGCGGGCGACCTCATCCAAGGTATCGCCCTGGCTGGCGGCGTTCAGGACCAGCAAGCGTTGCACCCGGCGTCCGGCACTGGCCAGCAATGCAGCTTGTTCTCGCACATAACGGTCGCGCTGGCTGATGCCCATATTGTCGATCAGGATCACCTGATCGGGCCGCACACCCAGCATCACGCTACGCAGTTGCGCCACGTCCTGAACGATATGCACGGCTACCCGCATCAGGTCGCCATAAATTTTCAGTTGCTCGTGCGCACCGATCCGATAGGTGTCAGTCGTCAGCAGAACGACCTTATCGGGACCAAAACGACGCACGGCACGCGCAGCCAGTTTGGCCAGCGTGGTGGTCTTGCCCACACCCGTGGGGCCCACTAGAGCCAAGGCCAAGCCGGGCTGCCACAAGGAGTCCTCGGAACGCAGCACCGGCAAATGGGTTTCCAGCTCGGTCCGCACCCATTGCAAGGCTGCACGCGCGCCCAGTTCTTCGGGCAGGCGCTTGAGCATGGCACGCAACAAGGCGGTACTGAAGCCTTGCGATAAAAGACTCTGAAATAGATTCACCGCTACAGGCGAGCGCCGCATCTGGTGACTCCAGACCAGATCATCCATGCGGCCTTCCAGGGCACCACGCAATGCCCCAATCGCACCCATCACATTGTCGGCAGCGGGCGGCGGGGCCATTTCCTGCTGACGTATCCCCGCGGCTTGATGCGGCGCACTGCTGGGCATGGGCGCACGTTCGGTGGCGCCCCCCGGTACCGAGCTGGAGTCGGTAGCCAGAATCTCAACGCCGCCATTGACACGACGGTTGGACACAATCAAGGCATCGGGGCCCAAAGCGATGCGCACCTGACGCATGGCTTCCCGGCTGGTACTACCAAAAAAGCGACTTATATTCATTCAGACTGACCAATAATGGTGGTGACCCGAAGGATGCGTTCTTCAGGGATTTCAGCGTTGGACAAGACACCCAGTTGTGGGATGTGGTGACGCAAGAAACGCGACAAGGTGGCCCGCAAAACAGGCGGCACAACCAGCACGGGCGGATCCCCATGTTCCTCCTGGAACTGGGCCGCACGCATGGCATCGGTCAGTACCGACTCGGCCAGACCTGGTTCCAGCGCACCACTGCTGGTCAGCGCCTGCGTCATGACCCGCTCCAGACGGGCATCCAGACCAATCACACGCAATTCGCCCTCGCCAGGGAACCACTGCTGCACAATAGCGCGTCCCAAGGCCACGCGCAGAACCGCAAGCAATTCGCCAGCCTCCTGGCCGGGCTGAACCGCGCCGGGAGCCAGAATGCGCGGTGCGTGTTCAGCCAGCGTTTCCACAATGCTACGCATATCGCGAATCGGCACATCTTCAGCCAACAGACCACGCAAGACCTTGAGCAAGAGGCTGAGGGACAAGGTTTGCGGTACAAAATCTTCGACCAGCTTGGGCGCTTCGCGGCCCACGTGATCCAGCAATTGCTGCACTTCCTGACGGCCCAGCAAATCGGCCCCGTGGCGATGCAGCAAGTGATTGATATGCGTGGCAATCACCGTGCTGGCATCCACCACGGTGTAGCCCGCGATCTGGGCCTGCTCGCGCATGCTGACATCCACCCACACGGCGGGCAGGCCAAAGGCCGGGTCCGTGGTAGGTGTGCCGGGCAGCTTCATGGTGACGCCCCCGGGATCAATGGCCAGCCACTGCCCTGGCGTGGCGGTACCCCGGCCAATTTCCACCCCGGCCAACAGGATGCGATAGTCGTTGGGCTTGAGCTCCAGATTGTCCCGAATATGAACCACAGGCGGCAAAAAGCCCACTTCCTGTGCGAACTTTTTACGCAAGCTGCGGATACGATGCAGCAGCTCGCCGTTTTGCGCATGGTCCACCAAAGAGATCAGGCGATAACCCACTTCCAGACCCAGCGGGTCCACCATGGACACATCATTCCAGCTGGCTTCACTGGCGGCAGAATCGGCTGCGGCCAGGACTTCATCATTGGGTTCGCTGGCTTGCTGCTGCTGTTCGAGCTGATGCTTTTGCATCATCCAGGCTCCAGCACCCAATATCGCGGCCAGCAGCAGGAACACCAGATTGGGCATGCCGGGAATCAAACCCATCAAACCCAGAATACCGGCGGTGATGTACAGCACCATGGGATTGCGGAAAAGCTGGCTGACCATTTGCTGGCCCACGTCTTCATCCGTCGCCACTCGCGACACCACCACACCGGCGGCAGTAGAAATGATCAGGGCTGGAATCTGGGCGACCAGGCCGTCACCAATGGTCAGCAAGGTGTAAACGCGACCGGCTTCCGAAAAAGACAAGTCATGCTGCAGGACACCAATAATCAGACCGCCAATCACGTTGATGACCATGATCAGCAAGCCCGCCACCGCGTCCCCGCGCACGAACTTGCTGGCACCGTCCATGGAGCCGTAAAACTCGGCTTCCTGCGAAACCTCGGTACGGCGACGACGGGCATCGTCTTCGCCAATCAGGCCAGCGTTCAAGTCGGCATCAATGGCCATCTGCTTGCCCGGCAAGGCGTCCAGGGTAAAGCGTGCCCCCACTTCCGCAATACGGCCAGCACCCTTGGTAATCACCACAAAGTTGATGATGACCAGAATCACGAACACGATCAGACCAACGGCAAAGTTACCGCCCACCAGAAAGTGGCCAAAAGCTTCAATCACCTGACCGGCAGCATCCGGACCTTTGTGGCCGTTCATCAGTACCACTCGCGTCGAGGCCACGTTCAGAGAAAGGCGCAATAGGGTGGCAAACAACAGCACTGCCGGGAAAGCGGCAAAATCCAGCGGCTTTTTGGTGAACATGGCCACCAGCAGGATCATGACGGCCAGGGCGATGTTAAAGGTAAACAGCAGGTCCAGCAGAAACGGTGGCAAGGGCAGAATCATCATGGCCATGACCATGAGGATCAGCACCGGACCGGCTAAAAGCCGGGCGTGTTGACCACCGTTTTGTTTCAGTAAGGCAAAAAAATTGTTCATTGCTTTTAGTGTTTGCGCGAACGCAGTGGCCCTTCATCCATGCCAGTTGGCACTTTCAATCGGGTGGGCATGATCGGGCGCTCGCCCTGCCCCTTGTTCCAGTTACGAAGCTGATAAACCCAGGCCAGCACTTCAGCCACGGCCGAGTACAAATCCACAGGAATCTCGCGCTCCAGCTCCACGTTGAAGTACAAGGCCCGTGCCAGCGCAGGCGCCTCCAGCATGGCCACCTTGTGCTCGGCGGCCAGCCCGCGAATCTTGGCAGCAATCAGCCCCGTGCCTTTGGCAACCACACGGGGGGCACCGCCCTTGCCGTCCTGATACTTCAAGGCCACCGCATAATGCGTAGGGTTGGTAACCACCACATCGGCCCCCGGCACCTGAGACATCATGCGCGAACGGGCCATGGACCGTTGCTGCTGCCGGATGCGCCCTTTCACATGCGGATCACCCTCGCTTTCCTTATGTTCTTCTTTCACATCCTGGCGCGACATGCGCAGCTTTTTGTAAAAGCTCCACAACTGCCAGGGCGCATCAATCAAGACAATCACCAGCAAGCTGGCGGCGATCAGGGCACAGCACTTGATGATCAGCGTCATCCCCGTGGCTATGGCCGCAGTGGGATGCACATACATCAGAGCCGTCATCTGCTCGCGCTCGGTCCAGATCACATACACCGCCACCGAACCTACCAGGCCGGCTTTGGCCAGGGTCTTGATCAGCTCGATCACGGTCTGCATGGAAAACATGCGCTTGATGCCCTTGGCCGGATTCATGCGCTCGAACTTGGGCTGCAAGGCCTTGCCGCTAAAGCTCATGCCGCCCAGGGCGATCGAGGCAAAGATCGCGACCACAACCAGCAGCAGGAACAGCGGTGCCAGACCTTTTAACGCTTCGCCTGCCAGACCGGCCGCCTGTACCACCATAGCGCTGGGATCGTGCGCTACGCGCGGATCAAACCAGACGCTGCGACGCACAATGCCGCCAAAAGTCTCGTACAAATAGCTGGCTCCGGCCCAGATTCCGCCAATCCCGGCCAGCAGCATCAGGAATGTCGTCAGCTCTCTGGAACGCGCCACCTGCCCCTCTTCCCGCGCCTTCTCCAGGCGCCGGGGTGAGGCCGGTTCTGTTTTTTCGAGATCGCTGTCTTCTGCCATGGACTGCCAAGACGCAGGAATTGAAAGAATGAATCACGCGCCCAGCACGAATGTCGCGTTCGCACTGCAGGCCGCGGGGTCATTCTAAAAGAGCACCGCGGCTCTGATAGCGCGGAGAAAGCCCGATAAAAGCAGGCTGTTCCCCACAAGCAAAAAGGCGCTGCAAGGTGCAGCGCCTTTCTGAAGCGAACGCGATGATCGAATTTGGGCGAGGATTAAAAGCCCAGATTCGCCAGCAAGTCGTCCACCTGGTCCTGGCTGGTGACCACTTCCGAGGCTACCGGCGAGACCACCGGGCCGTTGATAAGACTTTGAGTTTCTTCGCGTTTTTCTGTGGGGACATTATCGACCAGCACCTGGACCAGTTCGGTCTCGATAGTGCCAACCACACCCAGCATGCGCGTGATCACCTGCCCGGTCAGATCCTGAAAGTCCTGGGCCATGATGATTTCCAGCAGATTGTCCTGCGTCTGCTGGGCCTTGACGGGCACATCGCGCAAGAAGCCTCGAGTACGCTTGACCAGTTCGCGGGCCTGGTCCTGGTCCAGAGGCTGTTCAAACCACTGTTCCCATTCGGCATCCAGGGCCTGGGCATCCTCTTGCAAGGACTCCTGCAAAGGACGCACCTGCTCGGCCGCGTTCAGTACCCGGTTGGCGGCCTGCTCAGTCATGCGAGCCACATAGTGCAGACGATCACGGGCATCCGGAATCGCGTGCGCGGCATCTTTAATGGCCTGATCCAGACCCAGTTCGCGCATGCTTTCCCGCAGCAGGCGGGTCAGATTGGCGATGCGGTAGACCAGATCAACCGGTACGCTTTGGGGGTCGGGATGATTCGGTGTTTGCTGTGGATCCATGACGTACTCCGTATTAACCGGCCATTTTCTCGAAGATCTTGTTCAGCTTCTCTTCCAGAGTTGCGGCGGTAAAGGGTTTGACGACGTAGCCATTGGCGCCCGCCTGGGCGGCGGCAATAATGTTCTCTTTCTTGGCTTCGGCGGTCACCATCAGCACAGGCAAAGAGGACAGGTTGGCATCGGCACGAATCTGCTTGAGCATTTCCAGCCCATCCAGATTCGGCATATTCCAGTCAGAGACCACAAACTCGAAATTGCCGTTGCGCAGTTTTTCCAGGCCCATCTGACCATCTTCTGCTTCGTCTACATTCTCGTATCCCAGATCCTTGAGCAGGTTCTTGATGATCCGGCGCATGGTGGGAAAGTCATCGACGACGAGAATTTTTATATTTTTTTGTACCATTTACATTCTCCAAATGAGTAGCATGCCAGTGCGTTCAGGACCGTTTATACACGGTGCCCAAAGGCCCCCACACTGGCTAGAATTCGTTCGCTGATCTGCCCCAAGGGCAAGGCGATGTCCGCCGCGCCAATTTGCAGGGCTTCACGCGGCATGCCAAAGACCACGCTGGTGGCTTCGTCCTGGGCAAAAGTCATGGCACCGGCCTGTTTCATGGCCAGCAAACCTTGCGCGCCGTCCTTGCCCATGCCGGTCAGAATGACACCCACGGCATTGCGTCCGGCCAGCTCGGCGGCAGAGTGAAACAGCACATCAACCGAGGGCCGGTGGCGGTTGACAGGTTCACTGTCCACCAGCTTGACCACATAGTTGGCACCCGAGCGGGCCAGCTTCATGTGCGCCACGCCACCGGGAGCCAGATACACATGGCCGGGCAACACGCGCTGACCATCTTCGGCCTCGTGCACCTGCATGGAACACAGTCCATCCAGACGGTTCACAAACGAGCGCGTGAAACCGGCTGGCATATGTTGGGTAATCATGATGGCCGGACAATTGGCCGGCAAAGGCTCCAGCACCTGGCGAATGGCCTCGGTGCCGCCTGTGGATGCACCGATCATGATCAGTTTTTCAGTGGTCGAAAAGTTGTGCGTCAGGCGACGAGCCGGGGCGGACCCTGCCGGGGCCGGGGTCGCACGACGTGGACGGGCAATGGAGGCGGCGCGGATCTTGTCGGCAATCAGGTCCGAGTAATCCAGCAAGCCGTCCCGCAGGCCCAGCTTGGGCTTGGTCACAAAGTCCACCGCGCCCAGCTCCAGGGCACGCAAGGTCACGTCCGAATTGCGCTCGGTCAGCGAGGACACCATCACCACGGGCATGGGACGCAAGCGCATCAGGCGCTCCAGAAAGTCCAGCCCGTCCATACGCGGCATCTCGACGTCCAGCGTCAGCACATCCGGATTGTGTTCTTTGATCAGCTCGCGCGCCACCAGCGGATCGGGGGCCACGGCCACCACTTCCATATCCGCATGACTGTTGATAATTTCCACCATCAGGCTGCGCACCAGGGCGGAATCGTCTACACACAAAACTCGAATTTTCTTCATGCTACTCATAATCCCGATTTCAAACGCCAACAGAGCTTGGGGCGGGGTGAAACTAATGGGCCCTAGTTCCGGACATACACCGTCTGACCCAGCAGTCGAAAGGCCTTGGTCAGGTAGGAGAAGTTCTCGGAATGCCCCACAAACAGCAGTCCGCCAGGCTTGGTGACGGCGGCAAAGCGCTCCAGAATGCGTGTCTGATCATCACGATCAAAATAAATCATGGTGTTTCTACAGAAGATCACATCAAAACGGCTGGAAGACGGCCAGGCCGGCCCCACCAGATTGAACTCCTCGAACTCCACCATATTGCGCAACACGGGCTTGACGCGTGCCAGCCCCTTGCGAGCGCCCACGCCACGCTGAAAGTAACGCGGCAGCCACAAATCGGGCACGGGCTGAATGCGCTCCAGGGTATACACGCCCTGACGGGCCTTGTCCAAGGCAGCCGAGTCAATATCGCTAGCCAGAATGGATACATTCACATCCGGTGAGGGGCAGTGTTCGCGCACCGTCATGGCAATGGAATACGCTTCCTCGCCCGTAGAGGCGGCGCTGCACCAGATATCCAGGGGTTTGCCGCGTGTACTGACAAACTTGCCCAGAATATCGAAGTGATGCTGTTCCCGAAAAAACGCGGTGTGATTGATGGTGAAGGCGTTGACGAAGTCCTGCCACTCCTGGCTATGGGTGTCCTGTTCCAGAATATCCAGGTACTGGCGTACCTCGCGCATGCCCGCGTTCTGACTGCGCATACCCAGCGTGCGGGCAACCATATCTTCTTTGTGGGTACCTAAGATGATGCCCGCATACGACTTGAGCAAGCGCGCGGCTCGCTCACAGTCGGCCCTCGAGGCTTGCGGGATCGAGGGCAATGTATAAACAAAAGGTTCCACAGATGTGCTCATATAACTACAGGCTGGCCAAGGTCCCGCTAAAAGGCCCCGCCGACAGACGCTCGGTAGAACGTAATCGTTCCGGCTCGGGCGCTTCAAACGGATCATCAATAATGTCTTGCGCACTGACTTTGAACGCCGACACCGCATCGGACAAACGGGTTGCCTGATCCTGCAAGGAGCCCGCCGCAGCGGTAGCCTGCTCGACCAGGGCCGCGTTCTGCTGCACAACCACATCCATTTGCGCAACCGCCCGATTCACCTGCTCAATTCCTTCCGACTGCTCGTTTGAAGCCGAGGAAATTTCCGCCATGATGGTCGTTACGCTCTGTACCGAGCTGACCACTTCCATGACCACCTTGCCCGCCTCATCCACCTGTCGAGTCCCTTCTTTCACTTTGGCCAGCGACTGCTCGATCAAGCCCTTGATCTCGCGCGCCGCTTGCGCACTGCGCTGGGCCAGACTGCGTACTTCACCGGCTACCACCGCAAAACCCTTGCCCTGCTCGCCCGCACGGGCGGCTTCCACCGCGGCGTTCAAGGCCAGAATATTGGTCTGGAAGGCAATGCCGTCGATCACGTTCACGATCTGGGCAATCTGTCCCGAACTGGCCGACAAGTCTTCCATGGTTTGCACCACGGTAGAGACCGCCTGGCCACCGCGCAGAGCCACTTCGGAAGCATTCTTGGCAACCTGGTCCGCTTGCTGGGCATTGTCCGAGTTCTGGCGAACCGTGCTGGCCAACTGCTCCATGCTGGCCGCAGTCTGCTGCAAGGAGGCGGCCTGCTCTTCCGTGCGACTGCTCAAGTCCGTATTGCCCACATAAATTTCGCGCGAACCAAAGGTGATCTCTTCCACGCCCTGACGCACGGTTTGCACCATGGACTGCAAGCTGCCCTGCATGCGACGCACGGCGTCATACAGCACACCAATTTCATTGGTGGACTTCACTTCCACGCGCTGGGTCAGATCCCCGCTGGCAATGCGATCAAAGTGCGCACCAGCCTGACGCAAGGGGCGCAACACCATGCGATTCAAGAACACATACACGGCCAAGGAGATAAACAGACAAAGCACCATGGCCAGACCCACCAGACGGATCACCATGTTGTACTGGTCGTTTTCTTTCTGGTATTGCGAGTCGATAGAACGCTGCTGAGCTTCCTGCAAGGTGTTCAAGGCGCTGTACAGATCCTCTTCCAGGAACTTGGTGGTAGTCGCCACATAGCTGCGGAAACCCGCAATATCACCTTGCTCCAGGTAGGCGATCAAGGGCAGCACGCCACCTTGCATCAGGGACATGAACGCCGCGTCGACACGCTGGTAGTAATCATTGGTGCCTTCCAGCTGGGTAGCGACACCCTGGTATTCAAAGAAGGATTCCTGGGCCAGCTCAAACTGCTTGCGCGTGGCGTCCAGGGCATCACGGGTTGCCGAGCTGATCGCCGAGGTTTTGGGAGCCACATCGCTCCACTCGGCCATCAAGTCCTGGTTTTGCAGATCATTGCTGACCACATAGCTGATGGCCGCTCGTCCAATCAGGGTTTGAGTCTCTTTGTAGCGCTCGATGGCCTGATACATGGCCGAGCCTACACGCTGATTGACCACGATGCTTTGCAGCGCACCGTTATTGGCGCGCAAGGACAAAATCCCCAGAGCGGCGCCTGCCACCAGCATTGCTAAAAAAAACACCAGTACCAGAATCAGACTGGTCCGCACCTTCAGATTGGCTAAACGTAATCCATCCAGCATTGCAAGCACCTTGTCTAGAGTAGATCCGAACATCAGAGGCGCTTGTGACGCCTCCCCCGGCCCGAACATTCCTTGAAGGACCCGTTAAACAAGTCCCCGCCTGGCAAGTCTTTACAGACTCGGGCGATCAGGCCACTGCGCTGTCAACCAGAGCCATCTCTTCACTGGTCATCAGTTTTTCAATATCCACCAAAATCAGCATACGTTCGCCCAGCGTACCGATACCGGTCAGGTACTCGGTCGAGAAGGCGGTGCCGAAGCTGGGGGCAGCGCTGATCTGGGACGATTGCAGCACCAGTACATCCGAGACACCATCCACCACCACACCCACTACTCGGTCGTGCAAGTTCAGAATCACCACTACAGTCTGGTGGTCGTACTCCACCCGTTCCATATTGAAACGCACCCGCAAGTCTGCGATAGGAACAATTACGCCACGCAGATTGGTAACACCCTTGATGAAATTGGGCACGTTGGCGATACGAGTGACGGTCTGGGAGTCGTAGCCCCGGATCTCCTGAACTTTCAGAATATCGATGCCGTATTCCTGGTCGCCCAGAGTAAATACCAGATACTCCTTGCCGCCAGCCTCGGCAGCTTCGGAGTGGGAAGTAAAGTCGTTGGACATAAAGATCTCCGAATAATCAGGCCCACGTCGAGGCGGGGTCACGCGCCAGACGTTGCAAGGCAAAAACATCAACAATCAGGGCTACGCTGCCATCGCCCAAAATGGTGGCAGCGGAAATACCCGGAATTTTTCGATAATTGGCTTCCAGGTTCTTGACCACGACTTGATGCTGACCAATCAGGTGATCGACCAGCAAGGCAAAGCGCATGTCTTCGGCCTGCAAGATAACGGCAATCGCACGAGTCACATCAGTCTCGGCCCCTTCAACCGAGAAGATGTCACGCAGGGAAATCAGGGGCAGATACTCGCCACGCACAAACATGACGTGATCGGTATCGGTGACGCTGCGCAACTGCTCTTCTGTGGGCTGCATGGATTCGGTTACGTGAGCCAGCGGCAGGATGAACACCTCATTGCCCACCTGGACCGACATGCCATCCAGAATCGCCAGCGTCAGCGGCAAGACAATACGGGTGGTCGTTCCCTTGCCTGCGCGCGAGTACAGCTGCACATGGCCGCCCATGCTTTGGATATTGCGTCGCACCACGTCCATGCCCACGCCGCGTCCGGAAATTTCCGTGACTTTGTCGGCGGTGGAAAAGCCGGGGGCAAAAATCAGTTGCCACACTTCGTCGTCCGGCATGGTCTCGGTGACAGGCAGGCCCGAAGACATGGCTTTCTTCAGAATACGTTCGCGGTTCAGACCAGCGCCATCGTCCACCACTTCAATGATGATATGACCGCCCTGGTGCTGGGCCGACAAGGTCAGCACGCCCTCTTCTTCCTTGCCCGCTGCCAGACGATCCTCGGGCATTTCAATGCCATGATCGATACTGTTGCGCACCAGGTGCGTGAGCGGATCAATAATGCGTTCGATCAGGCTCTTGTCCAGCTCGGTGGCCTGCCCTTTGGTGACCAGACGAATCTTCTTGTTCATGCGGGCCGCGCTTTCACGCACCACACGCGGAAAGCGGCTGAACACGTAATCCATCGGCATCATGCGAATGGACATCACGGACTCTTGCAGGTCGCGCGCATTGCGCTCCAACTGTTCGATGCCATTTAACAGGCGATCATGCACGACCGGGTCCAGCGTCGAGGCAGTTTGCACCAGCATGGCTTGTGTAATCACCAACTCACCCACCAGATTGATGATCTGGTCGACTTTTTCCACGCCCACACGGATCGTGCCGGACTCTTTGGGAGCCGCGGCCTTGGCGGGTTTGTCGGCAGCTTTAGGGGCAGCAGCAGGAGCAGGCGTTTCGGTTTTTTCAGGTTCAGCCGCAACAGGGGCTGGTGCTGGAGCGGCCGGAGCGACAGCGGCGGGTTCGACAACCACGGCGGCGGCAGGAGCAGAAGCAGCCGCGGATGCTGGAGCCGCCGCTTGCCCAGGAGCAGCAGCCGGTTTTACCGACACCTGATCGGCATTCAGAATAAAGCAGCAAACGGCCAGTATGTCGTCCGCTGAACCTGTGGTTTCCACCCAGATATCCAGGCGATCGCCTTCACGGGTTTGATGGACGATGGTGCCCATCAACTCCATTTCTTGTTGCAGCGCCTCCGCATCTTTATCCGATACCGGTCCCATGGACACCCACAGTGGCAAGCCATCCGTATTGGCGGCCGGTTCCGGCTCGGGTTCCGCTTCGGCTTGCAGAATCGCTTCGGTTCCTTTGGCGTCCGTTGCCAGAATGCCCTTTTGCTCCAGGGCCAGTTGCCTCAATTGCGCGCAGATACGGGTATAGGCTTCCTCGTCAGGCTCCTGTTCCTCGCGGTAGGCATTGACTTGTCCGGTTAGCACGTCCTTGGTTTCCAGAAAGAGGTCAATCATGTCCTTGCGCAATTGCATCTCGCCATTACGGACCAGATCGAGCAGATTTTCGAGTAAGTGGGTAGTTTCAGCCAGCTGACCGAAGCAACCAAACGTGCCTGCACCGCCCTTGATTGAGTGCGCGGCCCGGAAGATGGCATTGAGCTGATCGCGATCAGGCTCGTCCAGATCCAGCTCCAGCAGCAAGCGCTCCATGTCCGCCAGCAACTCATCGGCTTCATCGAAAAAGGTTTCGTAAAACTGACTCAGATCTACGCCGGAGCTCATGAACACTTCCTTCCTGGTTATGGCTTAGAACAACAAAACAAAAAGCACAGCCCAAACACCTGGGCCGTCGGGCCTGTTAACAAGCCCTAGGGCACCACTGGCAAGGCAGAAGGCATTTCAGGCAGACCGGGAATATGAATACTGATTGGCCCCTCGGTCTCCTGCATGGCTTCGCGCAAATCAAACTCTTCCGAACCGCTTGCGGCTTGCTCGTCCATGCGTCGTTCGGCCCGGCTATTGAGCACGAGCAGGCTGATACGTCGATTTACGGCTGCGGCGGGGTTATCTTTAACCAGGCTGACACTATCGGCCAAACCCACGACCTGCTTGACCTTGGCCTCGGCCAGACCACCAGCCACCAGCTCCTGTCGAGCCGCATTGGCACGATCGGCCGACAGCTCCCAGTTACTGTACAAACGCTCGCCACTGGCGTACTGCAGCGAGTCGGTATGACCGGAAATCAGAATACGGTTAGGCATCTCGTTCAAGGGAGCGCTTAGCGAGCGCAAAATAGCCCGCATATAAATCTGCACCTGTGCGCTGCCCGTGGAGAACATGGGGCGGCTTTGACGGTCGATAATCTGGATGCGCAAACCGTCCTGAGTCATGTCCAGCAGTAGTTGCGGACGGAACTCTTTCAGCACGGGGTCGATGCGGATCAGTTCTTCCAGAGCCGATTTCAAATCTTCCAGACGCTCCACATCCTGGCGATCATCGGCCGCCTGACTGCTGTTCGTGCCGGGATGGGGATTGGGCACCAGGCTGGGCTGGCCACCAGGAATGACGCTGCGCGAATAGTCGGCCTGATAGCCGCCCGAAACGGCGTCCATCAAGGGCATGCGGAAGTAATCGGCAATTTCCTTCAAGTCCTGCTTGGGAACCAGGGAAAGAATCCACATCACCAGGAAAAAAGCCATCATCGCCGTCATGAAGTCGGCGTAGGCAATTTTCCAGCTACCACCATGATGCTCGGCATGGGCCGTCTTCTTGCGACGGATGACCACGCGATCTTTATGATTGCTCATGAACGCATCCGCTTAGGCTTTGCGACCAGCACCCGAGCGGGCCTGACGCACATGCTCTTCCAGCTCCTGGAACGAAGGGCGATCGGAGGAAAACAGCACTTTACGGCCAAATTCCACGGCAAGCTGGGGCGGGTAACCGTTCAGATTGGCCAGCAAAGTGACCTTGATGCACTCCAGCACCTTGACCGAATCCGAGGTACGGCGCTCGATGGTAGCAGCCAAGGGAGCGACAAAGCCGTAGGCCAGCAAGATACCCAGGAAGGTACCAACCATGGCCTTGGAAATCAGGTCTGCCAGCACGGCAGGCGGCTGGTCTACAGAGGCCAGCGCTTTCACCACACCCAGCACGGCCGCCACAATCCCGAAAGCGGGCAAGGCGTCAGACACTTCACGCAAGGCACGTGCAGGCACGTTACGTTCGTGCTGGTGGGTTTCAATGTCCTGGTCCATCAGCGTTTCGATTTCAAACGAGCTCATATTGCCGCTGATCATCAAACGCAGGTAGTCGGACACAAAGTTCATCAAAGCCGGATCTTTCACCACATTGGGGTAATCAGCAAAGATGGGGCTTTGTTCGGGGTTTTCGATATCCGCTTCGATGGACATCATGCCATCGCGTCGAGCCTTGTTCAGCAGCACAGACAACATGCCCATCAACTGCATGTACAACTGCTTGTTGTAGGGGCTGCTGCGAAATGCAATCGGCAACGCTTTGGCCAGCAGCTTGATGGACTTGCCGCTGTTGGACGCAAAATAGGCTCCCAGGGCCGCGCCACCAATCAGCAGTAATTCAAAAGGCTGGTATAGCGCACCCAAGTGCCCGCCCAGCCCCACAAAGCTCCCGAAAACGGAGACGAAAACAATGATATATCCAAGGATAATAAGCACGGATACGCCTTCTTCAAATACACGCTGCTAATGATGGCGGCAAGCAACCGGGCTAAAACGACGCGTTAATGGCCTTTTTCCAGCCTAGATCAACGCTTCCAGTTGCCTTGACACATTCAGATTCTTATCAGATCCACATCAAAAACCAGCATCTATCCGGCTTTGCTGCACACTGACGACAAAAGCTATTGTTAGATGGGCACGTCTACCTGTGCGTTGACGTGCCCCGTGACCCTGGCTTGCGGCTCCTTGACCGGCTCTGATTTTCGACTTTTGCCGCCCGGAGATTTAGGTGTACTGCGCGCCTTGCTGGCACGGGTCTTGCCGGCCCGTGGTGGCGGACGGCAAATGGCACAAATAAAGCCTGATTCAGGATCGTGCGCATGGGCCACGAAGCCCCCCTTGCAGCGCTCGCACTGGGACAGTTGCAACAAACCGCTATCAAAAAAGCGCAGCAGCATCCAGGCACGGGTAAAACTCAGCACGGGCTCTTCGTCCGGCCCCACTTCCAGACGCCCGGCCGACGATTGCTCCAGGTAAAGGCGATAGGCCTCGACCAGTGCACGACTTTTGTCGCACGGCGTATGTACGGCCATGAACTGGTAAATGCTATAGAACAGGCTGGAATGAATATTGGGCAGCCAGGTCATGAACCAGTCGACAGAAAAAGGCAGCATCCCTTTGGGTGGCGAGCAGCCCTTGACTTCACGGTACAAACGGGCCAGCCGGTCGTAGCTTAATGATGTTTCTGCTTGCAGGACCTGCAAACGCGCCCCCAGCTCAATCATGTCGGAAGCAAGCCCAATTTCCTGGGCTTCTTTGGCGACGCTTTTTATAGCCATAGTTCTTGATGTAATAAGTTCGCAGCCGGTTTAACCGGCTTGTTCTGCCGTCGCGCGCTGTGACAGAAGAATAGTGGAGTGAGCCTGCTGCAATACCCCTCCCAGCACATCCTGCGTCAAGGTGGTGAGCAGGTCGTAATCATTGAAGCGAAAGCCGCAAATCAACGAGCTGGAGCTGGCCAGCTTGACCAATTGGGCCGGCGACAGACGCAACAAGGTCTCTGCCACATCAGTATCGAAGCCCAAACGGAACATACCTGCCGAAAAATTCTCCCGCAGCAGGCGCTGCGCGAGTAACAAGTACGACAAATTGACTTCCTGAATATCATTCAGCAGCGAATTTTCCGATACGGGCATGTCAGCCATCCTTGTAAATCTGTTAATCAGCCAGTTTCTTGTAACAAAACACATTTAAAACATATAAAGTTACATAAATATGTATCATGCCTTGCAATCTATTGCGTGAATATAAATTTTACATTCTCGATGTTTCCGACACACACTCTCTTTTAATGCCCTAAAAACATGGAAAACAATAAATATATGCAATAAACGTATCAAGACACAGCAGAATATTATCAGATGCTCACTTAATGTTGTAGTTATAAACGAGATGTAACATGACAAAGATCAAAGCGCCTGTATCAAATTTATGTTTTGTTGCATACATTAGCCATTAATTAATGCATATTTCGACGATCCATCTCGCGTGGAGCCTAAAAAGCGTTGAAATATCGGATAATCTTCTGGGGACAGCTTTCCCCGCCGCCACCACATCCGTTTTGTAACAGCCCATGGTTCCTGCTGCTTTTACGCAACGTCTGTTCGCCTTGTGCCTGACACTGATCCTGGCAGCTTGTGCGCACACGCCCTCGTCCCGCCTCCCCCCCGGCAAACCCATTGGTGTGGATGAACAGCGCCGCTCAGCCGTAGTCCTGTCTGCCCTGACATTGCTGGATACGCCTTACCGCTACGGCGGACGCGAGCCGTCTACCGGCTTTGATTGCAGCGGCCTGGTGCACTATGTATTCAGCCAGGAGTCCAGCTCCCCCATTCCACGCCGCACCGGCGACCAGGCCAGCGCGGCCCGGCGTGTCAGCCGTTCACAGCTGCGCCCGGGTGATCTGGTGTTTTTCAATACACTGGGTACCCCGAACTCGCATGTAGGCATCTATATAGGCAAGCAACAATTCATCAACGCTCCCTCCAGTGGTGGACGCGTGCGGATTGATTCACTGGACAATCCCTATTTCGCCAAGCGCTTTGAAACAGCTCGCACTTTCTTTGATTGACTCATCAGCAAGCCAGCGCAGGTATTGAATGGAAGCGGGCCTGATCTTTCACCAGACCCAATTTCATTGAGCGCAGAAAGCAAAAGGGCCCGTAATGAACGGGCCCTTTCTTATTGCCATACGTTTAACGCGTAGGCACGGTGGCGTATTGCTCGGCCAGTTCCAGAAAGGCCTCCAGCTCGGGCGAGCGCCCGGTCTCTTCTTCCATAATTGCCGCCACCGCTGGGGCAAGTGACTGCGCCAGACGCGCATCAAGGAACAAAAGGCGCGAACGACGGGCCAGCATGTCTTCAACGGTACGGGCATATTCAAAGCGGCAAGCAAAGCGCACCATGGCCACACTCAAGCCCGGCGCCAATTCCTGATCCGCTCCCGGCAAGGTCTGCACCCAGTCGGCCTCGCTGCCATACGCATCCAGACCGGCTGTACGCCCCAGAGAACGCCGATCGCCTACATAAGAAGCACCGACCAAACGTTGCTCCTGAGTCCGACAGGCTGGCAAAGGCCCCAGCAAGCCGGACTGCTGGCAGCGTTCCAGCACATCTTCGGCCATGGCACGATACGTCGTCCATTTGCCGCCAGTGACTGTCAGCAAACCATTCGCACTAACCGTAATGCTATGTTCCCGGCTGATGGATTGCGTCTGCCCCGCGGCCGACTCGGCTGCAGGGCGCACCAACGGTCGCAGCCCCACCCAGATACTGCGCACATCCCGCACCGTGGGCGCTTTTTGCAGATAATTCGCGGACTCTTTCAGAATGAAATCCACTTCCTGGGCCAAGGGGCGCGGCTCCAGCGGAATATCGTCTCGGGGAGTATCCGTCGTGCCCAAAATCAGCTTGCCCAACCAAGGCACGGCAAACAAGACCCGGCCATCCTTGGTCCGTGGCACAAGCAAGGCGTGTTCACCGGGCAAGAATTCCTGATCAACCACCAAGTGCACACCCTGGCTGGGCGAAACCATAGGGCGCAGTTCACGCCCGGCTTCCTGCGCATCCAGTTGTCGCACCTGATCCACCCACACGCCCGTGGCATTGACCACGCATTTGCTCTGGATCTCATAGGTCTGACCGCTTTCCTTGTCCTGGCAGCGCACCCCGCAGACCTTGCCCTCGCTGTGCATCACATCCACAACCGGACAGTAATTGATGAGCAAGGCCCCATTCAGTGCCGCCGTACGGGCCAGGGCCAAGGCCAGACGGGCATCATCAAACTGGCCGTCCCAATATTTCACGCCACCTTTCAGGCCACTTTGCCGCGCACCGGGCAGAAGCTGCCGGATTTTGGAAGCACTCAAAAATTGGGTATGACCCAACCCCTCGCGCCCCGCCAAACCGTCATAGGCCATCAGGCCCACCCCGTAAAACGGAGTCTCCCAGCACTTGTAGCTGGGCATGACAAAAGGCAGGCGCTGCGCCAGATGGGGCGCATTGCTGAGCAAATGCATACGCTCGCGCAAGGCTTCACGCACCAGACTGACATTGCCCTGGGCCAGGTATCGCACCCCGCCGTGTACCAGCTTGGTCGCCCGCGAGGACGTGCCTTTGGCAAAGTCCCAGGCTTCCAGCACAACCACACTCAAGCCCCGCAAGGCCGCGTCCAGAGCCACGCCCAAGCCGGTAGCGCCACCACCCACCACGACCATATCAACCTGCGTGGTGCGCGCCAAGGCGCCCAGCATCTGGGCTCTGTCGGTCAATAAGGGGGAACTTAATGTAGTCATAAGATGAGCTTTGGACCTGAAATTAGCAGACACCCGAAAAAAACACTGACTGGCTCGGGATTTACCCTGATTTTAGCCCCTGAACTTTTACCGTCCAGTGAAACTTGTTTGCTCGCGTATCAAGTCCCCTTCTGCGACCGGACACAGATCACACAGAGCCAGTACACTGTGGTCTGCTCCGCTTTTACTGCCTCATTCGCATGACATTCATACTTGCTCTTGATCAGGGAACCTCCAGCTCGCGCAGCCTTGTGGTAGCGGCAGACGGCCGCATTCTGGCCAAGGCGCAGCAGGAAACTCAGCAATACTACCCGCGTACAGACTGGGTGGAGCATGATCCCCAGGAAATCCTGGACACCCAGTTCCGAACCGCCCGGCAAGCGATTGAGCAGGCAGGGCTGCGCCCTCAGGACATACACGCCATTGGCATTACCAATCAGCGTGAAACCACAGTGCTATGGGATCGGCAAACCGGGCAGGCCCTGCACAAGGCTATCGTCTGGCAAGACAGACGCGCCGAGGACTTCTGCGCCCAGTTGCGCGAACAAGGGCACGAAGCCACCATTACCGGCAAGACCGGCCTGCCTATTGATGCCTATTTTTCGGCCTCCAAGCTGCGTTGGCTGCTGGACTCCGTACCCGGCGCCCGTGAACGTGCAGCGCGTGGTGAACTGGCTTTCGGCACCATTGACAGCTGGCTGATCTGGCATTTAAGCGCCGGCAAAGTCCATGCCACCGATGTCAGCAATGCCTCACGCACTCTGCTCTACAACATTCATAGCCAGCAATGGGACGATGAATTGCTGGCCCTGTTCAACATCCCGGCCAGCGTCTTGCCCCAGGTACAGAGCTCCGCCTCCGAGTTTGGCCATTGCAGCCCCGAAATTCTGGGTAGCCCCATTCCCATTTGTGGTGTGGCGGGCGACCAACAAAGCGCCCTGTTCGGCCAGGCTTGCACAACACCCGGCATGGCCAAGAATACCTATGGCACAGGCTGCTTCCTGTTGATGCACTGTGGCTCTCAAGTCCCCCAATCCCATAACGGCCTGATCGCAACCAGCGCCGCCCATCACGGCGATGCTCCCGCCTATGCGCTGGAAGGCAGCGTATTTATTGGGGGGGCGGTGGTCCAATGGCTGCGCGATGGTCTGGGCGCACTGGAGCATAGCGCGCAAGTCGAAGAGCTGGCTCGCAGCGTGCCGGATGCACAAGGCGTACGACTGGTCCCTGCCTTCACCGGCCTGGGCGCCCCCTATTGGGATGCCCAAGCCCGCGGCACCATTACCGGCCTGACACGCGCCTCCACCATGGCCCACATCGCCCGCGCTGCTCTGGACAGCATTGCCTACCAAAGCGCCGCCGTGCTGCAAGCCATGAATCGGGATGTACAGGCCAACGGCGGCCCGGCCTTGCACGAGCTGCGTGTGGACGGTGGGGCCTGTGCCAATAATCTTCTGATGCAATTTCAAGCAGACTTGTTGGGCCTGCCTGTCGTGCGTCCCGTTACTATTGAGACGACCGCGCTGGGCGCCGCCTATCTGGCGGGCTTGGGCAGCGGTCTGTATTCAGGTCTGCCTGAGATTGCGGCGCTATGGCAATGCGACCGGGTTTTCGAGCCCATCATGTCGCGCGATGAAGCCCAAAACCTGATGCTCAGTTGGGAACAAGCCGTGCGTCAGGCACGCACTTATTGAACTTGCTGTTTTTTTTGACGGAAACACCATGCTGCAAAAAATCATTCTGGGCATTGCCATCTTCCTGATCGTGATGTTGGGCCTGACCTTTGGCGAGGCCATTTTCCACTACATTTCCTCGTACCTGGGATTCCTGTTCCATGACTTCATCGAGTTGATGCAGCAAGTTCAGCACTACCTGACCGTACATTGGGGCAAGGCGCTGATCGCCTTGATCATTACCATCCCGCTGGTGATCTGGATTTCCAAGAACAAGAAAGACGAAATGTCCAAGCCCAACAGCCACCGCAAGATCGCGATTGTGCTGGCGATATTCCTGGGCTGGCTGGGCGTGCACCGCTTTTACCTGGGCCAGATCGGCATGGGCTTGTTATTCCTGGTGCTGTTTGCCATCTGGTCGCCGCTGGCCTACTTCCTGGCCTTGATCGACGCCTTGCGTTACGCCTTCATGGGCGACGACGAGTTCAAGCTGGCCCGTTAATTTCCAGACTGCTCACCCAAGCCCCACTTGCTGGGGCTTTTTTTATGGCTGCCCCCTTCACGCATGCCAGAAGCCTGGCTACGTCAAATAAACAGGCTCCACTCAGGGCGTTTTGTGGACTTATCAGGGAAAACCACAGCCCATGCCGCTTGCAAGCCTAGTTCCTTGATTTCCAATACTTATATTAGCCACCATACCTTCCAGGTATACAAGCAAACCTTTTTAGTCTTGGAAATCCCCACGCCGCTTCGTGTCCAATCGAATTGGGGGAGACACGCCAGCCTCTAAAAGACTGGCAGCGGCGGCTCAGATCAAAAGTGTGAGGCCTTTGTTGCTGGCTCTGTCTACACATCCGTTCTACCTATAAACATAACTAGATTGAGACACACGAAAATGCGACGCACTAAAACCAGCTATTTACTGCGCAACTTGCTGGGCCTGGCTTTGGCCGCCTGCACGCTAAGCAGTCACGCAGCCACAGAGACACAACGCCCCAATATTTTGCTGATCGTGGCCGATGATCTGGGATATTCAGACATTGGCGCGTTTGGCGGGGAAATTTCCACCCCTAACCTGGATGCCCTGGTCAAAGACGGCGTAGCACTGACCGACTTTTACGCGTCCCCCTTCTGTTCCCCCACCCGCGCCATGCTGATGTCCGGCGCGGACAACCACCAGGTTGGCTTTGGTGGCATGGCCGAACTGATGACGCCCCAGCAGCGCGCCCTGCCCGGCTACGAAGGCTTTCTAAGCGACCAGGCCCTGCCCTTCCCCTTGGTCCTGCAAGACCATGGCTACCGTACTTATATGGCTGGCAAGTGGCATTTGGGTGTGAAAGAGGAAGTCGCCCCGCCCAATCGGGGCTTCGACCAGTCTTACGCCTTGATGCACGGTGGCGCCAGCCACTTTGACCAAAGCGGCATCATCACCTTTGATGCCAATAAAGCGCCGGTTGCCCTGTACCGCGAGAACGGCAAGGAAGTTCAATTGCCCAAGGACTTTTACTCCAGCGAGTTTTTTGCCTCGCGCCTGATGTCTTATATCGATGCGGACAAACGCAAGGACCAGCCTTTCTTCGCCTACCTGGCCTTTACGGCTCCCCATTGGCCCTTGCACGCGCCCGAGGAATACATACGTAAATATGAAGGCCGCTATGACGCAGGCTATGACGTGCTGCGTGAGGAACGTCTGGAACGCATGAAAAAGCTGGGTCTGGTGCCCCAGGATATGCAAGGCTATGTGGGCAATCCGGCCTGGCCACGCTGGAAAGAGCTGAGTCCTGAACAGCAACGTGTTGAAAGCAAACGTATGGCGGTCTACGCCGCGATGGTGGAAGCCATGGATGCACAGATTGGCCGTGTCATCGAGCACCTGAAACAAACCGGCCAGTACGACAACACCGTTGTGATCTTCATGTCCGATAACGGTGCCGACGGCAATACCGTGCTGGATGAAGGTGAAACCCGCGCCTGGGCTCACAAGCATCGCGATAACAGCTATGAAAACACGGGCCGTCCCGGCTCCTTTGTGGAATACGGCCCAGGCTGGGCGCAAGTTGGCTCCACGCCCTTCAATCTGTACAAAGCCTTCATGTATGAAGGCGGTATCTCGGTGCCCAGCATCATGCGCGTACCCGGTGGCAAGCGTCAGGGCGAATTTGTGCGCGCTCCGGCCCATGTAACCGACATCGCCCCCACCATTCTGGCCTTGGCCCAGATCGAACAGCCAAAGGGCGAATACCGTGGCCGCCAGGTCATCCCCATGCAAGGCAACTCCATGGTGGATGTGCTGACCGGTCGCAGCGATCAGGTCCATGAAACCTTCCGCCAAGGCTGGGAGCTGAATGGCCGCCGCGCCATGCGCGTGGGTGCCTGGAAAATCGTGTACGCCAATGCACCGTGGGGCAAAGACCGCTGGGAACTGTTCAATGTGGTCGAAGATCGCTCCGAGCTGAATGACCTGTCCGAAAAACATCCTGAAAAGCTGAAAGAGCTGATTGCCGAGTACGAGCAATATGCCAAGCGCAACGGGGTGGAGGATTTTGAAGGTCTGGCTTCGCGCCCTGGCTACAGCAACAGCCTGAACTACTACAAGGATCTGGATGAAGTCCTTTAAGCTCTCCCGAGCCAAGGCACTGCTGACGGTATGCGGGCTGCTGACAGCAGCCCCGCTGCCTGCAGCGGCAGACGGCTCCGATACCCTCCCTCCTCCGGTTCCGGCCCACGATTGCCAAGCCTATAGCGGCATACCAACAGGCTTCGGCCCGGCCAGGCAAGGAGCCGCCAATCAGGCTGGTTTGGTCACCATTCCCGGGGGGCGCTTTCTGATGGGGTCCGACGAAGGCTATCCGGAAGAAAAGCCGGTACATCCCGTGGAGGTCCAGGCTTTTCAGATAGACCAGCACGAAGTCACCAATGCCCAATACGCACAATTTGTGGCAGCCACAGGCTATGTCACCCAGGCGGAACGGGTGCCGGAATTTCCGCCGAATGTTCAGGTTCCCGAGCAGTATCGTCAGCCCGGATCCGCCGTCTTCACGCCACCGGCAGCAACGCATGATCACGATCACCACGACGGGCACGATCAACATGCCCCTCCCAGCAATTACAACTGGTGGGTATGGGTGCCAGGTGCCAACTGGCGGCATCCCGGTGGCCCCGATACCAATATGAACGGCCGTGACAATCATCCCGTCGTCCATATCGCCTACGAGGATGCGCTGGCCTACGCCCGCTGGTTGGGACGCGATCTGCCCACCGAAGAGCAATGGGAGTTTGCAGCGCGCGGCGGACTGGAAGGCGCTACCTACCCTTGGGGCAATACGCCTGAAGTGCGCGGCCGCTTGATGGCCAACACCTGGCAAGGTAGTTTCCCCGCCCAGAACCTGCTGCGCGATGGCTACGAAGGCACCGCCCCCGTAGGCTGCTTCCCGGCCAATAACTATGGCCTGTGGGATTCGGTCGGCAATGTCTGGGAATGGACACGCAGTGCATGGCAGCCCCAGCATCGCCCCCTGGCGCCCAAACCCCTTCTCGTGGCAGCAACGGATGCCAACGGAAATCCGGCAACAGGCGTCATCAAGGGCGGCTCGTTTCTGTGTGCGGCGAACTTCTGCGTACGCTATCGCCCAGCTTCACGGCAACCCCAGGAAACCACCATGTCTACCCAGCATGTGGGCTTTCGTACGGTGCTTAATGAAATAAAAAACTAAGCTCAAAAGCCGGGCTCACCCTTGCCAAGCCCGGCACCAAACAACAATCCCCCCGCTTTTCACGAGGGGATTGTTCACTATCAAGTTCTTTCAGGGCAGACAAGCAAGGCATCAAGGCTTACGTTGCCATTCCCGTTTCAGGCGTGGCCGTTTCTTTTTGCTTGACGGCCTGATGGTCCAGGGTCTCGCTGACGCTTTCCCACGCATTCTGCAAGCTATCAAAAACGCGATGCGCGTGAATCTGCTTGAACAGACCCATGCGAATCAGCTTGCGACCCACTTTCTCGTTCGCCTCGCACAGCGCCACCATGACATTGCGCTGTTCCAGCTCCGCCAAGGCAGTCTCCAAAGCCTGCATGGCCGTCGCATCCACAAAAGGCACGTAATTCAAGCGCAAGACCACGGCCCGAACCTGCTCCGGCACCGTCAGCAAGGAACGATTCACCGCTTCCACACTGGCAAAGAAGTACGGTCCTTCCAGAGTCAGCACCGAAATATCCTGCCGCAATTCCTGGCTGAAGGACAAATCCAGTGCCCGCTGTAAACGGCGGCCTTCCAAGGCCCGCACTTGCACCCCATCCGAGGTGCGTTTGAGCACATACAGCATGGCCAGAATCACCCCAATATTGACGGCTACCACCAGATCCGCAAATACCGTCAGGGCGAAAGTCACCCACAGAATGAACAAGTCAGCGGTAGGCATACGGCGCTGCAGGCGAAGAACCAGCTTGGCCTGACTCATATTCCAGGCCACCATGAACAGAATGGCCGCCAACACCGTCAGCGGGATATAAGCCGCCAGCGGGGCCAGCAACAGCAGAACCAGTACCAGAAAAATGACATGCACCACGCCGGCAATGGGGCTGTCACCGCCATTACGGATATTGGTAGCGGTACGGGCAATGGCCCCGGTAGCCGCAATCCCGCCAAACAAGGGCGAGAGCACGTTGGCAATCCCTTGGCCCACCAATTCCTGATTGGAGTCGTGACGGGTCCCTGTCATGGAGTCGGCCACGACAGCGGACAGCAAGGACTCAATCGCACCCAACATGGCAATTGCAAACGCAGGCCCGATCAGCTCCACCACGCGAGTCAGCGTAATTTCCGGCCATTGAAACGACGGCAAACCACTGGGCAAGGCACCGAAGCTGGAGCCGATAGTGGCCACCGACTCAAAACGGAAAATCGCCTGGATAAGCGTAATGACCACCAGGGCCACCAGCGGTCCGGGCAAACGCGCCAGACTTGGGATCTTGGGCACGACAATCAGAATCGCCAGAGACAAAAGCCCCAGCAGTGTGGTTGCCCAATCCAGGGACGGCAGGTTCTGCAGCAAGAACCAGAGTTTCTCGTGAAAGTGCTGGCCCTCGACGACGGGAAGGCCAAAAAAGTCCCGCCATTGACCCACCCAGATGATCACCCCGATACCGGCGGTAAAACCCACGATGACCGGATCGGGAATAAAGCGGATCACGGCTCCCAGGCGCAGCAGGCCCAGCAACAGCAAGATCACCCCGGCCATCAGCGTGGCAATTTGCAGGCCCGCCACCCCATGTTGGGCCACCACCCCGGACAGGATGACAATGAAGGCCCCCGTCGGCCCGGCAATCTGCACCCGGCTGCCGCCAAATAAAGACACCGCCAAACCGGCAATAATGGCGGTATACAAACCCTGCTCGGGCTTGACCCCGGAGGCAATGGCGAAGGCCATGGCCAACGGCAAGGCCACCACCCCCACCACCAAACCAGCCAACAGGTTATTTAGCCAGTGTTTTCGCCCCAGGAGTCCGGCTCGACCCGCTTCCAGCAGTGCAATCATCGCGCGTCCTTGTCATGCCCAGCCTGCTCGACACAGATGAGAAACAAGCAGGGCCTCAACCCAAATGAAGCCTTAATGATACTACTGCGTGTCAAAAAAACTTCACGTTAGTGATGGGCTTATTTGACGCGGCATAAAAAGGCCCCCACGCTGCGCCTGCGGCTTGCGCTCCACCTCGCGGCCTGCATGCCGCTCGGATTCGCCTGGCACACAGCAGGCCGCAATGGACTACTGTGTGTCCAGGCTCATCCCCGAGGGGGCGCTTTTTACCGGGGGCGCCGAGCCTTGGGACGGCCCAGCGATAAAAAAAGCCCCACCTCAAAGAGGTGGGGCTCAGTGACAACGAACACGGAGTTCAAGGGTTGCGGGCGCGCAGCAGACGCAAGCTGTTCAGCACCACCAGCAAGCTGGCACCCACGTCGGCAAACACGGCCATCCACATGGTGGCCTGGCCGGTCAGGGCCATCACCAGGAACACGGCCTTGATACCCAAAGCCAGGCTGATGTTCTGCCACAACACGGCATGCAAGGCTCGGGACTGACGCATCAGCAAGGCAATCTTGCCCAGATCATCGTCCATCAAGGCCACGTCAGCGGTCTCGATCGCAATGTCCGAACCCAAAGCTCCCATCGCGATACCCACATCGGCACGAGCCAGGGCGGGTGCATCATTGATGCCATCACCCACCATCGCCACCAAACCGTTACCCAGTTTTTCCTCGATACGGTCCAGCTTGTCCTGTGGCAGCAAACCACCTCGGAAATCCTTGATTCCGGCTTGCTGGGCGACATGACGCACGGCTTGCTCGTGGTCGCCCGAAAGCACTTCCACCTGAACGCCCTGCGCTTGCAGATCGCGAATCGCCTGGCTGGTGGTGGGACGCAGCGTATCCATCATGGCGAACCAGGCCAGCAGACCGTGCTCGTCACCCAGATACACCATGGTGGCACCGCTCTCTACCGCTTGCTGCTCGGCCTGGCTGGACTCAGCCTTGTTCTGCCCCAGCACCCAGCTACGCTTGCCCAGACGCAATTGGCCAGTCGTGCCTTGTGCTTGCACACCATTACCCGCCAAAGCTTCGAATTGATCCAGGCGCACCAGACCCGATGCCACACGGCCACGGGCAATCGCTTGCGAGGCAGGATGATCCGAACGCTCGGCCAGAGCAACGGCCATGTCCAGCACTTCGCTATCTGACAGGCTTGGACGCAGGCTGCCATATTCGCTCAAGGAAGGCTCGCCCAAGGTCAGGGTGCCGGTCTTGTCCACGGCCAAGTACCGTAGCTGACGAGCCCGCTCCAGATACACGCCACCTTTAATCAAAATACCGGCACGCGCGGCACTGGCCAGGGCACTGACTACGGCCACAGGCGTGGAGATCACCAGGGCGCAAGGGCACGCAATGACCAGCAGAACCAGAGCGCGGTATACGGACTCCGACCAGCTCACACCCCAGATCAAGGGCAAGGCCACAGCCATCAAGGCTGCCGCCACCACAACCAGCGGGGTGTAGATGCGAGAGAACTGGTCGACAAAGCGCTGAATCGGAGCCTTGTTGGCCTGGGCCTCCTGAACCGAACGTGTGATACGGGCCAGCAAGGTTTCATCATGCGCGGCCTGGACCTGATACACCAGTTCGCCCATGCCATTGATGGTGCCTGCAAAAACCTCGTCACCGGGCGCTTTGTCCACGGGGGCACTTTCACCCGTGATAGGAGCCTGGTTAACCGTGCTTAGCCCTTGCAGAACTTTGCCATCCAGGCCAAAACGCTCCCCAGGGGCCACACGCACTTGCCAGCCTGCCTGCACCTGATTGGCCGGTACACGCTGCCAATCCTTGCCATCGGCACTGACCAGCACTTCATCCGGAACCAGCTTGAGCAGGCTGTCCACCGCATTACGGGCGCGGTCCAGGGAACGAGCCTCAATCCACTCAGCCAGGCTGAACAAGGACATCACCATGGCGGCTTCAGGCCATTGGGCCAGTAGTACCGCGCCGGTAACGGCAATACTCATCAAGGCATTAATATTGAGCTGACCATTACGCAGCGCAATCCAGCCCTTCTTGTAGACCTGCACGCCGCCGGACAGAATCGCGGCCAGAGCCAGAACAATCACCAGCCACTCGGGGGCCGCCAGCCAGTGGCTGATCTCGGCGGCCAAAGCCAGCACCACGGCGCCGGCAATGCGAATCAGACCTTGCTTGGGCGATACCTGCTTCACAGGCTCTTCATCGGCCATGCGGGGTTCAAAGCCCAGGCCGCGCAACGCGCCCAGCACCTTGTCACGGGCACCATCCACGTGGTCTACGGTCAACACACGCTGCATCAGGTCAAAACCCAGGTTCTGCACCTGATCCAGCTTTTTCAGGCCGGAGCGAATCATGTTCTCTTCCGCCGGGCAGTCCATATCAGCAATATGCACGACCAGACGAGTGGAGGTACTGGCCGCCAAGGTCACCGATGGGCCAAATGCGGGTGCCGAGCAGCACGCCCCCTCGTGGGAGTGCGACGCTTGTTCTGCATGGCTGTGATCGTGATCATGGCTATGCTCGTTGCTGTGATCGCCCGCCGCATGGGCGTGATCATGACTATGGTCATGTACGTGCTCGGTCTGGCAGGCTGATGTTGTGCACTGCCCCACGCCGAGCTTTGATGTGTTGTTAGCTGATGTCATAGCAGTTCCTCGCTTCTTGCATGGGACCAGTAGAAAGCCTAAAGTAACTACAAGGTCAAGCCCTTTGGAGGCCAAGCAATGAAAATTGGTGAGTTGGCGGAAAAAAGCCACTGCAACACGGAAACCATCCGCTATTACGAGAAAGTTGGGCTGCTGCCCGAGCCGGAGCGCAGCGAGGGCAACTACCGCCTGTACCGCAGTATCCACCTGGAACGGCTACGTTTTATTCGCAACTGCCGCAGCCTGGATATGACGCACGAAGAAATTCGCGGCCTGCTGGCATTCATGGACGGCCCAGCGCAAGACTGCGCCCCGGTCAACGATTTGCTGGATGAACACATCGAGCATGTGGCCGTACGCATTGCCGAGCTGGAACACCTGCAAAAACAACTGATTGAACTGCGTCACCGCTGCGGACAGGCCGGTGGCCTGGAGCATTGCGGCATTTTGCAGGGATTGGTGAATATGGAGCCGGATCAAGTCCCGGCTCCCACAACCCATTTGGGCTAAGGCGGTGTGACGTGGTCCTTAGCCACGCACCCGCCCTGCCGCCCACATTCCGATCAGCATCGCGACCAGAAACAAAATAGCCAACGGTGCGCCCGACGCAGCCAGCACAATGGCCGGTCCGGGGCAGAAACCTGCCACACCCCAACCAGCGCCGAAAATCAAAGCACCCAACACCAAAGGACGGTCTATTTGACGCTGCTTGGGCAGATTCATGGGCTGGCCAGTCACAAAAGCACAAGGACGACGGCGTGCCAGACTGAACGGCACAATCGCCACCGCAATTGCCGCGGCCATTACCAAGGCCAAAGACGGGTCCCAGGCTCCGGCCAGATCCAGAAACGCCAGCACCTTGCTGGGGTTGGCCAAGCCGGAAATCAATAAACCCAAGCCAAAAATCAGGCCGGAAACTAAAGCGATGAAATAGTGCATGGCGGGCTCCTTAGATCAAATGACGCAAGACAAATACGGTCAGAAAGCCGCTGGCCATAAACGTCAGCGTTGCCACCAAAGAACGGGGCGACAAACGCGACAGACCACACACACCATGACCACTGGTGCACCCCGAACCCAAACGGGTTCCGAACCCCACCAGCAAACCGGCTACCACCACCCACATCCAGGGCTGCGGCTGCACGACAGGTACGGTTTCCCCGGCCAGGCGGTACAGCCAGGGTGCCGCCGCCAGGCCCAGCAAGGCCATCCAGCGCCAGCCCTTGTCACCCGCCTCCCCGCTCCAGGTGCCCGACAGCAGGCCGGATATGCCAAACACCCGACCATTGAACAGCACCAGCACCGCGGCCGCCAAACCAATCAAGGCGCCGCCAAACAAGGCGCTCCATGGGGTAAAGGAACTCCAGTCAATTGCGATCATCAATGCCTCCTGGGGCACAAAAAATTCCATATAAAGTTTGCATGACAGCCAGCACCGCCGGGTTTTCCAGGCGGTAATAGACGTACTTGCCCTCTTTGCGGCTGGCAATCAGCTCTTCGCGCCGCAAAACCGTCAATTGCTGGGATAAAGTAGGTTGTGAAATTCCACTGCGTTGCGCCAGCTCCCCCACATTGCATTCGCCCTGCACCAACGTGCACAGAATCATCAGGCGGTCAGGGTTGGCCAGGCTGCCCAGCAAGCTGCTGGCTCGGCCCGCTACCTGTCGCAGGGCTTCCAGTTCGGTTTGATTCATAACGTTCTACAAAAATACAATATATATTATTATATAATATCTTTTCATATTTTTTAAGCAACAAGAGGTCTGACATGCTCCAAGCCCAGGTCGCCAGCTTCTTTCATACGGACACATCCACGTTCACCTACGTGGTTTATGCCGAAGGTCAACGCGAATGCGCCATCATTGACTCGGTGCTGGACTACGACGCCGCCTCCGGCCGCAGCAGCACCGTGTCTGCCCAGAAGGTCGTGGACTTTGTGCGCCAGCATCAGCTGGAGGTGCAATGGATTCTGGAAACCCATGCCCATGCCGACCATCTGTCCGCTGCGGTCTGGCTGCAAGAACAGGTGGGCGGGAAAATAGCCATTGGCGAACACATCAAGCAAGTGCAGTCCACGTTCAGCCGCACCTTTAATATAGAGGCCGAAATACAGGCCAACGGCACACCCTTCGATACGCTGTTCAAGGATCAGGAACCGTTCCAGATCGGCGCCATTCAAGTGCAGGCTTTGCACGTGCCCGGTCATACCCCGGCAGATATGGCCTATCACGTTCAAGGTCTGGGCGTATTTGTGGGCGACACCTTGTTCCTGCCCGATGTCGGTACCGCCCGCTGCGACTTTCCGGGCGGCAGCGCCAGCCAGCTTTATGAATCCATCCAGCGCCTGCTGGCCCTGCCCGCAGATACGGTCTTGTTCATGTGCCACGACTATCCGCCTGAAGGACGGGAGCCCCAGTTCCACTGCACGGTTCAGGAGCAGAAGGACGGCAACATCCACGTACACGACGGCATCAGCCAGGAACAGTTTTGCGAGCGCCGCCGCGCACGCGATAAAACCCTGGGCATGCCACGCCTGATCCTGCCTTCCATTCAAGTCAATATCCGCGCCGGACACTTTCCCGAACCAGAAAGCAATGGTCAGATCTATCTGAAACTGCCCGTCAATCTGCTTTGAATATGACTTTTTTTTGCGTCCGGGCAGACACAGGCTCGGACGTAGAAAAACTTTTAAGGCTCAGCCTGCGTATACTGCCCTTTTCTGCACCCTGAACTTCAGAAGGAAATAACTGGCATGACTTACGTGGCCCTCAAACACTTGCACATGACAGCCGCCGGGCTGAGCATTCTGTTTTTCATTATTCGGGCCTTTTGGTCAGTCAGCGGATCATCCTGTTTGCAGAATCGCTTTGTGCGCATTGCCCCGCATGTCATCGATACCGTCTTGCTGGTCTGTGGTCTGGCGCTGGCCGGCATGTTGGGCGCAGCCGCCAACCAGCCCTGGCTACTGACCAAGATTGTGCTGCTGGTGGTCTACATCGTGGTGGGCAGCTATGCCATCAAGCGCGGTAAAACCGCCTTTAGCCGCGGCGTGGCAGCCCTGATTGCGATTGCCATCTTTGCCTATATCGTAGGCGTGGCGCTGAATCGCAGCCCGGCGTCCTGGTTCGTCTAAACCAGTAGCCCACATACAAGAAAAACCCCCACGCTACGCCTACGGCTTGCGGCCCCCCGAGGGGGAGCTTTTTGTCTTGGGACGGCCCGACGACAAAAAAGCCCCTGTCAGTGAAAGTTATCTTCCACTGACAGGGGCTTTTTACATAACTGTCTTACCAGACACCTATCCAGCGCTGTACCAGCAAACTGCTGACCGCCACCGCGATCCAGACTCCCAAGCCCAGCAAGGCAGGCCGCACGCCCGCTCGGGCCATCACACGCAAGTCCGAAGACAAACCGATAGCTGCCAGGGCCAGCACCATCAGGAACTCAGCCAGAAAACGCAGGGGTTCCAGCCACTCCACCGGCACCCAACCCAGCGAGCGCAGAGCCGAGGCCACCATGAACCAGACGATGAACCAGGGAAACACACGCATCAAGTCAAAATCCCGACCAGCCTGACGCGAACGCCACACTTCCAGACCCGCCAGAATCAGGCAAATCGGGATGATCAAGGTTGCTCGAGTCAGCTTGACGATAGTGGCGTGGTCACCGGCCTGACGGCTGTAGCTATAGCCTGCTGCCACTACTGAAGACGTATCGTTGATGGCGGTTCCCGCCCACACCCCAAAACCTGCGTCCGACATATTCATCATGTGACCGGCCACGGGGAAAATCAGCACGGCCACAATATTGAAGATAAAAATGGTGGAAATCGCCAGTGCGGTTTCATGTTCCTCAGGCTTCAGAATAGGCGTGACCGCTGCAATGGCCGAGCCACCACAAATCGCTGTCCCCACCCCAATCAGGGTGCGCAGCTTGGAAGGAATCCCCAAGGCTCGGCCCAGCACCAGCGCCGTCACAAACGCCACCGTCAAGGTCACCAGGGTCACCGCCAGCGAATCCATACCGGTACGCATCACTTGCGGCAGGCTCAAACCAAAACCCAGACCAATAATCGACCACTGCAACAATACCTTGGACGAAAAGCGCAAACCGGGCTGAAACACCGTAGCCACGCCCATGCTGTTACGCAATACCATGCCCAAGACAATCGCAAAAACCGGACCGCCAATCAAAGGCCACACTTTACCCAGGCCCATAGCGGCCACACCCACGGCCACCGCCAGTAAAAAACCCCACCAACGCGACGGCTTCAGAGAGAAACCCGATTTGCCCTGTGCCTTCAGGGTCGTGCTTCCTGCTGGTAAATCGGTCACACTGCTCATCTCGTCATTCCAGATATGTAATAAGTAAAAGTAATTTTAGGTTGACCCCGAGTATTAAAAAATTCATTATTACTTATCGTAAGTATCAATTTTATTTATCATGAATGCGATCAGCATCAGACAACTGGAAGTGTTCGTAGGCATTGCCACCTTGGGCACCGTGCGTGCTTGCGCCGCCCAGATTCACTTGTCCCAACCTGCCGCCAGCATGGCCTTGGCCGAGCTGGAAAAGCAGCTGGACTGTCCCCTGTTTGAACGCACGCCGGGGCGCATGCAGCTGACCAGCCGCGGCAAGCAATTGCTGCCACACGCTCGCGAAATTCTGGAACGCGTGCGGGAGATGCAAAGCCAGCAGGAAGAAAGCGAGTTGCGTGGTGAAATCCGCATCGGGGCCAGCAATACCGTCGGCAACTATCTGATTGGGGATCTGGTGGGGCAGTTTGTGCGCCAGCACCCGCGCGTGTCCCTGCATGTGTCGGTGGACAACACGGCCAACATCATCAATCAGTTGCTGGAACATGGCTGCGACATTGCCTGCGTGGAAGGCCCGGTCAATCACCCTCAGTTGGAAACCTGGATCTGGCGCGAAGATGCGCTGGTCGTCTGCGCCGCCCCCGATCACCCGCTGGCTACCAAGGCCACCTTGGAAAAACAGGACTTTGCGGGCATGAGCTGGATCATGCGCGAACGTGGCTCGGCCTCCCGAGCGCTGACCGAACAAGCCTTGAATGTGCTGCCCGGCGGCCATGTGCTGATGGAGCTGGGTCAGGTAGAAGCCATCAAACAGGCGGTCATCGCCGGACTGGGCCTGGCTTGCCTGCCACAGGCAGCTACCCTGGATGCTGTTGCCAATCAGCGACTACGCATCCTGGACACCCCTTTTCTGGATTTGAAGCGCCGCCTGTCCCTGGTCCTGCATAAAGAACGCTACCGTAGCCAGGTGTTAAGCGCTTTTGCGGAACATGTACACAGCCCGGAGTCCGGTTCAAGCGCATCGGAAACTTGACGCAAGTTTGCATTCTGATGATGGTTGACACCCGCAGCAATGCTATTCTTGCTGCAGTGCAGCACAAACAGAAGGGACCATAAGTCCCGCTCTCCTGCCCACCTCTTGAACCGAGTGATGCCATGAACACTGTTCCTACGCCACAAGCGCAAGATGTCCCCGCTTTTGCCCGCCCCTCTTATTTGCCACCCTACGAAACGGTAGCCCTAGTATTGCAAGGCGGCGGCGCTTTGGGAGCCTATCAAGCCGGTGTATATGAAGGTTTGCTGGAAGCAGGAATCGAGCCAGACTGTTTATCCGGGATTTCAATTGGGGCCTTGAACACCGCGATTATTGCGGGCAATCCCCCCGAGCGGCAGGTAGAACGCCTGCGGGAGTTCTGGAATACCATTTGCGAGCCCTACTATGGCTGGTCCAGCCCAGCCTGCCTGGAGCGTGCCCTCTTTGGTATCAACGATGTCATGCGTGAGGCCATCAGCGCCTTCAATGCCAGCAACGCCCTGGTCTTGGGACAGCGTGGCTTTTTCCGCCCCCGTTTCCCCCCTCCAATGCAAGCCACACCGGGCGTGCCCGAAGGTGCCAGCTATTACGACACCAGCGCCCTGAAAGACACGCTGGAACGTTTATGTGACTTTGATCGCATCAACGACAAGCGTCAGCGCATCTCGGTAGGTGCTGTCAATGTAGGCACGGGCAACTTTGTTTACTTTGACAACCATCGCACTACCTTGCGAGCCGAACACTTCATGGCCTCGGGTGCCCTGCCTCCGGCTTTCGCCCCCGTGGAAATTGATGGTCAGTATTACTGGGACGGCGGTCTGGTTTCCAATACGCCGCTCTCTTATGTGCTGGATCAGTCACCCCGCCGGGACACTCTGGTTTTTCAAGTGGACTTGTGGAGTGCGCGTGGCCCGGTACCCAACAATATGGGTGAAGTCAGCGACCGCTTGAACGAGATCCGCTACTCCAGCCGTACCCGTATGGTGACCGAGGACATGCGTCATTCGCAGTACATGCGTCATATCCTGTCAGAGCTGCTCCCCCTGATCCCCGAAGATCAACGCAAAGACCTGTTGCCGTGCCGCCTGGCCGAAGAGCTGGCCAGCAACAAGCGCTACAACGTGGTGCACCTGATTTACCGCAACCAGCCCTACGAGCAGCACTACAAGGACTATCAGTTTGGTCGCATGACCATGCGCGAGCACTGGCGTAGCGGTCTGGATGATATTCGCCAGACGCTGATCCATCGAGACAAGCTGAACATGCCGGAGAACCTGGCCGGTTTCACCACCTACGACGTGCACCGCGACGAAATCGAAAAACGGCTGGCCAACAACGGCAAGTAAGCCAGCCTGTGCCGAGACTTAGCGGCGGCTCAAGACCATCGCGCCGCTAAGTACAAAGGCCGTACCCAGCAATTGCATGAGCGTAATCGGCTCCCCCAGAAACCAGTTCGCCAGAAACAGAACCGAAACTGGGCCAATCAGCCCCATTTGAGCACTCATGGGCGCGCCTACTCGCTCCACTGCCCACATTGTCATAAAGGTCGGCAAAACCGTATTGCAGACGGCGTGAATCATGGACAGGCCATAGACCGGCGCAGGCTGCACCAGCCCCTGCCAGCCCAGCACGGCAAAAAAGTGAATCAGGGTGTAGACCGCCGAGAAGGACATGGCATAAGCCACCAGCCGTGTAGAACCAATGGCCTTGAGCAGCTCGCCCGAACCAATCAGGTAGATGGCATAGGAAATGGCCGAACCCAACACGCAAAGCGCACCCAGCAGCACATCATCGCCGGTCAGGCTCAAGTCCTGCACAAAGACCAGCCCTACCCCTAAATAGGCCAGCGCCAGAGCCAGCCATTGTTTGGGCAGAATGCGTCGTTTCAGAAAGATGGCGGAGAACATCAGCACAAAGGTAGGCGACAAAAACAGAATCAGCCGCTCCAGCCCTGCCGAAATATATTCAAGGCCGATAAAGTCCAGCAAACTGGCCAGGTAATAGCCCAGAAAGCCCAGCACCACCAGCTCCAGCTTCTGACGACCAGTCAGTGCGGCCAGCTTGCCCTGCCGTACTTTCTTCACTTGCCAAAGGGCAATAGCCAGAAAGAAAGGCAGCGACAAGAGCATTCGAAAGCCAATAACGGTCAAGGCGTTGACATCGTATTGATAGGTCAGCTTGGCAACCACCGCTTTGGCGGAGAAAAGAATAGAGCCGCCCCCCGACAGGGCCAGTCCAATTAAAAAGGAACTGCGCTGCGCACTGGAGCTTTGACTAGCTTGCATGGGAATTCATCACTTTGCAGGGCGACACCGTCAGCACAAGAGCTGCTGGCCCCAGCGAAAAAAGAGTCAACAAGCCGTCGATTCTACTCTTTGCTTCTGGCAGCGGCCACGTTGACCCTGCCAATATCGCAGCCAATGGCCCACTAGAGTGCACAAGTCTCCAAAACCGGAAGATCGCGAATGACACGATGTCGAACCAACTCCTCAATAAAGACAAAGACTTAGTCTGCCCACCCGTGAAAACAGCACCAACATGCCAAAACTTTTGTGCTGTTCCTCCATGAAAACTTGCACATTTCGCAAAATACATGCTATATTCTTTTTCTCTGGTCCCCGATAGCTCAGTCGGTAGAGCGACGGACTGTTAATCCGCAGGTCCCAGGTTCGAGCCCTGGTCGGGGAGCCAAGAAAACCATTGAAATCAGCCCATAGCATTTGCTTTGGGCTGATTTTTTTTGTCCTTGCAAAATGCGTCTGTCCGATAACAACGCAGCGGCGCCATTAACATTTTGACAAACAAAATCCTTTAGCCAAAAAGACAGCGGGACTGCATGTTGATGCCGCCCCGCTGTGGCTCTTTTCCCCTGACCTAGCCCCTGCCCGGGACGATGCCGCCGCTGCTAACGCACTACGTCGACCCGGAGCTGGCAGAATCAGTCAGAAAGATCAGAAACGGTGCGTGATACCGACCGTGGCAACCGTGCTCTTCAGATCGCTGTAGTAGCCGATGTTGCGAGCGTAGGAGCCAATCGCGTACAGATTGGTGCGCTTGGACAGGTTGTGCAGGTAGCCAGCGCTAAATACGTGCTGGGTCTTGGCATCATCAGTACTGCGTGGAGTCGAGCGTGGATCAGCCATGGTCCAGGAAGCCAGAACCGAGCCGGCCTTGCCTGCAGGAACAGTCACGCCCAGCGCGTAGGAGTTAACCTTCAGGTCTTTGTGCAGTCCGGGACCAAACTGTTCGGTTTGCAGCGAGCCACCGATGTAACCGTTACGGCTTTGGCCAAAAGCAGCGTGCAAGGTAGCAAAGCTGAATTTGTAGCTGGCAGCCAGGTTCCAGGCGCTGACATTGCCGCTTTCAGCCGCAACCAGGTTGCCGCCTTGCTCACGAGCCGAACCATAACGGGCCTGGTCAAAGCTCAAGGCCGCTTTCAAAGGACCATTGGTGTAACGCATGGCCACGCTAAAGGCTTTCACGTTAGCGTCGTCGCTGTTGATGGTATTGCCAGTCAAACCGCTACGATCCCACTTTTGTGCGCCGTTGGTATTGAAAGAATAGCCAGCACCGAACTGGAAGCCGGAGAACTCGGGGCTCTGGTAGGCGACCATATTGTCGTAACGAACCGTGTTGGCCGCATCAAATGCAGCACCCACGCCGTACTGATAGCCGTTGCCACCAAAGGGACTGGCTACACCGGCAACGTACAGGGAAGTCACAGTGGTTTGACGGCCCAGATCCACACGCCCCCAGGATTCGCCGCTCAGACCCAAGGTAGCTTGACGACCAAACAAGCGGTTCTGGCGCATATTGCCATCGCTCAGATCAAAGCCGCTTTCCAGCATGAAGTTGGCTTTCAGACCGCCCCCCAGATCTTCACTGCCCATCAGGCCCCAGCGGTTACCCATCCAGCCCTGATCGTACAGACCAAAACGGCTTTGTTTCTCTGCGCCACCTTTCAGGTCGCTCCCTTTCCACTGCTCGTAGCCCAGGCCTGTATCCACCACGCCGTACAAGGTCACGTTTGATGCGGCGTATGCGGGAACCGCCAACACAGGCATCAACATGGCTGCCAAGATAGTTTTTTTCATGTTCTCTGTTCTCTGTAAACGTCTGAATGCCGGATTTCTTATCGTTGTCCGGCTCTTGATCAAGTGCTGGGTCCCACCGCCTGAAAAGCTGATTTCCCGACGTCAATCCCCTGCACCCCCTCCTATTTCTTGAAGCAAAACTGCTCAACAGATCAGCCCTGAAACAGGGATGAAAGGGGCTTGATAGTTGAGGCACATATACTGCAAGCATTTATATTTCAGACATAAACAATATTGGTGTCAATAAACTGAATCCAGCGTGTTTACTGGGTTTAATACGCATTTTCCCTAGTTTTTCACCTACAGAGAATTCAGCAAAAAATGGGCTAAACGGTCGCAAAGCCAATAAACAAAAGGCTTGCAACCATTTGCAACAAACCAGGCTCATGAGCCTTATTGACCAGACGGTATGTTTCCAATGAAAAAATCAGGATTTACGCCTATTGCCAAGGCCGCATCCGGTTTTGCGTATATGAAAATGAATTTCTCAAAAAATACCTCTTTACAATCTCGATAGCCCTACCCTATAATTATTTTCTTTGCTGGTCCCCGATAGCTCAGTCGGTAGAGCGACGGACTGTTAATCCGCAGGTCCCAGGTTCGAGCCCTGGTCGGGGAGCCAAAAATACAAAAAGCCCAGCTACGCAAGTAGCTGGGCTTTTCTACATTTGGACTCATGAAAAAAGCCTCTTGATTGCTCAAGAAGCCTTGTCTGCAAGATCACTATCCAGAATCGCTTACTTGGCTCCTGCGGGTGTAATGCTGATCTCATACGGCACGAAGTTCTCCACTTCCAGCAGATCCTTGGCCAACAAATCAACACGCTCGCCATTCATCACTGCAGTCGCCCCCGTCACCACCACTCGCAAATTCTGATCGCAAGCGATTTCGTTATACCAATAACCAGTGGCATAGCGATCGGCACTGGAACTTCCAAAATCGTCCACCTCGATCACATCCTCGGCCACCAGCTTATTGTTCTTCTTGCTTAGCACCTGAATATGAACCCTCAGTTGCTGCACCGGCTCCATTTGGGAATCAAAAGTAAAGTTCGCAGCGCACATTCCCTGATTCGCAAAGACCGTATCGGAATGCCACATCTGCACCGCCTGTGCCTGGCCAGCAACCACACCACCCAGCAGCATGGCCCCTGCAGCCAGCTTCACACTTTTACGAAAATCCACATTGCCCTCTCTTTTGCCATAGAAACCCAAGCGCTCTTATACACAAAAAAGAGAATAACCGCTGTGTTTGCAACATACGCTTCCAGAAACGTCCAGTTTGCAACACTGAAGTATTTCACTCCATAGGCTGCGTAACTGGCGATAATGCAGCATCCCGTTTTCTATCCCGGTCTGTCGCGCCGGAACCTGCCGATTATTTCGCTGCTTGCACTCTTTTATGCTTGATACTCTTTTTCCCTTTTTAGGGGGGCTTGGCCTTTTCCTGATTGGCATGATGCTGCTGTCCGAAGGACTGGTGGCTTTTGCGGGTGGCTCTCTCAAGCAGATCCTGCTGGCGTTTACCGGCAGGCCCATCAAGGCCTTTGTTTCCGGCGCCCTGATTACCGCGCTGGCCCAATCCTCTACCGCCACCACCGTCACACTGATTGGTTTTGTCAGTGCAGGCCTGATTTCCTTTACACAAGCCATAGGCGTAGTCATCGGTGCCAGTCTGGGCAATACCGCCACCGGCTGGATCATCTCGGGTCTGGGGCTGAAAGTGAATCTGGGCTTTTACACCCTGCCGTTGATCGGCTTGGGTGCCCTGCTCAAACTGCTTGCCCCCGGTCGCTATAAGGAGCTGGGCCGGGCACTGGCAGGCTTTGGCACTCTATTTCTTGGATTGGGCATGCTGCAAGACGGCATGCAAGGGCTGGCAGCCAGCTTCAGCCTGGCCCATATGCCAACAGGAGGCTATGGCGCACACCTGTTGATCATGCTGACCGGCCTGGCTCTGACCGCCGTGCTGCAATCCTCGACCGCCGCAATCGCCATGACCTTGACCGCATTGGATGCCGGTGCCGTCAGCTTTGACCAGGCCGCCGCCATTGTCGTGGGAGCCTCCATAGGCACCACCCTAACCGGCGTACTGGTTGCGATCGGTGGCACCATTTACGCAAAACGCACAGCCATTGCCTACATTCTGTTCAACGTTATTGCCGGTCTATTGGGGCTGCTGATCCTGCCCTTGTTCCTGAAAGCCATGTACGCCACAGGCTCCTACATCAACGTTCCTCCCGGTGCATTGGGACTGGCGGCCTTTCACAGCCTGTTCATCGGCCTGGGGGCTGCCTTGTGCCTGCCCTTTACCCAGCAGTTTGCTCGCTGGGTACAAGGCCTGGTACCCGATCGGGCTGCCCGCCCCCAGCACCATCTGGACGACAGCTTGCTGCAAGTACCGGCCCTGGCCCTGGAGACCACACAACGCACCCTGGAAGAGTTGGCCCAGCGCCTGCTGAACCTGTATCAGCACAGTCTGAACATGAGCCGCCCCAGCACCGCCACTGCCGACCTGCAGCAAATCGAGACAGTCCTGGATCAAGCCTACGAATTTGTATTACGCATCCCCAGCGCTGCCGATGATCCCGCCGTTGCCGCCCGTATCAGCGCGCTCTTGCACACCATTGACCATATGCAGCGCCTGCGCAGCCGGCTGCAACATCCGCCCAGCACGGACCTGCAGGACAATCGTTACCAGCAAGCCCAAACCCTGGCCACAGAGCTCAATACCCTGGCGCAGCAAGGCCTGCACGGACAAGCCCCTGGTGATTGGCTGGAGCAAGTACAAGCCAGAGCCCAGGCCCTGGCTGATTTGTTAAGCGCCGTTCGCAGTCAGCTTCTAGCCGCGCCACAAGGCCATGATGATGTCTCACGCACCTTGCGCATCACAGACACCCATCGCTGGTTCGAACGCAGCAGCCAGCATGTCTGGCGCAGCAGCTATTACTTGCAGCTGGCTCGCCAACCGGAGCAATAAGCCCCAAGCCCATACATCAACCCGGCTGGCGCCGCTACCCGCAAGCAGGCGCCCCCAGCTTACCCTTCATACTTGAAGCAACTTTTGGGGCTCTCCTGCCGCGCAAAACTCATATGACAAGAATATGCAAAACAAGCGTGTTTTAAAGCCCACAGAAACCCAATAAACAGATACCAAGATTCACGCTCATAGTAAGGATTCCCCCTTACAATCGGCTCAAATTCACGCTAATGGAAAAACTCCATGTCCACCCGGCCAAATCTACAATTCCATACCTTTTTGCTTTTGCTGGCCGCTGTATCCGCTGCCTTTGTCTGGATACTTCTTCCCTTTTATGGCGCCATATTCTGGGGTGCCGTTCTGGCTATCTTGTTTACCCCCTTGCAACGCAAACTGCTGGCTAAAACCAAAGGCCGGCGGTCTCTATCTGCCCTGATCAGTTTGCTGGTCATCATTTTGATCGTCATTATTCCGGTCATCCTGATTTCCATTTCCCTGGTTCAACAAATCGCCTCTTTGTACGATTTGATGAATAGCGGTCAGCTCAATCCGGGCGCCTACCTGCAAAAAATACTGAATGCCCTGCCTCCTAGCGTGACGGATTTTGCCGCTCGTTTTGGTCTGCATGACTTTGCATCCCTGCAAGAGAAGTTCTCTGAGTTTGCCGTGCAAGGCGGCCAGTTCCTGACGAAACAAGCCCTGAACGTCGGCCAGAACACCTTCCAGTTCCTGGTCAGCCTGGGCATCATGCTGTACATGCTGTTCTTCCTGCTGCGCGATGGCGTGGAGCTGGGTCGTCATTACCGCCAGTTGATCCCTCTGAGCGAGGGCCAGAAAACCCATCTGTTCCGCAAATTCACCACTGTGGTACGCGCTACCGTCAAAGGCAATATCGCTGTGGCAGCCACCCAAGGTGCGCTGGGCGGGGTCATGTTCTGGTTCCTGGACATTCAAGGCGCACTGTTCTGGGGTGTGCTGATGGCCGTGCTGTCCTTGCTGCCTGCCGTGGGCGCCTCGCTGATCTGGGCTCCGGTTGCCATCTACTTCTTTGTCTCGGGCCACTACGTCCCCGGCATCATCCTGACCGCCTTTGGTATTTTGGTAATCGGCCTGGTAGACAACCTGCTGCGCCCCCTGCTGGTGGGTAAAGACACCAAGATCCCGGACTACGTGATCCTGATCTCCACCCTGGGCGGTTTGTCGATTTTCGGCCTGAACGGCTTTGTGATTGGCCCGCTGATCGCCGCCATGTTCATTGCCTGCTGGGACCTGTTCCCTTCGGCCGTCAGCGCCCGCGTGGAAGCGGAAGAGCAAGACAGCAACGGCAAATAAAAACAGGCCAGCTTTGCGACTGGCCTGCCAATAGTCCAAGCAAGCAATCCCAGGGCCTGTTCCATGCTTGATCAAAAGCACAGAACAGGCCCTTATTCATTTCATCAAGTCCGCAGCACGGGCAGGAACACAATCCAGATATTGACGGCCAAGGCCAGAAACCACACCAGCGAACGCAAGGTGGCCTTGTCCATTATGTACATCAGCAAATACAGCACGCGCAGCACAATCCAGGAAATCATCAGGTTCTGCACGCGCAAGGCATCCGCCCCCGACCATAAGGCCAGCAAGACAGCCGCGTAAAAGAACGGCAAGGCCTCAAACGCATTGGCCTGCGCCGCATTGGCCCGACCACGCCAGCCCGACAGGCTGGCCAGCCACGGACGAGGCTCATGATTCGTAAAGCCCGCCCCACCGGCTTTGGCACAAATCGCCGCCAACCAAGGCAAGAAAGCCGCTACCACCAAACTGATCTTGATCCCCAGCATCATCGTCCCCTTCACAGGCTGAAAACGCCCAACATAGCACGCCGCAGCCCAAATGCGTGCGCAGAATTTACAAACCCGAAAAAAACAGGATATACTTATCGTCTTAGGTTAGCCGATGTAGCTCAGTCGGTAGAGCAGCTCATTCGTAATGAGAAGGTCGAGGGTTCGATTCCTTTCATCGGCACCAGCTAATCTAAAACCATTGAAATAAAATAATCAATAACTCAGTTAAATCAATGGTTTAACATCAGAAGCAATTAATCGCCTGCTTTCAACTATTCCACATAGACGGCCCCAAAAAAGCCCCACGGCTAGCCCCATGCAAATGGGCATATGGCAAGCAATGCCAAACATGCAGCGGCCATAGCAACCCAGCCCAGAAACCGTTAGGTTTCTCCGCTCACCAACACATCATTGCCGAGCTGAGAACCAAAAAACAAACCCCCAGGCTCGAAAGCCGGGGGGATCAGTACTCCAAGGCCACGTCGGTAGCTTTTTTATAACCTCACGGCCCGACCACTTGGCTGACATGCTCCGGAATATTCCAGGCACCCCCAGCGCGAATCAGAGCACAGCGCCCGGTGTCGCCGCGTTCACTTTCAACAAAGTCGGTTCCATCCCAGACCGATGCCTCGTAACTCCAGCAATCGCCCAGGCCCCGCCCCTTCATGCTGGACGAGATCATTCCATTATCGTAATCAGTGGCGCTGGTACTTACTAACACCGGAGCAGACTGCATATTGTTATTGATCACAAAATAGGCTGCCCCACCGTTGTAAGCGGCTAACCAGCAAGGCGCGCCAACCAGGGAGAATTGCTGATTCAATCGTGCAATTTCCCATGGCTCGGACAGCATGTCAGCACTACAGGATTGTTCCTCATCAGCGGCAAGTACCTTCAACAGCACAGGCCTTATCAAGGCGTCCTCTTGCGCTGTCATGGGGCGCAAGCTTTTATCCACTACCGGGGCACGGTTGATAACTGGCGCAGCAATAGGTGCCTTGACCGTAGACTCGCTGCCCTTCCCTTTACGCAGAATAGCCCCTGGCGTATTGACACGTCCTTGAACGTCATCCATTTTCAACAAGACGGCACTTGAACCTGCCCCCGAGAATGCATAAGTGCTGCCATTCCCACGAAAGGAAATTACGGCGTCTTTTTTCAAGGCTGCCAAAAACTGGGCTAACTGCGCCTCACTCATTTGCCAAGACTCGTCACCCGCAACACTCAGTGAACCGGCTTTACGGCCCGCAATAACAAGTTCTGGCACTGAGCCTTTTGGCCACTCGGGATCGTCGTAATGTGCAAGCATGACTCTATTTGCCACCGGCTCTCCACTGCCCGCTTTACGCGTCAATAACACCGTTGAGCCCAGCTCTTCACCTTCAGCCGCATAACCGGCGGCGCGGCAGGTTAGCGTGTTATCGCAACGTAGATCCCAGTCTTTATGAGAAAACGCCACTGACGCAGCATTAGCCGCTGCACCTCCCATACAAAGTACTAGCGATATGGCGGCTGTTCGTACTGAAAAAAACGCACTGTGATCTTGTTTTTGCCCGCTCATTTTCTCTCCTCCCTAAGGTGTTATCTGGATACACAGCACATATTACGTCGCGGCAAGGCTAAATGCGTTTTCCCAAGTCCATGTCAGAAAACCACATTAAACGTCTGACCGCCTGTGTTCGTGACATTATTCTGTTCAATCGTCCCCTTGCAAGGCTTGTCGCTATCTGGCTAAGCCACAGGCACCTGGCTCGCCCTGTTTCCGTTTGTGCTCGTGTCAATCCTCTGTATAGAATGCAGAAAAAAACCATGCCATGTTTATCAAACGATAGATAATCAAACCTCATCCACGTCGAGTAAATTCTGATGCGCAAATATCTGAACCCTATTGCAGTTGGCTTGCTCAGTTTCCTCGCCGTTGCCAGCCACGCGGCTTCTCCGGATTTTTCCGTCACGACTGAAGACCTTAAAAAGCTGCGCTCGACCTCCGTCATGCCACGCGAAGCGAGTCCCTCGGCAGCCACACCTAAAGATCCGGCCAAGGACTCGGAGTTCAGCAGAAACTTCCAGAAGGCGATGAACAATGAGGAAAAGGCTCGCCAAGCGGCACGAGAACAGCAACTTGAGCGCAACCGCCTGCCCCAGCTTGAGCAGAACAGAAACCCGGCCAATCGCTTCGGCCCGCCCAACAACAAGAAAGAGAATATGGGGATTTATTTTGATGCCGACGGCACCGCAGCTACCTCTTGCCGAGAGGACGAGCAAGGAAAGACTCGCTGCAAGGTACGTGAGCTCAGGTAGTAACCAGCCCGGGGCTTACAGCCTGCGCGCTGTTTTCAGGGACGAGCCTTAACGGGGTGAAGGCACTCATAGACCGTCCAACAAATTGGCACCTGGCTTGTATCCAGAGCTACGTCTGGATCAACCGATACCTCAACTTGAGGAGCGGCTCGCCCTTTGGTGGCATGAAGGAAAGCGGCATAGGACGCGAGCACTGCCGTGAAACCTTGAACATATACTCGGAACTGAAAGCCATCACGGTGCAAAACAGCTTACCGCAACCTGGGTTTGCTGTTTGAGCCAGGCAAGCATCAACGGCGGAGCTGAAAAGGGATAAAAACCAGCCTCAGCTTTGCCGCCTGGAGAAACGACGCGGGGAAGCCCGCGTCCACTCTTTGAAGGCGCGCGAAAAAGTCACGGTATCCGAATAACCAAGCTGCTCGGCAACGACGGACAAAGGCTGGTCAGCAGACTGCAACATGGCTTGTGCTCGCTCCTGGCGAACGGTCTGCGATGCGCTATGAAAAGATGCCCCCTCTTCCATCAAGCGTCGAGGCAAAGATCGAGCCGACATCCCCAGAACCAAAGTAATGGAATCTCAATCTACCGGCGCACGCCCCAAACGCCGGGCAATCGCTTCCTCTACTTGCTCTGTCACAGCTTTCGCCACCGTAATCTCTGGCCCCATCAGGTCCGGCAAATGACATTCCAGCACAGACTTGAGCCGGGTATCCTGACTGCGCGGCCAAATGGCCCGATTCTGAATCCAGTGACTAAGCGTCGTGGTCTCAGCCTGAGCCATTACATGCAGGGATGCTCTGGTTTGCCAATGGCCTTGAAACATGCCAAACGAATCCAGCGTAGCCCGCGGGCTCCCCGATACGCAAGGCACAGACCACTGGTCCAGATACTTCCCCACGTATAACGGGCATTTCACGCGATACCCCGTCAAAACGGGGGCTGATCAAATCTCATCCCGCCTCATCAATCATATCGCCGCCAGCCAATCCACTGCCCCCTCACCCAGGCTGGAGCGAACCAGCCCGACCACCCGCGATCACTTCTTCATATACCGCGGCATCAATCAGCAAGCGGGAGCCCACTGTACATATTTGACCAGAATTGAAGAAAACAGCAGCGGCCGCACCAGGCACTGCTCGGCTCACATCAGCATCAGCCGAAATAACAGTGGAGGACTTGCCACCCAACTCCAGAGGGACAGGTTTCATGGTCGGAGCCGCTGCCGCCCAAACGGAAAACAGCTGTCTTGGCAAAAGAATGACAAGGGCCCACATAGTAAGCGCCACCTCGGTCAAACACCCTGCCCATACCTCTGCCTGGATTAGCGGCAGCGTCATACCACCAGCCCTCCTGGGCAAGCGTCATGCTTTGCCGACCGAAGGAAATATCAATGCCATCCTGGCCCAAGCAGGGAAGCAAGTCCTCCGAGCACTACCCCAAATACGCATCCTCAAAACTGGCACGCCTTTCTTTCCCTATGGAATAACCGCCAGGGTCACCGTCGCCCTAAGTGCCAGAGCTGACCAAGCCCAGGCTACCGAAAACAGAGCCAGCGCCAATACGGTCCGGGCGATCTATAAAGTTATGCTTGCTGCTCAAAATACCAAAGACACGGCCAGATCAGCATTGAGCTCAGTACCCTCTTCACAATAGAGCTCGTTAGGCTTGAGACTCAGGAATAGAGGTGCATAAGATGCCCGCGGCGAGCAAGGACGCGCGAATGGTTAAGTGCATGGAGCAACTCCTTTCTTTTTTATGGTAACTACAGCCTGAAAACATCCTGTGTGATGCCGATGAGCGCAGAAAGAACATCTAGAATTGAGTCCGCTACTCAAAATGGGCTGCTCGCACAAAAACGCATAGCTGCTAGTACATATTCGATGTATTTGCCTGCTGATTTTTTCACGACAATACGCCAAATAGCGAGCAACACAGCAACATCTTGGTGGAGAAAAAAATGCGAACTCAGGTAGCTATTATCGGAGCAGGCCCGTCCGGTTTGCTGCTGGGACAAATCTTGTCCCGAAACGGTATCGACAACGTCATTCTTGAACGTCAAACGGGAAACTATGTTCTGGGCCGCATTCGGGCCGGTGTGCTGGAAAGCGTAACCGTCGATGCCCTGGAACAGGCTGGTGTCACCGATAATCTGAAAAAAAATGGCCTGGTGCACAATGGCTGCGAACTGGTGTTCGACAACACCTCGTTCCGAGTCGATTTTGAAAAACTGGTCAATCGCCATGTCGTGGTCTATGGCCAGACCGAAGTCACCCGCGACTTGATGCAAGCGCGTGAAAAGATCGGTGCAACAACTGTCTATGAAGCCCAAGATGTGGCCTTGCATGAAGTGGAAAGCAGCCACCCCTATGTCACCTATAAGCACGAAGGAAAGGCGCACCGTCTGGACTGCGACTTCATCGTGGGCTGTGACGGCTTTCATGGCATATCACGCCCCACCATTCCGGCCGATATCCTGAAAACCTACGAATGTGTGTATCCCTTTGGTTGGTTGGGCCTGATGGCAGACACCCCCCCGGTCTCCGACGAACTGATCTATGTCAAGCATGAGCGCGGCTTTGTGCTTTGCAGCCAGCGTTCCAAAACACGCAGCCGCTACTATCTTCAAGTGCCCTTGAGTGACAAGGTAGAAGACTGGTCCGATGAGCGATTCTGGGACGAACTACGCACCCGCCTGGGGCCGACACGTTCTGCCAACCTGGTCACTGGCCCCAGCATTGAAAAAAGCATTGCTCCGTTGCGTAGCTTCGTGACCGAACCCATGCGCCATCACAACCTGTTCCTGGCAGGTGATGCAGCCCATATTGTGCCTCCCACTGGGGCCAAGGGCCTGAATCTGGCCGCCAGTGATGTCTTGTATCTCTCGGAGGCGCTGCTGGACTTCTACCAGAACCAGTGCCGCGAAAAAATAGAGAACTACTCAGATCGTTGTCTGAAACGTATCTGGGGAGCGGAACGTTTCTCCTGGTACATGACCCGGATGATGCATACTTTCCCGGACATGAATCATTGGGATCACAAGCTTCAGGCAGCCGAATTTAATCAACTGATGAACTCCGAGCACGGCGCCCGCCTGCTTGCCGAGAACTATGTTGGCCTTCCCTACTAACAAAAAACATCAAAATCAATCGTAACCAGGAGACGGATATGGCTTACCACAGGCCAGCAATACAAGGCTTCACTTGCCACGCTTTCAGAACAGCTCGCTTGCTGACATTGGCGGGGCTGGGGAGCTTGTGTTTTTCGACAAGCGCTGCCGCCGAACAAGCAAAGACACTGGGGCAGAAAACCTACGAAAAAACCTGTATTTACTGTCACGAAGCAGGAATTGGCCCGGAACTGAAAGGCCGGCAGCTTCCGCCCGAGTTCTTTGCCATTATTGTGCGCAGCGGCCTAAGAGCCATGCCTGCCTTTCCGCAGACCCATATCAACGATGCCACCCTCAAGGAGCTAGGTCAGTATCTGTCCACCTCCCCGGCCCGGGTGCCCGCCAGCGCTACCAGCAAATAAGGAGCCTGGCATGAACAGTCAACGTCGTCAGGTTCTCAAAGGCATGGTACTGACAGGATCGGCCCTGGGCAGCCTGGGTTCGTCCGCCACTGCCTGGGCAAACCGTGTACAGCAAGCGCCGCCCCTGCATGTCATTCTTACGCCGGGCCAATGCGCGTCGGCCTTTCTCAGTGGCGTACAGGCGTACCAGCCCGCGTCACCCCCCCAGGTGCTGTACACCAGCACCGACTTGTCCTTTCTGCGCCAATGGCAAACCCTGCTAGAGCAGACAGGGCCTAAAAAAATCCTGGGGCTGGTCGATGATGCCAGCGCCACCATTGTGATCGATCTGCTGCGCAACGCTCAGGGCCGTCTGCATTGGCAGGCCCACCACGCACAGCTCAGCACCCGGGACAGCCAAGGTCTGGGCGCTGCCTTGGCCGGGGCCGCACCCATACAATCTGCCATTCAAAACACACACTACGTAAACGGCCATCACGTGTCGTTCATGCTCGAAATTTAAGGAGGGGGTCGTGCAAAACAACAAACAAATGGTGCTACCCAAAGGGGTAGATCAGTCCCAGTTTCAACAGGCGCTGACCCAGTTCCAGACCTTGTTGGGCAAGGAAAATGTCCTGCTGGAATCGGCACAGATTCAGCCCTACACCAAAATCATGATGTCGGTCTCCGAAGAGGCGCATACGCCCTCGGCGGTGCTGTCGGCCACTACCGTGGAACAGGTACAGCAGATCGTCAAGATCTGCAACGAATACAAGATCCCTATCTGGACCATTTCCACTGGGCGCAACTTCGGTTATGGCTCGGCCGCGCCCGGACAACGGGGCCAGGTGGTGCTGGATCTGAAAAAAATGAACAAGATCCTCCATGTGGACCCTGATCTGTGCACCGCTTTGGTCGAACCCGGGGTGACGTATCAGCAGCTCTACGACTATCTGGAGGACAACAACATTCCTCTCATGTTGTCCTTTTCTGCGCCCTCGGCCATTGCCGGCCCTTTGGGCAATACGATGGATCGTGGCGTGGGCTATACCCCGTACGGCGAACACTTCATGATGCAATGCGGCATGGAGCTGGTGCTGGCCGACGGCCAGGTATTGCGTACCGGAATGGGCAGTGTTCCAGGTGACAAGGCCTGGCAGGTTTTCAAATGGGGATATGGCCCAACGCTGGACGGCATGTTTACCCAGGCCAATTACGGCATTTGCACCAAAATGGGGTTTTGGCTCATGCCCAAACCCCCGGTCTACAAACCCTTTGAAATCAAATTCGAGGAAGAAGCCGATATTGCCGATATCGTGGAGATGATTCGCCCCTTGCGCATTGCCCAGGTTATCCCCAACTCGGTGGTTATTGCCAATATTCTGTGGGAAGCTGCTACCTGCAACACCCGACGCAGCGACTACCTGAGCGAACCGGGCGCCACTCCGGACAGCGTGTTGAAGCAAATTCAGAAAGACAAGAACCTGGGAGCCTGGAACGTCTACGCCGCCCTGTACGGTACACAAGAACAAGTAGATGTGAACTGGAAAATTGTCCAGGAAGCAGTCAAGAAAATGGGTAAAGGCACGCTGGTAACCCAGGAAGAGGCCGGCGACACACAACCGTTCAAATACCGCGCCGAACTGATGTCGGGCGTGCCCAATTTACAGGAATTTGGCCTGTACAACTGGCGTGGAGGTGGTGGCTCCATGTGGTTCGCTCCCGTCAGCCAGGCCCGTGGCAGCGAGTGCGACAAGCAAAAAACACTGGCCAAGGCCATTTTGAACAAGCACGGGCTCGATTACGTCGGTGAGTTCATTGTGGGCTGGCGAGACATGCACCATGTCATCGATGTGCTTTACGATCGCAGCAATCCACAAGAGACAGCACGAGCCGATGCCTGCTTTAATGAACTGCTCGATGAGTTCGAGAAAGAAGGGTATGCCGTGTATCGGGTCAATACACGCTTTCAGGAACGGGTCGCCCAATCATACGGAACGGTGAAACGCCAGGTCGAACACGCGATCAAGCGCGCCCTGGACCCGAACAATATCCTGGCACCGGGCAAATCCGGCATTGACCTGAACAACCCGTTTTAACTTTGCCTATCTATCCGCAGTATTGCAGGAGACATAATGAACACCAGTCAACTATTGATCAATGGCCAGCTTCGTGACGCCAGTGGTCAACGGACATTTACGCGCCAGAACCCCGTTACAGGCCAAGCCGCGACCATCGCGGCAGCCGCCCAAGCTGAGGATGTGCAAGCCGCCCTGCAGGCCGCCGAACAAGCCTTTGTACACTGGTCAGCCCTGGGCCCCACCGAGCGCCGGCTGCGCCTGCTCAAAGCCGCTGACCTCATGGACGAGCGCGCGGCCGAATTTATCGCAACAGTACGTCAGGAAACGGGTTCGACGGACTCCTGGTATGGTTTCAACGTGCATTTATCGGCCAACATCTTGCGCGAGGCCGCTGCCATGACCACGCAGATTGATGGCTCCATCATCCCCTCGGATCTGCCCGGCAGCCTGTCCATGGCCTATCGCGTCCCCTGCGGCGTGGTCGTGAGCATCGCCCCCTGGAATGCGCCCGTGATTCTGGCCACTCGTGCTATGGCCATGCCCCTGGCCTGCGGCAACACCGTCATTCTGAAAGCCTCCGAACAGTGTCCGGCCACCCATGTTCTGCTGGGACAAGTGCTCAATGACGCAGGCGTCGGAGCCGGCGTGATCAACGTCATTACCAACGCCCCTGAAGATGCGCCTGCCGTAGTCGAGCAGCTCATTGCACACCCGGCGGTCAAGCGCATCAATTTCACCGGCTCCACCAAAGTTGGCAAGATCATCGCCGCAACTGCCGCCAAATACCTCAAACCCGTCCTGCTCGAACTGGGTGGCAAGGCACCGGTTATTGTGTGCGAGGACGCCGACCTGGAACAGGCCGTCGCCGGTGTTGCCTTTGGCGCTTACTTCAATCAAGGTCAGATATGCATGTCAACCGAACGCTTGATTGTGCATGAATCGATTGCCCCGTCATTTCTGGAAAAACTGGTCGCCAAAATCAAGACCATTCCGGTTGGCTCACCCGATCAGGCAGACACGCGCTTTGCCTATCTGGAAAGTGTCCAGTCTGCCCAGCGCATCCAGGCTCTGGTGGAGGACGCCGTTGCCAAAGGTGCTTCCTTGCCGCTGCCCCTGAACATCGAGGGCGCCCTGATGCATCCGCTGATCGTCAATGACGTCACCCCCGACATGCAGCTCTATGCCACGGAGTCCTTTGGCCCCGTCGTCACCATGACCCGCTACCGTGAGGACAGCGAGGCAATCCGCTTGGCCAACGATAGCGAATATGGCTTGGCGGCAGCAGTATTCACGCAGGATGTAAACCGTGGTCTGCGCATTGCCAAACAGATCCAGAGCGGCATCTGCCACATCAATGGACCTACCGTCCATGATGAAGCCCAAGCCCCATTTGGCGGCATGAAAGCCAGCGGTTATGGCCGCTTTGGCAGCAAGTCCGCCATCAATGAGTTCACCGAACTGCGCTGGATTACCGTCCAGACTACCCCCCGCCAGTATCCTTTATAAATCTGGCCTGCAGGCCCGGGCGCAGGATCGGTCCCGGGCCGACCCTGCGCCCTGTTGTCATGCCTCACCCTGCCTCTGTACCGCTTGCCCCTTTTCAAAAAAAAATGTTGCCCGCACTGTTGGCGTTGGCAATCTTCATGCAAATGCTGGACGTCACCGTGCTCAACACGGCGCTGCCCAGCATGGCCCGCGACCTGAACACCTCAGCCCTGCACATGCAGTCGGTCATCGTCAGCTACGTCCTGACTGTGGCAGTATGCATCCCCGTCAGCGCGCACCTGAGCGACCGTTTTGGCACACGACGAATCTTCATGGCCGCCATGTTTCTGTTTGGTCTGGGATCGCTGTTGTGTGCCCTGTCCTCGCAATTGTCCATGTTGCTGGTCTCCCGTGTGATTCAGGGCATGGGCGGAGCCTTGCTGACCCCAGTGGCACGGCTGGTATTGATGAAATCATTTCGCAATGCCGAGTTATTGCGTGTACTGAACTATGCCGTCATGCCCGCTCTGCTGGGGCCCATACTGGGGCCGCTGGTAGGCGGCTATTTGGTGCAATATGCCAGTTGGCACTGGATTTTCCTGATCAATCTGCCCTTTGCCCTGCTGTCCCTGTTTTTTGCCAGCAAGTGGATGCCTAACTACACCGAAACGCCGGGAAAACTGGATCTGCACGGCTTTCTGCTGTTCACTGGCAGCGCCTGCCTGCTAACGCTGGGCTTTGAACTGTCTGGCAGCCTCGCCAGCCCCGCTTTGTCAGGGATGTTAATACTGGCCGGTTTTCTTCTTCTGCTAGGTTACAAGCGTCATGGCACGCACAAGCAAAACGCCTTGTATCCAGGCCATCTGCTGTCTGTACGTACCTATCGGATTGGTTTGAGCAGCAATCTGCTTAGCCGGATCGGCATGGCCGCATTGCCCTTTTTGCTGCCCATGCTGTTTCAGATCAGCTTTGCCTACAGCCCCGTGCAATCCGCTTTCTTACTGTTGCCCATGGCCATTTCCGCCATGGCAGCCAAACCCTTTTTGCACCCATTGCTGAACCGATTTGGCTATCGGTCCATTTTGCTAAGCAATACCATCCTGATCGGCCTGCTGATTACAGCGCTGGCTTTTATTGACGCGCAGACCAGTACCTTGTGGATCAGTCTGCACTTACTGCTTTTGGGAGCCGCCAATTCGATTCAGTTCAGCGCCGTCAACACCCTGACCATGGCCAGATTGCGTCCCTATCAAAAAAGCAGTGGCAATAGCCTGATGGCGGTAAACCAGCAACTGGCCATGGGTTTGGGAACCGCTATAGGTGCCATGCTTCTGCGCTACGGACAAGCCCTATTTGGCGCCTCGTCCGTACAGACAGCCACCACCGCCTTCCAGTTCACGTTTGTCATTGTCGGGCTCATTACCCTGAGCTCCGCATTCCTTTTTCGACGCTTGCATGCCATGGATGGGCATAACATGACCCAAAAGCAAGGCGCTTAATCATCCCGGCCAGGAAAATGTCGCTGGCAAATATCAATCAGGATCTGCCGCACTTTAACCTGGAGTTTGGTGGGCAAACGTTTGGAGGAATAGGCCAGATACAAACGATTGACCAAGGCCGGCTGCTCGATTGGAATAGCCGTCAATAAGCCACTTTGCGGAATGAACTCCAACACCGAGCGGGACAAAATGGCAGCCCCCATGCCTTTGGCCAGCAATTGAATAATCACCCCCACACTGTTGATTTCAAACTCGATCTGCGGCTTCAGATTGAGCTTTTGCATCTCTTTTTCCACCAACATCCGAAAACTGTTGGACAGGCTAGGCATGATCAGCGGAATATCGGCCAGATCTTTAAGCGCGATGCGGCTGCGTCCCTGCGCATAAGGGCTGTCCACACCGCAGATCAGGTGCAACTGTTCCTCGGCCAGTAGCTGCGTCTCCAGTGTTGGCGAGGAAGAAGGGTTGTACAGCAATCCCATATTGACCCGATCCAGATGAATTTGCTCCTCCAGGTTAACCGTCAGTGACTCGATAATCGTCAGGTGTGCATCGGGTAATTGTTCCTTGAACGCCTGCACGACATCCAAAGAAATGGTGCGCGCCACCGTGGGCGGCAAACCTAAATACATGTGCCCGGTCAGCTTGCCCTCAGACAGACTCAGATCCTCCTGCGCCTGCTCCAACTGGCGCAAGATCAGACGACTGTGCTTGAGCAAGATCTTGCCGGCGTCGGTCAGCATGACACCGCGCCCGTGACGAATCAGCAAATTCTGCCGCAAATCAATTTCCAGCTTGCGAATCTGCCGGCTCAGGACTGGCTGAGCCACATTGGTAAATTCTGCAGCTCGGGTATAGCTGCCCAGTTCGGCCACATGCGTGAAGTAGCTCAATTGCTTGAGATCGATCACGTATTCCATAGGGCGCTTGTCTTCGCTATGTTTTTTTGACATATCTACTAGTCGGGTTTCGTTCTTTTAACTTTTATCGGGCTTACTAAAATAGGTACGCATAGCAAGAGCGAATGGGAACACAGTCAATGTGCCTCGCAGTTTGCCTGTTTTTTCAGTGACCTATGGAGCACCACCTATGGCCAGCCAATATAGCATTCCTTGTATCCTGATGCGGGGGGGTACATCCAAAGGTCCATTCTTCTACGCCAAAGATCTGCCCGAAAATATCCAAGAGCGGGATCGACTACTGCTCAGGCTGATGGGCTCGCCCGACCGTCGACAGATCGATGGCATTGGTGGCGCCCATGCCTTGACCAGCAAAGTGGGGATCGTGGATATCTGCAGCACCGGACAAGCTGACTTGAGCTTTTTGTTTGCCCAGTTGCAACCCGACTCTGACCTGGTGGACACCAAACCCAATTGCGGCAATATGCTGGCGGCGGTCGTCCCCTTTGCCTTGGAAAAAGGCCTGATCCAGGCCCAAGGCCCCACCACTACGGTCAAGGTCCTGACGCTCAATACCGGCATGGTCAGTGAAATTCAGGTGCAAACACCCGAAGGCGAAATCAGCTACGAAGGTAATGCCGCGATCAACGGCGTACCGGGCACCAGCGCCCCGATTGCCATCAATTTTCTGGATACGGCAGGCTCGGTTTGCTCGGGACTGCTGCCCACGGGCAAACCCAAAGACACCATCACCGTTCATGCGGATGGCTTGCCTCCGTTCACCCTGGATGTCACCTGCATTGACAACGGTATGCCGCTAGTGATTTTCAAGGCGACTGATGTAGGAGTAAGCGGCCTGGAAAGCGTGGCTGAGCTAAACGCCAATACGGAACTGAAGCGACGCGTAGAAGCGTTGCGCCTGCAGATATCCGAACGTATGGGACTGGGCGATGTCTCGACCAAGAATTACCCGAAGATGACACTGATCGCCCCGCCTGAACACGGCGGCGCTGTGACCACCCGTAGTTTCATCCCCCATGTATGCCATGAGGCCATTGGGGTGCTCGCTGCCGTGACAGTGGGTACGGCCATCAAAATGCCAGGCACCGTTTGCGAGGGGATCGCCCGCTTCGAGCAAAGCCTGGGTCCGGTCACGCTGTCGGTCGAACATCCCACCGGCGAATTCAGCGTCACACTCGATAGCGACCCCGAAAACCCCGAGATTGTGACCAAGGCAGCGTTGCTGCGCACCGCAAGAGCACTGATGCGCGGCGACGTTCTGGTACCGCACTCGAACTAAACGCATTTCAAACAAAAAAAAGAACACCGCAGGGCTTGCGCCACTGCGGTGGCAGGGGGTGGGCTGCGCCTGCGCATACGGTGCCCACCGAAAAATAATGATATTGGACGAGACAAACCATGACATCCCTAGCCGACAAAACAGACCAGCCCAGCCTTGATGTGCAAACGCTGCTCAATGAGCACCCCTTCTCTGGCTTTCAATGGCTCATCTTCAGCTTGTGCTTTCTGATTGTGCTGCTCGATGGCTTTGATACTGCCGCCATCGGCTATATCGCCCCCTCTTTGATAGCCGAGTGGGGTGTCAGCAAGCCCGCCCTGGCACCCGTACTGAGCGCTGCCCTGTTCGGTCTGGCAACGGGGGCCTTGCTGTCGGGGCCACTGGCTGATCGGCTGGGCAGAAAGACGGTGCTGGTCAGCTCGGTAGCCATCTTTGCCCTCGCCTGCCTGGCCTCAGGCTTCTCCCCGGACATCTGGACATTGGCTGTTCTGCGCTTTGTGACCGGTTTGGGTCTGGGAGCCGCCATGCCCAACGCTGTCACCTTGATGAGCGAATACTGCCCCGATGCCCGTCGCGCCACCCTGACCAATGCCATGTTCTGCGGCTTTCCTCTGGGGGCCGCCCTGGGCGGCTTTCTGGCATCCTGGATGATTCCCCAATTTGGCTGGCGCAGTGTATTGATATTGGGTGGCATCGCCCCCTTGATACTACTGCTCGTGCTGATCCCGAAGCTGCCCGAGTCCGTGCGCCACATGGTCGCCCGACATGACTCCGCCGACCGTATCCGCCGGGCGCTGGCCCCCATTGCCGGCAAGGCTGTGGACAGCGTCCAACGCTTTACGCTGACCGAGACCAGCTCCCAGCCTGCCGCCCACAATGGTATCGGTATCGTGTTATCGCGTGAATACCGCTTGGGATCACTCATGCTCTGGCTGGCCTATTTCATGGGACTGGTCATTTTCTACGCCTTGATGAACTGGATGCCCGTGCTGTTCAAAGAAGCCGGACTGGCATCCCAGACCAGCACGCTGGTTGCCGCTCTCTTCCCGTTGGGCGGTGTGGGTGCCGTGCTCTCTGGCTGGTTGATGGATCGCTTCAACGCCAACCGCATCATCGCTCTGGGCTACGCGCTGACCGCTCTATCCATTTGGTGGATTGGCCAGATGGCCGGACATCTGGGCGGCTTGGTTGTGGTCGTGTTTCTGGCCGGCACGCTGATGAATACCGCACAGTCCTCCATGCCTGCACTGGCGGCCGCCTACTACCCCACTCGGGGACGCGCCACGGGCGTGGCCTGGATGCTGGGCATCGGTCGTTTTGGCGGTATTGCCGGCTCTTTCCTGGTGGCCGAGCTGACGGCACGCGAGCTGGATTTCAGTCAGATCTTTACCGTTGTGGCCATCCCAGGCGTCATCGCCATGGCCGCCCTCCTCATCAAGCAATACAGCCGTGCACAGCCGCAAGGCGGCACGACTCCCCCTCTCATTAACCCTTAAACATCAAGACGCAGGAGACCCTCCCATGATCATCGACGTACACGGGCACTACACCACGGCCCCCGCCGCACTGGGGGCTTGGCGCGACTTGCAGATCGCCGGCCTGAAAGACCCCAATCAAACGCCCCGCGCCAGTGATCTGAAGATCAGCGATGACGAGATCCGCGAGACCATCGAGAACAACCAGCTCAAGCTGATGAAACAACGCGGCTCGGACCTGACCATCTTCAGTCCCCGTGCCAGTTTCATGGCCCACCATATCGGCAACTTCGAGACCTCCAGCACCTGGGCCGCCATTTGCAATGAGCTGTGCTATCGCGTCAGCGAACTGTTTCCTGACCATTTCATCCCGGCTGCCATGCTCCCGCAATCGCCGGGCGTAGATCCCAAAACCTGCATTCCCGAGCTAGTCAAGTGTGTGGAAGAGTATGGCAACGTCGGCATCAACCTGAATCCCGACCCGTCCGGTGGCCACTGGACGGCCCCGCCGCTGTCCGACCGCTCCTGGTACCCCATTTACGAAAAAATGGTGGAGTACGACATTCCTGCCATGATCCACGTCTCCACCAGTTGCAACGCCTGCTTTCACACCACCGGCGCCCATTATCTGAACGCGGATACCACCGCATTCATGCAATGTCTGACCAGCGATCTGTTCAAAGACTTTCCCACGCTCAAGTTCCTGATCCCCCATGGTGGCGGCGCCGTGCCCTATCACTGGGGCCGTTTCCGAGGTCTGGCACAGGAGCTGAAAAAGCCCCTGCTGGACGAGCACCTGCTCAACAACATTTTCTTTGACACCTGCGTCTACCATCAGCCTGGCATCGACCTGCTGACCGAGGTCATTCCTGTCAAGAATATCTTGTTTGCCAGCGAAATGATTGGCGCGGTGCGCGGCATTGACCCCACGACCGGTCACTACTACGACGATACCAAACGCTATATCGAAGCCACGCTTAACCTGAGCGAACAGGAACGTCACCAGATCTACGAAGGCAACGCACGCCGCGTGTTCCCGCGCCTGGACGCTGCGCTGAAGAAAAAAGGCTTGTAAGCCGCCTGCAACTATTCATCAAGGAATCAACCATGTACGAACTGGGTGTCGTGTACCGCAACATTCAACGAGCCGACCGCCAGGCCGCCGATGCACTGGCGGCCCTGGGCTCGGCCACTGTTCACGAGGCCATGGGCCGTGTCGGTCTACTCAAACCTTATATGCGCCCGATTTACTCCGGTCAGCAAGTCTCCGGCACTGCCGTCACGGTGCTGCTGCAACCGGGCGACAACTGGATGATGCACGTCGTCGCCGAGCAGATTCAGCCCGGCGATATCGTGGTTGCCGCGGTGACCTCGGAGTGTAGTGACGGCTATTTTGGCGACCTGCTGGCCACCAGCTTCCAGGCCCGTGGAGCGCGCGCCTTGATCATTGACGCCGGAGTGCGCGACATCAACACCTTACAGGCGATGAACTTTCCGGTCTGGAGCAAGGCCATTTCCTCCAAGGGCACCATCAAGGCCACCTTGGGTTCGGTCAATATTCCGGTCGTGTGTGCAGGCATGTGGGTCACGCCGGGCGATGTCATCGTGGCTGATGATGATGGCGTGGTGTGCGTGCCCGCCGCCAAGGCCGCCGCTACATTGGCGGCCGCCCAAAAAAGAGAAAGTTTTGAGGGTGAAAAACGCGCCAAGCTGGCCAGCGGTGTCCTGGGCCTGGATATGTACAAAATGCGCGAGCCCCTGGAGAAGGCCGGGCTCCGTTACATCGACTGAAGGAAGGATGATGAGCCATTTTGAGAAAACCCCCGGCTGGCTGGACTGGTACGCCGCCCCCTCCAAACCCCGACTCCAGTTACCGGCTGGTGCGGTTGATGCCCACTGCCATGTGTTTGGCCCCGCTGAGCAGTTCCCCTTCGCCCCCGAGCGCAAATACACTCCTTGCGATGCCAGCAAACAGCAGCTGTTTGCCTTGCGCGACCACCTGGGCTTTGCCCGCAACGTCATTGTGCAAGCTACCTGTCACGGCAAGGACAACAGCGCCTTGCTCGATGCCTTGCAGGCCTCACAAGGCAAGGCGCGTGGCGTTGTCACCCTGGGGTCGGATGTCACGCAACAGCAGTTGGACGCCATGCACCAGGCCGGCGTGCGCGGTGTGCGTTTCAATTTTGTCAAACGTCTGGTCGATTTCACGCCGAAAGAAGAACTACTGAACGTTGCCCATAAAATAGCGCCTTTGGGCTGGCATGTGGTGGTGTACTTCGAGGCACAGGATTTGCCAGAACTATGGGATTTTTTCGCCGGTCTACCGACCACAGTGGTCGTTGACCATATGGGCCGTCCGGATGTCAGCCAAGGGGCAGAGAGTGCCGAGTTCGACCTGTTCGTACGCTTGATGGCCGAACACCCGAACATCTGGTCCAAGCTCTCATGCCCTGAGCGTCTGAGCAAAAGCGGTCCTGCCGCCCTGCATGGCGAGCAGCATGCGTATCAGGATGTCGTACCATTTGCACGCCGATTGATGCAGCAGTTCCCCGATCGCGTTTTGTTCGGGACCGACTGGCCCCACCCCAACCTGAAAGACCATATGCCCGATGACGGTTTGCTGGTTGACTACGTGGCACAAATTGCGCCCAGTCCCGCAGAACAACAATTACTACTGGTGGACAACCCGATGCGCCTGTATTGGCCAGAAGAGTTGACATGAATTTGAGGAGATAACTATGGCACTGGACAAACCGTACCAGGATATACCGGGAACGATTATTTTTGACTCGGAACAATCGCGTAAGGGCTACCACCTGAACCAGTTTTGCATGTCACTGATGAAGGCAGAAAACCGGGCCCGCTTTAAAGCGGACGAGTCAGCCTATCTGGATGAGTGGCCCATGAGCATGGAGCAAAAACAGGCTGTGCTCAGTCGTGACCTGAATCGCTGCATGCAACTGGGTGGCAACATCTACTTTCTGGCCAAGATCGGCGCTACCGATGGCCTGTCCTTCCAACAAATGGCAGGCAGCATGACCGGTATGAGCGAACAGGACTATCGGGAAATGATGCTCAAGGGTGGCCGCTCCCCCGAGGGCAACCGCTACTTACACGAACAAGAAAAATAACCGGAACCTATCATGGCAAAGATCAAACACTCTGTTTATACCTCGCATGTTCCTGCTATTGGTGCCGCGCTGGACCTGGGCAAGCACACCGAACCCTACTGGAAAAAAGTGTTCGACGGCTACGAATTCTCCAAGCAATGGGAGCAGGAAAACAAACCGGATGTCATCATCCTGGTTTACAACGACCACGCCAACAACTTCAGCCTGGACCTGATTCCCACTTTTGCCCTGGGCACTGGCGCCTCTTTTGAACCCAGTGACGAAGGCTGGGGCAAACGCCCTGTCCCCACGGTACAAGGGCACCCCGAACTGGCGGCCCATATTGCCCACTCGGTCATTCAGGACGACTTCGATCTGACGCTGTGCAACAAAATGGAAGTAGACCACGGCCTGACCGTTCCACTTTCCCTGATGTTCGGTCAAGTCGAACAATGGCCCTGCCCCGTAATCCCCTTGCACGTCAACGTAGTTCAGTATCCGGCCCCATCCGGCCAGCGCTGCCTGGATCTGGGCCGGGCGATCGGTCGCGCGGTCGCCTCGTATGACGAAGACCTGAATGTACAGATCTGGGGCACAGGCGGCATGAGCCACCAGTTGCAAGGCCCCCGCGCCGGACTGATCAACGCCCAATGGGACAACCAGTTCCTGGATCGCCTGATTGCCGACCCCGATGCCCTGGCTCGCGTGCCCCATATCGACTATGTGCGTGAGGCAGGCTCGGAAGGCATCGAGCTGGTGATGTGGCTGGTCGCGCGTGGCGCCATGAATCCACACGTCGATGTGCGCCACCGCTTCTACCATGTGCCCGCCTCCAATACCGCGGTCGGACACCTGATCCTGGAAAACAAAGAGACTGCGTGAGCGGGCTTGGCCCCACGCTCTGAACAAAAGGAAATAGAAATGAAAAAAGTCAATATTGCACTGGTAGGCGCAGGCGCCTTCGGCATCAAGCACCTGGACGGCCTGGCCCGTATCCCCGAAGCCCAGGTCACCTATATCGTGTCCAGCACCCAGGCCAAGGCCCAGGAAGTAGCGCAAAAATACGGCGTCCCCCACGCCTCGGGCGATCTGAACGAGGCGCTGGCCAGTCAGGAGGTCGATGCCGTCATCTTGTGCACCCCTACTCAGATGCACGCTGCGCAAACACTGGCATGCCTGAAAGCGGGCAAACACGTACAGGTTGAAATTCCCTTGGCGGACACCCTGGCCGGTGCCCAGGAAGTGCTGCAAGTACAACAGGAAAAGGGCCTAGTGGCCATGGTTGGCCACACGCGCCGCTTCAACCCCAGCCATCAGTGGATTCATCAAAAGATAAAGGCGGGTGAATTGAACATTCAGCAGATGGATGTACAGACCTATTTTTTCCGCCGCAGCAACACCAACGCCCTGGGCAAACCGCGCTCCTGGACAGACCACCTGCTCTGGCATCATGCCGCGCACACTGTCGATCTTTTTCAATACCAGACCGGCTCCAAAGTCATCAAGGCCAATGCCATCCAAGGCCCTATCCATCCTGAGCTTGGCATTGCCATGGACATGTCCATCCAGTTGCTGACAGAAAACGGCGCACTATGCACGCTATCGCTATCGTTCAACAATGACGGCCCTTTCGGCACGTTCTTTCGCTACATCTGCGACAACGGAACCTATCTGGCCCGCTACGACGACCTCACCACCGGCAAAGACGAAGTAATCGATGTCTCCCACGTGGATGTATCCATGGACGGCATCGAATTGCAGGACCGGGAGTTTATCGCGGCTATTCTGGAAAATCGCGAACCCAACTCCAGCGTGGCGTCGGTCCTGGCCTGCTATGAGACACTGGACCTGCTCGAAAAACAACTGACCGCCTAAGAGTCTGCACCGCCCCTTCCTGCAAACGAGGCTATCTGCGCGACAACGGCAAGCATATCGTCAGGTGGAGGGGGCGAACAACAGGCAGGATAACAAAACCGCAGAATTTGCCCCTGCCTGCCCCCACGTTCAAGCGCGGACGTTGCGGCTGTACTGGGCCATCCTTAGGGGCCCGCAGAAAAACATTCAACGACTCGGACAACCCTGGTTCCTGCGACTATGCACTCAAGTATTGATCCACCAACTCAATCCAATGCTTGACCGCAGTCCGACCCGCCCCATTCAAATGATTCCCGCAGGCCATATTGGCCGTGACAATCAGGTCTGGCTTGCTGCTTTCCAGCGCATCCATCTTGCGATCCCGCAGACGTCCTGCGATCTCGGGTTGAGTCAATGAATAGGTGCCCGCCGAACCACAGCACAAATGGCTATCCGGCACAGCGCCCAGATCAAAACCCAGGCGAGTCAGCACGGCCTCAACTCGTCCCCCCAGTTTTTGCGCATGCTGCAAAGTGCACGGACAATGGAAAGCCAGGCGTGGGCGGGTTTGCGTGTTCAGGCATTCTTCCAAAGGCTGCTCTTCCAGCACTTCGACCAGATCCCTGGCCAGTTCACTGACGCGGCGAGCGCGCTCGGCGTAGGCCGGATCGTTCCTGAACAGGTCCACGTACTCTTTCACAAAAGCTCCGCAACCGCTGGAGGTCTGCACAATCGCCAGAGCTCCCTGTTCGATCTGCGGCCACCAGGCGTCGATATTGCGACGCGCCTGCTCCAGGCCCTGTTCTTGCGCACCCAAGTGAAAAGACGAAGCGCCACAGCAGCCTGCCTGAGCGATGGGCGTCACGCTGATGCCCAAGCGATCCAACACCCGGGCCGTCGCAGCATTAATGGAAGGCGCCATGGCTGGCTGAACACAGCCTTCCAGCATCAGGACACGCTTGCTGTGCCGCTGTGCGGGTCGTGTCAAATCCGCATTTTGCTTGGGCGGGATTTTTTCCTGTAAAGAAGATGGCAGCAAGGGACGCATGGTTCGCGCTACCCCCAGCAAGGCGTTGACTCGAGCAGGCTCTGGCAGAATCTGCGTCAGTGCGACTCGCATGGCACGGTCCTTCAAGGGACGCTTTACTTTGGGCTCTAGTGCGGCCCGACCTATATCCAGCAAGTTGTGATACTTCACCCCCGAAGGACAGGTGGTTTCACAATTGCGGCAGCTCAGGCAACGATCCAGGTGATGCTGGGTCAGCTCCGAGGTCGCTTTGCCTTCCAGGAACATCTTGATCAGGTATATCCGGCCACGGGGGCCGTCCAGCTCGTTGCCCTGGTCCAGATAAGTCGGACAGGTGGCATTGCAAAACCCACAATGCACACAGGAGCGCAAAATAGCTTCAGCTTGCTCGGCTTGCGGTAGTTGCTGAGCCCATGGTGTCAGTTGTGTTTGCATGTGGACTCCGCCGAAGGAAAGAGACGACCTGGATTAAAAATGGCAGCAGGATCCAGCTGTTGTTTCAAACGCTGATGCCATATCAACAAGGACTCGGGCAAGACATCCTGCCCTGCACCTGATCCGGACCAGCAACGGGCATGCCCTTTCAAAGCTTGAGCCTGCGCGTGAATCTGCTCGGCAGCAGCATCGGACTTCAGCCACAGCTGTGTCCCACCCCAATCCACCAGAACCTGGCCGGGCCATGTTTGCACTGGGGCATCGACTGGCAAGGCGATTCGCCACAAGGTGCCAGCTTGCTTGAAAAACTCCAGGCGCTGCTCGCACAAATCGTCCCAATAGGACAAGTCCAAAGCCTCCCCACCGATTTGCTCTTGAGCCAATTGCACCGAGCTGTCGCCACCTTCCAGACGCAAATGCAAACGCCCGTCCTGCCAGGCTGCGCCCGTAATGGGACGGCTTTGGTCACGCCAACTGCGTAATAAACCGGCGATTTCCTGCTGGGCTACCTCCAGAACCAGGCTGGCACGGCTACGTGGGCGAGGCAAGACTTTGAAGGACACCTCGGTAATTACACCCAATGAACCCTGGGCGCCGACCATCAGCCGCGATACGTCATAACCGGCGACGTTCTTCATGACCTGGCCACCAAAACGCATATGTGTGCCCATGCCACTGATCAAACGGCAGCCCAGTACATAATCTCGTAATGAGCCTACCCAGGGACGACGCGGTCCCGACAGACCACAGGCGGTGGCTCCACCAACAGTGGCGCGGCTATCAAACAGAGGTGGCTCAAAAGGCAGGCATTGACCTTGCTCGTTCAAGATCGTTTCCAGCGCCTGCACGGAAGTCCCGGCACGCACCGTGACGACCAGTTCCGCCGGATCGTAATCGACCACCCCTTCATGGCCTGCCAGGCTCAGCTCTTGCCCCTGCACGGCTTTGCCTAAAAAAGCTTTGGTATTGCCGCCTTGCAAACGCAAGGGGGTTTTAGTGGCCAGGGCTTGCTGGACCTGCTCCAGCAATTCAGCGCTGCGATCCTGATTTTTGTGTTCTACGGTACTCATCAGAAACGCTCCAACTCTGGGAAAGGCAATTGCCCGTGATGGATGTGCATGCTGCCCATTTCTGCACAGCGATGCAAAGTAGGAATGTTCTTGCCGGGATTCAGCATGGTTTTGGGATCAAAGGCAGCTTTGATCGCATGGAAAAACTGCAGCTCGTCTTCATTGAACTGCACACACATCTGATTGATTTTTTCTCTGCCTACGCCGTGCTCGCCCGTAATTGTGCCGCCGACTTCCACACACAATTCCAGAATCTTGCCGCCCAAGGCTTCGGCTCGCTCCAGCTCGCCAGGTTGATTGGCATCGAACAGAATCAGCGGGTGCATATTGCCATCGCCCGCATGAAACACGTTGGCGACGCGCAGGCCGTACTCTTCGGAAAGCTCCGCGGTTTTCTTCAGCACATAAGCCAACTGACGACGCGGAATGGTGCCGTCCATGCAGTAATAGTCGGGAGAAATCCGGCCTACAGCGGGAAAGGCGTTTTTACGACCGGCCCAGAAGCGTTGTCGCTCCTGCTCGTCCCGCGCAACCCGCACTTCTTGCGCGCCGGCCTTGAAAAGAACCTGCTCCACACGAGCCACATCGTCCTGCACGTCTTCCAAAGCGCCATCAATCTCGCAAAGCAAGATCGCTTGTGCATCAACGGGATAGCCAGCGTGGATAAAGTCCTCGGCTGCGCGGATGGACATTTGATCCATCATCTCCAGCCCTGCCGGCACAATGCCTTGAGCAATAATCTGCGCCACGGCATCAGCTGCTTTTTCCACTTCGTCAAAGCTGGCCAGCAGCACTACCGTACAGGGGGGACGTGCCAGCAACTTGACGGTAATTTCCGTGACTACCCCCAGCATTCCTTCGGAACCCGTAAACAGGGCCATCAAATCAAAGCCGGGCGTATCCAGAGCTTCGGAGCCCAAAATCAATCGTTCGCCTGTGACGGTAATCACTTCCAGGCGCAGGATATTGTGTACGGTCAGACCATATTTCAGACAGTGCACACCACCCGCGTTTTCCGCTACGTTGCCACCAATTGAACAGGCAATCTGCGAAGACGGGTCCGGTGCGTAATACAAGCCAAAGGGTTGGGCCGCCTGAGAGATCGCGATATTACGCACGCCGGGCTGAACGCGAGCAATCCCGGCTACAGGGTCCAGATCCAGAATCTGGTTCAAGCGCGCCATCACCAGCAAAATACCCTGCTCCAAAGGCATGGCACCGCCCGACAAGCCGGTACCCGCACCACGAGCCACCACCGGCACGCCGACTTCGTGAGCCAAGCGCATCACGGCTTGTACCTGCTCCACATTACGGGGCAAAACGACCAGCAAGGGTTTGGCGCGATAAACACTCAGTCCATCACACTCGTAAGGATGCAGTTGCTCATCAGTGTGCAGCACATCCAGGCCGGGAATATCATCACGCAAACGGCTAAGCAGCTGCATCCTGTCCACGCGGGGCAGCACACCGTCCAGTTTTTCGTCGTAGCGCAAGCTCATGACGCCTCCTGTCTTTTAAAGTCTCCTGAAACGGATGGTCTTTGATGCGGGCTAGCTTGTCCAGCCGTCAGACTACTGGTCCGACCAGTTTTTACCCTAAGAGAGTATTAGGGTTTATCTTTATACTTATAAATCAGACAGATAGATAATCAGCTTGTTATCATTTCCATAGGCATACAACTGGTCTGACCACGAATGAAAATGCAGGAACCCAAGCGTTTGGAAGTCACCGCCGAGCTGGTCGCCCAACGCATCGAAACTTTTATTATGGATGGCGTCCTGAAACCGGGACAAGTTTTGCCCTCCGAGCGGCAACTGACGCAAAGACTGGCGGTGTCCCGATCTGCCCTGCGCGAAGGGCTGCAAATCCTACGCGTGCGCGGCTTGATTGAAACCCGACATGGCAAAGGCTCCTTCGTCTCCAACCTGATTGATTCAGCCGTCAGCAAGCCGCTGGAGCACCTGCTTCAAGCGCAAGGGCGCACTCTATATGACTTGCTGGAAGTGCGTGAGCTACTGGAAAGCGAGGCGGCTCAACTAGCCGCCTCCAGGGGGACGGAAGCCGATCACATCATGATACGACGACGCTTTCAGGAACTGGAGGATCTGCAAATGCAGGATGCAGCACCTGAACAGGTTGCGCGGGCAGATCATGCTTTTCATGCGGCAATCTGTGAGGCCTCGCACAACCCGGTGCTGGTACATATGATCAGCCTGTTCAACGATTTGATGTTATCTACGGTGCGCGTGTCCGTGCAGCACCTGTATCCCGACCATGACTCCAAACGCAGGTTGGACAGACAACATGCGCGTTTATGCAATGCCGTCACGCAAGGCCAAGCTGACTTGGCCCGACGCGCCGCCAAAGAACATATCGATGGGATACGACGACAACTACAGGAGATGGAGGCCAAACAGCTGCGCCTGGAACATGCCCGGCAACGTCTGAATGGCCTTTAGTTCTTTGACTTACTTCGCCAACAGATTGGCCAGCATATAACCTGATCCGGCCCCCGTCCCTGCACCGGGCCAGGTCGAGGCGCCGCACAAATACAGATCCTTGATCGGCGTCTTGTATTTGGAGTAACCGGCCACTGGACGGAAGAAGAAGTTCTGATCCAGATGGTGGCTGCCCGAGAGGTTATCACCGCCAATCAAGTTCGCATTGAACTGCTCCAGATCCTGGGGCGACATGATATGGCGGGCCAGGATCTTGCTACGCAGGCCCGGCGCATAACTTTCAAGCAGATCCAGGACGCGCTCTGCATATGCATCCTTAAGCTGCGACCAATCGCCAGCGGCAATCTTGCCAGAAGCGTCGCCTTTGACTTGGGCTGGCAGCACACGCACTTGAATCCACAAGGTATGTTTCCCCTCCGGGGCTCGGGAAGGATCCAGTGCTGTACCTTGTCCAACCACAAGAACTGGCTCGGCAGGCAATAAACCTGCAGCTGCTTCGGCATAGACGCGGCTCATCATGGCCATATCGGGTGCCAGATGGACGTAGGAGAAACGCTGCAGCTCGGTGCCCGCTGTCCAATCAGGCAAGCCATCCAGAGCCAAATGGATCATCATGGTGCCCAAACCGGGGCGGAAGGCATCGACTTTCTTCTGATAATCCTTGGGGACGGTAGCAGACTGCACCAGGCGCCCAAAGACGAGCTGAGGATTCAGATTCGCGATGACCGCCTTGCGTGCCTTCAAGCGGCGACCGTTGGCCAGAACAACACCACTGGCGCGACCATTCTCTTGTTCAATTGTCTGCACGGGGGCATTCAACAGCAGCTCACCGCCCAACTCCTGCAGAAAGCTCGTCATGGCACGGATAATCGTGTCAGCACCGCCCTGCCCGATCACCATGCCGAAGGCTTGGTTGGCCATGGACTCCAGATAAGGAAACAAGGCACCGCCTGCTGTGTCTGGTGTGAAATCCACATGCAGCCCCCAGGCTGCCATCATGGCTTTCACTGAGTCGCTCTCGAAATGGCGGTCCAGAAAGTCACGAGGCGTCGCCAGCAGCAATTGCATCAGCTCTGCAACGCCATCCTTGCCCAGCTCCCGCCAGCTCTTCCAGGCGCTTTTCATCAGGCCCCAAGAAGGCATAGGGCTACCGAGCACACCAAACAGATGGGGAGCCTTGCTCTGGAAGTCATCTAGCATGGCTTGCCAAGCCTGAGCGTCCTTCTCAGAAACAGCTCGAATACGCTTCAAGGTCGTTTCCAGATCTGTACTGACGCCCAAATAACTTTGATCCCGGAACACGCTGGCAAAGCAATGCTCTGCGGGGACGAAAACCAAGCCATGGCGGGCCAAGGCTTCTTTATGGCGTTGGAAGAACGCAGAGCCCGCGAAGGAGGACAGGTTCATGGCGCACACATCATGCTTGAAGCCTGGCATGGTCAACTCCTGAGTGCTGACCGCACCACCCGCCGAGCTTTTGGCTTCCACAACCTGAACTTTCCAGCCTTTACTGGCCAGTTCAACCGCTGCTGCCAAGCCGTTGTGCCCTGCCCCAACCACAATCGCGTCTACTACCGTCTCTGCACCCACGGGCAACTCCTTTAGCTCTAAAGTATTTATCCGTATTCTACGGCGCAAAGAGGAAACTGAGTAGGAATTTCAGGGGAATCAGGGAGGACGAGTAGGACAAAGGCGGGTAATCAAAGCTGATTGGTACAGAAAGCTCAGCAACTAATGCTACAAGCGCGAAGAGTAGAACGACCGACCACCCTGCAGGTAAGCAACGACGGATTGAAGGTCAATCCTAGGGTGCCGGGACAGGATGCCAAGACCGACCTGCTAGGGTTGGGCCAATCGGCGTCGGTAAGAATAAGGAATACACGCAGCCCGGAACGGGCCAGGAGGGGTGGCGGTACGCCTGAACCGGGCGGTCCAGGGTCAGGCCTTCGAGCAATCCGAGACAGACCGGTAGCCTGCGCTTTTG
>NZ_JBRFIO010000008.1:0-99302 GCF_052931795.1 Alcaligenes sp. RM2
AAATACTCCAGTAGAGGGAACCCCCCCGATCATTTCAGCGAGTCTCATTGAGCCTACTATGCGCTCTACTGCGTCATTTTGGCTACTTCCTAACAGTCTCGCATTTGCAGTGTCAGCGTCAGTTCCGGTTGCGCGGATGAATTGATCACGCAAATCAGGTAGACGGAAACTGCCTGCAGAGACTCTGGAAAACACAAACGCTCCCTTCCTCCAGTCGCCGGGAGCAACAACGTGACCGTTTGCCTCTGCCCAGGCGACCAGGGCCACAAAGCGTGTATTGGTTGGAGCAACAACCTGCCCAATTGCATCCACTTCATCGGCACGGGCATCCCTTGATGTCCCCCACACGAAACGACCAACGTTCAGGCTGGCGTAACCGGTAAACGAACCGATGGTTTGCCATTGCAAAAGCTGCTGGCGGTCAATTGCGTAAATCACTGGACCTTCGTTAGTCTTGGGTGCAGTGGCAAACGTAGGAATAGAGGCTGATTTATCGGCCTTGGAGTCGGGGTCAAAGTTTTTGTCGTGCCAGATTTTGCACGCGGCACGATATTCCTTCTTACCCGACACTCCACCGTTTAGATAAAAATTATCAGTGTAAGGATCGGTGGACAGGCGCAAGCCTGCATTCAAGGACGTGCCATAAGGCATATCCAGAAAGAACGAGCCTCCGCCCCAAGTCGTAGCACGGTTCTGGTAGTACCACCCAAATGGGTTGACACTGTCTCGGCCATTAGCCGGATTGACAGTGCCTGCGCCCAAGCCATAATCCCCAACAGCCAGCGCCCGGTTCCATGCGGTGTACTCTCCGGATCGGCGACCGCGCCAAGCCAGCTCACCATCAAAAGACGCATAGAGCTGGCCACCACCGGAACCCGACTGACGGTGAAACACCACCCCTTGATTAGTCACACCGGCTGGCAAGTTGCTGGCGGCTCCTTGCGCATTAGGCACGTAATACATGCCAGCTCCTACCTCCAGCGTACTCAGATTTTCCGCCGGCCAAGCATCCGTCGTTGTATCAGCGCCCGCTCTGCCCAGGCCAAATGCACCTACCGTCAGAATTTTTCCGGCGGTAGTATCACGAGCCGAGGACTGCAGGTTCAGGCCCAGACCGTAAGGAGTCAGTGCCTTGGTCTTGATCGTCCGGGCAGCGGCCTCTGCATCACTAGCGTAGGCTGTCATACCCTTGACCGTCACGCTCGCATCAGGCGTTGCCGCCGTCAGAAGTTTGTTCAGCCCCAGCAGATCATTAGCACCGAGTGTGACCTTGCGCGCACTGGCAGCTGACTTGAACTGTCCCCACAACCAGGCAAATTTTTCATCGTTCAGTTGCTGCAGTTTGTTGAACTGCTCAACGGAAGGCGGAGTCGAGCCGATAAAGGCCCAGCCCAATTTGTATTGATCATCTTGCAGATCAATGACCCCTCCAGTTTGACCCCACTTGTACTCGAAGCCAGAATAAAAATTCACTGCTGCCATATTCACACCTCATAAAAAAACCGTCCGAAGGCGGTGGCTACCAACACGCGTGCGTAGTTGGCAATATTGGTTGTCAAATCACTCGTGCAAGCATCCCAACGCCAAAGCCATAAAAGCCCTGGCTGGTAAAGCCGAACGGTTTGTCGTTGGACCCGGTAAATATGTGGACCCCAACTCCAGCTGCCGCAGGTACCCACCGATAAGGATCAGCCATCAACGGGTTGTTAGGGCCAGGTAGAGCGCTGATCCAGATATTCAGCTTGGCGTTACCCACATCTTTGATGCGCGCTTGGGAGACATCAAAAATTGTCTTCAAGGCCGCCGCAATTTCCGGGGTTGTGCCGTGTCCGTTATTGACGGCGATCTTCCAGTACAGGATTCGCCGGTACTCCGGATCCAGAAGCTTGCTGGAGCCCGATGTCTCGCTTTCATGTTCACGGCGAATACGCGCCAGATCGAAGCCAACGGTAGCTGGCTGACCGACAAAGCCAAAGAACTGCACATAAACCGAGTTTTCAATCTCGCGAGATTGCCCCACGATCTGACCAATGCCATCCAGTTGGCGACCCACTGCAGCATCCAGCCAACGCTCGTCATGCAAAGCCTTGAGCTGATGATGTTCAAGCGGCACATACAAGGCTCGCACCAAAGACTCCAGCCTTGAGGAGCCGCCGTATTGGTCCAGAAAGTGTTTCCAGGCAATATCGGCATGATCTTGTTCCAGATTCATCACGTCACCTCGATCCGGCTGGCATCAAACAGCGCCTTCTGGGCATCCCCAATTTCAATATTGGCTGCCTTGTAATCAGCGGGGCGAGGCACAAAATGGGGATCGGTGGAATGGGCAAGCTTCAGATCCACCTGCGCAATGCCCTTGGTGCCATAAATCAGACAAAAGAAGCGCTGGTGGCGTACATCCAGACCAATCGTGTGCTCTTGCCCGGTCGCCAAGATAGCTTTCTCTATCTGTCCAAAACCATCGGGCGGAAAGGCCTGCTCGTCTACCGGAAGCAAGCTCACCACTGCCCGCACCCACACGTATACAGGCTGAGGCCGATCAAACTGAATCAGTTGGATTCCTTCCGATGTGTCCAGCACTTTGGTGACTGCACCATTGGTATCAATGCCACCGCTCTTGAAGCGATAAATCGCATGGGCAATATCATCATCAAGGCCACCATCAACAATCACATGCACACTGTGCGGCTTGCGTCCGGCGGTATCAATTTGATCAGTTTGATTGTTGAAAACCCGGATATCACTAATACCGGGAACCTCGTTAAGAATGTTGGGACCGATACTTGGTAGCGTAGCTGCACCAAACCGGAACACACCCAGGCGATAGCGCGCACGCAACTGAGCGTCTGTTTCTCGCTGATGTCCTACTGCCCCTTGCTGCAAATTCACGACCCGCGCCCAGCCGGGAACCAGTGTCACGATCGAATCCAGGTCCCCGGGTGCGGCCATCTCGGCGATTGCATCCACAGTTTCTGCCAACACAGGCGAACCAAGCTCTGCGAAAGACAGGTTGCTGCTTAGCTGAACACTGACTGCCAAGGTGGCCACGGCAACCAGACGGATGGTTGCGCCGTCACTGGCGATCCGTAAACCACTGGGTGCCAAAGCCACCATCAACCCAGCCAGGACAGAAGCCATGGTGGCCCCGATGCCACTGGTATAGACATAGGGCGTGCCATCTACCGTTACCGAATAGCTGGTCGAAGACTGCACAATCGGAGCAATGCGCAAATCTGCAGCGGTCTCCGCACCGATAATCAGGTCCTGGGTTGTGCGCCAGATCGTTTGCGTACTACGGTGACGAATCTGTGCACCAGCCGGAACTTGAGTGCCTTGCAGGCCATACGCCACGACATACACTCGGCTGCGTTCTGCCTTCAAGCGCTTCACCCCTGAAAAAGACACTGCCCTGTCCAGGGAAGCTCCACTGGCCGAACCCGGATACATGGCGTAGTACACCCCCTCTCCCATTTCCCACAGAGCCGCTTCACGCTCGGCAAACGTGTCGATCAACACCCCCGTTACCGAATCCGGCCTGGTTTCCATATCATCAGGCAAGCCGCGAGCACGTAAATTGCGGCGCAGCTCTTCTATGATTTCCATCCGGACCTCAGGTAGGCGCGGACGCACAAACCCCTCCGGAGTCACACCGTAATCAGCCATTTTGAAGAATCCTATTGGGTGACGGTGACCGTAAGCGGGCCCGCGTCTGTTTGAATTTCAGGCAACGTGATCCGGGCTCGGCGCGCAATGGCATTGAGCTCAATCTGCACCATGGGCACAGCAATCACACCTGGGACGGCACGCACTTTGGCGCGCACAATGTTTTCAATCTCAGCCCGATTAGGAGCCTTGACCATGATTTTTTCCAGATAGGGAACGCCCCAGCTCTGGTCCAGAAACCACTCGCCCAGAAAAGTCAGCAAAGTGATGGTAATTTGCTGACGAATCCGCCCAACCCCCTCAATCAAAACCAAATCCTGCTCTGAAGACAAAGCCAAATCATGGCGGCCATTAAGTTGCAGATCCCATGTCATTACACCGGCCCTCCAGTTGTGCCACCGCCGGTCTGCACCCCGCTATGACGATGGTCCGAACCGATGTTCTTGCCGTCATGCATAATCGTTCCCCCCTCAAAACTGGCACCACCACTGATGCTGATTGAATTGCCAGAGCCCCCAGAACCGGCCATCCCAGCGGTGTAAGTCAGCAAGCCGTTGACGGTGACAGGACTATCAAAAATAGTTTCCTGGGCAATAACATGCTGACGGGGGACGCGCACGGTCAAACTGCCATCCGGCGCCAGCTTCATCGAGCCAGGACCATATTGCACTGTCAGATTTTCCGTATCCGCTACCGGGCCAGGGCGCATTACTGGCGTAGCAAAGGCATCGCTCAAATCAAATTGACGGGGATCATCGGGAGCCTGGTCTGAACCCGATAGCCAGTTCTCCAGGCTGCGTTGAGAAAAATGCAAAACAACGGGATCACCCGATTTCAGGGGGACCGTAATCATGGCCTGCCCCCCATCGGCAATCGGCCAACACACGGGTACAGCAACGATCAGCGGTGCAGCCAAAGTCTGACCATTGGCCAATTGCTTGGGCAAAGCTGGTTTTGCAGTCACGGTCTTGCCGTCGTAGGTCTGTACCACACCGGGCAAGCAGACATTAATGTCCGACAAAATAGACGTAATGAGCTGATTCATGAGCTGTCCCTCTCCTCTTCAGGTGATGCGTGCCGATCCAGCAGCTCCATCGTGGTATGCCAGTTTCCGGAGGCACTCCAATCCCCTGAGTGCTTCAGACTTTCTACCCGAAACCAATCCACTGCCTGGCGACTTTCCAGTTTGACCAGATCACCAGGGTTCAAGCCGGGCAACAGCAAGGATGTGACACGCCAACCATCGGCCTGCTGGCGTTCGGACTTGGTCCTTTCGCTGCCTTTGCTATCCGCCTTTTCTTTGGCGCTCTGCCGTATCCGTTCCGGATTGCCTAGCAAACCACTTTGTGCCGACAGAACAAAACCCTTGCGCGGCGTTACTCCACAACGCTCAATAACTTGTAACTCGCCATTCTGTATGGAGTACTCGAGGCCGCTTCCCTGCACAACTTTATGCAAGGCCACGCGGGCAGCACCGTAAAAACTGAAACCGTTTTGCCAGACACGATCTGGCGCATCCTCAGCCATCACCAATGACAAGCCCATTTGGAAGGCAATATCCTCAATGATCAGCCGGGCCCGAACACCAGCACCACAGCCCAAGCTGACGACGGTGTCTCGAATTTGGGTAAAACCATCCAGCACCTCCAATTCGGTCACGATTTCCGCACCCTGAACGCTACTTGCCCCCTGCACCACGGTTCCATAAGCCAGAAGTAAAGCCCCGTCTTCCTGACCGTAACCCGCATAAAGGGTGACCACATTATCGGGCTCCACAATGGCTTCACGGGTCTGCGGGCTCAAATTCCAGACGCTGATCCTGATCTGGTTCGGAGACTCGCTGGTATCCTTGCTCACCTCAAACTTCATGCGCAATGGCGGAGCGATTTCCACGCCCTTCTCCCCTGGCCGGCCCACCAACAATCGGTACGTTCTATCGAAGCGCGCCATACTCTTGCCTACTCAAGTAAAAGAAATTGGCCTGGCCGCTCAAAAAAGAGTCTCGATTCAATTGCAGTTTTTCATCCTGCACATCCACGATAAACTCTCCAGGGGGCACATTCAGATGCCGAAATTGCTCCAGCAATGGTGTATTGGGTACCAGTACCAAACCATTCAAAATGCTTTTTGTATGGGCGTCCTGCAGCCCCAAAATCCAGATTTTGGCCTCACTGTTCCAGTTGAAGCTCAGAAAGTAGCTGGCTCCTTCCAGACTGGCTTCAATCACAAAGCTGTTCTGGTCTGCCAAGGGAATTTCAATCATATCCCACTCCCTCCTTGCACTTTCAGTTTGCTGGCAGGCGTGCTTTGAGACCGGGTATCGCTGACTTTCCCACCCGCTGCCCCTGTCTGGCCCGCCTTGCCTTGAACAGAGGGCGCTACCTTGTCTGCAGGGATATCAGCCTCTCGCAGCTGGGCTACAACAATCTTCTGAAAGTTGCAGACCACGTCCAGCTTTTCACCTTCATTCTTGCGAGTGATCGCTGCCTTGGTCATCGCGTAATTCTGATAAATATCAGCCCCGGTCACGATAGTGACAGGCTGACGTCGTTCATGAATCTGGCGAATGGCATCCTTGGCAGCAATCAACTTGGATCGGCCACCACTCAGAAACGTGTAAATACTGGCAGCGGTAATCACCCCTGACAGACTCAAAGTCTCCGGCTCCTGGGCAATGTGGTCGGAGATGACCGAACCATCCTCAACCGCGTACTTGCTGACGCTGGCGGTCAGCTCAGTTTCCTCTGTCAGCAACGCATCCAAAGGGATACTCCCCAACATGCTTTGCTTGCCAGCCAAATCAAATAACAAGGTTACAAATGCCATGATGAGCACCCATAAAAAACGCCGCTCTATGGCGGCGGGTCTGCATAAAGCGCATCAAGGGCGCAAGAAAAAGCAAGCTCAAGGTGGGGCTTCGGTATACGGAGCACGCGCACTCAGACCCTGACTCGAGTTGGCAAATCCATACTGCTGCACGGCCTGGCCAACCGTATCTACAATCTTGTCGGCCTGATCTTTCGTCTGCACAGTCACCGTCATGGTGCGATTGTCGGTGTACTGACCTGCCGCCCCTGTACTGGATACGGGAGTCGCCGTTTCAAAGCCCAAGACACTCTTGACGCCATCCAATGTGGCCCAGCTTGGCAGCTCCGGCACCATGGAGGAAAAGAAAGCCCCCACATTGGCAAACTGCTCTTCAAACCAGTTGAACATACGGGTGAATGTGGCTTTGATCTCGACCCAGGTCTGCTCGGCTGCCAACACGAACGTGTCCCAAAAATCTTTCGCAAAACTCACAATCTCGTCGCGGTAGCTCAGGATCAATACAACCAGTGTCACGATCAAGGCCGGAATGCCACCAATCAACAGCACCAGGCCAGTCACTACGGTGAGAACCGCTCCCCACTTTTCAATCCAGGAGTCCACAGTCTCTGCTCCGCCCCCCAGCAAGTCCTTGACCCATACTAAAGCACCACGAACGGCCTCAATCTCACCTTGCCACTGCTCGGATCGACCAATAATCGAACCCAGTACAGAATCGCCCCCCTGAAACCAGGAAATTACATCCTGAATGACCAGACTGATGGCTTCCACAATAATCATCCAGCGCAAGAAAGGACGGACCGCTACCCAGAGCTCCTTGGCTAATACCCCCGCTACGCCGACCAAGCCACGCAGCATTTGGGTCACAGACTGCCCTTTCCCTAGCAGGGCCCCCATCCCGGCTTCCAGTTTGCGCAGGCCCTGTGCTGCTCCAACCAGGAGCAGCAGATGCACAATTTGCTCAAGATGTTCACCCAACACTTTCAAGGTGAAACTCAACAGATCAATCACACCGGTCTGTTGCTGCAGTACCCCGCTAACCCGCGCCAGCTTGTCCGAAAATTCAGTCAAAGAGTTGACCAAGGAAGCTGGCAGTTTTTCCACGTCCCCACGCATGGTGTTCAACTGGCTACCCAGCGCAGACACCATCATGTCAGACGTAATCAGGCCTTGCTCAGCCAACTCAAACAGGTTCTGGCGAGTGACTCCCAGGGCAGGATTAGTCTTGTTCAAGCCTTCAAGCAAGTACGTCAACATACGCCGATTATTGGCCAGCATGTTCTGAAAGCCTTCCCCGCTCAGCTTTCCCTGAGCCAGATCCTTGACAAACTGCGCCATAAAAGCGCTGGTTTGTTGGGGGTCAGAGCCACTGGCCGTCAAGGACAGACCCGTTGCTGCGACCATATTCAGGCTGTCCCGGGCCCCCTTGCCTTGGCTTTGCATAAGCGGATGGATACGCAGAAACAAATCGGCACTTTGCGCAAACGGCTGGCGCGCCTGCACGGAATCTGCAACCAAACGCTGGTCAATAAACAGGTGTTCTTGTTCACCTTGAGAACTCATTGCGAGCTGTGCCTGCACCTGGTTGAACTGGTCACCTGCCAGAAGCACATCCTTGACCGTATCAAGACCCACATTTTTGACAATGGTTTGCTTGATAACCCCGGCCCAGGAACCGGATACCGTTCCCCCGGCCACACCCGGTCCTGTCGGCTTGCCAGCTTGTGATGGATCCAAAGAGCGAGCTCCCACCCCAGGTCCACGAAAGCCGCGCACCACATTCCCCACAGCCAGATGGGCGTTTTTAGCGCCACGCTCAAGCGCATTCAGGGCGCGACTTTGCTCGATGGACTGCCTGGCCAACTTCGCAAAGTCCACCGCATCCCTCTGAAGGCGCTGATACCACTGCGCATACGCCTTCAAGTCGGACAAGTCCACCAGGCTGCGCATATTCGCGACAATTTCACGGACATTTGTCATTACTTATTCACTGTGCGTGCTGCTTCCAAAGCAGCAGCCTCAGCGTCCATAAGGTGGTTTAACTTGATCAAATCCAGCAAAAGCACCTCCCGTCGGCGAATCTCGCCGACGGTGACTTTGCTGGCCATCACGGGCCGCCAGATCAGGAACTCTCTTTCGAGTTCTGGCTGATAGCTCCCAACGGGCTTGCCGGCAGTTGGCTCAGGTCCACACCAGAACGGCTGAGCCAACGCCCTAAAGGGGAGGCAAAATTCACCTTCAATACATGAAACAGCAGCTCCAGAATATCGGTGAACTCCTTGAAAGCCATCGCACGTGCCGCCGCATCCAGACGCATGTCCCGACCATTCATCGACACAGCTACGGAGTCGGCGTTGATCAAACGATCCGTCCACTGCTTGAGCTGACGGCCACTTAGCTTTTCGGACAATTTTTCAATGGCACCGGTCATCAACACTTCGGCCTGCTCCGCTTGCGCCCCCAGACTCAGAGACAGCAGCTCCCCCACTGCAGGTAGAAGATCTTTTTGCAAATCGCCAAAAACCTCCAGCGCCTCAAACGCATCCATCGGGGTAATCAGAAAAATGGTGTCATTGACCGTCACTTCCACTGGGCGGGCCATCAATCGTTACCCCCGTTGGTAAAGCCGCCCACCGCCTCCAGCGTCCATTCACGGCTGCCAATACCTTTGGCAAACGTCGCGTTGGCCTTCTTTTGCACCCAGGCGGTACCGGTAAACAGCGTACTGCCACGCAGGTCCGTGATCAGAATGGGAAATGCACCGGCACCGCCCGAGAGACGGTCCACGTCGCACAAGGACGAGAGCACATCGTTGGAACGGCTGGTTTGTTGCAGTGTGATCTTGATGATGTGTCGCGGGTCATGACTGATCGAGCGAGATACATCCCCATACACACCTACCGAGCTGCTGACACCATCACCCTGAGGCTCAATGCTGATGAAGGTGTCATCGGCTGGGCCCGTGACAGTATGTGCGCCCAGCACACATTTGACTTGCTTGGAATCGTAGCTTTTCAATTCATAAGCCATTTCAGGCTCCCAAAGAAAAAAGCCTGGCATCGAGCCAGGCTGGAGTTATGACAAGAAGGGGCGCTTAATCTCCTGGATTACAGGGCGTAGCTCAAGCTGCCCTTGATTTCCGACACATGAATGGCACCGGCCAGGCGAGCAGTGAAGTACACGTCGCGCAAGACACGATTAGCCTTGTCGTTGAAAGGAACCTGGCTGCTGCGCGGTAGACTCAGGGTATAGCTGGGAACAATGCGATCGTTCTCGTCCAGCTCTTCGGTTGCAATGCCACCGCGACGCACATTCAGGTCCAGTGGGGCACGAATGGCATTGCCAATCATCTGGATACCATCGTCGGTGAAGGCCACCTTGCCATCTGCATTGATCATGGCCGAGACCACAGACACCTTGATCTGCTCGACCAGCGCATCGCGCAAGCGAATAACATCAATCCATTCACCCGCCGCCGTCAAACCACCTTGGGTCACTGCAAAATTGCGGAATGGCTCAAAAGTGGAAAAGCTCTTGCCATGCGCCACCAAAGCCTGGCCTTCACTCAGCTCGTCATACGCAATGCCGGCCAGCTTTTTCAGTGCCCAAGTTTCCTGACCTGGGTAGTAAGTGAACATGGAGGACATCAAAGCAGCTTCAGGATACTGAATTGCGGCTGCCGCGCTATAAACGCCAAAGCTGCGGAAATACTGCTTTGCCTGCAACTGACTGGCCAAATCATCGGTCGAGTCCGGATCGAGAATGCTCGCATCGGCCGATGCCGTACCAAACAACTTCTCGTTGGATTCAGTCCAGGCGGCCGCCGACAGCACGTCCTCAATCACGCGGCTAGTAATAACCAGGCCATACCAATTAAAGGGCCCATTGGCGATGGTGGACAAAGCCTGAGTCACAGTCTCGGTGCCGGGCACCACCTGCATGGCCAGATTACCTTGCGGCTGAACAGCCAGAGCCGTACCTGCCGTTTTATTTTTCACCGTCACTACTGCCTCAGCAGCAGTAGCCGTCACAGGAGCAGCCGTTTGCGCAATCGCGCTAGCCAAACCCGAGGCAATTTCCGCTACCGTGTCTGCTTCCAGCGCCTTGTACGACACCTGCGCCTCCAGCTGTTGGCCCTGTTCGCCACGCCAGCGCAGCTGGACACGGTAGTCGGCATCAGGCACTGCACGACTTACCGAGATCTTGAGTTCGTCAACCTGACGACGACCAATAAAGACTTGACGTACGGCAGGAATCTGCGCGAAAGCATCACGCGCGGCCCAATACAAGGGGTCCGTATCTTGCAGACCCATGTCCAGCAGTTCATCCGCAGCGGTAATGGTCATGGCGCGTGCCGTGGAAAGCACGTGACTGCCCAAAATCAACATGTCGGAAAAGGATTGCTCATTGATTGCGGTCGTACGCAACGCAATATCTACGTTTGCGATCCGAGATAGTTTTGCCATCGGTGGCTCCAAAAAGAAAAAAACCACCTGGATCGGTGGCTAAAGCGATAAAACTCGCGTTCATGAAAACAGGCCTGCTAAAAGACCTGTCTGGTCACTCAAGCGGGGACGGTTGCTCCCCTTTCACTTCCACAAACTCGATCACATGCACCTCATCGTCCAGACTGGCCGTATACATCACATCCAGGTCCAAACGTGCATGGGCTCTTCCGTACTCGGTCTGATCCTGCTCGACCTCCAACCTGAGAGCACGAACCAATGCAATGTTCAACTTCTCACTCAATGCTTGCAGCGCCTCGGACTCCAGTTTCAGATGCAGCCGCTCCAGAATCTTCCAACTGTTCGCAGCAAAACATCGCACTTGTACCAAAGCTTGATACTGCACACTAATGCGGCGAACACCAGCGTCATTGACCCGTCCATAATGGCTCGGGCCAGGTCGGCCTTGAGTCAAGGAAAAAAGCAGATAAGGCATGGCAGGGAGCTGCCCCTCCTCAACTGGATCACGAAGCACCGCATACGGCTCGGCAGCTTTGGCGATCAGCGTGTAAAAATCATCTTGGGCATTGTTCATGGCAGTACATTTCCTGACCTGAACAAGCAGGCCAACACAGTGATCAAAGGACTCATCAAGAAAAGCGGTGTCTGATGCGAGGCATAAAAAAACCCCGCAGCAATTTCTTGCTCGGGGTTGTTTCGTTTGCATTGGACGCAACTTTGCACGCCCATTATTGCAATTGCGCTTGCAGATTCATAGCGGCCCATGTTGCAGACTGCAACGCCAGGCGTAAAAGGCTGAGGTTTCACCCTCTTTGATCTTGTCCACCTGACCTGAATCCTGCAATTGCACCAGCACACGCTTGACCCCTTCGCGCATGGCGTTGCGTTGGGCCGTGGACAGCTCCATGCCTTTGCTGACGTGCCGCACAATCTGGATCATGCGGAACTCTCGTCCCGGATAGGCCGCTAACAGGTCTATGACTTCGGCTGCATACTTCACCGCAAAATCTCCTTCTCGACTGTGATTCTGAAATCCATCAAATGGCGGCGGTAGTCCTCATCCCGAAGGACCGCGCCCGTAACCTTCTTGATCCACAAACGAGCTGTGGCCTGGCGCTCGCTGGCGGTCAGATGGCCGTACTGAGCATTCTTGCGTGGGTACTCGGCCTGGATGACCATGGCTTGGTAATGCGGCAGGCGCTGGTAGAGGGCGTCAACCGCCAAAGCGTGGTCTTGATGTATGGGCCTGAAGTCCTCTTGCCACGGAACGTAGCGTTCCATATTGCCCACGGTCTGCCCGGACCAGCACCAACGGGCCCAGTTCCAGAGCAAGTCGTCACCACTCAGGCCCTGCTTTTTTTCTGCTTTGATTGTCATGTGGGTTCCTCCTTCAAGCCCAATGAACGGTGATACCGTGCATCCGGGTCAGCAAAATTCGTTTGATGCTTTGGAGCAGGCTTTCTGTATCGCCGCTTAGCTGCACAATGCGATCGCCGCTGCTGTTGTCCGTGTAGGCAAAATCCGCGATATAGCAAATCCTGCCGGCGGGTATCAGGTGGCTGAAAAGCCGTGGCACCAGACTCCAGGATGGCTGCTGTACCAAATGCCTGATCTGGTCGTTCCGCTGCAAAGCCAGCAGTTCTCTGTAGCGATGGGCAGGTGCTCCTGTGACCACCTGATGCACCTCTTGATGACGCCGTGTTGTCAGATCCATGGCTGTTTCACTCCTTGCCCAAGGCTGCTTTGGCCATCTTCAGCACAGCCAAGGAACACGCTTCCGGGCGGGCCAAGATCCGGTTCGCCCAGACTCGCGGGTCCTTGTTGGTGTCGCCCGAAATCACCTGAGCCAGATCGCGCACGCGTCGTTGCCCTTCCCGGCGCCCTTGCTCCCAGTCTTGCGGGGAGGTCAGGGCCAATCGAGGCGGCGGGATTTCTGCCCACTGTCCTTTGGCCAGGTGATCTCCCAGCACTTTGTGCCAGCGTTGTTCCAGCTGCGTGTAGGCCTGATTCAGCATGTCAAACTGCCCAATGCTGATTGCTGCGTGATAGATAGCCGGGTGTGACCACTCGCCCATTTCTCCTCGCACTCGTGCCTGCATGCCACGCACGGCCTGGAAAAAGGCGGTTTCTGGTTCCAGTTGAGGGCGGCACGCACGCAAGAACTCCGGCAAGCTGGGGGGCCAATCAAACATGCGACGGCAATTCTTGATGCCTAGTGCCACGTCATTGGGCGAGACACCTTCCTCGTCAAAAGCTTCGGCCCAGGCCTGTTTCCAGTCTTCAATGGCTTGCTTGTCCCGAAAGTTGGAGCGGAACTTGTTCGGATAAATGCCATTGAGCCGGTTGTACAAATGGTCCATCAGGCTGATGCCTTCCAGCTTGGTATGACGCAGCAGCCAGGGGTTGGAAAAATCAGATATCGATGACATCGTCTATCTCCTCGCGTTGCCGATGACGGTTCACATAAGCCAGGGGATCAAAGCCCGACGCCTGACCTGCACGGGGCTCGTTGCGTCCTTCCAGCCAGCTGGCCTTGCCCCCGCGCCAGCCACGCAACATGCACTCGGCCAGAAAGTCGTCCACGCTGTAGCCCATTTCCAAAGCACGGTGGGCTTCGGTGCCAAGGCGGTTCAGGGCGGTTTGCGTCAAGGGCGCTTTGATCTCGCGACGATGGCGCAGATAATCCGCCACTACGTCTGCGCTGGGTTCGGCAGGCCAGGCAGAAAACTCCAGCGCCGGAGCCTTGCTACGCACGTTTGTTTTTTCTGTATCTGTATCTCCTTCTTTATCTGTCTCTTTATCTAGCGCGTTACCCGGCCGTTTCGGTAACGTTACGGACGCGTTACTGCCTTCGTTACCGTCTTGTTCCTGTTTTTTTCTGGCCCGAAAACGCGCCACCCGCTCCGCGCTGCTGTCGGATTTCATCTGGCGTTTGTCCCACGCCAGAGGCTGCAAAGTTTCCTGGTCGATCAGGCCCACTTCGCTTAAGCGGCGCACCACATCGTCCAAGGTGCGCAGGTCCAGGCCCAGCTTGACGGCCACCTTGCGCAGCATCAGCGTGTCTTCGCTGTCTAGCACGCCCTGCCCTTTAAGGCAGAGCAAGGCCACGTAATGCCATCTGTCCTCGAAAGCCAGCAGACGCAACTTCTCGTCGTCCACCATCTCGGTATAGGCGCGAAACCACGGCATATTGCTCATAGGCACGCTCCTGACTGTGTGAGCCATCGACAAGCAAACTCGTGTCGATGGTTGTGAATACGTGTTTTCATGGCACCCCCGTCTGAAAAACCGCACGCCTCTGATGTATTTACAAAAATATGACGCGCAGCAGGACCCCTGGCCCAAACAGGCCACGAACATCCGATTGATAGGCAATGCCCCAAGGGCACAAGAACTGCGTCACCCCATGACGCAGTCGAACTGTCAGGCATGGCTTGCAAGCCAAACCCGTCGTAAATGATTAGATATTTCTAGAGCTCTCTTTGGGTGCTGGGGCGGGCACCACCGGGTTCATGTGATGGAAGACCAGTTGCCAGACGCGCGGTATGACACCCGCCTTCTCCCATTGAGATATGCGGCCTTTGCTCAAGCCCGTGATACGCAATACGGCTCGGCGACCGCCCATTTCTTCGATGATGTGTTTAGCGTTCATGCATTGAGTATAGATAGTTCTAAACGTAAAGAAAAGAAATATCTAAACCTATGTTTAGTTTTTTCTTGTTTTAATGTCGGGTATGGATATTTACTCGATTCGCCGCAGAAACCTGCAACGCCTGATTGAAGACCGCGCTCACGGCAACGCGGCTGACTTTGCGCGCTCTATTGGGCGCACACGGGCGCAACTGGCCCAGTACCTGTCATCCTCCTACAACGGTGGGCGCAGCATTGGCGAACGAGTGGCGCGAGCCATAGAAAAAGAAGTGGGTCTGGAAGCGCATAGCCTGGATCAGCAAGGCTATGGTTTTGGGGCCAAGCACGGTTTTGACTCCAACGTGCAAGACGCCATGATGGGCGAGCGGCGTATCCCCCTGCTGAACTATGTGCAGGCAGGTGTGTTTCGGGATCCCGGTCAGAACTTCACGTTTGAAGAAGTGGAATATCTGCTGACAGACCTGTGTCTGTCCGAGCGGTCCTTTGCCTTGCAGATCAAGGGCGATTCCATGTTGCCGGACTTCAAGGAAGGCGACCGGATTATTGTGGATTGCGAGCTCACGCCCCGCCCCGGTGATTATGTGGTCGCCAAAAACAGCGAAGAAGAAGCCACCTTCAAGAAATACCGGCTCTTGTGCATAGATGAAGGTGGGCAAGAAATCTTTGAGCTGGTGCCGCTGAACGAAGACTATCCTTCCATTCGCAGCGACCAGCATGCTATTGAAATCATTGGCACCATGGTGGAGCACCGGAAATACTATCGGCGTTCGTAAAAAGCTGGCAGCGCAGGCTGCCATGCATGATACGGCTTAACGCTTTTTCATTTCCTGATCGACCTTTTCCATCCAGACCTGATCACAAGGGACGGGCTGTGCTGAGCGCTGACCATACAGACGGATATGCACCACGTTGCACCACTCCTGCGAGCCATAGTCAGGGCCATGCCCTTGCCCATCGGAGACAGCCAATTGGCGATCCACCTTTTCCAGCCAGGCTTCACTGCCGACTTTCTCGGTGGGCGCCGTAGTTTGGCAAGCGGCTAACAATAAAGCGGGGGCAAGCATCAAGATTCGCATGGCAATACCTGAAAAGAAGAGGCGAAACGTCCTTTATAGCAGAGTGCAAGAGGGTGGGTTGGGCGAGAATAAGCTCACTGCATGCGCCTGGCTCCTTCCTCCATCAAAGGCTTTAACCCGTACAGTAATCTGTACAAGTCATTCTATTTCCATTAGACTTGTACAGTGAATTGGACAAGTGAGGTTGCCATGAAAATCATCTCGTTTTCAGAAGCGCGCAACAGCTTGAAAGCTGTACTGGATAGCGTAGTCGATGACGCCAGCACCACCATCATCACGCGTCGTGATGCGGAAGACGCTGTAGTCATGTCACTCGATTACTACAACAGCTTGATGGAAACCGTCCATTTGCTGCGCTCCCCCGCTAATGCGGAACACCTGAGCCGCTCTATCGAACAATATCGTGCTGGCAAAGCCATGCCACGCGAGCTGAGCGATGACTGACCGTTTGTTATGCTGGACTGACGCTGCCTGGATTGACTATGTGTATTGGCAAGGCCAGGACCGCAAGACATTGAAGCGTATCAACAGACTGATAGAGGAAGTACGACGTGCGCCATTCGATGGCATAGGCAAACCTGAAGCGCTTAAAGAAAATCTGTCCGGCTTTTGGTCAAGACGCATTGATGACACGAATCGCCTGGTCTATGCCGTAGACAAGGCAAGCATCACCATCATTTCTTGTCGTTATCATTATTAATCAACCGGACTCCACTAAAGCATCCAAAACCAGTCTGAATTCTGGTGCCCCCCCAGTGAATCGAACACAGCCCCCTACAATCCGAAGTGACTAATTCGTCCCTGGCATGTAAGACAAGAATGAAATGGCTGTTCCTATGCCTGATCATGGCATTGCTACCTCTGCACACTCAAGCAAGAAATACACCCTGCTCAGGCAAAAAAGGCGGCATTTCCCACTGCGAGGGGGAAGTCTTTGTATGCCGTGATGGTTCAGCCAGCGGCAGCAAGCGGTCGTGTCCTGCATACACCGGCACTGCAGGACAAAGTTCGCAGTCCAGGCCACAGGCGCTGCGATACAGCAGCGCCTGCCCCTGCTCCAGTGGAACCTATTGCACCGGCCCTCGTGGAGGGCGCTATTGCGAAACCAGCACAGGCAGCAAACGCTATCAGCGCAAATAAGGGGGCAGCCTGCGGTACTTGCTTAGCAATTGCCCTTTTTAGCCTGGCCAGGTGGACAGTGACGCTGCCCATATCCACCGTAACCATCCGGATCCACGATCACCGATCCCCGGGGGGTATGGACGGCACAGGCGGAAAGAACAGCTGTCATGGTCAAAGCTAAAATAAGTGTTTTCATCATTATTCTCTGGGTTTTAGACGCGCTCATTGTGCGCCAAGGATACACAACAAGGTGCTACCAATCGCGAGCAAATACAGTTGGCCTTCCAGATGCTTGAATCTCTTGCTCTAGCCGTGGCTACGCTAGGCACAAACACAGACTTTATGTAATAATTGCGGACTTGTTGCCCCTCTAGCTCATGCTTGGTTAGAGCAGCGGACTCATAATCCGTTGGTGCCGTGTTCGACTCACGGGGGGGGCACCACCCATTTCAAGCTGCACCTGTATTTCAAAGTCGCACAATCTGCGGCTTTTATTCATTCAGGGATAACCGAAGCTCTGCCTCGAAACCCGTTCGCCTGGTTTAACCACGACGGAAGGTTCTGGCGTGGTCATCACGTTCAGAGGAAAGAGAGCATGGATCCCCGCGTCTTCTTGTTTGCCTTGGCCACTTTCGTCACGGGCACAGCAGAAAACATCATTGTTGGGCTAGTACTGGATGTGGCTTCGGACCTGCGCGTCTCAGTGGCCCTGGCCGGACAGTTAACGGCAGTTTTCTCCCTCAGTTTTGCCTTGATGGCGCCATGCGTCCCTTTATTGGGACATCGGCTGCGCCCTCGCCCCCTGTACTTGAGTGCCTTGGCACTATTCGTCTTCGGCAATGTCCTGGCCGCCCTCAGCCCTTCCTTTACGCTGTTATTTTTGGCAAGAGTGATGATGGCTTGTGCCAGCGCGGTAGTCTGTGTGCTGGCAACAACACTGGCAACAGAATTGGTCCCACCTTCCCTGCAAGGACGTGCCATTGGTCTGATTTTCATGGGGATCAGCGGGTCGCTGGTGTTGGGGGTTCAGGCGGGAATGTTAACTGGCCAATGGGGCGGCTGGCGGATCGCCTGCCAGCCCCGCTAGCCTTGAACCTTGTAGCCGCACTTTATCTTGGCAGCCTGGTTTCCTTGCCCTTTTTACTGAACCACCTGCCTTGGCTAGGCAGCTTCATGGTGCTGATCTGGTTTGCATCAACGGGATGATTTCCCCGGTCGTACAAAGCTTTTTGATCCATACCGACAGTGAATCCGCACAGGCTGGCATCAGCCTGAACTTCTCGGCCATGCATATGGGTGTAGGAGCCGGAACTGAGGCGAGGGTTAATCACAAATGCAGCGAACATCGCTTATCGTGCCCATCAAGGCCTTCCATAAACTGTAAATACGCCCACAACAATTGTTAAAGTTTGTTTTATACAGGAACCCTTCGCCGCCTAGTCATTAAAATCGCTTCTCTTTATATAAGTAGAAGGGGAAGTCCATGACTTTTCGTATGGGTGCATTGGCCGCTATGCTGGCCGTCGCTGGCCTGACTGCAGGCTGTCAGACAATGGATGTGGGTGGCATGGTCGGTGCCGGCAGCAAGGCTGTCCAGGCGTTCAATTTGTCCGATCAGGAAGTGATTGCTCTGTCGGATCAGTCCTGCAAGCAGATGGATGCTGAAAACAAAGTGGCCAGCCCCAACAGCAAGTACAACAAGCGCCTGCAACGTGTCGTCAAGCCATTGGCGAAACAGTTGAACGGTCAAACACCGAACTTCAAGGTTTACCAGACTCAGGAAGTGAACGCCTGGGCCATGGCTAACGGTTGTATCCGTGTGTATGCCGGTCTGATGGACAAGATGAACGACGACGAACTGCGCGGCGTGATCGGTCACGAAATGGGCCACGTTGAACTGGGCCACAGCAAGAAAGCCATGCAAACCGCCTACGGCCTGTCCGCTGCTCGTGACGCTGCTGCCGCCACCGGTAACGGCGTGGTTGCTCAGTTGAACTCCAGCCAATTGGGCGAACTGTCCGAAGCCTTCCTGAACGCTCAGTTCTCGCAATCGCAAGAATCCGACGCTGACGACTACTCCTTTGACCTGCTGACCGAGCGCAAGCTCAAGACCCAGGGTCTGGTTTCTGCCTTTGAAAAACTGGCAGCTCTGGACGGCGGCGAAAGCAGCGTGATGAGCTCGCACCCCGGCTCCAAAGAACGCGCCCAGCGTATGCAACAGCGCATCGACGCGGCTAAATAAGCCCCTTCGACGCAGCGAATCGCATGCCGCTAACCCGTCCGCTTTTGCGGGCGGGTTTTTTTATGGGGACACTAGGGATCACAAGTCAGGATGCAGCACAGCATCGGACCGCCGCTACCAAACGCTGGATGCTCGGCCTGGAACTTTTTATCCATACGATGAACCAATCAGACATTACCAACACCCGTACTCCCTCGAACGCCCCCGCCTGACAAGCGATCCAGCTACAGCAAAACCTGGTCTGTAAATCCTTACTTTTCGTCGCGGTGGCGCCATAAACCAGTACCTGCTTTCAGGTATGCTTGTGCCATTCTTTGGTCTTGGCAGTTACGCTCTTGAAAAAGTCTTCCTCTTCAAAAAATTCCTGTCCCTGCGGCAATCCCAAAACCTACGAAGTTTGTTGCGGCCCTTGGCACCAAGGCCCGCAGTACTTGCAAGCCCCCGATGCGGCTACCCTGATGCGCTCACGGTACAGCGCTTTTGTGCGCGACGATCTGGACTATCTGCTGGCCACCTGGCATAGCTCCACCCGCCCTCATTCGCTGGAACCCAATCCGGAAGGTTTGCAATGGTTGGGCCTGGATGTGCGACGTCATGAACGTGTTTCCGACACGGAAGCGATTGTGGAATTTGTCGCTCGCAACCGTCTGAATGGCCGGGCGAACCGTCTGCATGAAGTCAGCCGTTTTGTCCTTGAACAAGGCCAATGGTTTTACGTGGACGGGGATTTCTCATGAGCCAAAGCAACGACTTTGTACAAGCTGAACAGGTCCATGGCTCCAGCCTGCCCATGGCTTTGCTGCTGGAAGCCGATCCCAGCACGAGTCTGATTGAAAGCTACAAAGACACACCGCACGCCTGGTGCATTAAAGATCAGGAACGCATCGTGGCGGCTGCTATTTTGCAGCGCAGGAACGCCCAGGATTGGGAACTGATGAACATCGCCGTTCAGCCCTCGCACCAGGGTCATGGATTGGGTGCCAAGCTGCTGTCTGCCCTGATTAGCTATGTACGCGAACAAGGTGGGCAAACCTTATATGTGGCCACCGGCACCATTGGCTACCCCCTGTTTTTCTACCAGCGCGCCGGCTTTCGAGTGATAGCGGTAGAGCCCGATTATTTCCTGCACCATTACGACGAGGCCCTGTTTGAGGACGGTTTGCAGCACAAGGACCGCCTGATTCTGAGCCTTGCCCTGAACTAAAAGACTGCAATGATGCTGTCCCTTCCTTCTGGTTGATATGCTGAGCACCCTAAGCAATTTTGCAGAACAGGCCACAGCCCTGATCAGCGCCAACCCACAATGGGTGGCCCCCGCTGTTTTCGCTTTGTGCCTGGTCGAGTCCCTGCCCTTTTTGGCCCTGATCATACCGGGTACAGCCATCCTTTTATCCGTCGGTGCCCTGGTCGGCGCCGGGGAAATGAGCTTGCTGCCGATCTGGCTGTCCGTGACACTGGGCGCCGGCCTGGGCAATGCCATCTCGTTTTTTCTGGGCCAGCGTTACGGCGGCAATCTGTTCCACTTCGAGTGGGCCCGCAAGCGCTTGCATCTGTATGCAAAAGCGCAGGCTTTTTTTGCACGCTGGGGATGGTTTAGTATTGTGGCCTGCCGCTTTGTTGGTCCCTTGCGCTCAACTGTCCCCTTGATTGCGGGCACCTGTGCCATGTCGCCTCTGAGTTTTCATATCTCATCCTGGGCATCGGCCGCCTTGTGGGCCAGTGTCTTGCTGCTACCTGGCTGGTTCAGTTTCCAACCCTGATTTTCAATGACCCCTGTAAGCCTCGCCTACCTGCATTTATTCATCGCGATTCTCTTCGAGATCATCGCCACCAGCTTGCTGCAGCGCTCCGAACAGTTCACGCGCCTGATGCCCAGCGCCTTCACGATCATGTTCTACGCGGGTGCGTTCTACTTTCTGTCACTCAGTCTGCGCGTCATGCCGGTTGGGGTGGCCTATGCCATCTGGAGTGGAGTGGGCATTGTGCTGATTTCCTTGATTGGCTGGGTGGTCTTCAAGCAGAAGCTGGATTTGGCCGCTATGATTGGCATCGGTTTTATTGTGGTGGGTGTGCTGATTGTGAATCTGTTCTCCAAATCTGTCGGCCACTGATTTTAGTGAATAAATATGATTGCCTTGATTCAACGGGTACGTCAGGCCCAGGTCGATATTGAAAACCAGACTGTCGCAAAAATTGGCGCAGGCATGGCCGTTCTGGTCTGTGCCGAGCACGGTGACACCCGCGAGCAAGCCACACGCTTGCTGGATAAATTGCTGGCCCTGCGCATTTTCTCGGACGAGCAAGGCAAGATGAACCTGAACTTGCAGCAAGCCGGTGGTCAGCTATTACTGGTTAGCCAGTTCACCCTGGCGGCCGATACGCGCAAGGGCAACCGTCCAGGATTCAGCCGCGCTGCGCCTCCTGCAATCAGCCAGCCCTTGTTTGACGAGCTGGTAGCCATGGCCCGCACCCGGCTGCCTGATACCCAGTGCGGCGTGTTTGGTGCCGATATGCAATTGAGCCTGACCAACGATGGGCCAGTCACGATTCCCATACATATTGCGCCCGACGCAGACCCAAGCTGACGATTGCCTTAAAGAGGCTCCATCCCTATAATTGCGCAGGGTGTTTTGCTGGCATGGTGCAGCAAGGCAGGTTAATTACATACGCAAGGTCGGGCCGCCTTGTGGAGATTTGCCGACCATGTCCCACCCTTCTTCCGGTGCGCCTTTGCCACGCGCCCATGTTCTGACCCGCCAGTTGCAAGCCCAATTGCAACGCCTCCTGCATATCGAGGCCCTCGGCGGTGTGGTCTTGTTGATGGCTGCAGCCATAGCCCTGATCTGGGCCAACTCTTCATTTGCTGATAGCTATTCTGCCTTGTGGCACACCCAAGTGACCTTGGAGCTGGGCTCCTGGCGTTTCTCGCAAGATCTGCATTTTTGGGTCAACGATATTCTGATGACCTTGTTCTTCCTGGTTGTCGGGATGGAGATCCGCCGCGAGATCCATGACGGTGCCCTGTCCGACTGGCGCTCGGCCATGCTGCCTATCTGTGCTGCCCTGTCCGCCATTACTCTGCCGGCGCTGATCTACGCCGCCATGAATCCCGACCCGGCTGTGCTGATGGGTTGGGCCATTCCTACCGCCACCGATATTGCCTTTGCAGTGGGTGTGCTGGCCTTGCTGGGCCGCTCCCTGCCCCCCAGCTTGCGGGTGTTTTTGCTGGCGCTGGCCATTATTGATGACCTGGTCGCCATCCTGATCATTGCCTTCTTCTACTCGGGTGGCCTGGACTATAGCGCCTTCCTGATTGCAGCCGTTGGTATTGTGGCCGTCCTGGGTCTGCAAAAAATGGGCATAGGCTCGGCCTGGGCCTATGTCGTTCCCGGTGCGATCCTGTGGTTTGGCTTGTTGAAGACAGGTGCTCACCCCACACTTGCCGGTGTGGTTCTGGGCATGATGAGCCCTGTGCGCGCCCTGCCCTTGCCTCGCAAGGCCCGTCACCTGAATCTGGAACTGGCCACCAAACTGGAAAGCCAACATGACACCCACGAAGTCATGCACACGCTGCAGAAAATGCAGCTGGCTCAACGCGAGATTCTGCCTCCGGTCCAGCGTATTCCTGCACTGCTGCACCCCTGGGTAGCGTTCATCATCATGCCGGTGTTTGCGCTGGCCAATGCCGGGGTCAGCCTGAATGGTCTGGACCTGAATGCCGCCGGTGCACAAAGCGCCCTGTTTGGTGTGGCGATTGCCCTGATTGTGGGCAAGCCCCTGGGCGTCCTGCTGGGCACCTGGTTGCCCGTACGCTTGGGGCTATGTACCCTGCCTGCCGGCATGGATTGGGCCGGCGTCACCCTGATTGGTTTGCTGGCCGGTATTGGCTTTACCATGTCCATCTTTGTGGCCAACCTGGCCTTTGCCGAGCCCGTTTTGCTGGATGCTGCCAAGCTGGGCGTTCTGTGCGGCTCTTTGGCGTCCGCCGTTCTGGGCTTGGCGTGGGGCCTAATTGTGCGTCGTCGCTATCAGCAGTCTGCCAGCCAGGCAGCTTATAGCCAGGCATAAACAGCCAGACATCAAACAAACAGGCCCACGCTAGCGTGGGCCTGTTTGTTTTAGGGGCCGATCAATTAATCAATGGTCAGCACGCGTTCGTTCAGGATACGGCGGCAATCCATTTCAAACTCCAGATCCTTGACGGGAGGACGGGCCAGGTGCCAGCCCAAGCCATGGTTAATCGCACCGCGCTGAGCCAGTTCAGTAGCCATGAAAGGATGCAGATTGTGCACCGTGTACGCATGGGTGGCCGTCGTGTCAGCCCATTCATGGCCCAACACTTCCAGACGACGCTCCATTTCACCCAGAACCCATTGCGCCTTCTGCAACAGCCCTTCAGGCGACACGTCCTGGTAGGCCACAATGCTCTCTATATAGTCGTCGGGCGTTTCGGGGACTTCGCAGCTGCCTGCGATCACAAAGGTGGCTTCTTCAATATCGGTTTCCACCGTGTAGCTGAAAGCGTAAAAACTGGGCTCGGCAGGTGCGCCTACCAGCGGCGACACGTTGCTGCGGGCGACCGGATTATGCTTGCCTTTGACCAGGCCCCACTCTTTCAGCGTTTCCAGATACAGCTCATTGAACTTGTTGAAGTCGCTGTCGCTAACTGGCTCGGGCGAGCGCAGCTCGCAGGCGCACAAGGCTGTCAAAGGACGCTCTTCTGCTTCCAGCACGGCCTGAATCAAGTCAAAACCTTCTTTCAATGGCACGGGGGCAGAAAACACGACCCGGCAGATCTCGTAACCGGGCTGAGCGGCCACCCCGCCCGAAAAGCGGTTCACGCCGGTCGGAATGAAGCGGTAGTTGCCTTTGTCAAAATTAATCGCATTGCTCATGGTTGTTCCTGATCGTGTAGTGGGCCTTGGCCCGCCGGGGTCGAGTCGCCGTTATGCGGCAAAGCGGGCACTATAGCACCCTCTTAACCGTCTCAAGTTCGGTGCATGGGCACAAGCCTCACCTTAACAGCACAAATCATTTTTTTGCGCATCATTGCAATCGCTTTGACTTCCAGCGCAGACCTCCCTACGATGGCGATATTCTTCATCACGCTGAGTTTCAGCTTGGTAGTGCACTGAGCGGTTCTATGGGTAAATCATGGATCGATTCACAGACATACTTAGACCACAGCATCAGCAATTTCCCAGACAAAATGCAGCGGCCTGGCGTTTCCTGCGCCCGGCTTGGGAAGCACGTATCCGCAAAGAACGCTATCCTAGCGAGTTTCGTGCGAACTGAGCCGGTTCGCTTTACGGTCTGTTGGCCCGGTGCCAACGTCCTGAACTCAAGACCCTGTACCTGCACGCCCACTGGAGTATTGCATGTCCACGCATCCATCAACTGAGCTACTTGGCCCTCAAACCCCGATTGCCGATATTGTTCTGGCCCTGAATCAGCTGGAGCAAGGCCCCGCGCTGCTCGCTGCCCAGGAGCTGGACAACGAACGCCTGCAAGCCTTGCTGGAAGTGCCGGAGTTGCGTTGGGCCAGTGCGCTCTTGATGGAGCTGACACGTCCCGAACGCCTGCCAGTGCTGGAGCAACTGGCCGAAGACCGAATGGCCGACTTGCTGCAAGACCTGGACCATGAAGACCAGGAGCAGATTCTTGGTCGCCTGACCCAGCACACCCGCACCTCCATCATGCGTCTGATGCACTATCCGGCAGACACAGCCGGCGGCATCATGACTACCGAGTTTCTGCAAGTGCCCATGAGCTGGAATGTGGCACAAACCTTGCAGCACATTCGGAAAGTGGAAAGTACCCGCGAAACGGTCTATGCCATCTATGTGGTCAACGACAAGCAACAACTGCAATTTGTGGTGCCTTTGCGCAAGCTGGTGTGCGCCGACCCGCAAGCGGCCCTGACCGAGTTGTGGAGTGGCGACAGCCCCATTGCCGTGCAGGCCCTGACGGACAAGGAGGCTGTGGCTCAACTGATACGCCGCCACGACTTTCTGGCCATTCCAGTGGTGGACGAGGCCAATGCCATCATCGGCATTGTGACGGTAGACGACGTGATCGACGCCCTGATGGACGAGGCCGCCGAAGACATGAACCGCTTCGGGGGTGCCGAACATATTGGCAAACCCTATCTGCAAGCGGGCTTTAGCACCATGATTCGCAAACGTGGAGGCTGGCTGGCCATTCTGTTCCTGGGTGAAATGCTGACCGCCAGTGCCATGCAGTACTACGAAATACAGCTGGAAAAGGCCGTGGTCCTGGCCATGTTCATTCCCTTGATCATGAGCTCCGGCGGTAACTCCGGCTCGCAGGCCACTTCCTTGCTGATTCGCGGTCTGGCCCTGGGTGAAGTCCGGGTGCGCGACTGGTGGCGTGTCCTGCTGCGCGAATTGCCGGTGGGTCTGATGCTGGGCACCATGTTGGGGGCGATCGGCTTTATTCGTATCGAAATCTGGCAACACCTGGGCCTGTACGACTATGGCGAGCACTCCTTGCTGATTGCCTTCACCATCTGGCTGGCTCTGGTGGGCATTGTGACGTTCGGTTCTTGTATTGGTTCCATGCTGCCCTTCATCTTGCAGCGCGTCGGTTTTGATCCGGCCAGTGCCTCGGCACCCCTGGTGGCCACGCTGGTGGACGTGCTCGGTTTGGTGATTTACTTCTCCGTGGCCGCGATGTTGCTGACAGGAACCTTGCTCTAGCCATGAATTTTTTTGTTGAATCCATACAAAAAAGCGCACAGTAAGAGACAAACTCGGTAACCTATCCGAATTTCACCGTTACATTCCCTCTGACAGGCAGGGGGAGCCTGACACATTTCGTCTAACTTGGCCCCATGGGCCGCTTCGGACATCAGCACCTATGCGGATACTCGACCAGTTCTTCATCAGTGCAGACCAGATGGCTCCCTTCTTGGTTGGCAGCTATAACAGTGGTCTGGTCATCCTGTCGCTACTGGTTGCCATCTTCTCCTCGGGCATGGCCTTGCAAACGGCCCATATTGCCCGCATGGCTGATTTGCGCATACACCGCCAGATTGCCATTTGTACGGGTGCCATCGCCCTGGGCGGTGGCATCTGGACCATGCACTTTATTGGCATGTTGGCGTTTGAACTTTGCACCAGCGTCCATTACGACCCGGCCATCACCATGTTGTCGGTTCTGCCCAGCGTAGGGGCATCCTGGGTCGCCCTGCAAATTCTCTCGCAAGCCCGTGTACAACGCTCGCACCTGATTGTGGGCGGTATTTTGGTGGGTCTGGGTATAGGCACCATGCATTACAGTGGCATGGCTGCCATGCGTATGGCGCCGGTCCTGCGCTATGAGCCCATCACCTTCTTCCTGTCGATTGTGCTGGCCGTGGTACTGGCCACGCTGGCCTTGTGGATACGCTTTCGCCTGCATCGCACCCGCCTGACCTTGCTGCAACGCGTGGTCATCAGCGGCATTGTGCTGGGCCTGGCCATTTCCGGCATGCATTATACCGGCATGGCGGCCGCCCGCTTTATAGGCCAGACCACACCGCCCGATGACATGATCATCTTCAACAGCACCTTTGCCTCCATGGTGCTGTCCACCTTCACCATTACGGTGACGGTACTGGTGACCGCGGCCAACGGCCTGCTGCGCTACCGCCAGTTGTTCTTGAAGATGGAAGAAAGCGAATCGCACAACCGGGCCATTGTGGATACCGCGATTGACGGCATTATTACCATCAACAGCCACGGCACCATTCTGGACTTCAACCATTCAGCCGAACGCCTGTTTGGCTGGAAGGCTGGCGAGGTGCTGGGGCGCAATGTGAACATGCTGATGCCCGAGCCGGACCGCTCGCGCCACGACAGCTATCTGTCCAATTATTTACGCACCAACGACCCAAAAATTATTGGCGTAGGCCGGGATGTCACCGGTTTGCGCAAGGATGGCAGCTTGCTGCCGATGCGCCTGGCCGTAGGCAAGGTACGCCAGCCGGGTGACCCGCTGTTTGTCGGTTTTGTCACTGACATGAGCCGCTACAAGGCACTGACCGAATCCCTGCGTCAAAGTGCGGAAAAAGCCGAGCAGGCAGCCCAGGCCAAGACTGCTTTTCTGGCCAATATGAGCCATGAAATCCGTACCCCGCTCAACGCGATTATTGGCTTTAGCGACTTGATGCTGAATGATCAGATCAATGCGCAGCAAAACAAGCACCTTGCCATCATCAACCAGTCCGCCCACTCCTTGCTGGCCTTGCTGAACGACATTCTGGATACCACCAAGCTGGAACGCGGCTCGGTCGAGCTGGAGCAAGTGGATTTTTCGCTGATTGAATTGTGCAATCAGGTCGTGGCCTCCTTGCGTTTGGCAGCGGATGCCAAGAACCTGGAGTTCCGTCTGAACCATGCGCCCGAGCTGCATCAGTTTTACAAGGGCGACCCGATGCGGATTCAGCAGGTGCTGAACAATCTGATCGGCAATGCCATCAAGTTCACCCAAAGCGGAGCGGTGCATGTGGATGTCAATCCCGAACCAGGGCGCAATACCGTCTCCATCCGCGTCACGGACACCGGCATTGGCATGACTCCTGAGCAGTTGCGCCATGTGTTCACCCCTTTTACACAGGCCGATGTATCCATCAGCCGCCGTTTTGGCGGTACCGGCCTGGGCGTATCCATTGCCCGCCAGCTGGTGGATCTGATGGGCGGCACGCTGAAGGTTGAAAGTACCCTGGGTGTGGGCAGCGTCTTTGAAGTCCGTATTCCCCTGGAACCGGGCAAGGAACCCAGCCTGAGCCCGGACGAGCAGCCCGTGCCCCGCCTGCCGCCGCTGCGCATTCTGGTGGCCGATGACATCAGCCTGAATCAGGAACTGCTGACCTTGGCCCTGGAGCAGCACGGACATTCCGTCACAGTGGCCGACAACGGTCACAAAGTGCTGGAGCTGCTGTCCAAAGAAGATTTTGATGTGGCCTTGCTGGATGTGCACATGCCCGAGATGGACGGTCTGGAAACCGCCCGCCGGTGGCGCGAACAGGAACGCCGCGAAGCGCGGCTGCCTTTGCCACTAATTGCGCTGACTGCCAGTGTCATGGAGTCCGACCGTCATGCGGCCCAGGAGGCCGGCATGAATGGCTTTGCCACCAAACCGCTGGATCTGCCTTCTTTGCTGCAGGAGATTGCCATGGTGATGGGTCTGCCCCCCACCGGCCCCTTGGAGCACAGCGTCGAACCACAAGAGAGCAGCCTGATCGATTGGGAGTTGGGCCTGAGCCTGTGGGGTTCCCAGGTCCGTCTGCGCCGCGCTCTGCTGAGCTTTCTGTCTGACCTGCATACCCGCTACCCGCTCGATGAAATCAAGCAGGCATCCCCGAACTGGGAGATTGTGCTGGGCAGCCTACATGGCATTCGCGGCACCGCCGGCAATCTGGGTCTGCCCCAAGTGTCTGCCCTCAGCGCCGAGCTGGAAGAAAAAATTCGTCGTGGTCAAACTCGCCAGATGCGTCGCCGTATTGAACAGTTGCAGGAAATGTTCAACCGCATCGCTCACGAACTTGGTCACAACGGCCCACCGACTACTTATTCAGACGCTCAACAGGTCGTGGTGCATCCCCCCGACGTTGCCTTGAACAATCTCCACATTCTGCATAGCAGCGTCTTGCTCAACGAGCTGGACGAGCCTGCCTTGCAAGTGGTCTGTCAGTATCTGGAAAGCACAGGGCAAACCGATACCCTGAATGATCTTAATAAAACCATCGACGTGTTCGACTTTGCTCAAGCCAGCCTGATCCTGTCCAAGCTGATCAAAGACCTGAATGCGAGCTTGGCCAAGGATCCGCCACGCCATGAATGAATTTACCTCGCCGCGCCCCACCCTCTTGCTCATCGATGACGAGCCCGCCAATCTGCAGATTCTGCGCCATACGCTGCAACAGGATTTCCGGCTGCTCTTTGCCAAAGATGGCATCAAGGCGCTGGAGCTGGCACAACGGGACCTACCGGACCTGATCTTGCTGGACATCATGATGCCGCAAATGTCGGGTTACGAAGTCTGTCGAGCCTTGAAGGCCGACCTTAAAACCCGCCACATCCCCGTTGTTTTTGTAACTGCGCTCTCGCAGCCGCAGGATGAGCAAATGGGGCTGGACATGGGGGCGGTGGACTACATCTCCAAACCCTTTAACCCGGCGATTCTGAAGGCACGTATACGCAACCATCTGTCCTTGGTACAAATGCAGGAACTGCGCGACAGCCGCCTGCAGATTATCCGTTGCCTGGGGACAGCGGCCGAATACAAGGACAACGAAGTTGGCCGCCACGTCATCCGCATGAGCCACTACACGCGCATTCTGGCCCATTGGCTGGGTTACTCCAGCGAAGCGGCCGACGAGCTGCTGCACGCCGCACCCATGCACGATATTGGCAAAATCGGCATCCCGGATTCCATCCTGCAAAAACCCGGCAAGCTAACGCCCGAAGAATGGGAAATCATGCGTACGCACACCTTGATTGGCGCCCGCATTATTGGCCAGCACTCGCATGGCTTGTTGAAACTGGCACGCACGATCGCGCTGTATCACCATGAAAAATGGGACGGCAGCGGCTATCCCTATGGTTTAACAGGCGAGAATATCCCCCTGCCCGCCCGCATCGTGGCGGTGGCCGATGTGTTTGATGCCTTGGCCAGTGAGCGACCCTATAAGAAAGCCTGGAGTGTGGAGAGCTGCATCAGCTATCTGCGCGAACAATCCGGCCAGCACTTTGACCCGCAACTGATCGCTCTGCTGGATAAATGCCTGCCTGAAATGCTGCATATCAAAGAAAAATGGGCCGACGATCCCCAGCCGATGGCAAAGACTTGAACCGATTGGCCCGTAAGCAGCAGGTGGGCCAGGTCCCGCGCTCCTCAGACCTGCGGGCTTGCCCTACAATGACGGCTTTACTACCTACCCCCGCATCTACATGGCCGCTTTGCGTATTCGCCAAGTCCGACTTCATAAAAAACTGTCTCTGCGCAAGCTGGCCGAGCTTGCCCAAGTCTCCCCCGGCCTGATCAGCCAGGTGGAACGCGGTTTGACCCAACCCAGTCTGGATACCCTGCGCCAAATTGCACGTGCGCTGGATACGCCCTTGTTTTCCCTGCTGGATGACAATGTGGAGCAAGTGGCGGTGGTGCGCCAGAACGAGCGCATGAGCATTCAATCCGCTTCGGGCGTGCAGTACCAGCGGGTGTCGCCGGGCTTTGGCAGTATTGAAATGCTGGCGGGATTCTTGCCGCCGGGAGGAAGCTCGGTCGGGCAGCGCTGGAGCCACCCTGCCGAGGAATGTGTGCTGGTGACGGAAGGCCAGCTGCTGGTCGATGTAGGGGATGATCAGCACTGTCTGCAAACGGGCGATAGCTGTTATTTCAACTCCAGCCTGCCCCATGCCTACCGCAATCCTTACGACACGGATGTGCGCTTTATTGTGGCGATCACCCCACCAAGCTATTAAGCACGAGCACTAGGCGGCGCTGTGCAGCTGGGCCTGGATCAGGTCCAGCTCGGTTTCATGGCAACGCTGCAAACGTAGCCAGCGGTTTTCATCCATGTCTGCACCGCGTGTCGCCAGCATGATCAAGATGCAGGAATTCTGATCCAGCGGCTGCACCATGGCGCTGATGCGCGGCGTACGTTGTGTGGCGCTACCTACCCAATAGCGAATCAGCCCTTGCTCGGCCAGAATCTCCACGCTGACATGGGTTTGGCCACCATCAAACAAGGACGTCCCCACCACCAGGCCAGGCTCCACCGTTTCGGTGTCAAAGCAGCCCAGAGACCAGCGTCCCAGCGCATCCAGATCCGCCATATAGTCCATCACGACCTTGGCGGATCGTTCGATACGACGGCTGGCCTGATGAGCCCAGGTTTGGCTATCCATATCCCCTCCTCCTTTACCAACCGGCTTGCAAGGTGTCGCACAAGCGCAGTACATCCTGCTCGGTGCAGACATTACCGGGCGACAGACGCAATACGCCGTCACGCTGATCGCAATAGAGCTCCTGCTCACGCAGCTGATCCACCATAGCCTGAGCGCGTTGGGCACTGCTGGCGCGCAACATGATGCTGCCGCCGCGCTCGTTCTCGGCCAATGGGGTCAGCACGGGCCAATTGGCTTTGGCCGCACGATCCAGCAAGACCGCCGTCAATGCCCGGTTTTGCTCCAGCAGTTTTTCTACGCCAGTTTCCAGCACGAAACGCATGCCAGGCAGGGACGCAATACTTCCCAAAATAGCCGGTGTGCCGTGGTCGAAACGACGCGCGCCGTCAGCATAGCTGAACTGGTCCAGATTCCAGTTAAAGGGATTTTCCTGGCTGAACCAGCCGCGAAACTCCGGCTCGCACTGCTCGATCAAATCTGCACGCACATGCAAGAGGCTGGCACCGGACACGCCGCATGCCCACTTCAAGGAGGCCGACAAGGTAAAGGCCACGCCTTCATGCACGGTGAACGGCACCAGCCCGGCAGCTTGTGTCAAATCCAGCGCCATCAGGCTGCCGTGCTCCGTCGCACATTGCGCCATGCGATCCACATCCACCCGGTGCGAGGACGTAGAGCTGACCCAGGTCACCAGGGCCAAACCCACACTGTCATCCCAGGCATTGATGAAATCATCGTCCGTCACATAGGACAGGCCGGCGCTCAAAGGTACGGTGCGCAAGGTGAAGCCCAGGCGCAAGGCCAGTTTTTGCAACAGGAAATGCAGGCTGGGAAAGCAATCGGCCGCAACCAGCAAGGTACGCCCTTTAAGTACATGCGAAGGCAAAGAACCCAGAATGCTGTAGAGGCCGCTAGTGACGTTTTCACTTAGCGCAATATCCTTGGAATCAGCACCAATCAAACGGGCCCAGGCATCCATGAAAGCCTGTTTCTGGCCCAGAGCGTACCCCCACTGGGCATCGTCCTGCGCCGACCAGACCTGGCTGAACTGATCCAGCTCGGCACGCATGGCCGCTTCCTTGCCCTCGAACATGCCAATGGAGTGATAAAGAAAATATCCGGACATCATTTACTTCCTTGAAAATCAATCGGCCAACTGACGGCCAGAGGTTTCCTGCACCGTGCTCAAAGCCACAATCCCGATCAGCGCCACTACCATCACGTAAAAGGCAGGTGCCATGCTGGAACCGGTCAGGCCCGTCAGCCAGGACGCCACGAATGGCGCCGTCGCTCCACCCAGAATGGTGGCGATGTTAAAGCCCAGCGACACGCCGCTATAACGCACTCGCGTAGGGAACAATTCGGCATACAAGGGGTAGCCCACGGCCTGCACTACGATGAAGGGCAAAATGGACACGGCCACCGCGATCACCGCCAGCGGGAAACTGCCCCAGGAGGCGACCCACATCGTCAGCGGCACCAGCACCAGATAGCCCAGCAAGCCAATCGTCAGCAAGGGTTTGCGGCCAAAGCGATCAGACAGGCCACCGGCAAAAGGCATGATGAAGGCCGAGCACAAGGTGACCAGGGAAATCAGCCAGAACACCGCAGTGCCGTCGTATTTCAGGGTGTGAATCAAATGGGTACTCAGATAGACCACGCCCACGTAGCCTGCTGCATTCTGCGCAAAACCAATGGCAATGACTTGCAAAAGGGGACGGCGGTAATCACGCACAATCAAGGACAGGGGCGAGTGCTCGGGATGATGGCTTTTGAGCATTTCCTTAAAGCGCGGCGAATCCTCGATACGTGAACGAGCCCAGACGCACAGAATGATCAAGGGAATGGACAGCAGAAAGGGAATACGCCAGCCCCAATCCAGCATGGCTTCCTTACCCACCAGCGCCGTCACCAGGCCGGCTACGCCGGTGGCCAGAGACAAGCCCAAAGTGGCGGCGGCCGGGTTGAACGCGCCAAAGAAACCGCGCTTGCCGGGGGGCGAGCATTCCGCCACATAGGTAGCTGCGCCCGTAATTTCACCACCGGCAAAAAAGCCCTGCAGCAAACGACACAGCAATAGCAAGGCCGGTGCAGCCAGGCCCAGCGTGGCGTAGGTAGGCAACATGCCCATCAAGGCGCTGGCCACTCCAATGCCCACAATCGTGAACATCAAGGCAGCGGTACGGCCATGCTTGTCGCCAAACCAGCCAAAGAAAATACCGCCCAAGGGGCGTGCCAGAAAGGCGCCGCCAAACACGGCCAATGTGGACAGCAAGGCCGCATTCTCATTGCCGGCGTGAAAAAACAGCACGCTTAGCGTCACAGCCAGGACGCCGTACAGCTGAAAGTCGTAATACTCGATCATGGTGCCCAAACCCGCTGCGCTGGCGGCACGCCAGGGCGATACGGGGGCCTCGTCCTGTGGGGACTGTTTCTTGCTCATGTCTCATCCATCCTGATACGCATAATGCGTCTATTCTGTTTAGTGTGGCTAAACAAATTATACGGATGAATATTTCAGCTTTCAATCACTGGGAAAACCCTAAAGGTCGGGGTCTTCGGCCCTGTCCTTGTCCATGGCTTCCTGAACCCAGCGTTGGGCCGGATGCAGACTGATGCCCTGTTGACGCAAGCGCCGCAGAATATCGAGCATCAGATTGCTGCGCACCCGGCGCTGGACTCGCATGGTATTGATGAAACAACGGGTGCTGAATGCCACCCCATCCCCAAAAATTCCGTCGCAAGACAAGATAGGGGCTGGCTCGGTCAGAATTTCCGGTTCGGACTGTACGGCCTCACGCAAAATCTGCATGACCGCATCCGCGTCCACATCCAGCGGAAACAGCAAGCGGGACTCGATCGCGCCCAAGGAGGTCGGGGTGTAAGTCAGATTACGCACCTGCCGCCCCATCATCTGGGAGTTGGGGACCATGACCATGGTGCGATCAAAGCGCTCAACATAGGTCGCCCGCAAGCGAATCTGGCGCACATTGCCTTCGCTGCCCTCTACCTCCACCCAGTCTCCCACCTTGACGGGACGCTCGACCATCAGCATCAGGCCAGAGGCAATGTTCTGCACAATGCCTCGCAAGCCAAAACCCAGACCCACCGTCAAGGCCGTAAAGATCCAGGTCACCGATTCAATCGGCACACCCAGCATGGACAGGCAGATCACCAACAGAACAAAATAGGCAACGTACCCAACCATGCCCACGATCGCATTTTGCAGGCCCGGCTCCAGCGTGGTGTTAGGCATGTAATTCTGACGCAGCCAGGTGCGCAGAAAATGAATCAGAACACCTCCCACCAGCATCACGCCCAAGGCAATCAGCCACAAGTCCAGGCGCCACTGCACCGCTCCAAGACGCAAGGCCTCACGCGAGACATCCAGTCCCGACTCCAGCATCTGTTTGGGTTCAGTTAACCAATCCCCACTCACCATCCAGATCGCCAGAAGCAACACGCTCATCCGGGCGATAGCAAAAAACACAACAATGAACTGGCTTTGCACGCGAATCGGTGCCGCATCAGGATCACGGCTGCGGTTGTGCAAATAGGCCAGCAAGGAGTCCGAGATGTCCTGCAGCCACACCATGAAGACATAGGCAATCAAGCCAAAGATCAAAGGCATGGTGATGAAGTGGGACATCAAATCATCCGACAAGCCCTGCCACCCACCGATGAACAGCCCAGCGACCAGAATATAGACGGCGACGGCCCCTTTGAAGACCAGGCGCGCCCAGCTACGCGCTGTTCTGACAGAGCCCTGCCCCGACGATTCGGTCTGGCCAAACAGCTCGGCCCGCAGTATCCACAAGCCATAGCCATACAAGACCAGGTAAAGCAGGCTGGTGATGCCATCCATCAAGGCTTGAAACGTGTCTGACGTTCCTATCGAACCTTTAAAAAAGGTCGCCACAATGTCCAGATAGGCAATCAGAAAAAAGGCGAGTGCAAAATAACGCATTCGCCCTTGCGCCTGAGTCGACAAGGGCAGCAAGCGCCAGGAGGCACGACTCTGGATCAAGATACCTTTCATGGTGGCCAGCACCACCGCCGCCACTGCCGCTCCGAACTTCAAGGTAGCCAGCAGTTCAAACTGCATGGCGCTAATGCCTGGGCGATCGAAGAACAGCTCAATCAACTGATCCACCAGAATCAAGCTGACAAAAAACCACAACAGGAAATTGGCCAGAGTCAGGCTGGAGCGGCGCAAACGCCCTGTCGGTAAATAACGGCTGATCCACACCGGCATCAGTCGCAGCAAAACAAACCCCATGATCAGAACGGCGATCACCATCCCGAATGATGCGTTACTTTGCTGCCAGCTCGTGTCTTTCCAGGTTTCACGCCACTGCTGAGCGAAGTCGGACAGTTTTTGCCGATCCGCCGGCCAGGCCTCGCTCAATCCAGGCAGACTTTGCAATAAGACCAGGGAAGCACTGCGTTGCCAGCGCTTGGCATGTTCATAGCGCGCTGTCGCATCCCGCAACAGCTGACCTGTCTGTTCCGTTTCCAGTTGCACCAGGCGTGCTACCCGCAAGTCTGCGCGCAAGGCCGCGTCAGCCCGTCGCAATTGCTGCCGCTCATTATGAAGTGTGGTTTGGTCTGCCTCGTCTCCAGCATCTTCACCCAGCTCCTGCAAGCGCGCCCGCAACAAGCGGCTACGTCGCTCCAGCTTTTGCACGACCCGGCTGGACAGATCGCGCGCATGGGTGAGCTTCTGCTCGAACTCGTAGCTACGTTCGCGTCGTATGGAGGTTTGATTGCCTTCCAGGCGATACTGTAAAAGGCGAACTTCATCTTGCGCCTGCTGCAGCTCCCGCATCAGCTGACGCTCTTGCTCAATCTCGGACAGGGTTTGTGCCTGAGACCCGCCCCCCAGCAGCAGGCCAATAAACAAGAGCAAGACCTGCACACCTAGTCGTAGCGTCTTCATGGCTGTTGTCTCCCTGGGGCCTGCCTGTTGTTTTTATCGAGGTTCAATCATTCAGCAAGGGGTTGCCGCTTTCACTCTGGCTGGCGACCGGTGTATTGGGCAATACCGTCATGGTCTGAGTATGGTGCAACGCCAGACCTTCCTTGCGTAATTCATCCAGAATATCGAACATCAGGACACTGCGTACCCGGCTGCCAATGCGAGGCGAGCTTACATAGCAGGTCGCCGTAAACTGCAAGCCGTTAGCATCAAAGCCGTCCAGCGTCACATCCGGCGCCGGGTCGGCCAGCACGTCGCTGTAGTTCTGCATCACATCCAGCATGATAGAACGTACCCGTTTAGCGTCTGTGTCGATAGGCATATTGATCTTGACCTTCACCACCCCCAAGGGGTTGCTCAAGGTCACATTACGCACGGTTTTGGTGATGAATTCGGAGTTCGGCACGATCAAGGTGGAGCGGTCGAACATTTCAATTTCCGTGGCACGGGCATTGATCTTGCGTACATTGCCCTCTACCCCGTTCAGGCTGACCCAGTCCCCAATTTTGATGGGACGTTCGGCCAATAGAATCAGCCCCGATACAAAGTTCTGCACCACCGCTTGCAAGCCAAAACCGATACCTACCGACAAGGCTGAAATCACCCAGGCCATGCGCTCCAGACCGATTCCGAGAGACGAAATCGCCGTAGCCACCACAATAAAGTAGCCCACATAGCTGAACAGATTAGCAGTAGACACTCGCATACCCGGATCGATACGCGTGGCGGGTAAAAGCTGGTTGGCAACCCAGCGCTGCAAGGCTTTGACAAACAAAATGCCCAGCACCAGAATCAGTACGGCCAGCAGGACCGAGCTGGGTTTTAACTGAACCTGACCTAAAGAAAAACCTTTAACCAAAAAGCCCAAACGACGCTGCAACCACTGCGTGGGGTCTTCTCCAAAGGGCAACAAAACCAGGGTAATTGCCGTAATAATCAGGCACAGACGCAAGGCTCCGGACAATACGATCACGATCTGGCTGCTGCCCCGCAATTGCGTACTGGTCCATTCATTGGCGGCGCGCTTCTCTTTAAATTGCAGCAAGAGGCTTTGACCGATATCCGCAATCAGCGCGACCAGGACATAGCAGGTGCAAATCACCAGACTCAGCCACAACACCTCTTGCACAATCAGACTGCTCAAGGCGATGTAGCCCAGCAAGAAGGCAATCATCCCCAGCCCAATGACCACACCCAGGGTGATAGGAATGGCGCGTAACCAGGTCGCCCCCTGCTGAACCGGAGCCGTTTTCTGCGGGTCCTCGCCACCTTCTGGAACGGGAGTCTTGTCCCGTCCCTGGCTCAAGTTCCAGGCTGCAATGGCAATAAAGATGCTCAGTGTCAGCGTGTTAAAACTGTTGACCAGCAAGGTAGTGCTGAGCGTGGCATTGATCAGGCCCAGCAACTGCTGCGACATCCAGGTCAAGGCCACCATGATGCCCAGAGCAATGGGCAACCATGCCAGCTTCAAAGCCACATTGCTGGGGATGGGAGGCAAGCGCCAGCTAGGACGCTGCGCCGACAGGAGCACGCGGCCCATCCCGGTCACAAAGCCACCCAGATACAAGGCGAATACGGACTTGGACACAAAGCTGGACAGATCCGGAGCCAGATTGCCGTTCCAGTAAAACAGCCCTGCCGCCACCGACGCCAGCAAACCGGGCGTCAGGCTGTAGAGCACAATCAAGGCCGTCGCATAAAAAGAGCGTCGCAAGCGCGAGGGCTTGGTGTGGTTGATGGTAAAACGCTCCAGCCCCCGTACCGCCCAGACCGACAAAGCCAGCAAGACCAGAGCCAAGGCTCCTGCCGACCACAGCACATAAGCGGGCAAATCGATTACCCGCTGAGCCAGCTCCTTGCGCATGCGTTCAACCCTGGCCAGATCACCGGGCAAATCGCGCGACACATTGCGCCAGAAGCGCGGTGTCAACACGGACTGCGACTGCCGACCCAATTCCGCCTGGAAAATTACGCGGCGCTGCTTGGACACCTGATCCAGGCCTTGCGTTGTTTCCACGCCGATCAAACGGGCCAGCTTGATCATGCCGTCCAGCTCGGTCACCGCCTGCTGCAATTGAGCACGCTGGCGCGCAATGTCCTCGGACTCCCCCGCCGGATCATCCACAGGCCCCAACTGATTCAGACGCGCGGTCACGCTCAACAGCTCAGGCTCCAGACGCACACTCATTTCCTGAGCCTGCTCTTGCGCCAGCAGCAACTGATTGCGCAAGGCAACCAGATCGGAATCGCCCAAGCCATCATTTTTCTGCAAACGGTCCTGGACAGTTTGCAGCGTGTCACGCAATTCATTCAGGGATTCACTGGCCTGCGCAGGCGTCAATGCCACTGTCTCGGCCGTCACAGGGACAGCGGTAACAGCCAGCACCACAGCCAGCAGCCACAAGGACAAAAAAGCACACAGGCGCGAACGGCGAAAAGCGTGCATCAATAAAACTCCGGCTAAACAATGAGGCCCCAAGCATGAAACCGCCAGGGCAGCAGAAAACATGCACAGAATACCGAACTATTGTGGGCTTGGCGCATGAGGTATTCACGAGAACCCTGTTTTTTTAGGCGATAAACGCCCCGAACTGCTCACTTTTCAGGTTCCGGCTCCTTTACTCCCCCTCATCTCCCCTTCTGGCTGAATGCCAAGAAGCAAAAAAACCGGCCATAACAGGTGCAAAACACCTACCCCGGCCGGTTATTCTGCCTGCAGGCATCAAGCCTCAGGCCCAGGAACAAGCAGGATTAACGAATCTGCTCCGCCACCATGAATCCGGACGCTCCCGCCAGACCTGGGCCTGGATGGGTGGACGCACCAATGTGGTAGACGTTCTTGTACGGTGTAGCGTGAGAGCGAGCGCCATTGCTGGACGCAAAAGGGCGCATCCAGAAGAACTGATCAGGGGAGCAAATGCCCGAGTACGGGTCCCCGCCCACCAGGTTGCAGTTGATGGACTCCAGATCGGCAGGCGACAGCACTTTCTGGCCCACGATCTGCTGACGCAAACCGGGCATCACGCCTTCCAGCTGGTCGATAATGCGCTCGGCCACGGCCTTGCTGACTTCTTCGGTCCATTTGCCGTCTTCTGGCACTTCGATCTTGCCAGCAGCATCGCCGCGTAGCTTGGATGGCATGTCCTGCATCTGCATCCACAGTATCCATTTGCCTTCCGGCGCACGGCTGGGGTCCAGCGAGCATGGCTGGCCGATCGCCACGGTGAACTTGGCCGGGATCAGGCCGTTATTGGCCTGGGCCACGCTCATGCTGACGTCCTCCAGGCTGTCGGACAAGTGCAGCAACGGTACTTTCAGCAGCTCTGGATCGCTCCAGTTAGGCATGCTGTCCAGCGCCAGATGAATTTGCATGTCGCCACGGCCAAAACGGTAGGCATTGGCTTGTTCACGTACTTGGGCGGGAGCACCCGGCAACAAACGACCATAGAGCTGTGGCGGTGTAACGTTGCACACCACATGGCTGGCTTCGTAGACTTGACCACCGGCACGCACGCCACGAGCCTTCTGGCCGTCCAGCACAATTTCTTCCACTTCCGTGTTCAGCTGAATACGGCCACCGGCTTTTTCAATAATAGCGCACAGAGCACGCACCAGATTCTGGCCGCCGCCTTTCACCACGGGCATGCCACCGGCGACCACAGCCGCAAAGGTCAGCTTGCCGATCAGTGCCGAGCAGGCATCATCAGGGCCCAGGCCCGAATGCAGAACCCAGGGGGCCATCATGCCGCGCACGCGGTCATCCTTCAGCTCCCGGTCCGCCCAGCGACGGAAGGATTCCAGCGACTCGCGACCATACTGCACCATGCCGTCCATGCGACGCTTGCGCCATTGCGAGAACAGCAGACCCAACAAGCCACGGCTGTAAGGTTCTGTGCCCAGCAAGCCAAAGGTCAGGCCAGCATCGCGCTCGAACAACTGGCTGCACATGGCACCAAAAGCATCGCCATCGCCAGCTTGCAAACCATTGATACGCTGAATGGAATCACCCACATCGTGACGCAGGGCCAGGCCTTTGCCATCGCTGCCCACCACCCCCGTGGTGTAGCCGTTTTCCAGAAACTCCACGCCCTGGGCAGCCAGATCGTCTTTCAGACGGGCATAGGCCGCACCGGAGGTGAACAAGGGGTACCAGGACGACAGCAATTCATGGGTAAAGCCGGGGAACAGTTCCTCAGTGCGGATACACCCACCCGCACGGTCGTTACGCTCCAGCACCAGGACCTGCTTGCCCTTTTGCGCCAGCAAGGCGGCACACACCAGGGAGTTAATGCCACTGCCCACCACAATAACGGCATACGATTTTTTATTTGTTGAGTCTGTCATCCCACACCTTTTTTAAATTGCCCTGAACGGGGTCAGGGCTTGTGAACACGCCACAAGAAACAGCTGTTCACAAGCCCTGGACATCTTTTACCGCACTTTTCTATTTACGAGCCAGACGACTGCGCCTGCCAGCGTTCAAACCAGTGACGGGGCGACTTGCCCTGTTCTGGCCCGAGCACGGAAAAGCCACCATCGACGGGCAGATCAATCCCTGTCATCCAGGACGCCGCGCCCGACACGGCAAACAGCACTACCTGAGCAACCTCTTCACCCGAACCCACACGGCCCAAAGGATGCACTTGTGCACCGACCTGGTTGGCCAGTTCACGCGAACCGCCGCTCATGCGTTCAACGGACGGCGACCAGGTCCAGGCGGGCGAGACTGTCAGCACACGAATGCCCGAGGGAGCCAGCTCCACCGCCAGACTCTTGGTGAACTGCAGGATGGCCGCTTTGGAAGCGGGATACAACGCACGTCCAGCCACGCCAAACTTGCCACCCGTACTGCCCATATTGATGATGACCCCGCCCTGCCCCATATAAGGCGTGGCTTTCTGGGCCAGAATGGCGCTGGAGATCAGGTTCACGTCCAGCGTCTGATGCCAGAGCTCGCGGCTGGAGGCCAGGCCTTCATCGCCATACGAGCAGGCATTGTTGACCACAATATCAATGCGCCCGGTTTGCGCCAGAGCCGCCTGTACACAGGCATCCAGCTGGGCATCGTCGCAAATATTGGCGGCCATGAACTGAGCCTTGCCCACCGCTTGCAAACGCGCCTCGGTACGCTGACCTTCTTCCTGACTGCGACCCACGATCAGCACCCACGCACCGGCGGCACACAGAGCCAGGGCGATGTCCGCCCCCAGCCCTTGCGTGGACCCGGTCACGATGGCGACCTTACCTTGTAAATTCACCTTCATGTCCTGCTGCATGTGCTTCTCCTACTGTGCTTTTGGTGCGCCGAACACCGTCGCCCAATCTTCGTCCCGGTCAATATGAGCAATCAGGCTCATGCTGGCCAGGGAGGCCTCATGGGTCGCGGGGGGAGCACCACAGGCGCTGGCCACCACCGCCACCTCATAGCCCATATCCACCGCATGGCGCACTGTGCTCTCGACTACAGAATGGGTAGCCACACCGGCAATCACCAGACGCTCCACGCCCAAACGACGCACCACCGGCTCCAGCGCGGAGCCAAAGAAAGCGTTGATACGCGTGTGGTGAACTTCAAACTCGTCGGGCAAGGGAGCCAGCCCGTCAAAGAACTGGGCTCCCCAACTGCCAGTCTGCATGGCACCGATTCGTTTCACATTGTGCAGAATCGGTGCATTGCACAGCAGGTCGGCATAGTCAGGCCGATAGCCCACCCGCACATGCACAATGGGCACGCCCTGTGCACGGGCCTGCGCCAGCAAACGGCCTGCGGCCTCGATCAAGGCCTGGCGCTGGGGACTATTGGCCTCTACCCCCACGCGGATCAGGCCATCGGCGTGCAGGACGTCGTTTTGATAATGCAGGGCCAGCAAGGCTGTGTGATGGGCTGCCGACATTAGATGTACACCTGAATAGCGCCGTGAACCGCGTCACGATCCACCAGGTTCACCTGCTTCATGCGCAGTTTCCAGCCACCGCCCTCCTGGGCCTGCAGCTTGTGAATCAGGCTGCCCACACGGTAGACCGGATCCTTGCCACGCCACTCCATGGAGTGGAAGCTGGAACGCACCACCAGATAGCCTTCCGAATCAGTGCCATCAATCATCACATTGCCCAGCACACGGCAGGACTGTGTGATTGGCTGCTGGGACCAGTTGCGGTGGTTTTCCAGACGACGGATACGCAATTCACGCAGCAGCTTGTTTTCCCAGCACAGGGAAATGTGCTCGTAAGGGCTTTCCTGATCGTAGCTGTGAGGAATCCAGTACATGCCCTCCTCGGTCCACAGATCCAGCCATGCTTGCCAGCGACGCTCGTCCAGCAAACGAGCTTCGTGATAGATGAACTGCTCCACTTCACGGATGGCTTCCAGGCTCAGGTTCACAGGCGTGACCTGATCCACGCTGACGTCAAAATCAATATCAAACAACATAAGAATTCTCCTTGGCTCGGACAGCAGCCCGCTTAAGCCTGTGTTGCGGGGGCGATGGGCTCACCAGAAGCCGAACGCACCGTGGCTTTACCACTGTCTTCCGACTGCGCAGGCGCGTCGTACAGACTGGTAGTCATGAAATGCTTCCAGGCGCGGAACTGATTGCGCATGGGCAATTCGCTGGTGCCGTTGGTGGCGACCATACCGCCTTCGATAGGCTTGTCGGTGCCGTCATAGCGGTGCATGCTGATCCAGTCTCCGCCATTGGTCTGGTTACCTTCCTGACAGCGGCCATAGACTTCGATATCGTCCGGCATCACGTTGGACGACGGCGAGTTGATCAGGTTGGCGTACATCAGGCCGCGCTTGTAAATATCGTCAGGCGCACCTTTCAGGCGGAACAGCTGGATTTCCACATGAGTGCGGTCCACCGCCACCGGGCGAATCACACGGAACTGCTGGAATACGGTGTGGGGCGAGCCACTGCCGTAAATAATGCTGTTGTGACGGTTCTCGCCCAGAATGTTCAAGGCTTTTTCTTCACCGTAGGCTTCTTTCAGCGTTTCGTAGTGCGCCTTGGTGATCGGGTCGGTTTCGATGGCACCGGGATTGAAAATCCCTTCCATATAGCCGTGGCCGTTATCAAAGGCATACAGATCCAGCTTTTCCCAGAAACCGTAGGGCTCGCCGTTACCGTCCATGATGTGCAGTTCCAATGGCATGGAGCCGTAATCTTCGGCTTGCTCACGGGCGGCCACGTAGGACGACTCGTGCGTCACGTTGGCGTGCATGGTGTCGTGCAGGTTCTCGTAGAACACCTTCCAGTTGGAGGGCTGCCAGACCTTGAAGCTGCCACCGGCCACTTCCACTTCACCCACGGGTGAGCGATCGCACAGATTGTCGATGGAGGTGATGATGGGGCCCAAAAACTCTTTCAGGTCTGGGCCGTGGGCGCTTTGACAGGCAAAAACAAAACCACGGTAGCTTTCCACACGAGCCACACGGCGCATGGAGAAGTCCGGGTGCTTGGGATCAAAGCAGGTGTTTTCCAGGCCGTTTTTCATCGGAGCGGCCAGATGCTGACCGTCCAGCTTGAACGTCCAGGCGTGGTAAGGACAGCGGAAGAACTTGCCCGCGTTGCCACAGCCATCGGCCACTACTTTCGCACCCTTGTGCGGGCAACGGTTGTAGAGCACGTACACCTTCTTGTCGCTGCCGCGCACCATGATGACGTCCTGGCCGCCCAACAAGGTGGTGTGGTAGTCGCCGGGATTAGGCACCTGGCTGTCGTGGCCGATGTAGATCCAGGCACGGCCATAAATGCGCTCCATCTCCAGACGGAAGATCTCGGGGTCGGTATAGACCGATTTATGTACGCTGTCTCCCCGCACCAATGCGGACAGCTGTTCGTTGCTATAGCTCATCATTACCTCCTTGCTGCCGGATGCTTGACGCACCCTCTTTATGACTTTTCCATCTTGCACTGCGGTGCAAAATGATCCTGGAACTGCTCGAATACGGTGGACACAATCTTGTTGCTCATCTGGCCCTTGTCATTCGGGGCCACTTCACGCATGTAGTAGGTCTGCACCGGATACTGGTTGTTGTTAAAGGCAAAGGCGCCGCGTACGGACTCGAACGGTGCACTGCGCAAGGCTTTACGCAGGGCCTCCCGGTCGGTAGCGGCCTTGGGATCAGCCTTCAGTGCGCCATCCAGCAACAAGGCGGCGTCGTAGCCCTGGGAGGCGTACATGGAAGGCAGGCGACCGTAGGTCTTTTCAAAATCCGCCACAAAGCGTTTGTTGACCGGGTTATCCAGATCGGGCGACCACTGGGCGGCATTCGCCATGCCCTTCATGGACTCGCCAATCGCGGCAATCGTGTCCTGATCAGCCGAGAAGCCGGGGGTATACACCGCCAGTTGCGTGGACAGGCCCGAGTTGATCAGTTGCTTGATAAAAGACACGCCCATGCCGCCGGGCAGGAAGAAAAACACGGCATCCGCACCCGAAGCTCGCATTTGTGCCAGCTCGGCGGCGTAATCCATCTGGCCGACCTTCACATACACTTCGTCGGCAATCTCGCCCTTGAACAGACGCTTGAAGCCTTCAATGGACTCGCGACCACCGGGGTAGTTGGGCGCGATCAAATAGACTTTCTTGTGCGCCTGATCGGTCACGTACTTGCCCATGGCAGCGGGAATATCCTCGTTCTGCCAGGACACGCTGAAGAAATTGGGGTGACAACGTTCGCCCGCGTAATCGGCCGGGCCGGTGTTGGCGGAAATATAGACCGTGTCACTGTTCAAAATCGTCGGCATCACGGGCAGCAGTACATTGGAGAAGGCCATGCCGGTAATCACATCGACCTTGTCGCGCTTGACCAGACGGTCCACCGCCTGGCGGCCTTCCATTGGTTTTTGCTGATCATCCAGCACCGTCAAGGCCACATCCACACCGCCGAGCTTGCCACCCGAGTGGTTCAGGCCCAGCTCGAAACCATCACGGATTTCTGCGCCAATGGCTGCACCAGGGCCAGACAAGGTGGTTAGCAGCCCCACCTTGAATACTTCCTGACTGGATGCCGGGCTACAGGCCAGGGCCAAGGCCAGCGTGCTCATACAGAACGCCACTTGTTTTTTCATGTTTGTCTCCGTCCTCTGTCTTTCAAAAAACTGGACTTTAGTTCTGCCTTGGACCACCCCCAATACGCCGGAAGCTGTGTACCACTGACGCCCGTGATTTTTGCGGCGCTTGTCCTGCAAGCCAGAAAAGACGGGCCCAAGGGACTACGTGAATACAGCAATTCCCAGTCGTATCCCAATCTGCTAAGGTGCCGGGACAGGACTACTGTTTTAGGTTTGAAATACATTAGACCGGCGCAGAATGGGCGGCTATCCAGATATGGCAAGCCTTATCCCGAACCGGCAATAATTTGGAGACACACATCATGCAAGCGTGGTTTATGTCAGGGCTGGCCCCCTTGCAACACAGTGCGCCGCGCTTTGAATCGCGCTGCCCGGACCAGACACGCAGCGAGACGGCCGGTTTTTTAACCGAGCACCGCTTGACCTGGAATGACGGCCCGGTCGATGCTTCCCTGCGCTATGCCAGCAGCCACAGCTTTTCCTTTGTCTTGCTGAAATATGGTGCGGCGGTGCAGGTGTCGCCGGGGATTCTGGAGGATTTCCTGCTATTTCAGGTGCCTATACAGGGACGCTCCTGTATTCGGGTTGGTCGGGAGTACGTCCAGGCCAACCCCAAAATCGCCAGCGTGATCTCCCCTTCCCTGCAGGTTGAACTGGATTGGGAACAGGGCTGTGAACAGTTTTTAGTGAAGATTCCGCGCCACAGGCTGGAAGAAGTGGCCCGTCAGACCTTGGGCTTGAGCCTGGATCGGCCCATTGAATTTGCTGCTGGCATGTCTCTGGATTCGCCGCACGGCTGCGCCTGGCAGCACCAGATTGGCAGCTTGCTGGCTTACGGTGGGCATTTGCCGCCCGAAATGGACCAGTGGTCGCGTCAGGCCGAGGACAATCTTTTGCTGCATCTGTTTCATACCCAGCCGGGTAACTACAGCCAGCAATTGCAGCAAAGCGTGCGCCCGGCCAGTTCGCGCCGGGTACAAAGAGCCGAGGATTTCATGCGGGCCAGCCTGGACGAGGCCCTGACGCTGGAGCAGATTGCCACCGCGGCCTGTGCCAGTGTGCGCAGCCTGACGCTGGCATTTCGTACGGAGCGGGGGCTGAGCCCCATGCAGTTCTTGAAACAGATTCGTCTGGAAGCGGCCCAGCAAGCCATTCGTCATGCCGTGCCGGGCACCCAGGTCAGCGAGATTGCCTTGCGCTGCGGCTTCAACCATTTCGGCCGCTTCTGTGCAGACTACAAGTCCCGCTTCGGGCGTTCGCCCTCGCAGGACTTGCGTATCGTGGATTAGTCCTTCAAGGCTTTGCCAGGAACCCACACACGGCCGTCAAACAGGCGACGCGCCGTACGATAGAAAGAACCGGCCTTGGCAAACCACTGGCCATCTTTCTTTTCCACTTCCGCGCCCACTGTCAGCACACCGGAAGGCATGCCCAGACGCAGTGGACCTTGAGGGGCAACCGAGTCAGACAGACATTGCGAAGGCAGGCTGCCCGTCAAACGAGCAGCCACAGCAGTGCACAGCGAGATCGTCAAGGGCAAGGCGCGGTGCGGCTGGCCATTGGAAATCACGCGGGCAACCAGATCAATCTCTTTGGCAGGAACCACGTCGCCAGACAAGGTCGGGTTGTCCTGAGCCGGCGACACGATGCAAACAAAGGGCACGATGCGAATCTGGCGTGCGGCTTCCACATCGGGAGCAATGCCCATGCGTACCGACGCCTGCACACGAATTGCGTCCAGACGCTCCAGCACTTCAGGGTGAGCTTCCAGCCAGTCGGGCAATTCCAGACCGGTCAGGCCTACATCAGCCGCGCGTACAAACACCGCTGCGTTGGCCGCGTCCACCAGCGACACCTCGATACGGCCTACGCCAGGCACATCCAGCCACTCGGTCAATTCACCGCTAGGCAGCAAGGAGCCAGTAGAGGCACCACCAGGTTCCACAAAGTCCAGACGGATAGGCGAGCCCGTGCCGCCTACGCCGGGAATGGACAGATCACCGTCGTACCGGGGCTGACCATCTTCAACCGTGAAGTGGGCGTGAATGATCTTGTTGGTGTTGGTATTCAGAATGCGTACGCACGCTTCGCCATCCTCAACCTTGACCATGCCCTGCTCTACTGCGTAAGGGCCGACGGCCGAGCTCATATTGCCGCAGTTGCCACGGTAATCCACCTTCTCTTCCTTGATGGCTACTTGCGCAAAGGTATAGTCCACGTCCGCGTCCGGATGGCTGGACGGGCCGATAATACAAACCTTGGACAAGGAAGAAACACCACCGCCCATGCCGTCCAGTTGGCGACCATAAGGGTCCGGCGTACCCATGGCAGCAGAAAACAGAGGCGTCCAGTCGTCGCGCTCGGCAGGCAGGTCTGCAATATTGAGCATCAAGGCTTTGCTGGTGCCACCACGCATGAACACGGCGGGAAGGGATTTTTGCTTCATCACGTTATTCCTGGTTCTTGGCTTGCGCCATTAAAGAAAATTGCGCCGTCTCCTCCATGGGTTCGGCGTGAGAGACCATCGATTCACTAAAAGCGCCGGGCTGGCCGCTGCGTTGCTGCTGCTGCCGCTCCAGCTGCTGTACTTTCTCTTCACTGGCATTGCCCAGATGGCGGGCCAGCAGGGCGGAGGCCTGAGCGCGTTCGCCCTTTTCCAGCAAATCCAGAATTGCCAGATGCTCCAGGCATTGGCGACGAATACGTTCCCGATCCAGGGTTTCCTGATATTCCAGCAAGCGCCGCAACTGGTTCTGGCGTGTCACGGTCTGGGCGATAAAGCGGTTACCGGACAAGGAGGCCAAGGCTTCATGGAAGGTGGCATTGGCCTGATACATTTCCGCGTGTCCGGCATGACGCCAGCCCCCGTCGGCCAAGGCCTGCTGCTGCAAACGCACCCGGCGCAAGACAGTGGAGTCAATGGCGAAGCCCGGCAGCAGCATGGCCGCTGGTTCCAGCATCTGGCGCAAGGTATAGCTTTCTTCGCAAGCCTGAGGGCCGTCAATCATGGGCAGGAAAGACCAGCCTTTGCTGGCGCGCTGTTCCATCCAACCTTCATTGGCAGCACGAGCCAGAATGCGGCGCACACGCTCGCGTGTCAGGCCATAGCGGCGCATGGCGTCGTTCTCCGACAAGGTGTCACCCCAAATACCAGATAGCTTGTCGCGGGCCAGTTGCAGATAGATCTGGTCGTCCTGGCTGGTGCCCAGCTCTTCTTCGATCACACCAAGCTGGTCGGCCCCTTTCAACAGATATAAGCCACGTCGGGGCGGCTGTGCGCCCACAATGCCTTTTTCCGCCAGATAGGCCAGTGCGCCGCGTATGGGCGAGCGCGACGCACCCAGCGCCTCGGCCAGCGATTGTTCCGTCAAATGATGCCCGGCCTGCAAATGCCCTGCCCGCACGTAGTCCAGCAGGCGATGTGCCAAGGTGACATGCAAAGAATTGGATTGGCTTTTCATGCCGACATTCCTAAAAATCGAAGCGATCCTGGATCGTTTTATTGTATTATATACAAACAAAATACAATTTAATTGTTTTATCAAGGCTCCAGACGCATAATTTTATTGATTATTCTTGCTCAGGTTGGCCCTGCTTTCCTGGCTTCTTATTACGGATGAATCGTTTGCCATGTCTCAGTCTCTTGCCCTAGAAACGCTGTCCCTGAACGGACGTTCCGTACGTTACGTTCCTATCGCCGACATCCCCGGTATTGAAAAGCTGCCGTACTCGCTGCGCGTTCTGCTGGAAAACCTCTGTCGTCAAAAGGCCGTGCGTCACGCCGACGTGGATCAGGAAATTGACTCCCTGCTCCAGCGCAAGGTGGGCGACGGCATCACCTTCTACCCTGCCCGCGTCTTTGGTCAGGACATTTTGGGTTTGGTGATGCTGCTGGACATGGCCGCCTTGCGCGAAGGCGTACAAGCAGCCGGTGGTGACGCCAGCCGCGTGCGCCCTCAAGTCCCTATCGACGTGATTATTGACCACTCCCTGCAAGTGGACAGCTGGGCCAACCCCAAGGCAGCCGACATCAACCTGGCACGTGAATACCAACGTAACGGCGAGCGCTTTGCCTTCCTGCGCTGGTGTTCCAGCAACTTTGACGGCGTGAAAGTGGTGCCACCTGGCAAAGGCATCATGCACCAATTGCACATCGAGCATATTGGTCAGGTTGTATGGACCGAAGAAGGCAAGGACGTGGATCTGGTCTACCCCGACAGCTGTGTCGGGACCGACAGCCACACGCCTATGGTTAACGGCCTGGGCATTCTGGGCTGGGGTGTCGGAGGTATTGAAGCCGAAGCCGTGATGGTAGGCCTGCCCGTCGCCATCGCCCTGCCTGCCGTGGTGGGTATCGAGCTGACTGGCAAGCTCAATGACGGCGTGCTGCCTACCGACCTGGTTCTGGTCATTACGCAAAAACTGCGCGAACTGGGCGTGGTGGGCAAGTTTGTCGAATTCTTTGGCCCCAGCATGGACGAGCTCTCCCTGGGCGACCGTGGCATGATCGCCAATATGGCACCAGAGTACGGCGCAACCGCGGTGTTCTTCCCCATCGACGACGCTGCCCTGCACTACATGCACATGACAGGCCGTCCACAAGAACAGATTGATCTGGTCGAGCAATACAGCAAGGTTCAAAAACTGTGGCGCGACCCGGCCGCCCCCGCTCCTGTTTACGACACCGTGTTGAAACTGGACCTGAGCAGCATCAAGCCTAGCCTGGCTGGCCCCAGCAATCCTGAAGATCACCTGGATCTGGACACCGCTGCCCAGTCCTTCCCCGCCCACCACCAGAAAATTGCTGGCCGTCCTTACGACCCGCAACGTGCCGTACCCGTGGAAGGCGAGGACTTTGTGCTGAATGATGGCGATGTGGTCATTGCCGCCATTACTTCCTGTACCAATACCGCTAACCCCGCCAATATGATGGCCGCCGGTTTGCTGGCCCGTAACGCCGTCGCTCGTGGCCTGCGCAGCAAGCCCTGGGTCAAGACCTCGCTGGTGCCAGGTAGCCAAGTAACAGCTGACGTGCTGGAGCGCGCTCAACTGCAAGACGACCTGGACGTGCTGGGCTTTAACATTGCCGGCTTTGGTTGCACCACGTGTAACGGTGGCTCGGGCCCACTGCCTGCCAATATCGTCAACGCGATTGAATCCGAAAAGCTGATTGCCACCGCCGTACTGTCGGGTAACCGTAACTTTGAAGGCCGTATCCACGCCAACGTGCGCGCTGCTTACCTGGCATCGCCCGCCCTGGTTGTGGCCTACGCCCTGGCCGGCAACCTGAATGTAGACCTGACCCGCGACCCGCTGGGCAAGGATCAGGACGGCAAAGACGTCTACCTGAGCGACATCTGGCCCAAATCGGCAGAAGTTCAGGAAGCCATCCACGGCGCGTACGACCGCGACCTGTTCATCGAACGCTATGCCGAGCTGTACGACGGTGGCGAACCCTGGGATGCCCTGGCCCGCGAAAGCAATGGTGGCCACTACCCATGGGAAGCCGACAGCACCTACATCCGCAAACCGCCTTACTTTGACGGCTTGCAGCGCGAACCGGCTCCCGTGGCCAACCTGCGCGGCATGCGTCCGCTGGCGATTCTGGGTGACTCCATCACCACCGACCACATTTCGCCATCGGGTTCGATCAGCCTGGGTACGCCTGCTGCTGACTTCCTGCTATCCAAGGGTGTGGAGCAAAAAGACTTCAACAACTACACCACGCGCCGTGCCAATCACGAAGTGGTCAAACGTGCGACCTTCGCCAACATCCGTCTGCGCAACAAGATTGTTCCCGGCGTGGAAGGCGGCGTCACCAAGGTGATGCCGGAAGGCGAAGTGATGCGTATTTTTGAAGCGGCCCAGACCTATCAGGAACGTCAGGTTCCCTTGCTGGTGATTGCTGGCAAGAACTACGGTTGCGGTTCTTCCCGCGACTCCGCCGCAAAAGGCCCTGCTCTGCTGGGCGTGAAGGCGGTGGTTGCCGAAGGTTTCGAGCGTATCCACCGCACCAACCTGGTCGGTATGGGTGTGCTGCCCTTGCAGTTCCAGGACGGCACCAATGCCGATACCCTGGGCCTGGACGGCACCGAAACCTTTGATGTGAAAGGCCTGGAAGAAAACCTGGGTGTACGTTCACAAGCCGAACTGATCATCCACCGTCTGGATGGCAGCACCCAGTCCGTGCCGGTGATTGTGCGTCTGGATACGGTCGAGGACATGGAGTACTGGCGTCATGGCGGTATCCTGCCACGCGTCTGGCGCAAATACCTGGAAAACTAAGCCTTTACAGGCTTAGCTTGTCCAGTTAGCAGTATCAAACGCCAGGGGTCACACCCTGGCGTTCTTGTTTAACCAGCCGCAACCAATGCTCGATGCGCAGCAAGGCATGATTCGCACTTTGCTGGCGGATTTCATCCCGCGTGCCATCGAAAACAATCGTTTCCGTATAGACGACCAAAGGATCAAATTTATCCTGTGGCTTGAACAGCCAGGCAAAACATTGCGTGCCGGCCGGAATCTGCGGCTCCGCAATATCGTCAGCCACCCCCGTATTGGCAATGATCAAATTGGCCGGGGTCAATTCTGCGGCTCCTTTGGCCATGGCCCGCGCCACTGCCTCACTGCACAGATTGTTTTCCGCCAACACCCGCTGATCGACGCCCAGGCAGCGATACTTGGCCTGCGGAGAATACGTCACAAAAGCACAATCCAATACAGCTGCCGCCCCCGCTTGGTCAGCCAGCGTGGACGCAATCAACCCTGCCGTGCAGGATTCTGCGGTTGCCAGCGTCAGCTGGGCCTCGCTCATGGTTTTAACCAAGCGTGCAAGATCTACATCGTTCATGGCATACCCTCCTTATTGCTGAAACAAGGACGGTTTATTCAACCATAAAGTAAAAAAGCAGGAAACCAGCTCCTGCTTTCTGCTCACCATCTGGAACATGCGCTTACGCTACCCCGCCCAGGCCCTTGATCAATCCCCGAACAGGCTGGACATATCCGTTGCTTCCAGCCCCAAATTGCCGGCCAGCGCGTCAAAACAACGCAAAGCCGCTTCTATATCTGCGTCCGCAATCCCTTCAAACAGGGGAGCACGGGATTGGCGCAGCAATTCCAGCAGGCGTTCGTGAAAGTCCCGCCCTTTTTCAGTCAGACACAACAGGCGAGCGCGCTTGTCCTGCTCGTCGGGCACACGCTCCAGCAAACCGCCGGACTCCAACTGGTCGATCAGGCGCACCAGGGTGGGGCCTTCCAGACGCATCATGCGTGCCAACTGCCCTTGCCGTATGGGTTCTCCCAACTGGGCCAGATAGCGAATCGGCAGGATGGTGGCCTCGGACACGCCATAACGCACCAGCGTCTGATCCAGTTCACGACGATACAGGCGCGCCAGCACAATCATGGACAGGCCAAATCGTTCATAAAGTTGGTGATTCATCAGGAAGTCTCCACAGCGCGCGGCGTAGCATCAGGCGGGTAAGCATAAACCAGAACCGCTTGCGCCCCTTGCAAGGACTGCGCCACATCCATGATCGCCTGCCTCAATACCATGTCGGTACAGGATTGGCTGAGACGCAGCAATTGCTGGGCCAACTCCACGGGCTGATGCTCAAACCCTTCCAGCAACTCACAGACCAGCTCCACACAAGCTTGCTGCTCCGTTCCGCGTTTGGCCAGCCGCTTCAGCGCGACCACGCCATGGCCCAGGTTGATCAAGGACAGCAAACCATGAGGGGTCTGCTCGCCCATCCAGTGCCAGAGACGCACCCATTGACGCGCTACCCGCGCACGCCAGACCCGGAACAGGCGTGGGCGCGAACGCTTGATCAAGGGATACAGTTCGCGCACCACACGTCTGACCAAGGCTTGGCCACGAGGATGAGTACGGCGAGGCAAAAGAAAGAAAGCACTGCACACGACCGCGGAGCCCGCCAGCAAAGGCAAGGACTCCTTCAAGATGATGGGCCAAGTAACCGCCGCCATCCCGGCCTGACTGGCCAGCTGGAAACACATATTCGCGTCCAATGCCCAGGTCGAAGTAGGACGGTTGGCACGTAACAAACCGCCGATCACCAAAAAAGGAAGCACGGACAGAATGACCTGCCAGTCCGCAACCAGGTGTACCTGGACGAAATAGCGATAAAAGCTGGCTACCAGCACGCCCACGGCAATCCCGGTAAACATGGTTCGGCTCATCAGTTGCGGACGCGGCATGGAGCCCAAAATAATGGAGAACGTACACACCCCAATCGCCATCAACTCCAGCGCGGGGCTGGCCAAAGCGTAAGCGATACCACCTGCAGTGAAAGCAGCCAGGCCACTGACCAGGCCTGTGCGGATTGCCAAGGGCCAATCCACCGAAACAGCAGGCGTCGTCAGAAAACGGTGCCGTCTGGGCTGCACCCGTTCAGCGAACAACCCATGCTCCGCCCTTTGTATTTGACCCATTGCACGGCGCAAGCGCGCCAGACTGATCTGCCCCTCTTGCCGCAAGGCTGTCTTGCCCAGCACCCGCAAACTCAGACCGTCCTGCAAGCGTTGTGCCTGTTCCTGCAAGTCGCGTGCATAATCCGCGGCAGGCGAGAGGCCCTGCTCCCTTTGCTGGACAATCAGCGCGCTGGCGGCCAAAAGCTCAATCACGGCGTACAGAAACGCATCCACATAAGGCAGGCGTCGATAAGCATCCAGAGAGCCTGCCGCCAGAATACGGGCTTGGGCATCCAGATCTACAATCTCCTGGCGGACACGGCTCCACGAGCTCTGATCCGGCTGCTGATAAGACGGCCCCAAAGCATGAGCAGCGATGCGCAAGGCATCCGCCGCCAGGACACGTACGCGCTCGTAATACGTTTTGCGCTGACTGCGCGGCGTTGTCCGCGAGCACAGCAAGGTGGTGACCACGACCCCGATCAGCGTGCACTCCACTCGCGACAAGGCCAAATCCAGTGACGCATCCGGAGCCAGCACCGAGGGCAAGACCACCACGCCGATCGTGATCCCCGCCAGCATGGGCAAGTAAGAAAAAGCGCCCCGAAACACATGGGTCAAGGCCGAGGCCACCCCCACCACCAGGGCCATCCCCAGCAATTGCAGATAAGGATTGGGCAAGTGCAGGAACGCCAATCCCAAACCGGCCCCCACCAACGTTCCCAAAATCCGCCACAAAGCCCGCTCGTACACCAGCCCCCGATACGCTTGCGACAGCACCCACACCGGCATGGCAGCCCAAAACGGGTTATCAACGGAAAGCAGAACAGCGATGGTGAACGACAGCCACGCTGCCAAGGCCAAATTCAGGCCATGCACAAGCGCAGGTCGATCCAGCTGGATCCAGGAAAGAGAGGGAAACATAAAAGACAGGGGACAGAACAAAGGCTAAAGCATGATTATATAGATAGCTTACCTACCTATTCAATTAAAACTCGCTGAATATCGTGTTTATGGCAGCTCCGGCCCTGCCCGCCAGACATAAGCTTCAAGGCAGAACACCCTGTTTCATGCTGCACCGCAACAGCCTCCCTGGTTTCCATCAAGCCTTTCAAAACTAAACAATTTGCGCCCTGCCCCGCCCTTTTTCAGCCACTCCATGGTTGTTTGTTAGTTTTCATAAACTATCGCCATCCAGGCATGGTCAAACCGTACGGGAGCGTTCTATGATGTTGGCAGCCTGACCGGCAGGTACCCGAAATCCTGCCCGTCACCCCGTTTTCTTGGCAGGAGTCTTTATGCAAAAGTGGCTGACACGCTACACCGCCTTCTACATCATCATTGGCCTGACCGCCTTTTTCTTGCTGCTTTCCTTGTTCAGAAGCGCAAGCTGGCTATGGCTGGCGATACCAGGGCTGGCCCTGTGCATTCAGGGCTTGGTGGACATCACTCAAACTCGTCACGCCATTCGTCGTAACTATCCGGTTATCGGTAATCTGCGCTTTATCTTTGAAGCCATACGCCCTGAGATTCGCCAGTACTTTCTGGAAGGCGATGAGCAGCAACTGCCTTTTTCGCGGGCGGACCGCTCCCTGGTGTACCAGCGCGCCAAACAGCAGGTCGACAAGCAGCCTTTTGGTACTCACCAGGAGGTCTACAACAATGGGTACGAGTGGATCAACCACTCCATGACGCCCAAGCACATCAAGGACTCACAGTTCCGTATCAAGGTGGGTGGGCCGGACTGTACCCAGCCCTATTCGCTGTCCGTGCTGAATATTTCCGCCATGAGTTTTGGGGCGCTGTCGGCCAATGCCATCCTGGCCCTGAACAAGGGCGCCAAGATGGGCAATTTTGCGCATGACACGGGCGAAGGCGGCATCAGCACCTATCACCTGCGTCATGGCGGTGATCTGATCTGGAATATTGGCTCGGGCTACTTTGGTTGCCGCGATGAACAAGGCAACTTCTCGCCCGAACGCTTTGCCGAACGTGCCACTCAGGATCACGTCAAGATGATTGAAATCAAGCTGTCGCAAGGGGCCAAACCTGGCCACGGCGGCATCTTGCCCGGCACCAAGGTCTCGCCTGAAATTGCCCTGGCACGCGGTGTACCGGAAGGCGTGGACTGTAACTCGCCACCTAGCCACAGCGCTTTCCATTCTCCCGTAGAGCTGCTGGAATTCGTGGCCAAGCTGCGTACCTTGTCCGGTGGCAAGCCCGTGGGTTTCAAACTCTGTATCGGGCACCCCTGGGAATGGTTTGCCATTGCCAAAGCCATGCTGAAAACAGGTATCACACCGGACTTTATTGTGGTCGATGGTGCTGAAGGCGGTACCGGTGCCTCCCCCGTGGAGTTCATTGACCACGTCGGCACCCCCTTGCGCGAGGCTCTGCGCCTGGTTCATAACACGCTGGTGGGTATCGGTTTGCGCGAACAAATCCGCCTGGGTGCCTCGGGCAAGATCATCAGCGCCTTTGATATGGCCCGCATCATGGCCCTGGGTGCTGACTGGTGCAATAGCGCGCGTGGTTTCATGTTTGCCGTGGGTTGCATTCAGGCGCAGGCCTGTCATACCGACAAGTGCCCCACTGGCGTGGCGACACAAGATCCGCAGCGTCAAAAAGCCCTGGTGGTTGATGACAAATCCCTGCGCGTGGCCAGCTTCCATGGCAATACGCTCAAAGCCCTGGCTGAACTATTGGGTGCGGCGGGCCTGGAACATCCGGACCAGTTACGTCCCCACCATATTGCCCGCCGTATCAGCAACGGCGAAGTGCGCGTGATGTCGGCTCTGTTCCCGGATCTGAAAAAAGGCGAACTCTTGCGCGGCCACTATCGTCAAACGATTTTCCGTGTGGGCTGGCCTATGGCTAACCCCGACTCCTTTGAACCGGCCTATAGCCTGAGCAAAGCCTTGTCGTACTTGAATGATGAAGCTGATCCTGAAGAAATCATGAAAAAACAGGATGCAGCTGACAGCGCAGGCCAAGCTCTGGCTTAACGCTGCAAGCGGCAGTCTCCCTAGTGGGACTGCCGCCGGGTCCCTACCCCCGCATCCACTTCCCCGTAAACTTCAACGCCCGACGGTCGACTCCAGCTGCTGTCTGCAGAGCGATCCGGTGTTGAACACGCCGCCAGCCCCAGCACCATGACCAAGGCGCTCAGCACCCCATAAATCTGTCGCATATCAAGCTCCTTGATGATAGGCGTCTACTGTGCCACAGAATCTGGGCAAACTGATTTCCATCTGTACTAGAATGCTCTGATCATGATCAGGCACTGCGCATTCCCCACCTCAGGTACTCGCAGCCGGTTTTTACTGGTGCTGGCAATCTGCGCCCTGCTTTTGCGTGGTCTGATCCCCAATGGCTACATGCCCAGCGCCGACCCTGCCAATGCAGCCGCGCTCAGCCTGTGCGTTCAGGGCGACCCTTTCCTGGCGCAATGGAGCAGCCAGCTACCTGGCGGCCCGAAGCACGACGAACAACACAGCCTGCATGCGGCCTGTCTGTTCGCCCAGGCCCAGGCGCAAAAAGCCTTGAATGATGATCCCAGCCCTGCCTGGAATCTGACACCTACACCACGACATACCTGGGACACTGCCCAACAGGCGGCGGTTCCCGTTCTTCCCCTGACGGGCCCGCCCCTGAGTGCGCGCGGTCCCCCCTCCACGCTCGTTTCCTGACCAGCCTCGGCTGCCCGGCGCAGCCATCTTATGTTGTCAATTAGCGGGATATTTCTATGAACGCCTCCTTCTCACGCCGCCAGCTCCTGCTTGCCATGCTGGCGACTCCTCTGGTCCTGAGCGCCTGCGGCGACAAGGCCCCCAAGCAGCCCGCCTTTCGCAATCTGGAAGGTGTAGACATGAGCAGTGCCGACTTTGCCAAGGATTTCAGCTTGCTGGATACCGAAGGCCAACGTCACACCATGGCCGACTATCGCGGCAAGATCGTGCTGATCTTCTTTGGTTTTACCCAATGCCCCGACGTCTGCCCCACAGCCCTGACTCGTGCCGTCGACATCAAGGAACAGTTGGGCGAGGATGGCGACAAGCTGCAAGTCTTGTTTATCTCCATTGACCCGGAGCGCGACACGCCCGAACTGCTGCAGGCCTACATGCAGGCTTTCGACCCCAGTTTCGTGGCCCTGCGCCCCACCGAGGAAGAGCTGGCCAAAACCGCCAGCGACTTCAAAGTCTTCTATCAAAAGGTTCCTACCGGCTCCAGCTACACCATGGACCACAGCGCCTTGACCTATGTGTATGACACACAAGGCAAGTTGCAGATCGCCCTGCGTCATACGCAAACGGCTGAAGAAGCCGTGGCTGATATCCGCCAGGTACTGGCGCTGAGCAAGTGAACCCCAACAGGATTACCAACATGAAACGTACTATTGCTCGCTCTCTTTTTTCCCTGGCCGCCTTGCTGAGCCTGCCCACTCTGGCCCAGGCCGAAGTCACCGTGACCGATCCCTGGGTTCGCGCCACGGTTCCCGGCCAGCAAGCCACCGGCGCCTTCATGGTGCTGCAATCCACCGACAACGCCCAATTGCTGGGCGCCAGCAGCAGCTTGAGCAAACAGGTAGAGGTACACGAAATGGCGATGGAAAACGAAGTCATGCGCATGCGCCAGGTTGAAAAAATCGACCTGCCCGCTGGCAAGGCTGTGGAACTGAAACCCGGCGGCTACCACATCATGCTGCTGGGTCTGGACAAACAGGTTGAGGCGGGCAGTTCCGTGGATCTCACCCTGGAAATCCAGAATGCCGCCGGTCAAAAGGAAGAGCTGAAAATCAGCGCTCCGGTCCGTGCCTTGAACACCAAGGCTGGCCAGGGTCACCAGGGCGCACACGGCCACTAAGGCCCTGTTCCCACCCCTTCAAACCGCCTGTTTTACCGGTTTGAAGGGCTTTGTTTCAGACTTCCGGGTTTTCCATAATTGGCTGGTTTTGATTAGCTAACGTACATTGAAACCACTGACATAGTGTCAGTAAGCTGTCTGAAACACAGCTTTCCCAAACTGTCATCATGACAGTTCACCGCCGCCAGAGCGGCCCATAGGCCCTACCGCAACGGTAGGGCCTTCGTGTTTCTGCAGCAGGCTCTTTGCATATCACTAGGCCCTTGCCCGGGTCTGGAGTAAAGTTAAGACCGTAGCGTCGGTTTAACCTTGCAAGGAGTACATAGATGGCTCTAAGTCCACATGACAACAATCGCTCTGAGTTGCTACGTCAACTGCCCTTGAAACCAGGATGGTTTATTGGTTTGGGCATCGCCCTGATTATTCTGGGTCTGATCGCCTTGATCTACGTGGTTGGCGCCACGGTTGCCAGCGTGGTGTACGTCGGCATCCTGATGACCATAGGCGGCGTGCTGCATCTGGCTCATGCATGGAGTTCCAAAGGCTGGCGCGGCTTTCTGTTCTGGAGCTTGAGCGGCATTTTGTACTTGTTCGCCGGTTTGATTGCCATCAGCAACCCCTTGGTAGGTGCCACCGTCCTGACCCTGATTTTTGGCGCCTTCCTGATTGCTTCCGGCGCATTCCGACTCTGGATCTGGTTTCAGAACCGGGCCCAGGCAGGTGGCGGCTGGATGGCCTTTTCCGGCCTGATTACACTGGCAGCCGGTTTGATCATTGCCGCAGGCTGGCCCGGCAATAGTGTATGGATTCTGGGCCTGATACTGGGTATTGATTTGCTGACCCAAGGTTGGGCCAGCTTGTTGATTGGTATGGCAATCAAGCGCAATCAGAACTAAACCATCGGCCAGGATCAAACCCCTGCGTCGGGATTGATCTCCGCTGACTAAATCACTGCAAATCACTCCGAAAAAATGCCCGACCAGAAGCAGATTCTGGTCGGGCATTTTGCTATCTTGATCTCCCGCCCTGGACTGTAGATCTGCCACCAGGCTGCCAAGCCTGCAACTCACGCGGTACAGAGCAAACCCTACAATCGACTATCGGACTCCCAGAGCTGGCAGAGCGGCATCCCGTCCCCGCAGCCAGGGCTGACGCGTATGGGCCAGCATCTGCGCATCACCGGGGCTATCACCATAGGCCATATCCAGCTCCACGGGTTTATCTCCCAGCCACGCCTGCAAGCGATTCACCTTCTCCTGCCCCCAGCAATTGGCGCTGGCCATGCCCACACAACCTTGTTGATCATCAAAGGCCAACTCTGTCGCCAGCACCTGAGCCATTCCCTGTGCTTGCCCCCAGGGCTGTAAATAAATGGACGGCGAGGCACTGACCAGCACCACCGTATCTCCCCGCTCTCGATGGGCACGGACTCGCTCCATCATTTCCGGGCGGACAATCTGCGGCACATAGTCCCGCACGTAAGTGGCGGCTAAAGCCTGAACCTGCTCCCGGCTCAAACCACCCAAGGCACTGCGTAGAAAACGGTGCTTGATCGCCTGACGACGCTGCGGACCGCGATCCCAGACCAGGACGCGAGGCACGCAAGCTAAATAGGCACGAATACAGACTGGCCAGCCTCGCATGCGACGTATAAAGTCCTGCAAGCTGTCCCGGTCTGTAATCGTGCCATCAAAATCAAATGCGACCAGCACAGGTACCCCTTTGGTTTTCAGAAAAAGGGCTAGTGTAAAGGGGAACACCAGCCCTTCCCAAGCCCTGCTTTATAAGGCCCAGCCACCCAGGTAGAAAACAACCAAGGCAATGGCAATCAGAACCGTGCCCACATTCAGACGACGCAGTTCACCCGAGAACAGGCGACCCAGCACCAGCGTGCAAAAGCCCAGCATGATGCCTGTGACGATATTGACGGTCAGCACGATAAACACGGCGCACACCAGACCCGCCATGGTGTCGACCGTATCTTCGGTATTCAGATGACGCACGCCGCCCAGCATCAGCAAGCCCACATACATCAAGGCAGGCGCAGTCGCATAGGAAGGCACCAGACCGGCCAAAGGCGACAAGAAGATCAGCATCAGGAAACCCAGGCCAACCACCACCGCGGTCAGACCGGTACGTCCCCCGGCGGCTGTGCCGGCAGCTGATTCAATATAGGCGGCGGCAGGCGAAGCCCCCAAGCTGGCTGACACCAAAGAGCTGAGCGAGTCCGTCGTCAGGGCGCGACTGCCATTGATGATCTGGCCATCCTTGTCCAATTGCCCGGCATTGCCCGCGACCGCACGAATCGTGCCGGTCGCATCAAACACGGCCGTCATCACCAGAGCCAGCACACTGGGCAGGACGACCGCATTCAAGGCCCCGCCTATGTCCATGGCACCGATCAAGGAGTTCTCGCCCAGCAGGCTAGGCATGGCAAACAGGCCAGTAAAACGCACATTGGGATCGAAGATCAGGCCTACCGCCGACAGACCCAAGATCACCAGCAAGATACCGCCCGTGACACGACGGCGCTCCAGGCCAAAAATCGCTGCCAGACCCAGCACACTCAGCCAGACCGGCATGGACGTGACGTCCCCCAGGGCAACCGGCAGACCTGCGCCCGTATTACGGGTCACCAGACCTACCTCGTTGGAGGCGATCATCAGCAAGAACAGGCCAATTCCGATACCCGTGCCATGCGCGATGCCCAGGGGCAAATTGCGCAGAATCCAGGTACGAATCCCAGTGGCGGAAATCAGGGTAAAGATCAGGCCCATCAGGAACACGGCACCCAGGGCGACGGCCGGGCTAAGTTGCTGGCCCAGCACCAAGTCAAAAGCCAAGAACGCAGTCAAGGACAAGGCACAGCCCACCGCAATGGGCAGATTCGCCCACAGCCCCATCAGCAGGGAGCCAAAAGCACTGGTCAGACACACGGCCACAAAGACCGACGAGGTATCAAAGCCCGCCTTGCCCAGCATGGACGGTACGACAAATACGGAATAAACCATTGCCAGGAATGTCGTCAGCCCTGCCAAGACCTCCTGACGCAGAGAACTGCCGCGCTCTGTATAAGCAAAATGTTTCTGCAACCAACCGCCAGCAAGCGGAGGGACCAGGGCCTCCTGCCCTGGCCGCAATGCGGATTCTTGCTCAGCCATACTTCATGCTCCTTTATCAGTATTGTGATGTCTGAAACGGTACGTTGCCGTCATCAGGAATCAGTAATGGACAGTTCCAGCCCCAAAGGGGGCAAGAGACTTCTCACACGCTGAATCAAAGAAAACGCCGAGCAAAGACGAGTCCTGCCCTGCCCGCAACAAGGTGCAGACATAGGCAGAAAGAAGTAGGTATGCGGGGGTGTCTCCGACCGAACCGAGGCCTTTTCGGCGCTTCTTTTGATCCCGATAATGGGAAGTGAGGGCCATTCTACGAGCCGTCAAGGACGGGAAAATCACCTCTAGGTAATGAGGGTTATCAATCGCTTCGGTGGCGAGATACAGGCATATAGGCTTGGCCGATGAACTGCTGGCGCAACTGCTGCCATTGACGTTGCATATCCTGGGCCTGCTGCTGGTCGGGTCGCAAACGCTCTGGTTCCAAGTGCATCAGAGCCAATCCATATTTGGCCGCCGACAGCTCCTGCGCGACGCTGGCTGACTGCTGCACCGCCTGGGCGGGACGTTCCTGCCATAAGCTGCCCAGGCCGCTCAAACTGTCAGAAGCCTTGGCCAAACGCTGACGTACCGAACCTGCAATACTGACAGGCCAGATCTGGGTAAACATCACGTACATCACCGCATTGCCCAGCAAAATACCGATCACCCGATCACGGGCTGAATCCAGATCAAAGCTGGGACCAAAGCCCTGCAAGGTCACCAGATAAAAGGCAAAGGCAATTTGAATGCCGGCATACGAGATACGTTCCGGGCCATAAAATACCCAGGCCCCTAACAGGGACACCAGAAATACCACGACCATCAAGCCGCCAATATCCAGCAGATGCGGCATCACAAACAAGATGGTGATAAAGCCCAGTGCCGCCCCCAGCAAACAGCCCACAATCCGCAAGGTCAGCTTGTGTACGGTTTCCCCGGTAGAGCCCAAAGCGGCCACGTAGCAGGTAATCATGGCGGTATGAATGCCCTGCCAGTCTGCCGCGCTATAGATCAGATAACAAAGCACCGCTGCTGCCGTCGCCTTCAAGGCATGGTGCTGATAAACAGGATTACTAAAGGCGTCGGGCACCATGAAGGAGCCATGTTCCGGATCCGCTTTGCCAATAGACACTGCCCCCGACAAGGCCAGCAAGGCATCGCGCAAATCTTGTTCGGCCAAAGAACTGGAGGCTGACAGCTCGGGCAGATCATTCATCTGCGGCAAACGCCCTTGTTCAATATCCTGTGCGCTGCGTTCACAAATCTGGGCAAATGCTGTGGCCTGCTCATTGTCCAGATGCTGATCGCGCAAGACGGCAACCGCCAGCAAGGCTCGGTAGGTATTCAAGATGGTCTGATCCAGTTCTGCCTGCTCTTGTGCAGGCCGCAAATGAAACAGCCGTATCCAGCCCAGTCGCTTCTGTTGTGCACTGACTCCCAAAGCCAGTTCGTCCCACAAATCCTGCGTATCTGCCTGCCCCATCAAGCCCTGGGCCGACAAACGCAAACGCGCTGCCAGCTCACGGCGCAACACCTTGTGCGGGTACAAACCAAAACAGAGATTGAAGATCAGCACCAGGCCCATGGGGGCGCAGGTCATCAACCAGGCATAAAGCACGGCACGGGTAGCAATCTCGCCAAAGGGCACATAGCCCAACAAGGTCAGCACAAAGGCGATGACCAAGGCAATAATCCCGCCCAAAGGCCCCAGCTTGCTGGCTACCCCGAGAAACAACAGCACAAAGGAGGTCAGCACCATGGCCAGCAAACGCCAGGCCGGATACTGAATCGTGACCTGAATCAGTGGCACCATCAGCAGCACCACAATGGACACCAGCACCACCAGAGCCAGCGCCAGTACCGAGCTCTCGCCGGCATCGGACTTCATCACAAAGAAGATCACAAAGCAGCTGACGGCAGACTCGGGAATACCGTAGTTCATGGCCAGCAGCACCATCAAGGCGCACAGCACCGCCACGCGCCAGCTTTGCGCCAGACGACCGGGGGTGGGCTGCAAGTCTTGCCAGACCAGCCGCGCCAGACCCGACACGCCGGTCTTAGCAGTTGCCATCGCGATGAATAATGGTGGTGGCCGAGGCACCCATGCGCATCAAGTCCTCGGGCGGGGCATCCAGACGGATACGCACCGGAAAGCGTTGCGCTACCCGTACCCAATTCATGGATTTCTGAATATAGGGCAGGCTGCGCGGCAGATTGATCTGCTCCTGACTACTGACGCCCCAACCAATTTCCTCTACCTTGCCCGAGAGCTTGCGCGACGGATCGGACATCACATACACCGTGGCGCAGGCCCCTGGCTTGATCTCCTTCAGATCCGTTTCACGGTACATTCCCGTGACATACCAGGAATCCGTATCCAGCAAGGTAAAGACAGAAGTGCCGGGCATCAGATGTTCCCCCGAGCCGATACGCAAACCCACGATACGACCGTTGTGCGGTGCCTTGACCTGAGTATGTTCCAGGTCACGCTGGGCCATCGCCAAACCTGCCTGTCGCGCTTGCACCATGGCTTCTTCTGCCTGCGTATTGCCGACCAGAGCCTGAGCAGCCCCGGATTGCTCTGTTGCCTGTTTCAAGGTGACTTGAGCATCACGCAGCAAGGTATTGGCTTCATCCAATTGCTGTTGGGAGACATAGCCCTTGGCCGCCAGATTCGCCAAGCGACGCTGGCTTTGCGTGGCCATCGTCAAATTGGTTTTAGCGCGGGTAATCTGATCATCGGCAATGACGGCGTTATGCCCTTCTGCGCGCACAGCCCGTTGCTTCATGTCCAGCGTAGCCTGAGCCAGCGCCAGTTCAGCCTGGGCCTGTTCCAGACGCAGCTGATAAAACACCGGGTCTACGGTAAAGAGCAGCTCATCGCGGCTGACGAACTGACCGTCACGCACCATCATGCGCTCAATATGCCCAGGCAAGGAGCTGGAGATGTGCACCACATCGGCACCGATCACCGCGTCTTCGGACAAAGGGTTGTTCGCAGAGCGCTGCAAATACCACCATGCCAAGACAATGGCGGCGACAACAATCAGCACGCTCAGCAGGCGGGCAGCGCCTTTACGGGGGGAGGATTTCTGTGCCTGGGTCATGGCTCAGTCACTCGAAGAATAGAAGAAGTGCGGCAAAGGTCAGTGCCAGCGTCAAGCAGGCATAGACAGGCAAACGCATGGGCAGGGCATCATCCACTCCCGCACGAATCAGCCCCCAACGAATCAGTAAGGTCAGCAGCACGGCTACCAGCACACACACCAGCCAGGCCGGGAAATACGAACCCGCCATATAGACCGAAGGTGCAAGAGAACATCCCCCCAACAAGGGCAAGACAGCCAGACCGGCTAGTAGCGCACGCATGCGTGGCATCTCCCTGATTATTGTTAAACCGATCTGCGCATGGCGCCCTGATCGCTGCGATGAATTGTACCCGAGCCTGTCAAATACATCATTTATATCTCTGCCGGATTAAGCAACTGTGTATCTATGATTTTCACGAGTATAGTGACAAACATCTTTCTGATAGGGTCTCAATAACCTCGGTTATTTACACAGAGTTGCCATGGATGACGTAAACCTGACTTTAAGCATGCTGGCCGCCGTTTTAATCAGCAACAGCGTGGTCAAGATAATACCTGTTGCCATCCCTGCCCCTCTCGTACAGATTTTGCTCGGCTTTCTGATTGCCGGCTGGTTCAATCATGGGATGACCCTGAATCCGGATCTGTTCTTTTATCTGTTTCTGCCGCCCTTATTATTTCTGGATGGCTGGCGCATTTCCAAGGAAAGTTTAATTCGGGACCGAATTGGCATTCTGGTTCTGGCTTTTATTCTGGTCTTTTTAACGGTATTCGGATTAGGCCACGTGCTGCACTGGCTCATTCCTGCCATGCCTTTGCCAGTGGCCTTCGCCTTGGCCGCCATTGTCTCGCCAACTGACCCAGTTGCCGTCTCGGCTATTACCCGCCGCGTGCCTCTGCCGCCACGACTGCAGGCCTTGCTGGAGGGTGAATCCCTGTTCAATGATGCCAGCGGTCTGGTTGCGTTTCGACTTGCTGTAGCCCTGGCCCTGGGCGGCTCTTTTTCCATCTCGTCTGCCAGCCAGAACTTCCTGTGGTTAACGCTGGCCGGCCTGGTCGTGGGCGTAGTGACCACGCGTGCCCTGCTTTTTCTGCGTAATCTCTTTGTGCGCCGCTGGGGCGAAGAGCCAGGGCCAGAAGTTCTGTTCAGCCTGCTTCTGCCTTTTGCGTCCTACTTCCTGGCCGAACAAATGGAGGCCTCTGGCATTCTGGCCGCTGTCGCGGCAGGCGTGACCATGAGCTACGCCGAGCTCTCGGGCAATGCACTGGCAGCCACCCGTATGCAGCGCAAGACCGTCTGGGACACCTTGCAACTTAGTTTGAATGGCATGATGTTCGTCCTGCTGGGCGAGCAACTACCCGCTATCTTTCGCGGAGCGGTACAGGTTGTCCAGGAGACCGGCCACCACAATCCAGCCTGGCTGCTGGTTTACGCGGTCGCCATGTGTACCACCCTGATTTTGCTGCGTTTTCTATGCGTTTACACTTACCTGTGGCTACGACGTGGCCTGTCCCTGCTGGGCTTGCATCATGATGCTGAGACCGCCCAAGCCAACCCGCGCCTGGTGCTGGTGCTGTCCATTGCCGGGGTACGAGGTGCCGTCACCCTGGCCGGTGTCATGACCTTGCCGCTCACTCTTGCCGATGGCAGTCCCTTTCCTGCCCGAGATCTGGCTATTTTCCTGGCCTCCGTCGTCATTATCGTGTCACTGCTGACGGCCAGCCTGGCCCTGCCACCCATCATGAAACGAGTAAGCTTCCCTGCCCTGCGCCGACGTCAGGAGCAGGAAGAACGGGCCGAGCAAGCCGTACGTCACGCCAGCGCCCAGTCGGTGGCGCAGACATTGAATGACTTGATTGCTCACAATCCCCAGTCCTCAGGGGCGCGTTACACGGCCATGGCCGACCGCGTCCTGGGCACTATTGCTCACAGCCCTCAAGGCGACGGACTGGAGCCGGATCTGGCAGAACAAGCACTGGAAAAAGACATGCAAATCCGAGCCATCCACGCCGCGCGTGAGGCCGTTTACACTTTAGCTCGCACACACCAGATATCCGATGAAATCGCTCGCGAACGGGTCCGCCTGCTGGATCTGATCGAACTGCGTATGTCTTGAGTCCGCCTTCCTTTCATTTATCGTTGATTTTTTAGGACGCCATGCAGACTTACTCCTACCTGGGCCAGTCCCCTGCCCTGCGCCAACAACGCCAAGCCTATCGTCATGGCTTGCCAGCCTGTGTTTGCGCCCACCCCTCCATTCCCTTCATTCACAAGCGCTTGAGTGCATCAGCCAGTTTCGCCCCCAGCGCGGCCCCTGCAGGCCCGGCCTTCCAATCCAATAATGCCCTGGATCAGAAACCCATCGCCCTGGCTCCCAAACTGATCCTGAGCAATCTGCGCCTGTTTGATGGTGAAACAACAGAGCTGAAAAAAGGGCTGGCCGTCCAGATTGACCAGGGCCGCATCACTGCCGTCATGCCGGTTGCCGAGATTCCGGCCGACGCCACCGTCATGGACTGCCAGAACAAAGTCTTGATGCCTGGCCTGATCGACGCCCACTGGCATAGCCTCTTGTGCGCTGTCGACCAGATGACCGCCATGATGGCCGACCCGGCTGACCTGCATTTGATTGCCAGCAAAGAGGCCGAGCGCACCTTGCTGCGCGGCTTTACCACCGTGCGCGATGCCGGTGGCCCCAGCTTCTCCTTGAAACGCGGTATTGATATGGGCTTGCTGCATGGCCCGCGCATCTATCCTAGCGGCGCCATGATTGCGCAAACCGGCGGCCATGCAGACTTTCGTATGCGCTACGAAGTGCCACGCGCAGAAGGCGAGCTAAGCCACACCGAACGAGCAGGTGTAACCTGCATTGCCGATGGTGCCGACCAAGTCCTGCGTCGTGTTCGGGAGCAACTGATGCTGGGCGCCAGCCAGATCAAGCTGATGGCCGGGGGTGGTGTCACCTCCTTGTACGACCCACTGGAAGGACTGCAATTTAGTGATGCCGAACTGCGTGCCGCGGTGGGCGCCGCCAGCGACTGGGGCACCTACGTGATGGTGCACGTGTACTGCGCTCGTGGTATTCAGCGTGCGATCAAGGCTGGCGTGAAATCCATCGAACACGGCCAACTTGCCGACGAAGAAACCGCCCGCATGATGGCTGGCGAAGGCGTGTGGTGGAGCCTGCAGCCCTTTTTGGCCGATGAAGACGCCAACGTCCAGCACGACCCACGCAGCAAGGCCAAGCAACAACAAGTTGCCGTAGGAACCGTACGTGCCTACGAGCTGGCCGATAAATATCAGATCCAGACCGCCTGGGGCACGGACATTCTGTTCACCCCCGCCCATCTACCACACCATGGCCGCATGTTGTCCAAGCTGACCCGTTTTTACAGCCCGCTCAAGGTGCTGAAAATGGCGACCGGAGATAATGGCCGGCTGCTGCAACTGTCGGGCCTGCGCCAACCGTACGAAGGCGAGCTGGGCGTAATCCGAGCCGGTGCCCTGGCCGATCTGCTGTTGATTGATGGCGAACCCGAACAAAGCCTGAGCTTTCTGGAGCAGCCCGAACAGAACCTGCTCTTGATCATCAAGGACGGCAAGATTTACAAGAACGCCCTGCCCGGCTGAAACCTCATCAAGGAGTTCCCATGCCCAACGAAGTGATGCAGTTATTCAAATTGCTTGGTCTGGGGCTGGCATTTTTGCTGCCCCTGGCCAATCCCTTGACCTCAATGGTGATGTACCTGTCATTGGGCGAAACCTTGAGCGCAGCAGAAAAGAAGCAGCAACTGCGTCAGGCGACGCTGTATGTCATTCTGGCCTTGCTGATTACCTACTACGCCGGTTTGTGGATTACTTCGGCACTGGGCATTTCCATGGTGGACATGCGTATCGGGGGCGGGCTGATTGTGGCGTATATCGGCTTTCGCATGCTGTTTCCTCCCACTGTCAGCGACGTGGTTTCCAAGGCAGCCGATCAGAACACCGCCGCCCACAACAATATCGCCTTCGTTCCACTGACCCTGCCCTCTACAGTCGGTCCCGGCACTATGGCTCTGGTCATCAGTGCCTCCTCCAAAATGGCTGGCATGCGCGGGCACTATGCGGAATGGGTGCTGGTGGCCACGCCCATCATTCTGGCCATCCTGATTGGTTTGATCTTTTTCATTTGCCTGCGCTCCTCGCTCAGCATCGTGCGTGTGATCGGGCATAACGGCGTCGATGCCATTTCACGCATCATGGGGTTCTTGCTGGTCTGCATGGCCGTACAACTCGTCCTTGAAGGCGGACAGCAGTATGCTGCTACGCTGCTGACTCATCCTGCTGCCTCCTGAATTTATGTCTATGACTTGTTTTCCTGCATTGCGTCTGACTCTGGCTGTGACGGCCGCCCTGACTCTGGCCGCCTGCGCGGCGCCTGATCACAAACCCATGGCCCAGGCCATGCCCGAGCAAGATGCGCCGGAACCACCTCGCCTGACATTGGCCGAATACAGCGGCCCGGATCAAAGCCAGCCAGCGCCCCGCGTGCAAGCCCATCACGAATACAGCCTGTCAGAACTGATCGACCTGGCCCAACGCCTGAACCCCAGCACCCGCATTGCCTGGGGCGAGGCTCAACAAGCCGCAGAAGCTGCCGGTATGGTGGAAAGCACCTACCTGCCCCTGATCTCCGCCAGCGTGGTGGGCGGCTATATGCGCAGCGACCGCGACAGCAGCGTGCACATTCTGGGTAGAGAAATCGATGTGGATTACGACACCCATTTAAGTGGCGCCGTTCCTTCCCTGACCTTGAAGTGGCTTCTGTTCGACTTTGGCAAACGCGCCGCCTTGCAAGAGGCGGCCGACAAACTGGCCATGGCCAGCCGGATTACCTTCAGTGGTGTGCATCAGGCCGTGATTGCGGAAGTATCCATCAGCTACTTCAACTACAACTCGGCCCGCCAGCGCGAGCAAATCTCTGCCCAAGGGCTGAAAAATGCGGCACTGATTGAAGATATCGCCCTGGAGCGGCAGCGCAATGGGCTGGGCACCCAGATTGAAGTCGCGCAGGCACGACAACTGAAAGCCCAGGCTCGTTTGCACCATGTGAATGCCAGCACTCTGGCACGTCAGTCTTATCAAACGTTGCTGGGTGCAATTGGCCTGTCCCCGGAAACGGAGCTGAAAGTCGCCGATAGCGCCACCCGCCCCCTGCCCGAGAATCTGGATATCCCTGGCAATGACACACTGAAAAAAGCCATCGCCCAGCGGCCCGATGTACAGGCCCTGCAAGCCGCCCATCAGGCCAGTCTGGCAGGCATAGACTCAGCCGAAGCCAGTTTCATGCCCAAGTTGGCCTTGATGGGTTTTATTTCCAAACGCATGGGTTCATTAAGTGTAGGCAGCCTGCCCGAAGTCAGCCCGCAATCCTCCTCCCGAGGCGCCGTGCTGGCCCTGAATATCCCGATCTACGACGCTGGGCTACGCAACAAGCAAGTGCGCGAAGCCCAGTTGCGTGCCGACACCGCGCGCGAACGCGTTGCCAAAACCGAGCAAGACGCCTACAAGCAAATGATCATCGCTGCCGACGCACTGCGAGCTGCTCTGGAGTCTCATCAAGCCGCCACCAGCCTGGTCGAGGCGGCCCAGATCACCTACCAAGGTGCGCTGGAATCCTACCAGGAAGGCTTGACCAGCATGACCTTGCTGACCGAAGCGCACAGCGGTCTATTAGGAGCACAAGAAGCCCAGACTATGGCTCATACCGCAGGTTTGGTCGGCTCTGTGAACCTGGCCTTTGCCATGGGCGAACTCAATCAAGCCCCCAAAACCCCTGGGGATGCCACCAAGTAGTAGGCAAAGAAGAAGCAAGCCGAACTCTACTTGGGAGCAAAAATAAAAAGGGAGCCATGCAAGGCTCCCTTCTCCTGTAGCAACCGCTACTGCAGCAACTTACTGCTCTTCAATCGCATCCAGCGCCTTGGCCAAACGCTCCACCGAGCGTTCCAGATTGTTCAGCTTGTCCAGGCCAAACAGACCAATTCGGAAGGTCTTGAAATCAGCAGCTTCATCACACTGCAAAGGCACACCCGAGGCGGCTTGCAAACCAGCCTTGGCAAACTTCGCGGCCGAATGTATCCCGTCGTCCGTGGTGTAGCACACCACTACGCCCGGTGCCTCGAAGCCCGGTGCCGCCACGCTGCGGAAACCATGTTCGCGGAGCAGAGCGCGCACTTTGCGGCCCAGCTCCAGCTGACGATTGCGGATCCAGTCAAAGCCCAGAGCTTCCGTCTCGGCCATCGCCTCTTGCAGCACTTTCAAGGAGTCGGTAGGCAAGGTGGCGTGGTAGGCATGAGCCCCGTTCTCATACGTTTCCATGATCTGCAGCCACTTGCGCAGATCGCAGGCAAAACTGGTGCTGGTCGTGGTTTCAATGTGTTGACGAGCACGCTCGCTTAACATCACCAGACCGCAACATGCCGAGCCGGTCCACCCCTTTTGCGGCGCGCTGATCAGCACGTCCACACCCACATCCTTCATATCCACCCACACGGTGCCCGATGCAATGCAATCCAGCACAAACAGACCGCCCACCGCATGTACGGCATCCGCAACCTGACGCATATAGTCATCGGGCAACATGATGCCGGAGGCCGTTTCCACATGCGGCGCAAACACCAGGGCCGGTTTTTCAGCCTGAATTGCGGCAACCACTTCTTCGATAGGTGCAGGCGCATAAGCGGCTTGCTTGCCCTCCTCGATCGGGCGGGCTTTCAGAACCGTGGTGCTGGCGGGAATGGAACCCATGTCAAAAATCTGAGTCCAGCGGTAGCTGAACCAACCATTGCGTATCACCATGCACTTGCGGTCCGTTGCAAACTGACGGGCCACCGCTTCCATGCCAAACGAGCCACTGCCCGGCACCACAATCGCCGAATGTGCCTGATAGACCTGCTTGAGCGTGCGGGAGATTTCGCGCATCACTTCCTGGAAGGTCTTGGACATATGGTTCAAGGCGCGGTCGGTGTAGACCACCGAATATTCAAGCAGGCCGTCCGGATCAACGGGAGTGCTGGTTTGAGACATGAAAACCTCGGAATTCTGGTAGAGAAGATATAAGGATCAAAGGATTTTAGACCAAGCAGCTCTGTACAGGCGACTTGCCCCCAAGCTTCGTCCGGCTGCAGCCAAATCACAACTCAAACTCTTCGCTATGGGCTGTTCTGCAGGAGGTGTTATTGCGCTTCTTCTGCTTTCTTGACTCGGCCTGCCGCCCTGAGTACCGTGATGAGCACGTTTGATCTAGTCCGGGTTTCATCATCATGCAGGTAGCACACTTCAGCCAGAACACCTTGGGACGCGATATTGCGGTTGGCGATATTCACGGTTGCTTCTCCAAGCTGAAAACGTCTTTAAAGCGGATTCGTTTTGATCCGTCCAAGGACCGCCTTTTTTCGGTGGGCGATCTGGTGGATCGCGGTCCGGAGTCGCATCATGTTCTGGAGTGGCTGGACCTGCCCTGGTTTCATGCAATTTGTGGCAATCACGAGCAGCTGACCTGGCGGCGGGCGATTGGGCAGCCTATTCAGGAAGTGGACCATCGCGTGCATGGTGGGCTATGGCTGGACGATTGCACCTCAGACGAGCAGGCACTGATCGCTCAACGTCTGCAAGCCCTGCCTTTGGCGATGGAAATAGAAACGCCCTTGGGACTGGTGGGTATGGTTCATGCCGACTTTCCCTACGACAATTGGCAGCACATTCATACCGAGGGTTTTGATGCCAATGACCGCTATGTCTGTATGTGGTCTAGGGATCGCTATGTGACTGGCTACGATGGCATGGTAGAGGGTCTTCGGGCTTTGGTGCATGGGCATCAGACGACGCACAAGATGCGGCAATTAGGGAATGTGTTTTTCATTGATACCGGCGGGTGGCTGGATCATGGGCATTTCACCTTGCTGGATTTGAAGCGCTTGGTGGCTTTGTAGGGTCTTTCGGCTCTTCGCTCTCGATTAAAAAGATTGTTTTTGCCTAATTAGTTTCTGGGAAGGCGCTGTTTCGGTCCTGCTGGGGTGTCGGGGCTGAGCACTGGCCGGCGCTGCGCGCCGGTACCCCAGCAAGACCGAAACAGCTCTCAGCGATTATTTGCAAAGACAATCCTTATGCGGCAACTGATTGCTGCTTATTGGTTTACTGAGTGCTGATGGCTAATGGCTAATGGCTAATGGCTGATGTTCGACTCGCCTTGAACACGGAATCAATGACACTACGTCTGATGACGTACAAACCTGTCTTCGTCAATGTCGGTACTGGCCTCGTCTCTCGATGTACCTACGATTACCTGAACAACAACCATGGTGACAGGCGCTTTGGCTTCAAAGACAAGCTACATGCTACAGATTACAAACTACAGCTTGGTGCTCCAGGAGATCCTCAACAAGATTCATGCTCCAGTGAAGCACCAGGCACTCGATAATTAGCAGTTGGCCCGATTTCTCTATCCCCCACCCTCTCCGCCAACTGTTGAAAACGACGATTAGCCAATAAACCTCGCCCCTCCCCCTCAAGCCCCCTGCGCACCTACGGCAACAGAAAAAACCACATATAGCCAGATCCCAAAAGAACGGAAGTCTCATATTGATAGTCATTGTGAGCCGGTCTGGGCCGGGGGGCCGTCCTCTGGGCGATTCAGGCGTCTTGCCGCAGGCGGGCTTGCTATTCGGGGTTCAAGCGTCCTGTTGTTTGAGCGAAATGCTTGTGCCTTGTCCGGGGGACAAGGCACTTTCGCGAGTTCAGGATGCGCCCGAATAGCAAGCCTGACCAGGGCACCGGTGCGCAGCACCGGCAAGGAGCCAAGCCCGGAGGACGGCCCCCCGGCCCAGACCGGCGTTTTCACGAGTCACTATCTAAACATGCAGGCTCTCTGCACTCCTTATCTCCCAATCCTCCTGCTCCACACACCCCCACTCCTCAACACTCAGGAAAACGAAGAAGAAGAAGAAGAAGAAGAAGAAGAAGCCCAAAACAAAACCGCCTCAGTTCCCAAAAGAAACTGAGGCGGTCTCATCTTCAAACAAACAGCAAACAGGCCAAAGGCTTACTTCTCCACGCCCCCACCCAAGATCACGCCGTTCACCTCCTTACCGTAGTAACTTTCCTCGCCATCATGGAACTCCACACGCGCTTGCTCAACCGTCCCCTTCTGACGAGCATCCTTGGGACGCTCATGACTGTTGATGTAAGCCGCTACGTCCCAGGCCTCCTGATCCGACAAGGAGAACGGTTTACCCAAAGGCATATTGGCCTTGATGAAACCAGCAGCCGTATCAATACGAGCCATCCCCGCACCCCAGTTATACGAGTTGGGACCCCACAAAGGCGGAAACACCACGCCACTTTCGGCATCCTTCTGCCCCTGGCCATCGACCGCATGACACAAGACACAGTTGTTGGCGTAAACCTCTTTACCGCGTGCTACGTCATAGCCCAGTTCGGTCTTTTTAACTTTGGGGAAACCAGCACCTGGCAACTTCTGACCCGTAGGCGCCCCATCGGACATCCAGTACATATAAGTCATCAAGTCACGGTACACATCGCTGCCAGCGGGCGGCGCAACACCCGAAGGCGAAGCCTGCGCATTCATGGAGTAGGTAAAACAGCCAATAATGCGATCTTCCAGCGTGCTGATCGCCTTGGTCTTGGCACGATAGGCGGGATAGCTGACATAGGCTCCCCACATAGGCGCAGAGTGTTCACGACGACCACCGTCCAGGTGGCAGTTCACACAAGCCAAGGTATTGCCCACGTGATCCGACACCGTGGTCGAGGTTTCCATAAAGATCTTGTGACCGCGACGAACCGCCTCGCCATACGGCGTATCCGGAATGCTGCTCTCTGGCGGTGGCAAGTAGTAACCATCTGCGCCTACCGGCATACCAGCCGTGACCGAATGCTTGTCCTTGCTCTGCGCCTTGCGATCGGCTTCCATGGCCTCACGACTATAGGTGGCCTCGCCAACCTGGATGGTGCCCTTGTCGGGCGAACCCAGGGAAAAGGACAACCAGCCCTTGGCATTCAAACCATAGCCAATCGCAAAAAGCAGCACACCAATACCGGCCCCCCAGGCCAGTCTGCGTCCACCCGACATGGTGGATTTGCTGCGACCATTTTTTTGAGTGTCTTTCATAAAAAGCTCTCTGTTCTGATCTTATTTCGCCTGCTTGCCATTGGCTGGCAGCGAGGCGGCGTAATAGGAAACCGCATACAGGTCCTCGTAGGACAAGCGCGATGCGATGTCATCCATCAGGCTTTGCGGCGAGTTGTGACGATGGCCGCCTTTCCAGGCCGACAACTGACTGAACAAATACTCGGCCTGTTGCGCAGCCAAAGGCGGGAAAGATGTACCTACACCTTCACCCTGACTGCCGTGGCAGCTGATACATGCAGGCACGTTCTGCTTCCAGTCCCCTTTATGGAACAGGGCTTCGCCACGGGCCAGGTTCGCTTCCGAACTGGGCACATTAATGGCAGGAGCAGGCAGCTTGGCGTAGTAAGCAGCCAGCTCTTTCATATCCTCAGGCTTCAAACCGCGAGCTACGTACTGCATGGACTCGTTCAGGCGTGTACCTTGAGCAAAATCCTCCAGTTGCTTGAGCAGATACGCCTCGGGTATACCGGCCAAACGAGGAGTGATGCCTGCGCCTTCACCGGCCTCACCGTGGCAGGAAGCACAGCTCCACACACTGCCCTGCCCCGAATGCACCAGTACGGGCGCATCCTTCAGTGCGGGGATGGCGGGCACCACAGGGGTACCGCCTGCATTGGAAGCAACGATAGCGGCGGTCGGCTTGTCCGCTGCGGCATGTGGCGCCAGATCGTGCAGGTAAAGACCCACACCGGCCAAGGCCAACGCGAACAGCACAGCCAACAGGAAGATCGGAATGGGACGCGGTGGCTCCCACGGCTCGAAGGTGGGGTCGATATTCTCGACCTGGGGCGAACTAGAAACTTTTTCCATTGTCATGACTTGTCCTATTTAGCGCCCGAATCCGTCGAGGCTTCAGCGGGGCGGCGATCGTAGCCACGGTCACGTTTATCCAGTTCCTGCGCGCTGGTCGCATAGGTGCGATCCAGAGCCAGCAGGTACTCCACCAAGTCCAGCGCTTCCTTGCGAGCAACCACATGCTTGCCCGCAGGCTGCAGGGACTCTGGCAAACGCACCACTACATCGCCTTCGGAAACCTGGTCTTTCAGCTCGAACATATAGGGATAGGACGGCATCAGGCTCCAGTCAAAAATCGCACGGGGCTGATACAGGTGGGTCAAATGCCAGTCACGGCTTTTCATGCGCGCACCGACGTTAAACAGGTCCGGGCCGGTACGCATGGTGCCCAGCAGGTGGGGCGAATCGTAAAAGTAATCGCCCGGTGTGGACGCACGGCCCCAGCCACGTGCCGTATCAAACAGGGTTTGACCGGTAGAGCGTGGCTGCTGGCTGTGACAGTACAAACAGCCGTTGGCCACGTACTCGTCACGCCCCAGCAGTTGCTGGGCGGTATAGGGTTGCAACTGCTCCGGCGGTTCCGAGGTACGCAATTGCCAGGCTGGCAAAATCACCAGCATCAAGGTAGCCAGCAGCAATACGCCAATGGCCCCGATTAGTAAAGGTAAGAGTCGATTCATGACGCATCTGCCCGAGCAAGTGTAGGAGTCGCATTAACAGCGGAACCTTTGCGCAGCAAGAGCAAGGCAAAGTGAGCCGCAAAGACAAAGTGGCCCAGTGTCATCATGGTGCCGCCAATAGAGCGGGCTTCCAGATACGGAACCATCTTGCGAGTGATCTCGCCAAAACTTGAACCTGGGTCCATCAAGCCCATGCCCTGCACCACACCGGCAATGCTCAGAGCCAGCACGTAGATCGTGAAGCCTGCCGTCACCAGCCAGAAATGGGTTTTGATCAGAGCCGGGAAGGGCCAGCGACGTCCCAGAATGTGCGGCATCATGTAGTACAGCGTGCCGAACATCACCATGGACACAAAGCCGTAAGCACCCAGGTGAGCGTGACCGACGGTGTAATGCGTGAAGTGCGTCACTGAGTTCACCGAGCGGATGGCTTCCAGCGAACCCTGGAAGGAGGACAAGGTGTACATCAGCGCGCCAATCCAGACGAAACGCAGGGCCATGGATTGCTTGAAGGCCCACAGGTTCTGCGCAACGGTTACGTGCTGGTTAATGGCCACGGCAATCACCGGCACAAACATCATGATGCTGTGCACCACGGACAAGGTGACGGCCCAGGTTGGCACCGGACCGCCCATCAAGTGGTGAATACCGACCTGGCTGTAGAACAGCGCCAGACTCCAGAAACCCAGCAAGGACACGTTGTAGGAATACACGGGCTTGCCGATGATCTTGGGAATGATGTAGTACGCCGCACCCACACCCATAGGCGTCAGCCACAGACCCAGCACGTTATGAGCAAACCACCAGTTCACGGTTGCTTGCTGAGCACCGATGTGCAGACCGGGGATGTTGGACACCAGAAACAGGAACGGAAACCAGACCATGCCGGCCAGGAAATACCAGCCCGACACATAGATGTGGCGCGATTTGCGGTTGGCGGCGGTTTCAATGGCAGGCCAGGCCAGGAAAAAGCCCCCTACTGCCAACAGAATGTCGATCTGCCAGGGGAATTCCAGCCACTCGATCCCGTCGGACCAGCCATTGGCCACGGCAATCGTGCCGCCCAATACCCCCAGGGTCCACAAGGCAGCGCCGAAGTACACCATATTGGGACGTCGCAAAGGCGTATGAAAAATACGCGGCAGCAACCACAAGGCCACGCCAATCCCGGTCACCGATAACCAGCCGTAAGCCACGATGTTCAGGTGCAAGGTACGCGCACGACCAAAGGTCACTTGTGCCACGTCAGCCAGCCAGTCGGGCCAATGCAATTTCAGCGAGGCCATCACGCCAAACACCGAACCGATCAGCAGCCAGGTAATCCCGACCGTGACCAGAAGCAGAACCGGCCCCCGACCACTGCGGTCAATACCGGCACGCAAAACGTCAAAGCGATGTGTCTGTGCTTCGTTCTCCCCCCCAAAGGAAGCACTATCATCCGGCTGACCAAGCTCACCTTTCATGAAGATGGTCTCAGCTTCGTTCTTCCCAACGAAGATCAGCTTGTTTGCCACGGCCCAGACAAGAATGCCTAGTGCCACCAAAGAGGCGACAAAACTGGTCGCCAGTAATATTCCTAATATAGGAGTCATGTGAATAAATGCCCGATATCTGTCATGCGGCTAAGCCTAAAGAAACGTCATTGCCCAAGCCGGTTTTATTAAAAAAGTAAGTACCGAGATACAAATGCAATGCAATCTACATCACAGTAGAGGATCAGGATTAAGGCCAAATTAAGAGAACTTTCCCTCTCGCCCCTGCCCTCAAGGCTGCTAACATGAGCGCCGAAACGTAATAAAAATCAGGCTTTGCCTGCACAAGCCGCATTTACCACAGGGGGGAGAATGCACGTTTTACTTGTTGAAGATGATGCGCTCGTCGCCAGCGGAATTGTGGCGGGCTTGCGACTGCATGGGCTGACCGTGGACCATGTGGGCACGGCCAGCCTGGCCGACACGGCCTTGCTGTCTTCGCACTTTGATGTCTGTATTCTGGATCTGGGTTTGCCTGATCAGGACGGGCTGACGCTGCTGCGTCGTTGGCGCGAACAAGGCCGCAAACTGCCCATTCTGATTCTGACGGCTCGCGACGCCCTGCATCACCGGGTTGAAGGGCTACTGGGTGGGGGCGATGACTATGTCATCAAACCTTTTGACCTGGACGAGCTGCTGGCACGCCTGCATGTATTGACACGACGTGTGGCGGGCCACGAAACAGATTGCATTGAATATGGGCGGCTCAGTTTCTGTGCCTCCACCGGCCATGTCACCCTGGACGGCAAGCCAGTCAGCCTAGCGCGCCGCGAACTCTCCTTGCTGCGTGCCCTGCTCAGCAAACCGCACACTATCCTGAGTGCCGAACAACTGTGCGACAGCGTCTACGGCTACGATCAGGATCTGGAAAGCAATGCCATCAATGTGCACATCTACCATTTGCGCCGCAAGCTGGGCAGCAATATTGTCGAGACCGTGCGGGGCCTGGGCTACAAACTGGGGCCTGCCGGTTAGGTATTTCACACCATGAGCCTACGCCTTAGATTGCTGCTGGTTATCGGCATTTCCCTGACCGTGCTCTGGAGTGCGGTCGCCACCTGGATGCTGATGGATGCACGCCACTCCTTGCGTGAAGCGCTGGATAGCCGATTGGCAGCATCGGCCCGCATGGTGGCTGGACTGGTTGCCCAATTTCCAAACTTGCAGGAGCTGGCCCAATCCGCGGAGCGTCCCCTGGACATCATTGCCCGCGATGGCGTGGCTTGCGAAATCAGTGTGGTGCGCAGCGAAGTAGAAATTCAGGCGGTCAGCCGAACTGCGGGTAGCCCGGATATGTCACAAGTGGCTTTGGGCTTTGGCACGCACGTGCATGGTGGCAAGCGCTGGCGCACCTTTGTGCTGCGCGAAGGCCATATTCAGATTGCCGCCGCCGACAGCATAGAAATACGCGAAGCACTGGTACGGGAAATCATGCTTTCGGCTGGCCTGCCCTTTGTCGTGGCCTTGTTTGGTAGCCTGCTGCTTTTGTGGGTTGGTATCGGTCACGGCCTGGCTCCCCTGGAGCGGATTCGGGACATGCTGTCGCGCCGTCGTCCCGGGGACGACAGCCCACTGCCCAAGGTCAAAGTCCCGGTTGAGCTGCAACCCTTGCTGCGAACCCTTGAAGAACTGCTGGAGCGGCAACAAGCCGCCATCATGCGCGAACGCCGCTTTACCGACAGCGCCGCCCACGAACTGCGTACACCCCTTACCGGAATCAAAACCCATATTCAAGTTGCCCATCTGGCTGCCCAACGTCCTGGAGAACGCAACACGCTGGATACGGCCTTGAGCCAGGCAGACCAGGGCGTACAACAGCTACAGAACATTTTGCAGCGGCTGCTGGAGTTGGCACGGCTGGACGGGCAAAGCGCCCGAATGGAAAGTAGCCAGGCCGACGAGGCGGTATACGCTGCCCTGCATGCCCTTAAAGCCATCTACGGCGGCACCATAGACCAGATCACGCTGGATATACGCAGCAAACCCGGCCCGGTGCAGATTGAGAAATCCCTGCTGACAGTGGCCGTACAGAACCTGATCGACAATGCCTTGCGCTATACCAAAGCCCAGCAACCGATCAGCTTGCGGATTGAAGCAGGAGAGCCGGGCTATCTGCGTCTCAGCGTGCTGGACCACGGTCCCGGATTAAGCGACAGCGAACGGGATCTGGCCATGAACCGTTTTTGGCGCGGCTCGCAACAACAGGCGGGCTATGGCTTGGGCTTGTCGATTGTGAACGCTATCGCCACCCAGCATGGCGGAACGCTGGAGCTGCTGAATCGCAAAAGTGGCGGACTGGAAGCGCGTCTGACCGTGCCCCTTGCCGACCAGGGCAACTAAAACCAAGCCACGCAATAAAAAAGGCCGGAGCCCATCAGGGTCCGGCCTTTTCTGTTTGACGCGGTGCTTGCCTGTTTCAGGCAAGCCCATCATCAAAGAATTTGGATTTTAGTTGCGCATGGGCCTTTTTGGCCTGCACCTTCGATGAAGGAAACGCGTTGGTTCTCTTCCAGAGTTTTGAACCCGGTTCCCTGAATTTCACTGTGGTGTGCGAAGAGATCCTTGCCGCCGTTCTCCGGCACGATGAATCCGAAGCCTTTTTCGCTGTTGAACCACTTCACAATACCAATTTCTGTCTTCAAAATAAGTCCTAAATGTAATGACGATCAGAGAAAAAAATTTTCTCTCCCTGAACTATCCTCCGATTGCGTCCACAAAGATAGCTCCGTTACTTTTTAATTGTAAAAATCCGGAAATTCTGTTGTTTCCTGAGCCTGTCCATCCTGTTTGTCTAGCCCCGCCCTTGCATCCGGGATGCCGCTGCGCACCGCGTCCGGGCCAACTGCCCCTGCCATCCCCCACACAAGAACGCCTGGTGAAAAGCGCCGCCATTTCAGCGCCAAACGGTATTTGAGGCCTGAACAACTCACTTCAGCCGATAAAAAATCCCCACGCAATCAAAGCACTCTTGGCTATACTGGCTCGCACTTAGCGGTCTACTTATCCTGATTGACGTGTGTCATGTCATGATCACGAGGAACATACAATGAATCGTAGAAACTTCCTGCTGGCCACGCCCGCTGCCGCATTTGGAACCCTGGTTCTGCCCTCCACCAGCCAGTCTGCCCCCGCCATCATCACCAACACCAGCCAAATCCTGCCGCGCCACACCAAAGGCCCGCGCATTGTCATTTGTGGGGGCGGCTGGGGCGGAATGACGGCCGCCAAGCACCTGTCCAAACTGGTGCCCCAGGCACAAGTGGTGTTGATCGAGCGCAACCCCACGTTCTGGTCAGGCCCCATGAGCAACAAGTGGCTGATTGACATCGTCAACACGGATTTCCTGAACCACGACATGCTGGCGCCCTCCATCAAGTACGGCTACAGCCTGGTTCATGCCGAAGTCACCGCCATCGAGCGCGACAAGAAAACCGTGCGCACGACGCAAGGCGCGCTGGAGTACGACTACCTGATCCTGTCGGGCGGCATACGCAATGCCTACGATGCCTGGTTTGGCAATGACACCTACGCGGCGGAATACACCCGCCAGCACTTTCCCAACGCCTACATCCCGAATGCCGAGATGTTTGCCTTGAAGAACAAGCTCAAGGCTTTCAAGGGCGGCACCATTGTGATGACGCTGCCCCCGCCACCGCATCGCTGCCCACCCTCGCCCTACGAGCGCGCCTGTTTGATGGCCTGGCATATCAAGACCAACAGGATTCCAGGCAAGATCATCATTCTGGATCCCAAGCCCACCATTGCCCCGATTGGCGAGGGATACCGCGCAGCCTTCCAGGAGCTGTACCCGGACATCATCACCCACGTCCCCAATGCCCGAGTGCGTGAGGTCGATCCCTTCAAGAAACACATCAAGACCACCGCCGGCGATTTTGAGTTTGACGACGCGGTGCTGATGCCCCCGCACCAGGCCGCCGATATGGTCTGGAACGCAGGCCTGGTCGGTACAGGCCCCGATGGCAAACCCACGGGCTGGGCCAATATTGACCCACGCCTGTTCACTGCCCGCGACGACGACAATGTCTACGTGGTGGGGGACTCCATGGGCTTTATTTCCGACCAGTTCGGCCACTACCCCAAGAGCGCCCACGTGGCACACGCCGTAGCCAAGATTGTTTCCCAGAACCTGGCCGAACGTATCGCGGGCAAGGAAGTGGTGCCCGTGCTGCCGGATAATCTTTGCTACATGATGGTCAACGGAGATCCGCAAGAAGAAATCTCGGTCAAGTTTGAATACGAGCTGGACGCAAGCGGCAAGGTTCTGCAAACCCAGATCGATATGGATGTCCGTACCTCCGACCTTGTTCAAGAAGACTTCCAGTGGATCAAGACCCGTTTCAATGACTTCCTCTAAACTTCCCTCCCGTTTTGTCCGCCGCCGCCAGCTTGTACTGGGCAGTGCCGCCGGACTGGGTGCCGCGTGGCTGCCCATCAATCTGCATGCGCAAGTTGCCTTTGATCAATTGCTGAAACCGGCCACTGCGGCCCAGGTCCAAGCCATTGTGGACGAGTTCCTGAAAGGCGTCAGCCCAGAAGAAAAAGGCATGAAGCTGGATATGCCCGCTCTGGGCGACAACCCCGCCGCAGTGCCCGTCAAAGTGGTGCTGGACTTGCCCGCGAGCGACGATGTGTACTGCCAGGAACTGATCATTCTGGCCCAGGGCAACCCGCATCCACTGGCCTGCCGCTTCAACTTCACGGCCCTGGCCGGAACAACGGAAGTGGCCGTTCGTCTGCGTCTGATTGAAACCCAAACCATCCGCGCCCTGGCACGGTTAAGCGATGGCCGCGTCCTGAGCGCCCAGCATCACATCACGGTGACTGCTGGCGGCTGCGGCATGTAAACAAGGGGCACTCATGAGTAAACCACGTATCTGGATCAGCAATGCCAAGCCCAAGGCGGGCGACATTGTGCGCGTGCGCGCCCTGGTCGAACACCGCATGGAAAGCGGTCTGCGCCTGAGCAAGGAAGGCCAGGTTGTGCCGCGCAACATCATCCACGAATTCAAGGCCACCTTTAACGGCGAGCCCTTGTTCAACTGGCAGCCGGAAACCGCGATTTCCCAAAACCCGTACATTGAATTTACCTTTGTCGCACGACGTTCCGGCGCTCTGGAAATGAGCTGGACGGACGATCAAGGCGCTGTCATTACCGGCCAGACGGAGCTGAGCATCAGCGACTGATTGCGGACCAGTTCCAGCCCGGCCCCCTGACCTGCCCCATTCAGCGCCCTTAACGGGCGCTGAGTTCATAACAGTGTTCTATATAGTCATACAAGGTGGGCGTAAGGGGAATGCTACGCTGAGCGTCCTTTCCTACAACGATGCACATTGACAAGAAGAATGCCCATGTCCCTCTCTCTGGTAGGTCGTCTCCTTTTTGCCCCCGCCTTGCTCGTGGCCAGCAGTGCCACCGCACCGGCCTGGGCCAGTTCCACGCTGGACATCAAAACGGTGGCCAGCTCCTGTGCGAACTGTCACGGCCCGGATGGGCGTTCCACGACCATCATTCCCTCGCTGGCTGGCCGCCCCGAAGCGGTGTTGCTGGAGCAACTGCGCGCCTTTGCTTCCGATACGCCCCCGGCTGGCACCACCATCATGAGTCGCCTGGTCAAAGGCTACCAGGATGCGGATCTGGAAGCCCTGGCACGTTATTTCTCTGCAGTCTCCTCCACCCCTCGCAGCGTTGCGGAAGGACGTTAAGAATGAGCACCCCCTTGAACTCCTCCCGTCGCCAGTGGCTGAGCCGTGTCGGTAAAACCAGTGTGGCTGGTCTGGCCTTGAGCACCCTGCCTGTGTACGCGCGCAGCAGCTCGGCCCATGTCGTTGTGGTCGGTGGCGGCTTTGGCGGTGCAACCGCTGCCCGTTACTTGAAGCGCGGTGATCCATCCCTGAAAGTCACCTTGATTGAACCGGCCACCACCTTTTACACCTGCCCGTTCACCAATCTGTATCTGGCCGGTTTGCGCCGTTTTGAACAGCAAGGCCACGGTTTTGATGATTTGCGTGCAGCCGGGATCGACGTGATTCACGACCTGGCCACCGCAGTCGACTCCCAGGCCAAAACCCTGACCTTGGCCAAGGGCCAGAAGCTGTCTTACGACAAACTGCTGCTCTCACCCGGTATTGATTTTCGCTGGAACACGCTGGAAGGCTATGACGAGGCCGCTTCCTTGCTGGCCCCGCACGCCTGGAAAGCGGGCGATCAAACCCGTTTGCTGAAAAGTCAGCTGGATGCCATGCCCGACGGCGGCACCTTCATTATGGTAGCCCCCGAAAACCCCTTCCGCTGCCCGCCCGGCCCTTACGAGCGCGCCAGCATGGTGGCTCACTACTTCAAGCAGAACAAACCCAAATCCAAGATCCTGATTCTGGATGCCAAAGACAGCTTCTCCAAACAGGGCCTGTTCCAGGATGGCTGGAAACAAGTCTATGGCGACATGATCGAATGGGTGCCGTTCTCCAAAGACGGCAAAGTCACTCGCGTGGATGCCGCCAAGCTGAGCGTGGAAACCGAGTTTGGCGAGATCCACAAAGCCGATGTGCTGAACGTGATCCCGCCACAAAAAGCCGGAGCCATTGCCGAACAGGCCGGTGTCACCAACGCCAGCGGCTGGGTGCCAATTGACCCGCATACCTTCGAGTCCGAGCAGGTCAAGGACATCTATGTGGTGGGCGATGCCACCATTGCCTCACCCATGCCCAAGTCCGGTTTCTCTGCCAATACGCAAGCCAAGCTGGCAGCGGCTGCCATCATTAATGCCTTGAGCGGCAAGCCTGCGCCACAGGCCACACTGAGCAATACCTGCTACAGTTTGATCGCTCCCGACTATGGCATTTCTGTGGGGCACTTGTACGCCTTTGCCGATGACAAGTTGGCTGAAGCGTCCGGCGGGGTCAGCCCTAAAGAAGCCAGCCCGGCCTTTCGCAAGCAGGAAGCCCAGTATGGCGAGGCCTGGTATGCCGCGATCAGTCGCGACATCTGGGGCACCAAAGGCTAAGTGGTTCCAACCCGGTCCTAACATCCAGCGCACATGATGAATACAGAACTTGTACTGTGGGTCAGCTTGGCCATTGGCCTGCTCTTTGGCATTAGTGGCCAGCTCAGTGGTTTTTGCTTTTATCGTGGCTTGACCGAGCGCTGGTCCGGGCGTAGCGGCTACAAGCTTCAGGGCTTTGCCCTGGCGCTGGCCGTGGCCCTGGCCGGGACACAACTGGCGGCGGGCTACGGGCTGATCAGTCTGGACAAGGTCCTGTACCTGAACCCCACTTTCTCCTGGCTGCTGGTGCCGCTTGGAGGTGTGCTCTTTGGGGCAGGCATGACCCTGGCCAATGGCTGCGGCGCCCGAGCCCTGGTTCTGTTGGGACAGGGAAATCTGCGTTCCTTTGTTGTCGTGCTTTGTCTGGGTATCGCCGCCTATGTCACCTTGACGGGCCTGCTGGCGCCGCTGCGCATGAGCATCGCCCAAGCCAGCAGTGTCACCTTGCCCGCAGCGACCCTGTCCGAGGGTCCCCTCCGCTCTATGGTGATTGCCCTCCTCGTCGCCGCCCTGATCGCTTTTGCCTTACTGCGTCGCCAGGACGGCCAACGCCTGAATGACCTGCTGGCCGGAGCATTTGTAGGGCTGCTGATTGTGGCAGGCTGGCTGACTACCGGCTGGCTGGGCGATGATCCCTTCGAGCCTTTACCCGTCAGCTCGCTGAGCTTTGTCGCCCCGATTGGGGAAAGCATTCAATACGCCATGATCTCCACCGGCATGAGCCCGCGCTTTACCATCATGATTGTGGTGGGTGTGGTGGCCGGTTCCTTGCTGAGCGCCCTGCTGCGTCGTCGCTGGAAGCTGGAAGGTTTTGAGTCGCCCCGCCACATGCTGCGCTCCATGGCAGGCGGTGCCTTGATGGGCGTAGGTGGCGTGCTGGCCCTGGGCTGCACCATAGGCCAGGGCTTAAGCGGCTTGTCCACCTTGTCGGCCACCTCCTTGCTGGCGGTGCTGGGCATTATCGTCGGTGCACGTCTGACCTGGACCCGCCCAAGCGCCTGACTCCGTGTTTCAATAAGGGCTTGATTGACGGCGCTTCAGAATGGCCCTGGCGAGCTCCGCCTGACATTCGCTGAAGCACTCTTACCGAGCCCACTGCAATGCGACAGATCCTGCTTGTTGTCGATGTGCAAAGCTGCTTTTCACCGCCCCCCTGGCTGATCGACGGCATTAACGCCCTGAGCACCCGCCTGCCTTGCGCGGCCTTGATTGAACTGCACGACGAGTCTCAAACCCCTTTTTCCAGTCAGCTAGGCTGGTGTCCGCCGCGCAGCGATCGCTGCCTGGTCGATGCCAAACAAATCTTCATCAAGCACGGCTACGCCCCCAGCCCCGCTGCAATGGAATATTTGCAGCAATGTCAGGCTGATCGGATTCTGGTCTGCGGCATTCAAACCGATACCTGCGTGCTGGCTGCCGGGTTTGCCTTGTTTGATGCCGGGCTGCACCCCACCCTGATTACGGATCTGACGGTTGGCTCGTCCCTGGATCGCTCCGGCGAGCTGGGTATCAAATTGTGGAAACATCACTTCGGGAGCACGATCCACAGCAGCGAACTACTGGCTGAACTGGACCGGCAATAATCCCGCGCATGGGCGCGTAAAGCCGGACTTGGCTCAGCAACCCAAAGGTAGCGCCCACACGCGTCAAGCCACTACTCTGCAGCGAACCGCTCATCAAATCCGCCCCCCTGTTCTCTCTGCTGCACCAGACAAATGCTGATTGAACATTCAACCATCGCGCCCCTGATTAATCATTACGTTTAGCGTAATCATTCACCCATAAGCTTTATTGATAGCCCTATACCGCCACTGATATGGTCGTTTCCAGAAACCTGCAAAAGGTTCAATTACAAGGAGACGAGACATATGCATTGGCTATCCATTGCCGTATTAGGAGGCATGTTCGTACTGGCGACCGCCCTACCCATCAATATGGGGCTGATTGCTTTTGTAGGCGCTTTTCTGGTGGGTACGCTGGTGGCGGGCATGGGCGCCAAGGAAATCATGAGCGGCTTTCCGGCTGACCTGTTTCTAACACTGGCCGGTATTACCTATTTGTTCGCGCTGGCTCAAAACAATGGCACCATCAACTGGCTGGTCAGCATGGCCGTGCGAGCCGTGCGTGGCCGAATCGCCGCCATTCCCTGGATCATGTTTCTGATCACGGCCGCATTGACCGCTGTGGGTGCCGTCAGCCCGGCCGCCGTTGCCATCATTGCCCCGATTGCGCTGGGCTTTGCCCGCCAGTACGGCATCAACCCGCTCTTGATGGGTTTGCTGGTGATTCATGGCGCCCAAGGGGGCGGCTTCTCCCCCATCAGTATTTACGGTGGCATCACCAACCGTGTGGTCAGCGCCGCCGGTTTGCCCTTGAATGAAATGGCCACCATGATGGCCAGCCTGAGCATCAACTTGGCCGTGTCCATTTTGCTATTCGTGTGGATGGGTGGTTTGAAACTGATGCGCCAGAAAGTGGACTTAAGTTCGGCAGACGTAAACGTTGCCCGCGTGGCCCATGGCTCGGGTGGTCCGCAAGTGTTTGGCGACGCTGAAGCCGAAGCCTTTGGTGAAGAGCGCAAGACCGCCCGGAAAAGCCCCGATGCCCTGGTCGAAGCCGGTAATGGTGCCAACGAGGCCCCCCACTGGTATCGCGTTCTTACCTTGGTCGGCCTGTTCATCCTGGCCGTGCTGACTTTGTTTTTCAAACAGGATATTGGCTTTACCTCGATCACCATCGGTCTGGTACTGACCTTGATGGCCCCCAATCTGCAAAAACGCGCACTGGGCCAAGTGTCCTGGCCTGAAATCATGCTGATTGTGGGTGTCAGCACCTATGTGGGCGTGATGGAATCCATGGGCACGATTGATTTTGTCGGCCATAGTGTTGCCCAGCTGACCTCTCCCTTGATGGCGGCCTTGCTGCTGCTTTTTGTGGGCGCGGTCGTGTCGGCGTTTGCCTCCTCCACCGCCGTGCTGGGTTCGCTGATTCCGCTGGCGGTGCCCTTTCTGCAAGGCGATGGCGGCGTGGGGCCGGTGGGCTTTATTGCGGCTATGGCCGTATCCTCCACCATTGTGGACGTCAGCCCCTTTTCCACCAATGGCGCACTGGTACTGGCCAATGCCCAGGGAGTGTCGCGTGATGCCTTCTTCCGTCAGCTATTGCTGTACGGTGCTGCCGTCACGGTTATTGCCCCGGTCGTCGTCTGGCTGCTGTTTGTGGTGCTCTAAAACTCCCGGCGAAGCAGAAATCCAGCTGGCCCCGGCACTTTGCTAGCCGGGGCCTTTTTGATGGGGATTCTGACCTCATCAACCGGCAGTTAACGCTCTCTGGTCCAACTCCATAGACCATAAGATTTGCTAGTGGCGTGGAATGCCTGCAAGGCATATTCCCTTCTGCCTCATCCCGGCGTTCAGCCCTCAGCCCGGAACCGACAAGACTTATTCCCGCCCGAGTCTCACCAGCTCATCGCCCCGCCTCCCTCTCAACCGCGTTTTTCCCTATGGAAAACGCCAAAACAGCTATGGCGCCGCATTAATTTCTGAATAAAGCCTTGAAAGCTGGAAATTCCCAACACCGGAATGAGAATGATTGCTATTATTCTGCCGTTGTTTCAAGCCTGATGCCCTCTTCCCCTCTCTGTCACCAAGAACTTGCTTACTGAAAAGCGAAGCTTGCGTGATGAGCGCAGCGTACAAGAATGGCGGACTCCATCCGTCACCCACCGTTGCCAAGCAAGCACGGCTTTTCTCGGTTTAATGATCATCAATCCAGCATCCGGAGACGGTGTTGTAGTAGGAGGCGCGTCAGCGTGAAAGAGTCATTTCGCCAATGTATGGCATGGCTGCATACCTGGGTCGGTCTGGTGGTGGGCTGGGTCCTGTTTTTCGTCTTCGTCACTGGCACGGCTGGCTATGTGGACGATGAAATCACTCGCTGGATGGAGCCGGAGCGCCCCTTGCCCATGCAAGTCCTGCCCGAGCAATCCAGCCAGATGCTGGATAAGGCCCTGACGCAGTTGCAAGCGCATGCCCCGGCAGAGTCCAAAGCCTGGACCATTACCCTGCCGCATCAAGCCCTGAACCCGCGTGCCACGCAAGGGCTATCCATCGCCTGGGAAGAAATGCCCCAGCCCGGTCAACGCGGCCGTCGCGGGGGAGAAGAACTGGACCCTGTCACCGGCCAGATTCAGCCGGAAGTGGAACCCCGCGCAACTGCTGGTGGCACCGGCCTGTACCGCATGCATTACGCCTTGCACTACCTCCCCTATCCGGTCGCTATCTGGCTGGTCGGTATCTGTACCATGCTGATGCTGCTGGCCGTGATTACGGGCGTGGTGACTCACAAGAAAATCTTCACCGACTTTTTCACCTTCAGGCCCGGCAAGGGGCAGCGTTCCTGGCTGGACGCGCACAATATCGTCAGCGTCATGTCCCTGCCCTTTTTCCTGATGATTACCTATACGGGCCTGATTTTTTTCATGTCCATCTACATGCCGACCGGACGAGAAGTCATGTACGGCGCGACAGAAGAAGGACGGCAGGCTTACTTCCAGGATATTCGTCAGCAAAAACGCGACTTCCTGCCCGTGAGCATGCCGCAGGCTCCCCTGGGCCAGATGATGCACAGCGCAGAACAAGCCTGGGGCAAGAACAGCATTGCCTCGGTGCAGATTACCCATCCGGCAGATAGCCAAGCCTATGTAGAACTGCGTCGCACCGGCGTCACGGGCGTGTACTGGACCCGTGCCGAGACCCTGCACTTTAACGCCTCTGATGGCAGCCTCATGGAGCCGGAGGACAATAGCAATGTCACCGGAGACACTCACCGCGTATTGCTGGCCTTGCACGAAGGAGTGTTTGCCGAATGGTGGTTGCGCTGGCTGTACTTTATTTCAGGCTTGCTGGGCTGCGCCGTCATTGGGACAGGTCTGGTGCTGTGGACGGTAAAGCGTCGTACCCAGCATCAAAAACGCAAGGCCAAAGCCGCCCCGCTTAGCGCATCCGAGCGTTTTGATGCCGCTGGCCTGCGTTTAGTAGAAATCCTGAATGCCGGCACTCTGGCCGGTTTGCCCTTGGGGCTGGCGGCCTACTTCTGGGCCAACCGCCTTTTGCCTGTGAATATGGCCGACCGCGCCGCCTGGGAGTTTCATGCTCTGTTCCTGGTCTGGGGCTGGTCCTTCCTGTATGCCTCCTGGCGACCCTTGAAGCGCGCCTGGCTGGAGCTGCTGTACCTGACAGCCTCCGCCTACGCCTTGATTCCTGTCCTGAACCTGCTGACGACCGACCGTCACCTGGGTGTCACCGTCATCCATGGTGACTGGGGCCTGGCAGGCTTTGACCTGACCATGTTTGGCCTGGCCGCCATCTTTGTCTATATCGCCATCAAAATGAAACGCAAATGGCACATTGCCAGCCTGCCTAAAAAAGCCGCTGCCCCGGCCAGCTTGCAAACTGCGGGAGTGAACGGATGAGTGGACTGACTTCCCGCTACCGCCTGCAAGTGCTCTCGCGCATTGTGGCAGCCACTGTCGGCGGCTACGCCCTGGCAGCCGCTGCCACGGTATTGCTGACTTTGCTCTGGCCTCTGCCCAAAGCCCAGGCCGTTCTGGCAGCGAATATGTTGAGCTTTGTCTGGTACACCATCGCCGTCATGTGGGTGTTCAGCACCAAAAGTGCCACTCGCGCTTGGGTGGGCATGGTTCTACCGACGGCTTTGATCGCCTTGCTGAGCGTTCTGTTGATGCCTGCAGGAGTGCTGCCATGATTAATACCAGTCTGTGGCTGAATCTGGCCGTTTTTATCATCAGCCTGGTGGGCTTTATCTGCCTGGCTTTGGCCAGTGATCGCCAGGGGGAATTCCTGCTGCATCGCATGCCCAGCGAGAAGGAAAGGCGGATCTTTCGTCTGCTCGGCTGGCCCTTGCTGGCTGTGGCTTTAGCTCTATGCTGGCAAGGCTGGGGCTGGAGCATGGGCACCGTTGCTTGGCTGGGTTGGCTGACCATGGCCGGTGCCGGGTTGACCTTTTACTTGCCCTGGTGGCCTTGGCAGGAAAAGAAACCTGTGCGGGCCAAACCTGCACCAGTTGCGAAGGCAGCGCCTAAAGCGGTTGGAGGGGGCAATACTGCATCGACATCAAGTGACGCTATAGCTGGGAAAAATGGAGTGGCGGCGGCAAATTCAAGCGCTGCTTCAACTAGCGCTGGGGCTACACGTACAGAGCCAACTCACGCTGGAGTGGCGCCTACAGCATCACGGTTTTCCACACGCAGCCTGGTTTTTGCCAGCGGCCTTTTGGCCATCCCTGCCGCCTTCATGATTTATCTGGCGCAACAAGGCCCCGAGCCTGTATTTGGCCACCATGCCCTGCAAGGCCAGATTGGCCCCTGGTCGTTTGCTCTGGCTGAGACGAATAACAAAGCCCCCATCAGCGGGCCCACCGGCGCTCATCGCAAAGCATTTCAGATTCGCTTTTGCCAGGCCTGCGACCCACATATACGCCGCGCCTATCTGCACGTGAGCAAGCCCGAACCTATGCCTGCGCCCCGTCAAGCTTTCAGCAACACGCGCTGGACACGAGCGGTAGAAATCGTCATTCCGCCCAATAGCGAACTGGAACATCAACTATGGCTAACCGTGGAAGCCAAGAGTGGAGAGATCTACCATCAGGCTTTTGATTTCCACCAGGTATCCCCCATGACGGCGGCGTTCATCCAGCAACAGCCGTAAGCGCGACCCGAATAGAAAGGGCCAAGATTGAACCGCCCCCCGAGTGTTGAACAACAATTCACGCTTTGGTGGGCCCTTCAAATTCCGGCCCTTTTTTATTCCTGGGCAACGCGGGTTCCTTGATGAAACACCATCTGCCAACGCCCCTGACTCTGCTTCCAGATGGAGCTGCGCAAGGATTGCTGCGGCTTTTCATCACCTGATACCTCACACACATAAGTCGCCAGGACTACATCCTCTGACAGGATGGTCAGCTTGAAGTTGCTGAGGTGGCGCTGCACAAAATCCTGTTCGGGCAGATCGCCTAGCACTTCTGCTCTACCCCACGCCGCGCCTCTGGCTCCGAACTCTACAAACTCGTCGGCCAGTAAAGCGCCAAGCGCCGCCACATCCTGACGAGTGGCACGCTCAAACAGGCGCTCTTCAAGAGACAGGATCAAGGATTCAAGGGAATGAGGCACGTGAATGTGGGGGACTTGGGAGTGATATTCAGCGTCAGAATCGTCAACACAATTCTTCATAAACCAGACAAAATCCTACACCTGACACAAGCCGCCACGCCACCGATATTTCTCACATTTACTATAAAAAAACACCACCCTAAACAAAGGAAAATTTTTGACAGTTGTTTTCCTTTCAAGCACTTAGCGCTTCCCGCTTATCGCTAGAATCCAGCCGTGTTAAATGACTAACAGGGCAATATCATGTCTTTATTAAAACGATGCACCGCAGAAACGCTGGGCACTTTCTGGCTGGTCTTTGGGGGCTGCGGAAGTGCGATCTTTGCCGCTGCCTACCCTGAACTGGGGATTGGTTTTGCCGGGGTAGCCCTGGCCTTTGGTCTGACTTTGCTGACCATGTGCTATGCCATCGGCAATATCTCTGGTTGTCACATCAACCCGGCTGTCACGCTGGGCCTGGTCGCTGGGGGACGCTTCCCCGCTCGTGATGCCATTCCCTACATCATTGCCCAGGTTATCGGCGGTCTGCTGGCCGGCGGTGTTCTGTACCTGATCGCCAGCGGCAAAACCGGCTTCGATCCCGTGGCAGGTTTCGCCTCCAACGGCTTTGGCGAGCACTCGCCCGACAACTACAGCCTCAACGCAGCCCTGATCGCAGAAATTGTGCTGACCGCCTTCTTCCTGTTCATCATCATGGGCGCAACCCACAAGCGTGGTCACGCTGGCCTGGCAGGCGTAGCCATTGGTCTGGCACTGACTTTGATTCACCTGATCAGCATCCCTATCACCAACACTTCCGTGAACCCTGCGCGTTCTACTGGCGTGGCCTTCTTCCAGGGCACCTGGGCCATGGAGCAGCTGTGGCTGTTCTGGGTCGCTCCCTTGATTGGTGGTGTGATCGGCGCTCTGGTGTATCGCTTTCTGCACAGCAACGACGAATAAGCTGCACTGACTCCTGCTGACAGAATCATTGAGCCGCATCGGCTTGGACGGGCTATGTGCCCGATTCAAGACGATGCGGCTCAATGCTATTTATGGACCCCAACTGTCACCCTGCAAAGCACCAGGCTTGTCGCGCTTCTGTAGTAGGATTTACACCCTGCCCCAAGCAAAGAGGCAGTACGCGCTGCACCTGGCGACTCAACCCAGACTCATACGCTTATCAACGCCCGCAAACCCGGAGAACCTCATGAAAAAAGCATTGAATACCGGCCTGATCGCTTTAGGACTGAGCTTGATGGCAAGCGCCTCTTCCGTTCAGGCAGCCGACTGCGACAGCATGAGCAATCAAAATGCCATGAACCAGTGCTTTAGCAACGAGTACAAGAACTCGGACGCCGAACTGAACAAGCTCTACAAGGAAATCAGCCATCGTCTGAAAGATGATGCCGATACCCTCAAAGCCTTGCGCAACGCCCAACGGGCCTGGATCAGCTTCAGGGATGCAGAATGCGACTTTGCAGCGATCAACACCGAGGGCGGCAGCATTCACTCCATGCTGATCACCACATGCCGGAATGAATTGACCCAGGCCCGTATCAAGAACTTCAACACCTACCTGTCCTGCGAAGAAGGCGATATGAGCTGCCCGGTTCCACCGGCCATGTAATGACATGCCCGACACCAAACACCCATCCACGCGCGATTTGAACGACCTTTACTACTTTGTACAGGTCGTGGACCACGGGGGATTTGCACCCGCCGGACGGGCTTTGGGCATCCCGAAATCCAAGCTAAGCCGACGCATCACCTTTCTGGAAGAGTCCCTGGGTGTGCGTCTGATTCAGCGCTCCAGCCGCCATTTCAGCGTCACGGAAATTGGCCAGATGTACTACCAGCGCTGTGTGGCCATGCTGGTGGAAGCCGACTCCGCTCAGGACATCATCGAGCGCCATCGCAGCGAGCCGCAAGGCTCAGTACGCATCAGCTGCCCCCTGGCTTTGCTGGACTATGGGGTCAATGAATTGCTGGCCCGCTATATGGCAGCCTATCCGCAGGTCAAGCTGGAAGTGGAAAGCACCAACCGCCGCGTGGACGTGATTCGCGAAGGCTTTGATGTGGCCTTGCGCGTCCGCTTCCCTCCTTTGGAAGACAGCGGTCTGGTGATGAAAGTCCTGGGCGAGAGTACACAGTATCTGGTTGCCAGCCCGGCCCTGATCGAACGCATGGGCGGGCTGCCCAAGCTGGACCAGTTAGGTAGCTGGCCTGCCTTGAGCGACGAGCATCTGCAACGCAATCCCTCCTGGCAACTGCAAACCGCAGAAAACACCCTGATGGAAGTCCCCTATCAACCCCGGCTGGTCTGTGACGACCGCATGACCTTGCTGCAAGCAGCCCTGCAAGGGATTGGCGTGGTTCAAATGCCAGCCATGTTGATTGCCCCTTATATGCAGGACGGCAGGCTGGTGGATGTGGCCCCCGGCTGGAACCCCCGCTCCGGCGTAGTACATGCGGTCTTTCCTTCACGCCGAGGTCTGGTGCCTGCTGTACGCGCTTTGCTGGATTTTCTGGGCCAGGAGTTCGTCACTATTTTGCATACGCCCGCCCCCTGAATCCCTGCTGCAAATTACCCAAAGCCAGCCGCCAAGCAGTCGTTCTAATTATGGAACGCTGATGACCATATTCTTATCTATTCAAGCCATCGTTGCACTTCTATAGTCTCTTCATCAAACTATTCATGATGGGGAGTGCATCGACATGAACGCCAAAATGGCCGCGGCCACCGCCGCTATTCTCTGGGGCTTTACCTACATTCTGACCACGACCTGGTTGCCACCTAATCCCTTGTTCCTGGCTGCTGTCCGGGCGCTGGGAGGCGCCATCGTCCTGCTGGCATTGGTACGCAGCCTGCCGCCCCGTGCCTGGTGGGGGCGCCTGGCCGTGCTGGGCACCCTGAACACCGGCCTGTTCTTTGGTCTGTTCTTTATCGCTGCCACCCGTCTGCCCGGTGGCGTGGCCGCCATCTTCCAGGCGCTGACACCACTGGCCACCATCTTTATCGCCTGGGGCATTTTGCGTGCTCACCCCGCCCTAACGCGGATTGGAGCCGTTCTATTGGGTGCACTGGGCGTGGCGCTGGTTGTCCTGTCCAGCAACGCCACTCTGGATCTGATCGGCATTGCCGCCGCTTTGGGCAGCATGTTGTCCATTGCGATGGGTGGCGTCTTGATGAACAAATGGGGTGCGCCACCTATCCCTTTGCTGGGTTTTACCGGCTGGCAGCTCTTGATTGCCGGTGTGGAACTGAGTGTGGTTGTGCTGCTGACGCAGGACATTCCAAGCCAGCTTATCCCTGTGCATTGGCTGGGCCTGTTCCTGCTGGCAACTGTACTGACGGCTGGTCCCTTCGCGCTATGGTTCAGTGCCATCAAGCAACTGGGCGCCGTCACTGTTGCCCCCTTCATGCTGCTGGTGCCTGTGACCGCTTTTATTCTGGACGCGCTGATCAAGGGCATCTGGCCCACCACGCTGCAACTGGTGGGAGTGGCACTGGTCATGGGTGGACTGGTCTTGAGCCAGCAAACACTGGCCGTCGCACGCTCCACGCTGGAAGCATCTGTCCACAAGCCCTGAACGCCCCACCCAAGGAGGAGGCATCATGAACCACGTCATACAAGAATTACTGCGTTCACGAGTGTATTTTGTACTGGCTACTCTGCTCCTGACCTACATTTTCTGGTGGAGCGGTGTGAATAAGGTTTGGGACTTCAGCGCTGCAAAAAAGGAAATGGCCCACTTCGGACTGGAGCCCCAGGCTTTATTCGCCGTGCTGACTATCACAGTTCAATTGCTGGGCAGTTGGCTGATTATCAGCGCGAGTCGTCTGGCCTGGTTGGGGGCGCTGATGCTGAGTGTCTTTATCTTGCAAAAACGGCAGACATGGTTTGATGTCTGCCGTTTTCTTTTACAAGGCCGGTTCGGGCTGATCCGGGTCGCGCTGTATATCAAAACCAGCGGCCCGCCAGGCTTCCAATCCGCCTTCCAAAGGGCGCACCCGACTATAGCCACTTTGCAGCAAGCGTTTGGACACCAAGGCTGCGGACACCTCATTGGGGCAATCGCAATACACAATAATTTCCCCGTCGGTAATCAAATTCAGCGTGGCCTCACCCAAAGCCAGACTGATCGCCCCCGGAATACGTCCTTGCGCCTGCATCAGGGTCGAACGCACATCCACAATCGTGGGGGGCGTGTCCGAGGACAGCATCTGATGCAACTCTTGCACGCTGACACGCTCCATGCACAAGGATTTCATGAAGCGATGGCGCTGCCACCACTTTCTGGCAATGAATACCGCCAAAGCCAGTGCCAACAGGATTCCACCCACCACTCCCAGACTGATCAGCACATTCAGCAGCTCATCCACCGCCGAGCTGAACAAGGAGCCCAGGAACACGGCAGAGCCCGCCCAGACCGTAGCCCCGATGATGTCGTAAAGCAGGAAGCTTCTTCTGGGCGTTCCCACCGTACCGGCCAGCACACTGGCAATGGAAGCAAAGCCGGGTATGAACTTGGCCACCATCAAGGACGGTGCCCCCCAACGCATATAAATGGATTCGGTCTGCCGAATACAGGAGTCCGGCGACAGTGAAATTTTGCACAACAAAGCCAGCAATTTGCCACCATAGCGTCGCCCAGCCAGATACCAGCCGTAATCCGCAATCATCGCGCCCAGCACGGCAAAGCCCAGCAAGCCCCACAGGCTGTAGCCACCGGACTCGTGCAAGGCACCCGTTACCACCAACACCGGATAGGCCGGCACCGGCGCCCCCGCCTGCTCCACCAGGACATTGAAAAACACGATCAACAGACCGTGTTGCTCGATAAGTTGCAGAATCGATTCGACCATATTGCGAGGTACAAAAATTGCCAGACAGCCGATATTGTAGGCTGGTGTCGGCCGATTTCTGTTTCAACGCTAAAGCATTCCGGCATAGCTTCCATGCAAAAAACACGGCCCCTTTCAAGGGCATCTGGCCAGACTCGACGCCGCCACTTTCATCACGCCCCTGCACTATCCCCGAGGCTGGCTCTGCAGCCACAAAACCCCTCAACAAACAAGAACTAGTCTCATTAAAAGCCTACAGGTTAACGCTAGTAGTCATCGCTTTTTACCTGTCTATACAATAGCGGCGTCAATAACGGTTCAGGTGAGAGTCTTCACTTTGATGAAGCGCCGACGGAGCAACGACCCCGGAATCTCTCAGGCAAAAGAATCCTGAACCTTTGACCATCTGGAGAGAGGCACACCCGTGCCCACCGAAGGGGACCATCGCGAACCGATGGATAAGCTCTCAGGTAAACGGACAGAGGGGGTACAGAGGCCATATGGCCTGTGTTCACCTATTCGTCCGGAGCCTATTTATGAGCAGATAGTCAGGCGCCTTTTCTGGCCGCCTGGCATACCCCACCCCTATTCCCATTTTTATTCGCACACAGGTCTGTTTTGACATTTCATGTCGTCAGAACAAGGAGGACTGCTGTGCGCTCCTCAGCTTATTTAGATCGGCATCAAGAAAACCGTCCTTGAGGACGGGTTGTGCCCTTTGTTTTCTCGCAGCACAGTCATAATTACGCATTTGAACGAAAAAAAATTAGGAGAACAGTGTGTCTCAGCAACATTCATCTGGACTGCAGCGCTCGTTGAAAAACCGGCACCTGCAACTGATAGCAATTGGAGGCGCTATCGGTACAGGGCTATTTATGGGCTCAGGCCGCACCATTAGCCTGGCCGGACCCTCGGTCTTGTTTACCTACATGATCATTGGGTTCTTTTTATTCTTTGTGATGCGGGCGATGGGGGAATTGCTCCTGCATAACCTGGAATACAAATCTTTTGTGGATTTCTCCGCCGATATTCTCGGGCCCACCATGGGTTACTTTCTGGGCTGGAGTTATTGGTTCTGCTGGGTGGTTATCGGTATTGCGGATATTGTCGCCATTACCGGCTATACCCAGTTCTGGTGGCCGGACATTCCGCTCTGGTTACCCGGCCTGGCGTGTATCGCCTTCTTGCTGATCTTTAACTTGCTGTCGGCCAAATTGTTTGGCGAGCTGGAGTTCTGGTTTGCCCTGGTCAAGATCATCGCTATTGTGGCCCTGATTGGTGTGGGTGCTTACCTGCTGTTTACCGGCTTTGTCGGCCCAACCGGCGAAAAAGCCAGCCTGACCCACTTGTGGGATCGCGGCGGCATGTTCCCCAATGGCCTGCATGGTTTCTTTGCGGCCTTCCAGATCGCCATCTTTGCCTTCGTGGGGATCGAGCTGGTGGGTACGGCCTCGGCTGAAACGGCTGACCCTGCCAAGAACCTGCCCAAAGCCATCAACAAGATTCCCGTTCGCGTGATTGTGTTCTACGTGCTGGCCCTGACCGCCATCATGACCGTCACCCCCTGGGACATTGTGGCGCCCAACAAGAGCCCGTTTGTAAACATGTTCTTGCTGATTGGCGTGGGTGCAGCGGCTGCCATCATCAACTTTGTGGTGCTGACCTCGGCCCTGTCGTCGGCCAATAGTGGCATGTTCTCGACCGGCCGCATGCTGTACGGTCTGTCCAAGAACAAGCTGGCTCCAGAGGCATTCAGCCAGTTGTCGCGTAACGGCACTCCCCGTAATGGTCTGATCTATTCTTGCGCCCTTTTGCTGTCCAGCCTGTTCCTGCTTTACGCAGAAGGCGACGTAATGCGTGTGTTCACCATTGTGACCACCGTGGCCAGCATCTGCTTTATCTTTGTCTGGGCCGTGATTCTGATCACCTACCTGAAGTACCGTCGCATTCGTCCGGAGGCCCATGCCGCATCGAGCTACAAAATGCCCTTTGCGATTCCCATGTGCTACCTGACCCTAGCGTTCTTTGCCTTTGCGCTGTACCTGTTCAGCCAAGAAGAAGAAACCCTGATCGGCCTGATGGCTACGCCATTCTGGTTCCTGGCCTTGTTCATCTGCCTGCCTTTCTACAAGAAACGCATGAAGCAAGATCTGGCCCTGGGTCTGGCCGCGCAAAACATGCGCTAAGTTGTTGAAGTACACGGCACGGCTCTACCCGGAGCCGTGCTGATGCAGTCGGGTCTGGCCACGTTCTACACAACTTGGCTGGCACACACTGGCAACACTCCACCTTGCTGTCCCTGGACAGCAGATCTGGAACGAGGCTGGAGCCCGGCAGCAAAAAGCCACCCGAACGTGAACTGCACCCCAAAAGTTGGACATTGATCCGACCTTTGGGGTGTTTTTCATGACGAAATACGATAGTCAGTTCAAGCTGTCCGTTGTTCATCGTTATCTATCAGAACA
>NZ_JBRFIO010000009.1:0-5388 GCF_052931795.1 Alcaligenes sp. RM2
CGCGACGAGCCAGCCGGGTTAGTCAGTAGAACGACAGGCAACTGTCACTGCTCTTTAACAATTAACAGCCGATAAGTGTGGGCGCTTGGAATGAGCGAGTCGAACCCTTCGGGGATCGCCACAAGTTTGTATCAAGTGCTCACAAACGAAAGATGAAGAATTACCTTGTGTAACTCTGAATTTTTCTTTGAGACACAATCGGTCTCGTCGCAAGACGGGACAACCACAGAGATTAAACTGAAGAGTTTGATCCTGGCTCAGATTGAACGCTAGCGGGATGCTTTACACATGCAAGTCGAACGGCAGCGCGAGAGAGCTTGCTCTCTTGGCGGCGAGTGGCGGACGGGTGAGTAATATATCGGAACGTGCCCAGTAGCGGGGGATAACTACTCGAAAGAGTGGCTAATACCGCATACGCCCTACGGGGGAAAGGGGGGGATCGCAAGACCTCTCACTATTGGAGCGGCCGATATCGGATTAGCTAGTTGGTGGGGTAAAGGCTCACCAAGGCAACGATCCGTAGCTGGTTTGAGAGGACGACCAGCCACACTGGGACTGAGACACGGCCCAGACTCCTACGGGAGGCAGCAGTGGGGAATTTTGGACAATGGGGGAAACCCTGATCCAGCCATCCCGCGTGTATGATGAAGGCCTTCGGGTTGTAAAGTACTTTTGGCAGAGAAGAAAAGGTATCCCCTAATACGGGATACTGCTGACGGTATCTGCAGAATAAGCACCGGCTAACTACGTGCCAGCAGCCGCGGTAATACGTAGGGTGCAAGCGTTAATCGGAATTACTGGGCGTAAAGCGTGTGTAGGCGGTTCGGAAAGAAAGATGTGAAATCCCAGGGCTCAACCTTGGAACTGCATTTTTAACTGCCGAGCTAGAGTATGTCAGAGGGGGGTAGAATTCCACGTGTAGCAGTGAAATGCGTAGATATGTGGAGGAATACCGATGGCGAAGGCAGCCCCCTGGGATAATACTGACGCTCAGACACGAAAGCGTGGGGAGCAAACAGGATTAGATACCCTGGTAGTCCACGCCCTAAACGATGTCAACTAGCTGTTGGGGCCGTTAGGCCTTAGTAGCGCAGCTAACGCGTGAAGTTGACCGCCTGGGGAGTACGGTCGCAAGATTAAAACTCAAAGGAATTGACGGGGACCCGCACAAGCGGTGGATGATGTGGATTAATTCGATGCAACGCGAAAAACCTTACCTACCCTTGACATGTCTGGAAAGCCGAAGAGATTTGGCCGTGCTCGCAAGAGAACCGGAACACAGGTGCTGCATGGCTGTCGTCAGCTCGTGTCGTGAGATGTTGGGTTAAGTCCCGCAACGAGCGCAACCCTTGTCATTAGTTGCTACGCAAGAGCACTCTAATGAGACTGCCGGTGACAAACCGGAGGAAGGTGGGGATGACGTCAAGTCCTCATGGCCCTTATGGGTAGGGCTTCACACGTCATACAATGGTCGGGACAGAGGGTCGCCAACCCGCGAGGGGGAGCCAATCTCAGAAACCCGATCGTAGTCCGGATCGCAGTCTGCAACTCGACTGCGTGAAGTCGGAATCGCTAGTAATCGCGGATCAGAATGTCGCGGTGAATACGTTCCCGGGTCTTGTACACACCGCCCGTCACACCATGGGAGTGGGTTTCACCAGAAGTAGGTAGCCTAACCGCAAGGAGGGCGCTTACCACGGTGGGATTCATGACTGGGGTGAAGTCGTAACAAGGTAGCCGTATCGGAAGGTGCGGCTGGATCACCTCCTTTTAGAGCGAATGGCTCGCAAAGCGAAAGCGTCCACACTTATTGGCTGTTAGTTAATGTCATGACCATTGAAGGTATCGCCCACTGGTGATAGATGGGTCAGTAGCTCAGTCGGTTAGAGCACCGTCTTGATAAGGCGGGGGTCGTTGGTTCGATTCCAACTTGACCCACCAACGATTACCTCGGGGGATTAGCTCAGCTGGGAGAGCACCTGCTTTGCAAGCAGGGGGTCGTCGGTTCGATCCCGTCATCCTCCACCACCGCTTTTGTGGTTGGTTGTCGATACAGCAAGGTTCATGACAGAGTATAGGGCACAGGACAGCAGCGGTTGACCTGGCGCTAGATTCAACGAAGAGTGTTCTTTTTCAAGAATACTGCTCGTTGGGTTATGCAACCCACGAATTGCTCTTTAACAATTAGGAAGAAGCACAACGAAGGTGTGTTGTCTAATAAACGCAAGACGATTAGTCGCCTTGTAATGACAATACACGGGTTGTGATTGCAACAGAACAAATTATGTTCAACGAAAGTTCTCAAAAATATAGACGTTGTTCAGTCTTCGGATTGGATAACAGCTAAGGATTGATGAACGGCAACAACGTATACTCATATTCCTATAACAGCATCAAGCGTTATAGGATCAAGCGAATAAGTGCATATGATGGATGCCTTGGCGATCACAGGCGATGAAGGACGCGGTAGCCTGCGAAAAGCTACGGGGAGCTGGCAAACAAGCTTTGATCCGTAGATGTCCGAATGGGGAAACCCACCGTAGTAATACGGTATCCCATGCTGAATACATAGGCATGTGGAGGCGAACCGAGTGAACTGAACCATCTCAGTAACTCGAGGAAAAGAAATCAACCGAGATTCCGGAAGTAGTGGCGAGCGAAACCGGACCAGCCTGGATGTTTTAGCGTAGTGAATAGTCGAATGGAATGGAAAGTCCAGCCGTAGCAGGTGATAGCCCTGTAGGCGAAATTCAGTACGTGGAACTAAGCATCGAACAAGTAGGGCGGGACACGTGAAATCCTGTCTGAATATGGGGGGACCATCCTCCAAGGCTAAATACTCGTGATCGACCGATAGTGAACCAGTACCGTGAGGGAAAGGCGAAAAGAACCCCGGAAGGGGAGTGAAATAGATCCTGAAATCGTATGCATACAAACAGTAGGAGCACCTTCGTGGTGTGACTGCGTACCTTTTGTATAATGGGTCAGCGACTTACATTCAGTGGCAAGCTTAACCGAATAGGGGAGGCGTAGCGAAAGCGAGTCCGAATAGGGCGATTCAGTCGCTGGGTGTAGACCCGAAACCAGGCGATCTATCCATGGCCAGGTTGAAGGCACGGTAACACGTGCTGGAGGACCGAACCCACTAATGTTGAAAAATTAGGGGATGAGCTGTGGATCGGAGTGAAAGGCTAAACAAGCCTGGAGATAGCTGGTTCTCTCCGAAAACTATTTAGGTAGTGCCTCGTATATTACTGCCGGGGGTAGAGCACTGTTATGGCTAGGGGGTCACAGCGACTTACCAACCCATGGCAAACTCCGAATACCGGCAAGTACAGTACGGGAGACAGAGCACCGGGTGCTAACGTCCGGACTCAAGAGGGAAACAACCCAGACCGCCAGCTAAGGTCCCTAACTATGGCTAAGTGGGAAACGAAGTGGGAAGGCATAGACAGTCAGGAGGTTGGCTTAGAAGCAGCCATCCTTTAAAGAAAGCGTAATAGCTCACTGATCGAGTCGTCCTGCGCGGAAGATGTAACGGGGCTAAGCCATAGACCGAAGCTGCGGATGTGTACTTTAGTACACATGGTAGGAGAGCGTTCCGTAAGCCTGTGAAGGTGTTCCGTGAGGAATGCTGGAGGTATCGGAAGTGAGAATGCTGACATGAGTAGCGATAAAGGGGGTGAAAAGCCCCCTCGCCGTAAGTCCAAGGTTTCCTGCGCAACGTTCATCGGCGCAGGGTGAGTCGGCCCCTAAGGCGAGGCAGAGATGCGTAGCTGATGGGAAGCGGGTTAATATTCCCGCACCGTCGTAGAGTGCGATGGGGGGACGGATTGCAGAATGTTATCGGGGTGTTGGATGTCCCCGTTGGCGCATCATAGAAGGCACTTAGGCAAATCCGGGTGCGTAATTCAAGGGTGTGACTGGATAGAGCTTCGGCTCTAAACTAACTGGAAGCAGTTCCAAGAAAAGCCTCTAAGCTTCAGCTCTACGAGACCGTACCGCAAACCGACACAGGTGGACGGGATGAATATTCCAAGGCGCTTGAGAGAACTCAGGAGAAGGAACTCGGCAAATTAATACCGTAACTTCGGGAGAAGGTATGCCTCATTAGTGTGATGTGCCTGCGCACAAAGCATGAAGAGGCCGCAGTGAATCGGTGGCTGCGACTGTTTACTAAAAACACAGCACTCTGCAAACACGAAAGTGGACGTATAGGGTGTGACGCCTGCCCGGTGCCGGAAGGTTAAGTGATGGGGTGCAAGCTCTTGATCGAAGCCCCGGTAAACGGCGGCCGTAACTATAACGGTCCTAAGGTAGCGAAATTCCTTGTCGGGTAAGTTCCGACCTGCACGAATGGCGTAACGATGGCCACACTGTCTCCTCCTGAGACTCAGCGAAGTTGACATGGTTGTGATGATGCAATCTCCCCGCGGCTAGACGGAAAGACCCCATGAACCTTTACTGTAGCTTTGCATTGGATTGTGAACCGGCCTGTGTAGGATAGGTGGGAGACGTTGAAGCGTGGTCGCCAGATCGCGTGGAGTCATCCTTGAAATACCACCCTGGTCTGTTTGCGGTTCTAACCTAGGTCCCTTATCGGGATCGGGGACCGTGCATGGTGGGCAGTTTGACTGGGGCGGTCTCCTCCTAAAGTGTAACGGAGGAGTTCGAAGGTACGCTAGAGACGGTCGGAAATCGTCTTGATAGTGCAATGGCATAAGCGTGCTTGACTGTGAGACTGACAAGTCGAACAGGTACGAAAGTAGGACATAGTGATCCGGTGGTTCTGTATGGAAGGGCCATCGCTCAACGGATAAAAGGTACTCTGGGGATAACAGGCTGATACCGCCCAAGAGTTCATATCGACGGCGGTGTTTGGCACCTCGATGTCGGCTCATCTCATCCTGGGGCTGTAGCCGGTCCCAAGGGTATGGCTGTTCGCCATTTAAAGAGGTACGTGAGCTGGGTTTAAAACGTCGTGAGACAGTTTGGTCCCTATCTGCCGTGGGCGTTGGATACTTGACGGAGCCTGCTCCTAGTACGAGAGGACCGGAGTGGACGTACCACTGGTGTATCGGTTGTCATGCCAATGGCATTGCCGAGTAGCTACGTACGGAAGAGATAACCGCTGAAGGCATCTAAGCGGGAAACTCGTCTGAAGATTAGGTATCCCGGGGGCTTGACCCCCCTGTAGGGTCGTCCGAGACCAGGACGTTGATAGGCTGGGTGTGGAAGTGCAGTAATGCATGTAGCTAACCAGTACTAATTGCCCGTGTGGCTTGATCCTATAACCCTTGAGGTTGTAGTGAGTTAAGTTGTTGACCACAGAACGTAATATTGAAGTGCAGCGCAACCCGCGCTTGACACCTTCGTAACCGCTGCTAG
>NZ_JBRFIO010000010.1:0-2851 GCF_052931795.1 Alcaligenes sp. RM2
AACCGAATTACCTGGAGCCAGGGTGCCGTAGTTATCGACTTGAGCGACTGTACCGGCCCCCCCCAAGGTGCCTTCGCGTTCCACTGTGACCGCAGACGCCAGCGTGCCATTGACGGCCAGACGGCCCCCGCTGACGGTGGTGTCACCGGTATAGCTGTTATTGCCCGTCAGCTCCAGGGAGCCGGAACCGCGCTTGTGCAGGCCGCCGGTGCCACTGATGTCATTGGCGAAGGTGGAGTTGTAGCCTAGCGTATCGACGTCGAACAGACGAGTAAATTGTGCTGGCCCTTGCACGGCCTTGCCCACATTCATCAGGCCCCAGCCAAAAATGCTGGGGTCTCCCAGAGGGGTGGCGGTGGTCAGCAAGGTTTGCTGCAGGTGATACGCCGTGAAGTAGGGAAAGGCTTCTTTAACTAACGCTGCCGCTCCGGCCACGTGTGGCGATGCCATGGAGGTGCCACTTTTATAAATATAGCCTCCATCCGAGTTGACGGAGTTAATGCCAGGGGCCCACTGCCCCCCTGGTGCGGTCAAACACCACTCGGCGGAAACACCACATTTATTGGCGTAGACGGCCAAGGAACCATCTTCCCCGACTGCCGTCACGGCCAGCCAGTTGTCTTTCAGTTCGGGAAACCAGTAGGGAGAGCCGGCCAGAAAATCAGGGTGGTCTTGAGACTCATTGCCGGTAGCAAATACCATCAGGGAGCCAGCCTGCGCACTGTTCTTGAAGGACTCAATGATCAGAGGTTGAGCCTCTAGGGCGCTTTGAGCTGAGCCATAGTCCACAATATGGCAGGGTGGGTTATAGGACCTTGAGCAGTCATTGAGCCCCAGACTGCTATTGATAATGGGCAGCTTGAACTGGGCGAGATAGTTCCAGCCATTAGAAAGCATTCGATCTTGAAAGGCCCTTATATCGTCTGGAGTCGGGGTAGTGTCGTCACCACCATCATCATCGTCGTCATCGTCATCAGTATTGATGCCGTAGGCAACCGCAAAAAGCTGGCTATTGAAGGCGACGCCGTGCATGCCTGCTTCGTCGCGTCTCGCACCAATGATTCCGGCAACATGGCTCCCGTGTCCGGCAGGGAGCTGAGTATCGACTCCTTGGCCATTGGCGTAGGGGGTATTGTTGGCAAAGTCAAAGCCCCCAGCAATGGCGCCGGCAAACTCAGGGTGATTTGCCTGAATGCCCGAGTCCAGATAACCGACCGTGACGCCTTTGCCGGTAAAGCCCAGCGAATAGGCTTTGGCTGCATTGATCATGTCCAGGCCGGGTTGACGCTTATATTCTTTGGTGTGCCATTGCTCCAGTGAGCTCTCGGAATCGGCATGGACGATGCCAGGTAAAGTCAGGCTTAACAAAGCCATCTGCACCAGCATAGAGGTGTTGCGTTTCTTGTTCGACATGTCTTATCTACTTGGATCTTCTAAGGAGGGTGGCCACTCGTTGTGAAAACCTGCCTTGGAGGTTCTCAAGGCATCTTCAATTTAACGGCATAGCCGTTTAAACCGGCAGTTATGGGCTGCTGTATTGTTGAGGTCGTGTTCTTGTGGGCCCCTGCCATGCACGCGCATCGCAGGGATTTTTGATGGCCGTCTGTTATGCCTGCCGCGGGATTGGCGGAACGCCAAGCCCGCCTCGGGGCCTTAAATCAGAAACGGACCTTCATGAACAGGGAGCCAGCATGGTCCTGATTACGACCAAACTGACCCTGGTAGTTCAAGCCAAAGGAGGTGCTTTTGCCGGCTTTCAGTTCAGCGCCCAATTCGGCGACAGCAGCATTTTTGGCAATCGGCGCGCCGCTGATGCGGAAGTTGCTGCCGGGCAGTGCGGCAAAGGCCAGTTCACGTTCGGGGGTGGTGTCGCCCAGGGCATGACGCCAGCCTAAACCGGCACTCAAGGACAGCGTGGTTTTGGACAGATCCAGTTCCGTGGTGCCACGCAGACCCAGCGTCACGGTGCTCAGGTTCTGGCGTTGCGAGTCTCCGCGCAAGGCTGCCTGACCACCCGATTCGCTAAAGGAGCCGTGACGCAACTGATGCCAGTTCACGCTGGCATAGGGTTCAACGCTGGAGCGAGGGCTGACGGGCATGCGGTAGCCCAACTGGGCAAAGGCCTGGATGCTGTGCGCTTTGTAATCAGCCTTCAGTGTTTCGTATTGGTGAACAGAGATGGAACGCTCGCTGTCCAGGCTGTGGCGGGTATAAGCACCACCTGCCAGCAGACTCAGACTACCCGAACCCATTTCCCAGGCTTGCGTTCCGTACAGGGCGGCGCTGTAGCTGTTGCTGCGTGAGGTCTGACGGCGGTCATCCAGCTTGATGCGGTTTTCCAGGTAGCCCAGAGAGGCACCCATGCGCCAGCCTTGTTCGCCGATGGCGGTATCGCCACCCAGGAACAGGCCGCCCACTTTATGACGAACATCCTGGCTGTTGTCGTCACCGTCCAGATCGCGTTGTTGGTGAATCACTTCGGCCCATAGAACGGTGTCTGTGCCGTTTTTATTACGTGCGCCTGAGGCTTGTTTGCCTAAAGTGCGGGGCAAAAGATCCCCGTTGCTTAGCAGGGCGGAGGTCGTACCCGCATGGATTTGGCCTTGCAATTGCTCCATGTAGCCTGCGACCTGTCCGGACTGAGCATTGAGGACCGTATCGTACAGTTCGGCCATGGTGACCGGCGGTTGATCCGAGCCGGTATCCAAGGCATTAGCCACGGCTTTCTGGTTCCCCGTATTGGCAAATGTGGCAAACGGCGTGTCATTGCGCTTGATCATCAAGGACAGGCTGGGGCCATAAAGCAGTGTGGGCGACAGGAAAGCCATGTCATAAGTGATGTGACTGTATT
>NZ_JBRFIO010000011.1:0-1447 GCF_052931795.1 Alcaligenes sp. RM2
GTGAACTGCACCCCAAAAGTTGGACATTGATCCGACCTTTGGGGTGTTTTTCATGACGAAATACGATAGTCAGTTCAAGCTGTCCGTTGTTCATCGTTATCTATCAGAACAGCATGGGGGCCTGAAGGCAGTTGCTGCGTTTTATGGGCTGTCCCATAGCCAAGTTAGAGGGTGGGTACAGCGATACCGACAGCATGGTGTAACGGGCCTGGACAAAAAGCACAGCGTTTACGACGCGGCCTTCAAGATAAAGGTGCTCAAGCATCTGTGGCGCGATGATCTGTCGTGCCAGCAAGTGGCGCAGTTGTATGATATTCGTTGTTCCGCCCAGGTTGCTCAGTGGATGCGCCAGTATGACGAAGGTGGAATATCGGCGCTAGAGCCCAAGCCACGAGGAGGCCGCAAGAAGATGCCAACGTCTGACTTACCCACCCCATTGCCGCCGCTGCCTGACGATGCGCGCACGCTCGAGCAGTTGCGCAAGGAGAACGAGTATCTACGCGCAGAGGTAGCCTACCTAAAAAAATTGAGGGCCTTGCGTCAGGCCAAGGCGCTAGCCGCGCAGAAAAAGCGCGGGTAGTGCTTGAGCTGAGGCAAGGCCACGATCTGGCGGTGCTGCTCAAGACAGCAGGGCTGGCGCGTAGCACGTTTTATTATCAGGTAAAGGCGCAGCAGGCTGGCGATCGGCAAGCCGATCTAAAGTCGCGGATTCGCGCCCTCTATGAATGCCATAAGGGGCGCTATGGCTACCGGCGCATCACGGCGGCGCTTCGCCAAATGGGCGAGACGGTGAATCACAAAGCGGTGCAGCGTTTGATGAGAGTGTTGGGGCTGAAGTCGCTGGTGCGCCCCAAGAAATACCGCTCCTACCGAGGACAGCAGGCCAGTGTGCCTAATCTCCTGGCCCGCGCATTCCAGGCCGAGCGGCCGAACCAGAAGTGGGTAACCTATATCACCGAGTTCAACGTTCGGGGAGAGAAGCTCTATCTCTCACCTGTGATGGACCTGTACAACGGGGAAATCGTAACCTACGCAATGCAGCGACGACCTCACTTCTCTCTGGTGGGAAACATGCTCAAAAAAGCATGGAGCAAGCTGAGCGACGAACAGACTCCACTGCTGCACTCCGATCAGGGCTGGCAGTATCAGATGCCTGCTTATCGGCGTCAACTTGCTGAACATGGCCTGACCCAAAGCATGTCACGCAAAGGCAACTGCCTGGACAATGCCGCCATGGAGAGCTTCTTTGGCACCCTCAAAGCTGAACTCTTCCACCTGAACCGCTTCGAGAGTATTGAGCAGTTACAGGCGGATCTCGAGCAATACATTCATTACTACAACCACGACCGCATCAAGCTCAAACTAAAAGGCCTGAGCCCGGTGCAATACCGAACTCAGGCCTTCGAGCTCTAACTTCTGACCGTCCAACTTATGGGGGTCAGTTCAA
>NZ_JBRFIO010000012.1:0-1102 GCF_052931795.1 Alcaligenes sp. RM2
AGATTCGAACGTACACGCCAAGGTGGAAACGGAAGACGCTGCCGGTAACCCAGCAAGCGCTGAAGCCGACCGTGGCTACGGTGTAGACACCGATCTGCCTGAAGCTGCGATCACGATCGACACCATTGCCGGTGACGACGTAATCAACAAGGCTGAATCGGAAGGGGATGTCACTGTTACCGGTACTGTGGGTAAAGACGTCAAGGCTGGCGACACGGTGACTGTGACCGTGAACGGTAAGGACTACACCACCACCGTTAACGCCGATGGCAAGACCTGGCACGTGGACGTTCCTGGCACCGAACTGGCCCAAGATTCGAACGTACACGCCAAGGTCGAGACCGAAGACGCCGCCGGTAACCCAGCGAGCGCTGAAGCCGACCGTGGCTACGGTGTCGACACCGATCTGCCAGAAGCTGCGATTACCATCGACACCATTGCCGGTGACGACGTGGTCAACAAGGCCGAGTCCGAGTCTGACGTGACCATCACTGGTACGGTTGGCAAGGATGTGAAGGCTGGCGACACGGTCACTGTGACCGTGAACGGCAAGGACTACACGACCACCGTTAACGCCGATGGCAAGACCTGGAACGTGGACGTTCCTGGTACCGAACTGGCCCAAGACAGCAATGTTCACGCCAAGGTCGAGACCGAAGACGCCGCCGGTAACCCAGCGAGCGCTGAAGCCGACCGTGGCTACGGTGTCGACACCGATCTGCCTGAAGCTGCGATCACGATCGATACCATTGCCGGTGACGACGTAATCAACAAGGCTGAATCGGAAGGGGATGTCACTGTTACCGGTACTGTGGGTAAAGACGTCAAGGCTGGCGACACGGTGACTGTGACCGTGAACGGTAAGGACTACACCACCACCGTTAACGCCGATGGCAAGACCTGGAACGTGGACGTTCCTGGCACCGAACTGGCCCAAGATTCGAACGTACACGCCAAGGTCGAGACCGAAGACGCCGCCGGTAACCCAGCGAGCGCTGAAGCCGACCGTGGCTACGGTGTGGATACCGATCTGCCCGAAGCTGCGATTACCATCGACACCATTGCCGGTGACGACGTGGTCAACAAGGCCGAGTCCGAAGCC
>NZ_JBRFIO010000013.1:0-533 GCF_052931795.1 Alcaligenes sp. RM2
CATTTGCAGCGAAATGGCCACCTAACTGCAAATGAGAGGGGACTGGGTTCTGCGCAAGTGGACACGGCACAACCCATTGTGGGTATTGTTGGATCATTAATTGCCGACTCATCGAACGGGCCATTTAGAGTCTCCAGTAACGCGACGCACTATGCGCAGGGGGCAGTTCCTGGTACCGGTCATTTTTTGAGCCGTATAAATTTTGATAGCTCTCGTGTAGTACGTACCTCGAGTGAAAACCGTCCGACTAATACCGCTCTTTATCCTCGCGTTCAAATTTGCATGCGAGGGTGCAGTGAAGTGTTGACAGGGCGTGTTTCCACGCTCGATCGAGCCACCCGTTTAGAGTCAAAAGAAACTGTAGAGGAAAACCCAGCACCAGTCATACGGTAGGAATTTTCTACGGGGTTTCGCTCCTCTAGAAATACTCCAGTAGAGGGAACCCCCCCGATCATTTCAGCGAGTCTCATTGAGCCTACTATGCGCTCTACTGCGTCATTTTGGCTACTTCCTAACAGTCTCGCATTTGCAGT